>QQUF01000059.1 GCA_008501735.1 Calditrichota bacterium | reverse complement strand
CGGAATTGACGCACCCCTTGAAGAACCTGCGAATCCAGCAAAAACTCCTAATCCTTCAAAAGCACCTTGGTACTTTTTGGGCCTTCAAGAATTGTTAGTTTATTTTGACCCTTGGATAGCGGGTGTTATTTTGCCTTCAATTATCATTGTTGGTTTAATGGCAATTCCATACATAGATTTCAATGAGAAAGGAAACGGTTATTACACTTACAAAGAACGTAAATTTGCAATCCTTACTTTTTGCTTTGGATTCTTGATTCTTTGGATTGTCCTAATTATTTCTGGAACATTCTTAAGAGGACCTGGATGGAACTGGTTTGCTCCTTGGGCTGCTTGGGATCCACATAAAGTTGTAGCTCTCGTTAATGTTGATTTCCACGAATTATTTGGGATTCGAGATTATTGGACGGCAAGTGCTTTTGGTGGAATAATTGTGATGGGATATTTTGCCGTTGGAACAATTGTTCCTATGGTTTGGCTACAGAAAAGCAAACCTGAACTTTGGAAAAAGATGGGAATAGTACGTTACATCACTATTTCTCAGCTTTATCTAATGATGATTGGCGTTGTAATTAAAATGATACTTAGAGTAGCACTAAACATTAAATATGTTTGGATTACTCCTTGGTTTAACGTTTAAGAATTTAACAAAGGAATAAATTAATGAGTGATAATGGTTCACCTGAAAAACGATTAGGGAATTGGTTTTTATTCTTTAGTGGTTTATTAGCTGTTTTCACAATCGGAGCTGTTTTTGACGAAACTTACGTTAGAAGACCTTGGAAAAACTATCAAGAAGAATTTAAAAGTTTAAAACTTGAGCTTTTGTCAAAGCAAATTGAAGAAGCTAAAGGTGAAATAGATTCTGGCGAACTCCAAAGTTTGGAAGAACAGATAGCAGTAAAAGAAGCTGAATTAAATTCTGCTGAAATGCAAAGTATCGAAACCAAATTAGTTGACTTAAACTTCGAGTTAAAAGATTTAGAAAATGAGAAGAAATTTGCTAAATCTAATTCTGATGAGTTTTATTACTTTTACAAACACTCAGGATATTTAGGCGAAGATGGTAGTAGTTATGAAGAAAAACTTCGTAAAGAAGAGGAAATCATAAAAGCTATTGAACCTAAGATTTTTGAGAAAAAGAAAGAAATTGCTGAATTTAGTGCTCCTCTTGAAAAGGTTCAGTCTGAATTGAGAGAACTTATTAAAGAAAGAAATGCTAAAACTGATGCTGTTACTTTCTTAGAAGAAAAAGTTCAAAGTACTCAAGATGCTTCAATTGAAATCAAACAATACGTGATAGCAGATTTTACAAAAGGAAACTTTGGTGATCATTTACCAAAAGTTGAAAGGTGTGAGTCTTGTCATATGGGAATCAATGATCCTGTATTTAAAGGTGCTGATGTTGCACAACCTTACAGTTACCATAATGACGAACACGATTTGTTGAAAATTCACGAACCATCTCAATTAGGTTGTACAAGTTGTCACGCTGGTCAAGGAATTGCTTTAACTGAACACGATGCACACGAAGGCGATCATCACTGGTTAGCTCCAATGTATGAAACTGTTATGGATCCTTATGTTCAAGCAAATCTTGAAACGGCAAAACATAATTATACACAGACTTCTTGTTTTGGTTGTCACAGCACGGCTAACTATTTGCCAGGAGCAGAAACAATGCTTTATGGTAAAAAAATTGTAATGGACTTTGGATGTTATGGCTGCCATAATGTTCCTTTGACCGAAAATGTTGATGCTGAAAAAGTTGGACCTCCTTTGAATAATATTGCTCAAAAATCAAATCCTGAATGGATTGCGGATTGGATTAAGCACCCAAAGAAATTCTATAAAAATACTAGAATGCCTAATTTTTATTTGAGCGATGAAGAAACTGAAAATGTAACAGCTTACTTACTTAGTTTAAATAAAACCAATGACTATAAACCCGTTAAAGGCTATAAAGGAACTGGTTCTGTTGCAAATGGAAAAGAATTAGTTGAAGCAGTTGGTTGTCAAGCTTGTCACGTTGTTGGAAATGAAATTACTTCTGAAAATAGACTTAAAGAAGGTGTAAGCTTCGGTACTGAATTGAATAAAATTGGTAACAAGGCAAATGGTTCTTGGCTCTATGATTGGGTAAAAAATCCTAAAAAATATCACCCAGAATCAAAAATGCCTAGCTTAAGACTTTCTGACAAAGAAGCTGAAGATATTGTAGCTTACTTACTTACTTTAAAAGATCCAAATTACAAACCATCAGTTGCTCTCAGCGATTTAACTTCTGCTGAAAAAATTGAAGCTGGTAAAAATACTGTTTTAAAAAATGGTTGTTACGCTTGTCATGCTATCAATGGAACTGAAAGTGAAGGTAAAGTTTCAGTTAGTTTAGGTACAATTGCTAAGAAAACAGTTGACGAATTTGACTTTGGTGATAGAGTTTCTGGTGAAAAAGAAGTTGAAGGAACTTGGCAATCTTGGGTTTACCATAAAGTTAAAGAGCCAAGAGGTTTCTCAACTGAAAGAATTGTAAGTATGATGCCAGACTTTGAAATGACTGATTACGAAGCCCATGCAGTAACAGTTTTACTCAAAAGTTGGGATGGTAATTTCTTAAATGAGAAATACGCTCAAGATTTATCAGATTCAAAAAGAAACTTTTTTGAAGGGCAGAATTTCTTAAGACAAAGAAATTGCGTTGGTTGTCATACTTTTGAAAATGGTATTGGAAACTATCCTGAGGATGAAGATGGTGAACTTGGCGGTTACATTCGTGCACATTTTGAGAATGTTGACTTAGCTCCACCAAAACTTCTTGGTCAAGGAGATAAAACTCAAGAGAATTGGTTAACTGAATTCTTGAATGATGTAACTCCAATTAGACCTTGGTTAAAAATAAGAATGCCAAGTTTCGGTTTTGATGATAAAGAAATCACTGAAGTTCATAAGTATTTTACAGGTGCTGTTAAAAAAGATTTGAATTTGACTTATTACGATGACTTCGAAATCAACAAGGCTCACTTGAATGATGGTAAAAAATTGTTCAATGTTGCTCAGTGTACTAAATGTCACTTAGTTAATGGTTATGCTTCTCCTAATTTAGACGAAGCTAATCTAGCTCCAGATTTAGGAAATGTTAAATCAAGGCTACAACCTGATTGGTTAATCAAGTGGTTGGAAAACCCAGCAGCAATTACTCCAGGAACTAAAATGCCTGGCTTCTTTTACTATGACGAAGAAGAAGGTGTTAGGTATCCGCTTGATCCAAATATTTTGGACGGTGACGCTGACAAACAGATTAAAGCAATTAGAGACTATGTAGTTTCACTTTCTAAGTAAAAAATTATTGCGATAAGAAAAAAAGGGAAGTCAATTTGGCTTCCCTTTTTTTGTTTACTCACATCAATTTTAAAAAAAATAAGAATATTTTATTTTTTGTGACAATACGTTGTCAATTTAGTTGCTTAAATTGATTCCACAAAATTAGATAATTAATAAATTTAAAAATAAAACCTTTCGGAGAAAAAAATGGCGAAAGCAAAAAAAGAATCGAAATTAGCTAAGGACCCAAGAAAAGAAGCACTTTCAAATGCGGTTTCTGAAATAGAAAAATCATTTGGTAAAGGTGCAATTATGAAACTCGGAGGAGGAGTAAAACTTAATGTTCCAGTAATTTCTACTGGCTCAATTTCAGTTGATAAAGCCTTAGGAACTGGTGGTGTTCCAAGAGGAAGAATTGTTGAGATTTATGGTCCTGAATCTTCTGGTAAAACAACTTTGACACTTCACGTAATTGCACAAGCACAGAAAGCTGGTGGATTAGCAGCTTTCATTGACGTTGAGCACGCTCTTGATGCAGAATATGCAAAAAATTTAGGTGTTGACTTGGACGAATTGTTGGTCTCTCAGCCTGATGATGGTGAACAAGCTCTTGCGATTGTGGAAACTTTAGTAAGAAGTGGAGCAGTAGATTTGATTGTTGTTGATTCTGTCGCAGCACTTGTTCCAAGAGCAGAAGTTGCTGGAGATATGGGAGATTCTCACGTAGGTTTACAAGCAAGATTGATGTCTCACGGCTTAAGGAAAATCACAGGAATTATTTCAAAAACAAATACTTGTGTCCTTTTCGTAAATCAAATTAGAGAAAAAATCGGTGTGATGTACGGAAGTCCTGAAACAACTCCAGGAGGTCGTGCTTTAAAGTTTCACGCAAGTGTAAGGATTGAAATCAGAAGAATTGGTTCAATCAAAAATGGAGCTGATATTATTGGGAATAGAACTAAGGTTAAAATTAAAAAGAACAAACTTGCACCTCCATTTAAAGAAGCAGAAGTTGATATCCGTTTTGGTGTTGGAATATCATTTACTAGTGAGTTGATAGATTTAGCAGTTGAAGAAGATGTTTTGAAAAAAAGTGGAAGTTGGTATTCTTACAATGATGAAAGAGTTGGTCAAGGTAAAGAGAAAACAATGGCTTACTTGCTTGAGAATGAAGACCTCTTTGAAGAAATCAAGTTAAAAACTAAAGCTTCTTTAGGAATTTTAGATGAAAAAGCATTGGAAGCCCTTAAGTCTTCTACTAAAAAAGAAGAAGCTAAACAAGACGAAACACCTTCGGAAGAAGATTTAATTTCTTCTTTCAACGAACTTGACGACGACGAATTGACAAAATTTTAGTTTTAAATGGAAACAGAAGGTAAAATTACAAAAATCGAAGTTCAGAAGAAAACAGACCAAAGGTATTCTGTTTTTCTGAATAATGAATTTGCATTTGGTGTTTCCGAGAAAACATTTTTTGAATTTAGGATAAAAGAAGGGGATTTCCTCAAAGAAGCAAAAATTGAGGAAATCCTACTTTGTGAAGAACTACAAAAAGCTAGGGGAAAAGCTTTTGGTTTAGTTGCTCGTAAATTTTTCTCAGAGTTAGAAATTCGTAAGAAACTTCAGAAATTTAGAGAAGAAGTTGTTGACGATGTTGTCGGGGAATTAAAAACGCTAAACTATTTAGACGATAAGGAGCTAGCAAAAAGAATGATTCACGATTTATCAATTTTACGCGGTGTTGGAAAAATAAAAATCCGTTACGAACTTCGTAGGAAAGGGATTAAAGAATTGGTTTTTGAAGACCTTTTAGACGAAATGATTGAAGAGAAAAGTCAATTCGAAGCTGCAAAAAAACTTCTTTTGAAAAAATTGCAAACTATCAAAGAAGTGAATTATCAATCGAAAGGAAAGATTTGGCGTTTCCTTCAAAGTAAAGGTTTTGAGAATGACGTTATTTCGGAAGTTTTTGAAAAACATTTCGGATAATGAATAATTTGAAAATAATTTTGAGTTATATTTTTAATGCCTAAAATTTGTTAAGTTTTAGGCATTACTTTTATCATTCATTAATCTTTAGTCATTAATTTGAAGCCTTTTTATTTACAAAAAAATAATGTTTACTTTGTTCCGATTTTGCACGGAAATTTTGAATCAACTTTGAATGCAAGAAATGTTTTTCAAGAAATCGAGCCTGATTGCCTTTTACTTGAACTTCCTGAGAGCTTACAAACTCATTTTCCTGAAGCGTTAAATTCTCTGCCCGAAATTCCAGTAATTTTGTTGGAACGAAAGGAAACAACTTATTTCATTCTTGAGCCTTGTGATTCATTTGTAGAATGTGGAAGACTTGCAAAAGAAAAAAATATCCCAATTTTTACAATTGACGCTGACGTCGAAAATTGTCCAATGAGTTCTGAGAGTTTTCCTGACACACATTCGATTTCAGTGCTTGGAGCGAAAGCCTATTTCGAGACAATTTTAGAACAAGAATTTAAAAAGTCAGACGAAGATATTTTACGTGAAAATGTTATGGCTTTTAACATTCAAAAAGCCATACAAAATCATAAGAAAATTTTAGTTCTAATTGGTATCTCACACTTACAAAGTGTTTTTGAAAAATTTGAGAACTGTAACGTTAGACCCTTCTTTCAGCAGACAAAACCTACAATTGGAATTTTTAATTTACACCCTGAAAGTACAAGAGAAGTTCTTTCAGAGTGGGCGGTTTTGAATTCTGCTTTTGAAAATTTTCGCTCAAATGTTGAGTTCTTTACAGAGAGAAAGATTGTTGAGAAAGATTTTGGAGACTTAAAATTTGTAAAAAATCTTAACTCAATTCACAGAAAAAAGACAACCGAAGAATTAATCGAAGAAGAGAGTTGGAATGTTTTTGAAAAATTTTCGAAAGGGCAGAGTCGCGAAGATTTGATTCTTGCTTGTTTTGAAACAGCTTCAATAATTTATGAAAAAGAAACAGGGGAAAAAGTTTCGCGACTTTCCAAAAAGCAATTCCTTCAACTCGTTAGAAACCAAGCGAAGATTATGGGAAAATTAATGCCAAGACTTTTCGAACTTCTTTATGCTGCAAGAGGAATTATTGACGAGAATTTTTGCTACGATTTTTGGAATTTATTGACTTTTTACCCTTACCAAAATGAGACTGGAATTTTTCCAACAATAAAATTAGACCCTGAAAGCATTTGGTTTGGAACTAAAAAAATGCGAGTTCGGAGACTTTGGGAAGGTAAGGGCAAGAAAAGACCAAAATTTAATGTTAAAAAGCGGAAGTATGAAAAAAATAAAGGTGATTGGGAAAAAGAATTTGACGCTGATTCGATGTGTTCTTTTCCACCAGAAGACATTGTAATTGAAGATTTCGGAAGTTTTCTCAAGAACAAAGGTTTACAATTAGTTTCAGAAGAACATTCCCGAACAGTTCCTTTTCAGACTTCGTTGGCAGATGGAATTGACATTCGTGAAACGATTCGAAATTGGCACGAAAACAAAATTTATGTCAAAGAAAATCTGCAAATTAAAGGCTCGTCTTCAACAGTTGTTTTAATTTTTGACGAAGATAAAGATGAAAATTACACTTACTGTATGACTTGGCTTGGAGAACATTCTCAAGAATCGGATATGGCTTTTTACTCAACAAATCCAGAAGAGAATGTGGTTGGACCAGGAATTTCAAGAGTTGAGTATGGAGGTTTGATGTTAAATTCTCCACCTCTTAAAATGTTTGATGTTTGGAATGACCCTGATTATTATTGGCTCGAATCGAAAGCTGAGATTCTTTTACTTGCAGCGATTGAATACTCACAAGAAAAATTTGTAATTTATGTTGCTGACAAACCACCAAGAAGCATTTTTAGTGTAATTGCTTCGCGTTATAAAAGAGTAATAAAATACATTCCTAAAAATAATCTTTCGCCCGTGATGCTCAAAAAAGTTCGTGTAATGCACATTCTTTCGGGACACGAAAAGCGTGAAATTGCAGACGATTACATTTGGTAAATTCTATTTTCTGACCTGCTTGTAGAGAATCCAAATTACAACGAGTAGGAGCGAGTAAAGTGAATTTGGAATTGAGTGTTTGACGACAATTTCCCAGAAATCTAAGGAAAGATTTCCCAAGTAAACGAAGTCAAAAATTAAAAAATGGAAAAATGAGAAAAGAAAAAAACTAACTAAATACAAAAGTAAATTGTGTTTTTTAGGAGTTAAATACCAAAAAAGAAACCCTACTAAAGTTTTGCAAAAAGCCATTAATCCAAACATTTGAGCCAAAAATAAATCTTCAAGCAAACCTAAACCAAAGCCAGCCCAAGTTGCTCTTGTTTGTGAATTATTTACAGCAAAGAAAAATAATCCGACTAAAAGAAAGTCAGGCTTTGAGTTACCAATTCTTGCGATTTCTGAAAACAAAATTTGAATCACATAGAGTAGTAAAAGAATAAAAACCCATTTAATGTTTTCTTTAACTTCTTTGCTTTGCCAAAACATTAGTAGCCAAACTCCTCTGGAATCACATACTTTTCAGCTTTCACAATAAAAACATTTCTTAAAGCTAAAAAATCAACTGAAGGATTTACTTCAATGTATTGTGATATTCCAGTTTGTGGGATTTCGGAATAACTTACTGTTCCGATTAAAATATTTTTTGGAAAAAGAGTTCCGAGTTCAGAGGTAAAAACTGAATCTCCTCTTGAGATTTTTGCTGACTTTGGAATGTCTTGCAAAATGCAAGTATTGCCTTCTTTCCAAGTCAAAATCCCAGTTATGTCGAGTCCAAGAATCTTTGCACCAACATTAAAATTTTTGTCTAAAAGTAGCTGACCAAGAGAATAATTTTCGCTGATGTTTACAACTTTTCCAACTAGACCCAAATCAGTTACAATTGGCATATTCATTTCAACACTGTCTTTTTCGCCAACATTTAAAATTATCGAATTTACTGAACCAAGAACACTTTTTGAAATAACTTCCGCAGAAATTAACTCCAAATTTACATTTTCTACAAAGTTCAATTGACTGCGTAATTTTTCATTCTCAAGCTTTGCAAAACGAAGATTGTTGAGTTCGATTGTTAAGTTAAAATTCTGCTTCCTAAGTTCTTCATTTTCACTAATTGCTCCAAAAATTTTAGGAATCCAAATCGCCTTATCTTGCATAGAAATTACAAATTCTAATGCATAAATTCTGAATTTGGCGATTTGTGGATTTGAATTTGAAAATATTAGAAAAAGAGAGGAAATGAGAAGAGAACCTAAAAGAATGTATTCTTTGTAAGGTTCGATTAAATTTTGGATTGAATCTTTTTTCAAGGAATCACAACTAAAATTATTGAAAAAAGCCACAAACTAAATTTTTAGCTTGTGGCGATAAATTTAAATCAAAACTTTTGCGTAGGTTGTCATATTTTCTAAGGCTTTTGCTGTTCCGAGAACTACAGCTCTTAAAGGGTCTTCTGCAACGTGAACTGCCAAGTTTGTTTCGGTTTGCAATCTTTTTTGAAGTCCTTTAAGCAAAGCTCCTCCTCCAGTCAGCATAATTCCTCTGTCAAGAATATCAGCAGCAAGTTCAGGAGGCGTTCTTTCGAGAGTCATTTTTACTGCTTCAACAATCTTTTTAATAGGAATTTCCAATGCTTCACGAATTTCTTCTGAAGTTATTTCTTTTACTTTTGGAGCTCCAGCAACTAAATCGCGACCTTTAACTAAAGTTTTAACTTCTTTGTCCAAAGGATAAGCAGAACCAATGTTAATTTTGATTTCTTCCGCAGTTTTATCACCAATTAGCAAATTGTATTTTCTTTTGAAGAAATTCATAATTGCCTTGTCCATTCCGTCACCAGCAACTTTGATTGATTCTTTTACAACGATTCCATTAAGTGAAATTACTGCTATCTCGGTTGTTCCACCACCAATGTCAACAATCATATTTCCGACAGGTTGTGCAATATCCAAACCAACTCCGATTGCTGCTGCCATTGGCTCATAAATTAGTTTTACGAGTTTTGCACCAGCACGTTCAGCAGAATCGCGAACAGCACGCTTTTCGACTTCTGTAACTCCCGAAGGAATACAAACAATAATTGTTGGGCGAATGATTTGAACTTTTTTGATAAAACTTTTGAGCATATGTTCAGTTGCTTCGAAATCAGCAATTACTCCATCACTCAAAGGGCGAATAATTTTTATGTCTTCGGGAGCTCTACCAAGCATCTCACGAGCTTCTGAACCAATTGCAATGATTTCACCGTCTTTGTCGTAAGCAACGATTGACGGTTCATCAAGCATTATTCCATTACCTTTGACGTAAATCAAAGTGTTTGCTGTTCCTAAATCAATAGCAACTTGACTTAGAAACATATTTTTAAATGAAAAAGCCATTCTATTTTGTGAACCTGTATTGAGTGTTCAAATTTATTTCAAAATCTCTCTTGAAATGACTATTCTTTGGATTTCAGAAGTTCCTTCTCCAATTTCACAGATTTTAGCATCTCTGAAATATCTTTCAACTGGATATTCTTTAATGTATCCGTAACCACCATGAACTTGAATTGCATCAGTTGTAACTCTCATTGCCAATTCTGAGCAATAAAGTTTTGCCATTGCTGCTTCTTTTGTAAAGTTTTTTCCAGCATCTTTTAATCTTGCAGCAACTAACATTAATTGTCTTCCTGCTTCAATTTCCATCGCCATATTCGCGAGTTTGAAGCTAATTGCTTGGAACTTAGAAATTGATTTTCCGAATTGAGCACGCTCTTTTGAGTAAGCCAAAGAGGCTTCGTAAGCACCTTCTGCGATTCCCAAAGAAAGAGCAGCAATTCCGATTCTTCCACCATCTAAAATTTTCATAAATTGAACAAATCCGGCTCCAGGGTCTCCAAGAAGATTTTCTTTTGGAATTACAATGTTGTCAAAAGTTAAAGCTCTTGTGTCAGATGCTCTCCAACCCATTTTCTCTTCTTTTTTACCAATGTGCAATCCTTCCATTCCTCTTTCGAGAACGAAAGCATTGATTCCTCTTTTGCCTTTGTCTTTGTCTGTTACGGCAGTAATTATTATTGTTCCTGCGTAAGCTGCATTTGTAATGAAAATTTTAGAACCGTTAATGATGTAGTTATCACCATCACGAACAGCAGTTGTTTGAGTTCCGCCTGAATCACTTCCTGCATTTGGCTCGGTGAGTCCGAATGCTCCTAAGTATTCACCCGAACAAAGTGAAGGCATATATTTTTCTTTTTGAGCATCATTTCCGAACATTGCAATTGGAGTTGTTCCGAGTGAAAGATGAGCTCCAACAGTAATTGAATGAGAAGCACAAACTTTTGCTAATTCTTCGATTACCAAGCTACAAGAAACTGTGTCCATTTCGGAACCGCCATAATTTACATCAAAAGGCATTCCAAAAAGACCGAGTTCAGCCATTTTAGCAACATTGTCAACAGGGAAAGTGCTTGTTTCGTCTAATTCTGCGGCAACTGGAGCGATTTCGTTTTGGGCAAAATCTCTCGCCATATCTCGTACTTGAATTTGTTCTTCAGTTAAATAAATCATCGTAATATTTCTTTCAGTTTTAAGTTTTTTAACAGCTAAACAATTTACATTAAAATTTGGATTTTTTCAAAAAGTAAATGATTTAACTATGAGATTTGTTAGCTAAAATTTATTCACTGTAAGAAATACGGACTTGGTAAGGTATAAGTCTAATATTTTGCTTCAATGGAGTGGATTTTATTAACTCGTTTTTGATGCCTTCCAGCAGTAAAATCAGTTGAAAGCCAAAGTTTTACAATTTCACTTGCAAGAGCTTCACCGATAATTTTTCCGCCCAAAGTTAGTACGTTTGCATTGTTGTGTTCACGACTACTGTTTGCGGTAAATATATCATTGCAAACTGCTGCTCGAATTCCTTTTACTTTGTTACAAACCATTGCAGAAGCAACTCCAACAGAATCAATCATAATTCCTGCCGAAGATTCTTTTCTGGCAACGCTAAGTGCAACTGATTCTGCAAAATCTGGGTAATCGACAGCTTCTGTTGAAGAATTTGTTCCGAAGTCTAAAACTTCGTAGCCACTTTTGGTAAGTAAATTTTTGATGAATTCTTTCATTGCAAAACCGCCGTGGTCTGAGCCGATTGCAATTTTGCCCCAATTAATACTGATTTCGTGAACAGAAGGAGGAGTTGTAACTTTTGCAAAAGATTTGGTTTGGAAATTAGGTGTAGTTTTGGTTTGTGCTTTTTCCTCGTTAGGATTTTTGACACAAATTTCGACTTTGAGTTCTTTAATTGCATCTTTTGCTAAAGGTGTTAGAAGAAAGTTTTGAGGGATTTCAAGAGGTTCATTTTTTTGCCAAGCTCTTCTAACGTCTTTTTCTGAAATTAATATTTTTTTTGCCATCGTTTTGAATATCCAAATTGTTTGGGCTAAAATACAACTTTAGAGCCTACTTTTCAAAAGAGTATTTAAATCCATTTTGTAAAATTTCTATTAATTCTTTTTCACTAAAAATTTCATTCTCAAAAAGGACATCAATTTCATTTTGCAAATTGGTTTTGAAAAAACTTGGGTCATCGGAGTTCAATGTAATTTTTACACCTTTGTCATAAAGTTCACGAATTGGGTGTTGTTGGTAAGAATTAACTATTTTAGTTTCTAAGTTACTTGTCGGACAAACTTCAAGAGGAATTTCATTTCTTACTAAAAGTTCAATCAAACTTTCATCTTCAATGCTTCGGATTCCGTGACCGATTCGGTCAGCTTTGAGTAAGTTCACAGCATCTTTAATGCTTTGTGAATTTCCCCACTCGCCAGCGTGGCAAGAAGTTTTGAATCCGAAATCTTTTGCTATTAAAAAATGTCTCTCAAACATCTTTGCAGGAAATTGTAGTTCATCGCCACCAAGGTTGATTCCTACAACATTAAATTCTTTCGATTTTTTTGCAAGTTCTAGAGTTTTAAAACCCATTTCTTCACCGCAGTTTCTGACTAAATCAATTTGCAAATTCATTTTGATTTTATTAGCAAATGTTCCGTAGGCTTTCCAAATATTTTCCAAAATTTTGAAGTAATTTAAGTTTTTATAAAATATAAAAATTGGTGGAGAAAAAATGAATTCAACGTAAGTAATATTTTGAGAAATTAGGTTTGCCAATGCCTCTTGAGTAATGATTTCAAAATCGCTTTCGGATTGAATGCAATTACTTACAAAAACAAAAGCCTTTAAAAAATCTGTAAAATCGTTGTAGTGAAAAAGGTTTCTGACCTGTTTTAAAGTCTGAATTTCAGTTTCGATTTTATTTCTTTGAATAAGTCTTAAAACTGTCTTGGGAGAAATACAACCTTCAAGGTGAATGTGTAATTCTGCTTTCGGTAATTGATTAAGCATTTAAAATTCTTTAAATTTTTATCTTTATTTACAATTTAAAACTAAAAATCATTCTGTAAAACTTAGGATTAATAAAATGAATAACGAACTTTGGTCAGTCAATACAAATGAAAAAGATTGGAGACCTTTACCAGATTCTAATAAAGTTTTTTACAAATCTTTGAGGTTTGACAAGGAAACAACTGCTTTGTCAATTTTGCTAAAATTTGAAGCAGGAGGTTCAGCACCTTTGCATAAACACCCAAAAGGTGAAGAATATTTTGTTCTAAAAGGAAGCATTGAAGAAGGTGGTAAAACTTACCACGAAGGTGAATACGTTTACTATCCTCCTGAAAGTATTCATAAACCAATGAGCAAAGCAGGTTGTGAAATTTTGGTAATTTTACCACAAGCTATCGAAGTTTTGGAAAAGTAATTTGTAATAATCCATCAGATGGAAAACTGTATTTTCTCATTGTATGGCTCTAAGCCATCCAATGAGTTTTTCTTAAAACTACTTAAGCAACAACATTTTCTTAGTTTTTCTAAAATCTCCGACCTCAATTCTGTAAAAATAAATCCCACTTGAGACTTGTTTTCCAAACGAATTAGTTCCATTCCAAATAACTGAGCCTTTGTTCTTAGTAAGTTCAAATTCTTTTACCTTTTCGCCTAAAATGTTAAAGATTAGCAATTTACCTTTCTCGTAATTAGTAATTAGTAATTCATAATTTACCACTGTTGTTGGGTTAAATGGATTTGGATAATTTTGACTTAAAATAAAGTATTCAGGTTTTGAGTTTTTAGATTCAATTTCAGTTAGAGTGGTTGTTACTAAAAATTTTGGTGAAATCTCTACTTTTTCCCCGTTTCTGTAACCAACTCCTTTGATTTCAAATTCGCCGTTTTGAGTCGTTGTAAAAAATACTGAATCTTGGTTTTGCGAAACTGTTAGTGAAGTATTTTCACTAAAAAACGACAAAGAATCGACATTCGTTAAACTTGTGTAAAAAGTTGATTTGCTAATCGTAGTCGCCTGTTGTAAAGGTGCGAGAATCACAGTTGACTCAGGGTTTTCCCAAGTAACTTTTGAAGGAGTTGGTAGATTTGAATCAATCCAATCAATTCTGCTTTCAACCCAATTTTCGAAGTAAACAATTTCATTTTGGTAAGTTTGAAAAGCGAATTGGTTGGGCCAAACGAGTTCTCCAAGGGTTTGCCACTTTGTAAAATTTCGGTTTTGTGCTTGGTCAAGGTAAGTTTCAAATCCTGTAATTTTTGCAGAAAGTGAATCTTTGTGGAGTTCATCAGTTCTTAAAATTTCCCAACGCTTTGAAACGGAATTTTGAAAAATTGGATCTTGAATCATTTTTTTCCACCAAAACGGAATTTGTAATTCTTCATTCGGCTGATTAAAATCCGAAATCCAACCTGTTGCACCTGCTCCGTCGTAAAAATTTGCGTTCCCAAAAGCAATGTTAAAATCCCAAATTGGACCTGCTGTTAATTTTCCATTTTCGTCGTCTCGGTCTTTGTGCAAATAAAAATTTTGCCGAAATCCTTTCACATTTTTTGCAAACTCGTTCAAAATGAAAAAATCTACAAATGAATCAAAATTCACAAAATCGTAGTAACCGCCAAAAACAGCGTCAAAAGCACTGCTGTCAATCAAAGTTTCAAATTGTTGAATGTAATTTTGAATGTAAATTTCTTGCTCGGGTTGAATGTCATTTTTTGAAGGGTAGTTGTAAGAGTAAGAAATTTGTTTAATTGCTCCGCTAAAAGGTGGAAAATTTGAAAACCAATCTTCGTTGGAATTAGAATTTACTTGTAAAATGTATCCTCCTGTAACTGCATTTCCACTAACGTCGTTTTCGTCTAATTTTTTTATGTCAACTCTATCTTTGTCACGTTTGATTTTTTCCATCAAAACGTAAATGCCTTTATAGTCGTTGTTTACCACTAATTCACACAATTTTGTTCTTGGTGCGTAATTTCCAATTTCGTTTGAAATTGTGTAGGCAAAGTGATTTCGCATTAAAGTTTTGTCGCTGTAAGGAGCGTAAAGAATCCAGTCATTTTCAGAAGGCATTCCGAGAAGCGAAACATTGAGGTTATTTCCGTTTGAGTCGCGAGTTTCCAAGTAGTAATCTTTTTTGGGGAAAGTCTCAAGGTTCGATTCATTTTCAAGAATTTCAATTCCAATAAAACCATCAAAATCGTTAAAAGGGTCGTAAAGATTGTTCGGATTTCCGTTTGAAATTATTCCCATTTGGGCAGTAATTTTGTTGTTTTCAGGAATTTGGTTAATTCCCGAATTAATCACCACAATCGGTAAATTTGTTGTCGTTAAGTCGGAAGCAATTGCTTTGACTTCGTAAGAAGGAGAGTGAAAAACAATCTCGCCGTTTTTCCAACCAAGTCCTTTTAAAAGAAAATCACCTGCAAAAAAGGAGGTTACGGTTAATGAATCAAAGTTTTGGTAAATTTGAAGCTGGGGGAAATTTCCGATAAAAGTTACTGAATCAATGTTTGTTGTTGGCGATTTAATTAATTCGCCCAAATGGAAAGTTTCGGCTCCACCAAGTGGGTAATTTATTGAAATATTTTCAGGCTTTTCCCAATCAATAAAACTTGGTGTTGGAGAAATTTGTAAATCCATCCAAATCAAACGACCTTGAATCCAAGTTTTTAAGTAAGTGATTTCATTTGGATAAGTCATTCCGACGTAAGCGTTGGGCCAAATGTAAGTGTCAAGAATTTGCCAACGTTGAAAGTTCCGAGTTTGTGCAGAATCCAAGAGTGAAACTGTTGAGTCAATGTAAGCCCAAAGCGAATCAGTGTGCAAAATGTCGCTTCGCAGTTCTTGCCAACGAAGAGCCAATTTGTTCTGAAAAAATGGGTCAGCATAAAATTTATCCCACCAAAACGGCACTTGATTCCCGTCTCCTGTAAAAGGAAACTCGTAATGCCAACCATTTGTCAATTCACCGTCGTAGTAATCGGCATTTCCAAAAGCCAAATTAAAATCCCAAAGAGGTCCGATATGAAGCGTTGAATCAACGCTGTTTCTGTCTTTGTACAAATAAGTGCTGATTCGATAGCCGTCAACATTTTTCCCGATTTCATTCATTATGAAAAAATCCACAAAGGAATCAATGTTTACCAAATCGTAATAACCAGAAAATGGATTCGTATAATTCACTGAATCCATCATTGATTCAAATTGAAAGATGAAATTTTGAATGTAAGTTTTTTGTGCATTGGTAATTTCAGTTGGGTCAGGGTTGTGGTATTTGTAAAGAATTTGGTGGCTTGAACCTGCGTAAGGCGGAAAGGTTGAAGCCCAACCGTCGTTGTTTGCTCCAGTGCTTTTGTCAATTTTGATTAAGTAACCGCCTGAAAGTTCATCTCCAGAATTGTCGTTTGGAAGGATTTTTTTGATGTCAACTCGATTGTCGTCGCGTTTGACTTTTTCGAGCAAAATGTAAACACCTTTGTAATCGCCGTTAATCACAACTTCGCAAAAGCGTGTTCGGCTTGCGTACCAGCCAAGTTCAGTTCCTAAATTGTAAGCCAAGTAATTTCGCATCAAAGATTTGTCGCTGTACGGAGCGTGTAGAATCCAGTCGTTTTCTTCGGGCATTCCAAGAAGCGGAACATTAAGAGGATTTCCACTCAAATCACGTGTTTCGACAGCGTACTGTTTTTTGGGAAAAGATTGTGAACTTGAGCCTCTAAGCTCAATTCCAATTTTTCCGTCGTAGTCGTTGAAGGGGTCGTTTACGTTGTTAATTTGTCCGATTCCGTTGTCAATGATTCCCATATCGGCTGTAATTTTGGGCTCGTTTGGAATTGTTTGCCCGTTTGTGTTAATGACAACAATTGGCAAATTTGAGTTTGTTAAAGTTTGTGAAAAGCACAAAACATTTAGGAAAAGTAAAAGGAGCAAGGTCTTGAGTTTTGATTTCATTTTATTTTCCAATTTTATTGTTTGACTAAAACGTGTTTGAAATTCCTAAGTGCAAATCTAAAAGTTTCCCAAAAGTTACGGTTTTCGCTTTTAAGGTAAACGTAAAAATAAACCAATCCGAACCACCAAGTGAAAAGTTGGTTTGGTTTTAATTTGATTAACTTTTTTACTAAAGGTAAACTTTTGGGGAAAAGAACAACTGTTTGGAAGAATTTTTGCAGATTTTCAAGTTGTTCAATGTGAGGCATTTGAATTGTAGAATCTAAGAAAAAAGATTTTGACAAACTGTTGTAAGCAAATTGGTCGTCCAAAAATCCGTTTTCAAAAGCATAGTTTGTGAGTTCAGTTCCCGGAAAAGGTGAAAAAACAGAACACCAAGGGTAATCGGCTTCAATTTCAATATTTAGCTCAAGAGTCGAAAAAGCATCTTCCAGAGTTTCACCGGGAAGCCCGAGAATGTTGTAAGTTCGGAATTTGATTCCTGCCTCGTGCAAGTATTTTGAAGCGGAAATTATTTGCTCGTTGGAGAGTTGTTTCTTTAGAACCAAATTTCTCAAGTCTTCATTTCCTGATTCAATTCCGAAGAAAACAGATTTACAACCTCCAGCCGCCAAGTTTTTTGCATAATCTTTGTCAGAAGCAACGATGTCAGCACGAACTAAGCAGATAAATTCCAAACCAACTTCACGTTTGTAAATCGGTAAAAATTCGTAAAGCCATTTTTTTGACATTCCAAAAACATCATCTGCAAAGTAGATGATTCTTGCGTCAGTTTCATTTTTAATTCGCAAACATTCTTCGATGACTTTGTCGATTGAGCGGATTCTGACGTATTTTCCTTTGTCTTTATAAAGGTCTCGCATTGCATCTTCGAAGCAAAAAGTGCAGTGAAAAGGACAACCTCTTGAAGTGATTACATTTCTGACGCTCCTGTCAAGTCTTCCGTTCAAATCATCGTAAAGATTTCTGTCAGGAAAGGGATAAAAATCCATATCGCTTTTAAGATTTCGCAAAGGTGTTTCGGAAATTGTCTCATCGGTTTTCTTGATGAGAAGATTCGGAACTCCTTCCAAATTTTTGCCAATTTCGATTCTGTTTAAAATTTCCAAAACAGCTTCTTCACCTTCACCTTTGACAATCATTTGAACGCCGTCTTCTTTCAAAAATTCAGGAAAGAAAGTCGGATGAGCTCCACCGAAAATGTTTGGAATTTTGTATTTTTGCCAAATCTTATTTGCAATTTTTCTTGCCCATTCGTGGCTTCCGGTCATAATTGAAAAACCAACTAAATCAGGTTTGAAGTCAAGAATTGCTTCTTCAAACTCTTCCAAAGTTTCACCGATTTTCAATTCGCATTGGTGTCCGTTTTCTTTCAAAATCGAAGAAATGTACATCGGACCTAAAAATTCGTATTCTAAATTTTGAAGGAAAAGTAACTTTGCCATTTTAATCTTTTTTTATGAACTCTGAAATAGCTGAGTTAGGTAAAAATAATTTTGTTTGTCCCGAAGCATAAGAAGCAATTTCATAATTGTTGTAGAAAAATACCAAACCTGAATCTAAAATTGCAAAATTATCGTTCAAGTAGAATTTTCCTTCATTCCAAAAATAATTATTGTCT
Source organism: Calditrichota bacterium (assembly GCA_008501735.1). Classification (GTDB taxonomy): domain Bacteria; phylum CLD3; class CLD3; order CLD3; family CLD3; genus CLD3. The sequence goes on along the minus strand of QQUF01000059.1, from coordinate 25,392 downwards.
TTAAGGCTTTCTTCGTCTGGAATTTCTTTTTGGGTTCTGAAAATCTTTTCAGCAACTTTTTCCAAACTTTTTTCATCTTTGATAAAATCGGCTTTTCTAACAATTTTACCATTTTGAGAATTTATTGATATGAATTTTTGAAAAGAGTTTGGATGAGCTCCTCCAGTGTAGCCGACTTCTGAAAAATCTAAAACCACTAAAAGAGAATCGTTGCGAATTACGTTACAGAAAATCTCCGAATACCATTCGATTTTGTAGTTTGGCGATTCTTCAAGAAACCCCTTGTAATCGTTTAAAAAGAAATCCATTTTTTCTTGAATCGAAGTTGGTGTTTTTTCATAAATAGGAACAAGTAAGTAATTTAGAATTCTTGAGTTAAGAGAATCGGCAACAGAATTTATGTTTGAATTTATAAACTTCGGGAAACTAAGTTCAATCCTTGCACAATCAGTTAAGTAAGTTGTCGAATCACAATTGCCAAATTCGTTAGAAAAATTTTGAATTTCGTAAGTTAGAGTGTCGGAAGTTTGGTGAGTTTCATTCTTGGATTTTAGTTGAGGTTTGCAAGCAATAAAAATGTTTGTGGCTAACAAAATTAAAATTAGATATTTAATTGAAAACATTCTTTTAAAAAATTAAGTGGAAATTTCGTATTCTAAAACTAACTTTAAAATAATTCAAATTTTTACTGATTCTTTAAATTTTTGAAAATTACTCAGATAAATGATAAACCCCATTGTAAACAGAGTTTACACAAGATTTTTTTTCGCATTCGGAATTTTGATTTCAATAATTTTAATCGGAACTTTCGGTTACTATTACATCGACGATGCAAGATTTACGCTTCTCGAATGTTTTTATATGACAATGATTACGATTTCGACAATCGGTTATGGAGAAGTTGTAGAAGTTCAAACGACTTCTGCGAGGCTTTTTACAATTTTTATTGCATTTTCGGGCATTGGTGGATTCACTTACATTTTATCAAATATTACAGCCCTTGTAATTGACGGAGAAATTAAAAACACATTTAGAAAGATAAAAATGGAAAAGAAAATCGAAAAACTACACGGTCATTTCATAATTTGTGGCGATAACAAAATCGGCGAACACATTGCCAAAGAATTAGACAATACAAAAAGACCTTTTGTAGTCGTTGACGTGAGTGATGAAAAATTGAAAGTTTTCATTGAAAGACACCCTGACGGTTGTTACATAAAAGGTGATGCGACACAAAATTCTGTTTTAGAAGATGCGGGAGTTGAAAATGCTTACGGACTTTTTGCGTCAACAGGAAATGATAACCAAAATTTAGTAATTTGTCTTACTGCAAAACATTTGAACCCAAATTTAAAAATAATTTCAAGTTGTGATAATTTGGAATACGACCCAAAACTTCGCCAAGCAGGAGCTGACGGAGTAATTACTCCAAAATTTATCGGCGGATTGCGAATGGCTTCCGAGATGATTCGTCCGACAGTAGTTTCGTTTTTGGACACAATGCTCCGAGACCAAGACAAGAATTTGAGAATTGAAGAAATTGTGATAAAAGACAAATTTATTGGTAAAGAAATTCGCGAAATTGGACTTAGAGATTTTCCTGCAACTTTAGTTTTGGCATTGAAACGAGATTCAAACTGGCTTTACAATCCTCTCAGGGAACAAAAATTGAAAAAGGGTGATACTTTAGTTGTAATGACAAATCCCGAAGAAAGAGTCGAATTAGAAAAATACTTTGAAATTTAGATAGTAAAATTATGCTCCATAAAATCGTTCTTTCAATACTTTGGATAATTCTTGTAGTCGTTACAATTTTGATTGGGTATCACGGATTCATTTACTTCTCGCTTTCACCTATCGAACAAAATGCTTCTGAGTTACACGAACTCTTTAAACCTTCTGGAATTTATGGACATACTTTGGGAATGGTTGGCACAATTTTAATGATTGTGATGTTGGTTTACGTTCCTCGAAAAAAATTAAAGTTTATGCAAAATTGGGGAAATCTGGATTACTGGCTTGACTATCACATTTGGATGGGAAATATGGGACCAATTTTAATTACTTATCACACAGCTTTTAATTTCGGTGGTTTGGTTTCGATTTCTTATTGGAGTATGTTTTTGGTTTGGCTTAGCGGAGTTCTCGGAAAATATCTTTACTCGCAACTCCCAAGAAGTATGAGTGGAAATAAACTTTCACTAAGCGAACTTCATAAAAATGAAATTTTGCTTAACAACGAACTTCAAGATTTTATTTTTGAAAATCCTAAAGCTTGGGCAAAAATTGAAGATTTTATGGATTACACTTACTTAAGAGATTTGTCAGGATTCAAAGCGATTAATGCAATTCTTGGGCAAGACATTGCGTTATTCTTTAAAATGCAAAAGACAAAAAATATCTTAAAAAATGAAACCCAAATTCCGCCTGACCAACGCAAAAGATTTTTGAAAATGCTCAAACGAAGACACATTTTAGTAAGAAAACAAGTTACCTACGAAACGATGCAAGGACTTCTCCAATACTGGCACATTTTCCACAAACCATTTGTAATAATTATGTTTTTAATTTTGGTCGTTCACGTTTCGGTAGCAAGTTTGATTGGAAAATGGTACACTTTTGAAAGATTCAATTTATTCTTAGAAACTCTACTTGGCTAAAAAATGGATAATTTAATAATTATTGCCGTTGCGGTTCTTCTCGTTCTAATTATTGTTTTGCCTTACATCAGAAACAAGAAAAAGGAATCCGAAAAAAACGCCGAACTTCTGAACCAAGTTTACGAACCCGATGAATCTGAAATCGGGACTTTTAAACCTGTAATTGACAGAGATATTTGTGTTGGTTGTGCTTCTTGTGTGAATGCTTGTGATGTCGGCGGAACTTTGGCAATCGTGAACAACAAATCTTACCTCGTAAATCCAAAAGCCTGTGAAAGTCACGGAAATTGTGCAAAGGCTTGCCCAACTGGAGCTTTACAACTTTTTGAAGTCGGTCAACCGAGAATGCAAGAAGTTCCTGAGTTTGACAAACAATCTTACGAATCAAATTTAAAAAACGTTTTTATAATCGGTGAGCTAACAGGAACAGGTTTGATTAAAAATGCACTCACAGACGGTCAACTTGTAATCGAAAAAATCTTGAGTAAAAAAGATTTCAAACGCTCCGAAAATGCTGAAATTTTTGATATTGCGATTGTTGGTTCAGGTCCTGCGGGTTTGTCGGCAGGTTTAGCTTGTATTAAAAATGAGCTGAATTACGTAATTATTGAGCAAAACGACATTGCTAACACAATCCGAAATTTCCCCCGAAAAAAACTTTTGCTTTCCGAACCTGTGAGAATTCCGATGTACGGAACGCTTTGGGCTGGCGATTGTTCAAAAGAAGAATTAATCGAAATTTGGGACAAAACAATCCAAATCTCAGGAATCAAAATTAATTCTCACGAAAAGCTAAACTCACTTACTCAAGAAAACGGACATTTTGTTTTGGAAACCTCAAAGGCAAATTACAAGGCAAATCACGTTTTGCTTGCACTTGGCAAAAGAGGAACTCCAAGAAAATTAGGAGTTGTTGGCGAAGAACTTTCAAAAGTTACTTACAAACTCCAAGACGCAGAGACTTATAAAAATGAAAAAATTGTTGTAGTTGGTGCAGGCGATAGTGCGATTGAAGCAGCAGTTTCTTTGGCAAATCAGAATACTAACAACGTTACTTTGGTGAACCGAAACAACCACTTTAACAGAGCAAAAGAGAAAAACAAAAACAACATTTTGAGTTACGCTGAAAGTGGAAAAATTGAAATTTTCTACAACTCAAGCCTTAATGAAATTTCTGAAAATAAAATCAAAATTAATCTTGAAGACAAAGTCATTGAAAAAGAAAATGATTCTGTTTTAATTTTTGCAGGTGGTGAACTTCCAAATAAATTTTTAAAATCTATCGGGGTAAATGTAGTTGAAGTTCCGATTAACTAAAATTCTACAAACAGAAACACAGGCTTTAGCCTATTTTCAAAAAATTTGCCAATTAGGATTGCAGGCTTTAGCCTGTTTAAAACGAACTAAAGTTCGCAATCCTGTTTTTTCATTTCAGATTTTGCTCTGTTTAATTTTGTTTCCTTGTTTAGCCCAAGCACAACTTCTTTCACCGGGAAAATTATCAAAACCTCATTCTCACCTTGAAGGACTTTCAAATTGTACGGCTTGCCACGAAATTGGTGAGGAAATTTTAGACCCTCAATGTTTGGATTGCCACAAAGAAATTAATTTCCGAATTGAGAACAAAAAAGGTTTCCATTCAATAAAAACTGTTGTTGAGAAAAATTGTACAAAGTGTCATTCCGAACACCTTGGAGAAGATTTTAATCAAATAAATTGGGAAGGTGGAAAAGAAAAATTCGACCACTCACAAACTGGTTACGAACTAATTGGAAAACATAAAACTGAAAAGTGTGAAGTCTGCCACCGAAAAGAAAATATTTTTGACAAAGATATTTTGGAATCCGAGAAAAAAGACTTGAACAAAACTTTGCTTGGGCTAAACCAAGATTGCCTTTCTTGCCATTTTGATGAGCATCGAAAACAACTTTCAAAAGATTGTGAAAGTTGCCATAATTTTGAACGCTGGAAAGGAAAAGACAATACTTTTGACCACAATAATTCCAAATACAAACTTACAGGAAAGCACCAAAAAACCGATTGTGTAAAGTGCCACGAAATCCAAAAATCATCTGACAAAGACAAGTTTGGAAAAATTGATTCCGAATTTCAAAAATTTGTCGGACTAAAATTTGAAAGTTGTAATTCTTGCCACGAAGACATTCACAAAGGAAAATTCAAAGAAAGTTGTGAAACTTGCCACACGACAGAAGGTTGGAATTTGCTAAAAGACGGCAAAAGTTTCGACCATTCAAAAACAGCTTTTCCGCTTGAAGGAAAGCATTTTAAAGTTGAATGTTCGGAGTGTCATAAAAACAATAATTTTAAAACCAAATTACAATTTGACAAGTGTTCTCGTTGCCACGAAGATTTGCATCTCGGAGATTTTGCAAACTCGCCAAGCAAAGGCGAATGCGAAGTTTGCCACACTGTAAACGATTGGAGTCCTTCGACTTACGGAATTGAAAAGCACGCAAAAACAGATTTTCCACTAAAAGGCGGACATTTGGCAACACCTTGTATTTTTTGCCACAAACTCCAAGACGAAGGAAAATTTACTGCAAGACCGCAGTTTGTTTTTTCTGAAATTAAATGTTCAAGTTGCCACAAGGACATTCACCAAAATCAGTTTAAAGAGAAAATTGCAAAAAATGATTGTCAGGCTTGCCACAATGAAGATTCTTGGGAATTGCCAAGTTTTGACCACAACAAGACAAATTTTGAGCTAACAGGTTCTCACACAAAAACAGCTTGTAACGATTGCCACAAACCGATTGAAATTGGAACGCAAAACGAAAGAATCCTTTACAAACCAATTGACACAACCTGTGAAAATTGCCATTTAGACATTCATTTTGGGCAGTTTAAAGAAGCGATGAAATTTGTGAATGGCAGAAAACAAAGTTTTACCGATTGTGAAAAATGCCATTCGACAGAAGATTTTAAAAAGACAAAATTTGACCACAATAAAGATTCTAAATTCAAACTTGAAGGTGCTCACGAGAATGTTGAATGTTTGGCTTGCCACAAAGTCGAAAAGCATAATTCGGGCAAGTTATTCGTGAGTTACAAGCCATTGGAAACTGATTGTAAATCCTGTCACGGAAGCGTTGAAGTGAAGTAAGTTGAAAAATAAACCAGCAACAGGATTGCCGACTTTAGTCGGTTAGAAACTAAGAAACCGACTAAAGTCGGCAATCCAAATTTTTGAGCAAAAAAAATGAAAAATTCTTTAACAACCTTAATTTTACTTCTGACTTTTTTGAGTTGCTGTTTGGCACAAAGTCCACACGGAAACTTGGAATTAGATTGTTTGTTTTGCCACACGAATAACTCTTGGGTTGGAATGAAGCCAAATTCTGAATTCAAACATTCTGACCACGCAAACTACAAACTTGAAGGAACTCACAAAGCTGTTGATTGTTTGAGTTGCCACAAGGATTTGAATTTTTCAAATGTTCAAAATACTTGCTCAAGTTGCCACACAGACATTCACAATTCAGCTTTTGGTTCTGATTGTTCGGAATGTCATTCGCAAGCTCAATGGAAACTTTCAAATTCGCTTAATTTTCACAATGAAAAAACAAACTTTGAGCTAAAAGGTGCTCATCAAATTTTGGATTGTAAAGTTTGTCACAAAGAATCGAACAAGGGAATTTTTGTCGGGCAAAGTAACGATTGTGTTTCCTGCCATTTGCAAGATTTTTTGAGTGCCGAAAATCCAAATCACATTGAAGCAAATTATTCTTCTGATTGCACCGTTTGCCACTCTTCAAAACAAAGAGGTTGGGGAAGCGGAAACTTTGTTCACGAAGAGTTTCCTTTGACAGGAGTTCATAAAATTTCAGATTGTAATGCTTGCCACACAACTACAAATTATTCTGAAACTTCATCGGATTGTTATTCTTGCCACAAAACTGATTTTGAAACAGCCCAAAATCCTAATCACGTCCAATCTCAATTTCCGACAAACTGTGAAACTTGCCACAATACCACAAATTTTGGTTGGCAACCTGCGACTTTTGACCATTCGACTTACCCACTTTCCGGGATTCACGCAATAACTGAATGTTCCGCTTGCCACGTGAATAATGTTTATGTCGGAACTCCAAGAGATTGCATTTCTTGTCATCAATCTGAGTTTCAAAATGCACAAAATCCTTCGCATAATTCTTTCCCAACCGATTGCACAGTTTGTCATAATTTTAATGGTTGGCAACCTGCAACTCTTACAAATCACGATTCTGAATACTTCCCAATTTATTCAGGCGAACATAAAAACGTTTGGGGAAATGATTGTTCCACTTGCCACATAAATTCAAATGATTTTAATGTATTTTCGTGTTTTACAGGTTGCCACGAACACAACCAAAACGATATGAACGACAAACACGATGACGTTGGTGGTTACGTTTACGAAAGTGTTGCTTGTTACAATTGCCATCCAAACGGAGAAGAAGATTCACCAAGTTGGAATCGAAAAAGAGGTTACAATGAAAAGTAATTTGATGAAAATTTTGACTTGCTTTTTTATTGTTATTTTGGCTTTGCAATCGAATGCCCAAGAAAGAATTACAACAATAACTTATATCGCAAACGAACTTATTTACATCGGAGCAGGTTCTGGAGAAGGAATTACGAAAAACGACACTTTGCCGATTTTTAGAAAAGAAAATTTAATCGGAAAAGTCGTTGTCGCAAATGTTTCAAGAAAATCTTCTTCAGGAAAATTCATTTTGATTTTGGAAGAGCCGAAAATTGGAGACAAAGTAGATTTAACTTCTGTGCAAAAAGTTGTAAAAGTGGAAAAAGATATTCCAAAAACAGGAAAAGTTGAGAGTTTGCCTGAACTGACTTTAGTTGAAAAAAAGACAAAAGAACGAAAAATCAGAACGAGATTTAGAGGTCGTTACCTAATTCAATTTTTGGACAACAGAAACCTTGACGAGTCTGATTACACAAACCAAAGACTAACGAACAGTTTAAAATTTTCAGTTCAAAACGCAATTTTCCCGTTTTTAGAGTTTAATGTTTACCTGAACCATTCTTACCAAATGCGTAAAGCAACTCTTGGTGAAAATGAAAATAATTACAACATTTACCAAACGGAGTTGAATTACAAAAATCCAAACTCGCCTTACTTTTTTTCAATTGGAAGAACTTACTCAAGAGGAACTACTTCGGCAGGAAATTTGAATGGTGGAGAATTCGGCTACAAGGTCAGCGAAAATTTGGAAACTGGGATTTATGCTGGAAGAGAATCGGGAATAGTTGGTAACGAACTTTTTGGTAACGGAAATAAATTCGGTGCTTTTGTGAGGTTTGAAAAAGGCGAATTTACAGGTAACAGGATTCGCACAACTTTTTCATTTAACCAAAAAAATGTTGCAGGTAAAGTTGACGAGCAGTACTTGGCAACACAGAATTTTATGAATTTTGGTACTAAATTTTTCTTGAACCAAAGTTTAGATCTTTATCTAAAAAATAATGACGAATCAAAAGTCCAAATTCGTAGAGCTTTTTTTTCTACGAACTACAAAATGCAAAAGAATTTGAATCTTTCCGCAAGTTACAATGCTTACAAAAATATTCAATTTGACGAGACTGCCGACATTCCCGATAGTTTGTTTAACGACAAATTCAGTCATTCAGTGAGTTTGCGTTCAAACTACAATTCTGCAAAAAATTATTCAATCTTTTTGGGAGCAAACACAAGGTTTAGTCAAGGAATTTCACAACCTGTAATTGGTGGAAATTTCGGAGTTTCGTTCAAAGATATTTTGCAATTTGATTACGTGCGGACAAGAGTAAACTACTACAACACCTCAAACTCCAGTTCATTTAGAACTTCTTTAGTTTTGGAGAAAGATTTGTTTACAAATTTCACAACTTCCTTTGAATACGGAAATTACTTTTACATTTCAAATGGGCAGAGTAGTGAACTGAATAATTATTTTGCTTTAGGGCTTGGTTACTACTTTAATTCAAAATTTTATTCGGATTTGAATGTTGAGTACGATTTTGGAGAGACTAACGACTACTTGCAGTCATTTTTAGTAATTGGAATTTTGTTTTAAAAAAAGAATTTTTGCCCACGAAACACACGGAGAAACACGAAAAAAGAGAAAGAGCTAAAACAAAAAAAATTACCGACGAGAAATACGGAAAAATTGTAGGGAACAAAAATTTTTGTTCCCTACAAAAAAAGCCGTTAAATCTCAAAGGAGTTAACGGCTTTTAAAAATTAGAAAATTCTAAATTTTATTTCAAAAGAATCATTTGTTTTGTGCTTGAGAAATCACCTGCTGTGAGTTTGTAGAAGTAAATTCCACTTGCAACAGATTTTCCTAAGTCGTCAGTTCCGTTCCAATTAAAACTTCCGTTTGTAGCTTCCGAATGATTTGCTGTGAGTGTTCTAACAACTTCACCTTTTACATTAAAAATTGAGAGTTCAACATTTACTGCTTCCTTAACTGAATACTCAATTGTTGTTTCAGGGTTAAAAGGATTCGGGTAGTTTTGAGCTAATTTGAAGCTAAGTTTAGCGTTGTTTTCATTTGTTTTAAAGGAAACAGTTTGTGCTAATTCAGTGTGAATCTCTTCACCTGTTTCAGCATCAAAATCTGATAAAACGTAAGTGTAAGTTTTGTTCTCTACATTTTTGTCAACGAAAGTGTAAAAACTACTTTGTGAAGAAGTTCCGTTTCCTGCGAGTTCTGAATGAGTTCTGTAATCACCAAGTTTGGTTGCTCTGTCTAAATCAAAAGAATTTCCTTCAGTTCTGTAAAGCCCAAAACCTAAGTTATTGACTTCACTTTCAGTTGACCAATTGAGTTTGATACCTTCTGAAATTTGAGTTGCTTCAAAACTTGATAAAGTAACACTAAGAGGAACATCGCTTGCAGCGACTCCTGCAAAAGGTGTAAAGTGAGAGACTGAAACAGAAAATGGGTTTTGACTAAGAACAGTTGTTCCTGAGACATCAAAATTTCCACCAGTAATTTCTGCAAAATTCAAAGGTTCTGAACCAATTGTATAGCCTGGAATAGAATTCCCTGCGATTGTTTCAAATCCACCTGAAGTAGCAAAATCAACTTGTAAAGGGGTATTGAAAGGGTTCGTTCCATTAGTTGAAAAATCACAAACTAACCAAGGTGTTACACCGTTAATGTCATTGAAAATGTTTCCACCAGCGACAGGGCTTGTGTTAAACCCATTAAAATTAGCTGTAATTGTTGTAGGGTCAACATTTGTGAAATTACTTGGAATAATTAATTGCATTCCGTCAATTCCTGCCAAAAATGATTTCAATCTTGTTGCCATTGCGGGAATTGGAACAGCTCCATCAATTAAAGCGTCGTGAACTGGAGCATTATAAACAAAGGTGTAAGTCGAACCTTCAACTATTGCAACTCCATCGATAAAATTACCTTCAAGTTGAGTTGAAATATTAACAGTGTCTTGAGCAAAGGAACTACCTGCAATAATTGCTGTAATTGCTAATGCTCCGGTTAACTTTGCAATTGGTTTTAAGACCATTGAAAAGCCTCCTGAGTTTTTAGGTTAAAATTTAAGATGTCAAAGCAAAATCATAAATTTTAATTTAGAGACATTAAAGCAATTAAACAATGATTTTTTGTTAGTTAGAAAACAAATCTCTTTAATTCTTGATTTTGAAAAAGATTTTTCCAATCTTTGCAAACTTAATTAACCAAAGGAAAAAATAAGTGAATCTCGGTAAAGTTACAGGAACAGTTTGGGCAACAAAAAAAGACCCGAAATTAGTTGGTTTAAAATTACTCATTGTTCAAAATCTTACTTTAGATGGAAAATTAAAAGATAGTTACGTTGTTGCTGTTGACTCTGTCGGAGCTGGAATCGGCGAAGTTGTTTTGACTTGTGGCGGAAGCTCTGCAAGGCAAACGGAAATTACACAAAATAAACCTGTTGATGCTGTTGTAATGGCAATCGTTGACAAACTTGACGTTCAACTCGACTAAACAAAAGGAAATAAAATGTTCAAAATTAAAATTTTTCTAATCCTAACTTTAGCTGTTTTTTGTATTGCTTGCGGTGATAAAAAAGAACAAACACAAGCAACTTCAACACAAACAGAAGGTGGAGCAAAAGAACCACCAAAAACTGAATTTTTGTCAATTACTTCTGGTTCAATCACTGGAATTTACTACCCACTTTCAAATGCAATTAGCAAGTCTGTTGCAAATGTATTTCCTGAGCTTAAAATCAACGTTGAGTCTTCAGGTGGCTCAGTTGCAAACATTAAACTTTTGCAAAATGGCGACACAGATTTGGGAATGGTTCAAAACGACATCGCTTACTACGCTCACAGTGGCACAAATATGTTTGAAGGACAACAATTTCAAGGAGTTAGAGGAATTACAACTCTTTACTCAGAAATTGTTCACATAATTGCAAGAAAAAGCTCAGGCATTAAATCTGTAAAGGACTTGAAGGGAAAACGAGTTTCAGTTGGTGCAGCAGGGAGCGGAACTTCTTTGAATACTGAAATGATTCTTGGAACTTACGGTATGACTTTCGAGGATTTGGGAAGAGCTGAAAGAGTTTCTATTACTCAAGCAACTGACTTTTTTAAAGATGGAAAAATTGATGCGATTTTTTATACAGCTGGTTTGGGCAATGCTGCAATTACTGACATATCGCTTTTAACGGACTTAGTTTTAATACCGATTGACCAAATTAATGTTAATTACCTAATTGATAGTTATAATTTTTATACAGCAACTGAATTTACAAAAGATGCTTACAAAGGTGTGAATGAGCCTGTCAAAACAGTTGCAGTAAAAGCAATGCTTGCAACAAGTACAAATATGACAAATCAAACTGCTTACAGAATTACAAAAGCACTTTTCGAGCAAACTGACGAACTCCACAAAGGACACGCAAAGGCAAAAGAGTTCACCAAAGAAACTGCACTTCAAGGAATGTCAGTTCCAGTTCACGAAGGTGCAATGAAGTATTACAAAGAAATTGGATTGAAGTAAATTTTTGTAGGGAACAAAAATCTTTGTTCCCTACAAACTATTTTTTTAGCCTTTTGAGGCATCTACAGTTTGAATTGAAACATTTCCGTCATCGAAAGTGTTATCTTCTTCTGGCTGAGTAAAACCTGTTTCATCAGTAACACGAGCGGAAATTTTTACCGCACCAGTACCCGTAACTTCGAAATCATATTTCCAAACAACCCAAGTATTTTTGAAAGGGTAAGAGAAAGCATCTGGATTTTTAAATTGTTCAATAAATTCAGAAGGAAGCCTTCCTTCTTTTTCGGTAACAAAAGTCCTTACTTGGTTTTCAACTTCTTCGCGAGAAGCAATTGAAGCATCTTTCCAGTCTCCGTCGTCAATTCTAACTTCAACTTTTTGAGGTTTGTTTCTGCCTGTTAAAGCAGTTCCAAGGACTGTGTATTTACCTTCGGTCAAGTTTTGAGAAAGGTTTTCGTTTGTAAGAGGAGCGGTAATGTAGGAAATTGGTTTTAAATCTCCGTCATCGAAAATTCCATAATCAACTTCGTAAACTCCAAAAGGTTCGTCAACATCTGTCAATTCTATTTTGCTAATCCATTTCATATTTTTAAAACCGAATTTCTCAGGGAAAATGACTCTTACAGGAAATCCTTGTTTGAGTGGTAGTTCTTCACCATTCATTTTATAACAAAGAATTATTGGAAGTTCACCTTCAGGAGTTTCTTTCATTACATCACTTAAAAGAATGTTATTTGTAAACCCATCAGAACCGAAAATCCTAAGTCTTTTTGCACTTGACTGAATTCCTGCTTGTTCCAAAAGAACCTTTAAAGGAACACCAGTCCAATAAGCATTACTAATGTATTTTTCAAAAGCTCCAGCATCAAAGACACATCTCATTGTTTTGAAGTAAGTCATTTCGTGTTCAGAAGCAAGTGCTTCAAGTTCAGAAAAAGAGAAAGTTTTTGGAGTGTCAACTAAGCCTGAAATTTCAAGCTGCCAACTTGCTTTTGTTACATTTGGTAGGTTGTCAACAGAAGTTGTTGAGTTACCAAATTGTGTATAAAAGTCTTGAATATCTGTAATAAAAGTTTTTTCAGAGCCACCTGTGACAGGTTCAAAAGTGTAATCTTCACAGGCATTAAAGATTCCCATAAAAGCAATTGAAGTTCCAGTTGCTGCTGAAAGTTTTATAAAATCTCGTCTATTAATATTTTTCATTGATTTTCCCCATTAATTTGAAAATTTGTAAGCAATTCCGAATGAAACTTCATTTGTTTTTAAAGTATTTTTACCAGAAATCATAGTAACGTAATCGATGTTGACTTCTAAAAAGGGCTTCAAAATTACGATGATTCCAGGACCAGCTTTTAAGTAAGAACTTGCTTCAGGAAAGTAAGGTTTTCCAGCTGCTAATGCTGCAGGATTAAAAGGTTCGTCCAAATCTCCAAGAGTTGCTACTCCGTCAATAAACCCTCTAATTAAAACTCTATTTTTAAAAGTGTAACCTAATTCTGCATAGTAAGGAATTTCATTTGCGGGATAATCTGCTCTATAACGGAATCCAACGTCTCCTGTAAAGTAAGCAGGAATTGGATAAAATGAAGTTCCAGCCATAAATTTAAAATCAATGTCTTTTTGCCCTGAACCAATTGACGGAACATTTGAATTGTCATAACCTGTTGGAATTTTGAAATTAATTTGAGCTGCTGTAACGACAGGTGAATTAAGATTAAAAAGCGGATTAAAGCCAATCCTTGCACCAAAAGTTAAATCTCCCGAGCCTTTATTTTCTCGGATAAAACTTTTAGTATTTGAATCAATTGACTTGTAAGGCAGAGAAATAACTCCTGTTAACCAGTTTGTAACTCCGTATTCTAAGTAAGCATTGAAACTAAGCTCCTTGTTTTCGTAAGGAGAGTTTTCCTGTTCTAAGGTTGCTGTTTTGCCTTTGTTAGTAAATTGTTTTTCTGCTGTTGAGGAAGCCATAGAAATTTTAAAATAAAAATTATTTTGTGGCTGAGTCCAAGCACCAGCAAACAAATTCGATGCTCCAAGACAAAGCAAAGTTGTGGCTGAAAGTAGTTTTTTGAACATAAAAATCCTTGAAATTAAAAATTAAAACAGATGCGTCGCAATTTGAATCTAAAGAAAGAATATAATTTTTTCAATTTAATTGTTGGTAAAAGTAAATTTGAGAATTTTTCGACTAGTTATTTATAGATAAAGCCAAAGGAAAAATATTGGTAATAGAATCCCTAAAGAGGTAACCCAAGCTCCTCTTCCTGTTATTCCTTTTTGCCCTCGCAAGACAAAAAGCCCCGTTATTGCCATTAATAAAAGTCCGATTGCATAAATATCTGCAACCCAAGTCCAAATTTTTTTGGGGTGATTCAAGTGAAGAAAATTAAACTCTCTTAAGAATGGTCTTGAAGTTACCTTTTCTTGAAGCACTTTGCCTGTTTGTGGGTTTACAGAAATTGTGTTTCCATCAACAAAAATTTCAAAATTATCGTGTTTGGTAAAAAGGCTACTTTTGTAAAAGCCATTTTCTCCAAGCTCATTTAAAATCCTAAAGGCAGTTGAATCAAAATTTATGTCAGTTGGTGAAAAAGGTTCAATTTGTGATTCTATAAATTCAATTTTATAACTTGGATTCCAGTCTTGGATGTGATTGACCGCCAAACCAGAAATTGCGTAAATGACAGTCAATCCAAAGAAAAAATATCCTAAATCTCTGTGGAGAATGTTATTCCACTTTCGCCATTTCATTTCTTAAAAAATTTCGGCTCCGATACCTTTTATACGATAAATTGTTCTTGCTTCGGTGACTGATTTTGGGTCGAATTCTTTACCTTGTTCTTCTGCCAAGTGTTCTTCCCAACCGATTGTTTCTTCCAATGTCAAAACGATTTTTTCGATTTCGCCTTCGACAAGTGCTTTGTGTCCTTTACTTTCCATTGGAAAAACAATTTCCCCATCAACAACTTTGACTTTGATTGACTCGCCTTGTTTGTCGCCTGCAAGTTCAATCCAACAACCTCTCATTGCACAAACATCAGTTACAACTCCTTCAACTTTGACTTTTTTGCCAACAAAATCTTCAGGTGTTGCAAGAATTGTTGAGATTTTCTCTTGTTTGTCAAGTGTTAGAGCAGAACCATATTTTTTGGAGTCATTTTGTTCTACTTTTGTCTCAGTTTTTCCTGCTTGGTTTTCTTGCTTTTCAGAAGCACAAGCAATCAAAAATGCGAATAAAATTATTGAAAAATATTTCATTGTAATCTCCATTATTTCATTAAAAATTTTACGGAATATACAAAAAAATATCATTGGATATTAATTAATTGGGACTTTCTAAAGGTGATTCAAATTTTCAAAAATTACGTAGCAAATTAGAAAAATTATTGAAGTAAAACCAATTCCGATAATGCTTAAATTCAAAAAATTTGCTTTAAGGTTTATTGTGCTAATCAACTCGTTTGGAGTTTTTCTTAAGTGAAATTTGAGGAGTGAACCAAAATTTAGGAGAATCGCTAAACTCAAACCACCAAGAAAAATTATCGGTGAAACAAAATTAAAAATTGTGAAAATTTTAGGGTCGTTGTAGAAAAATTCCCAAGGCTTAGCAAAAAAATGAATCCCAAATTGATATTTTAGAATATTAGAAAAAATAAAGTAAACAGCTGGAAAAGCTAAAACTAAGCCAAGAGTGTAAGACCTTTCTGGAGCTAAAATTTTTGAACCGTTAAAGTCGAAAAAATTTTCTTGAGTTTCAAAAAGACAGGTAAATTCTTGAACGTCCAAGTCAAAAGCACTGGCAATTGCAAGCAATGTTTCTTTGGAGCAGTTTCCACTTTTTTCAACTCTTTGAATTGTTCTTTCACTCAAGCCCGAAATTTCGGAGAGTTGAGCTTGAGACCAAGAACGGCTGAATCTTTCACTTCTTATTTTTTCAGCTAATTTGGTTTGCATCTTTTTACCTTTTTCAAAGTTTAGAAATAAATTTTTCATAAAAGTAAAAATAACTTGCAGGAATAATAACGACACTTTCACGACAGTTAGGAATTTGAACAATAAATTTCTTGCATAACTGAAACTCTATCATTCTGAACGGAGTGAAGAATCTTCTGGGGTAACACTTGTTTAGATTCTTCACATTCGTTCAGAATGAGAAACAGGAATAAAAGAGTTATGCAAGAAGTCTAATGAATTTCTTTAATCTTCCAAAGTTTTAAGCCAACTTAGGTTTTTCTTCAAACCTTCTCGAAAAGTCGTTTTGGGGTTCCAACCAAGTTCATTTTTTGCTTTCTCAATGTCTAAAACATTGCTTTTTACATCGAAAGAACGACTTTCCACAAATTCAACTTTAACAGGTTTTTCCAAAAGAGTTTCGATTTCTGAAATGATTTCTTTCAAACTCATTCCATAACCTGCCCCAATGTTAAAAACTTTTTCTTCACCTTCGTAAGGAATTGATTTTAAAAGGGCTTCGGTAACGTCTCCTGCGTAAACAAAATCTCGAACGACACTTCCGTCTCCCCAAATCGTAATCATTTTGCCTTTCAAGGCATTATTAAGAAAAACTGTTACAGCTCCTTGTGCTGCCGTTGGTCTTTGCCATTCTCCAAAAGGATTTGCGATTCGTAAAACGCAAAAATCGATTCCATACAAGTAGTGGTAAAGTTTGAGGTATTTTTCGATTGTTAGCTTTGTGATTCCGTAAGAACAAATTGGTTCAGTAGTGTGAGATTCTTTAATTGGAACTTCATTTGGAACTCCGTAAACTGTTCCACCTGACGACGCATAAATTATTTTTTTGACTTTGTTGGTTCTTGCAAGTTCGAGGAGGCGTAAAGTTCCGATAAGATTAGTTTCAACGTCGTAAACAGGGTTGTCGTTTGAGGATTTTGGTAGAGTAGTGGAGATGAAGTGAAAAATTATTTCGCAATCTTTTATGGCTTCTACTAAGTCGTTTCTGTTTGTGAAATCGCCTTCAAACCATTCGATTTTCTCATCTTTTTCAAAATGTCTGTGTTTGGCAATATTAGGTCTGTCAAAAACTCGAACTGAGTAACCTTCTGCCAACAAACCATCTGTTAAATGTGAGCCAAGAAATCCTGCTCCACCAAGAATTAAACATTTCATAAATTAAATTTCCTTAAGGTATTTTTCAAAAAGGCTGCGGAGTTTTTGCATTGTTTTTTCAATTTCAAAATTTTCTTCAACGAAAGCCAAAGCATTTTCTGAAAGTCTTGTTGCAAGTTCTTTATTTGTTGCAATTAATTCCATTTTCTCTGCAATTTGCGGGACGTTTTTTTCTTCACAAAGAAGACCAGTTTCGCCGTTTTTTACAATTTCTGGGATTCCAGAAATCCGCGAAGAAATAACAGGGATTTTGGTAAAAAGTGCTTCAATAATTATTAGTGGAATTCCGTCAATGTCATTGTTTTCTGCTTTTACACAAGGTAAAACAAAGGCAGTTGATTTGGCGAAAAGTTGTGAGATTTTTGAATTTTCCATCGAACCCAAAAACTTAACTCTTTTTTCAAGTCCAAGCTCTTTTACTTGGTTTTCAAGTTGGCTTCTCATTTCTCCGTCTCCGATAATCAAAGTCTCAAAATCCATTCCTTTTTCATCTAAAACTTTACTTGCTTCAATTAAAAACTGAAATCCTTTTTTGTAAACAAGTCTGCCAACTGAAACGAAAGTTGTTTTTTTATTTTTAGTTGTGTCAAGTTTTGAAAAATCTAATTTTTTAACTCCGTCGTAAACAAGATGAATGTTTGTTGACTTGGGTGAAATGTTTTGCATAAAATCAACGTTGAACTGCGTTCCTGTTACAACAAAAAGTGCTTTCTTTAGCTTTTCTTCAAGGTTGTTTTTAAGTACAAAAATGTCCATTGCGTGAGCGGAAGAACTAAAACGAATTCCCAAAATTTCAGAAATAATCAAAGCAATTTCTGTTTGCCAGCCGATAAAGTGAGCGTGAATTAATTTTGGTGGATTGTCTTTTAAGTGGTTGTAAAGCCACAAAGTTTTTGGAAATTTTTTGAGAAGTTTGAGCCTTTGTTTGTTGTTTCTGTGTTTGAAAAAAAACACTTTAAACAAAATTTTGCAAAAGATTGGAAAGTGTAATAGAAGCATTTTGAAAAATAAAATAGTGAGAGCAGAGTGGTTTGGAGCAAATTCGACTTTGGAAACGACGTTGTTTTTGTCTTTGAGGAATCCTTGTTTTTTGCGAGTAAAAGCAACAACTCTTAAAGGCATAATTTGCGACAAGTAATCAACTTCCCTAAAAACAAACGTTTGTGAAGGGATTGGAAAACCACTTAGCAAAAACATCACATCATTTTTTTGCATTTATTTTTTCTTGCCTTTGATTAAACTGAAAACAAATTCTTTTTCGTCCGAACCGATGAGTTTAAAAATACTTCCTAAACCGAAAAATCCAATTAAAAAAACAGGAATTGAAGCAAGGACAACGACTAAGTTGCTTTGTAAAAATTGGAAAGCTGAAAATCTAATTCCAAATGCCAAAACCAGTGAAACAAAAATTGTCTTGAAGTAAAAACTGAATGGGAGAAGTTCAGAAACTTTCAAATTTAGCATTTCGGCAATTTTGTTTAAGGTCAAACCGAGAACAACCAAGTTTGCCAAAAGAGTTCCGATTGGAGCTCCGAAAAGTCCGAAGAATTGAATAAAAATCAAGTTCAAAGCAAGGTTTAAAATTAGTAGAATTACACTAACTTTGAAGATGAATTTTGATTCTCCAAAAGACTTCAAAAAGCTACTGTAAGAAGCTACGCGAGTGAAAAGTGTGATTGTGTAAATTTGAAAAACAATTCCTGCTTGTTCAAAACCTGCACCGAAAATCAGAGAAATAATTTCTTGCCCAAAAATTAGAAAAAATGAAGCAATCGGAATGAGCAGAAGAATGACTTTTTCAGTTACTTGGTTAAACTTGTTTTTAAGCTCTTCAAATTTTCCCTCGTCGTAAAGTTGTGTGTACTTAGTTAAGTAAACACTTGTAATTGAGTAAGGGATTTTCAAAGCCATTGGAATTTCCCACGAACCAACACTGTATTCGGCGAAAACTTTGTTTGGAAAGAAAAATGCAACAACGTAATTGTCAATTTGTTTGTTTAGTTTGAAAGCAAGTTGTGAGAAACCAAGTGGAACTCCGAAGTCGAATTGTTCTTTGAGTAAATTTGGCGGAAGAGTTTCATTTTGTTTTGTGATTGTTTTGAAGTTCATAAAAAAGGTCATTAGAAATCTCAAAACAGAGTAAGTCAGAAATCCCAAAGTTAAGTTTACAAGAATGTTTTCGGAGTAGAGACAAACGACCAAAATTATCGCTGTGTTAAGCAAAGATGAGAAAATGCTAAAAAATGCAGCCGATTTTGCTTTCCCGTTTGCAATGAAAAAATTAGGCGTAACTTCTGACATTAACTCAAAACAAATCGTTAAAATGAAAATTCCTGCGATAAAATAAGACTCGAAAAAGTAGTAAAAGAAACCCGAAGAAATGACTCCGACAACAATTCCAGAAAGAAGTAAAATCTGTAAACATTGAAGAAAAAAACTGCCTCTTTGCGATTCTTTTAATTTTGGAATGAAGAAAAACGGATTGTTGTTGAATCCAAAATTTCCCAAAATTATCGCAGTTCTGAAAATCATAATTAATTTAGCGATTTCCCCGAAAACTTCTTTTTCAAGAAGCCTTGCGAGTAGAATCAAAATGATTGCTTGGCTTGTTGCAGTAATTATGCTACTTGCAAGAACGATTCCAGCCTTTTTAGATGTTTTTTGAGTTGCCAATTTTCGCTAAAATTTTTCTTCGATGAATTGAATAATTTTTTTTGCCCGATTTTCCCAAGTAAGGCTTTTGCCTTGCTCAAAAGCATTTTCAGAAATTTTGGTCATTAATTTTTTGTCTGAAAAGAGTTCTGAAATTTCTTTTGAATTTTCCTCAGGAGAATCGGGAGTGAGCAAAAACGAATTTTCTTTGTGTTTGAGAAGTTCAGCAGTGTCTTCGAGTCTTGGAGCTAAAATTGGAACTCCCGAAGCCAAATACATAAAAGTTTTGAGCGGAAGAACTGTTTTCCCTGCTTGTAAAAGTGGCTTTGAAGAAGGAGGAATTATTAGAGCATTTGAAGCGAAAAGATAAACGGAAACCTCAGCAGCTGACATCCAAGGAATGAAAACCAAATTTTTGAGTCCCAAATTTTCGGCGTGTTTTTTAAGTCTGTTTTCGTCTTTTGATTCGCTAAAACCAACGAGGTAAAAAGTAAAGTCGGGCAAAAATTTCGCAATTTCTAAAATAGATTCGATGTCTTTGTAAATCCCCATATTACCGATGTAAGAAATGACTTTTAGGTCAGAGTCAATTTCTAATTTTTGCCTCGCAGTTTGAATCAGCATTTTCTGTGGGATTTCAGTTTTGTCGATTCCGTTGTGAATTGTGATAAGTTTTTCGGGGTTTGCACCTTCTTTAATCCAATTTTGCCTCGCCATTTCAGAGTGAGTAATCATTCCGACAAAATTTTCATCAGTGTTCAAAAGTGAAATTAATGGCTTCATAATTTTGGGCGAAAATGAACTTTTGTAAGTCTCAAACAGAACTTTCATATTTTTAGCTAATCCGACTTTTAAATGAAAGTAGTGTCTTACGTAAAGCAAATCAAAGTTTTGCTTTTGGATTTTCTTGATTCCAAAGTAAGTAAATGGAACTCTGTAAACTTTTGGAATTGGAGGTAAAAAGAAAGGGATTTCGTTAATTGGTAAAGTTTTGTCAACTGTGTAATATTTTTGAATTTCTTTTTTTTTTGATTTCTTCAAAGGAGTGGAAATGAAAAGTTCAATTTGGGCTTCGTTTTGATGAAGATTTTCCACAGTTTTCAAAATCTGCTTAGTAGCGACTTTGTTTGAAGGAAAAACCAAATCCGAAAAATAGGCAATTTTTAATTCAGAGATTTTCATTTAAAATTAGGTCTGAAAAGTTGTTGGAGCAGGTTTGCCAATTTCTTGAATTGCTCGGAAAGTGTGAAAAGCAAAAGTAATCACAGTCCACCAAACAACCATTTGAAAACCGAAAAGAAAATCATTCATCAGAAAACCGACCATAAAAAGCCAGTAACAAGGATTCCTTCTTGCTCCGATTCTTCTGAACCAGCAATCAATTTGCCTGTAATCGTGAAGTTCGGCACCTTTCTTTTTGCTGAAAAGTCCGAGAACAATTCTGTCCAAGTAGTAAGCGAACTGCAAAACAATTGTTGGAACCCAAACGTCAATTCCTTGATTTATGAAATACATTCCCATCGCAAAATACCAAAATGATAAATAAACAATGTCAGAAACGTGATCAAGTAAATCTCCACCTTTACTTGTTCTGTGGGTAAGTCTAGCAAGTTTTCCGTCAACTCCGTCAAGAATTCCCATAATAAAAGATAGAATCAAAAATATTGCCCATTCACCAAAGTAAACAACAGGAGTTAATCCAAAAGCAATTGTGATGCTGACGTAAGTAATTTGGTTTGGTGTGATTTTGGTTTTTGAGGCTAATTTTGCGAGTGCGAACTCGAAAGGAGGATGAATTATTTGTGCGGGCCAATCATTTACACCTTTTTGGACACTGTCTTTAAGGATTTTATCTGCGATTTTCAAATCTTCGACAGATTCAATTTTGACACATCTCCATTCCAAGTGTTTACGAAGTTTTGCAATGTAAGTGTTTTGTTTTGGAAGCTCTAAGAATTCAATTGAATTTGTGTCTTGGTAGAAATCGTCTAAATTTGAAGCTGACTTTATATTTTCAGAAATATCTAAAATTACAGGAGTATTTTTATCCTTAAGATTGAAGGGTTGTTCAAAATTCTTAAACAGGTCAAAAACACGGAAGTCAAAAACCGAACTTCCAGAAATTAAAATTACTTTTTCAAAACCTTTTGGAACTTCAAAGTTATTGAGAATCTTTGGAGGTTTGTTCTTTTTGTGTAAATCTCTAAAGAACAATTCTTTTTCTGAAAAATCTGAGATGATTTGAATTTCAGAAAAGTCTCTGTCCTGAAGAGAGAGGACAATTCTTTCAGTTAGTGTTAATCCCCACAAAAATTCTTTTGCAAATTTTTCGCGTGAGTCAATTAAAAATAATGTATTCATTTATTAAAAATTAAGTCTATTAAATTTTCATAATTGTCCAAATTTAATGAAGGTTGATGTAATTTCTATGTTTTAAATAAATTGACTTTTTATTTTGTAAAAATATTTTTTCTGTTTTATGTTTTCACACAAATTTTTTAGTAAGAAAATTATGCCCTATAAAACAATTTCCAAGATTGCATCAGGAACATTTGGAACAGTTTACAAAGTCCAAAAGTCCACTAACGGTGAGTTCTTTGCACTAAAATTAATCCACGAAAATTATAAAAACGAAAAAGATTTAAAAAGAATCAAACGAGGATTTAATTCAGCGAAAAAAGTATCAAGTCCCAATTGTGTAAATATGATAGAATGGTATGAAAATGGAGATGACATTGGCTTTGTAATGGAATTTGTTGAAGGCGAACCGATTTCCGTAGGGAACAAAGATTTTTGTTCCCTACAAGAAACCATCACAAAAATTATCCAAATTGCAAATGGACTTGAAGCATTGCATTCCAAAGGAATAGTTCACAGGGATTTAAAGCCTGAAAATATTTTGCTTACTCCTGAGGGTAAAATAAAAATTACAGACTTTGATTTGGTTAAAATTGAAGATGCTTCAACAATGACGA
This sequence comes from Calditrichota bacterium, assembly GCA_008501735.1. GTDB lineage: Bacteria > CLD3 > CLD3 > CLD3 > CLD3 > CLD3. Next base: position 2,952 of record QQUF01000059.1, on the reverse strand, counting down.
AAACAGGTGCATTCATTGGAACAATGAAGTATTCATCGCCAGAGCAATGTAAAGATTCAGGTAAAATAGATTTCAGAACCGACTTGTATTCACTTGGTGTAATCTTTTATGAATTAGTAACAGGAGAATCACCGATTAAAGGTGAAACTTTGGCACAAATCGCACTTGCTCACGTACGTTCACCAATTGTTTCTCCTCAAAAGCACGTTAAAGATTTACCAATAGAAATAGAAAAACTGATTCTAAGCCTTTTGGAAAAAGACCCCAAAAATAGAACCCAAAGTGCAAGAGAGGTAGCAGAATCTTTAAATGAGCTTTTGAAAAAAGGTGGATTAAGTAAAACAAAACGCAGTCAAAAAGTAGAAAATTATTTACTTCCCCCTGTTTTCGTTTCGAGAAAGAAAGAGTTACAAACCCTTGAAAAAGCCTTTTCAGAAACAGCAAAGGGAAAGTTTCAGAGTGTTTTTGTTTCGGGTGAATCTGGAATAGGAAAGAGTAAACTAATTGAAGAATTTCGACTTGGTTTAGATTTACAAAAAGCCAAGATATTTGACATAAGGTGTAAAACTGAATCTTTGGTTTTTGAGCCATTGCAAAGTTTAATTTCAATTGGATTAGAAACAATTTCCAAAGTTTCCGACAAAGAGAAAGCGGAGATAGTAGGAAAGTTAGGTTGGGACTTAGAAAAGATTTATCCTGAAATTGCTGAAATGAAATTTATGGAAAAGATAGAGAAGTTACCACCAGATCAAGGAGAAATACGTCTTTTTGAAGCTTTGACAATTTTTCTTAAAAACCTGACTGAAATTGTAAATCCGATTGTTCTTATTTTTGAAGATTTACAATGGTCAGATGAAGCAACTTCAAATTATTTTAAATACGCATTTCGTAATTTAAAAGATAAACCAATAATGTTTTTGGGAAATTTCCGCTCTAATGAAATTGCAAATACTTATTTTGAAAAAACTTACTTAGTACTTAAAAAAAATATTTCATCTAAAATTATTGAACTTTTTCCCTTTAGTCTTGAGGCAACTATAGAAATATTGACATCAATTTTAGGTAAACAAGACCCTGTGGAAACTGAATTTGCAGAATTTATTTTGGAAAAATCTCGTGGTAATCCGCTTTTTATTCGAGAAATTATTCAGAATCTTTTTATAAAGAGAAAAATCCAAGATAGCAAAGGGAATTGGGTATTAGATGATAAGAAATTAGCAGAATATAAGATTTCTGAATCTTTACATTCTGTAATTTCAGAAAGATTAAAATTGTTTGATAATTCTTTTATTCAGTTATTGGAAGAATGTGCAATTCTAGGCAAGTCATTCACACTTGAATTACTACTAACTTTAACAAGAACTAACCCAATTAACATATTCGAAAATCTGGAATTTGCTTGTAAAGAAAATATTTTAGAAAAATGCTCTGAAAACGAATATTCTTTTATTCATGATGCCGTAAGAGAATCTTTTGAGAAAAATTTAAATCTAATAACATTCCAAAATTTTCACAAAAGAATAGGTGAGTATTTGGAAGCGAAATTCTCAAATAATAAAATTCAAGTAATTGAGCAATTAGCTAATCATTTTTATTATGCGAAGGAAAATGAAAAGGCTTTTAAATTTTTAATCTTAACTTTTCAAAATTTATCTAAAGCGGATGCTAAGTATCAAGCTTTAGCGATGTTAAACAGAGCTAATGAATTAATAAATAACTCAAAAGATTTTGGTAAATTAAAAGAAATTACTGAATACAAGTCATTGATTTATTATCAAATTGGAGATTTTGAAAAATGTAATGAGTATAATTATCAATTAATTGAATATTCAACAAATCCAAAAGACTATGAATATTTGGGAATTGCAAATTTACGGATCGGAAGAATTCTTTTTATAAATAGAAAATTGGATGAAGCTTTAGAAAAACTTCAAGAGGCATTAAAAAATTATAAAAAAATAAACTTAGAGCACGGTATTGCTAGCTCTTTGGTTCAGATTGCTAGAATCTACTCACATAAAGGAGATTTCGAAAAAGCATTTGAAAACTATGGTTTAGCTTTAGAAATTGCAAAAAAAGATAATATAAAAGAAGAAATTTCATCAATATATGGTGCAATGGGAACATCATATGGAGAGCAGAAGAATTATAAAGAAGCAATTATTTGTTTTCGTAAACAAATACAAACTGCAAAAAAAATTAAAATTCTTAGGTTTGAAGCTTTTGGTTATAATAATTTAAGTACTGCATATTATTTAAATGGAGAATATTCGAAAGCTTTATCAGCAATAGAAAGTTTTAAGCAAATTTGTAAAACAAGAGATTATGGACTAGGTTTAGCTCATTATAAAACTGGTCAAATTTATATGGCATTAGCCAATTACGAAGATGCATTAAATTACTTTTTAAAATCTTTAGAAATTTATAAGGAAGTAGATTTTTTAGTAGAAATCCCATACGTATCTGAAAACATTGCAAAGATTTTTATTGAATTTGAGAAGTATGAAAAATCAATCGAATATTTCACACTCCAACTTGAAACAAGTGAAGAAATACAAAATGAACTTGGCGTTTCAAAATCATTTGAAAACATCGGTTCAGTTCACTTTGAAATGAAAAACTATTCGGAAGCAAACAAGAACTTTGATAAAGCACTAAAGATTAGTAAAAAACTCAAAAACCCAAAACTAACTTCATCTCAAAATCTCAAAAAAGCAAAAATTTTAATAGAAGCAAAAGACTTTGTAAAAGCAGAAAAATTAATAGAGCAGAGTAAAGAAGAATTTCCATTTGAATCAAGAATTCTAATTGCAAAAATCAATTCGTTAACAAACAAAATAGACTTAGCCATTTCCGAACTTGAAAGAATGTCAACAGAGTTTCAAACAGATGAAGAACAAGCAGAGATTCATTTTGAACTAACATTCTTAAAAAACTCAAAGTCTCTCAAAG
>QQUF01000047.1 GCA_008501735.1 Calditrichota bacterium | reverse complement strand
ATTTTAAAATATTGCCTATGACACTTTTCGTGTGCAAATTCAAAAGTTAATTCTTCTGTCTCCAATGAAGGAAGAAAGGTCATTTTATAACCTCTCTTCCCACAAAGTGAACATTTCTTTGAGTTATTACTCATCGCTTGTTCCCTTTACACTTTTATTTAAATCCTTTTTATAAGGGAATCCCATTTCACTCCTTCCTTACTCCTCACTTTCATCCCATTTCCGAATAATAAATCCTTGATTCTCAGGTGAAGAAAATTTTACCGTTCCTAAACTATCAGCTTCCACACGAAATCCTTTTGTATCAAAACAAATTGTTGTTGTATCGGGAATTGAAATCCATTCATCATCAACATTAAGCATTTGAGCATTTGTTGAAGTCAGAACAGAAATTGTATCTATAATGCTCCAAATAACTTCTAAGTTTTCTTCTATGGTTACATCTCCATCACATTCTATTTCAATATTTTCTCCATCTATATCAAACGTCCCAGATTTCTCAAAAGAGATACTACCTTTGAGACCTTTGCAACTATAAGTTCCTGAACCGTTTGGTATTGATTCCCAAACATCATTTGAATTTAATTTTTGTGCATTACTCGCATTGGTAACACTTATGCTTTGAAGATTTTGCCAAGTAGCTTCACCACCAGAAAGAGAAATATCTCTATCACAAGAAAGTGTCGAATAAAAAACAGGTGCTAATTTTTCAGAAGAATTTAATATCTCTTCATTAGAACAACTATTAATTGAGCAAAGTGATGTTACAAAAAACACTCCCAGTAATAATCTTGGGAAAACATTTGATACTTTTTTGGAATACATTGTGCTGTCCTTTCGGAGTTTAATTAATTGACAGCACAAAATTAGATAGAATGTCTTTTTTCCTTTGTAACAGTTGGGCGATTTTATCCCATAACTATTCTAAGAAACCTTCCTTTAAAGAGCTTTAAATAAAGCCTAATTTATTTAAAAGCACTAAAAAATATTATTCTCTAATTTATAGAATGTCTCTATGAAGCTACAGAATAAAGATTTGTGACAAAAAATGACAAAGTTGGATTTTTATGACATTGAGGAACTTTTATTTTTTTTCAAAAGTTCAATAGTTTTCTTCCATAATTCCTCATAAGGAATAATTTCCCAGTTTAAAAAGCTATTTGATGATGATGTTCTAAATCCCTTTAATTTTTTTAAAAGCTGTTCGCCTTTTGCTTCGACAACTTGGAAATCAAAATCACCTGAATCAATTAAAATTAGCATTCTAATAAAGCAGTCCATTCGGAAGTAATCATTCTTCCTTAAATACCTAAATGCATATTGTCTTAGATTTTCTATTTTATCCATCGCTTTTGAATAATCTTTATCTAACAAACAAAACAATAGTTTTATGATTAGAATAGCAACATTGAGCCCTTTTTTATCTTGAGTTAAATTTTTAATTTTCTCAATTTGTAAAGACACATCTAATTCTTCTCTCAATTTTATACCTTTTTTAACCAAGCTTTCATCTTTATCAGTTAGTAGTGCAAATATTAAATAATGGTATAAAATTATTAATATTTCTCTCTCCTCTTCAAAGAAGATTTCAAATTTTTCGTGGGAGTTTATTTCTTCAAGAATCTTTAAGGAGTGGGTTAATTTTTTTGACTGAACCGTCAGAAGGAAATAATCAAATAAAAAGAAAATATAGTTTAAGGAGCTATTAGGTAATAGTTGAGCTATTCTTTCTCCGACATACATTCCATTTTTATAGTCTTGTAAAAAAACATAACAATTTAGTTTAGATAACAAAAATTGTGTAACAAGAAATGGAGAGATAATTTTTTCATTTCTTAAAAAATATTTTTCTGCTTGATTATAAACAGCAAGAGCTTTCCCAAAATCACCTTTTACCTCGAATGAAGCTGATTTTATTTTAAAATAAATTGTATTTAAAACTAGTGAGTTATATCTCTTGAACTTTTTAAGGTTTTTGCTAATCTCCTCAGAATATTTATTTGCTTCCTCTGCAAGATTTGGTTTTAGTGATTTTGAATTAATAAACTTGATACTTATTGTGTGAAAGTATTCATTTGCTTGGAGTTCAGCAAAATAAACCTCTTTAAAAAAATTTATTTCTTTAAAAGTCTCTAATATTTTTTTCTTATCACCAGTTATCGAATAATAATTTAAAAATATTTCAAGACAGTTTAAAATTACAGATGTCATTTTGTATGTTTTAGCCAAACTAATGTTTCTTTTCAGAATATCATAACTAGCAAGATAAGACCCATTTTTTGAAAGCATTTTAGCAATAAATAAACTTTTTTCACATTTATAAGTTGCCTTTAATCGCTCCGAAGCACCTACCGAAATATCAAGGTTCATAAGAGTATCAAGCATTTGCTCTTTAACATTGCTTTTAAGTTTTCGGTATCTTTCGTCAGGAACCTTTGCTCCAAAAATATCAAAAGATGCCTGTGAATCGGTTTTATACTTTTCCTCAATAACACCTTCAAAAAGCTTTTGAGTGTTTGTTTCGTGAATAGGTTTGTCAAAAAAAGTATTTAAAGTTTTAAATTTTTTCTTTTTAATTAATCTCGCAATATCTCTTAATTTGTCCACTTTTATTTCCTCTAAAACAAATGTTCAAATGTCTTTAAACTCTTTAGAAAAACAAATTTAAGTAAAAAAGAGTCAAATAGTTGCCAAAAAATTATGAAACTTAATGAGGATGTAAAAATTTTAAGTAAAGTGATATTTGTGATTTTTTCTAATTGTCTTACCTTAGTGTTACAATCTTGGATGATTATTTATTTAAAGTTTGATTTATGAAAAAAGAAAATCAACTCTACCCTACCGAATTAATTTTTAGAGAATTTTAAAACTGATGGCACAAAAAGTAGCAATTTATCTTAGGGTTTCTAAAAAGGATAATTCTCAAGATACAGAAAACCAACTCTTACAACTCCAAGAGTTTTGCATAACAAACGGCTACGTTATTTACAAAATATATCAAGACAATGAGTCTGGAAAAAAAGGACGAAATGAGCGACAAGGTTTTGACGGACTTTTCAAAGATGCAAGAGCTAAGAAATTCAATCTTGTTTTGTTTTGGGCATTAGACCGTTTTAGTCGTGAAGGAATGTTTAAGACTATTAAATACTTAGAACAGCTTGAAGGTTATGGAATTAGATTTAGAAGCCTAACAGAAGATTACCTTCACACTGATAACGAACTTACACGCAATTTACTTTTAGCTATGATGAGCACTTTTGCAAAATTAGAAATTCAGAAGATTTCCGATAGGACAAAAGCAGGTTTAGAAAGAGCAAGAAAGCAAGGAAAAGTTCTTGGTCGAGTTCCAGTTGGTGAGGAGACAATTAGAAAAATTCGTGAGCTTCGTAGTTCAGGTAAAACTATTTCCAAAACAGCAAAGATTTTGAAAATTTCAGTTTCGACAGTTAGGAAATATCAGTAATAACAGAGTTGAAATTTTCGTTTGAATTCTTTCCTTTTATGGTATAATTCGGTAAGTATAACTAAAATATTTTCAGATTTTATGAACTCAATTGAAAAAAATAGTTTTGGCAACAAAAATGATAATTCTGAATCTATAAACGATTTTGAGACTTTTTACGGAATCCCCCAAAGTTTAGAATTGAACCAATTACTTGAGGAAGTTGATTCTCATAGAAATCAAATAAATTCTTATCCGAAAGATTCAGAGCTTTGGAAAACTATCCAAGAAAAATTGAATATTTCTTGGACTTACAGCTCAAATGCAATTGAAGGAAGCACTTTAACTCTTGGTGAGACTATCTTTTTTCTACAACAAGGGCTTACGGTTGAAGGAAAGCCTTTTAAAGACTTTTTAGATGCCAAAAACCATTCCGAAGCAATTGAATTGGTTTTTGACTTCATTAAAGGAAATCGAGAGATTTCAGAGGGATTTATTAAAGAAATTAATGCCTTACTTTTGAGCGGAGTAAGTTACACTCCTGCTTTAGACCAATTCGGACAAAAAGCAAAAAAGAAGGCAAATCCCGGACAATACAAAGTTCAACCGAATCACGTCTTACAATCTGACAACACAATTCATCGTTACGCAGAGCCTTTACAAGTTCCAACGGAAATGAATTACCTTGTTGAATGGATAAATAAAAATTTTGAACTACTCCACCCTATTTTACTTTCTTCAATAGCTCATTACAATTTTGTAAGAATTCATCCTTTTGATGACGGAAATGGAAGAGGTGCAAGACTTTTGATGAATTTAATTCTAATCAAAAAAGGTTTTCAAATTGCAATCATTAGAAATGAAGAAAGAAGAAAATATTTAGAATCGCTTTCAAAAGCAGACAAAGGTAACTTAGCACCATTTGTTGAATTTGTTTGCTCTTCCCTTCTCCAAACACAAAAAATCATTCTTCAAGATTTAAGATAATAAAATTGTCTCTACGGGATACTAATAGTTTTCTAATAGAATATTAATAGAAGTCTATTTTGTTTACAAATATTATTCTATTTGCAAAGTATTTAGGTTTATGTTATGTTTGCCACATAAATTTCTATTAGAGGTTATTTTATGATTACAATTGCCATTACAAACGCAAAAGGCGGAGTTGCAAAAACAACGACTGCAATAAATCTTTCTTCTTACCTTGCTCTACAAGGGAAAAAAGTTCTAATTTTGGACATTGACCCACAAGGAAACATCACAAAAAACTTTTTAGACCTACAAATGGGATTAAAAGCCAAAGGTGTAACAATGTATGATGTTTTTTATAAGTATGTGATTGATGGGAAAAAGAATATTGTTAAAGAAGCTATTAGAAAATCAAATAGTGAAAATATTTTCATTTTGCCATCAACTCTAAAAATGGAGCAATTTAAGGATAATATTTCGCTTCATTCAAGAGAACGGTCTAAGGTTTTAAGAAATATTATAAAACCAATTAAAAAAGATTTCGATTATTTAATCATTGATTGTCCTGCCGACCTTAGTGTTTATGTCGAAAATTCGATAGAGATTGCAGATTATATTGTGTTACCAAGTATCTTTGATTTATACAGTATTGACGGCTTGTCTTTGGCAATTCCGCTAATTTGGGATATAAAAGGGAAGGGTTTTGAAAATTATCTTATTCTTTACACGATGTTTAATCCAAGAGCTACAAAAATCCAAGCTGAGTTAGAGCAATATTCACGAGAGTTAGAAGAAGCAGGAAAAGTTTTTGAAGGTCGAGTTCCAATTGACCAAAATATTAGAAATGCACAGGCTAATTTTGTTAATTTGATGGAAGACCCAACTTATAAAAATTCTAAAGCAAGGTTAGTTTATGAGGAATTTGGTAATTTTGTCTTAACTAACTGGAAGTAAAATTAAAGGTATTTAAAATGGCTACAAAAAATAAAACAGGATTTTCTTTTATCGAAGAAAGGAATGAAGAAGAAATACTTTCTCATTCCGCTTTACCTATCGAAGACTCAATGAAAACTAAGAGCTTCTATGTTTATCAAAGCGATGTTGATAGAGTGAAAAAAATGAAACAGAAGATAAGGTTACTAACTCGAAAAAAGACCAATGATTCACATATAACAAGAATTGCATTAGCTTTCTTAGAAAACGAATTAGATAAGGGAAATGAAAAAATAGAATCTGAAATTATTAGAATTGCAGGCGAAAGAAGTTAAATATAATTCTAATAGTATTCTATACAAGAAGCTATTAGAATTGTATTGGAAAAACCACTATACAACTAAATATTAAATATCCGTTATTGCAAAAAAAACACACAAACAATAACGGAACTAATTATGAATAAAAACCAAAAATCTACAGAACAACCAAAAAGGCAAGGAAAAGACGATATGAATCTCGTCGAATTTCCTTTTGCCTCAATTAGACCCGATAACGATAAAAAATTTGCAACCTTTTCGAGAGAAGAAAAAGATCCAAATGGAAATACTATCCAAAAAGAATGGACAATTGAAGGACACATCAAATTAGGTTTACCAATACCTTCAACTGAAGATACTCTTCTGGCGATAATCGAATTGTGTAAAGAACAAAGTAATTTCAAATCAAAAACCGTGTATTTCAATCGTGCAGAGCTCTTAAACCGAATGAACTATGGTAAAAGTCAGAGATATTACAAAAGGCTAGAAAAAGATTTGCAAATTTTAAAAGCTGTAAGCATTGAGTATAAGAACTCATTTTGGCATAATCAACAAAAGCAACTTCTTTCAAGAGGAGTCGGAATAGTTCAAGAATATCAAATCTATAACGAAAAAGGAAGAAAAGCTGAACAAGCACCTTTATTCAAAAGTTTCATTATGTTCACAGATAGTTATTTTGAATCACTTCAAGATCAATACATTAAAAACCTCGATAGTGAATTTTACTTTAGTCTTACATTTCACATAGCAAAAAAGCTCTATCGAATTTTAGACAAAAGATTTTATAACCAACCATCATTCTTTTTTGACCTGCGAGAATTAGCAGAAAATTTTCTTGGTTTAACTCAAAATCAAGCAACAAAAGAAATAAAAAAAACTGTCACTAAGGCAAGTGAAGAACTTGTTAGAAGAGGCTTCTTGGAAAGATATGATTATAGAAAAATCAAAACAGGTAAATATCAAATATGGTTTTACAAAGCGAAGAAAAAGCCTTTACAACTCCCAAAAGAAAAAACTGTCACAAGCATTCCAGATATTTTCAAAATTTTATTAGATAAAAATGTTAGTCAAAGGTGTGTAAACAATCTTATCAAAAACAAAGAAAAAGCTCTTGCAGACTTTGTTATCGAAAAATATGATTTTACAAAACTTTCTATTGAAGACTATGTTTCAGAAAGAATTAAAATTTTCGATTTGATTAAAGAGTTAGGTGCAGAAGGTAAAATGAAGAAAATTGAAAATGACGGAGCTTATCTTTGGAATCTAATTTGTAACGATGAAATCCCAGAATCTTATCAAAGACAAATAGAAGAAAAAAGACAAATAGAAGAGAATCGAAAGCGTGAACAAACAAAGAGACAACAAGAAGAATTAGAGAGCAAAAAATCGGAGGAAGTAGAACTTCAACAACGAGAAGAATTCTTCAAAGAATTTGATAAATTATCAGATGATATTAAATTAGAACTTCTTGAAATTGCTAAAAAAGAACACCAAACTAAAAAGTATGAAAAACTCAAATTAGAGCCTCAAGAAATCAAAGAATTTCTCGAAGAAAGAAGAACTTTTTACTTCACTTTTTCAAGGGTTTTTAAAGAGAAATTTTCTCAGTAAAATGTTCTAAATTTAATATCGGACATTCGCCCCCGTTTTTTAGTTTAATATCGGACATTCGCCCCCGTTTTTTAGTTTAATATCGGACATTCGCCCCCGTTTTTTAGTTTAATATCGGACATTCGCCCCCGTTTTTATTTTTTATGCTCCTTCTAAACCCTTTAATTATAACATTTATCTCTTGTTTTTAAAATGGTGTACAACCTATATATTTACAACCTATAACAACAACTATCACCACTTTTGAAAAATCATCAAAAAAAATAAAATTTGCCTATGTGATGTTGTCTTTTTTTTCAAAAAAATTTACAAAATCCATTCGGATTTCGATGGATTTAAAAGGAGCAAATAATTTGAATCTTTGCTTATGAAAAGAAAAAAGATATTTTTATTTTTTTATGATAAAATCTTAGAAACAAATTTTGAATTTAATGACAAAATTAAATGAATTGCAGTCAAGCAAATAACTTTCCAATTCAAGAAATAGTTGAAAACTTTTTAAATCTTGAACAGCGTAAAAGAAGAGGTTCAGAACTTTGGTATTGTAGTCCATTTCGAAATGAAAAAACACCGAGCTTTAAAATTAATCTCGAAACAAATATGTGGTATGATTTCGGTAAAACTTCTGGAATGCTTTCAGGTGGAAAAGTAGTTGATTTACTTTTAGAATTAAAATTAGGAACTATTTCTCAAATCTTAAAAATTCTAGAATCAAATTACGAATCTAAAACTAAATCAAACCATTCTCTTTTTTCTTTTCCAAAGCAAAAAAATTCTCAGTCAGCAAAGAATATCTTAGAACAAAAACAATTTAAAATCATTCGGATAAAACCATTAAAAAACGAAGCTTTGATAGAATTTATTGAATCAAGAAAAGTCAAAATTGAAATAGCAAAAAAATATCTTGAAGAGATTTACTTTAAGAATTTAAAAAATGAAAAAACATATTTTGCTCTAGGATTCCGTAATAATTCCAAAGATTACGAATGGAAAAATAAATATTTAAGCGGTGTTTTTGGAAAAAAGGATTTTACTGCTTTTTTCCAAAGTGAAGAACGAACAGAAATTAACGTATTTGAAGGCTTTTTTGATTTCTTGGCTCATTTGTCCTATCAAGACCAAAACTTACCTAAAACAGACTCTCTCGTTTTAAATTCAGTTAGTTTAACCAAAAGAGCAATCCTGTTTTTAGAAAAACATAATTACAAACAAGTAAATTTATTTTTGGACAATGACAAAGCAGGTGAAGAAGCGACACAGAGATTTATGGCTTTAGAAAATATTTTAGTGTTTGACCGAAGAGAACTCTACAAAACCCATAAAGATTTTAATGATTTTCTCATTAGTTTGAGTTAGGATTAAAAAATAAGAACCATTACCAAGAGTTATTTTCATTTCTTTCTGTAAAAGACGCTTATGAAGGCTTTAATCACATTATTCGTTGTTTTGTTAATTTTGCAAGTTGGAATTTTGAGGTAAATCTTTTGCTTCTTTGCTTAAAATTATAGTCCTTAGTTTTGAGATAATTTTAAGGTTGAGGTTTATCAATTTAGTCGGTAGAATAATTTGGCGTTACGGAGGTGATAGCAAGAACGCAAATTTCCGTAAACATTAATCGCTATGCTCAAAGTTTCCGAAAAATTGCTTGGTGGTAAACACCATCTTGCTCAAGGGAAAGACCCTTTAGAATCCCTTTCAAGTTTTGCGGAAATTGACCGAATTGAAATTAGGAAATTTCCTTCAGGTGAAATTCTTTCCGGGAATAAAATTCAGAGGAAAGAATACCAAAAAAAATATCACCAAAATTATTGGTCGAAGAACAAAAGAATCCAAATCACCTTTTCAAATTCTGAATTTAAGAGAATTCAAAAAAGTGCAAAGAAACACAAAATGAAAGTAGGACAGTTCCTCAAGCAGTGTATTTTTGCTTATTTGGAAAAATCTTTTATACCCGAAAATGAAGAAAAAATTCATACGATTGAGTTATCAATCAGAAAGATTGGAAACAATGTGAATCAAATAGCCCGAAATTCAAACAGATTTGGACTTCTAAGAGTTTTAGAGGTTCAAAGACTACACAGACTACTAAATTCGTTAGAAATCGAAATACGGCGAAATTTGAGAGTTCCTATTGATGCTCTAAAAATGATTCAAAATGAAATTGAAAACTCAGATGAGTTTTTGAACAAAGTCGAATGGCTTATTTATCACCATAAGATGAAAAAATTTAATGATTGTCAAAACCGTGAGGTGGAAAAACAAAAATTTCAAAAAGTTGATTGATTACATAAACGAGGACAAGGGAAGAGCTAGTGATGATGTCTTTACGATTTTTCACAATGTTAAAAATCCAACGGCTCAAGGAGCAGTAAAATCTTTTAGGGAAAATGATAAATTCAGAATTAAAAGAAAAAATGGAGTTGTGGTTTATCACGAGGTTTTAAGTTTTAGTGAGAAAGATACTAATCAAATATTAAATAATTCTAATAGTAATCTATTGGGAAACAAATATAATTCTAATAGTAATCTATTGGCAAAATTAGAGAAAATCGCTTTTCAATACATTCAAATTAGAGGTAAGAATGCTTTGTGCTTTGCAAAACCTCATTTATCAGATAAGAATATTCATATTCATTTTGCTTTTTCGGGAACAGAATACAGGAGTAAAAAAACATTAAGAATGTCTAATCAGAAATTTTTAGAAGTGAGAAAAGGTATAGAAAAGTTCCAAATGGAAAAGTTTCCTGAGATTAAAAATTCAATTGTTTATCACAAAGAGAAAAAGGTTAAAAAGCAGAAAAGTTGTTCAGATAAAGAGTTCCAGTTGAAAAGAAGAACAGGGGAAACAGACAAAGAAAAATTGAAGTCAATTCTTAGTCAGGTTTTTAGTTTGTCAAAATCATTTGAAGAGTTTGTAGGGAAAGTTCAAGAGAAAAAAGAATTTGAAATTTACACATACAGAGGAAAGATAAACGGAGTAATTTTTAAAGTAAGAAAATACAGATTTAAAACACTTGGTTTTGGACAAGAGAAATTCCTTAAAATCCACCAAGTAGAACAGGAACTAACTAAAATTAGAAAAAGCAGGAGTAGGGGAAAAGGTTTGGAAAGAAGTTTAACCAAATAAAAATATGTGGCTTTTTGATTTATTCAATTTTTGGGGCAGAAATAAACATCTTTACGGAAGTGCAACATTCTTGAAGGGTAGAGCAAAACGAAAACTTTTGAATACTCAAAATTCAGGACTTGTCATCGATGGAGAGAAAAGAGTTACAGAGAAGAATTCTTTTAAACATTTGTGTTTGATTGCTCCAACTGGAAGTGGCAAAACAACAGGTTACATTATTCCAAATATTTTAAATCTCACGAGTTCCGCAGTAGTAACAGATCCAAGTGGAGAGATTTACAAAAAGACATCAGGCTATTTGGAATCACAAAGTTTCAAAATTAAGGTTTTAAATATTCGAGATGTTCAAAGTTCTTTAAAATATAATCCACTTTTTAGAGCAAATGATTTCACAGAAATTAAAAAAGTATCTGATGTTTTAATTTCATCTGCTTTTCCATCGAGCAGTGGAGAAACAGTTTTTTGGAATGACGGAGCAAAAGGAATCTTAAATGTTTTGATTAGGTGTTTGAAAAACGAACCTCAAAAGTTTCAAAATCTTCACAACTTAAGATTTCTTCTAAATTCATTTGGAAGTTCGGGTAAGAACTTAGAAAACTTCATAGCAAAAAATACTTTTGAAGATGAAGCAACTTTGAATGAGTGGAAGGGAATCATTTCAAATGATGAAAAAGTTTTACAAGGATATTTGGCAACTGCAAAAACTTCATTGGATAAATTTTCAGATCCAAATCTTTGTGAACTAAGTTCTGAAGAGACTTTAAACTTTGAAAGTTTGAGAAATGAAAAGACAATCATTTATATAATTGTTCCGGAACATGAGATAAAATATTACAGCTTCATTTTGACTTTGCTTTACACACAGATATTTTCTTTTTGTATGGAACTTCCAAAAGCGAATGAAAATTATTTACCTATTTATTTTTTGTTAGATGAGTTTGGTAATCTTGGAGCTTTGCCAAACTTTTCAAATTTGATAACAACTTTGAGAAAACGAAAAGTTTCCTGTTCATTGGTCTTGCAGGACCAAGAACAAATGACAAATGTTTACGGAAAGTCGGAAGCTTCTACAATTTTAAATGGAGGTTGTGCAAACAGAATTTACTTTTCAGGATTAAGTCAAAATACTTGTGAGGAGTTAGAAAGAATCTTAGGAAAATACACAGTTTCATTTATGGAAGAAAGTTTTCATACTTTGGGAACAGTAACCGACAAAGCAAAAGACAGACAAATTGGAAGGTCATTACTTACAGCTGATGAAATTAGAACGATGAAGGATAATCAAGCAATTTTCATTCATTCAAACTTGCGACCGGTGATGTTGAATGTTAAGCCATTCTATCAAAATCAAGGGCTTCTTAAAAAGGTGAATATTCAAATACCAAATGATAAGCAAAGTGCATATGACGAAAATAAGGTTCTCGAATTTCTCCAACTCTAAAAATTTGATTTTTCATAAATATCTGTTAGAATCTAATTTCAAATTCTTAACAAATATTAATGAGAGCAACTTTAAAGGAATTAGAAAAATTTGAACCATCAGAATATTCAACGACTGAAGATTTTATCAAAGAAATATCAGGAAATGAAAATATAAAAATGGGGCATATTGAAATTTGGTATGAGTGGAAAATAAAAAAGCTAAATGGAGATTTTCGATTTTCTTTAGCGGATGTTTTAGTAAAAACTTTAAGAGAAAGAGAGGAAAAAATCAAAGCCGAAGAACTTTATTTACCTCCAATCGAAACTATTCTAAAGAAATTTGATTTGTTTGAATACAAAACAACTGAAGAATTAAGTGATGCAATTTTAAAAGGAGAAAATATCACAGAAAAAGATATTTTAAATTGGTATCAATTAAATGAAGAAAGATTTGTAGGAGAAGAACTAGAAGAATTCAAAGAAAGAACAAAATGGTTATTTGTAGTTTTAAAAGAAATCAGAAATAAATAATTTTTTAACATCTTTTATTTTTTAGAAATTTTTATTTGAAGTTCTAAGTTTTTAGTTTTGGTATCGAGATGGAAAATGAATTTTAAAGAATTCATTTTGTATAGAGGTATTTGTTATTGTTTTCCCAAACTAAATGTAGTGTTTATAAGGATTTATGTTTGACAACACTTTAAGGGGTAAATAAGGGGCTATAAAACCCCATTTAATGATAAAAACATACTCATAAATTAAACTTAAAAGGGACTAAAGTCATGAGCAGTAAATTTTCAAGATTCATCTATTACACTTTTTTTGAAAGACACGATAAGGAGAATAGAGAACTTATGTGTGGACTGTTTCCTTCTCTTTATTCTGAAGTAATTGCAAAGGAGAAAAAAGAAAAAGAAGAAAGGGCAAAATATGTTAATGGGATTTTCAACACTGAATGTTTGGAAGGACCAACAAAGGCTTGCCTCACAGTTTGTGATTTTGGAGAGCAGGTAAATAGAGGAATGTATTTTTTACCAACTATATATGAAAAATACGGGCTTTTTATTGATACATCGATTCCCGTTATTTCTAAAGAAATATTGGAATATACAGGTCCAAGTCCTTATGACGATAGAGAGACTATAACAATCGGTAAAATGAAACTTAAGGATTTACAAGAAGAACAATATTTTGAACTTGCTAAGACTTTTGCTGATAAACATAACTTGATGGTTAAAGCTTTCGACGGACTATTAGGATTGTTTTATAAAGAAGTTGAAAAGGCAAAAAAAAGATTACTTGAAATAGATTTTGGTAAACATTCTGACCAGCCATTTGTCAAAAAAGGCAAGTTTCCTCATAGATTAAATGAAGTCTTTGGGAAGCATCCTGTTAACGGTTGGATGCATTTGTTATTTACAGATAAATCTAAAGATGGAAAGGATTATCATATAACTTGTGACCCAAAGACAATAGAATCTCATCCTAGAAAAGTTGAATTACCCGAAAAAGAAACTTATCGTAACGATAAAGAATTTAAAAAACAATTTATGGATGTTGCACATGATGCAATGGTAAGGAGGCATTGGTATTTTTCAGATTTTTATCTTCACCTTTCATACAAAGCAAGAGAAAAGCATACATATATTTTAGGTGGTTCGGGAAGTGGTAAAACGGAACTCTTGAAAATTCTCATCAATGAAGATGTTGAAAAATTTAAAAGTGTTTTTGTTTTAGATCCTCACGGCGACTTTGCAAAACAAGTAGCTCATTTTTCAGTATTTAATACTGACATAGAAAACCTGATAAAGGATTATGAATTGAGGATAAAAGAAAGAATACAGAAAAAAGAAACTACAAAGACTGCCAAAGAATTGTATGATATAAATATTGCACCATTAAAAGAAATTATCAGTAAAACTGGAGTAACAAACACAAAAGATTTACTTGTTTATATTTCTCCTGAATATTCTGATAATGATTTATATGCTTGTTATAATCCTTTAGAGCATGACTATAATAGTCTTCCTGAAACTCAAAGAAGAAATAAGCTGTCTTTTAAAATAGGACAATTAGTTAGTGCTTTTGAAGTGATATTTGGAAGTGATTTTACACATAATATGTATTTATTAGTTTTTAACTGCCTTAGGCTTCTTATGGAAAAAGAGGATAGTAACCTGCTTGACCTATTGGAAATGATGCAACCTGAAAAGGCACAGCCACATTTAAAAGATGTTTCACATCATTGGGATAAAGAGCTAGTGGATTACTTTGAAAATATTTATCCAGGAGAAAGATTGAATACCACAAAATCAGCAGTTTATACGAGATTTGCACAAGCCTTCACAAATCAAATTCTAAAAACAATGCTTACTCAAAGAAAATCCACCTTTAACCCGATGGAATTATTGGATCAAAGAAGAAGTGTTATCGTTAATCTTTCTCAAGGATATTTTACAGAAGTAGGAACAAAAATCCTTGGTTCATTTTTAACCGCTGCATTAACCACTCATGGACTAAATCGTTCTACAATTTCAGGAAGTAAAAGAGTTCCTATTTATGCTTACATTGACGAATGTCAGAACTTTTTAAATAGCAACATAGACAAAACTCTTGAAGAACTTCGTAAGTTTAAGATCCATCTAACACTGGCTAATCAGTATCTTGGGCAGTTTCGTAGTGAGCCGAAACTCAAAGATTCAATACTTGCAAATACAGGAATAAAGTTTTGTGGAAAAGCAAGTTTTGAAGATCAAAATAAACTCTCAAAGTATATTGGTATGGATATTTCAAGTTTACCTCAACTCAAAACTGGTGAGTTTGTCGTAAAACCTCATCCTAATAAAGAACCTGTTTTATTTAAAGCCTATTCGCATCTAGTTGAGAGTATTGATAAAAAAGAAAAGCGTGGAAACTACATGAAAAACTATGTTTGGAGTGAAGTTGAAGAAGAACAATTAAAAAAATACTATGTAAAAATTTTACCTTCAACACCAAGTAAAAAGAAATCAAATCAAACGAGCACAATTTCTTCTTTTAAACCTCCAAAACCTGATGAGTTGTTATGATTTTACAGGAAAGAGACATTAATATTTTGAAGTCAGTATTTAGGTATAAATATTTAAATACTGACCAAATACACAAACTTTTCTTTGATGGTAAAAGTCGTACTGCAATGTATCATGTTTTGAAAAGACTTTCTGTTTTAAATCTGGTCAATCAAGTTACTCTCCCTCGTACACCAAACCTAAGTATGGGAAATATTCTTTACATAACAAGAAGGGGAGCATTGGTCATTGCTGATGAAAGTAGAAGCACCCTTGAAGAGATAGGTTTTCGTAAAATAATTAAACCTATTTCTTCAATAAATCACTACTACCATAGGAAAAAGGAAATTGATTTTTTAATCAAACTCGATGAAGAACTGTTATCTCTTCCATTAAAATTAAAAGCTTTTGCAACTGATGGTGAAAGAGAGCGTCGAAATAAAAAACAAGTAGTTAAAACACACATAAGCACAACAGATGAAGAATATACTCTTGTCCCTGATGTTTATTTTGTTTTACAAAGTGAATTAAACCCTGAAAAAGAAAAATTGTTTTTTGTTGAAATAGATACTGGAAAAGAAACTATTGGTGGTAAAGATTTATATGTATCTCCAAGTTCATTAATGCACAAATACATTTCTTATGAAAAAATACTTGTAGATGGGAAATGGAAAGATAATATGAATACTTCGGCTGAAGTCTTTGAAGTGTTGACTGTAACTGAAAAAGACTCTCACATTCAAGGCATTAAAAATAAAGCAGGAAACTTTATTAAATGGAAACATTTATTTTTGTTTACAACTCACTCTTCAGTTGAAAAAGATGGAGTATTAGTTAATAAAAATTGGACATCATTAAAAATGGAAAACAAAATGCAAAAGCTTGTTTAAAAAGAATTTTTAAAACAAATAAAGTATAAGCCTCAAAATTAAGTTTTTTGGGCTTTTTTTATGCTTGAACTCTCCTAACTCCAAGTGGTAATCTAAAAACACTCTCAAAGCTCAATTTTTGAGACTGCACTTTAACAACTTTCTTACCTCAATATCCAACCAGAAAACACTTTCTACCACTAAAAAAGATATTTTATATCTGTTAGGAGAATAGCTTTATGCAAAGAGATAAAATCTTTGAAAAAGTAACAAACTCAGTTATTGAATTACTCGAAAAATATGAAAAAGAAGGGAGAATGCTTTCTTGGTGTAAAACTTGGAAAAGCGAGTTTCCGCAGAACTTGGTTTCACAGAAAAATTATAGAGGAGTGAATACCATTACTACAAGTCTTACTTGTTTAATCAATGGTTGGGAACGACCTTTGTTTTTGACTTTTAATCAAGTCCGTAAACTAAAAGGAAAAGTGAAAAAAGGTTCTCACTCCATTCCGATAATTTTTACAGAGTTAAGGAAAAAGGAAACAGGAGAATTCGATGAAAACAACGATCCAGTAACTAAAAATTATTTGGTTTATAAATTGTTTTCAGTTTTCAATGTTTCTCAAACCGAAGGATTAGAAAATCACATTCCTGAATTAGTTGTAAAAGAACATAAACCAATTCAGGAAGCTGAAAGGATTGTAAAAAATATGCAAAAATGTCCTGAAATTAAAATTAGCGGACAAAGATGTTTTTACAATCCGGTTAAAGATTTTGTTGGAATGCCGAAAAAGGAATTATTTACAGAAGTAGAAGAATTTTATTCGGCACTATTTCACGAGTTGGTTCATTCAACAGGTCATAAATCAAGGTTAAATAGACCCGAAGTGATGAACAAAACGATGTTTGGAGACACAGATTACAGTCAGGAAGAACTTACCGCAGAGCTCGGAGCTTCTTACCTTTGTGCAGTTCTTGGAATCGAGCAGAAAACACTTGAAAACAGCACGGCTTACATTCAAGGTTGGCTTACAGCTCTAAAGAATGACAAAAACCTACTTATCAAATCGGCTTCTTTGTCTCAAAAAGCCGTTAATTACATATTGGGAGATTGAGGAAAAAGGGAAGTTGTTAAAATTACAAAATTAGTCTAACAAAATTTACTGTTAGGCTAATTTGATTTGAGTTTTGGATTTAGCAGACAACGTCTGCTGTTTTTAATAGAAATTTTATTTGTTAGTTTATCAATGATTCCGTAGAATTGACACGGTGTAGTGTTAAACCAACAAATAAGAAATTAGGTAAATGAAGCCAAGTAAAGCATTAGAAATCATTCAACAAGGTGAAAGCCAAAATGTTGAGTTCAAAGAATCACGTTCCAAACTTAGTAAAGATGTTTTTGACTCCGTTTGTGCTTTTCTGAATGGTTTTGGTGGGCATTTATTTCTTGGTGTTTGTGATGACGGAACAATTTATGGAATTGAGCCAAAAGCTAAAGATAAAATTCTAAACGAGTTTGTAACTTTGTCTAATAATTCACAAAAACTAAATCCAACGTTTTATTTTTCACCTGAAGTTTTGGAGATTGAAGGCAAAACGGTAATTTACATTCCGATTCCCAAAAGCAAACAAGTCCACCGTTCAAAAGGAAAATACTTTGTTAGAAACTCTGACGGAGATTTTGACATTACAAACCATTCTTCACAAATTGAAAACCTTTACTTGAAAAAGAATCAGAATCACACGGAAAACACAACTTATCCTTTTTTAACAATTTCTGATTTTCGAAGCGATTTAATTGAGCGTTCCCGGAAACTTGCAAAACACAATTCGCCAAAGAATCGTTGGTTTGAAATGGACGATTTAGAAGTAATGCGAAGTGCTAAACTTTTGGTGAAAAATCCGCAGACAGGCGAAGAGCATTTCACACTTGCCTCGGTAATGCTTTTGGGTAAAGATTTCACGATTCACAGCATCATTTCACACCACAAAACCGATGCAATTTTGAGACGTGAAAATACAATGCGTTACGACGACAGAGATTACATTGACACAAATTTGATTGAGAGCTTTGAAAGATTAATGGAGTTTGCAAGAAAGCATTTACCTGATAAATTTCACCTCGAAGGAGTTCAAAGAATTAGCATTCGAGACAAAATTTTCAGAGAGATTTTTTCAAATCTTTTGATTCACCGTGAGTTTTTCCATTCTTACCCTGCAAAGTTCGTAATTGAAAAAGATAGGATTTTTACGGAAAATTTTAACATTCCTCACACGGAAGGAAAAATTAATCCTAAGTCTTTCATTCCTTTTTCCAAAAATCCGAAAATTGCTTCATTTTTTAAAGAAATCGGATTTGCTGATGAACTTGGTTCAGGAGTTCGGAATTTGTTCAAGTATTGCAAAATTTATTTTGGGCAAAACCCGGAACTTATCGAAGATGAAATTTTTAGATTTAATCTTAAATTCCCTCAAGTTAGTGACCAAGTTAGTGACCAAGTTAGTGACCAAGTTGAAGACAAAAGGCTAAAGAAAGTTTTGAAGTTTTGTAAAAAACCAAGAAGTAGAGATGAGATTCAAAACCATTTGGAAATGAAGCATAGAGGTTATTTTAGAGAAAATATATTAAACCCCTTGCTTGAAAAAGGATTTTTGAGAATGACAATTCCTGACAAGCCAAGAAGCTCTAAGCAAAAATATTTTACTCCAAGTGTGTAAGTTAAAAAGCCTCAAGTAAAATTTGAGGGTATGGAGGTATTAAAAATAAATAAAAATTAAACAATAACAATATTGCTTCAATAAGGGGATTTAGGAAATAAGAAAAATTAAATCTAGGATTTATAAAAATGAGTAATCTAAATCTAGGCAAAGTAATATCATTTGTTGCCAAGGGATTATTAGCTTTTGGTGCTTTACATTATATTTTTGGTGAGAAAAAGCCTAAAGATACAAGAAAAAGAATTTTTATAAGTTTTGCCATTGAGGATGAGTTTTTTAGAGACAGATTAATGGACCAAGCTAGGAAAGAAAATTCACCTTTCGACTTTATTGATATGTCTGCTAAAAAACCTTGGAAACAAGATGAGTGGAAAAAAAGATGTAGAACAAAAATAAAAAAATGTGATGGTGTTATAGCACTAATAAGTAAAAAAACTCACGAAGCAGGTGGGGCACGTTGGGAAATGAAATGTGCATTAGAGGAAAAGATACCAACTATTGGTATGCAAATACAGTGGAATGACAAGGGGGCAAAACCAAAAGAATTAAAAAACAAAAAAGTCATTCGTTGGACTTGGAATAATATTTCAGAATTTTTAAATACTTTAAATTAGGTGGATTTATGTCAAAAACTTACAGATTATTTATTAGTCATTCTTGGGCTTACATAAATACTTATGATACGATAATTCGTTTCTTTGAAGAACAAGGTTTATCCTATTACGATCATTCTGTTCCTAAAGATGATCCAATTCATACTGAAGGAACAGACTCAGAACTTTATGATGCAATTGAATCTAAAATTAGAGGTACTAGTGGAGTTATCGTTCTTGCAGGTGTATATGCAACATATAGTAGATGGATTGAAGCTGAAATTGAAATAGCATTAGATTATGATAAACCAATTATTGCTGTTGAACCTTGGGGATCTGAAAGAACTTCAAGGCTAGTCAAAGATAATGCTGATGATGTTGTAAAATGGCAGGGTAACAAAATAGTAGATGCAATTAAGGAGCTTTGTTGATTATGAGAAAAGCATTAGTTGTAGGAATTGATTACTACGAAGAAATTAAAAATTTATTTGGTTGTGTAAATGATGCATATTCGGTTAAATCTGTTTTAGAAAGAAATAGTGATGGCACAAAAAATTTTGATGTCAAATTAGAGACTGCGACAGGATCTGATAATGCAATTTCTAAAAAAGAGTTAAAAAATGAAATTATTGAACTTTTTAAAGACAAATTAGATATTGCCCTTTTTTATTTTTCGGGTCATGGGTACATCGAAAGCACAGGAGGCTATTTATTGACATCTGATTGTAAGGATGGAGATGATGGATTATCAATGAATGAACTTCTTCATATTGTTAATGATTCGCCATCTAGAAATAAATTAATAATTTTGGATAGTTGTCACTCAGGGGTTATGGGGAAAACATCTCCAAAAGAAGATAAATCAATGTTGGCAGAAGGTATTACAATATTAACTGCTTCAAGTGAAAATCAATATGCTCTTGAGGAAGAAGGTTCAGGTGTTTTTACCTCACTTTTTGTTGATGCTATGAATGGAAGTGCTTCAAATTTAGTTGGGGATATAACTCCAGGTAGTATTTATGCTCATATTGACCAATCCTTAGGATTATGGGAACAAAGACCTGTTTTTAAAACTAATGTGACCAATTTTACAACTTTAAGAAAAGTACAAGCACCAATTCATTTAGAAGATTTAAGAAAGATTACCACATTATTTAATTCAAAAGGAGAAGAATTCCAATTAGATCCTTCCTTTGAACCTGAAAGTGATAACCCAAATAAAGAGAATACAGCAAAATTTGCCTTATTACAAAAATACAATAGAATAAACCTCGTTATTCCTATAGATGCTCCACACATGTGGCATGCTGCTATGAATTCAAAGTCATGTAAACTCACTATCTTAGGAGAACATTATTGGAATTTAGTAAAGAAAAACAGAATTTAATTTTTATTGATTTAGTAGGTAAAAGTAAATCTATATAAAAAAGCCTCAAGTAAATTCTTGAGGCTTTCGGTAAAGTTAATACTC
Organism: Calditrichota bacterium; assembly: GCA_008501735.1. Classification (GTDB taxonomy): domain Bacteria; phylum CLD3; class CLD3; order CLD3; family CLD3; genus CLD3. The sequence goes on along the minus strand of QQUF01000047.1, from coordinate 24,366 downwards.
ATCAGCAAATAAAATTGTAAAGTGGTTATTTTCTTTTTTCTGCTCTTTAGTGTAACCATCACCTTCGAGCATTTCTTTGCTTAGTTGGTCAATGATAAAAATCTTTCTTTCTGTTTTTACCCAAGTTTCACTTTCAAACAGTTCTTCATCAAAAACTTGCAAGTAATCAATCCCATTTTTCTCCTGGACTAAAACTTTTATGAAAAGCACAAGTTTTACGATTTCTTCTTGTCTTAGCTCCGTGTTTACTCCGTTTGTAACCAAAGTAAAACCCGAAAAGAAGTAATCACCTTGTTCGTATTCAGGCTCTTGATAAGCCCATCTTCTAAGAACTTTCTCTGACATCTTTTACCTCCGATAAAAAGTGATTTATGATTAAATCCCATTTGACATTATCGAGAGCAGAAAGAGTTAAATCGTGCCAAAGGAGTTCAGCTTCATCAAGATTGTGGAGAATCGGTATTCTTTGTTTGATGTGTTTCTTTAAAGGCTCAACTAATTCGTTTTTAGGTTTGTTTTGATGAAAGTTGAAAGAATTTTCTTCCTTTAGATAATTTACTAAAAGCCAAGTTTCTATATTCTCGAAATTATGACAATCCAATTACTTCACCTCCTTTTGGGAAGTCTTCAAAATCAATTCTTGTCCTTGTCCAATGCCAAGACCTTTTCCGTAATCTTGGAAACAGTCTTTACACATCTTTGCCCAAGAGCCATAAATTGTTAAACCGTCATACTTTGCGGTTACTGCTTTTTCTTCTGCTGATTTACAAATATCACAATTTGGAAGTTCGGTGATAAAAACTTTGTCTGACATAGTAAAACCCTTTCTGATATTTTTTTGTTAAAGTGCTGTGATGAGTAGTGAAACAAATTCTATCAGAAAATGTTTGAGATTTGAATTTTTAGACAACAATTTTTAGCTATCATTGTTTAAATTGAGTCTCTTAAAGTAAATAAATACATTTAATAATTTGTTTTGAGGAAATAAAAGTGGACGAATTAAAAGATATTGCAAGGTTATTAAAAAAGAAGAATTTTAAGGGATTAAAAACCTTTTTTGATACAAGTTCAAATGAATCCAAATCTCTAAAACTATTCAAGGGAATTATGGAGGATAGGTATCAGACAGATAGACAAGCTTCTGTTGATATTTTTGATGAAAACCCACCTAAAACAAGGTTTCGAGTTCTTAAAAGCAAAGTAAAAGAACAAATGTTAGATACTGTTTTAATGCTTGATATTAGTTTTGAATCTTCTGATAGATTAAAGGCTACATATAATTGTGAAAAAGATTTATTCCTTTCTAAGATGTTTATGAAAAACGGTTGCTACGAAATTGGATATGATATTCTCAAAAATAATATTGAGATAGCTAAAGAATATAAAATGACTGATATTGTTTTAAGCTCTCTTCGTTTTCTTGCAGATTATTATCTTCTCAAAGGAGATGAAAAATCAATGCAAACTACGCACGAAGAAATTTCTTTTTTTAAGAAAGTTTATTCCGCAGAGCTTTTATCAATGGAATATGCGTATAGAATCAATATCAAATTTGTAAACTCCAAAACCATAAAACCTTATTTAGTTGAAGAAGCAAATGAGTATGTTCAAGAAATAACTCAACTTATGAAAACTTTTAAAAAGTATGACTCTTTAACACTTCAGAAGAACCTTTTTAAATTAAAGTCATCGGTTTATGAAGTAGGAGGTGATTTTAAAGGAGCTGTTAATGTGTATACACAAGCTGAGAATTACTTTTTGAAGCATAAGAATATTATTTCTCCATTTCTTATTTCTAGTTTTTCTCTCAATAAATTACTTTGCTTTGTTTATTTACAAGATTATAAAAATGGAAATTTTCTTGCTGAGCAGATAGCAACAATTTTAGATAAACGTTCTGTAAATTATCTGTTTTATCTAAATCATTATTTTCTTTTAGCTCTTCAGACAGGTCAACTTGAGCAATCATTAAAAATTCTTAATAAAATAGAAACCCATAAGAGATTTAATGCTCTTCAGTTTGAAAAGGAAATCTTCATCCTATTCAAGTGTTATTTAATTTTTTCATTGCTGACAGATAAGAATAAAAAGCTAGTTAATGAAGGAAATAAACTCAGAGAAAAATTTAAAGTTGAAACAGAAATTGATAAACTAAAGTTTTTAAAACTCGATAAAAAAGGACTAAATGTAGCCATTCATTTTGTTAAACTTTTATTTAATCTTATTGATGGAAGTAGTAAAAGTGGTAAATCAATGGAAGATGAATTAACAAATAAAATAAAAAACTTAAAACAATACACATTTAGGTATTTAGTTAAGAATGATTATTACCGAATGGATTGTTTTATAAAAATGTTAAATATTGCTTACCAAAATGACTTTGATGTTCCAAAAATTAAGGTAAAAAGCCAAAGCTATCTCAAAAAACTTAAAGAGTATAGAACGACAACTTCAAACAGTTTCTATAATTGGGAAATCATAAATTATGAGATTTTATGGGAAAAAATCCTCGAACTTTTAGAAAAATAAATACCGAAAAAACTAACAAAATACCAAAAGTGTTATTTTTACTTTCAAATCCAACCTAGAGATATTTGTATTAAAGAATACTAATTACATCTAATTGGCAATAGTGCCTCATTTTTCATAAAATTTAATTTAAATATGTGATTAGAGAGTATTAAAGGAGTGATTATCTCTTAACTAAGGTTAACAAAAAAGACTCCGCCTAACCCAAAAAATACACATTTCAAGTCAAATTTGCACTGTCAGTTTAACTAAACGCCTAAGGACAGTGCAAAATGTTTTCTAAAAGTTTTCCAAAATTTGCTTCAGGGATTTTAGGAGTGATTTTAATCTTCTCTCTGAATAGTTGTTCAAATGAAGAAATCCTAAACTCTTCAGAAATACCTAATCAGATTTTTCATTCCAGTGCACAGTTAAACTGTGAAAGAAGTATTACTCTTTCAGGTGGTGAAGCGACTTGGTCAAGCCTTGAAAGTATTAGTGTAACAAATGCAAGTAATGCTCAAAAACTAAACTCAGATGATGTTTGGGAATCCATTCCAAATGGTTCTGGAACTTACAGTTGCAAAGGGCTTAAAGGTGGTGTTTCTTTTGAGAAATCTGGAACATTTGATATTGATGGTGAATCTGTTGAAATTGAATGTGATGGAGATGTAACAATTGAAGAAAACTTAGAAGTTAGTTGGAGTATTGAAGATACAATTTCAGTGTTGAGTGTGACGAATGCTCAGGTGCTTAACATTGATGATGAATGGATTTCAATTTCTGATACAACAACTGAATGTCTTGACATTAAAGGCTTTCGTGTAGAAGCTGATAGTGTTGGAAGTGTAAAGTTTGATTCTCCTGAAAACCAAGGTTTTTACATAATTACTTGGTTTGAAAGTGAAGAGTAATCGAAACTAATTGGAGCATTATCAACAGGAGAATGAAAATAAAATTTTTATAAAAGGTAAAGAAATGAGAGATGAAAAACTATGTTCTCTTTGTGGGAAGAGAGGGTATAAATTTACCTTCCTTCCTTCATTGGAGTCAAAAGAATTAGATTTCGATCTTGTCCATGAAAGATGTCTAAAAAAATATTTTAATCAATTAGGACACTCTTTTGAAGATGATACGATTGAAAAGAGGGAACAGTTCTTAAAATCTACAAATGAAGTGAATCAAAATTAAGTATTTATCAATAATAACTCTGATTTCAAAAGGGTAAATCATTAACTAATAAGGGTTAAGGTTATGAAGATGCAAGTAACAATATTTAACAGTTTGTTAAAAGAGATTAATTTTACGGGTAAGTTAATTAGTGTGATTTTTGTTTTCCTATTTCAAAGTTTTGCTTTTTCAGACTCAGGAAGCTCAGTAATAGATAGTTTTTTCTCTCCAATACCTAAACCTGATTCAACTGATATGAAAACTAAGAAATGTAAATGGCGTCCTAGTGCTGTATTACCAGCATTTAAAATAACAGAATCATCACGGGATAATTCTAAAGTAGATGTTTCGATTTTAACTTCGGTTGGTGGAGGAATTTCATTACAAAAATTAAAATATAATGACGAAATAAAAAAGTGGGAATCTACATTTAGTTGGTCTCCTCTTACAATACTGTTGTCTGGAAAAGTTAATGAGGAAAATACAACTATAGATTTATCATTAGCTACAACTTTTGGTTTTTTTAATGATTGGATAATGATAGGAGCAGGGTATGATTTGGGATCGGTATCAGAAAATCGAAATCGATTTTTCGGGTTATTATCTGTTGGAATAAATCGAAATAATTAGTTCAAGATAATTACTTAAATTAATTTCAAAAGTATTTCAATGAAAAAGTTAATTCTATTGTTTGTCACCCTTATTCCATCACTTGTGTTTTGTCATCCGGGAAGAACAGATTCTTCAGGTGGACATAATAATCGGAAAACAGGTGGTTATCATTACCATAATGCAGGGAAAGTAAGAAGTTCGTATAATTTCTCAAACAAAGCGAACAAAACCTCTAAGATATATTCTCAAAAAATGGTTTCATCATATTTTTTACAAGCTTCATTAAAACTTTTAGGCTTTTATAAGGGAAAAATAGATGGGATTTGGGGAGAAGAAACTATAAAAGCTATAAAAAAGTTTCAGAAAGATAAGGAAGTTGTTATTAACGGTGAATTTGATACTACAACTAAATTATTGTTATTAGAGTCGTTAAAATCTGTGGTAATTAAGAAATAATTATAATGTAAAAATGAATGTATGAAAATCTTTTTTTTAAAACTTATTTGGGTAGTCATACCTCTTTTGCTTGTCCCTATTGCTCTTTGGAATGAAGTATCTATAGATTACGGAGTATTGGTAACGGAATACTACAAATTTATTTTTGATGCGATTTTACTATGGCTAATTGGTTATTACTTAAATAGCAAAATAGAGAATTTAAAACTAAATGAAAAAAAATTGATTGCAAAAACTTCAACTACCTATTTAGTAAATCAAATTTTAGAAGATTTAGACAATATAAATGAAGGAAATATAAATAAACTAAAACAAAACTGGAATAGAGTTCATGATCAAATCAAACTAATGAATACAGATATACAAATCTTTTGTGCGAACAATAAAAGTCATATAAATATATTACAAAATTTAACTAAAGGTAATTATAGGTATCATATAAAAAAAATCGAATTCAAAAAAGTAAAAGAATTCTTACAAAATTTAAGTGAAAGGTTAGCAAAATGATTAATAAGGATTTTCTAAATTTCAAATCGTCCTATAAATTGAACTTTAATTACAATGACGGAATACGCTCTTTAATGGAAGATTATTTCTCGCCAGATACTATAGGACCAGAGGGATATATTCAAATTGGTGTCTATAGAAAAGAAGAAGCGAAAAAATATACAACTAAAAGTAAGTATCAATTCAATTTAGATTCTATAATTGGTGACCAAGAAATATTTTCACCTAATTTTAGTGCATATGAGAATATGGTCTCATCCCACTTATTTAATGGCAATTATAACAGTTATGTTATTTCTGGTCCTATGGGTAGTGGTAAATCTACCACTTTAAAGTTCATTTTTAATGAACTTAAGAAGCAAATTGTATTAATCCATCTTGATTTTGATGAAGATTATACTGCAACTGAACCAGAATTAATTTCTAATTATTTTTTAGAAGATTTGTATGAAAAACTTAAGGTAGGATTAATTGAAGGTTTGAGAGTTTTAAATAATTGTGACGAATTTTTAGCACACGTAATTGAAAACTCAGCCAGCTACACCAAATGGTTTTCTTTTTCTTTTTCTTATTTAGAAATTGAACATGAGAGATGGGATACTTTTAATGAAGACCGCAAAATAGTTGAATTATTTATTTTTATGGAGAATAAAACAAAAACTCTAAAACACAGAGTTGATATGGTAATGAAATTTTTAAATTTTGTTGATGATAAATTAAATAAATGTGGGAAAAAGCTAATTGTTTTTTACGATAATATTGACAAATTGCCGCCCATTTCTCAGATAAGTATAACTAATAGAATTATTGCATTCAATAAAATTGCAAAAGTTATTTCAGTTATCTCAATTAGAAGATCTACGAAGGCAAAATATGATAAAGGGACACAAAGGATATTGTATTCACCTATAGGGAATAGAGCTCAAACAGCCTATGGGCATATCTATCATCACGGACCATCCCCTCTTAAGGTTCTATCAAAAAGAATTAACTATCTTATAGATAACTTTGGACAAGTAGATATTCTAAGGACATTATCTGATTTTGAAAAAAAATGTATTTTAGAACGAGCAAAAGAATTTAGTTTTCATATTAGAAAATCTATCTCAAACCCAAATGAGAAATCGTTTATTAACTCAATTTATTGCACTTCTGCTCGAAGTATAAGGTTATCTCTTACCTTAGCTCCAAGGGCCTTTTGTAATTCTGTTTTCCCCTTTAATAAAAGAGCAAAAAATGCTAATGAATTAGCCAGGTCACTATATATTGGAATTCAGGAAAAGAGTTTAATGCAGAATAATGATGCATATGTCGCAAATATCTTTTCAAACAAAAATTTAAATTTTGATATAATTAACTATTTGATATTTACTCTTTTAGAACAAAAAAACATTTCTGGTCAAGAATATGGAAAAAAAGTAGGCTATCTATACACTGTTTTAGAACAATATTTTGGTTATTCTAACAGTGAGATTGTAGATGCATTTAATTATTTGTTAACTGATAGAAGACCTTTAATAGGAGGGGAGTATATTCCTTTTTATTTAGATTCAGATGATTTGTGTAAAATAGATGATGATTTGCGTATCATAGAGTTAGGGTACAGGTATTTTGTAGATTTAGTTGATAAAGGGACAATATACACTCAAACTTGTCTTTCTAGTCTTAAATGGTCATTTGGATCACCTAGCTCATATGAAGATACTATTTTAAATAGAGCATATTTGATAAGAAATATGCTTTCTGAGGCAAAAGAGCATGAAGAAGAAAAATTTAGTACATATTTTTATAATATTGAACCAATAAAATCTCAAGTAATTTATAAGTTTGAGTCTGTTGTGAAAAAATTATTTATTTCCCAGTTTAATGTATTTTGCGGTATTTTAGCTTCTTTTGAGGAGAAACAAGGTGGTCAAGGTGATTTCTTATTTAACTTAAGAAATGAGCTTGAGAATTGGATTGAAGAAGGTCGAAGTTGGGAGAATGTTCAATGGGATAAAAAAACTGACCATCTTGATTTTGATGGCTTGGTAGAAATAATGGAAAAATCACTAAGTGGAAAAAAAGGGAAAAGGTGATTTGTGTTTAGATTAATATATTTTGGAGTTTGATTGAATAAGATGATATTTTTTGATAAGGTCTAGTAGATACTCACCAGTACTTCTAACTCAAAAAATATAAGAAAGGATATTTTATGCAAAAAGAAAAAGACATAAAGCAAAAGATCACTTGTAGAATTTGTGAATTAGAAAAGAAAATCAATGTAGAGGCGAAATATGAAGGGAACACCATTGAAGGTTTTTGGGCAAATATGTGTCAAGCTTGTTTTAGTAAATATGGTGTTGGGCTTGGTGTTAGAGTTGTAACATTTTAAAAAAAAGAAGCTTTAAAGTTTCCAAATTTAATTACTGATGAGTATATTTTACCTAAGACCCCAATTTTAATTGGGGTCTTTTCAAAAAGATAACAAACTCATTTCTTGGGTTACTTAAAAAATGTGAAAAAGAATAAAGATTATTTTCTTGGAGTGAGATTAGGGGAAGTGACTTAGCGAGTATTCTGTAATACTTAAGTTTCATAAAAAATTAAAGAGAAGTGAATAAAATTATAACAAGCCTAACATGTTTTGTTAGAGATTTATGTTTCCTAAATTAGTTTCTTAATATTGAAAACATAAATCTCTTAATTTTGGAAAATTATGATTCTCTTTTTCACATTGATTTCTTTGTTGTCTTGCAATATTGCTTACTCTCAACAAACAATTGTTGATACAATCAGAGTAGCGACTTACAATTTGTTAAGTTATCCTAGAAACAATTCCTCATTGAGAAATCTTAAGTTTCAGAAAGTCATTGAAAATATTTAGCCTGATGTTTTAGTGGTTCAGGAAATGGATTCCCAAGTTGGAGTAAATGAATTTCTAAATGATGTAATGAATTTTACAAATCCTGATTATTCGGTAGCAACATTTATCAATGCTACCAATGATTTGGAAAGCTCTCTCTTTTACAAAACCTCAAAAATCAATTTCATTTCTCGTTTGGTGGATTTTGAGAAAATTATCAAGGGTGGAATTTACCACCCGAAATTTTATGGAAGCTCTTCAATCAAAAAAACTCTTCCTGCTTTAGTTCCTGAAATGACTTACGAAGGAATTATGAGTTCTCATTTAAGGAATTGTTAGATTCTGAATAGTAAGGAAAATACGAAATAAATTGTTTCGACACCTTTATTCTTATTTAAGAAATCAAGTGATAAAATGACATAACCTGATTTCTTAAGATTCTAAATGGCATACTTTAATTAAGTTTTGATTTTTTAAAATAAGTCTCACAGAAAAATTTCAATAGTGAAAGATAAAGTATTTAAATAAATCAAAGCATAAAATTTATTTTTGTAAAACATGAAGATACTATGACAAAATGTCTGATTAAAGAAATGGCATCTAATTTGCAGAGGAGAGACTGATAATTTAATTTTTAATTTATAGAGGAACTTATGAAGTTAGATAATTCCCAATTACAATTTTTTGTAAAAAAAATCAAGTTAAGACCTGATAATATGCAGGTGTACAGAGACCAAATTTCTAATCTCAAGCAAAGATTAGAAAATAAAATTAAAGATGATGATAGAACAGGGCTGAAAGTAACAAAATATTTATTGGCTGGCTCTTGGAAAAAACATACCATCTTAAGACCTACTGGAGATAATCCAATAGATATAGATTTGGTCTTATTTATTGAAGGAGATGAGGATGTTCAAAACGATCTTAAAAAAGTACATGATTTTATTGTAGAATATTTAGAGGAGATTTATCCGCAAAAGGACATTAAAAAAGATGTTGATAAGGAAGGCAATAAATCAATAAAAATAAAATTTTCGGGAACAGGGTTAGAGGTTGATATTGTTCCTGTTGTTCCAATAAATAAACTTGGGGATTATGTCTGGCAACCAGAAAGAGGTGGAGGTGGAAAATACATTACAAGTGTTTCAAGACAATTAGACTTTGCTTTAGGACTAAGAAAAAGTAACTCTTCATATACATCTATTGTCAGAATGCTAAAATGGTGGAAGAATTACAAAGAAATTAATCAGACTAAAAACGAATCTGGACTGTCTTCTTTCTCAATAGAGCTGATAGTTGCTTATTTAGACATTGAATGTGGTGTAGAAGATAATATCGAAGAGGCTGTGATTAGATTCTTTCAATTCTTAAGTAAACCTAATTTTCCAGTAATTTCGTTTAAAAATGCTATAAATAAAGTTCCTGAATTTGATACACCGATTTTTATTGCTGACAATACGAATAATGAGAACAATGTGGCTAAAAAGCTAAATTTGGCTAAGTGGAAGGAAGTAATTGAAGAGGCAGAAGATGCTTTTGATTCGTTGAATTTTGCCCAAGCAAGGAACAATGAAGGTGATACAATAGAAGAGTGGAAAAGAGTATTTGGACCAACTTTTGGAGTTAAATAAAAATGTACAATACAAATACGCAAACAAAAACTTATACAGTTATTGATATTAGAAAAACATTTGAAAATTTTGAAGCGGATGTTAGAATGATTGCACGCATAACTGATAAATGGACTATGAAATATGTAGATGATATATTTCATGATATAATTGAATTAGCTGAAAATGAATATTTAGAATCAGTTGACATTGCTTTAATTGATGATGCCAGTAATGAAGTAATCAAAGCTTCTAAATTTAAAGTTAATTCAAATGGAACGTCATCTGCAAGTGATAGACCAGGGAAAAATAATGATTGGGAAGATATTCCAAATACTCATCTAAGGGTGATTCTTTCATATTCGCAAGAATGGTATGGTTTATCACATACCGAAAAGCAGAAATTTCAGAATGAGAATGGATTTAAAATTGGTTGGGTAAAGACTTCGATTGATAACACATTTCCACATCTACAAAGAAATAATAAACAATTGTATGCTAGTAATGGATACGAATTACAAAAAGTGGGTTACAACTAATGGCAACAATATTTGACAATACTTTAGAATTACCAAATTCTGAAATTCAAGAAAGAACAAAAAGTTTAATTGGTTTTGAAAGTAAGTTTAGTCGTATTTATACAAACTTAAAATTACTACTTGATCAAGATGGTCTGAATGAGTGGAGTAAGAAGTTTCATCAAACTAAACTCCCAATAATTAATCAGTTAAAAGATAAATACCCTTTAATTATTCTTGCTGGTGATGCAGGAACAGGTAAAACTGTTTCTGCTGAGTCAATTGCAGATAAAATGACAAGAGAACTCAAAAAAGAAGGTTTCTTTTTAAAATTGAGTACAAGAGTAAGAGGAGAAGGGTTGCATGGACAAATGGGAAATCTTGTCAATGATGCCTTTGCCGAATTAAAAATACAGGCAGGTAAAAGAAGGATTGCCTTTTTATTTATTGATGAAGCAGATGCAATTGCAACAACTCGTTCAACAATGCAAATGCACCAAGAAGAAAAAGCCTCTGTAAATACATTAATTCAGAAAATTGATGAGATTAGAGAATTACATGGACGTGCTGTCGTTTTTATGTCAACAAATAGGCTACATTTTATTGACGAAGCAATAATAAGAAGAGCTTCTATTGTTTTAGAGTTTGAAAGACCGAATAAAAAAGAGCGAAAAGAGCTTTTCTCACAAAGCCTTAAAGGAATTGAATTTTCTGAGGAACAACTTGATAATTTAGCTGATTTAACAAGCCCAGAGAAAAATTCGAATTTAGGGCATTCATTTTCTGATATAAGGCTTAAAATCCTACCAGAAGCGGTAGCAAAGGCTTTTCCAGATAAATCTTTAACTTATGAAATTCTTGTAGAAACTATTTCTTCCATAAAACCAAGTCCAAAAATTAAATGAAGTATTTAATTCAATTTGGTTTAGGAATACTTTTAATCCTAGTTGGTCATTTTCTAGATCCTGGATTGAAAAATGAACTAATGGGAGCAGGAATTATTTTAGGTATTAGTACAATATATTTTCTAATTTTTGAAGGTGTTGAAAATCGGAAAAGAATTATACTACTTTTTCATTGTAAGTATTTGGCATTAAAGGATGAAAATATTCGCTTTTCAATGTCGTATTTATATCGAATAAAGGTTAATGATAAGTATTTATTAGTTAAAAATTCAAATTTTGGTCATTTCCAACTTGTTGGAGGAAAATATAAAAGGCTCCCAGGTACACAAAGTATGTTAAAGGAAAAATTTGATGCAATGGACGATTTAAAATTGCCAAATTCAGGGTTAACTAAAGATGATTTCGCAATTTTTATTCCTGCTAAGAATGCCATAAAATTTATTGATTGGTTCAATACTAAAAAAGATAGAGAGGTTTCTCATTGGCGAGAATTTTATGAGGAGCTAGTAGGTGGACAATCAAAGATTTTAGGCTCTAAAAATTTTCCATACGTAATTTATAATTATGTGGGAACTGTAACAACTCCGATAAAAACGACTCAAGGATGGAATTGTTTTGAAATCCTTCAATATGATATTTTAGATTTAATTCCTACAAGAGAACAAGAGCGAGAATTAGAAACGTTATTAAAAAAAGGTGACACTGATAATTACAAATGGGCTGATGATGAATTGATTAAGAACTTGGGTCATGATAATAGACAAAGGAAAAAGTTATATCATATTGGAGAACATACGAAATGGGCTTTAAATATGAAATGGTCAAAAGAGTAGAAATAAATGCATTGGTTCTACTCAACCAAGATCTAAAGCCCAAATTTACTAGGAGTGTAAATAATTATTTCGGTATGTTGTTTAAGGGGTATGAAAAAGATACCTTAAAAACACTTATTAAAAAGGCATTGTCGTTACACTTTCTTTTGTTTTTAAACGGTCGTTTTAAAACACAGGGTGTTTAGCAATTTTCTACTAATTTTATTTCATCCCCATCCAATTTAAATGCCCAAACATATTTTTTCTTTTTTGCATCATAATTATATACTTGTATCTCTCCCATCATCCCATCTTGGTATCTTCTTCCTAAAGAAAAGGTAAAAGTAGATTGTGCTGATATAAATAAATGTATTGTCTTAGAGTTTTTGTTTAACCTAATCAACAATTGAGAGATGGAATCAACAATTCGCTCAAGAGCAATTCGACTTTTGATTTGGTTATGTGTTACATCGTTATTCAATTTAATTCTAATTACATGCTCTTTTAAAGATTCAGGAAAATCATTTTTAGGTATTTTACAAGTGAACTCAATTGCCACTCCAATATCTCCATTCATATTTGGCTTGACTGACCTATCAATTGGCTTCAAGTCTAAACCAATTGTGTCAATATCTTCTAAGGTAAACCATTTTGTGGTTTTGTGACTATGATCAAGCAAAGTGATTGAACTATGAGCATTCCTAAATCCATAACCAATAAAAAATAAGTATGGAACTCTTGCTAATCCACCAAAGTAAATTTCATCCTTTTCAGGTTGTTCGATTCTATTTGATATAATTTCCAAATGAAATAGTAACTTTTTTTTCATTTCAACAATATTTTCTGTGTTTATTGATAAAGGAACTTTTTTCGGTGGGAACCATCTTGCAATTTTAGGAAGAGCCTCTAATGGAAAATTATTTGATTGATTAGGTAAACCAATTAGATAATAAAAGCACTTTTTGTTCATATTTTGATTAATTGATTTAATTCCCCATAAACAAAATCCTAAACCAATAAAAATAAACCCTAAACCTAAAAACAATAGGAGTTGGCTAGGCTCAGACGACAACTCTATAAAAACAGTTCGAGAAATTTTATTAACTATAAAATCATTAAAATAGAATTTGGTGATTCCACTACCACATATTAAACTTATTCCAATTGCAATTAAACGAAACCCTACCTTGAACATCGGATTAATTCGATTGCATTCAAGCCACCTATCAAACAGTGAGACAAGAAAATTTAAAAGATTGATTTTATTCATAACAAACACACTTTTTCTTTATCCTTGAATAATTACCATTTTTGACCAACCAATATCTTATTTGCTTTTGACCAACAATAGCAAAAATCATATAATCGAATAAATGTTTGTTCTTTTTAAATTGCTTTTTCCAATCTTTTATATCACACTCAGAAGGTGTTGGCTTTGGTTCTGGGTGACTATGCCAAGTTCCAAGAAAGACTAACTCATTTTGAGAGGTAATAAATTTATCACTCAATATTTTCTGATGATGTTTAGAATGAATTTTAAAACTAAACCTCTTTCTAACATCGAATTTGGAAGGAGGTGTTGCTAATTCGACTCTAATTTCTTTTCCATCTTCAGAATGTCTTCCAATCAAAATACCACAAGCTTCTAAGGTGTTTTCTCCTATTTGCTTATTTCTATCGAATACTAGCTTAACATTCGGTGAAACTTTTAGTTGAATAGCTTTTATTTTCTTCCTTTTCTTAAAAATTACAGACATCGCAACCTTCCCAAAATAATGATTCAATTTCTAATGATTTTTTAAAATTTTTATATCTGTAAGTTGTTTTTAATTTAAAATCCGGAGGAACTACGCCTTTCCAAGAAATACGGCTACTTTTGCTTAGTTGATTGTTTAATGCTTCTAATGTAAGCCTTGTTGCTAAAGTTGCTGACTGAATAGCATCTATAAAAGAATATGGTAAAAAATGAGTTCCGCACCCTGCAATATTTATTGCAATATCTTGCTCAGAGTCTAAAAAGTTTTGAATGGAGTTGAGAGATTTATTTCCATACATATCTCTATATAAACAACTCAAACATCCTTCACCCGTTGGATGAACATAAATTGCATGTCCACCAATACCGTGACCTTCAACCCAAGTATATACTACCCAAGGGCGTTTATCTCTTTTAATTAACTCATTGTTAAAAAATCGTTCTTCTGTAGGGTTGCCAGTTGCAACGATGACACCGTCAACTGAATTTAAATAATCCTTTTCTAGGAATATCTTTAAGAAAGAAAATAAATACTCTACTTTTAAGTATGGGTAATTGGTTTTTAGAAAATGTGATAGTGATTTTACCTTATCATAACCAATGTATTGAGATGATAGAGTATGACGATAAATATTTTCAACATTTAAAGAGTCATGATCAATCAACATTAGTTTTCCAATTCCTGCACTTGCTAATTGCTTTGCAATCTCTCCTCCGACAGAACCACAACCAATAATTGCAACTGTTATATCATCTAATCCTTTTTCTGCTCCTCCTCTTGGTTTTATATATTCTTTGTTATGAATAATTACATTATATGCAAAAGCATTCCAACCTTCTGTTTTACAATTAACGCTCAAAGGTAGATAAGATTTGTTCTTTCTTTCAAACTTGAGACAAAACCAACTATGCTTATTTTGTCCCAAATGAACAGAAGAAAGTATCCAAAAAACTTTATTTGTTTTTTTTAAAATTTGATTTTCTAAATCTTCTCGAATAGTTGTCGGAAGGTTTTCAACCAATCTAAACCACCATTGCAAAATTGATTCATTTGGTGCTGGTGGTAAAACAGGTTGTTCAATTGGTAAATACAAACTTCTATCTCTATTTCCTCTATTTTTACTTTTCAATCTTTTAAAGAAAGAGTAGTTTGGGTTTAGATTTTTTTCATCAGTTCTATAAAAAATAACCGAATCTTTAAACTTATCGTCATTGGAAACATAAGAGGTTAATTCAAGAATTTCATTTGATGGTTCCAAAAAACTAATGACTTTATTCTTAGTTTTGCTACTTACTGAAAAATTCCAATGAGCAGAAAATTCCTCTAATATTTCCTTCTCATTTTTATCTTTATCTATTAGAAGAGATTTAATTGTTTCAATAGCTTTATTTAAAGCCAGTAGATAAACTTCATCTAGTTGCTCATAATCAATATGTCTATTCTCAGACACTCCACCACAAATTAACCCTTCATCTTTTTCATCCCAACTGACATGTGCCAAAGAGCCATACTTGCCTCTTTCAAGCAAATACAGCTCAGGCAAAGAAAACCAAAGTTTACCTTCTAAAAAAAATTTTCCTGCTATGCGAATAACAAATTCATTGAACTTATGTGTAGTAATGATTCTTGAATCTATTATTTCAGCAGAATGTCCGTTTTTTTCTAAAAACGTTTTGATTTTTTCAAGCATTAAGCACCTTGTGGAGAAGAAACATAACCGGATTCTTTAAATTTCTTCATCTTTTTATCGTCTTCAGGAATAGGAAAATCATCTCCGAAAACATTGTTTGACAAAATTTCACATTGTTTCTTTAAATTTGGCTCACCTATAACTAAATCAAGATTTCTTTTTAATTGTTCTAATTTTCTTTGAATAGTTGTGCCAACTGTTTTCCCATGTTTAACAAAAATATCATTAAAAGGTCTTTTAGGTAAATTTACTTTAATTTCATATTGAGCATTACCTTGAGAGTCATTTCCGGTAAATGTAAAATATTCACTCAGAATTGTATTTACTGTCTTTTTTAAACTTTTAATATCAGATATATCTCCATCAGACGAGATACTTTTACAAAATGATTCCCCAACCATCACAGTCAATCCTATTGAATAAACCTTTTTTCTATCTCCTTCAGAAAAGCTAAAATCACGCCATCTTTTCAAGTATTTGATAAGTCTTTTATATTGTGCTTGTTCTTCTTGTGATTTAAACTTTTTTGGTGATTTTACCCATTCCAATAAGCCTTTAGGGTCTGACTTCTCCCATAATTTTTGTTCTTCTTGTGAGTGTTCTTTTCCTATTGCAAGAAAATACTCATCATTAACTTTTTTATAGACCGGATAGTCTAAGTGAAAATGTTTTTCACCTTTCTTAAAATATTGAGCTGTTACGCAAGGTATTTTAATTTTAGGGTCTTTGAGATTTCTATTTTCAAAAACTTTCTTAATCTTCTTTTTGGGTTCGGTTGGGTCTTTTGGAGCATTTTCACTATCAATCACAACCCCCACATCAATATCATAATCCTCATCAAGAGGTGCTATGGTTGTTTTAGTCGCATATGACCCTTGTTGAAAAAACTCTTTAACAGAATAACCTTCTTCTTTAAAAGAGGTTCTAATATCTGAACGGATACTTTCGTCTTTTTCACGAATTTTTTTGAGTTTGGAATCATTCCAAGTTAATCTAATTTTTTCTTCAAATTTGATAAATTGATTTTGTAAAGCCATTACTAACTCTCCTGTTTTGTTCTTTAAAAGTTCAAGTAAAAGCAAAATGTCCACCTAAAAAGTGAACATTTTGCTTGTGAAAATTAAACTATTCTGAATAAATAATTCGTATTTTAGCAATGTTTCCTGATGGAAAATTTACAAATGATGTATTTAACAAGTTAGAATCTGAATGTTTCTTTCTAACTAAAAAACCATTATTTAGAATATCACCATTTTTCCACAAATCAACAAATTCTGTTATGTCAAAATTAACAACACCATTTTTCTTTAATGAGTAGATGTTTGAAGAGACATAGTTTATGTTAGCACTTCCATCTAGATTCAAAGCAAAAAAACCTGTTTGAATTGTTGTATTTGAATCAGGAAGAACTATATCTGCATTAAAGCAGATTTCTGCAAAAATAATATCTGTCAAAGAATCAATTTCAGTAGGTAAATTGAAATTACCAGAATAAATTGTTCCATAAATTGAATCTTGGGTAGTAGTCATATTTTGCACAACTATATTACTTTCAGCACAATATACATTGTTCGAAAATACTAGAAGAAAAATCCCTATGAGAAAATTTTGAATAATCTTCATTGTTTTAATTCCCTATTTAAGTAGTAAAAGTTTTTTTACTTCTGAATAACTTCCAGCATTTATTTTGTAAAAATAAATACCTGAAGAAACTTTCTTGCCAAAGTTATTAGTTCCATTCCAATCTACCGAATAAATACCCGACATTTGTGTCTCGTTTACAAGTGTCTTAACCTCTTGTCCCAAAAGATTAAAAATTTTGAGGGATACTAAATGATTTTCCATTTCAGGAATCCAATACTCAATAGTTGTAGTTGGATTAAATGGGTTCGGATAGTTTTGTTTTAGTTTAAAAACATTAGGAATAACATTTTCGCTCTCACTTGCAATTTCTTTTGGTAATGAGGTAGGCTTGCTCCATAAAGGAGAAGAATAATCTACATTTCCAATAAACTGGTCTGTTGTAAAATTACAGGTCGGCGAACTCGGAGGGTCACATTCAGGGATTCCCCAATAATTTACTGAAGCCAAAACAGATGGATAAGTTGTGCTTGCTGAATAATTTTCAACTCTTTTAGCCTTACTCCAACCAATAGCAGGAGGAGTTGTGTTATTTAATGGATCAAATGAATTTTGACCCTCAGAAGCATCCACAAGAGAAGCATCTAATTCACCTCTATAAATGATACATTCTAATTGAGTTGCTGAAGTATTTCTTTTTATTAGTGAAGTAAAAGACGAGAAATTACGTTCAAAATGAAAACCATAGAGATTTTCATAAAATTCATTGGCTTTAGTCCAGTCTGCTGAATTTCCAACTTTTAATAAATGATTTGCAACGCCATAACACTTAATAGCTGTTGAATAACTGTAAATGTCATTTCTCGTTATTTCAATATTCGCATCTGTAAATGCTTCTTGAGCATTGTAAATGTAAATTGCTGCAATAGAGTTTTCATTTGAAGCTCCAAAGTAATTATCATCAATTAAAACACTGCTTCCTCTTTCTATTCGAACCCCATACTGTGTATTCAAAAAGCCATTTGAGTCCTTGTGGTTTGAAATAGTTATAGTAGCGTCATTATCTTTCAAATTAATACCGTGAACAGTGTAACCACTTGATAATGTGCCTTCAATTTTATTTGATGAAATTTCAATTGGGTAATTGGCTTCCTCAATGTCAATTGCACTCACTGTGTTATCATAAAACTCATTTCCAGTTATGACAAAATCGGAAGTTCCATCTTCAAATTTGATTCCATACTCATTTTCAGCATTAAAATCGTTATTTTCGATTAAGTTTTGTGGTGTTCCTGATGGAGTGTATCCAAAATTTATACCTTTAAGATAAATTTCATTTCTACTAGTTGAAGCAGAAGGGTCGTCCCAACCATTAAAAGTGCAATTCCTAACTTTGAATTTACCTGCATCAACTATCTCATACCTTTCTTCTAGTTTAACAGCACCTAGCATATTGTTAGAAAATTCTATTCCGTTTAAATCAATTTCTGTAGGGTTATAATTAAAGCTAGCAGGAACAGCAGGTGATATACCAACTAATGATCGATAGGTTAAACCATATTCACAGTTATACATTTGATTTGAGCCTGTAAATATAACCTCTATCCCACTAGAGAAAGGAGTTGATTTTGTCTCGTCATACCATAATACTATTCCTCCCCAATCATCACCAGTATCAGAATCACCAGTTCTTGGTGGAGCATTCTGACGAGTTGACGAGAATAGTGAATTATGTGAAAATAAATCTGTAGCTGATAAGGTAAATGTATATTTATTCCTTGAAAAAAAATAAGTCCTTGCACCAGAAAAATCTAATTTTACTGTTGCAATTTCGCCAATATCAAACCAATGAACGCCTCTAAAAAACATACCTGTTGAAGCAAGAATAACTTCAGCAACATTTGTTATATCAAATCTAACGTTAAAAACATTATTAGTTTTATACACAAGTTCATCGTTTGAATCTGTAGCAATTAATCCTGCAAAAACTCTTTGTTCATAATCTCCGACAAGAAAAGCATTATCACCATCATATTCTTTATCGATTAATCCTATAAGTGGTGGTGTTACGTCTTCTGAAATCCAGAGACAGTTAAATTTCTTATTTGATGCTTCAAAAATATTGTCTTCAGATACTTCAATCCAATCAATATTTTCACGTGCTACAGGAGTAATAACTTGCCCTTGAGTATCATATTCAACAAGATTATTCGTATATATCACTCCTCTAGTTCCATCTCCATTATCTACAATACACATAACTTCTTCTTCTGTAATAGATGCTAAAGGGCGATTTGAGAAATCAAGATAGTTTGTAAATTCTCCGTTTAGTGGGTTGTTTGAAGAAGTGATGTTAGTAAAGGTTGTGCTGTTGTTTAAAATACTGTTAGATAATCTATCACTGATGAAGATTCCTGCATCTGTACTTATTAGCAAACTTACTGTATAAGGAGTTATTCCTATAAAGTAGCCTGGCGTTGCTAAAGTGATGTCGTTAAGTGTTGGAGAACTGCCTAACATTTGAGTACTTGTCTTTTTATAAATAAGTTTAGAACCTATATCAAGCAGTATCTCAAAAATATCTCCGTTCTCAGCAATACCAAAAATTCCGTGCTTTCCATCTGAAAAGAAATCATCTTCGTCAAATGGAAGTGAAAATGGCTCTAACCACATTGCAATTTTTTTTATGTTACCTTCAGTTGAAGAAGGAGACAAAACATTAGTGTTAAAAGTAGAGTAACTTTCGCTTTGGTATTTACTTATTCCTTCCAAGTTATCTGGAGGACCTGCAATAATAAACCTTAAATCGTCATCGCAACTTCCACTTGGGCAAGCACCTATTCCTGCGACAATGATATTATTGTTATAAGGTTTTACAATAATATCATTAACAGGTCTTTTCTTGTCAAAGTAATTTGTGCGTGTAATGTCTGGTGTAGATTCACCCATAATAGAATTACTAGGGTCTGCTATAGTAGGATACTGCTGTGCAATACTATAGATAGTGTATCTTTTCGCTCCACTCTGAGTATCTGTAAATTCTTCGTGAAAACAAGCAAGTGCTAGTCCATCCCCCTTGAATTCATCAGTTGTTGAAGGGGTTAGGGTTAGCCATTCAATACCACTAAATCTATCTGTATGAGCCGTTACAATTTCTCCTCCAGGTGAAAAGTATAATCTCCAATCTTGGTCAGCTAAAGATTCACTTGGGTGAACATTGATAAAAACACCTCTTTTTGTTACTGCAATTCCGCGTGATTCAACTCCTGCAAGTGCTGAATATGGAGGAAAAGCATCAGAATTGTAAATTACACTTACGTGGATTACTTCATCAGTGGGCTCATATAAACCACCAGTATAAGATGTCCATTCTTTATTTGTACCATCTGGATCATTAAGTTTATTAAATGATGCATATCCACCAAGATAAATTCTTTCATCGCCAACACCTACATTATCTCTTTTTATAACATAAGCACCAAATTCAGGATTCTCTCTCAAATTACGATTGTGTGAAATACTTGTTGGTTGTGCAGGGGCATTTCCACTGTTTGCCAATAATGAATGTGTATGCATTAGATCAAATAAACCATTACCATAGTCTGCAACAATCATTTTTACATCACCTACATTTCCATCAAAATGTTGTAAAATTTCAAGGTCATTAATAAAACTGGTAGATGTAGGTGAGCCATCATTCATATCTACCTTTGTTGTCGAACCATCTAAAGCTGAGAAAATTCCATTTTCTTCAATTCGTTGTAATAACAAACCATTATCACTACATCGATAAGGGTTTCTTGGGTCAATTGGGCTTGAATTAGGAGTATTGTAAATACCCACAATTACTTCTTCAGAAGAAGGCAATTCAACATAACCAAGTCCTGTGAGATTGAATTGTTCATTATAAGAAAGATTCATTTTCTCAAAACTACTACCACCGTCTCTTGACCACCAAATTCCGTTTACGCGGTCTGTTGTACTCATTCCTAAAGCTGTAACTTGAGCACTGTCATAGAAGTCTATCATTGTATTACCTGTTATTTGAACATCGCTCAATCCTGTATTTACTGCTACATAAATCAGATTTGAATTATGCTCTGAAACAATAATATCTACTACTGGAAGATTGAATTCATATGTTGTTAACATATACTTCGGATCCCAAGCTTCTTGAGAAAGTGAATTCATCTCTAACTCATAAAGTGTACCTTTTGGTTTGTTATTCGTATCATCTTCAGTTCCAGAAACTCCAAGAAGTGAGTAAGGAAGAGAGGTTTTAGTGTATTTAGTCAACACATTTGCTGAAAATGTATTTGGAAGGTTTTCTTCCGAAGCATTAGCATCAAGCCAATCTGTTCCATCAAATTGCCTTATTTCATCATCAGTTGTTCCCACAATAATTATTTCATTACTTTGAACCGTTGTGGCAGAAATAGAGTTCACTTTCGATTTTGAAGATTTTGAAAGGTATGTAACTGAGTTTGCACTCCACAAATCACTTGCAGGATTTGTAGCATTTTTATCTAATTCAAAAAGTGTTTCTTGGTGAGATTCATCAAAATCTGTTCCGTTAAAACTTGCTTGTGAATTAATTATGTAGATTTTACTATCTGAAAAATCCATTGCTTTAATTGTACGAGCTTCTCTCAAGTTTCCAGTAAAGTCTCTAAACTGATTATCATAAATCTTCTCACCCATAGCAATATTTGAAATCAGGAGACCAGTTGTTGCCAAAAGAAAAATGTTCTTGTAACACATCTTTTTTTGTCCTTACTTCTTAAGTTTTTAATTTTGATTTCTTAGAACTCAAAAAAAGCCTAAGAAATCGGATTAATTAATGTGTTGATGAAGACTGACCGTCAAATCTATTCTTCATCAGCTTTTTTTTAGACCTGACAGGTTTTAAAAACTTGTCAGGTCTCTTTTTACTATCTAAGTAGTAACATTTTTTTAGTTAAACTTTCATTACCTACTTGTAAACGATACAAGTAAACTCCCGAACTAACAGGTTTCTCAAACCTATCAGTTCCGTCCCAAACTACTTTTCCATAGTTTGAAGAATTTTGGTTTAATCGCCAAGAAACCACCTCCTCACCAAGTATATTAAAAATTGTTAATTTTGCATTTTCGTAATTCTTAATTTGCAATTCGTAATTAATCACTGTTGTTGGATTAAATGGATTCGGGTAATTTTGTGAAAGAGAGAAACTATTGATTTCGTTTGATTTTTCTTCTAAATCAGACCCAATATCTGTTTTAATGAAAATAGTTTTTATTTCTCCGAATCTGTCATTTGTGTAAACTTTTATTGAGTCATCTTGGATATTTGCAATATCAAAAGAAACTCCAACATTTTTTGTAGAATCTGGTTTTAGAATAAAAGTAGAATCAGCAGGATTTATTAAATTAACAAAAGAAGGCAGTTCTATTTTAGAAACAGAAAGTACTCCATTTCCTTTACCATCATTTGTAATTGTGAAAGAAGTATCAATTTGACTTGGAAGAACTCCTGAAAGTATTTCGATTGAATCAGGAGAAACATTACTTTTAGGAAATTTGTAAAAACCTCTGCGGAAGTTTAAACGTGTGTGCCAATCAGAACCTATTTCTTCTCCGTCAAGATAGACTATGTAAACTAAGCTATCATCATTTGCTATTGAGATTTCTGTAGGAATAACGGTGAAATTGGGTTCTGACTGATTTGAAATTAATTCCTTAGACCAAGAATCACCATTATCTCTTGAGATTTTCAGGTAAGCTCTATTATCAGGATAAGCAACATCATTCACCCAAAGAACAAAAACATTTTCTTCATAAGCACTTATTTGTAATCCATAATCAGCATAACAAAGTTGGTTTGGGTGGCATAAAACATAAGGGTTCTCAAAAGTTGCTCCTTCATTAAGACTTCTTGCGTAAAGAGCTACTCCACCTCGAATTGAATGATAATTGCCAGAATTATATACCAATTCAGGGCTTGAAACAGATTGAACATCAGGAGGATTAATATTTACAGGTAACTCCCAAGTATTTCCAAAGTCTGTAGAACGGTAAACATAAGTTCCTGTTGTGCTTACCTTTCCTCCTGTTCTCATATAAATAAGTGAACTATCACCAACTGCAACAGTTGGTCTTTGAAGGGTGGCGTAAACTGTATCAGTAATCATAGAATAAGGTGAAAAATTATTTCCACCGTCATAACTTCTTGCTTGCCAAATGCTTCCTCCTGCTCCTGTTTCTTGATACTCATAAGCTGTATCAACTTCGGCTACAAAACCAGAGTGAGTGCTAAAAGGATAACTTGTTAAGCTCCAATTTTGACCTTTATCAGAACTTACAAATAACCTTATTTGCTCATCAATAGCTATTATTGAGTTTACTGAATAAATGTAAACATAATCACCTGTTGCAAAAATTTCGTAAGCTCCTCCAATACTATCAAGTAAAACAACTTCTGGTTCAAAAGTTTCTCCATAATCTGTGCTTC
Source organism: Calditrichota bacterium (assembly GCA_008501735.1). Lineage (GTDB taxonomy): Bacteria > CLD3 > CLD3 > CLD3 > CLD3 > CLD3. Next base: position 905 of record QQUF01000047.1, on the reverse strand, counting down.
TATAATATCTTAGTAAATTATCTTCTCTAACTGTAGCTAAGTGAACTAAGCCTGAATCTCCAACAGCTACTCGACCGTGCATAAAGGAAAAAGTACTTGGTGGAGATACAATGTTGTTCAACAAAACTTGAGTAGAATCCCAAAAAATAGTATCCCAATATAAAATTGCAATTGGAGGTAAATCATTTACTTGATTTGTGTATTTTGTTGGAGGTGTAAAAGAGTTATTCTTTACTTGAGCTACACTTTCCAAAAACTCTTCTTTCGTTTTTGGATTCTCCATTCGAGTATCTTTTTCAAATCTTGAACCTTTAGTTTCACTCACAAAAATTCCTTCTTCTGTCCAAACAAAGATTTCATTTGAATTATCTTCATTTACAAAAATATCTTTAACTGGTAAATCAAAAGGACTTACTTCATCTTTTAAAAGTATTTCCCATTCGAGCAATGGATTTTCATCTACTCTACTTTTGAAAAGTGTTGCTTCACCTGAACTTTCTTTTATCCCAAGGTAAAGATATTTTGTATGACTTTTGGAAGATTGGAACTCATAAAATATATTTTCTGATGATTTTTTTGCTTCGAGTAATTCTTCGTGTGTTCTTGGGATTCCTCCAAAAACAAGACTACTGAAAAACAGTGTTAAAATTATTGTTAAGAGGTTCATTTTATTTCCTTTAGTTAAGAGTCTTTTGAATTTAATCACTTCTTTTGTTGTTTCTGTAAAAGAAACTTTTTGCGTTTCTCAATCGTGTCATTTTTAAAGCTGTAATTCAGCATTTTAAAATATTGCCTATGACACTTTTCGTGTGCAAATTCAAAAGTTAATTCTTCTGTCTCCAATGAAGGAAGAAAGGTCATTTTATAACCTCTCTTCCCACAAAGTGAACATTTCTTTGAGTTAT
>QQUF01000026.1 GCA_008501735.1 Calditrichota bacterium | reverse complement strand
AACAACGGCTCCATTGATTTGAATTGCTGAAGCAGCGGTTGGAATTTGTTGAGTCAAAAATTGCAAGTCGTCCAAAGGTGTTGTAGCGTCAACGTCGTCAAACCATTTGTCATCCCATTCTTCGATGTCAGTTCTTGCAAAATGGTTGCCATTTGGAAGTCCACTTACAGAATAAGTTCCGTCAACAGTTCCAAAATCATCGTCTCCAAGATATGCCGTTGAGATAAATCCGTTGTTATCGTAAACTGCAACAGTGTAATCGTTAGTGAAAAGATTTCCTCCGTCGTCAAAAATGCTTCCTGAAATTCCACCAGTTTCTTGATTTAATATTATTGGAGCGAAAGTAGAATCGTAACCTGCAACTAAATTAATTGTTGTTGTGTTTGGGTCATTCAAAGTTGTTCCACCACCAAGAAATTGTCTTGAATAATTATCTGAATTTGGATAATCAGGGGAAGAACCAGGTAAAATCAGAAGTTTGTAGTCTCCTACAAAAAGTCCTCCAAAAGAATTTCCATTTTCTGAAACAGCTGTAACTTCAATTACTTCGTCAGTTGTTGCATCAATCAAAACACCAAAAAGCAACTTGTTGTTTTCTATTCCTAAAGTGTCACTGATTTGATTTTCAACTGTAAAGTGAAAACTGCCACCTTCTGAAAGGTTAAAATCAACTCCGTCAGTTTCAGCTTCGAGTTCAATTTTAACAGTGTCTGCATCTTCAATTTCAAATTGCGTGAAATAAAATTGTGAAATGTAAAATCCTTCTAAGTCTTTTAATTCAATAAAATAATTTCCAACTGGAATTGGGAACTCAAAAACATAATCTCCATTTTGAAAATCAATTTCATTGTCAGCCCAAACGAAATCACCTGATTCGTCAAAAATTGTAATTTCCGCATCATTCAAATCAAGATTATTGCCGTTCTCGTCAAAAACAGTTCCCGAAAATTTTCCACCTTTTTCCATTGAAAAATTAATGTTTGGTGTGTCGTTGTTTGCTGTTACTGAAACAGTTTGAGCATTAATTAAGTCCAAAGTTGCATTAGGATAAAATTGTAAAACCCAATACAAAGTGTCTTCTGCTGCAACACAAGCAACTAAGTAATCATCAACTGGTAAACCGTCAACAGTGTAATCTCCGTTTGCATCAGGCATTGTGAAGGCAATTGGACCATCTTCAATATTTGCTAAAATAGCGACTGCAACTTCTCCTTGAGAAATTATTCCGCTATTTAAGTCAGTAACATTTCCTGAAATTGAACCTGCTTGGAAAAGGGTTACATCAATTCCAGTTGTGTTTCCTGAAGCATCAACTGTAACAGTAAAAGTAGGCGTTGTTGAATTTCCGTTCCATAGGTCAACTAAACCTAAAGCACTTCCTTCAAAAAAAACATAGTAATCGCCAATAGGCAAATGAGAAAGCTCGTAATCGCCATTTGCATCAGTAGTTACTGTTTTCACGAAATCAAAATTGTCAGTTACAACATTAACAGGAACGTTTGCAATCGGAGAAGAAGAAAAATCTACAACATTTCCTAAAATTGAATTCCCTTGTGGTAAATTGAAAGTTAGATTCGCGGTTGAGCCATTGGTAACGTTAACTTGAGAAGCATTTTCAGGAGAAACTTCATCGTTCCACCAAAGGTCGCCGAGAGTTTGATTACCAAGAAGTTCTGTTTTGGCAAGATACATTGCATTTGGAATACTTGCAAAACTGACTTGTCCCATAGCATTTACGTTTCCTGTGAGTTCATTTCCCGAATTTACATCAATTAATTTTACCGCACAGTTTGCCGTTACAGGATTTCCGTTGTTGTCGTTGACTGTCGCGTTTACATCGCCATTAAGAACTTGGTCATTTGAACCATTCCCAAAGATTTGAGAATTATTTTTTGAATTAGAGTTTTTCTTGAATTCAGTAAAAGACTTTTGGATTTTTAAAACCGACTTCACTTTTTCTTTTGTTAAAAGTGTTGTTTTGGCTCTTTGAAACTCATTCCTGAGTTCTTTGGTTAGGTTTACTCCAGCTTCACAATTTGAAAAACTTAAGGCTAAGCCTAAAGCAAGAGTTGAAAAAGTAAAAAATTTCATTTGTACCTCCGAAACTATTTAGTTTGGTTGAGGAAAGGTTAGGGTTATTAGATTGCTAATTTTATTCAGATTCCACTGTTGAAGTTAATGAAAACTCAATTTTTATGCATTCATCTGCCTTGAGCTTTAGTTTCCAAACAGGTAAAACAACGGAACTTTGGTAAACTCTTTCAAAACCTGCTTCTGACATTGAAACTGTTTCGATTGGGTAGTACCAAACATTTGTTTTATCATTGAAGTTTAGAGTGTTTTCCATTTTTTCCCACTCAGTAATGAGTTTTACTTCTGTGGCTTTTACTTTACCTTTGGAGTTTAGGAAATGCTCTTTCGGCTGAACTCCGTCGAATTTATAAAATCTATCTGGAGCAGTTCCACCAAGTAAAGAGAAATTCAATTCAGTTCCGTAAGTCGTTTTTAAAGTTTTATCACTGTTGTTCTGAATTTCAATTGTAAAGTTAATCGAGTTGCTTTTAAAATTTGCAGTTTTAGTGAGTTTTACAGGAAGCCCGTTGACATTTCCATCTCTTTCCAAAATCACAGAATTAAATCTTCCTCGAATGTTAAATTCACCGTTAATGAAATCTCCTAATTCTTTGTAGTTATTTTGGTAAACATTTGTCATTTTTGTTTTGTTGGCAAAAAAGTGGTCTTGCAACATCCAACGTTGGTGAGAATCGTGGAACAAATGTTTATCCAAACCTTCTTCTTTTACCAAAACTAAGTCGTGAATCGAGGCGTTTTTCTTAGAAGGCTTTTTACCGACAAGTTTTAGCTTTTCGTGGTAACTTTCCGAGTATCGAGCAAGTGTGTTTACAATGTTAAACTTTGCTTCCAAAACATCTAACTCGCGAATTGCTCCGCCAATTGGTGTGAAAAAAGCTCTTAGTTTTTCGTTTGAGAAACTAACTTCTTGAAGTCCGTCGTGGTCAATGTCAGCCCTATTCAAACCTTTTTTGAAGCCATTTTTAACTTCTGCTTCGATTATGTTTGAGTAATTTGCGTGCCTGATGTGTGGTAAGTAAAGTCCACCGAAAACTCCGTGCCAGTAACCGCAGTTGCATTGGCTTTTCCAAATTGCTTGTCTTGCTTCGGATTCAATTGGCTCGTTTTCAAGTTTTTTTGCAACAAAATTTGTTCGTTTGAGCATCCAATTTGCTTCGTCGTATTTTGTCAGAAAATCTCTCCAAAATCCGCCTCTAAGGAAAGGCTTCATTTGTTCAAACTTCTCTTCTTTTTGCAATTTTTCAATGTGTTTGTGATATTTTTTTCCAAGTTCAGTCGGCAAAGTCCATTCGCTCATTTCAAAGTAAGAAGAAGTTTGAAGGTAAATTCTGCCAAGTGGTTTGTGGTTGTCAAAGTAGTCTGAAAATTTCATCGTCTCTAACCAATCTTGATTTTTCTCAAGAGCTTTGCAGAACTTTTTAACCCATTGCTCTTTGCCGAAAGCTAATTCGTAAGTTTGGGGCCAAACACCGAATTTTTCGCCGTCGTCAGCCATAACCATTACTGAATTTTCGTTGTCGGCATTTTTCTTCAAAATTTTGATTGTTTCTTTTGGTGCTTCAAAAGGAATTGTGTAACGAAGTTGCTGAGCAATCGGGAAAATTCCGAGAACTTGACCTTGTTCTTCGGTCAAAAAGTATCCGTTGAGGTCTTTACCAGTTTTGCCCGAAGTTGAAAAATGGTAGTCGTCAACAGTGATGAATTTTATTCCTGCTTCGGCGATTGGTTTTGCCGAAGAAGGCTCCCAAATTCTTTCAGTGAGCCAAAGCCCTTGCGGAGTTTGCCCGAAACGAGATTTTATATACTCATTCATCATTTGAATTTGCCCAATTTTATCAGCGTCAGGAATCGAAGCTAAAACAGGCTCGTAGTAACCAGAAGAAATGATTTCTACTCTTCCATCATCAACTAACTTTGCAACTCTGTCAAGATAATCTGAATGATGTTTTTCCAACCAATCAATTAAAGGACCGCTAAAGTGCATCGAAAAATTTATATTTGGGAAATTCTCAAGAACATCTAAAAATGGTTTGTAAGATTTTTGATAAGAATCTTCAAAAACGAAATCAAAATTACCAACAGGTTGGTGGTTGTGAACTGCAAAAAGGAATTTCATTTTATCACCTACAATATGTATAAAATTAGTTTTTTGAGCTAAAATATAATTTCTAATTTTACGAACTTTTGTCTTAAAAGAAAAATGAAAATTAGGTAAATAAATTTCAACAAAAATTTATCACTGTAAAAATTAACTCTTTGAATAAATTTTCTTTAAATTCCAATTTCGATTTTGAATACAAATTATTGGTTAAGATTTATGAAAATCAAAAAAGTAGCTGTCCTTTACGGTGGTGATTCTGCTGAAAGAGAAGTTTCTTTGGAAACAGGGAAACAAATTGCAGAAGCACTTAAAAAGTTAGGTTACAACGCAATTCTTGTTGATAGCAAAACTAACGGCAAACCGAAACAAGTTTGGCAAAAAATTCTTGCAGAAGAACTTACTGAAACAGATTTTGTTTTTTTGGCTTATCACGGAGGTGAAGGTGAAAACGGCACAATTCAAGGGCTTTTGACAACAATCGGAATTCCATTTTCAGGAGCTTCGGTTTTGTGCAGTGCAGTTGCAATGGATAAAGATTTAACAAAAAGAATTGCCCTAAACCTCGGAGTTCCAACAGCAAATTGGAAGTTAATCTTTAGCGAAGATGCCGAAAGTGTAAATTTTAAAGATTTTTCGGATTTAGGTTTACCAATAATTGTTAAGCCAAACGACGGAGGGTCAACAATCGGTTTAACAATTGTTAAACACGAGGAAGAATTTGCTGAAGCAGTAAAATTAGCTGCAAAGTTTTCTAAGAAGATTTTGGTTGAAGAATTTATTGAAGGTCGTGAACTTACAGTTGCAATTCTTGGTGGAAAAGCACTTCCTGTTGTGGAAATTAAACCTCACAGCGGATTTTACGATTATGAATCAAAATATACAAAAGGCAAAACAGATTACGAAGTTCCTGCACAGTTGACAAAAGAGTTGACAGAAAAAGTTAAAGTAGATTCGTTGAAATTAATGAAAATGATTGACTGCGAAGTTTACGGAAGAGTTGATTACAGGCTTGACAACAGCGGAAATCATTTTTTACTTGAAGCGAACACACTTCCCGGAATGACAGCAACAAGTTTAGTTCCGAAAGCCGCGAAGGCTACAGGAATGAGTTTTGAAGATTTAATTCAAAGTATTTTGGAATTGAGCCTTCAAAAATCAGTTTCATTACCAAATTAATTTTTTATAACAAAAAATAGTTAGCATCGTTAGAGTTTGAGAAATCAAAATAAAAAATGGAAAATTAAAGAAAAAAAATATGTTTACAAAAGCGACTGGATTTCGATGCGACAAGACCACATCGTCTTACCTGACGGAAGCGAAATTCCTGAACACCACGTTGTGGAATTTCCAAAAAAGGCAGTTGTGGTTTTACTTACAGATTCAGAAAAACGAGCATTGTTGATTCAAAATTACCGGTTCATTGTTGACTTTAGTGGTTGGGAATTGCCTGCAGGAAGAATGGAAAGTGAAAATTCGATTCTTGAAGCAAAGCGTGAACTTTTGGAAGAAACGGGCTTTGGAGCAAAAAATTGGAAACATCTTTTAAACTACTATTCTTCATCAGGTTCGACAAACCAAGAATTTGAAGTTGTGCAAGCCGATTCACCTACAAAAATCAATCAAAATTTTGATACAAACGAAGTCAATTCGATGCAGTGGTTTTCTGCGAAAGAAATCCTGCAAAAAATCGAAGATGGTGCAATTAAAGACGTTCAAACAATTTGTGCCGTTTCGTATGCAATTTGCAAACAACTTTTGAAATAAAAATTTTTAGGATAAAATAATGTTAAAAATATTTAACACACTAACTAAGAAAAAAGAGGAATTCATTCCCGTCGAAGAAGGTAAAGCCAAAATTTACGTTTGTGGTCCAACTGTTTACAATTTCTTTCACATCGGAAACGCAAGACCTTTCATCACTTACGACATTGTCAGAAAATATCTTGAATTTCTCGGTTACGATGTTACTTACGTAATGAATTTAACTGATATTGATGACAAAATTATAAATCGTGCAATCGAAGAAAAGATTTCGACAGAAGAAGTTGCTGAAAAATATACAGCAGAGTTTTTCAAAGACATTGACGAGTTAAGAATAAAAAGAGCAGATGTTTACCCAAAAGCAACTGACCACATCAAAGAAATGATTCAAATGGTTGAGACTTTAATTGAAAAAGGTTTTGCTTACGAATCAAAAGGTGATGTCTATTTTAACATTCCCCAAAACAAGGAATACGGAAAACTTTCAGGTAAAATTTTAGAAGAGCTACAAGCCAGTGAAAGAACGGCAACAGGCTCGGGTAAAAAAAATGATTTAGATTTTACACTTTGGAAATCTGCGAAACCAAATGAACCTGCTTGGGAAAGTCCTTGGGGAAAAGGTCGTCCAGGTTGGCATTTGGAATGTTCAGCAATGTCCACAAAGTATTTAGGTGAAACTTTTGACATACACGGAGGTGGAACTGATTTGGTCTTTCCTCATCACGAAAATGAAATCGCCCAAAGTGAATGCACATTTGGTAAACAATTTGTGAATTATTGGATGCACAATGGAATGCTAAATCTAAATGATGAAAAAATGTCAAAATCTCTCGGCAATTTTTTCACAACTCGTGAAGTCTTGGGGAAATTTTTAGGTGAATCTGTAAGGATGTTGATGATTCAAAAGCATTACCGAAGTCCAATTGCTTATAGTTTTGAAAGACTCGAAGAAGCTCAAAGTTCAGTCGAAAGAATTACTTCCACATACAAAAGAGGACTCGAAAAACTCAACGGAAACCTAGAGGGCGGAGATGAAGTTTTCGCACAAAGGATAGAGCAGTTCAAAGAGGGAATGAATGATGACTTCAACACCGCAAAAGGAATGTCAATAGTTTTTGAAGCCGTTAAAGAAGTGAATATTCTACTTAGCAAATTAAATCTGAATGAAACTGAAAAAAATATTCTTGTTGGTGAAATAAAATTCATTGAAAAAACGGATAAAATTTTTGATGTAATTTTAAAAAAGGAAGAAGAAGGGGGCGGCAAATTTGGTGAAGTAATGAAAATTCTCATTAAACTTAGAAAAAAACTTAGGGCTAAAAAAGACTGGGAACTTTCAGATTATTTGAGAGATGAATTAGAAAAAATAAATATTTTGATTCAAGATACTCCGAATGGAACAAAATGGGATATAAAAAAATAAGTCAGATTTTTTTATAATTTTATAGTTTTCAACTATTTGGGTAAATTGTAAAAATGACTTAATTTTCTACTTCATAAAAAAACTAAAAAAACTAATTTTTTCTTTGACATAGGGTTTTTTGTCTCTTACATTTGGTGGCTCAAAAATAAAGATTGCTGGCGTAGCTCAATTGGTAGAGCAGCTGACTTGTAATCAGCAGGTTGCGGGTTCGAGTCCCATCGCCAGCTTTTCTTTTTTATAGTTTTGGGTAGGTGCCCGAGTGGTTAATGGGAACAGACTGTAAATCTGTCACGCGATGCGTTACGCTGGTTCGAATCCAGCCCTACCCATTTTTTTGAATTGCGAGAGTAGCTCAGTTGGTAGAGCATCTGCCTTCCAAGCAGAATGTCGCGAGTTCGAGTCTCGTCTCTCGCTTTTTTTATGTCTTTTCGTAAAAGAAAAGAGTTAGGGTCTACGTAGCTCAGTAGGTAGAGCACATCCTTGGTAAGGATGAGGTCATCGGTTCAAATCCGATCGTAGGCTCTTGTTTAATTTAAATGAATGAATAAGTTTTAAGTTTAAATTTTTGTTTTGGAGTAGATAATGTCTAAGGAAAAATTTGACAGAAGTAAGCCTCACGTGAATGTAGGAACAATTGGTCACGTAGACCATGGAAAGACTACATTAACAGCGGCAATTACTCAACATTTGGCTAATCAGGGATTAGCAGCATTTCAAGACTACGACAGTATTGACAATGCCCCAGAGGAGCGTGAAAGAGGTATAACAATTAATACAGCTCACGTAGAGTATCAAACAGAAAGTCGTCATTATGCTCACGTAGATTGTCCAGGTCACGCTGACTATATTAAGAATATGATAACAGGTGCAGCTCAAATGGATGGAGCTATTTTGGTAGTAGCAGCGACAGATGGTCCAATGCCACAAACAAGAGAGCACATTTTATTGGCTCGCCAAGTAGGTGTTCCAAGAATTGTAGTTTTTATGAATAAAGTAGACCAAGTAGATGACCCAGAGTTGTTAGAGTTGGTTGAAATGGAATTACGTGAATTGTTAAGTGATTACGATTTTCCTGGAGATGATATTCCAATTATTCAAGGTAGTGCATTGAACGCTTTGAATGAGCCAACAAATGCAGATGCAACAGCTTGTATTGATGAGTTGATGGCATCAGTTGATAGCTATATCCCTACTCCCGAGCGTGTTTTAGATAAACCATTTTTGATGCCAGTTGAAGATGTCTTTTCAATTAGTGGTCGTGGAACAGTTTCTACGGGTAGAATAGAAAGAGGTCAAGTTAAGGTTGGTGAAAAGGTCGAGATTATCGGAATGGGTGATAAACTTGATACTACAGTAACAGGTGTAGAGATGTTTCGTAAGTTGCTTGATGAGGGAATGGCAGGTGATAACGTAGGATTGTTATTACGTGGTATTGATAAAGAAGCTATAACTCGTGGAATGGTAATTTGTAAGCCTGGTAGTATTACTCCACATACAAAATTTGAATCACAAGTATACGTATTGAAAAAAGAAGAAGGTGGACGTCATACTCCATTCTTTAGTGGTTACAGACCTCAGTTCTATTTTAGAACAACAGATGTAACTGGAGTATTGACATTACCAGAGGGTGTAGAGATGGTAATGCCTGGTGATAACATAGAGATGAATGTAGAGTTAATCACTACAATCGCTATGGAAGACGGATTGCGTTTCGCTATTCGTGAAGGTGGCAGAACAGTAGGTTCTGGTGTAATTACTAAAATTATCGAATAACACAGAGGTTTAAAACTGTGGCTAAAAAAGATGTAAGAGTTATGATAACTCTTGAGTGTACTACAGGCGAATGTAAGTCTCGTAATTACACAATGACAAAAAATAAAAGATTACACACAGGTAGAGTTGAGTATAAGAAATACTGTCCTCCTTGTAACAAAAGAACGGTTCATAAAGAAACTCGTTAAATAAATAAGTTTTGATTACGAGTGTAGCTCAGTTGGCTAGAGCACCGGTCTCCAAAACCGGGTGTCGGGGGTTCGAGTCCCTCCTCTCGTGCTTGTTGTTAAATTTAAACGTATGTAGGTGAAAATGACTGATTTTTTAAAAGACGTTAGATATGAAATGGAGAATAAGGTTAACTGGCCTAATGTTCCAGATCTAAAAGTGTCAACTATTGCTGTTGGAATTACCACAATTATTCTTGCATCATACGTTTATGGGGTAGACCAATTGTTTGGGAAACTCTTTAAAATTATTTTGGGTTTTTAATTTAAAATAAAGATGCTAATAATATTTTGGTAGAAAACGAAATAAATGATGCAAAGTGGTATGCACTTAGAATTTATTCTGGACAAGAGAATAAAGTAAGAGCTTACCTTGACAAGGAAATCGAATATCAAGATATGAAAGATATGATTCCAAATGTTATGCTTCCAACCGAGAAGATCATAGAGATGAAGAGCGGTAAGCAAAAGCATAAAGAAAAAATGCTTTATCCTGGTTATATCATTATTCAAATGGTATTAAATGAGAAAGCTAAGCACCTTGTTTTAAACACTCCTGGAATTTTAAATTTTGTAGGTCCTCAAAATGCACCAATTCCGCTAAAACCTTCTGAGGTTGAAGCGATAATGGGACGTATAGTTGAAGGAGCAAAAGAAGATAAGATTGTTGAAGTTTCTTTTAGAGTTGGTGATGTCGTTAAGGTTGTAGATGGGCCTTTTAATGATTTTACTGGTTCTGTCGAAGAGATAAATGAAGAAAAACATAAAGTCAAAGTATTGGTGAGTGTCTTCGGACGACCAACACCGATAGAATTAGATTTCTTGCAAGTAAAGTTAGAAAAATAACATTTTTGAGTATTCGGAGCAAAAATGGCTAAAAAAGTCACAGGAATGATTAAACTTCAGATTAAAGGTGGACAAGCTACTATGGCACCACCTGTTGGACCTGCTTTAGGACAAAGAGGCGTAAATGGTATGGAATTTATCAAAGCCTTTAATGCTAAAACTGCTGACCAAATGGGAGTTTTAACACCTGTAATAATTACAGTTTATGCTGACCGCTCTTTTTCTTTTATCGTCAAAACTCCTCCAGCTTCATTCCTTCTTATGAAGGAAGCAAATGTGGCTAAAGGTTCTGGCGAGCCAAATAGAAAAAAAGTTGGTAAAGTAACCAAAGAACAAATCAAAAAGATTGCTGAGATTAAAATGCCAGATTTGTATGTTAACTCAATTGATAGTGCTATGTCTATCATTGAAGGAACTGCAAGAAATATGGGTATTACTGTCGAAGGCTAATTTTTAATTTAGAGGTTAATGAATGAAAAAATTGAGTAGAAGGCGTCAGGAGATATTTAAACTTGTCGACCGTACTGTGCACTACTCTCTAGAAGAAGGCGTTAGTTTAGTAAAAAAAGTCGCTACTGCTAAATTTGATGAGTCTATTGAGATCTCAATGAATTTAAATGTTGACCCTAAGCACGCAGACCAAATCGTTCGTGGGACAGTTGCCTTACCAAATGGTACTGGGAAAACTGTCCGAGTTTTGGTTATTGCAAAAGGCGAAAAGGTTGATGAAGCAACAGCAGCTGGAGCTGATTACGTTGGACTTGATGAGTATGTCAAAAAAATTCAAGATGGTTGGTTTGAATTTGATGTTATGATAGCAACACCTGATGTAATGGGACAAATTGGAAAACTTGGTAGGGCTTTAGGTCCTCGTGGTCTTATGCCTAATCCGAAAAGTGGTACTGTAACATTTGATGTTGCTAAAGCTGTTCAAGAAGTGAAGTCTGGTAGAATTGAATTTCGTTGCGATAGCTATGGAATTCTTCACGTTGCTGTCGGAAAAGCTTCCTTCGGAGAGCAAGAACTTTTTGAAAATGTTAAATCATTTATTGTAAGTATCTTGAAAGCGAGACCTTCTGTGGTCAAAGGTGCTTACGTAAAATCTGTTTCTCTGTCATCAACTATGGGTGCGGGGATAAAAGTAGATGTTAACTCTGCAATTGCTGCAGCTAAATAATTAGGAGATTGAAATGCATAGAGACCAAAAAGCAATTTTAATCGATGAGTTGCAGGAAAATTATTCAAAGGCTCAGGGTGTTTGCTTGGCTGATTTTAAAGGACTTTCTGTTCAGGATACTAATGAACTCAGGAAAACTCTTAAAGAGTCAGGCATAGTTTATAAAATCTACAAAAACACTTTTGCAAATAAAGTTCTTAAAGAAAACAATGTAGAAGGTTATGAAGAATTTTTAGCTGGACCAACTGGTTTTGCTTTTAGTTATGATGACCCTTCGTCAGCAGCAAAAATTATTGATAAGTTTGCTAAAAAGCACAATGATATCCCTTCAATTAAAGCCTGTATAATTGAGAATGATGTTTATGGAACTGATAAAATTAATGTAGTTCTTGCATTACTTTCAAAAGAAGAATTAATGACAAAAGTTGTTGGTTCATTGAATGCACCAATTTCAAACACTGTTGGTGTGTTAAGTGCAATGCTTAGAAACCTTGTTGGTGTCATAAATGCAATTAAAGATAAAAAAGAAGAAAATTAATTAATAAAACTTGGAGAATAAAAATGTCTGAAGTAAATGTTGAATTAAGTCCAAAATGCCAAGAAATTATCGAATCTATCAAAGGTTTAACAGTTGTTGAACTTGCTAGTTTGGTAAAGGCTTTGGAAGAAGAATTTGGTGTAAGTGCTGCTGCACCTGTAATGGTTGCTGGAGTTGCTGCTGGTGGTGGTGACGATGCTGCTAAAGAAGAAGAAAAAACAGAATTTAATGTAGTGTTGAAAAGTTTCGGCGATAAGAAATTAGCTGTTATTAAAGAAGTTAGAGGAATTACTGGTTTAGGGCTTAAAGAAGCAAAAGAGCTTGTTGAGTCAGCACCAAGTGGAGTAGTTAAAGAAGGTGCCTCTAAAGCTGAAGCTGAGGAAATCAAAGGAAAGCTCGAAGCTGCTGGAGCATCTGTCGAACTTGCATAGAAATCCCTTTCTTTTAAAAATTTTTCGAAACACCTTTAGTCAAAGATGTTTCTGAAACAAGTTTAAAGTAGCCTTTTTATAAGGCTACTTTTCGTGTTTATAAGATTATCAAAATTAATCTAACCTTTAGAAAATCAGCGAGGTACAATGTCGCGCAAAAGCTTTTCGAAAATTAAATCACAAATAGAAATGCCTAATTTGCTTGATATTCAAGTTAATTCTTTTAGAGAATTTTTGCAAATGGGCACTCCTGTTTCAAGACGAAAGAATGTCGGTCTTCAGGAGGTTTTTAATAATATTTTCCCTGTTTTAGATTCAAGGGATAACTTTAGATTAGATTTCGTACAATATGGTTTAGATAAACCAAAATACTCTGTTAAGGAATGTCAAGAACGTGGTGTTACCTACTCGGTTCCTTTAAAAGCAATTCTTAGATTGTCTAAAAGAGAAAATTCAAACGAAGAATATAGCGAAGCTATCGACCAAGAAGTTTATCTTGGAAACTTGCCTGGAATGACTCCAAAAGGAACTTTTATAATCAATGGAAGTGAAAGAGTAATTGTAAGTCAGTTGCAACGTTCTCCAGGTGTGTTTTTTGACGAAAGTGTTCATCCAAATGGAACAATTTTATATACTGCGAGAATTATTCCTACAAGAGGTTCTTGGGTAGAGTTTACTACAAACATTAACGATGTTTTACTTGTCGTTATTGACAGAAGAAAAAAATTCCCAGTTTCTACACTTCTAAGAGCAATCGGTTATGACACAAACGAAGATATTTTGCACGCTTTTGGGTTAGTAGAAGATGTAGGTTTGGAAGCAAAAAGAATTGAGCATTACTACGATAGAGAAATTGAATTTGATGTTGTTAATAAAGATACTGGCGAAGTTGTTGTTGAGAAAGGTGTAGTTTTTACTCCTGAATTGGCAGAAGCACTCAAGTCAAAAGGTATTAGCAAAGTAAAATTTGTTAAAAGACGAGGGCACGGACACGTTGACCTTATTAGTAATTCTATTACTTATGATAAAGAAGTTCTCACAAAAGAAGATGCTCTTTTAGCAATTTATCGAATTCTTAGAGGTAGTGAAGCTCCGGATATTGATACTGCTCAAGCATTAATCGAAAGATTATTCTTTAATCCGAAACGTTATGATTTAGGCTTGGTTGGGCGTTATAGAATAAACAAAAGATTAAATTTAAAAAGTGAATCAGTCGTCTTAGAGATTGAAGACATTGTCAACGTTATTAAGCAAATCGTTGAAATGCGTGATGGAAAAGCTGGACCTGATGATATTGACCATCTTGGTAACAGAAGAATCAGAACTGTTGCTGAGCAACTTGTAGCACAATTTAGTGTTGGGCTTTCAAGAATGGCAAAAACTATTAAAGAAAGAATGAATCTACGTGAGAGTTCAGAGCTGAACCCAACTGAACTTGTTAACGCAAGAACAGTTTCAAGTGTGATTAATACTTTCTTTGGTACAAGTCAACTTTCTCAATTTATGGACCAAACAAATCCTTTAGCAGAACTTACTCATAAAAGAAGACTTTCCGCACTTGGACCTGGTGGTTTAACTCGTGATAGAGCAGGTTTTGAGGTTCGTGATGTTCACTATACTCATTACGGAAGACTTTGTCCGATTGAGACTCCTGAGGGACCAAACATTGGTTTGATTGCTTCAATGTGTACTTACGCACAAATTAACGATCTTGGGTTCTTGGAAACGCCTTATCGTAAAGTTGTTGACGGAAAAGTAACGGATGAAATTATTTATCTTTCTGCTGATGATGAGGACAGATACGTTATTGCACAAGCAAATGCACCGATTTCTGAAGCTGGTGAGTTTCTAAACCCAAACGTAAAGTGTAGAATCAAAGGTGATTTTCCTGTGATGTCGCCTGAACAAATTCAATTTATGGATGTTGCACCACAGCAAATTGTAAGTGCTGCTGCTGCGATGATTCCTTTCTTGGAACACGATGATGCGAACAGAGCTTTGATGGGATCAAATATGCAACGTCAAGGAGTTCCGCTTCTCAGACCTGACTCTCCGATTGTGGGAACAGGAATGGAGGAAAAGGTTGCTCACGATTCAAGGGTTTTGATTCTTTCTGAATACGATGGTGTTGTAGAAAAAGTTGATGCAGAAAAAATTACAATTAAAAGAAAAATCGAAAAAGATGACCACCTTTATAAATTCGGTGAAAATGAGTTAATTGAATACTCTTTAACAAAATTTATGAGAACTAACAAAGATACTTGTTGTAATCATAGAGTTAGTGTTAAAGTTGGTGATAAAATCAAAAAAGGTGATGTTCTTGCTGATGCGAATTCAACAGAAGATGGTGAAATAGCACTTGGAAGAAATATGGTTGTTGCTTTTATGCCTTGGAATGGATACAACTTTGAAGATGCGATTGTGATTTCTGAAAAAGTTGTAAAAGAAGACATATACACAAGTATTCATATTGAAGAATACGATTTAGAAGTTCGAGACACAAAACGAGGTGAAGAAGAATTTACTTGTGAAATTCCGAACGTTTCTGAGGAAGCAACTAAAAACCTTGACGAAAGAGGAATCATTCGAGTTGGTGCGGAAGTCAAACCTGATGATATCTTGATTGGTAAAGTTACTCCAAAAGGTGAAACTGACCCAACTCCTGAGGAAAAACTTCTCAAAGCAATTTTTGGTGATAAAGCTGGTGATGTTAAAGATGCTTCTAAAAGAGCTCCTTCTGGTCTTAAAGGTGTTGTAATTGACACAAGGCTTTTTACAAGAAAAAGAAAAGACCCGATTACCAAGAAAAAAGAAAAAATTGATTTAGAGAATTTAGATAAATCAACAGAAGCTAAAAGGCAAGAAATCAGAGCCTTAAGAGATGCTGCACTTAAAGAAGTTCTTGTTGGCAAAAAAGCTAATTTTATTCTAGATAAAAAGACTCACACAATCATCGCTCACGAAGGTGAGAAAATTACTCAGAAAATGGTTGCAAATGTAAGTTTTGAAAATGTAGAATGGAATCAAGAGTGGCTTGTAGATACTGCTGGTAATGAAAAACTTCAAAAAGTTATCTCTAACTACGAAGATAAACTCGGTAAAATCGATGAAGATTTCGAAATGGCAAAATACAAAATTGTTGTCGGTGACGAACTTCCTCCTGAAATTGTTCAACTTGCAAAAGTTTACGTTGCTCAAAAACGTAAATTACAAGTTGGTGATAAAATGGCTGGAAGACACGGTAACAAGGGTGTTGTTTCGAGAATCGTTCCAATTGAAGATATGCCTTTCTTAGCTGACGGAACTCCTGTTGATATTGTTTTAAATCCACTTGGTGTACCTTCAAGGATGAACATCGGACAGATTTATGAAACAATGTTGGGTTGGGCTGGAAAAATCTTAGGAGTTAAATACGCAACTCCTGTTTTTGACGGTGCAAAACTCTATGAAGTTAGAGAACAAGTCTTTCTTTCTGCATTAAAACAAAGAGGAATTGAACCAGAAGAATTTTTAAGTGGCGATTGGAAATCTTTACAAGAGAAATTAATCAATGTTGGAATTCATCCAGATTTTATGGAAGCAATGCAAGTTCAGAATCCGCAAGAGTTAATGTATGTGTATAGAAACTTGGAAGATTCTGAAACAATTGACCAGCTTGTCACAATTGCAACAGAAGATGGTGAAATAAACAAAAGAATTGCTAACCACATCGGTCTTCCTGTTGACGAAATGTCATTTGGGCGTTACCGTGAGGTAGCAAACTTGGTTGCAAACCCTGATACAGATTTGAAAAAATTATCTGATTTATTAGCGATTAAAGGTATCACTGCTAAGAAGCTTCAAGGTGTTCGTGAAAAACTTTCGAAAATGAGTGAAGTGCTTGAACACACACGAACTGCTGTTTATGAGAAAAGTTTAAACACTTTTGGAAAAACTATTCTTTATGACGGAAGGACAGGAATGCCTTTCGAGCAAGCAGTTACAGTTGGAGTGATTTATATTCTTAAACTTGCTCATCTAGTTGACGACAAAATGCACGCTCGTTCAATCGGACCTTACTCTTTAATTACTCAGCAACCACTTGGTGGAAAAGCTCAGTTTGGAGGTCAAAGATTCGGTGAGATGGAAGTTTGGGCTCTTGAAGCCTATGGAGCTTCTCATACTTTACAGGAAATTTTAACTGTTAAGTCTGACGATGTAAATGGTCGTTCAAGAGTTTACGAAGCAATTGTAAAAGGTGATAATTCACCTGATTGCGGAACACCTGAATCATTTAATGTACTCATCAAAGAGCTACAAGGTTTAGCACTTGATGTTACCTTGAAATAAGACAGAAATGTCTGAATCAAATTTTAAAGTTGGAGGTTACTCTTGGCTTTTTTGACAAAAAATAGCAATAACCCAATGCCAAAAGATTATAGAATGATAGCGGTTGGCTTAGCTGCACCTGACAAAATCCGAAGTTGGGGATTTGGTGAAGTTACAAAGCCTGAAACAATTAATTACCGTTCTTTCAAACCAGAAAGAGATGGACTTTTTTGTGAAAAAATCTTTGGTCCCGTAAAAGATTACGAATGTGCTTGTGGAAAGTACAAAAGAATTCGTTACAAAGGAATTATCTGTGATAGATGTGGAGTCGAAGTTACTTCTAAAAGTGTTCGACGAGAAAGAATGGGATTCATCGAACTCGCTGTTCCTGTCGTTCACATTTGGTATTTCCGTTCTCTCCCAACGAAAATCGGCTATATGCTCGGAATTAGTGTAAAGAATCTTGAAAAAGTAATTTACTACGAAAGATACATTGTAATTAATCCGGGAAAAAGTGGTAGAGAAGTTTGCGAATTACTCAATGAAGAAGAATATTACGAACTCACAGAATCTTTCGGCGGACAAGAAATTCCTGCTGAAGAAAGGTTCAAAGCTGGAATCGGTGGAGTTGCAATCAAAGAATTGTTAGCAAATCTTGATATTCCAAAATTACAAAAATACTTAAGACACAAAGCGGATACCGAAACTTCTCAACAAAGAAAAATTGAAGCTCTCAAAAGACTCAAAATCTTAAGATTATTTGATAACGTTAATGAGGATTCTCCTTTAGGTAAACCTGAATGGATGGTATTGGATGTAATTCCAATTATTCCTCCTGAGCTAAGACCTTTGGTTCCTCTTGAAGGTGGAAGATTTGCAACTTCTGATTTAAATGACCTTTACAGAAGGGTAATCATCAGAAATAATAGACTCAAAAAGTTGCTCGATATTAAAGCTCCTGAAGTGATTCTTAAGAATGAAAAAAGAATGCTTCAAGAAGCGATTGATTCACTTTTTGATAATGGAAAACGTCAAGTTGCCGAAGGTAGTGACGGAAAAAGAGCATTAAAATCTCTTTCTGATTCACTTAAAGGTAAACAAGGTCGTTTCCGTCAAAATCTTCTCGGAAAACGTGTTGACTATTCAGGACGTTCAGTAATTGTTGTTGGACCAACTCTTAAATTGCACGAATGTGGTTTGCCAAAAGATATGGCTGTTGAACTCTTCAAACCTTTTATTATTCGTAAATTGGTTGAAAGAGGAATCGTTAAAACTGTTAAAACTGCTAAAAAAGTTGTTGGGCGTAAAGGACCTGAAATTTGGGGAATCTTGGAGGAGATAGTACGGGAACACCCTGTTTTACTTAACAGAGCTCCAACTCTTCACAGACTTGGAATTCAGGCTTTTCAACCGAGAATTATCGAAGGTAAAGCAATCAATTTGCATCCTTTGGTTTGTACAGCTTTTAACGCTGACTTTGACGGCGACCAAATGGCTGTTCACGTTCCGCTTTCTTTTGAAGCCCAACTTGAAGCAAAACATTTAATGCTTGCAAGTAAGAATATTCTTCACCCTGCAAGTGGAATGCCGATTGCAGTTCCAAGTCAGGACATTGTTTTAGGGCTTTACTATGTTTCTAAAATGAGAAGTAACGTAAAACGTTTCAGCGTTGAAGGAATTGATTTACACTACTCAAGGCACGAAATCTTAGTTGGACACCAAACAAACAATCTTCCAATCGGAATGCAAATTAAGATTAAGTTAAAAGCTGGAACAAATGTAATCGATATTGATGAAGAATCAATCAGTACTCTTAAAGAGGATAAAATGATTAGCACTTCGGTTGGTCGTGTGGTTTTGAATGAAATCGTACCTTCTGAAATTGGTTACATCAACGATATTCTTACGAAGAAAAAATTAGAGAAATTAGTAAACATAGCTTTCAGAACTATTGGCGAAGTTAGAACTGCTGAATTTTTAGATAACTTGAAAAACTTAGGTTATACCTATTCAACAAGAGGCGGACTTTCTTTCGGTGTTGATGACATTATGACTCCAGAGGAAAAAGTTGAATTGATTAATTCAGCCAATACTGAAGTTGAAAGAATTCAAGACCAATTCTCTGAAGGGTTGATGACTGATGGTGAGCGTTACAATAAAGTGATTGATATTTGGACAAGAACTACAAACAAAGTTTCTGACAAATTGATGGATAGGCTGAAAAACTCCCGTGACGGTTTCAATTCTGTTTATATGATGTCTCATTCGGGTGCTCGTGGAAATAGAGACCAAATCAAACAGCTCGCAGGAATGCGTGGTTTGATGGCAAAACCACAGAAAAACAAAATGGGTGTTGGTGGTGAGATTATTGAAAATCCTATCACTGCTAATTTCCGTGAAGGTTTAACAGTTCTTGAATATTTTATTTCTACTCACGGAGCAAGAAAAGGTCTTGCGGATACGGCTTTGAAAACTGCTGATGCAGGTTATTTGACAAGACGTTTAGTTGATGTTGCTCAAGATGTTGTGATTACAGAACACGATTGTGGTGTCCACGGCGGAATTGAAGTTGCAGAACTTAAAGAGGGTGGTAGAATCGTTGAAAGATTGAAAGATAGAATTCTTGGAAGAGTTTTAGCTGACGATGTTTTTGATGAAAGAACTGGTGAGGTTGTCGCCGAATACGGAGACTTAATTGACGAAGAACTTGCGAATACAATTGATGCAATTCCAAATCTTGAAAGTGTTGAAATCCGTTCTGTTTTAACCTGTAAAACAGAAAGAGGAGTTTGTGCACTTTGTTATGGAAGAAATCTTACAACTGGAAATCTAGTTAGTATGGGAGAAGCAGTTGGAGTTATGGCAGCTCAAAGTATTGGTGAACCTGGAACTCAATTGACTCTTAGAAACTTTCACATAGGTGGTGCTGCGAACTTGATTGCTGCTCAAGATAGAATTGATGCAAAAAGCGACGGTGTTATCCATTATTCAGATAAGTTAATCACAGTTGAAAAAGAGAACGAAGAAGGTGTAGTAGAAATTATAGCACTTAGTCGAAATGGAAAATTGGTTTTAAAAGACAAAGATGGGCAGGTCATTGCTGATTACAGTGTAAATTATGGTGCTGTTCTTTTTGTCAAAGACCAACAAGAAGTGAAGAAAAATTCACCTCTTTTCAAATTTGACCCATTCAACTCTTTAATCATTGCTGAAAAAAATGGAAATATTAAGTACTTCGATTTTAAAGATGGAATTACTTTTCGTGAGGAAGCAGACGAAGTTACAGGTGGAAGGCGTCAATTGGTTATTACCGAGAGTAAAGATAAATCTCTCACTCCAAAATTAAATATTCTTGACCCTGAAACAGAAGAAAAAATCGCTTCTTACATTTTACCAATTAGAACTCAATTGAATAATATCAAAGAAGGTGATTTCGTTGAAGCTGGAACAATTTTGGCAAAAATACCAAGAGATGCTGCTTTAATTAATAAAGATATTACAGGCGGTTTGCCTCGTGTTGCTGAGCTTTTTGAAGCAAGGAAACCAAAAGATCCAGCTGTTGTAACAGAAATCTCTGGTTCTATTAAACTTGGTAAGATTAAACGTGGTGTTAGAGAAATTCACGTCACAAGTGAAGACAAGAAAACGTCGCTAAAGTATAATGTCCCTTATGGTAAACACGTTCTTGTTCACGAAGGTGATTATGTAAAAGCTGGTGATCCTCTTTGCCAAGGTTCCATCGCTCCGCAAGATATTCTTGCGATTGCTGGAATCAAAGCTGTTGAAGAATATCTTGTGAATGAAATCCAAGAGGTTTATCGTCTTCAAGGTGTTAAAATTAGTGACAAACACATTGAAATCATTGTTCGTCAAATGCTTCAAAAAGAAAAAGTTGAAGACCCAGGCGATACGAAATATATTGAAGGAGACCAAGTCAATCGAATTGCGGCAGAATTTGAGAATCAAAGAATAATTAATTCTGTTGTAATTGAAGAAATTGGTGATTCAAGGTACCAAGTCGAAGAAATCGTAAACAAAATTGCATTTGAAAAAGAAATCGGAAGACTTCAAAAACGAGGACTCACTTTGCCGAAAGGTCGTGGTGCTAACCCTGCAATTCTTAAACCGATTCTATTAGGTATTACTCCTTCATCTTTAGGAACCGAAAGTTTTATCTCAGCTGCTTCTTTCCAAGAAACAACTAAGGTTTTAACCGAAGCTGCTATCGAAGGAAGAGTTGATTATTTAAGAGGTTTGAAAGAAAATGTAATTATGGGACGATTAATTCCAGCTGGAACAGGTTTAGGAAAATACACAGATTTACGTGTCTCTTCTGAATCAGAAAATTCTAAAGATTCTCAAGAGGAAAATGTTACTGAAAGCGAATCAGAATCAGCTGAATTAAAGTAAATTAATTAGACTATTTATGATAGGAGAATTGAATATTCAATTCTCCTTTTTTTTCCAACTAACTTTTGCTTAGGCAAAATAAAAATTAAAAAGTATTTTGTATTTAACAATTTAAGTTTTAACTTCACAAGACTTGGTAAAAATGCAGAATTATGGAGTTTAACAATAGTATGCCAACAATTAATCAGTTAGTTCGCAAAGGCAGAGAACGACAAATTAAAAAAACTTCTTCGCCAGCTCTTGCATCTTGTCCTCAAAAAAGAGGTGTTTGTACAAGAGTATATACGACTACACCTAAGAAGCCGAATTCGGCTCTTCGTAAAGTTGCTCGTGTGCGCTTAACCAATGGGATTGAAGTTACGGCTTATATTCCTGGTGAAGGACACAATTTGCAAGAACACTCAATAGTTATGATTCGTGGTGGAAGAGTAAAAGACCTTCCTGGAGTTAGATATCATATTATTCGCGGTAGCTTGGATACTTTAGGTGTTCAAGATAGAAGAACTTCACGTTCTAAGTATGGTGCAAAAAGACCTAAAAAGTAATTTGAGAAGAAGTTAAAATGTCAAGAAGAAGACAAGCTGTAAAAAGAAAAATATTGCCAGACCCAATTTATAACGAGGTTTTGGTAACGAAATTTGTAAATAATTTGATGATTGACGGCAAAAAAAGTGTTGCCGAAAAAATTCTTTATGATGCAATTGATTTAATAGCCGAAAAAACCAAAGAAAATGGAATTGATATTTTCTTTGCTGCTATTAAAAATGTTGAGCCAATGTTAGAGGTTCGTTCTAGAAGAGTTGGTGGTTCTACCTACCAAGTTCCTGTTGAAGTTTCTGAATCGAGAAGACGTGCTTTGGCAATGAGATGGATCATTCGCTATTCTGTTGCTCGTAAAGGAAGGACTTTGGCTGGAAATTTGGCGGAAGAATTAATTGCCGCTTCGAAAGAGGAAGGTGCTTCAATTAAAAAGAAAGATGATACTCTCAAAATGGCAGAAGCTAATAAAGCATTTGCACATTTTAGATGGTAACTAATAAGGTATTTAAAGAAGAAAAATGTCTAATAATCGAATAGATAAACTCCGAAATATCGGAATTATGGCTCACATTGATGCCGGGAAAACTACTACTACTGAAAGAATCCTTTTTTATACAGGTAGAACTTATAAGATTGGTGAAGTTCACGATGGTGCAGCGACAATGGATTGGATGGAGCAAGAAAAAGAACGTGGGATTACAATTACGAGTGCTGCAACTACTTGCGAATGGGACGGTCATACGATAAATATTATTGATACGCCTGGTCACGTTGATTTTACTGTTGAAGTTGAAAGGTCGCTAAGGGTTCTTGATGGAGCTGTTGCTTTGTTTTGTGCCGTTGGTGGTGTTGAACCTCAAAGTGAAACTGTTTGGAGACAAGCAGATAAATACGGTGTGCCAAGAATTGGTTTCGTAAATAAGATGGATAGAACTGGTGCTGATTTTTTTAATGTTATGGATATGATTAAGTCTCGTTTGGGAGCTCATCCTGTTCCTCTTTTTATCCCAATAGGTGCTGGTGATATGTTCACTGGGATAATTGATCTTGTTAATATGAAAGCAATAATGTATCACGATACAACTTCTGGGATGACTTTTGATGAGTTAGATGTTCCAGATAGTCTTAGGGGGCAAGCAGAGCAATGGAGAACTAATTTGCTTGAAGCTGTTTCCGAATACGATGATTCGTTGATGATGAAGTATTTAGAGGGTGAAGATATTGAAGCTTCTGAAATCAAATCGGTAATTAGAAAAGCAACTTTGGACTGTGCTATTACTCCTGTAATTTGTGGGTCTGCTTTTAAAAATAAAGGTGTTCAGAGATTGCTTGATGCGGTTGTAGATTATTTGCCTTCGCCGATTGATATTGGGGAAATTCAGGGGCACGATGTTGATGACGCAGATGAGCATCATACTAGAAAACCTTCTGATGAAGAATCCTTTTCTGGTTTGGCTTTTAAAGTAATGACTGACCCTTATGTAGGGAAGTTAACTTTCTTTAGGGCTTATTCTGGTCAAGCTAAAGCAGGTTCTTATATCTTAAATACAACTACTGGAAAAAAAGAAAGACTTGGTAGAATTCTTCAAATGCACGCAAATAAAAGAGAAGATATTGACTTTGTTAGGACAGGTGATATTGCCGCTGCTGTTGGTTTGAAAAATACAAAAACAGGTGATACTCTTTGTGATTTGGATTCTCCGATTATTTTAGAGAAGATGGAATTCCCTGATCCTGTGATTGCTCTTGCTGTTGAGCCTGATTCAAAAGCTGATCAAGAAAAATTGAGTAAAGCTATTGGAAAATTAGCAGAAGAAGACCCAACTTTTAAAGTTAGAATTGATGACGAAACAGGCCAAACAATTATTTCAGGAATGGGTGAACTTCATTTAGAGATTATTATTGATAGGTTAAAAAGAGAATTTAGTGTTAATGCAAATGTTGGTAAACCACAAGTTTCTTATCGAGAAACTATTTCTAAGCAAGTTGAGTGTGAAGGAAAATTCGTACGTCAATCTGGCGGTCGTGGTCAATACGGACATTGTGTTCTAAATTTGATTCCTGGTGAGGCTGGAAGTGGTTATCATTTTCACAATAAAATCGTCGGTGGTGCAATTCCAAAAGAATATATAAATTCTGTTTCGGCTGGGATTCAGCAAGCGATGTTAAATGGGATTGTTGCGGGTTATCCAATGAAAGATATTAGTGTTGAGTTGATAGATGGTTCATACCACGATGTTGACTCTTCTGAGATGGCTTTTAAGGTAGCTGGTTCAATGGGATTCCAAAACGGTGCTAAGGTTGCTAAGCCAATTATCCTTGAGCCGATTATGGATGTAGAGATTATTACCCCACCTGAATATATGGGTGATTTAATGGGTGATTTGAACTCTCGTAGAGGAAAAATTATTTCAATGGAATCGAGAAAAGATGCTCAGATAATAAAAGCAGAAGTTCCGCTTTCCGAAATGTTTGGTTATGCGACAATAATTAGAACAATAAGTTCTGGTCGTGCTGTTTACTCAATGCAATTTGACAAATACGAGCCAGTGCCTAAGTCAATTGCAGAAGAAATTGCAAGTAAAACAACATAAAACATAAAATATAAAAATAAAACATAGGAGATATTTCAAATGTCTAAGGAAAAATTTGACAGAAGTAAGCCTCACGTGAATGTAGGAACAATTGGTCACGTAGACCATGGAAAGACTACATTAACAGCGGCAATTACTCAACATTTGGCTAATCAGGGATTAGCAGCATTTCAAGACTACGACAGTATTGACAATGCCCCAGAGGAGCGTGAAAGAGGTATAACAATTAATACAGCTCACGTAGAGTATCAAACAGAAAGTCGTCATTATGCTCACGTAGATTGTCCAGGTCACGCTGACTATATTAAGAATATGATAACAGGTGCAGCTCAAATGGATGGAGCTATTTTGGTAGTAGCAGCGACAGATGGTCCAATGCCACAAACAAGAGAGCACATTTTATTGGCTCGCCAAGTAGGTGTTCCAAGAATTGTAGTTTTTATGAATAAAGTAGACCAAGTAGATGACCCAGAGTTGTTAGAGTTGGTTGAAATGGAATTACGTGAATTGTTAAGTGATTACGATTTTCCTGGAGATGATATTCCAATTATTCAAGGTAGTGCATTGAACGCTTTGAATGAGCCAACAAATGCAGATGCAACAGCTTGTATTGATGAGTTGATGGCATCAGTTGATAGCTATATCCCTACTCCCGAGCGTGTTTTAGATAAACCATTTTTGATGCCAGTTGAAGATGTCTTTTCAATTAGTGGTCGTGGAACAGTTTCTACGGGTAGAATAGAAAGAGGTCAAGTTAAGGTTGGTGAAAAGGTCGAGATTATCGGAATGGGTGATAAACTTGATACTACAGTAACAGGTGTAGAGATGTTTCGTAAGTTGCTTGATGAGGGAATGGCAGGTGATAACGTAGGATTGTTATTACGTGGTATTGATAAAGAAGCTATAACTCGTGGAATGGTAATTTGTAAGCCTGGTAGTATTACTCCACATACAAAATTTGAATCACAAGTATACGTATTGAAAAAAGAAGAAGGTGGACGTCATACTCCATTCTTTAGTGGTTACAGACCTCAGTTCTATTTTAGAACAACAGATGTAACTGGAGTATTGACATTACCAGAGGGTGTAGAGATGGTAATGCCTGGTGATAACATAGAGATGAATGTAGAGTTAATCACTACAATCGCTATGGAAGACGGATTGCGTTTCGCTATTCGTGAAGGTGGCAGAACAGTAGGTTCTGGTGTAATTACTAAAATTATCGAATAACACAGAGGTTTAAAACTGTGGCTGGTCAAAAAATCAGAATTCGGTTAAAGGCATACGATCATAATTTAATTGATCAATCGACTAAAAAAATTATTGGCACTGCGAAACAAACAGGTGCTTTAATTTCTGGTCCAATTCCTTTGCCGACTAGAAGAAGCGTCTATACAGTGCTTCGTTCGCCTCACGTAAATAAAAAATCACGTGAGCAATTTGAAATAAGAATTCACAAAAGATTGATAGATATTTTGAATGCCACTCCGAAAACAGCTGAAGCTTTAATGAGATTAGAGCTTCCTGCAGGTGTTGACATTGAAATTAAGGTATAATTAAGATGAATGGAATTCTTGGTAAGAAAATAGGAATGACGCAGGTCTTTGATGCGGCAGGAAAAGTTATTCCTGTCACAATCGTAGAAGCTGGTCCTTGCAAAGTTACTCAAGTAAAGACAGTTGAGAAAGACGGATATTCAGCTGTTCAACTCGGATTTGACGAGAAAAAAAGAAAAAATACTACTAAACCTCTTAAAGGGCATTTCAAAAATGCAAATACAGAACCTTTAAGAAGATTAAAAGAATTTAGACTTTCAGAAGACGTTCCTTCCTTGGGTGATGAAGTAAAAGTTGATATCTTTTCAGTTGGTGACCCAATTGTAATTTCTGGGAAATCGATTGGTAAAGGTTTTGCTGGTGTAATTAAAAGACACGGTTTCGCAGGTGTTGGTGGTGCAACTCACGGTCAATCTGATAGAGCGAGAGCTGGAGGTTCCATTGGGCAATCAGCTTACCCTTCAAAAGTAATCAAGGGTATGAAAATGCCTGGTCATTATGGAAATGTCCGTAAAACAATTTCAGGGCTTAAGGTTGTTAAAGTTGATACTGAAAGAAACTTACTTTTCGTTTCGGGCTCAGTTCCTGGTTCGGTAAATGGTTACTTAGAAATTAGGAAAGAAGGATAATGGAAGCTAAAGTTTATCAAAACGACGGAACGTTAAGTTCTGAAACTGCACAACTTGCAGATAGCGTTTTTGGAATTGAACCTAATGAACACGTAGTCTATTTAGCTGTTAAAGCTTACTTAGCTAACAAGCGTCAAGGGACACATTCTACAAAAGAACGTGCTGAAGTTAGAGGTGGTGGAAGAAAACCTTGGAAGCAAAAAGGTCGTGGAGCTGCGAGAGCAGGAACAAGAAGATCACCACTTTGGGTCGGCGGTGGAACTGTTTTTGGTCCAAGACCTCACACATATAAAATTTCCCTTCCTAAAAAAGTAAAAAAATTAGCTCGACGCTCAGTTCTTTCATTGAAAGCAAAGAGTCAAAATGTTTTTGTGATTGATGACTTATCATTTGATACACCAAAAACATCGCAGTTAGTAAATATTCTAAAAAAGATGGAAGTTGATACTTCAAAAGTAATGATTCTTACATCAGAATGTAAAAGAGCAATTTATAATTCAGGAAGAAATATCCCATACTTTAGCGTTGAGCAAGCAAAAGTCGCTTCAAGTTATGATATTTTAAATTGTAGAACTTTAATTATTGAAAAAACGGCACTTAAAGATTTGGAGGAGATTTTAGGATAATGTATAAAAGAATTTTACTTTCCCCAGTCCAAACTGAAAAAGCTTTGGTTCTTCAAGATAGAAGAAATCAATACACTTTTAAAATCAGTCCGTTTGCAAACAAGATTGAAGTTAAGCATGCTATTGAAAATAAATACAGTGTTAAGGTTAAAAGTGTTAGAACTTTGAATCAAAAAGGAACTAACGTTTTACGTTTTACAAAAAGACGTAGAATTGTTGGTCGCACTTCTGATTGGAAGAAAGCAATTGTTACTCTTGAAGCTGGAAATAGCATAAACTTTTTCGGAGATGTCTAATGGGTATTAAAAAATACAGACCAATCACACCAGGTCAAAGGTTCAAAGCGATTTCTGATTTTGTGGAAGTTACAACCGATAAACCTGAAAAAAGTTTACTTGCACCATTAAAAAAGTCTGGTGGAAGAAACTCACGAGGAAGAATTACTTCTCGTCATAGAGGTGGTGGACACAAAAGAGCTTATAGAATTATTGATTTCAAAAGAGATAAAAGAGATATTCAAGGTGAAGTTAAAACCATTGAGTATGATCCAAATCGTTCTGCGAGAATTGCATTAGTCGTTTACGCTGACGGCGAAAAAAGATATATCGTTGCTCCTCACCAATTAAATGTTGGTGATAAAGTAATGGCAGGAGAAGCAGCAGACATTCAAGTTGGAAATGCTTTACCTCTTGGAAAAATGCCTTTAGGTTCGATTATTCATAACATTGAATTGAAAATTGGAAAAGGCTCACAACTTGTAAGAAGTGCAGGAACAATGGCGACTTTGGTAGCTAAAGAAGGCAAATATGCTTTAGTTAAGTTACCTTCTTCTGAAGTTAGAAGAATTGACTTACGTTGTTATGCAACAATCGGACAAGTTGGAAATATCGACCACGGAAACGAATCTTTTGGTAAAGCTGGACGTTCACGTTGGCTTGGAATTAGACCTCAGTCTCGTGGTGTTGTAATGAATCCTGTTGATCACCCTCACGGAGGTGGTGAAGGAAAGACTTCTGGAGGAGGTCATCCAAGAACACCTTGGGGAGTTCAGACTAAAGGATTGAAAACTCGTAAGAACAAAAATACTGACAAGTTTATTGTCAGACGAAGAACTAAGTAAGGTTTGGAGATTAGTTAAATGGCAAGATCATTAAAAAAAGGACCTTACATTGACCTCAGGCTTGATAAAAAGGTTGAAGCATTGAATTCTAAGAATCAAAAACAAGTTATTAAAACTTGGGCAAGAAATTGCACTATTCCACCAGAATTCGTTGGTCATACTTTTGCAGTGCATAACGGGAAAAAATTTATTCCTGTTTTTGTAACTGAAAATATGGTAGGTCATAAATTAGGTGAATTTTCCCATACTCGTACTTATCGAGGACACGGTGGAAAATTGATTGAACGTACTGTAAGGTTAAAATAGAAAACTGGAATACTTTTGTAATGGAAGCAAATAAAAATAAGTATAGTCGAAGCCAATTCAAATCTGGTGAACGCAAGACTGCAAAACGTGAAGAAAGAAGCAATTACGGAATAGCCGTTTTAAGAAATTGCAGAATGTCTCCGCGTAAGGTAAGACAAGTTGCAGATTTGGTTAGAGGACAAGGTGTTGATCAAGCTTTAGAGCTTGTTAGTGTTTTGCCTAAAAAAGCTGCTTTACACATTGGTCGTACATTAAAATCAGCTGTTGCGAATTATCGTAATAGAGATGGAAATGAACACGTCGAAGAAAGTAACTTAAGAGTTGCAACTGCTTTTGTTGATGGTGGATTTTCTATGAAGAGAATTAAGTTTAGAGCTCAAGGTAGAGCTGCTTACATCAAAAAAAGAACTAGTCACCTGACAATCTATGTCGCTTCAAACGAATAACAGAAGGTATTTAAAATGGGACAAAAAGTAAATCCGGTATCATTTAGAGTAGGTGTTATTCGTGGTTGGGAATCTAATTGGTTTAATGAAAAAAATTTTGCTGAAACACTTTCAGAAGATTTATTTCTTAGAAAATACATTTCAAAAAGATTACCAAAAGCGGGAATTTCAAAAATAGTTATTGAAAGAACTTCTAAAAGAGTAATTCTCAATATTTTAGCAGCAAGACCAGGTTTAATCATTGGTAAAAAAGGTCAAGAAATTGACCAGCTGAAAGAAGAATTGAAAAAAATTACTAAAAAAGATGTTCAATTAAATGTTAATGAAGTTAAAAGACCTGAATTAGATGCTCAATTAGTTGGGGATAATATTGCTAGGCAATTGGAAGCAAGAGTTTCATTTAGAAAAGTAATGAAAAAAGCTATTCAGTCTAGTATCCGAATGGGAGCTGAAGGAATTAGAATTAGTTGTGCAGGAAGACTTGGGGGAGCTGAAATGGCGAGAACTGAGCAATATAGAGACGGAAGAGTTCCTTTGCATACATTGAGGTCTGATATTGACTACGCTCAATCAACTGCTAACACTTTATTCGGTTGTATCGGAATCAAAGTGTGGATTTGTAAAGGCGAAGTTTATGCACAAAAAGACAATAATTAATAAATTGCTCTTGTAGCTAAGGAGATACCGAATAATGTTAATGCCAAAAAAATCCAAGTTTCGTAAAACGCATAGAGGCGAGAATTCGGGGAAAGCGTATCGCGGAACAAATATTGCATTTGGAGATTTTGGACTCAAAGCTCTTAGTTTAGGTTGGCTTACAAGCAGACAAATTGAGGCGGCTCGTCGTGCGATGACTCGTAAAATGAAACGCTCTGGAAAAATTTGGATTAAAGTTTTTCCAAGCAAAGTCATTACTCAAAAGCCTGCAGAGACAAGAATGGGTTCAGGTAAAGGTAGTCCAGAGTTTTGGGTTGCTGTTATAAAACCTGGAAGAGTCGTTTTCGAGCTTGGTGGAGTTGATGAAAAAGTAGCTCGTGAAGCACTTTATTTGGCTTCAGCTAAGTTACCTATTAAAACAAAATTTGTAGTTCGTAAAGAAGGATAGATTAATGAAAGCTAAAGAACTCAGAAATCTTGGTTTAGATGAACTAAATGCAAAGTTAAAAGAATCTTACGATACTCTGGATAATTTTATGTTTCAAAAAGCAACTCATCAGTTAGAGAATACTGCTAAAATTTCTCAAACTAAAAGTGATATTGCTCGAATTCATACATTGATTTCAGAAATCAAGAGATCAAATTAAGGTATTATGGAAATGTCAAATGAAGTAATAAGAAAAGCCCGAAAAGTAAGAATAGGTGTTGTTGTAAGTGATAAAATGGACAAAACTATTTCTGTTTTAATAGAGAGACGTGTAAAACACCCTCTTTATAAAAAATACTCTAAAAAGTCTAAGAAATATTTAGCTCACGACAATGAGAATTCTTGCAATATTGGTGATACTGTCAAAATTATGGAGACAAGACCTCTTAGTGCAAAAAAGAGATGGCGTTTAGTTGAAATAATTGAAAAAGCTAAATAATAATTTTAAGTATTGGAAGTTTAGGTTAAAAAATGATTCAAACTGAAAGTCGTCTTGCAGTAGCCGATAATACGGGTGCAAAAACAATTCAATGCATAAAAGTTCTTGGTGGTTCTGGAAGAAAATATGCTTCTATCGGAGACCTTATTGTTGTTTCTGTTAAAAGTGCAATTCCAGGAGGAAATGTTAAAAAAGGTGAGGTTCACAGGGCAGTGATTGTTAGAACTGCAAAAGAATATCGTAGAAAAGATGGTTCTTACATTAGATTTGACCAAAATGCTGCGGTAATCTTAGATGCAAAAGGTGAACCAAAAGGTACTCGTATCTTTGGTCCAGTTGCTCGTGAGTTAAGAGAAAAGCAATTTATGAAAATTGTTTCAATGGCTCCAGAAGTCATTTAACGTTAATTAAGGTTTCTTGCAATGAAATTAAAAAAAGATGATACTGTAGTTGTGATTGCAGGTAAAAACAAAGGTAAAACTGGCAAAATTCTTAAAGTCTATCCAGAATTGAGTAGAGTAACAGTTGAAGGTGTGAATATGATTAAAAAACACCAAAAACCCACTCAAGCAAACCCTGAAGGCGGAATTTTAGAGATTGAAGGAAAAATTCATATTTCTAATGTTATGGTTTACTTAGAAAACAAAGCAGTAAGAGTTGGTTATAAATTTGTCGAAGAAGATGGCAAAAAAGTTAAAAAAAGAATTGCTAAAAAATCAGGAGCATTGATTTAGATGAGTACAAGTAATCCTCGATTAGCAACAAAATATTCTGACGAAATTGCTCCAGAAATGCAAAAAGGTTTTGGTTATAAAAATGTAATGCAAGTTCCTAAAGTTGAAAAAATTGTAATCAATCTCGGAGTTGGGGATGCAGTCCAAAACTCAAAATTGGTTGATTCAGCAGCAGAAGATTTAGGAGTTATTACAGGTCAGAAACCAGTTATCAGAAGAGCAAAAAAAGCTATTTCAAATTTTAAAGTTCGTGAAGGAATGCCAATTGGTTGTACGGTAACTTTACGTGGTGCAAAAATGTATGAGTTTTTGGATAGATTTATTTCTTTAGCGGTTCCAAGAGTTAGAGACTTTCGTGGGTTACCTGTAAAAGGGTTTGACGGAAGAGGTAATTACAATCTTGGGATTAAAGAGCAAACAATTTTTCCAGAAATTGAATACGATAAGATTGATAAAGTTCGTGGTATGAATCTTACTATTGTTACTACAGCAAAAACTGACGAAGAAGCTTTTGCACTTTTGCAAAATTTCGGAATTCCTTTTGTCAAGAAAAAAGCTAATAATTAATTAGGAAATAATAGTGGCTAAAAAATCACTAATAGCAAAACAGAAAAGAAAACCAAAATTCTCAACTAGAGCATATACAAGATGTTCAAGATGTGGAAGACCAAAAGCAGTTTATAAAAAATTTGGTGTTTGTCGTCTTTGTTTTAGAGAATTGGCTTCTTGGGGACAAATTCCTGGAGTAGTTAAAGCAAGTTGGTAAAACTTGTTTTAAAGTAATTTATTAAACTAAAAATCTCATTTGGAGAATAAAAATTAATGGCAGTAACCGACCCGATTTCGGATTATCTAACTCGAATTAGAAATGCCCAAAAAGCTAGGCATACGAAAGTGGATATTCCTGCTTCTAAAATGAAAAGAGCAATCACTAAGATTCTCAAGAAGCAAGGTTACATTCGATCGTATGTTAATATTGATGACGGTTTACAGGGTGTGCTGAGAGTTTATCTTAAATATAATGAAGATAAAAAACCAGTTATTGACGGACTTAAAAGAGTCAGCCGACCAGGTTTGAGACGCTACGCAAAGGCAACAGAAATGCCGAGAGTACGTAATAACTTTGGAATTGCAATTGTAACAACTCCGCAAGGATTAATGACTAACATTGAGTGTCGTCAACGCAACGTTGGTGGCGAGATCCTTTGTTACATTTGGTAGGAAAATTTAAGGAAATTTAATAATGTCAAGAATTGGTAAATTGCCTGTAGAAATTCCTACTAACGTATCTGTTTCCGTAAATGGAAATAGTGTTACTGTTAAAGGTGCAAAAGGCGAATTGAAGTTAGAAATCCACCCTGAGATTTCAGTAAAATTTGAAAATAATATTTTATCCGTAGGAAGACCTTCTGATAGTAAAACCCATAAAGCTTTACACGGTTTAAGTCGTGCATTATTAAGCAATATGGTTGTTGGTGTTACTACTGGCTATTCTAAAACACTTGAAATTCAAGGTGTTGGTTATAGAGTAGAACTCAAAAACGGAAGATTAATTCTTAATCTTGGGTATTCTCATCCTATAGTTTTTGTTCCACCAAAAGGAATCACAATTGAAACTCCAAATCAGATTTCAATTATTATTTCTGGTGTTGATAAAGAAGCTGTTGGACAAGTTGCAGCAAAAATTCGTTCACTTAGAAAACCTGAACCTTACAAAGGAAAAGGTATTCGTTATCAAGGTGAATATATTTTCCGTAAGGCTGGAAAGAAGGCAGGTAAATAATGTCAGATAAGAATAAGATAAAATTACAAGCTCGTTACAAAAGAAAAGTAAGAGCTAGAAAGAAGATTAACGGAACAAGTGAAGTTCCAAGATTGTCTGTTTTTAGAAGTCTCAATAATGTTTATGCACAATTGATTGACGACGAAAATGGGTTAACTTTGGTTTCAGTTTCGACACTTTCTAAAGATTTGAAAGACTCCTTTACTGGTAAGCCAGTTGAAAAGAGCTTTGCGATAGGCGAAAAAATAGCTGAACTTGCTTTGGCTAAAGAAATTAAAGCCTGTGTGTTTGATAAAAGTGGTTATAAATATCACGGTAGAGTAAAAGCTCTCGCTGACGGTGCCAGAAAAGGCGGATTAAAATTTTAGTTAAAACTTAGAGGATATTAATTTGGAACGTATTAATCCAAACGAACTCGACTTAACAGAAAAAATAGTTCATATAAATCGCGTAGCCAAAGTAGTAAAAGGTGGTCGTAGATTTTCTTTTAACGCAACAGTAGTTGTTGGAGATAAAAGAGGTTTTGTTGGAACTGGAATGGGGAAAGCAAACGAGGTTACTAGTGCAATTGCAAAAGCAACCGAATCTGCAAAAAAGTCACTTTTTAAGGTTACGAAAATTGGACACACAATTCCTCATAGTGTTTGGGGTAAGTTTAATGCCGGAAAAGTTCTTTTAATTCCTGCATCTCCTGGAACTGGAATTATTGCTGGTGGTGGAGCTCGTCCTATTCTTGAAGCGTGTGGAATTAGCGATGTTTTTGCTAAGTCTTATGGTTCTTCAAATAAGCACAATGTTGTAAAAGCAACTGTTGAAGCTCTCAAAAATTTGATGGTTTTAGAAAAAGTTGCGGCTAAAAGAGGTTTAACTTTACGTCAAGTGTTTGGCGGATAATTTTAAGGTATTAGCAATGGCTAAATTAAAAATTACTTTAGTAAATAGTACTATTGGACGTAAAAAAGACCAAAAATTAACAGCAATTGCATTAGGTTTGACAAAACTTAATAAAACCGTTGTTCAATTAGACAATCCTCAAATGAGAGGAATGGTAAACAAAATCTCACATCTCGTTACTTGCGAAGAGATTTCAGAATAAAATTTGGAGCATTCTTAGAAAATGGATTTATCAAATTTAAAATACGCTGACGGTTCGATTAAAAAAAGAAAAAGAATTGGTCGTGGAGACGCTTCTGGTTCTGGTGGAACTGCTGGAAAAGGCCACAAAGGTGCGAAAGCTCGTTCTGGAGCTAAACACAGAGCTTGGTTTGAGGGTGGTCAAATGCCTTTGAACAGAAGACTTCCAAAGTTCGGTTTTACTAATATTTTTAAAAAGGAATGGCAAATCGTTAATGTTTCTGATTTAGAAAAAATTGAAGGTGATAAAGTTGACCCAACAATTTTAGAAGCAAACGGTTTGATTAGAAGTTCTAAAAAGTTAGTTAAAATCTTAGGTGATGGTGAGCTTACAAAGGCTTTAGAAATTACTGCAAATGCTTTTAGCAAATCAGCCGAAGAAAAAATTAATGCAGCAGGTGGTAAGGCAACAAAATTATGATTGAGACACTCCAAAGGGTATTTTCAATCCCTGAATTAAAGAAAAGAATTCTATTTACAATTATGATTGTAGGAATTTGTAGAATCGGAACACACATTACTTTACCAGGTGTAGATTCGCAAGTTTTATTATCAGCTTTTGACCAAGTAGCTAATTCTTTCTTAGGGCTTTACAACATCTTTACAGGTGGTGCTTTCTCAAGAGCGACAATTTTTGCTCTTGGAATTATGCCTTACATCAGTGTGTCAATTATCATTCAGCTTTTCACTAGCGTTTCACCTTATTTTCAAAGGTTGCAGAAAGAAGGTGAAGACGGAAGAAGAAAAATTACTCAAATCACTCGTGTTGGAACTGTTGCTGTTTCTGGATTGCAGGCAGCTGGTGTTGCTACACTTTTGAGTAACAATCTTGCTTTAGATATTCAAGGTTCTGTTGTACCGAATCCTGATTTCGCATTTTATTTAACTACAATAATTACCTTAGTAACCGGAACAATCTTTTTGATGTGGCTTGGAGAACAAATCACTGAAAAAGGTGTTGGTAATGGAATTTCATTAATCATTACTATTGGAATTATTGATTTACTTCCGAATGCGATTTTGGAAGAAGGCAATTTAATTGCATCACAACTTAGAACTCCTTTAACAGAAGTTGTTCTAATTGTTTTCTTAATTGCTGTAACTGCGGCGACTGTTAGTCTTACACAAGCTTTTAGAAAGATTCCAACTCAAAGAGTTCAATCTGGAGCAAAAGGTGGCAACGTTTACAGTGCAAAAAATAGTTACATTCCACTCAAAGTAAATACTGCGGGTGTGATGCCGATTATTTTTGCTCAATCTGTAATTGTCATTCCAGGAACTTTAGCGAGTTTCTTTCCAAATAGTGATTTGATGACTACGATTGCACAGTCTTTCAGTTATACAAGTTTTTGGTATCACGGAGTTTCAGCTTTACTAATTGTTTTCTTCACTTATTTCTACACAGCGATTGCTTTTAACCCAGCAGAAGTCGCCGATAATATGAAGAAACAAGGTGTGTTTGTTCCTGGTGTAAAACCTGGTAAACCAACAGCTGATTTTATAGATGATATACTTTCAAAGATAACTTTACCTGGTTCAATATTTCTTGCATTAATTACTCTTTTGCCTTACTTTGTCCAAGTTGGTGTCCGAGTGATAAGTCCAAATGAATCAGAAGTTTCTCCAAACTTCGCATCGTTTTTTGGTGGCACAAGTTTGTTGATTCTTGTTGGTGTTGCTTTGGATACTGTATCTCAAATTGAATCTCATTTGCTTATGAAAAAATATGACGGATTAACCAAAACTGGTCGAATTAGAGGACAACGTAACTAATGCGATTGATTTTGTTTGGTGCTCCTGGTGTAGGAAAAGGAACTCAGTCTAAACTTTTAGTTAAAGCTTTAGGAATTCCTCAGATTTCAACAGGTGATATTTTGAGAAAAGCAGTTGCCAATAAAACTGAACTTGGTAATAAAGCTAAAGAATTTATGAACTCAGGAAAACTTGTTCCTGATACTTTGATTCTTGAAATGGTTAAAGAAAGAATTCAGCAAAATGATGCTCAAAAAGGTTTCATTCTTGATGGCTTTCCTAGAACTGTTCCTCAAGCCGAAGGCTTAGATTCAATGTTAGCAGAATTAAATACTGATTTAGATAAAGTTATTCAAATAGGTGTTCCGACAGAGGAACTTTTGAAAAGACTTATCAATAGAAGACTTTGTAAAAACTGTGGTGAAGAATACAACTTAATTTACAAACCGATTCCTGAAAGCGGGAACTGTAATGTTTGTAATGAAAGTGAATTCTGGCATAGACCTGACGACCGTGAAGAAGTTGTTAGTCAAAGAAACCAAGAATATATTAACAACACATCTCCTTTGATTGAATTTTATTCAAAAAAAGGTAAGTTAGTAAAAGTTAATGGACTTCAAGGAATCGAAGATGTTAGTAAAAATATTTTAAACAACTTAAGGTAGTATTTCGTGGCAAAAGAAAAACCCATTCAAGTGGACGGTGTAATTAAAGAAAATTTGCCAAACGCAAATTTTATTGTAAAATTAGAGAATGATCACGAAATTATTGCACATATTTCTGGTAAAATGAGAATGCATTTCATTAAAATTTTACCAGGTGATAAGGTGAAAGTAGAAATTTCGCCTTACGATTTGTCAAGAGGCAGAATAACATATAGGTATAAGTAAGGAATTTTTAGATGAAGGTTAGAGCTTCAGTTAAAAAAATCTGTGATAAATGTAAAATCATCAGACGCGAAGGCGTTGTAAGAGTGATTTGTGTAAACCCAAAACATAAACAACGTCAAGGTTAAGGAGATAGAATTTGGCACGAATTGCAAGCGTTGATTTACCTTTGAACAAAAGGGTATTAATTGGATTAACTTACATTTATGGAATTGGTCGTACTCTTTCTATTGTAATTTTAGAAAAAGCTGGTATTGACCATAGTACAAGAGTTAAAGACTTGACGGAAGATGAAATTCTTAGACTCCGTAATATTATTAGCGACGAATATAGAGTTGAAGGTGCACTCAGAACTGAGGTTGCAATGAACATTAAGCGATTAATGGAAATCAATTCTTATCGTGGTTTAAGACACAAAAGAGGTTTACCAGCAAGAGGACAGAATACGAAAAATAATTCTCGTACTCGTAAAGGTAAGAAACGTACCGTTGCAGGTAAAAAGAAATAATCTAGTTTGGAGTTAGACAATGGCTTCTGTTAAAAGAAGAAAAAAGATTAAAAAAAGAGAAAAAGTAGAAGCAAATGGTGTTGTTCACATCAAAGCTACTTTTAACAATACAATTGTCTCAATAACAGACAATTATGGAAATGTTATTAGTTGGGCTTCTGGCGGAAAAGTTGGATTTAAAGGCTCAAGAAAGAATACTCCATTTGCAGCTCAGTTAGCAAGTGAATCTGCTGCTAAAGAAGCTATGGATCTTGGACTTAGAAAAGTCGAAGTTACTGTTAAAGGTCCTGGTGCTGGAAGAGAATCTGCGATTCGTTCTGTACAAGCTTCAGGCTTGGAGGTTTCGTTGATTAGAGATGTAACACCTGTTCCTCATAACGGTTGTCGTCCACCAAAACGTAGAAGAGTATAATTTAAAAACTTTCGGAGAAGAAATAGATTATGGCAAGATACAGAGGTCCTGTTGTAAAGCTTAGCAGAAGAGAAGGAGAAGCTCTTTCTCCAAAAGCTGAAAAAGCTTTGTCGGGTGAAAACAGTAGAAACTTTCCTCCTGGACAACACGGAAAAAATAGACGTTCAAGACCATCTGAATACGGAAGACAATTGCGTGAAAAACAAAAGTGCAAAAGAATTTATGGACTTTTAGAAAAACAATTTAGAAATTATTTTGAAAAATCTAGTCGTGAAAAAGGTATTACTGGAGATTTACTTCTTCAAAAATTAGAATCTCGTTTAGACAATGTAGTCTTTAGAATGGGATTTGCACCTTCAAGACCAGCTGCTCGTCAGTTGATTGTTCATGGACATTTTCACATAAATGGCAAAAAAGTTGATATTCCTTCTTATTTGCTTAGTGATGGTGATAGAATTCAAGTAAAAGAAAAATCTAAGAAATTAGATATAATTCACTTAGGCTTAAGAGGCGGAAAATATGGTGTTTCCGAGTATTCTTGGCTTGATGTTGATAAAGCTGGTTTAGAAGGAACTTACTTACATTCACCAGTTCGTGAAGAGATTCCTGTGAATGTAAATGAAAACCTAATTGTAGAGCTTTATTCTAAGTAATCGAAAATTACTTAAAAATAATGGATTATTAATGAGTATTTCAAATTTTGTAATTCCCAAAAACGTTCAACTTGATGAAGCAAGTTATTCAGCTACTTTCGGTAGATTTTATGTTTACCCTCTTTCTACTGGTTATGGTGTAACTATTGGAAATGCGATGAGACGTGTTTTGCTTTCCTCACTTAAAGGTGTAGCAATCACAAATATTCGTATTGAAGGAATTTATCATGAGTTTACAACAATTCCAGGTGTTTTGGAAGATGTTGCCGAAGTAATTCTTAATCTCAAGCAAGTTCGTTTCAAACTAATAAATAAAAAAGTTGATAAAGTTGTCATTGACTTAAAAGGTTCAAGAGACTTTACAGCAAAAGATATTCAAGATGCATCTGTTGACTTTGAGGTTTTAAACCCTGAAGTTCATATTGCGACTCTTAATGCTGATGCAGACTTTAGAATTGAATTAAAAATTGGCGTTGGTAGAGGTTACGTTCCTGCAGAAGAAAACAAACAGGATGACCAACCAATTGGAACTATTCCAATTGATTCTATTTTTACTCCAGTAACAAATGTAAACTTCAACGTTGACACAATCGTTGGTTCTGAAGGAAGCTATGAAAAATTGGCTTTAGAAGTAACTACTGATGGAAGTGTAACTCCTGATGATGCTTTGACTCACGCAGGAAGAATTTTACAGGAACACTTAAGTATTTTCATCAACTTTGACATTGAGCCAGAAGAAGATGAACAAGAAGAAGTCAACGAAGAAGACCTTAGAATCATTCGTGAACTCCAAAAAAGTATTGATGAACTTGAACTTTCAGTTCGTTCATACAACTGCTTGAAAAATGCAAATATTAAAACTATTGCAGAGCTCGTTGGAATGGAAGAAGCTGAAATGCTCAAATTCAGAAACTTCGGTCGTAAATCACTTTCTGAGCTTTCACAGCTTCTTGAAGAGAGAGGTTTACATTTTGGATTTGACGTTGACAGATACTTAAAATCTGAAGAAAACTAAATCTTAAAGCTTTCAAGGTAATTAAAAATGAGACATAGAAAATCAATCAAAAAATTAGGTAGAACTGCTTCACACAGGAAAGCCTTGCTTGCGAATTTAGCTCGCGAACTTATCACTCACAAGCGAATTACTACTACTCTTGCAAAAGCAAAAGAAGCTGGCAAATTCACTGAAAGAATGATTACTTTCGCAAAAAGAGGTGATGTTCACGCAAGAAGACAAGTCTTGAAGTATATGAGACACAAAGATATTGTCAATATGCTTTTTGAAGAAGTTGCTCCAGTTTATAAAGATAGAGAAGGCGGTTACACAAGAGTTTTAAAACTCGGTCGTCGTCAAGGTGATGCAGCTAAAACTGCTTTGCTTGAACTTGTTGATTCTGAGAAAATCGGAACAATTTCTGCTTCTGAAGTGAAAACAGAAACTCCAAAACCTAAAAAAGAAAAGGTTGAAGAGGTTAAAGCTGAAGCTGTGGAAGAAGTTAAAGTTGAAGAAGTTGTTGCAGAACAACCAGCAGCAGAAGCTCCTGAAGAAACAAAATCAGAAGACTCTACTGATAAAAAAGAATAGATTAATATCTTTTTGAATTTTAAGCCGATTGGGATTTCCTAATCGGCTTTTTTTATTTAAAATCCATAAACGGAAAATCCGCCATCAACTGCCAAACATTGTCCTGTAATGTAAGAGGAAGCATTCATACAAAGGAATGCAACTGTTGATGCAACTTCCGAAGGTTCGCCAATTCTATTTAAAGGTGTTCTGTCTAAGACTGATTCCAAATATTCTTTATCTTGCAAAACTTGTTCCGCTAACGGAGTTTTGATGTACCAAGGAGCAACCGCATTTACTCGGATATTTTCAGAAGCCCATTCGACAGCTAAATTTTTTGTTAGTTGGTTAATCGCAGCCTTTGTGAGCCCATAAGGAGAGCCTGATTTTACGTGAACTAATCCAGCCACAGAAGAAATATTTACAATTGAAGCTTGTGAGGAGAGTTTTAAGAATGGGTGAGAAAGTCGGCACATTTCAAAAGTTGATGTGAGGTTTGTGTCAATTATTTTTTGGAATTTACTAAGTGAGTAGCTTGTAGTTTTAAGACGAATATTTGTCCCAACGTTATTCACAAGGAAGTCCAAACCTCCCCAAATTCTTTCAACCTCATTAAAAATCCTTCTTCTGTCTTCGTCTTTGCTTAAGTCGGCAGAAATCCCGTAAGCTGAAAAACCTTTTTTTTGCCAACCATCGACGTAAGTATTTAATAATTCTTCACCTCTTGCAACAACTGTAACTTCTGCTCCAAGTCTTAATAACTCCTCTGTGATTGCAAGTCCGATTCCTTTTGTTCCTCCTGTAACAAGTGCAAGTTTACCTTCAAGGTTCCAAAGGTTTTTCATTCGAGTTTTCCTCTAAATTTATGTGAAGAATTGGAATTAAATTCGGTAGTAAATTCCCAAAACGTGCCAAAAGTTTTTAACGGATTTGTTCTTTTCAAAGACTAAAGCGTAGTTGATTAAATAATTTCGTTCTTGATAACTTTCCCAGTGAGATTTCCACAGGTTTTGGTCAAGAATTCCTAAGCCAAATGTCCAAGTTTGA
Source organism: Calditrichota bacterium (assembly GCA_008501735.1). GTDB lineage: Bacteria > CLD3 > CLD3 > CLD3 > CLD3 > CLD3. The sequence goes on along the minus strand of QQUF01000026.1, from coordinate 6,412 downwards.
AAAGAAGTTGAGGAGTTTAATTCTTTGTAAAAACCAGTTCTTAAAGTCAAATTTTCAAACAAGTCGTATTCTATTCCTAAGTGTAATTCCCTTGCTGCTGCACCTGTTTCTGCCGTTAAGTTTTTCAATTCTGCTGCTAAGTTTAAATTTTTGATAAAAATGTAAGCGTAAGAAATGTTTAACGAATTGTCAGCTAATCTTTTGACTCGCTCTTCAAGAACTTTGACAGAATCACTTAAAGAATGAAACGTAATTCCGAAATTATAACGCTTGTTTGGCTTAAGGAAAACGCCGTAAGAAAAAGACAAACCATCAACTTTCTCTGCACCTTTTTCGTTACGAATACTGTACTGTGAAGCAGAAACGCCAAGTTTTACTTTTTGAGCAATTGAAAAATTAACAAAAGCAGTTGTAGAAGTTGCAAAGTCAAAATGTTCAGAGTTTAAAAATGAATCATTACCGAATTTCTCTTTGGCGTAAAAACTTTCTTCATTAAAAATAAATCCACCTTTAATCCGCCTTGTAGAAAAAATCAAACTCTTAACAAAGTAAGTCAGAGTCCTAATTCCGTCGCCAACTTTAAAGTCTGTGTCACTTCCAAATTTTTTGTAATCTTTTGTAACAATTATTGGTGCAATTGGATTTGCGATGAAAGTAAAAGCTTGTTTCTCATAATCTTCGTTGTCTGATTTGAAAGTCGTAAAAGAGGCTGGATTGTAAAAAATTGCAGCGACTCCGTCTTGAACAGCACCAAAAGCTCCGCCCATTCCAAGAGGTCTTGCAATCGAACTTGAAATGTTCACAAACCTTGTTTCTGCTTGGGCAAAAGAGCAGAGTAGTAGTAAAAAAGCTAAGATTTTTTTGGTTTGAAGACTAAGCATAAAACTAAAATTAGTGAAGTAACAATTAAGAAAATTTGACCTAAGTATTTACCAAATTTTGTGAAGAAAGTTAACTCATTTTTTATGATTGGGACTTCGACGACAGAATTAATTTTTTCATTCAAATTTGTTTTGAAAAGAACTTCGCCAAAAGGAGAAACTACCATCGAAAAACCACCGTTTCCAACTCGGACTAAACTTCTTTTGTTTTCGATTGCTCGGAAAATTTTTGCTTGAGAATGTTGGTACTGTTCGTGAGTCCAACCAAACCAAGCGTCATTTGTGATGTTTACCAAAAAATCACTTCCATTGAGAACGGACTCTGAAAGTTGCTCTTGAAAAATCGATTCAAAGCAGATTGAAGGTGAGAATTTAATTTGTCTTCCTTCTTTCTGAAAATCGAAAATTGCAACATTTTCACCTCTTGAGAAATGTCCTTCACCAAGACCAAAGTCAATGTTTTCAAGATTTGGGAAGTAGTCAACAAAAGGAACTCTTTCACCGAAAGGAACTAACTTGATTTTGTTGTAAACTGCAACTGTATCGGTTTTTACAAAAACAACCGAGTTGTAATGTTTTTCATTTCCTTCAATTGGAGAATCGGGAGTTCCAACAACGAACGGAGTTCCAAATTCCTCAACACTCATTTCTACAAGCCGAATTGCATTTTTATTTGAACGAAGGTAAAAAGGCATCACAGTTTCAGGAGTAATTACAACGTCGCAATTTGGAGCAAGTTCTTCGTAGCTATTCAAAACATCTCGAAGTTGCTCATAACGCTTTGAACCCCATTTCTGAAAAGGGTCAACGTTTGTTTGAATGATTCCAACTTTAATGTTTTCTTCAAAAACTGGGTTTGAAGTTTTGATAACTCCGTAAATGTAAGGCACAAAAATTAGAACAATCAGAGTTATAAATTGAGGTTTAAATTTCTCTGCTGAGTCGTATTTTTTGAAAATTTCATAAACCACAACATTGATAAGTAAGACCCAAAATGTGATTCCTTGAATTCCGATAAACTCTGAGATTTGAATTAAATTCGTGTAGTAGCTAAGAGAGTAGCCGAATTTTACCCAAGGAAAAGCTAAATGTCCAAATTCAAAAAGGTAGTCGAATGAGCACCAAAGGAATGGGAAAAAATAAAATCCGATTTGAGGTAATTTTTTGCGAACACTAACAGAAATGAAGAAAATTAATCCCCAATAAAATCCTAAGTAAGGGAAAGCAGCTAAAGCAAAAGTTGAGACAGTCCAATAAAACCAGTAGAGTAAACAAAGCGTTGCAAAAGCCCCGCAGAAAAACCCACCTTTGAACGGGCTTTCTGGATTTCTGTCCAAGTAAAAAAATGCTGGAACAAAAGTAAAGAAACTGAAAAAACCAGTCAAGTTAGGTGGAAATGAAAAAATGAAAAGAATACTGGTTATCGATAAAAGAATAAAATTTCGATTTAGCTTTGCCAATTTAGAATTTGATTTCTTTTCCGTTTCTTCCTGAATCGTAAATTGCTTCAATAATTTGTAATCTTTTTACTGCATCTTCTGGTTTTGAGTAAGATTCTTTGTCAGTCAAAAGGACTTCAATAAAATGTCCGATTTCATAAGTGTATGAATCTTTAAAAAGGTTTTTCGTAGCTGTCTTACCAACTGGAGTTACATTTACAACTTGTCCGTGAAGATTTTTATAAATTCTCAACGGGTTTAGAATAGCACTTCCGGAAGTGCCGAAAAAGTTTGTGTTAATTAAGTCGTATTCAATGTTAAAAGTCCAACCAGTTTCAACAGTAATTGAAGAATCATCGTCAAATTTTATGTAAACAACGGCTGAATCTTCGGCTTCATTTGGGGCTGGAGTTTTTCCATTTTTCCAAATTGATGCAGAAACTGAAACAGGATTTGGATTTCCCATTAACCACCAACTCAAGTCCAATACGTGAATTCCTGTATCCATAAAAACTCCACCACCAGAAATATGAGTAGAAGTCTGCCATTGCGAATCAAAATCTTTTGGTTTCGGCTTGAGCCAACCAGTTCTTGCGTAAAATATTTTGCCAATTTCATTTCCTTGAATGAAACTTTTCAGAATCATTGAATCTGGTCTAAAACGGTGATTCATTGCGACGAGTAATTTTTTGTTTCTCTCTTTGGCGATATTGACCAATCTTTTTGCTTCTTTGGAAGTTGTTGCAAGAGGCTTTTCAACAATAACGTGTTTTTCTGCTAAAAGTGCTGCTTGAGCAATTGCGAAATGCGAGCCAGTTGAAGTACAAATGTCAACAGCATCAATTTCAGGAACTTTTTCCAAGACTTCAGCAATGTCAGTACAAACATTTGGAATGTTGAATTTATCGGCAACCTTTGAAGCTTTTCCTTCATCAACGTCAGCAATGGCAAGAATCTTAACATTATTAAATTTCGCCCAAGCTGGAAGATGAGCGATTTGAGCAACCCAACCAGCACCAATAATTGCAATTTTTAACTCTGACATAAATAAAGTTCCTTAGTGAATGAAATTTTACAAAACAAGAATTAGCAAGAAGTTAAAAATTATTAAAATTTCAAGCAAACGAAATTAAAACTAATCTTGAATTTTAATTAATAAATTGATTTTAGAAATTTTAGTAGATGAAATTGATTTGAATGTAGTTGAATAGTTATAAAAATATTACTAAGTTATTCACCGTTTCTAAAATGATAAAATAACAATTTGATTTTGAATAAGAGGCTTTAAATGAATAAAATGATACTTTTTTTAATTTTATTTTTTAGTTATACATTAGCATCAGCCAATACTCCAACAAATCTTACAGTTACTGATTCTACAATTCTTAGTCTAACATTAAATTGGAATTCAGTTTCTGGAGCAAATTCTTATAAACTTTATAGAAGCGACGCAACAGGTTTAGTTTTTACTGAAATTGCAAATCCAACTCAAAATGTTTACAAAGATTCAACATTACAACAAGAGACAAAATATTTTTATAAAGTTTCTTCAGTAGTTAATGGTGTAGAGTCAGTTCAGAGTGATTCAGTTGAAGGAACAACAAGATTTTCAAACTTAAAATTATTTTCAATTTGGATTGATTCTTTAGATTTAGATTCACTTAACTCAAATTTACCTGAGAGTGGAAAATGTTGTTATAAGCCTGCAACTTTAAACGTTGACGGAGTTGTATATAACATAGAAGCAAAGTTTAAAGGGGCTACAAAAGACCATTGGTTATATGATATGAAATCTTGGAGATTAAAATTTGATGACCAGAATTTGCTTGATTCTGTATATAAGCGAATTAATTTAGATAACCCGTCTTCAATACCTATGTTTACGGAAAATTTAGCATACGAGTTTTTCCGTGAGATAGGGTTAGTTATGCCAAAGTCTGAAATGGTTAGAGTTAAGCTTAATGGTAAGGATCATGGAATTCATCATTTTTATTCAAATGATAGGGAAGAAGAGTTTTTTGAAGCTAATAATATTCCAATAAGTGAGCTTTATTCTGAAGTCGCAAACACAGGTTCTTTTCAGATTTGGAGTTATTTAGGAGAAAATAGTGCTTCTTATACACAATGGGAAAAAGAAGTAACGAAACCGAATATTCCTGCAAATGATTTTACAAATTTAATAAATTTATTAAGAGTTTTAAATTTATCTTCAAATGAATTTGTTGTTGATTCCCTTCGATACTTAGTAGACATTGAGCAATATATTGATTTTTATTGTTCAACTATACTTGCAAGAGTTTTCCATAATGAGCATCATAATTTGAGGTTATATTTTAATCCAGAGTTGAATAAATTTCAACAGTGGCCAAATGATCCAGCAGCTTGGGGAAGTCTAATTCCTCCAGATTACTCACCGAATATTTTAGCTTATAAGCTAATGCAAAGTCCAGAAATTGGGTTTTATAAAAACAAGAGACTTTATGAGTTGATGAATAATTTTCCTGAAAATTATTTACTAAGTAAAGTTGATTCAATTTGGTTAAAAATCAAAGAAGATGCATATACTGATAGCTTAAAAGATAAAACAAATGGTGATGTTTATACAAATAGTTATCTTGAAAGTAAGGTTCAAAATTTTTATAGCTCAATAGGAAATATTTATTCTATTCCTGAAACATATTTGAATGAATGTGAAATAAATTATTCTCAAGAATACATCTTTAATACTCAAAATATTTCAAATGGTTACATACCAGTATTGAATTTATATTTAGAAACATTACCTAATGTCGCTTCCAAAGTATCTGAAATTTTTTTCCAAGCTACAGGGACAGGAAATGAAGTTTCGGATATAGATTCTGTAAGACTATATCGAGATAATAATTTAAATGGGATTATTGATTTTGGTGATGTTAATTTAGGAGTACCGACAAGTTTTATCTCAGATAATGGAACAGTAGATTTTGAATTTAATGATTTTTTATTGCCCAAAAGAGGAACTAATCTAATTCAAACTAGTCAACTTCCATATAAGCCAAATTCTCCATTTCAAATTCAAATTGAAAAAGAGCTATATTCATATATTCTTGCTTATAAATTTAATAATAACTTTGATTCAACTAAATCCTATTTGGTATCTATTGATTCTTCAAATGCTATAGTAGCACATAATGGTATTACTGGTGAGATTATCAACCCACAGAATATAATGTCAGTAGTGTCTATAAATGATAGTATAGCGGTAGAAAATATATTTTTTCAAGATCAAATATTAGCTAAAGGAGCATCAAATTTTACTCTTATAAATTCTCCAAATTGGTTATCTATAGATAGTGAAAGTGGTATTCTTAATGGAACTCCAGATTCCCTTGATTTGGGAGTTGATACTGTTGAAATTTTTATTAATGACGATTTTGGAAATTCAACTTCATATTCATACTCAATTAATGTAATTTCTCAAAACCAAATTCAAGACCAACTTATTTTTGATGATTTGGGGGTTGACGATGCAGGTATTACTCGCAATGGTTCGATAAAATTTTTAGGGGGAAATTCAAATCCAGAATATGTAGATATTTCTTCGTCTTCTCAATTGGAATTAAGTAATGATTTTTCAATTGAGATATGGTTTAAACCTATTGATAGTGGAAGTTCTAACTCAGTTATTTTGGATAAAGGAGAATATCAAATAATATACAAACCAAGTTTGGATATTTTTCAAAGTGGTGCACTAAAATTAAAAACTAATGTATTAGGGAATATAGATATAGCTAATGGAACATTAAATAATGGTTTATTGTTAAAAAATAGATGGAACCATTTGGTCATAACTTATAAAGATTCTACATTAAATTCTTATGTTAATTCTAATCTACAAAAGACTATAAGTAATACAAACTTTGCAGTTTATAGTAGTATAAGCTCATTATCAATTGGAAAACAAAAAAATACAAATGATTATTTTCATGGTTCGATAGATGATATTCGTATTTGGGATAAAGCATTAAGTTCGGAAGAAATCCTTTACAATTACTCTAACCCGGGCAAATTCCATTCGGATTTAGATTTAAATACAGATATCATAGCCAATTG
>QQUF01000050.1 GCA_008501735.1 Calditrichota bacterium | reverse complement strand
AGAGAAAATCCCAAAAGCGTGTTCGGGATTGTAAACGTCTGCTCCGTCAAGTAAAATCAAATTTTGGTCAGGAGTTCCGCCTCTTACGTAAAGTGCCGATGAAAAATCCGAAACCGCAACAACGCCCGGAAGTGTTTGCAAAGAACGAAGTAAATCCGCTTCCACAAATTGAGGCATAAACTCAAGGTCTCTTGGTTTCATTGTTACTTTGGAAATTTGTTTTCGGTAAAGTTTTTCTGAAACGGGAAGTTCTTCTTCGGCTTCTGCTGAGATGACAACTTCGTTTACTTTGGTTTCGGAAGGTTTAAGGTTCACTTCAAATATTTTCTTTGAACCATTTTTAATTTCAAATTCGAGAGTTTCGGTTGTGTAACCGACATAAGAAAAAACTATTTTGTAATTTCCATTCGGGATTCTTGGAACAACGTAGTAACCTTTTTCATTCGTAATTCCACCTTTTTTGATTTCAGGAATGTAAACATTTACACCAATCAGAGATTCTTGATTTGAAGAATCGTGAACGTAACCGCTCACGGAACCAAGTTTGGCAAAAGCGAAGCAGAGAGTAACTTGGAGTGTCAGAAGTAAAGCTAAAATTTTGGGCATCAAAAGACTTTCGAGTTTAATTTGAGGAAAGAATTTATGAAAGATTTTTTTATTTCTTTCCAAAAAGTGATTTCAGAACATTAAAAAAGCCTTTGAAGACACTTGCAAAAATCCCAAAGTTCCCACTTAAGATTTGTTTGAGTAGAAAAAATAAAGTTGCAAAACCGATGTAAGGAATGATTGTTAGCCAATGATAAGGTTTGGCGAATTTTTTAAAAAAGATGAAATTGTGCTTGATTCGCAAAGCTGTTTTTGTCGGATTAATGTCTCCACCGGAAGAGGAAGAAACCTTGTGCCAAACTTTTGCTTTTGGTGAGTAGAGCAGTTTGTAGCCACTAATTTTTGCTCTTTGACTAAGGTCAACATCTTCTGCGTAAGCTGGTGAATAAATTGGGTCGAACATTCCGATTTTTCTCAAAACTTCTGCTTTTACAAGCATTGAACAACCACAAATATAATCTGTTTCTTTAACTTCTTCGTACTGACCGTTTTCAAATTCTCGCAAACCGATGTGAGCACAAACTCCAGTGAAAAAGTTCACTGTTGCACCTGCGTACCAAATTTTGTTTTTTGGTTCAAAAAAGTAAATCTTTGGAGCAACCATTCCGACTTCTGCTGAACTTTCTGCGACATTTACAAGTTCGGTTACAAATTCAGGGTCAACTTCAACGTCATTGTTGAGAAGCAAAATGTAATCAGCATTTTGTTCCAAAGCGTAAGAGATTCCAACGTTGTTTCCTTCACCGAAACCTAAGTTTTCTTTGTTGCAAATTAAATGGAGTTCGCTAAACTTCTTCTTTACCATTTTGACACTTTCGTCAATTGAACCGTTGTCCACGACGATGATTTTCAAATTCGGGTAAGTAACTTGTTTTAGCGAAAGTAAAGTTTCTTCAAGTAATTTGGCAGCGTTCCAATTCAAAACGATTAGGTAAACGGAAGGATACTTCATTTTTCCAGATATTTTTTTGTTAGCAATGATTAACTTGTTTGGCAGAAAATAACTTACTCAATTTCAAAATTTTTGATAAAAATGGAATTAAGACAAAAAAAGAAAAAGAAAGCCATAATAAACATCACTTCTTTGATAGATGTTTTGTTCATTTTATTAATATTTTTTATGGTTTCCTCGTCATTTAGGAACAAATCGGAAATCGAATTGGATTTGCCAACAGCAGGAGAATCTGCAAGCGATGAAGCCCAAAAAGGCTTGGAAATTTTTGTGAACAGTAGTGGCGAAGTTGTTTGGGACGAGAAGATTTTGACAATCGAAGAACTCACAACAAAACTCAAAGAAATTTCGGCAGAAACTCCCGATAAAGTCGTGAACCTAAACGCAGACAAAGATGTCTCACACGGAAAAATTGTAGAAGTTATGGAAACAATCCAAAAAAGCGGACTAACTAAGTTGTCAGTTGTAACACAGATTCATCAGTAATTAAGTTGTTGGCTTGTATTTGGTTTCAGTTAGTCTGTTTTCTTTTTTGCATTTTTTTCAAAAATTCAAAAAGAGTTTTATTAGTTTCATTTTTACCTAAACTTTCAAAATACGGAATCGCAATTCTTGCATCTCTAAAATCTATTTCAAAATCAATATTATTAATTTCTATTTTTGACAATATTAATTTACTTCCTTCTAATTTGTTTGTGAGCATTGAATTCAAACTAACATCTTTCTGATATAAATAATTTATACTTACGTTTGAAATAGTATACCAACCCGATAGACTTTGAACGTACTGTTTTATTTTATTTGGATTTGTCCAACTAAAATTAGATAAGTATAGAATTGGTGCTTTATATATTTTCTCAATTGAAAGATTTTGAGTACGAAGTTCAAAAAGGAATTTTAAATCGTTAGAACATTTATATTCTTGATTTAAAAACTTTTTTATAGAGGAAGAGACTTCATAGTTTCCTGTTGCAGTTTGACAGCCAAGCTGTTTCGTAAAATACCTAAGTAAATTATCTAAATGTAAGCTCCACTTTTCACCAAAGATTATAGCCAAATCTAAATATGAATCTGATGAGATTTTTAATTTATTTTTTATGACATATTCAATAAAAATGTCATAAGATAAATCAAAATCACTACTCCTATCATTATTACATTTTTTGCAAATACATTTATTAAACTTTAAAAAGTTGGAGTTTGCACTTTGTAAAGGAATATTGCAACCATCTTTTATTAAATAAGGCATATTTTCTTTATTAAATTTTCCTTTTCCATATAACCTTCTAATATCAGTAGCTTTAAATTTATGCTCTCCTGATAAGTTGGAAGTTTCTCCACACCACCAACACTGTTGGTTTTTAACTATTATTTTTTTTATCATTTATCTTTTCAATGTAAAATTTAAATTATGATATAATTTCTAAAGAAACATAGTAGTTTTCCCTTCAACCAACTCATAATTCGTACTTCTTCCACCTTCATTAGTTTTCTGTAAAATATTTTTGCTTACTAAATCTTGAATGTCTCGAAGTGCTGTGTCGGGAGAGCATTTTGCAATTTTTGCCCATTTTGAAGAAGTCAGCTTTCCTTCAAATCCGTCTAATAATTTATTGAGCATTAATTTTTGTCTTTCGTTTTGGACTTTCGTTGCGTTTTCATTCCAAAAGTTGTGCTTAAAAATTACTTTTGAAAGCACTTCCTCTGATGCTTTGAGAGAATTTAAAAAACAGTTCAAAAACCACTCAAGCCATTCAGTTATTTCCAAATTGCCTTTTTGAGTCTTTTCTAAAATCTCGTAATATTTTTTTCGTTCTTTCTGAATTTGCGAAGACAAACTGTAAAACCTTTGTGGAATTCCGTCTGCTCTTGCCAAAAGCAAATCTGCCAAAGCTCGTGCAATTCTTCCATTTCCGTCTTCAAAAGGGTGAATTGTAACAAACCACAAGTGAGCGATTCCAGCTTTTAAAACAAGGTCAATTTCATCTTTTTTGTTAAACCAAGAGATGAAATTTTTCATCTCAGTTTCAAGAGTAGAAGCGTTTGGTGCTTGAAAATGAACTTTTTCTTTTCCCATTGCTCCCGAAACAACTTGCATTGGACCTTTTGAATCGTCTCGCCACTTCCCAACTAAGATTTTAAAAATGCTACTGTGTCCTGTTGGAAAAAGTCCTGAATGCCAGCCAAACAATCTTTTTTTACTCAAAGGTTTTGCAAAGTTTTGAGTTGCGTCAAGCATCAAATCAACGACTCCGTCAACATTTCTGTCAGAAGGAGTTAAGCCCGAAATTTCGATTCCTAACCTTTTTGCAAGTGAAGAACGAACTTGCTCAGGATTAAGAATTTCACCTTCAATTTCTGTGGTTTTGAGGACATCAAGAGTGAGAGTTTTCAAAACTGCTTGGTTCTGCAATTCAAACCCAAGAGATTGCATTTTGCCTATCAATTTACCTTGCAAGTTTCTTGTTTCTGCAAGTAAAGACAAAAGTTTTTTGCTATCCCAAGTGAAGTTGGGCCAATCATTTTCTTCGTAAATGTAAATTTTATTCTCCGCAAGTTTTGCGGTGAATATAGGCATTATTCTCCGCAAAATGAAATTCGATTTTAGTTTTGCCTTTTACGAAACCAACCCCAAACAAACAGAACAACTCCGAACAAAATTCCTTTAAAAATGAAAATAAAGCCGATTGGAACAAGTGCAAAAGGCTCAATTAAAGTTCCGTCTGGAGCGATTTCTGAACCGATGATGTTGAAGGCAACGAAACAACAAAGTCCTAAACCAATTAAAATTATTGGCACATAATTTATCTTTTTCATTTCAATCATTTTTCCATTAAAGCTAAAGTTAACCCTAAAACCGATAAGACACTAACTTTGCTCCATTTTGTAATTTTCCAAAATTTTGCACTGTTAAGGTAATTACTTAATTTGCCAGAAAGAATTGCAATTAGGCTAAAAATTATCACAGTTTGTGTCATAAAAATAAAACCTAAAATTATCATTTGAAATGTAAAATTGAATCCATTTTTACTTACAAACTGTGGCAAGAAAGCAATGAAGAAAAGCGAAACTTTGGGATTCAGAACGTTCATAAAAAAGCCCTTTCTCATTAGCTTTCCAAACCCTGTCTTGGTATTTTCTTTTTCAAAATTTAATTCAACGTTTGGTCTTTGTTCTTGAAAGGCTTTGAAACTTAGGTAAAATAAATAACAAGCTCCTAAGTATTTGATGACTGTGAATGTAATTTCTGAATTTTGAATTACAATTGAAACTCCGGTTGCAGTAGCCAAAGTGTGAACCAAAATTCCTGAAGCTAATCCTAATGAAATTGCAATTCCATCTCTTTGTCCTTTAGTCAAACTTTCCGTCAAAACGAAAATATTGTCGGGTCCGGGCATTAGCGTCAGAAGAATTGAAGCTCCGAGAAAAGACATAATTTGTTGAAATTCCATAGGCAAAAATTATTAGTCGTTTAAGTCGTTTCAAATGAATATTTAACTAAAATTTCATTGCCTAAATCAATAATTTCGATTTTCACATAACTCGGTCCGATTCCTGAGTGTTTTAATGTGAGCCTTTTAATTTCACCATTTTTGTCAATTTTAGGAATATATTCAAACTTGTCTTCAAAATTCATTTTGCCATAAACATTATTTTCTGACGCAGTGGCTTCGGTGTTTTCAAGTTTAAATTTTTCAAAAGCAGGGTATAATTTTTGAACTAAAGAAAACACTTCGGAAATTGAGGACTCGGGAATTGTTATTGATAGATATTCACCTAAGCCATAAATGCTTTCGGTAAGAATAATTTGCTTTTTAAAACTTCGGCTTTCCAAAAAGTATTTTATCGAAGTTTCTGCTTCAGGTTCAAAACCTGATTCTTCTCTTTTGATTGAAAAATGATTTAAGAAATAAGGTTTAAGCTCATTTCCATCTAAATTTATGTCTTGTTCAGTGGGTTGTGGAAGCTTTCTTTTAATGTAGTCTTCTTCCACAAGTTCCTTTTGGACAACTTCTTTTTGTTTAGTTTCGGTTTTGGGTTGTTCTTCTTTTTTATCGGCACTACAAGCGGTAAGTAATAGTATTAGAAGTAATAATTTTTTCATTTCACTCTTTCTTAGAATGTTAAAGTTCTTTAGCAACAATTTCTTTGAGTTCGTCTGACCACAAAATCGAGTAATGCCCTAAGTTATCTAACTCGACAAGTTTGGAATGAGGAATGTTTTTGTTCGTGATTCTTGAGGATTCTATCGGAATGATTTTGTCAGACTTTGAGTGAACTATCAAAATCTCTTTAACGTGCTTAACTTTGCCACCGTAATGTTCGACGTTCAGCAAATCAATACTAACTCCTGTATCGGTTTCAATCATTTCTACAACTCTGTCCATTGTTCTGTTGGTAACTCCGACGAGGTTTTTTATGTCTTCGACTCTGCTTTTGAAATTGTGAGGAGTTGTTACCAAAAGCCATTTTCCGATTGGAATGTTTGGGTTTTTGCTAAGTGCAAACATCGAAGTAACACTTCCAAAAGAATGACTAATAATTGTTGTCGGTTTGTATTTTTTGAGCAAAACTTCGACTAACTCGGCAAAGGTAAACATACTTGTACTACCTTTTGAACTTTTGCCGTGAGAAGGTCCGTCAAATGCTTTTATGTAATAACCTTTTTCTAAAAGTATGTCAATTAATGCTCCAAAATTTCCTGCTTGTCCTTCCCAACCGTGAATCAAAAAGATTACTTTGTCAGACTCTTTGCCCCAAGTGTAAGTTTGGATTTTGAAGTTTTTGAAATCAATAATTTCCTTTTTTGATTTGTCCAAAATTTTTTCTTCAAAATCTCGAAGTTTATGAACTCTTGGATTTGACATTACTTTGTAAACTTTCCTTGCTACAAAAGAAGGTAAAAGTGTGTCTAAAGTTTTGAATAGTATTTTTTGAAAACTCATTGGTTAGCTCTTTGATAAATTGGCTTTTCTTTTGGAAAAGAACTCAGGTGCAAAAAGTAAAATCCCCAAGATTCCTGGTAGGAAATTATTCAAAAAAAATAAGATGAAACTGCCTGTCGTTGCAGCTTCTGCGGAAACTCCAATAAGGTTAAAACCAAAGATTGCAGTTATTTCGCGAATCCCAAAATTCCCAAAGCTAATCGGTAAAAGTAGTTTCAAAAGATTAGAAAAAATTGAAGCTGAAAGTAAGTCTGGGAAATTTCCTTTTTTCCCAAACGCTAAAACTAAAAATGCAAACTGAACAATGTAAGTTCCGTGGAAAAGGAAAGCCAAAACGTAAGTTTTAAGATGAAAAGCAATGTCAAATTTTGAAAGTTCTTCGAGGTTCAGAAGCTCTTTGCTTCCGATTTCTTTTAATTTCCTTGTGTATTTGAGAGCTTTAAAAAATCCAAAACTTAAAAATAGAGGAAGAATTGAGCAGAAAATTAGTAGTGAAATTTTAAGGTTAAAACTTAAATCTGTCATTAAGTAAAAGTAGGAAAAACCACCGAGACAGAGAACAACACTAAAGTTTTGAACTTTGTCAAAAACGGCGAGTTTGGTGAGTTCGACTTTCGAAGCATTTTTTACGAAAAGCCCTCTTCCGAGTTCTCCTGCTCCACCGGGAACAAAAAGTGTAAGAAATTTCCCACAAAGAACCGATTTTGAAGCAGTGAAGAAAGTCGTTTCAGTCCCTGAGGAATCAACGAGCATTTTCCATTTTACAAACTGAAAAAAGAAATTTGGAATAATTAAAAGAAGTGTTAAAAGAATCCAAAAAGGTTCGACTTCAAGAAGCGTTTTAGTGAAATTTTTAAACTCGTAATTTGTAAAAATCCAGCCGAAAAGAAGAAGTGAAACCACAATCTTTAAAGCTAAAGTTAGGTTTTTCTTCATTTAAAATCTCTTACTAATATTTTTTTCATAAACATTTCGCAAAAATAAAATAAATCTCGTGTCAAGGTTAGTAAAATAAAATTCTTTTGATTTGCAGTTGGTGATTTGCTTAGCTTTACCACAAGTAAAATTAATTGTTAAGAAAAATGATAAAAACAAATAGTGAAATTCGTGTTCGTTATGCTGAAACGGACAAAATGGGAATTGTTCACCACTCTCGTTACTTGGAATGGTTTGAAGTTGCAAGAACGGATTTGATGCGAGAGATTGGAATGCCTTATGCGAAATGCGAAGAGCTTGGAATTTCGATGCCACTTCTTGAAGCATTTTGCAAATTCTTCAAACCTTCACTTTACGACGAAGTTCTGACAATCGAAGCAAGAGTTGAAAAAATGCCAAGAGCTTCAATCGTTCTAAATTACACTATTTTTCGTAACGGTGAAAAACTTACCGAAGGATTTACGAAACACGCTTTTGTGAATTCAGAACTAAAGCCAATGCGTTTACCGAATTTTTTAAAAGAAAAATTTGTTAAGTATTTTTAATAGGTATTTAGATTAATTACCTTAAATATTAAGTTCAACGCAAAAGAATAATTTTGAAAGACCAATGATGTTAAAAGAAAACGAAATAAAAATTAGGCTAAATAAAAAAGCAGTAATAAACTATAAAAAAGCATCTCGAAATACGAAAAAACAATTGGAAGAGTTAATTTCAATTTGGTTAGAAGAAGTTGACTTTGAAGAAAGAACTAAAAACTTTGAAGGTATTCTGGATTCTGTGAGTACAAAAGCTAAAGAACGTGGTCTTACTGACGAAATTTTAGAAGAAATTTTGAATGAAAAGTAGATTTCTCTTTGTCGTTGATACAAATATTTTTGTTAGTGCATTGCTTTCTAAAAATTCTTTTTCTCAAAAGTGTGTAAAAAAAGCTGCAAAATTGGGAGATTTTCTTCTTTCTAAAGAAACTTTAGATGAAATCAAAAGTGTCCTTTCTCGCAAGAAATTTGAAAAATACATTACATCTGATGATAGGGTAAAATTTATTGAGTTTTTAATACTGAAATCTAACTTTGTAACCATTAAAGAAAAAGTTAAAATTTGTAGAGATGAGAAAGATGATAAAATTTTAGAATTGGCTTTGAATGGGAAAGCTGATTTTATTCTAACAGGTGATAAAGACTTGCTCGTTTTAAATCCATTTCAAGAAATAAAAATCTTATCTCCAAGAAAATTTGTTGAAATGAGAATCTGATAAAATTTCTTTTAAATTTATGTCTTGAGTCTTGAACGTAAACAATTTAATTTCTACCTTCATTTTGAAAACAAAATCTTGAAAGCAAACTAATGAAATACTTAGTCATAGTTGGCGACGGAATGGGTGATTTGCCGATTCCTGAACTAAACAACCTTACTCCTCTTGAAAAAGCGAAAACTCCAAACCTTGACAGAATCGCTCAAAGTGGAACTGTCGGATTAATGAAAACAATTTTCCCAAATTTGCCTGTCGGAAGCATTGTCGGAAATATGGGAATTATGGGTTTTAATCCTTACGAATTTTATCCACACGGAAGAGCATCTTTTGAAGCACTTGCTCAAGGAATTACTTTGAACGAAGGCGACATTGCTTTTCGTTGCAATTTGATTTCACTTGACGGAGAAAAGATTCGAGATTTTACAGCAGAATCAATTGACGACGGTGAAGCACTTTCGATGCTCACACATTTGAAAATCCCGCAAAATGATTTCAAAATTGAAATTTATCCGGGAATGAGTTACCGAAATTTATTGATTGTTCGGAATGCAGGAATTGAAGCGGACGAAGTAACTTGTTTCGAGCCGCATATGAATATTGGTGAAGAAATTCACGACATCTTACCACACGGAAGAACAAAACAATCTCGCGAAATCATTCCAATTCTACGTGATTTACTTGTTGACTCAATTGGTCAATTTCAGGAGCTAAACAAACGCTACAAAACTAAAGCCGATATGATTTGGCTTTGGAGTCCTTCTTCGCACCCAAAAATGCCAGATATTTTTGAGACTTACAAAATCACTGGTGGAATTGTTTGCGGAATGGATTTTATGAAGGGAATCGGACTTGCAGCTGGAATGAGAACAATTCATATTCCCGGAGCAAATGCTTACATCAACACGAATTACAAAGGTAAACGTGAAACAGCGATGAACTTTTTTGAAAAAGATGATTTTGTTTACGTTCACGTCAACGGACCTGACGAAGAAGGACACAAAAAGAACCCGACTGGCAAAGTAAAAGCAATTGAACTTTTAGACGAAGAAATTATTGGACCACTTTATGATTTTTGCCAAGAAAAATACGGCGAAGAATTTAGAGTGATGATTTTGCCTGACCATTACACACTTTGTAAAGACGGAAAACACACAACTCACGACATTCCAACTGTTGTCGCAGGTAAAGGAATAAAAGCAGATAATTCGACAAGATTAACTGAAAATCAGGCTGAAATTAGCGGCTCACATTTTGGAAGAAGCTATGATTTTATGCAGAATTTTTTATACAAAAAAGAAATTGGTGAATAGCTTTGTCTGAAAGTCAGAAGTTCTGGGAAAAACAATCAACTAACTACAAAACCGCCTTTGAAGACCTTGATGAGTTAGCTAATTATTTAGACAAAACTGAAAGAAGGCATCTTCTAAAAGTTGTTAAAACTAAGCCAAATTTTAAAGTCTTGGATTTAGGTTGTGGAACAGGAAGGTGGGCTTTTGAATTTGCAAAAACTTGTGAAAAAGTCGTAGCAGTTGACTTTGCCAAAGGAATGATTGACCGTGCCAAAGAAGAAGCAAAAAATCGAGGATTTACAAACATTGAATTTGGGGTCGCAGGAGTCGAAGATTTTCGCTCTGAAGAGAGATTTGACATCATAATTATTTCAGGAGTTTTGGTTTACTTTGAAGATGAAAACCTAAATTCAATTTTAAAAAATGTCAAAAAACATCTTGCACCAAACGGAATAGTAATTTCGAGAGAAACAGTTGGAATTGACAAAAGACTTGATTTCAGAGATAAATTTAACCCGAAAATTGGGCAGACTTACTCAGCACTTTACAGAACTCCGGAAGAATACAAGCAGATATTTTTAAAATCAGGTTTGAAAAATATTTATGCAGAAGATTTTGTGCCGACGAATTTTCCAATGACAATTTATCGAAAAATTATCCCTTCTTCACTCAAACAGAACTGGGCTTTGAGAAAAATTTTACAAAGTGGGCTTTTAGTTCAGTACTTTCTTGACCCAATTTTACTCAATCAAAAATGGCTTTACAGACCTTTAATGAATCGCTTTTGGAAAATAAAATCAATGTTGTTTGTTTATGGAATCAATTAAAAGCCTCAAAGATAAAATCGCAAAATCTTCCGTTTCTCATTACGCACCTTTGCACGACGTAATCGTGAGAAAAATATCAGTTTATTTTACTTGGCTTTTGCTTCTTACTCCAATCACTGCGAATGGAACAACAGTTCTGCAAGGAATCGTCGGAGTCATTGGAGCATTTTTGCTAATTTATCCAGATTATCTTTTGTGCGTAATTGGAATTTTACTTCTACAGCTCGGCTACATTTTGGATTGTTGTGACGGAGAAATTGCTCGTTACTACAAAACATCAAGTGTGAACGGAGTATTTTTAGATTTAATTGGACACGAAATCGTAATTCCGATGATGTATTTTTGCATTTCTGTTGGTGAATTTCAGAGGACGGGAGTTATTTGGTTTTTACTTTTGGGATTTTCGACAGCTTTTTGGTCGTTGCGATTCGACATTGCAGCGATGTTTCAGACAATCAACGTTCTGTTTGCAAAATCGGATAATCCAAGTTACAGCTACGAAAAATTAAAAACAGAATCAACTTCGCGAGCTACTCAACAAGCAACTCAAAAACCTTCTTTTGTCCGCACTTTATTTCGTTATCCCGAATCAATGAATGTTTTGACTTTGCTTTTGTTCCTTGACTGGTTTATTCCAAACTTTTTACCACTAAATTTGAGTTTGGTATCAATTTTTCTAATCGTTTTTGGAACTTTAGTTCCTTTTGCAAGGCTTTACTCTATCTATAAAATATTTTCTGGAAATGAAGTAGAAAAACGTTACACAGAAATCATCGAAACAGCAAGAAAGATTTTGAATAAAAAGTAAATACTTTCTTGCAACCTAAGTGACTTTTTATTCAAATTATTTTTCTTAATCGCACATTAATATTACTTTTATGGAAGTAATATCCTAAAACTCTGTTACACTAAGAAACTTATTTTAACGGATAAATTTCAAATGCGAAAATTTTTAATTTTAGCTCTTTTAACCACACTTCCAAGTTTCACTTTTGGCATTGGAGTTGGCGACCAAGCTCCTGATTTTACACTAACTGACACAAATGGAAATTCTCACACACTTTCAAATTATCAAGGAAAAGTTGTTGTAATTTCATTTTTTGGCTATTCTTGTCCAATTTGCATTACAGCTTTTCCAGCAATGGAACAATTTTACCAAACAAATTATGTAAGCGACACAAACGTAGTTTTCATTGGAATTGACCATTGGGGCGGAACTCAAGCACAAGTTGTAAATCTTTTTCAAACACAAACAGGCGTAACTTTTCCACTACTTTTGAATGGAGGTTCAACAGCAACGGCTTACATCGCTGACAGAAATTATTGGATAATCGACACACAAGGAGTTGTCGCCTACGTTTCTGCTCCTCACGAACTCAAAGAAAATGATTTCAAATTTACAATTAATAATTCACTTGCACCAATTTTGGCAGGTGCAGAAGTTGACTTTTTGAATTCAACCCAAGTTGGCTCAAATGTACAGCTAAGTTGGCAAACTTCCTCTGAAACCGATAATCAAGGTTTTAATGTTTACAGAAGTGAGAATGGAATTGATTTCTCGCAATTTGCAAGTTTCCAAAACGGACCTTCTCTGGTTGGAAATGGCACAAACCAAACGACACAGAATTTCACTTTCACCGATACAAACGTTTCTCCGAATTTGACTTACTACTACAAAATTTCAACAGTCAAAACTGACGGAACAGAATTCATTTTTGAAAATCTTTTCACATTGCTCACTGTTTTACCGACTTCGATTTCTGAAAAACAAAATTCGCCTCAAAATTTCATTCTCTTAGAAAACTTTCCAAATCCATTCAACCCAACAACTACTATAAATTACGAATTGGGAATTACAAATTACGAATTAGGGAAACTTACCATTTTTAATTCTTTGGGTGAAACGGTTAAGGAATTTGTTTTGCAAAGTTCAAAAGGCTCTGTGGTTTGGAATGGAAAAGATAGTTTTGGGCAAGAAGTCTCAAGCGGAATTTATTTTTACAAAATTGAATTTGAAAAAGTAAGCCAAACTAAAAGAATGACTTTACTAAAATAATTTCCCAAACCCAGTAGAGACGCACGACTGTGCGTCTTTTTAAATAATAAAATTAAACAATCTCAAGTTTCGCAAATCTCTGAACGAGCTTTTTTACACCAACAGAATCGAAGCTAATTGAAATTTTTGATTCACCTCCCGAACCTGAAATCTCAACAATTCTACCTTTACCAAAAATCTCGTGTTTTACGTCCATTCCAACTGTGTAGGTTTGTGATTTCTTTTGAGAAGAAAATGGGCTTGAGTATTTCTTTTCATACTGCGGAACAGAAGCATTTTGTTTAGGTTTTGGTTCACCGTAAAAATCGCCACCCGAAGAGTAGTAATTTTTAACACTTTTGACATTTCCGTCCATAAGGTCTTCTGAAATTTCATTCAAGAATCTTGATTTAACAGTCGATTCTCCGTAGCCAGAATAACGCCTTCTGTAATTTGCGAAACTTACGTAAAGTTTTTCTTCTGCACGAGTTACTGCAACGTAAAAAAGCCTTCCTTCCTCTTCAATACCTTTTTCTTCATTTTCGTACAAATCAATTATTGGAAAAAGTCCGTCTTCCAAGCCAGAAACAAAAACTGTTGGAAACTCCAAACCTTTTGCCGAATGAACTGTCATCAAAGTTATCGCTTCGGAATTTGGGTCATCTTTGTCAAGGTCTGTAATTAAGGAAACTTCTTCAAGAAAAACAGTCAATGAGTTGTCTTCTCTTTCGCTAACAAACTCGTCAATTCCTCCGATTAATTCACGGACGTTGTCGGCTTTAACAAGTGCTTCGTCAGACGCTTCATCTTCGTAAATTTTTAGTAAACCAAATTTTTCAATGACATTGCGAACAAGTTCGTTTAGAGGTAAATTTTGTTGTTGAAGGCTGATTAATTCTGAAATTTCATAATGAAATTTTTTGATTGGATTTATTGAACGAGAAGTAAGACTGCCTAATTTTTCAACAATTCCACAAACTTCAAACAAAGTCATTTCTTGTGAAACTGAATAACCTTCAAGTTTCTCAATTGTCGTTTTTCCGATTTTACGAGAAGGGAAATTAATGATTCTTTTCAAATTTTGGCTGTCTTGAGGATTTACAAGAACTTTTAAGTAAGCGAGAACATCTTTAATTTCTTTTCTGTCATAAAACTTTAGACCGCCAAAAATTTTATACTTTAAACCATTTTTGATTAAAGCCTCTTCAAGAACTCTACTCTGTGCGTTTGTTCTGTAAAGCAATGCAAATTCATTAAGTGTTCTTCGGTTTGCACTGATTTCGTGAGTTATTGAAGAAAGAATTCTTCGTGCTTCGTCTCTTTCGTCGTAAGCCTCGATTAGAGAAATTTTCTCTCCGTCGTCGTTGTCAGTCCAAATTTCTTTTTCCTTGCGTTCAAAGTTATTTTTTACAACGTCAGCTGCGGCTTTAAGAATATTTTTTGTAGAACGGTAATTTTGTTCAAGTTTGAAGACTTGTGCCTCTGCGTAATCCTTTTCAAAATTCAAGATATTTTCGATTGTAGCACCACGAAAAGAATAAATTGATTGGTCGTCATCGCCGATTACACAAAGATTTCTGTGTGCATCTGCAAGCATATTTACAAGTTTGTACTGAGCGTGATTCGTGTCTTGGTACTCGTCAACAAGAATGTAATGGAACTTATTTTGGTAAGCCTCCAAGACTTGCGGATTACTTTCGAATAAACGAACAGGAAGCGAAATTAAGTCGTCAAAATCCATTGCATTATTGAGCTGTAATTGCTTTTGATAAAAATTGTAAACGTCTGCAACATTCCTGTAAAAGAAATTGCTCGGCATACTTTCTTCGTAATCACTTGGAGTTAGAAGACTGTTTTTAGCTTTTGAGATTTGTGAGTAAACAGGATTTGGGTGGAATTTCTTCAAGTCTAAATTTAAGCGTTCAGTGATTATTGATTTGACAATCGCTTTTGCATCGGTTGTGTCGTAAATGTTGAAATTCCGATTGTAGCCCAAAAGATGCCCGTCTTTTCTTAAAATTCTTGCAAAGATTGAGTGAAAAGTTCCTGCCCAAACATCTCTTGCGTGAGTTCCGATTAATTTTTCAAGACGCTCAACCATTTCTTTCGCAGCTTTGTTGGTAAAAGTAACCGCAAGAATATTCCAAGGTCTAACACCTTTTTCAATCATATTTGCGATTCTGTAAGTCAAAACTCGCGTCTTTCCGCTTCCTGCTCCCGAAAGTATTAAAGAAGGTCCGTCAAAATTCTCAACTGCTTCTCTTTGGTTTGGGTTCAAATCTTTTGTAAAACTCATCAAAATTCCTGTTTTTGAAAAATTATCTATTTAATAACGCAATTTTTGATTTTTACTTTGAAATAGGATTGCAGGCTTTAGCCTGTTAAACAAAACATTTTTATTTTCCAGAAATAAAGGAACAGCCTAAAGGCTGAACTCCTAAATGCTTTTTATTGATTTGAAAGTTTCAATTTTTAACCGACTAAAGTCGGCAATCCAATTTCTAATGGCAAAAAATATTTTAAAACTTAATTGCTTTTGCAAACTTAATTGCTTCGATTCCGAGTAACAAGTCAAGAATTTCTTTTGTTACTTCTGTATCAATTTTCAAAACTGCCATTGCATTTTTACTTTCAGATTTCCTTGCCAAACGGAAATCTGCGATGTTAATTTCTGCTTGTGCGAATTTCATTCCGATTTCACCAATTACTCCCGGAACGTCTTCATTTTTGATTAAAATTATTTCACCTTGAGGTTCAAATTCAAAAGCGTAGTCGTTTATTTTTAGAATTTTCGGGTGGTCTTCAGTTAGCAAACTTCCTTCAATCAAAATTTTCTCATTTTCGCTTTCAATTTCAACTCTTAAAATGTCGAAGTTTCTTGAAGTTTGTGTCAAAGTCTCTGAAACATCAATTCCCTTTTCTTTGCAAAGAGGAAAAACATTAAAATAATTGACTTCATTTGTTGTTTTGAAAAAACCAACCAAAAATGCACAAGAAACAGGTTTTAATTCTGCAACTTTACCGAAGTAATTTACTTTCAAATTCTGTGGAAATTCTTTACAAAGCGAATTTGCAAGAGTTCCGATATTTTCAGCCAAATTGAGCAAAGGCTTTAATTTTGTAAGCAAAGTTAAATCCGAAATTGGAGAGTTTACTGCATTTTTTACACTTCCCGTTCTTAAGTAAAAATCGATTTCTTCAAGAACAGAAACTGTAACATTTTTACTCGCTTCAACAGTTGAAGCTCCAAGATGTGGAGTTAAAATTACATTTGGAAGTTCAAAAAGTTCAGTTCTTTCAGGTGGCTCAGTTGGAAAAACGTCAAGTGCAACTCCACGAATTTTTTCTTCTTTGAGTGCTTCAATTAAGTCTTCTTGATGAATCAACTTTCCTCTTGCACAATTCACAAGCAAAGGTTTTTTCTTCATTTTATTGAAAACTTCTTTATTAATCATATTTTCAGTTTGTTTGTTCTGTGGAACGTGCAAACTAATAACATCGGCATTTTCCCAAATTTCCTCCAAAGTTGCTTGTTGGCACTTTAGTTTTTCAGCAACTTCTGGTGATAAAAATGGGTCAAAGGCTAAAACTTTTGTGTTAAAAGCTAAGCATCTTTTTGCAACTTCACGACCGATTTTGCCAAAACCAACAATTCCAATTGTTTTGCCATTAAGTTCAAAACCTGTAAGTTTTTTACGTTCCCATTTTCCCTCAATCATTGATTGGTTTGCTTTTGCGATGTTTCTTGCACTTGAAGCAATCAAAGCGAAAGTGTGTTCCGCAGCAGAAATTGTATTTCCGTCAGGAGCATTAATTACCAAAACTCCCGAAGCACTTGCAGCTTTAAGGTCAACGTTGTCAACTCCAACTCCAGCTCGTGCAACAACTTTGAGATTTTTCCCTGCTTGAATTACTTCTGCTGTAACTTGTGTTCCACTTCGGACAACAAGAAATTCATAGTTCGCAATTTCACGCAAAAGTTCTTCTTGTAAAAGATTAGTTTTTTGGTGAACTTCGATTCCTGTCTTGCTCGTAAAATCTTGAGCAACTTTATTATTAATTGGGTCAGTTACTAATATTTTTGACAAATTAAATGTTCCATATTTTTGAAAATTTGACCGAAGTTACTAAGTAAGGATTAATCTTACAATCTATTTTCTTATCAAAATAATTTGAATTTTATTTTTGTCTTTTTGGTTAGTTTAAAGTGTTAAATTCTTGTTTTAATTTTTTATCAAAGGTTTACAAATGAAACGCTTTTATACATTTTTTTTGGTTTTAATTTTTTCAGCAAATGCTTTCGGCTCTTACGATGAGCTTACAGCAAAACGCTTAGAAGACGGCTTGATCGCTCCTTGTTGTTGGACAAAATCTGTTTCAAATGAAACTTCTGGAATCGCTGGTGAGATGAAGCAGGAAATCCGAAAATTGCTTGAAGAAGGTAAAAGTGAGCAAGAAATCAAAGATTACTACGTTTCTCAATACGGTAAAAGAGTTCTCGCAGCACCTGAAATGGAAGGCTTTGGAATTGCTGCTTACTTAGGTCCTTGGGTTTTCATTCTAATTGGTTTGGGATTAATTTATTTGGTCTTTGAATCTTACCGTCAGAAAGCTAAAGACCAACAGCATAACTTAGCAACTGACTCAGAAAATGTTACTGACGAAATGCAAGGCAAGATTGATTCTGAATTGAAAAAACTGCTCTAAGAACCAAAGGAGTCTAAACAAAAAAGCCTTCAAAATGAAGGCTTTAAAAAAGTATGTAATTTTAATTCTATCCGTTAAAGACGTGTTTCATAACGTCATTCCAAAGAACGACTGCCATTAGACAGAGCAAGGCAAGCATTCCTGTTTGTTGGACAATAATTTTTACTTTAAGTGAGAGTTCTCGTCGGAAAATCTTCTCAATCAAAATCATAAAAATATGTCCACCGTCAAGAGCAGGAAAAGGTAAAATATTAATCAAACCAATTGTGATGCTTAAAAGTGCGACTAAAGTGAAAAAGTCTTGGTAACCACTACTTGCAGTTTCACCAGCAAATTTCATAATTGCTATTGGACCGCCGACATTTTCACGCCAATTAATTTCTCCTGTAAACATTTGCCCGAAAGATGCCAAAGTCATTACACAGATTCCATAAGTCTGCTGAGTTGCTCGAACCAAACTTTCACCAAGCGGAACAGGTTCAAATCGGTCAATTTTGCGGACAATTCCAATTTTTCCGACTGTCTCACCATTTTGCCCAGGTTGTGCTTCGGGAACTAAAGTTAGAGTTTCGACTGCTCCATCTCTTCTCAATTTTAGGCTAAGTTCATTTTCAGGATTTTCTTGAATGACCGAAACCATATCTTCCCAAGAATTGATTCTTGTGTCGTCAATTTGGAAAATTTCGTCATTCGGCATAATTCCTGCTTGTGCTGCTGGTTTGTCGGCTAAAATATCTCCAACAATTGCAGTTTCGGGGAAAATTGGAGTTTCGTAACTAATCGCTAAAATCGCAATTGCTAAAACAAAATTGAAAATTACTCCTGCTGCCATTACGATAATTTGTTGCCAAGCTGGTTTTGCTCTGAATTCCCAATCTTCGGGTTCAGTTGCCATTTCTTCTGTGTCAAGACTTTCGTCAACCATTCCACCGATTTTCACGTAACCGCCAAAAGGAATTGCAGAAATACAGTAATCGGTTTCACCAACTTGAACTCCAAAAAGTCTTGGAGGAAAGCCAATTGAAAAGCGTTCTACTCTCATTTTGAACATTTTAGCGGCAAGGAAATGCCCAAGTTCGTGAACGAAAATTATAATTCCGAGAAGTGCTATAAAAGCAAGTAAGTTTTGAGAAATAAAGTCTAACATATTTTTGATATTTCCTTTTTAACAAAATTTCTTGTCCAAGAATCTGCTTCCAAAACTTCTTCAACGTTTGGGTGAGCAGAAAATTCGTGTTCGTTTATTGATTTTTCAATTAATTCGGGGATTTGTGTAAATTTAATTTGTTCTTTCAAAAAAGATTCAACGGCAATTTCGTTTGCAGCATTCAAAACGCTTGTCGAAGTTCCGCCTGTTTCCATACAATCCAAAGCAAGTTGCAAGCATCTGAATTTTTCAAAATCAGGTTGTTCAAAAGTAAGTTCAGTGATTTTTCGGAAATCCATTCTTTCAAAATCCGACTGCCAACGATTTGGGTAAGAAAGTGCGAATTGAATCGGAATTTTCATATCGGGAACTCCCATTTGGCTTTTTACAGAGCCGTCGCAAAATTCTACCATTGAATGAATTATTGATTGCGGGTGAACCACAACTTCTACTTTGACATTTCCGAAAAAATGAAAAGCTTCGATTACTTCAAAACCTTTGTTCATCAGAGTTGCGGAGTCGATTGTGATTTTGTTTCCCATTACCCAATTCGGGTGATTCAGAGCTTCTTTGACAGTTACCAAGTGCATTTTTTCACGAGGTAAAGTTCTAAAAGGTCCACCAGAAGCAGTGATGATTAATTTGTCGATGTCCTTTTCTGCTTCACCGAGCAAACATTGCCAAATTGCACTGTGTTCGCTGTCAACAGGTCTGACGTGAGCATTTTTTTCTTTTGCAAGATTCATCACGTACTCGCCTGCGACGACAAGAGTTTCTTTGTTTGCAAGTGCAACGTCTTTACTTTTCTTGAGACTTTCAACAGTCGGCAAAACTCCGACACAACCGACAAGCGAGTTAAAAAGTAAATCAAAATCCGTGTCTGCAACGAGTTTGGCAAGATTTTCTTCTTGAGAATAGACTTTGATTCCTGTGCCTTCGAGAGCAGATTTTACATTGTCTTCAAAATCAGGATTGCCGATGAGAACGACTTTTGGGCGGAATTCTAAGGCTTGAGAAACAAGATTTTCCCATCTGTGGTTTGCTGTAAGACCGACAAATTCAAATTTATCTTTATGCTGCCGTACGATGTTGAGAACATTTTCACCGATTGAACCGGTTGAACCCAAAAGAAAAATCTTCTGCATCAAAATCCTTGTGTTTTACAAAATTAACCACTGAACGCACCAAAAAAGGCGATTGTTTCAGTTGAATTGAATTTATTAAAATAACTCAATTTTTTGAATTTGAATAGGTTTTTATAGGAGTAATTTAGGGAGATTGAAATTTTTGTAAACTTTAATTTCATAGATCCAAAGATTCTGAATGAAGTTTCATTCTGTTAGTTTTGAGTGCTAAATATTTTGTTGCATTATTTAACAATTATTTGGATTTCTTGAACGTCCAAACATACCTAACAGGCGACAGAAGGAAGTCTAGCAAGGTCATTTTGCCTATAATACAAATAGTTCTAAAAGGGTAGATCGTCCTCTTCTTCCTTTGAGTTATCATTTTTTATTACTTTTTTTCTAAAAATATCTTCAATTTCTAAAATTGGTATGTAGTTATTTCTGTATAGTTTAAAAGCCATTAATTCAGCTTCTTCTTTTGTCCAACAATTTACTTTTTCTAACTTTTCCGCCTTATATCCCTTAATTTCTGAGTCCAAGCAATAGTTAATAAAATATATTATCCAATTTATACAACCTAATGGATTAGTGATTACTTGCTCTTCAGCAAAACGAATGACAAGCCAATTTTTAGAAAGAAAATATTCGTTTCTTATTGTATCTTCACCAATGCAATGGATTGGCTGATTTGAATGCCCTTCATAAGGTTCATCAATTTCAATATCAATACAAAGGCCAGACTCTTTGTCGTAATACACAAAATCAGGCATATAATTTACTGGAACATCTGCTATACTATGATTTTTTAATATCTTGTTTCCAAATATATCTTTTAGTTTTTGGTGAAATTTATTTTCACTCACTCCTTGCTTATATTGTTCCTGAATATGAACTGGCTTCGGGCACTTAAATAAAGCTTGTCTCAATTTTCGGTCTGCAAGTTCTTTTCTGAATTCCGAATCTTCAAGTAACGCAACCTTTTTGTTATAATTTTCAAGGTTCTTGTTATACTCTATTTCGTATTTTTTATACAAGTTCAGCTGTTGTTCATAGGCTTTTAGCATTTTTTTGTTTCTTTTATCATCCTTACGATTACTAATAATTGCATATATAAAAATTAAAGAATAGAGTGATATACCTATTGCAATGTAACCAATTCCTTCTCTCCAGCGACCAATAAAGAGACACACAAAACCGAGAAGTATTAGAAGGCCTAAACATCCAATGGGAGTATCTAGCCATTCTCCTCTTTCACTTTTCAACTCTGGCTCTGGTTTCTTTGGGACTTTAGGTTTCTTTGGCTTTTCAGGATAAAGTAATGCATGGTCTTTTGTGACTTTTATGTCATTAGGAATATACACCAAAGGGAATGTAAGCTTTTTCTTTTTCACAATACAAGTTTATAATTTATCATTGGTTACATATAACATCTTAAAATATGCGTATTGCTTTTATCCCGAAATATAACTTCTCAATTTGTATTATGAGATATTTTGGTTAAAAGTAAGTTATTCTTATTTTTTAGTTTACATCAAAATTTAAAAAGGAAAGTATGAAGAAACAATATATTTTAAAATTTTAATGTAAATGAACTCGGAAATCAAGTTGCAAGCGGAGTTTATTTTTACAAATTAGAAAGTGCAAATTTTTCTGAAAATCGCAAAATGTTATTACTCAAGTAAGAATCACGGATTTTACGGATTAAAGGATTGCACAGATTACAAAAGTTGCTACTGAACAAAATCCGTGCAATCTTTTAATCCAATTTAATCCGTGATTCAGACAGAAAGAAATTCTACTTCTCCAAATTCTCAAAAAAATCTTTGTAAAACCTCAAAATCATCTTAAGATTAGCCAAAATTTTTTATAGCTAAACTTAAGAATCTTAGAATGTTAAAAATAAATGAAATTTACCAAAGTGTTCAAGGCGAATCTACTTACGTTGGTTTACCTTGTGTTTTCGTTAGGCTGTCAGGTTGCGATTTGCGTTGTTCTTACTGCGACACTGAATACGCCTTTTACGAAGGAACGAAAATGTCTTTGGAAGAAGTGTTACAAAAAATCAAAAATTACGACTGCAACTTAGTGGAAGTAACAGGTGGAGAGCCACTTTTACAAAAAAAAGTTTACGAACTTTTCGACTTACTTTTAGAACAGAACTACGAAGTGATGCTCGAAACTGGCGGACACATTTCAGTAGAAAAAGTTCCCAAAGAAGTGATAAAAATTGTTGACGTGAAAACTCCAAGTTCAAAAATGTCTCACAAAAATTTCTATGAAAATTTGAGCCTTGTTGACGAAAAAGACGAACTAAAATTTGTCATCGGAAGCAGAGAAGATTACGCTTGGGCAAAAGAGCTTTTGGCAAAAAATAACACAAAAGGTAAAGTCCTGTTTTCGCCTGTTTGGAATGAACTTGAACCCGACAAACTTGTCGCTTGGATTTTGGAGGACAAACTTCAAGTCCGTTTTCAGTTACAAATGCACAAAGTAATTTGGGCAGCAGAAACTCAAGGAGTGTAATTTATGAAAAAAGATTTAGCGATTGTTCTTGTTTCAGGTGGTTTGGATTCGTGTGTAACTTCTGCGATTGCCGAAAGTCAAAACTACGACTTAGCATTTTTGCACTTAAACTACGGACAAAGAACCGAAAAAAAAGAACTTGAATGTTTTAACGATTTGAGTGAGCATTTTAAAGTAAAAGCAAAACTTGTTGTTGACGTTTCACATTTGGCAAAAATCGGAGGTTCAAGCCTAACAGATTCTGCGATTCCTGTTACAGAAGCGAACCTTGAAACAACGGAGATTCCGAGTTCTTACGTTCCTTTCAGAAATGCGAATATTCTTGCAATTGCTGTAAGTTGGGCAGAAGTGATTGGAGCGAAAAAGATTTTCATTGGAGCAGTTGAAGAAGACAGTTCAGGTTATCCTGATTGCCGAGAGAATTTTTTTCAGGCATTTAACCAAGTGATTGAAACGGGCACAAAACCCGAAACAAAAATTCAAATCGAAACTCCAATTATTCACAACACAAAAGATGAAATTGTCAAAATTGGAATTGAGTTAAAAGCACCTTTAAAAAAGACTTGGTCTTGTTACTCCGAAAATGAAATTGCTTGCGGAAAGTGCGACAGTTGTGCTTTACGCTTGAGAGGTTTTGCAAAAGCAGGTGAAAAAGACCCGATTCCTTATGCATAATTTTTTCTAAATTATATTTTTCTTGACTCTATACTAAGGTACAATGCTTAACTTATACCTTTAGTACAATGTTAAAAAAAGATAGTTATGACAAAATTTACAATTGGACAGTTAGCACAAAAGGTTAACGTAAACATTCAGACAATTCGTTATTACGAAAGATTCGGATTAATCGAAAAAAATATTGAAGAAGAATCTGGTTACAGAAAATACTCTGAATCCGATGTTGAGAAGATGCAATTTATCCGAAAGTCTAAAGAATTAGGCTTTTCGCTTAAAGAAATTTCAGACTTACTTTCTTTAAAGATTGAACCTTCGACAAAGTGCAAAGAAATTCGTAAAATTACAGATTCACGAATTGAAAATATTGAACACAAGATTGTTGAGTTGGAAAAGATGAAAAATGCTCTTTCAAAAGTTGCAAAAATGTGCGATAAACCTGATGCCCCAATTTGTGAATGTCCAATTCTTCAAGCCCTTAATTCTGAAAATGAAGTTTTAAAAAAGTGCCATTAACTTTTAACCTTAGAGGAAATTAAATGAAAAAAACTTTAATGACTTCCCTAATGACTTTGGTCTTGGGAATTAACTTTGCATTTGCACTTAATGTTGGTGACCCAGCTCCTAACTTTACATTAACTGACACAAACGGCAATTCACACACACTTTCAAATTATCAAGGTAAAGTTGTTGTCTTGATGTGGTTTGGCTATTCTTGACCTTCTTGTATTAATTCTGCGCCGGCGGCGCAACAGTATTGGTCAACAAATTACCAAAATAATCCTGATGTCGTCTTTCTCGGAATTGACGATTGGAATGGAACAGCTGCACAAGTTGTAAACATTTTCCAAGCTCAAACAGGAGTTCAATTTACTTGCTTAACAAATGGAGCAACACCTTCTTCAGCTTACGGAGCGAGCAAAAATTATTTTATAATTGATACAGAAGGAATTGTTCAATTCATTTCTCCTCCACACACTTTGAATCCAACAACTTTTACAAACACAATCGAAACTGGTCTTCAAGTTCTGCAACCGAGTGCTTCCTTAGGTTCGTTTAGCCTTACCCAAGTTGGTGCAAATGTTCAGTTGGATTGGCAAACTCAAACAGAGACTGACAACGAAGGTTTTATCGTTCACAGAAGTGAGGACAACTCGTTCTTTTATGCGATTGCTTCTTACGCTAATGACCCAAGTTTGGTTGGAGCTGGAACAACTACAACTCCACAAAACTACACTTTCACAGACGTTTCTGTTACAGCTAACACAACTTACTACTACAAACTTACAGCTGTCAAAACAGGCGGAAATGAATATTCTTTGGAAAGCATAATTCCGACAATTACTGTTTTACCGACAAATTTGGAAGAAGAAAAGAATTTGCCAAATGGGTTTTCTTTAAGTCAAAATTTCCCAAATCCTTTTAATCCAACAACTTCAATTAATTACGAATTAGAAATTACGAATTACGAATTTGCTAAGTTGGTGATTTTCAATGTTCTTGGTGAAGTTGTGAATGAATTTGTTTTGGAAAATTCTACAGGTTCGGTTGTTTGGGACGGAAAAGATTTTAAAGGAAATTTGGTTTCTTCGGGAACTTACCTTTACAGAATTGAAACTAATAATTTTATTTCAGACACTAAAAAATCGATTTTGATAAAATGACAAGACTCTCGAAATATTTTCTGTTAATTCTTTCAATTTCATTTTTGAGTTGTGGAGATGATGATTCGGAATCAAAAATTCTTGGAACTCCTTTGGAAATTCAAATTCCCGAAGGTTTCCCAGAAATGCAAATTCCTTCTGACAATCCTACAACTGTTGAAGGTGTTGCTTTAGGTCGTAAACTTTTTTACGACCCAATTTTATCTTCTGACAGTACAATTGCTTGTGCGAGTTGTCATTTACAAGGATTTTCTTTCAGCGACAGAAATAGATTTAGTTTCGGAGTCGGAGGACAAGTCTTCGGTGGAAGGAATTCTCCAAATTTAGTAAATGCAGGTTGGGGAAACGAATTCTTTTGGGACGGAAGAGCTTTTAGTTTAGAAAATCAGGCTTTAGGTCCAGTAATTAATCCAAAAGAAATGCAAGAAACTTGGGAGAATGTTGCCGAGAAATTAAAAAGTCATTCGGCTTACCCTGAACTTTTCAAAGAGGTTTTTGGAGATTCTGAAATTGATTCAACTTTGGTAACAAAAGCGATTGCTCAGTTTGAAAGAACATTCATTTCTGCAAATTCAAAGTATGACAAAGTTTTGCGAGGCGAAGAGCAATTTTCAGCTTCCGAAGAAAGTGGAAAGGCACTTTTTGAAGCAAACTGTTCAGGTTGCCACAGTGGAATACTTTTCACTGATAACGCCTTCCACAACAACGGAATTGATAGTGTCTTAGCAGATTTAGGAAGAAAAGAAGTTACAGGAAAAGATGAAGATTTAGGCAAATTCAAAACGCCAAGTTTACGAAATGTTGAGTTTAGTTGGCCCTATTTGCACGACGGAAGGTTTAATTCATTGGAAGAAGTTCTTGCAAATTATGCAAAAGGTGGGTTAAATTCACAAACTGTTGATTCGAGAATTTCTGGAATTAACTTAAATGAAACCGAACAAGCAGACATAATTGTTTTTTTGAAAACATTAACTGACGAAGAATTTATTAATAACGAAAACTTAAAAAGTCCATTTTAACCGAAAGGGTAAAAAATGAAAAAAATAATTTTTACAACATTAGCTATTTTCACATTCGCAGCAAGTTCTTTTGCTCAACAAGTTTATAGCTTTACAATGGTTAGTGATGCGAATTTCTCATTTGCACAACCTTGGGAATTAGTCGAGATTCACGCAGATATGACAAACTTGACTTCCCAACCTCAGTATATTGTTTTTGATAGAGTAACAGAAAATTTGCCAGACCCATTTTGGTCAAGTTCTGTTTGTGCAGGAATAAATTGTTGGGCTCCTTTTGTAGGAACGGACACAATTTATTTAGCTCCTGACACAACTCTTGACATCAGAATGAACATTACTCCAAGTACTGTTCAAGGACAAGCTGACATCGTAGTTGAGTTTTGGGATGCAAACAGCCCAAATGATAAAGTGGTTCAAGACTATCACGTTTCAACTGAAGAAGTAACTGTTTCAGTTGAAGAAGGCGAAGTAATTTTACCTTCTTTCAAATTAGCTCAAAACTTCCCGAACCCTTTCAACCCTTCGACAAAAATCGAATTAACAGTTGATAAAACTGATTTCGGTAAACTATCGGTTTTTAATGTTTTGGGACAGGAAATCAAAGTTCTTGCTTCACAAAAATTTACAGCGGGACAAAATTACACTTTTGCTTGGGACGGAAAAGATGCGAATGATTCTCCAGTTGCAAGTGGAGTTTATTTTTACAGCTTTGATTTGAACGGAATTAGCCAAACAAAACGAATGGTTTTAGCTAAGTAAGATTTCAAATTTGTACATAAAAAAAGCCTTGTCATTTTCGACAAGGCTTTTTTGTTTCTAAAACTTTTTAGTCAATTTTACAACAGTCAGGTAAACCGTTGTAAGCAGTCATATCTTTTTTCATTTCGTTTGCATCATAACCTGATTTTGCAATTGCAGTTTCGATTTTAGAAGCATCAGTTTTCGATTTGTCAAATTTGACAGTTGCAACTTTTGTTTTTTTATCGATTTCAATTCCTGAAACTCCGTCGACACTTTTAAGAGCGGTTTTAATTGTTACAACACAAGATTCACACTGTAATCCAGGAAGATTTACTTTACTTTCAGCTACTGCAACTTTTTCAGCACAAGAGTAAAAACTAAAAGCTAAAGTTATTAAAAGTATACCAAAGATTGATTTATTCATAACGAATATCCTTTTTATTAAAATTAAATTTGATTAATAAGTTAGGTAGGTCGAAAACGTAAATCAATGGGAAATACTTCACAAGGCTCGAATACTTACCGCTGCTTCCTTCCAGACCTGACGGGATTCGGTACTTTTACCTTTGAAGTACCCCCAATTGATTTTCGAATTTTATTCAAAAATAAATACCAAAGGAGGGAATCGAACCCTCACGACCGCAAAGATCGCTAGATTTTGAATCTAGTGCGTCTACCAATTCCGCCACTTTGGCACTTAAAAACGGATTGCAATTTAATTCTAATTTGGATTCTTGTCAAGTCCGAAACTGTAAAAAATTAATAGCTTAAAATTCATTAGAGATAAACTGATTTTTATTAGCTAATTCCTAAAGTTTGGATAAAAAAAGTTGCAAAAGCTAAGTAAAGGAATAGACCGAAAATATCGTTTGAAGTAGTAATAAATGGTCCTGTTGCAACTGCTGGATCAACATCAAATTTTTTCAGAGTTATTGGAATTAAAGCACCAAAAAAAGAAGCCATTATCATTACTGCTGCCAAGGAAGCACCAACAACAATTCCAAGGTCTAATCCAAACCAAACCCAAATTACTCCAACAATTATTGAACCGCAAATCACTCCATTTATAAGACCAACTCTAATTTCTTTTAAGAATTGTCTTTTTAGATTTGTAGTGGAAAACTCTCCTGTTGCAACACCACGAATTATCACTGAAGAAGCCTGAATTCCACAATTTCCTGCCATTGCCATAATTACAGGCATAAAAAACGTTAGTGCTACAACTTTTTCCAATGAGCTAATAAAATTACTCAAAACTATTGCCGAAAAAATCTCACCAACTAAACCAATAAGAAGCCAAGGAAGTCTGAGTCTTGAAGTTGCTAAAGAACTTTTTTCATAAATCTCATCGCTATCAGAACCAGTAAGTCGAGAAATATCTTCTGCTGCTTCTTCTGCAATTACGTCTGCTAAATCATCGTGAGTGATACGCCCAACTAAACATTTTTGTGAGTCAACAACAGGAATCGAAACGAGGTCGTATTTTTGAGCGATTTGTGCAACTTCTTCTTGGTCAACA
Organism: Calditrichota bacterium; assembly: GCA_008501735.1. Lineage (GTDB taxonomy): Bacteria > CLD3 > CLD3 > CLD3 > CLD3 > CLD3. Next base: position 19,865 of record QQUF01000050.1, on the reverse strand, counting down.
CTTGTTTCAACCCAAGCGATTGGCTCAGTCATTGCATCTTTTATTAAAGTGCTTCTTTTGCTCAAAACAAGTTCTTGCAAAGAAATATGACCTACAAGTTTATTCTTTTTGTCAACAACAAAAATGTTGTAAAAGTCATCAATGTCTTCTTCTTGTGAAATTTTTCTTAATTCTTTTATTGCCTCTCCAATTGTCTGATTTTCAGTAACTTTGACAATTTCAAGAGCCATTAAACTTCCAGCTGTATCTTCTTTGTAAGTAAGAAGCTCTTTAATCTCAGAAGAAACATCGTCAGAAACAAGCTCCAAAACTTTGTCGGCAACTTCTTCGTCAAGTTCACTAACTAGGTCAGCAGCTTCATCAGACTCAAGTTCAGAAACAATGTTTGTGATTCTTATGGGAGAAATATTTGCAACAATATCATCAAGGTCAGAACCTTCAAGGTCCATAATTACTTCGGAAGCTGTTTCGGCATCTAAAAGTGAAAAAAGAAAACTTTTTTCTTCGACCTCAAATTCAAATAATTGTTCAAGAATTTCTGCAATGTCAGCTGAGTGAAGTTCACCAAAAATTCTCTTTAAAGCGACTACATCTTTTTTTTGAACTAATTCTTTTAGCTCTTCACTCTGTGCTTGTAAGTCGAATTGACTCATTATTTATTTCGTGCCTCAAGTTCTGCTAACTTTTCTTTTGCATATTTTGCGTAAGGCGAATTTGGAACTTTTGCTAAAAAATACTCCAACTCTTCCTTTGAGCGTTTCTCTTTACCAGAGTCAAAGTAAAGCATTCCGAGTGTCAAGTGAGCGTTCAAGTTGTCGTCAATTTTTATTGCCTCAAGAAGGTATTTTTCGCTTTCAACGTAATTTTTTGCATAATACTCAACTAAGCCAATTCCATAAACTGGAATTGAAGAAGATTGGTCTGACTCTATCGAAATTTTATAAATTTTGCGAGCATTTTTAAAATCTCCAAGAAAGTAGTAAGCAGTTGCAAGGTTATTGTAAGTCTCTGTGTAGTAGTCACTTGAGGTATTTTTAAAGCCCTTTTCGTAAAATTCAATTGCTTCTTTGTAACGCCCAATGGTGAAAAGTAAATTTCCTGCATTTTGGTAAGATTCACTGAATTCAGGTTTAATTCTCATCGTTTGTTCGTAGTAGAAAATTGCTTTTTCGATTGAATCAACAGTTGTGTAAGAAATTGCAATTTCGTGAGCCGCAGACCAGTTTAATGAGTCCTTTTCCAAAACTGTTAAATATTTAGGAATTGCTTCTACATACTTTTTATCGTCAAAAAGTCTGAGAGCTTCTGTGTATTCTAAGAAAGAAGAATCAGGTCTTAAAGAACGATTTGAAGGCTTATTTTTTAAAACAGCATTTGGAGATTCTTCCGTTTGGAGTTCTTCTTTTTTGTCTGAACAGCTGACCAAAAGGAAAGAGATTAGAATAAAAATTAATTTCATTTTTTCACCGATTCTAAGATTTTTTGAGTTAGCAAGACAAACTCTTCTGGTTTGATTTGTTCTGGTCTTAATTTAGCAAAATCACTTGGGATTTCTGAGTTCAATTCTTTGACAACTTCTGCAAGTGAATTCGAAATCATTTTGCGTCTTTTCCCAAAAGAAGCTTTTACGACTCTAAAAAAAATGTCTTTGTTAACTAATTCAAACTCATTTTGAAATTTGATTTGAACAACTGCCGAATCAACTTTTGGTTTTGGAAAAAAGACAGTTGGAGGAACGTTAAACAACTTTTTTACTTCTCCGAAAACCGAAAGAAAAACAGATAAAATTCCATAGGTTTTTGAGCCGTAATTTGCTGAAAGCCTGTCCGCAACTTCTTTCTGAACCATAATTGTTAGGTCCTGAATTCTTTGGTAATTTTCCAAGCACTGAAAAATTATTGGACTTGTAGCATTGTAAGGTAAGTTTCCGATAATTCTCAAATTAGTCGGCATTTGGCTAAGTTCAAAGTCTAAGAAATCAGAATTAATGATTTTAAAATTCTCGTAGTCTTGAAATTTTTCTGAGAGAATCGGAATGAGTCTTGAGTCAATTTCGACAGCCAAGTATTTTGAAACTGCGGGTAAAAGAAACTGAGTTAAGGCACCTTCACCAGGACCGATTTCCAAGAAGTAATCTGTTTTCTGTGGATTAGTCGAATTGACAATTTTCCGAGAAATATTATGGTCGTGAAGAAAATTCTGACCGAGTGACTTTTTGGTTTGAAACATTGTTACCTTCTTGCGAAATACCAATAGAATTAATTCGGCGAAAGATAACAAAGAAAATTTGATTAAATGAAAAAAGTGCGGATTTATTAGTTAAGGTTAACCCTTTTGTGTTTATCAAGAATGTGATAAAGACTAAAAATTGGGTGTCTAAAAACCATTTTCGGTCCAGCAAAACGCATAATAGTTTTGATTCTTCTTTTCATTTCAGGTTTGAAGCAATGAATTGGACATTCGCTACAAGCAGGTTTTTCGTTTCCAAATGCACAATTTGAAATTCTTAAATTACAGTAGTCCAAAACTTCTTTGCAATTCGAACAAATTCGTTCTGGGTGCGAGTGTTTGGACTCACAATAAATTTCAATCATAGATTTAATGGTTTGTCTTTCGCGTGAAATTCTTTTGGACTCTAAGGTTAACATCTGGGAAACTTTCAAAAAGGCTTTCTTAGAGGATTTAAGAAAGCCGATAGTTTTTTAGTCTATGAAATTAACACTCAAAACTTCGGTGCATAATAAAATTATGCACCGAAGTTAACAAAGGAGAAATGCTAATTATTTAATCTTGTACGTATCTTTTCTTGAACTCTTCTGAAGCAGCTTTTCTACGAGCTTTTTCTTCATCAGACATTTTACCGATAAACCACTCGTGCTCTTCTCTATTCAAGATATTGTCAAGTTCCTTAAGAACTTCGTGAGCAGCTTTTTTCTCAGAAGCATTTCCGTGTTTGATTGCTTCCTCACAAAGTTCACGAGTTTGTGGAATAAACTCCATATACCATCTTTCTGCAACTTCGTAGAATCCGTGCCATTGAGTGTAATCTGGTCCCATCATCGCTGCTCCGTGTCTTGCACGACGACCTTCGTGATGCCATAAGTAGAAATAAGTCCATTCGAGTTCATCATCAAAAGCAACGTCAGATAGAAGCTTAGAAGATTTCATCATTTTGTAGAGGTGTGTTGAAGGTTTACCAAATTTCTCATTGTAAAGATTAATTGCCGCGTCAAATTGAGTATAAAATCCTTCAACGTAATCGCTTGAATGACATTTCATACAAACGTCTTGCATATTTTCACGTCTGTCTTCCCAACTCAAAACATCTTTTCCAAGTTTTTTAGCTTTTGCGTCAATTTTTTCAGAAACAGGTGGACGAAGTGTCCAAGAAATTCTATCTCCAACATCGTGAGTAACAGCTTGAGTTTCAGTAGCACTCATATGGCAAGTTGCACAAGTTGGTGCTGCAGTGTATTCGATTCCAACTCTCCAAGGTTGTGCATCAAGATTCATATATTCTTTGAATGCTCTGAATGCAACACCGTGTTTTGATTCATCATAAATTTCTTTTTGTGGGTGGTCAGGACCTAAGTGACATTTTCCGCAGTTCTCAGGGTTACGAGCAAGTTTTGGTGAGAAACTGTGTCTTGAGTGACAAGCTGCACAAGAGCCTTTTGAGCCATCAGGATTTATTCTTCCAATTCCAGTATTTGGCCAAGTTGCAGGGTCAGGCTTTCCATTATCCATAATTTTTACAACTGAACCGTGACATTGCAGACAACCGCTAACTGCTGCTGGAGATTGCCCGTTTAAAGCAATTCCGTGAGCCATACTTCCTTCAACAACTTCTGCTAAAGTGTTGTCAAGTGAGCCGAGTATCTGACCTGCTGTAGCGTGGTGAGATTTTTGAAATTCTTCAAATTCATGAGAGTGACATTTGGAGCAATCTTTTGGAGAAACGACGACAGCAATTTTGGAACCGTGATGTTCCCAAGCGTCAATATCACCTTCTTCTGTACTGTGGCATTCCATACAACCAACGCCTTTTAATGCGTGTTTACTATCTTCCCATTGTGCAATTAGTGAAGGAGTTTTAATGTTGTGGCATTCCACACATTGTTTACTGTCGTCAGGAACTTTTATTTCAGCTTTGTGCCCCATAACTCTTTTGTTTCCTTCCATATAGCCTACCAAAAGTAGAGCGAGAAGGAACATAAAACTCAGAAAAGCTATAACGAATCTTTTTGTATTGAGTGACATTTTTTGTACCTGTCAAATTATTAATAAAATAAAATTAAGTTCTTAAACCATTGCTTCCCAGATTGTCAAAACGAGGAAAAATAAAAACCCAATTATTCCGATAAAAATACTGATTTCGGAATTTGGATTTTTGCGTCTAAAGATCTTGTCTATCCAAGGCCAAGCCATAATTGCAACAACTGCAAATATTTGCCCAACAATCCCAACAGTAAAACTGTTGATTTTGAGCCATCTAAAAGAAGCGTAGAAATACCATTCTGGTTTGATGTGTTCGGGAGTTACCAAAGGATTTGCCGCTTCGTGCATTTCAGGAGGGAAAATCACAACAAGCATTGTGAGTATGTACATCAAAAGCAAACCGATAATTAATTCTGTCAAAAGATGGTTTGGGAAAAATGGGAAAGTTTCTTCTTTCTCTTCTGCTTGTTCTTCGAATTTGAATTCTGTTACACCTTGAGTCCTAATAAAGAAAACGTGAACAGCAATTAAGATAAACATTACAGTTGGCAAGACTCCGATATGCAAAACAAAAAAACGAGTCAAGGTATTTGCACCGATTTCGTCACCACCACGAATGAAACTTGCCATCATTGGACCAATAAGCGGAACACCTTCCGCAATGTTAGTTCCAACAGTTGCCGCCCAATAAGAGAGTTGTTCATAAATTAATGAATAACCTGTAAACCCAAAAGTGACAGTAACTAACAAAATACAAACTCCAATTATCCAATTCATTTCACGTGGCTTTCGGTAAGCTCCAGTGAAAAAGACTCGACTCATATGCAAAATTACCGCAACAACCATCAAGTTAGCTGACCACATATGAATCCCGCGAATGAACCAACCAAAACGAACTTCGTTTGTTATTGCCGCAACACTTGAGTAAGCAGCTTCAGGAGTTGGAACGTAGTAAAACGTAAGAAGAATTCCAGTAACCAATTGAACTGTAAACAAATATGCAGGAGTTCCGCCAAGTGCAAACCACCATCTTTTTAAGTGATTTGGAACTGGCTCATTCGTCATATGTTTAAGCCCTTCTAAATCAATCGGAACTCTTTCGCTAAACCAATTGGATTTATTTTCTGCTTTAGAGTCCATTTTTAGACCTCCTCAATTTTTACAAAAATATTTCCATCAATTAACTCAACTTCATATTTGTCGAGAGGACGTGGTGGTGGACCTTGAGAAACATTTCCGTCAGAATCAAAAAAGCCTTCGTGACAAGGGCAATAAAAAGCATTTTTACTACCTTCCCAATGAACTTTGCAACCCAAATGAGTGCAAACTGTAGAAAGAGCTGTAAATCCACTACCTGTGTTTGTAATTGAAATTTTTCTTCCTTTTAAGTCTGTAATCGTTTTACTGACTCCAACAGGAATATTTTTTTCAGGCGAAACATAAATTGAGCGGAAAACTTTTTCTTTGTTTTCGGGAGCGACGAACTGAGTTGCGTAGTAAGTAGCAACTCCATAACTTGCTACCAATCCAACACCCATTAGTGTAGAAGAAAGAAAGTCGCGTCGTGAGTTTTTGTCTTTTTCAGAGTTATCCATTTCAATAACCTAATTTTGGAAATTATAAGATTTACCTTTATGCTAAGATTATGCCAAGTCATAAACTTGATTAGAAAGATTTAGGAGTAGAATTAAAGAGTAATCACTCTTATTTCTGAAAGAGTATAGTTTTGGGTTTTGAAATATCATTTGGTGAACTTGGAATATTACTCAAAAGTAGTTTTAAGTAGTTTGATTACAGTTTTCAGTAAGAAAACTGCTTTTAAAAGGATTGATTGATTTAGTAGAATGAGTTAATTCCAAAAAATCATACTTTGCAAAGTCATTAAAAATAAAAACTTACTGAACATCTCTTATATGAAAGCCTTATTCTTATAAATAAGAGGTAAAAAAGTCATTAATTTTTGCCTCTAGAATTGAAAGTCGCATTAAAGTTATTCAAATGTCTTTTTCAAAAAATTATTCTGTTTGGCACATCAGTTGTCAGAGTTCATAATCTTAAATTATTGAACTAAAACTATTTTCAAGGTTGTCGAAATGGTTATTTCAAGTATAGTTATGAATTGCTATCCTCCTTTTTACGAATCTGTAAAAGAACAAATCAAATTAATTCCTGAAGCAGAAATTGTTTTCACAAAAGAATCAAAATTAGCAGTTGTTTTGGAAACTGAAACCACTGACCTCGCAGCTGGAATTGCAGAAGAAATTAGAGTTATGGTTGGAGTCTTAAGTTTGGAGTTAGTTGCTCATTTCTTTGAAGATGAAGTGATTGGCGATTCAAAAGATTTATATGAAAAAGTAATTGAAGAATCACATAAAAATACATTTTTAGAGGTGCAAAAATGAAGAATTTAGATAGAAGAAAATTCTTAAAATCAACAGCGGCTTCAATTGCTACCGCTTCATTATTGGCTTCTTGTGAACAAAAGCCAAAACCTCAAGAACCTCTTACTCAAAAAGTCGGTGGAGAACTTGACCAACTCGGAATGGAATGGGATAAATCGGTTTGCCGATTTTGTGGAACAGGTTGCGGAGTTCTTGTAGGAAGAAAAGGAGATAAAATTGTTGCCACAAAAGGCGACCCAGATTGTTACTCAAACAAAGGTTTAAACTGCATAAAAGGTTATTTCTTGTCAAAAATACTTTACGGAAAAGACAGACTTACTAAACCTTTGATTCGTAAAAATGGAAAATTAGAAGAATCATCTTGGGACGAAGCATTAGATCTAGTGGCTTCAAAATACACTGAAATCCTCAAAGAACACGGCTCAGATGCTGTTTCAATGTTTGGTTCTGGTCAATGGACAATCTTTGAAGGTTACGCAGCATCTAAATTTATGAAAGCTGGGCTTGGTTTCGTTTCAAAAGATGGAGTTGGCTCAAACCACCTTGAGCCAAATGCAAGAATGTGTATGGCAAGTGCTGTTGCTGGTTTTATGCGAACTTTCCAATCCGACGAACCAATGGGAAGTTACGAGGACTTAGAACACGCTGATACTTTCTTCCTTTGGGGAGCAAATATGGCGGAAATGCACCCTGTTTTGTTCTCAAGAATTATTGATACAAAACTCAAAAATCCTCGCAAAGTAAGAATTGTTGACTTAGGAACTCAGTACACTCGTAGTTCCGAAGAAGCTGACCTTTACTTGGAATTTAAACCACAAACTGACCTTGCAATTTTAAATTATTTTGCACACTACATTTGTGAAAATGAACTTTATGACAAAGAATTTGTTGAGCAAAATACTATTTTTAAAAAAGGTCAAGATAACATAGGTTATGGACTTAAAGATGGCGATGGAGACATTCCCAAAAACGCAGGTGCAATGTATCCTTACACTTTTGAGGAATTCAAAAAATTTGTAAGTACTTACACTGCCGAATACGTTTCCGAGCTTTCGGGAGTTCCTGTAGAAAAATTGGTAGAAGCCGCAAGATACATTTCTTCAAAAGACAGAAACGTTTGTTCGTATTGGACAATGGGCTTCAACCAACACACAAGAGGAACTTGGGCAAATCACCTTGTTTACAACATTCACTTGTTGACAGGCAAAATTTCAAAACCTGGAAATGGACCTTTCTCACTAACAGGTCAACCAAGTGCTTGCGGAACTGCTCGTGAAGTTGGAACTTTTGCTCACAGACTTCCTGCTGACCACGTTGTTGCAAATGCAGCACACAGAGAAATGGCTGCAAAAATCTGGAACATTCCTGTTGAAAAAATTAATCCAAAGGTCGGACTTCACACAGTTGAAATGTTCAGAGCAGTTGACAACAAAAAGTTGAAGTTGATGTGGACACAAGTTACAAACCCTTTCCAATCAATGCCTCATTTGAACCGTTACCGCAAAGCAACAGAAGACAAAGGATTTTTCTTAATCGTTTCCGATGTTTACCCAACAAGGTCAACTGAACTCGCAGATGTAGTTTTCCCTTGTGCAATGTGGACGGAAAAAGAAGGTGCTTATGGAAATGCCGAAAGAAGAACTCAACATTGGAACAAAATCGCAGAACCTCCAGGAGAAGCAAAAACTGAAATTTGGCAAATGTATGAAATCGCCAAACGAATGAAAGTTGAAGGTGGAAAAACATTAGCTGACATAATTTACCCTTACTCAAAAGAAAATTATTACAAAGAAATGTGGGAAGAATACAGAAGTTTCTCACTTGGAATCGGGAAAGATTTAGCTCCTTACGATGTTCTTAGAGAAAAACACGGAGTTGTTTGGCCCTACGTTGGCAAAACTGAAGAAGTTAATGGAAAACACGACTTTACAGATGTTTGGGATAATTTGGAATCTCCAGAAGGAGATAAAGACAAAGGTTTCGTTTCGGTAAAATGGCGTTACAATGCAAAGTATGACCCTTACGCAGCGAAGTTCAAAAAAGAACATCCTGAACACAAAGGAGACATCGCATTTTACAAAGCTAAGAAAAACGGATACAAAGCAACAATTTTGGCAGTTCCTTACGAACCCGCAGCAGAAGAACCAGACAATGAATTTCCATTCTGGCTTTGCACAGGAAGAGTTTTGGAGCATTGGCACACAGGAAGTATGACGATGAGAGTTCCTGAACTTCGCCGAGCTGTTCCGCGTGCTGTTGTGAACTTGAATCCTGACGATGCGAAAAAAATGGGAATCAAACGAGGCGACCTTGTTCGTGTTTCCTCGCGAAGAGGAAGCGTAGTTTTCCCTGCTGACGTTAATGGAAGGTCAATTCCTGCTCTGGGAAATGTGTTTATTCCTTTCTTTGACGAAACAAGAATGGTGAATGAAATTACTTTAGATGCTTACTGCCCAATTTCGAAAGAACCCGATTACAAAAAATGTGCAGTAAAAGTCGAAAAAGCATAAGTTGTGGGCGATTTGAATGGAGTTTCGAGGTTAAAGTATTTTTCTTAGCCTCGATTTTTTCAAAATGGACAGACGAAATTTTTTCAAAAAAAGTTTTGCAGTTTCCGCGATTGGGTGTGCAAGCGGATTTTCATTGTTGAATTTTCTCGGAGGCGAAAATAAAATTTATTTTCGACCTCCAGGAGCTTTGAGTGAAGAAGATTTTCTTGCAGCTTGTATTCGTTGTGGAAAATGTATTCAAGATTGCCCTTACGACACGTTGATTCTTGGAAGTGCAAAAGATGGAAAATCAGCTGGAACTCCTTACATAAATTTCAGGGAAACTCCTTGTTACTTGTGTGAAGACATTCCTTGCATTAAGGCTTGTCCAACTGATGCACTTGACCACAGTTTGACTGACATTTCCAAAGCAAATCTTGGAACAGCAGTCATTACTGACAGAGAAGCGTGTCTTTCTCTAAATGGAATTCGGTGCGAAATTTGTTACCGAGTTTGTCCGCTCATTGACAATGCAATCACTTTAAACAAGCAAGAAAACAAAGCGACTGGCAAACACACAATTTTTGAACCTGTTGTCCACAAAGACGCTTGCACAGGTTGCGGAATTTGTGAAAATGCTTGCCCTTTGGATAATTCTGCAATTACGGTAATTCAGACTCAAAAAGGCGACAAAGCAAAACACTACTTCTACTTAAATGAAGGAGTAACGTCTTAAGATGAATTGGGTAAAAAATAACAAGTGGAAAATCACAAGAAGAATTGTTCAAATCGGTGTAATTTTACTTTTGATGACTCCGATTTTTGGATTCTCATTTTTCAAAGGGACTCTGATTTCGAGTGAGATTTTTGGAATTTCGCTCACTGACCCTTTTGCTTTTTTGGATTACACTTTGGCGACCAAAACGATTTACCTTCCACTTCTCGTAAGTGCAATTTTAATTTTGGGATTTTATTTTTTGGTTGGCGGGAGAGTTTTTTGTTCGTGGATTTGCCCGATTTTTATTCTGACAGAAATTTCGGAAAAGTTACACGACAAGTTTGGAGTTTTTAATTATAAACCTTCCGATTCTCAAAAATATTGGGTTCTTGGAGTTTTGTTAGTTTTGAGCTTAGTAACTTCAAAGCCAGTTTTTGAATGGATTTCGCCAATTGGAATTATTAGCCAAAATATTGCACTTGGGGTTGATTTTCAAGGAAGCGAATTTGGTAGCGAATTGGCTTTAGGTTCGGGAGAAGATTTTGGAACTTCAAAAGAATTTTTGATTGAAGGTCGAAACGAAACAGAATGGCGATTTCTTTTCAATAGTTCTTTGTGGCTGATTTTTGCAATTTTTTTGATTGATGTTTTTGTTGCAAAAGGTTGGTGGTGTAAGTCCACTTGTCCTGTTGGAGCTTTTTACTCTATTGTTCACAAAACTTCACCGACAAAAATAAAAATCGACCACGAAGTTTGCACAAGTTGTGGTGATTGTTTCAAAGTGTGCTTGGTTTCGGAAGTTCTTAAAGAACCTGTAAAAGGAACCACAAAATGGGTTAACGATGGTGTTTGCACGAATTGTATGAACTGTGTTGATGCTTGTCCCGAAAATGCGTTAAAATTAGGATTAAAAATAAAGCAGGAGTAAAAAATGCTTAGTAAAATTTTTATTGGATTTGGAATTATCTTTTTGATGCTTTTTGTAGCTTGTTCTAAGCAAGATAAAGAGCCAACAATTCCCATAACTGAAACTGACCAAAAGAATCTTGAGCTTGTAGAAAAAGACCACGTTGCTTATTTCGGAGCTCCTCCAATGTTACCAAAAACTCATCCTTCTTTAGGTGAACATGGTCACGTTATCACTGAAAATGGCGGAAAAAATTGTCTTGATTGCCACAGCACAGTAAGGGAAGGAATAAATATTCCGCAAACTTCTCACCCTGAAAGGAAAAATTGTCTGCAATGTCACATTCCTGACAATGATGAAACAGCAACAAAAGACGATTTTAAAGTAGATAGTAATTTCAAAAAATATACACCAAGTAACTAACGTGGTTTCTCGTAAAGACTTTTTTAGAAAATCTTGGAAATTAGCAGTTGGAGCAGCCGCAGAATCAATTGATAAACGGCTGCCTAACGAAGAAGATTTTTCGGATTTTCCCAAATTAATTCGCCCACCAGGAGCAGTTGCAAATTTTGCTGAAAAATGCACGACTTGTGGCGAATGTGTAAAAGTTTGTCCAGCCGAAGCAATTCGCGTAACTTTTGAAAAGCCTTTCAAAAAAGAATTGCCTTCGATAAATCCTTCCGAAAAAGCGTGTCAAATGTGCGAAACTTTGGATTGCATAAAAGTTTGCGAAGACGAAGCACTTGTTTTTAATGATACTTTGACTTTCCCCAAAATAGGACTTGCCGAACTCCAAAAAGATAAATGCCTTTCCTTTAACGGCAGTCTTTGTATGACTTGTTACGACGCTTGTCCTCTCAAAAGAACAGCAATTAAATTCAAATTTAATAAGCCAATTGTAATTGACGAAGAATGCACAGGCTGTGGAATCTGCGAAGAGTTTTGTGTCTTAGAAAAAGGTACAAAAGGAATTGTGGTCAAGCCTTTAATGATTGAGTAATTACAATCAAAAAAGGTGTGAACCGAAATTCACACCTTCAAACTGTTTTGTTACCTTGAGATTTAACGGAGGTCAAAACAAGTTACGTTAGGTAATTACAAAACTAAATTCTAAATAGGTATTGAAGTTTTACGAAGAATTGTCTGTTTGTTTCAATGAATCCTTCTTTTCCACCAAAATCTTCTGCCAAGTGTGTTGAACCGATGTAAAACAATGAAAATGGATTAATCTTGTAACTCAAAAGTGGGTCAATTTGAATCTCTTCTTCAAAACTATCGTACTGAGTGATTAATCTCAACGAAAGGTTTTTAGTAAATTGGTAAGTCAATTTGTTTCTGAGAATGTAACCATCTTCAAGTTCTTTACCATTTCGTGAAGTTTTTAAATTGTAGTGGTCGTAGTTAAATTCGCAAATTAATTGACGAGTCGGTTTCAAAGTTGTCCAAATTTCAAAGTTTCTTTCAAAACCAAGAAACGGCTTTTCAAAATCGTAGTCGTCAGGATTTCTGACAATTGTTGTTCCCAAAAGGTATTCGACTCCACCAGAAATCATTTGACTAAAACGAGTTTCCAAGTCAAAATTAACTCTGCGAATTCCTTTCACCAGAACATTGCCGTAACGTTCTTTACTGTCAACGTAACCCACAAAAAATGTAGTTTGTCTTTTGAATCTGATGAAAAGATGAGGATTCACCCACCAGTCTTTAAACTTTCCGTCATAGTTGTATTTTCTGCCGATTTCAATTTGTGGTTCGATATAATCGATAAATTTATGTGGCGAATAAATTGAATAACCTGTCCAAATTCCACCCATTCTGAAATTATTACTTGTGATAAATCCGTCACTTGCTCGGAAAGTCGGTGAATAATCATCGTACCAAAGGAAAAAATTTAATCCTTTTGAAGAGCGTTGCAAATTGACTTTAAAAGCAGTTCCTAAAAAGTCTTCACCGTCAAAAATTGAATTGTATTTTCCATCGTCAAAAGTCAAACTGTCAATGTCATTTGTAAGTGAAGTGTCGTTTGGTTCTTTCGTGTAACTTCCTGTAAAGAGCAAATTCAATTTATATTTTTTGCTAAGTCGAAAAGTTGCGTCTGCTCCAAAAGTTGAGTTTGAGCCATCAGAAGCCAAAGTTCTGTTTGTTCCGATTAGTCCGATGTAGGAATCGTTTGAAAGGTCTTTTTTTACTCTCAAAATATTTGAGTAAGAATCTTCTTCAGTTTCGAGAACTTCGCTTGATTCTTCAAAAGGGAGAATGAAAGGCGTTTTTCCGTCTTTTGCAAAAATGTAACCGTAGGAAATGTCGCCGTTTTTCCCTGTCAATTTTCCTGCAACACTTGGGTCGTTAATGCTTCTTGTGTAAACAATGTTTGTGTGAGTTTGGAAAATTTCACTTCCTTCTAAGAAAAAAGGTCGCCTTTCGGGAAAAAATAGAGCGAAAGAACTGTTCACGTCAATTTGTGCTTCATCGGACTCAATTTGGCTGAAATCAGGATTTGCAGTAAAATCCAAAGTTAAGTTCGGAGTGATTCCGTATTTCAAATCTATTCCAAAGGCTGCATCGGGTTTGTCATTTTTGAATTTTGAATTCGGGTCTTCGTCATCACTCAAGTAATTACTTTGGCTTCCAATCACGTAAGGCAGAATTTCCAAATTTTTGCCGACTTCGATTTTTTCCATTCCTTTGACGTAAGCAGCAGTGCAAAGAAAACAATCATTTCCTTTTTCCGCTTTTACCAGAGAAATTTGCTCACGACTGCTTCTTGGACGAACTCGAAAAACGTGGATTCGCCAATCTGAATCTATGGAATTTGGGAAACGAATACTTTTGAAAGGAATCGCAACTTCGACAGACCAACTATTTTTCCCGATTCTTCCTTCGGATTCCCAAATTGTATCAAAACTGCTGTCTTCGTTGTTTCCTGTTCTTTTCAAATCGCCTTGAATTCCGTTTGGATTTACAAAAAACTCGTAAGCGTTCTGTTCATCACCAAAAGTATCAAGCATTATTCCTACAAAGTCGTCTTGAAAAATTCCGTCTCTTGTTGTGATTGTGCTTCTAAGTTCACTCATATTTTCTTCGTAACAAGTGAAAGCAAAGTAGAAATTCTTGTCGTCGTAAGTCAAAAAAGCTTCTGTTTTGGAATTCGGTTGAGTGTTGTCTCCGGGTTCAATTTCATAAAAATCGGTTAGTTTTTGAGCATTTTGCCAAGAATTTTCAGCGACTTTTCCGTCAATGTGAATTTTGTCAGTGGCTTTTGAAATTTGGATTTCAAAATTTTCTTGAAAATCAATACCAGTTGTTTCTTGAGAGTAAGAAATCCCTGCAACAAAAATGAAAAATGAACACAGTAAGCTTTGTTTCATTGAACACCTTACAAATTAAATATTTTTTTATGGGTGTTCCTGTTACGTCTCGATTTTTCAATTTGTTACGAGAAAGTGAAATTTTATTTGGGAGGGATTTCTCAGAAATGAAAAAGCCCTAAAAAATTAGGGCTTTGAAGTTTTTTTATTCAACTACACTCCAACCACTTCCATATTCCCAAAGTGCTAATTCATTTTTGTTTCCTACAGAAAGAAATGAATTCCCACCCTCCAAAATCACTACATTCGATACATCATCTCCATGTTTTCCTTCCCATATCAACTCTCCAGAAACTGTATTTAGTAATACTATATTTCCTCCATCCCAACCAGATAATAAAAGTTTCGATTCATCATTAGACAATACTCCATTCCAACCTGAGTTACCTTTAGAAAATTGGTAAGACCATAACTTATTACCATTGGCTGCATCCCAAACATTAATTATATCATCAATTGTTGAAAATATTTTTGTTTCGCTTGAATTAACCAAAATGTTTGGATAAATGTTTGGTGATTCACCATTCTCACCCTGCCATATTAGGCTTCCTGTTTCTAAATCCCAAACTTTTAGAAACTTACCAAGTGTAATTAACCTAGAAGTATTTAACAAAACTTTATAAGTTTTTTCAAGAGTATTTACAGAATTAAACCATAATTCATTTCCTGAATTTACATCCAATACTCCAAAGTGCCTATTCGCATCATAAAAACAAATATATTTATTAATATCTAAAATTATAGCATGAATAGATGATTTATTCCAAATTAGATTTCCATCTAATAAATCCCAAGCCTTTAAGTTTCCACCTTCATCAAAAGAAGTAACAATTGTGTTATCTTGGGTTATTGCAACTCTATAAATTGAAGCTTCAAATTGCTCATTTTGTACACCACTCCAAAGGAAATTACCAGATTTGGAATCCCACACTTTCAAAACTCCATCTACTCCACCTGTTATTAATTTCTTTCCATTTGAACTAATCTTATAGCTACGAATACCTTTTAAAGGAGAGTGACTTGGTTTCCAAATCAAGTTTCCTGTCTCAGCACTCCAGACTCTAACATTTTCCTCTTCAAAATAATCTGAAAATGAAGTAAAACAGGAGCCATCTGGGAAAAAACTTAATCTCCATAAATCACTTGAGTTAGAAACAGACCATAAATCCATAAGCTCTATATTTACATCTAAAGCATTAATACTATTATCCTCTTCTAAAAAAATTACTTTTGAGTTATCCGGACTCACAGTTAAGGCACTTATATCATTAAACTCACTTGTTACCTTCTTAAAAAAAGTATTACCTAAATAACTAACTTCAATTGTATTTGTCATAGCCGAATTATTGGTCGTATGGGCAATTACTCTATAAAAATAGCTTTGAGTCGAATCTAAGTTCACGTCTATAAATTCAGAAATATCCGCATCAACTGAATCAATTCTTGAAAAGTTATCATTATCATTACTTCTTTCAATTACAAATTTTAATTCAGAGTCAGAATTATCACTCCAGTTAAGTTTTAATGAGCTATTTGAAATTGATGAAGCAGATAAATTTGTAGGAGCAACTAGAGTCCTAAATAAAACGGTTTCTGATGTCGCTAAATCTGTTTTGATTTTAAAGGCAGAAACTCGATACCCATAAACATTTCCTGATACAAGACCTGTGTCAATGTATGATGTAGTGTTTGGGAGTAACGACTCAAGTAACTCGAAAGAAACCCCATTTGGGCTTCTTTCGAGTACAAAACTTTGTTCATCGTCAGTGTTATCTTCCCAAGTAATTTGAACTTCTGAAGGAGTGATTTGAGTTACAGTTAAATTAGAAGGAGCTTGGAAATCATTTTCTTCATCCTCCGAACAACCAATAAAAATCCCTAATAATAAAATAAGTAAAATTTTTTGCATTTTTAAATGCCTCCGTTTTTATAAAAGTAAATTTTTTAATTCATTGAAATTTCGATTTTCTCAAGCATTGAGTAAAGTGTTTTGGTAGAGATTCCAAGAAGTTTTGCAGCTGTAGATTTGTTGCCGTTTGCTTTTTCAATTGCTTTGAGCAAAAGGTCTTTCTCGAATGAGCTTACGTAACCTGAATTCATCTCAGCTTCTGCAATACTTTTGATATTCGCAGGAAGGTTTTCAAATTTAACTTCTTTCCCGTCGCAAAGAATCAAAGTCCTTTCGATAATATTTTCAAGTTCACGAATATTTCCAGGAAAGTGATAACTTTGAAGCCCTTGAATTGCTTCTTCACTAAAAGTGATTTCACCTTTGGAAAACCTTTTCGCAAAGTGTCTTACCAAAATCGGAATGTCGTCTTTCCTTTGGCTAAGTTGTGGCAAACGAATAGGAAAAACATTCAGCCGATAAAATAAATCTTCCCTAAAAGTTCCTTCTTGAATTTCTTTCTCAAGATTCTTATTCGTTGCTGCAATGACTCTTGCATTAACAGGAATTACTCCGCTTCCTCCGACTCTTGTGATTTCTCGTTGTTGCAAAACTCTAAGCAATTTTACTTGCATTGCCGCAGAGATGTCACCGATTTCGTCAAGGAAAATTGTGCCGTCTTCTGCTTCTTCAAACTTACCTATTTTCTTAGAAATTGCACCTGTGAACGAACCTTTTTCGTGACCGAAGAGTTCCGATTCAAGCAAAGTTTCTGTCAAAGCTCCGCAATTTACAGGCAAAAACAAATTTTCTTTTCTATGACTAAGTTTGTGAATTGCACTTGCGATTAATTCTTTGCCTGTTCCACTTGCTCCGCGAATCAAAACGGTTGTGTCATTTTGTGAGACTTTTTGGATTAAACTAAAAACCCTTTTCATCGAACCCGAATTGCCGATGATTCCATTAAAATCAAAATCGTCCTCAGAATTCTGCTCATTATTTTCTGTTAAAACAATCGGTAGAAAATCTTCAAAAATTTCTTCCAACTCAGTTTGGCTAAAAGGGTCAACTAAAACTCTTGAATGAAAATGATTTGCAAGTCCGATAATTTCAACGGAAGTCTGAAAATTTGTAATGTGAATGAATTTGACTTTAGGAAAAAGAGATTTGGTTCGATTGATAAATTCAGAAATTTCTTCTGAAAATTCCCAAACATCTAAAACAATAACTTGAAAAATTCTTTGCTTAAGCTCAACTTCTGCTTCACCAAGTCTTTTTGTCCAAAAGACTTCAAAATTTTTATTGTTGAAAAAATTACGAAGAGTTCTCCGAGTTTTTTCTTTTGCAGAAATTACAAGCAAATTCATTTTTCAGATTTCTCACTTAATTTACAAACTACGAACCACTTTGCCTCAAATCATTGTTTCGGTAGTCTTTTGGGTCAATTTTGTATTTTTTAATTTTTCTGTGAAGTCCAGACCTATCACAACCAAGAAGCTCGGCAGTTTTGGAAATATTTCCATTTGCTTCGATTAGTGCTTCAATAATTTTGTCAGGACTGCTAAGGATTTTTCTAATTGGTTGAGAATTTTCAACTTCGTCATCTTCTGCGAAACTTCTGATAATTCTTCCGTTTGTTTTTTGAGCAGCAGATTCAAGCATTGTTGCTAATTCACGAATATTTTCTTTGAAGGAATATTTTTCCAAAAATTTGGAAGCAGCTGTTGAGAGTTCCAAATTGTTTTTCTTGTATTTTTCCGCCAAATTTTTGAGGAAGAAATTAATTAGCAAAGGCAAATCATCTTTACGACTTCTAAGAGTTGGAACTTCAAGAATTGAATCAGAAAAAAGTTCAATTAAATCTTGGTTAAATTGAACTTTTTGAATCAAAGTCTGAAAGTTTTTGGTAGTCGCAATTAAGTAAACTTTGATTTCTTTGATTCCTGTTTCGTGATTTATTTTTCCAGTTTCAACTGCTGAAACGAGAATTTCTTGCAAGTCCGAAGGAAGAGTTTCAATATTTTTAATTAAAACAGTTGAGTCATTCGCATCTTCTAAAATTTTGATAAATTCAATTTGGCGACGAATCAAAACTGAATGAGAAAGTGAATCTTGAGGATAATTTTCGTCTGTGTAACCTGAGCGAAATTTCAAGGCATTTATTTTTGTAAAAGTCTTGTTTCTTCGCATCGAAGTGTGATGAATAATTTGTGCAACTGTAGTTTTTCCGCTTCCTTGCTCACCTGTAATCAAAATCGCTTTGTTTGAATGATTCAAGTAAGCAATTCCATTTTTGAGTTCAGTAATTCCTTTGGAACTTCCGACGAGCAAACCTGTTGTGTCCATAAGTTGCTTACGAGAGAAAGCAAACTCTTCTCGCATTTGTTTGAGGTATTGACATTCAGAAAGGTGAATTTCCACTTCGTCAGGGTTTGAATAACCTTTGAGTTTTGCAAGTTCGTAATTCCTAATCGCAAGTTCGAGAGTATCTTTTCCGAGCCTTTGGTAAATTTTTAGGTAAAGATTTCCAAGTGCATAAAGAATTTCGGCATTTCTAAGATTTTCAGAAATGTCTTCATAAACTTTTCGTGCCAAAGAAAGCCAGTTCCTTCGCATAAAATACTTACCAAAACGAAGATGCAAATTTTCAGGTTTATTTGGGAATCTCGCAAGTTTGTTGTAACGCAAGAAGCCTTCTTTTTTGTCTAAAATTGGCAGGTTTCTTACAACACCAATTTGTTTTTGCGAAGGTGGTAAATAAAGTTCAATCAAAAATGAAGTGATTTCTTCATTGTCAGGAACTAAGTCGTGAGCTTCTTCAAGAATCGTTTTCGCAAATTCTAAGTTACAAGATTCAAAGTAAATTTTTCCAAGTTCAAGCCTTGAAACCCAATCTCTGCCGTTGTAAGAAATTTTTTCAAGAAGTTTTTGAATTTTGCGTTCTTCCAAATCAAATTCGTCATCGCCTTCGATTGAAACTTTTCCAAATTGTGCTTCTAATTCTTCTTTTTCACTTTCTAACTCTTCATAAGCCATATTTTTGAAATACTGAATTATTTCATTTTCTTCAGGAGTAATGGCGTTTGAGAGTTCAAAGTTACGAATCTCAAAATTCACTTTTTCCCAAAATCTGTTAAAGCAATTTTGGAAAGCCTTAGAAATAAAATTTTTGAGAAGTTTTTCACGAAGGAAGGAATCGTTAGGGTTATTTTCCAAAACACCTTCAAATTCATTTCGAGCAGCTGTTAAATCTTTTTGCAAATACTGTAAGAAAAGCCCTTTTGCAAGACCAGACGAGTAAGATTCAGCATCTTCAAGTTTTGCTTTTTGAATGAATTTGAAACCTTTTTGCAGACCAAGTTCAGCTTCGGCATAAGCCAAATCAATCAAAATTTGAGTCTTGAGTTTTCCTGCTGGAGTTTCTTCCAATGCTTCAGAAAAAAGGTCTATTGCCTTTTTGAAGTTCTCGTTTTGAAAGGCTTCACGAGCATTTTGCAATTTTTTAAAAGTGTCTGCCATTTAACAACGTCAAAAGTGATTTGATACGATAGCTGCTTTGAAAATATTACTAAAAAGTAACTAAAAAAACTAATGTTAAACTACTCACTTTGCAAGGAAAAATATTTCTTAGCCCTTAGTCCACTTTTTCTCAAAAATGACTGAGTGTTTTTCGATTAATCTGTCAAGTCGCATTCGGGTGATTCCTAACTCTGTTGCTGTGTTGGACTTATTCCCTAAATTATTATCTAATGCTTTTTCTACTGCTAACTTCTCCAACTGCGAAAGTTGTTCATCTAACTTCTGACCTTCAACAAAGAAAGAAGGTTCTGAATTTTCTATCGGTTGACTTTGTCTAATATTTTGAGTCAGTTTCC
>QQUF01000039.1 GCA_008501735.1 Calditrichota bacterium | reverse complement strand
TCTAACTCAATTCAATAAATTGAACTTGAGCCCTCGATGACTATTTCTTCTTGTCATCTTTACACATTCTATAGCGTCTTTTTTTCAATGAACTTGCCCTTTTCTTAAGGGGCTTCAAAGTTAAGGCAAAAAAAAATTTTGTCAAATACTTTTTTGCAAAAAAAATAAACTTTTTTTTAAGTCTTTAATTTTCAATTATTACCCTTTTAATTTCTGTTTCAGAATCTATTTCTGACAATAATTTTTCTCCTAAAACTACCCTTCCAAAAATCGAATATTTACCATTTAGATGTGGTTGTGGTAAGTGAGTAATGAAAAACTGACTCCCTCCAGTATCTTTACCTGCCAAAGCCATACCGACAGTTCCGATTTCATAATTGAAAAGATTATACTCACAATTAAGTTGATGATTAATTCCTCCCCAACCATTTCCGTTTGGGTCACCTGTTTGTGAAACAAAATTTGGAATTACACGATGAAAATTTACTCCTGAATAAAAATTATTCTCAACAAGTTTTTTGAAGTTTAAAACTGTTTGTGGAGCTGACTTCGGAAATGTTTGAAAGATTAATTTCCCACTCGTTGTTTTTAGTGTAATCTTTTGAGATTTTAACTCCGAAATTTCATTAAAATCAAAAAATTTTCTAAAAAGCTCACCTTCTTGAATTTTACTTTTAAAGTCTGGGTTACCAGTAATTTTCTCAAGTGCTTCTGCACAAGCTAAACTTAAGTTTTTGTCTTTCAGCTTAAGCAAACTCTCAAGTTTATTCATTGCCTTTTGTTCTTTGAACTTGCCTAAAGCATTGACAACTAAAATCAATGCCTCTAACTCATTTTGCGATTTTGGGTTTTGTAACACTTCTAAAGCAATTTGTAAAGGTTGGGAATTCTTTAAGTTATCCATTTTCAAAATTTCATCAGTACAAACATAAATTACTGACCAATCTTTCGTATTCGAAAGAACATCTAAGATTGCTAACTCAAAAGCTTCTTTTAAAATCTTAGCTTGATTTGAAGAAATACCTCTTTCCTTTAATAAAATTTCAAAATATGGTTTTGTTCGGGAAACAGCTTCTGCAACAACTCTTGAGTCTTCATCTTTGTAGAAATTAATTATTTCAACAGCAGAAGAGTAGTTTTTGAAAACTTCTAAGGTTTTCAAGTAAGTAACTCGCTCTCGCCAATCTGGGCTTACTTTTAATTTTGAGAAGAAATCCTCCTTCGGCTCATTCCAAATTTTTGCCAAAGAAAGGAATGCTTCATTTTTGAGAAAGTAATTTTCCTGTTTGGTAATCTCTTTGAGTTTTGGAATTGAAGCTGCAAATTTTAACTCTCCGCAAATTTGAATCGCAGTTGAGCGAACAAGCTTATTTTTATCATCAAGTAAACTTAGAAGAAGTTTGCCTGTTAAAGCAGAATTTCTGAAGTTTTTCAAACTCGAAGTTGCACTTACTCTTACACGCCAATCGAAATCATTTTTCAAATTTTCAATAATTTTTACAGTTGAGTCATTTCCTGTGTTCGCTAAAATTTGAATTGCGTAAGCTCGTGTTATTGGGTTTTCATCTTTTACAAATGGTAAAATTTTGTCAAAATTTGGTTTTGAGAAAAACAAAAACGGATAAATTAATTTCCAACGATGTTCTGATGAAACTTTTGGAAGCTGTTCTTCTAAAATGATTTGCAAATTTGTGGGAGTTGATTTTTTACCTCTGTAGAGGATTCCAAGAGACTTTCCAATCTCGCCTTTAATTAACTCTGAATTCTCCAAGAGTATTTGAGAATAAATTTTCAAAAGATTTTCAAAGGCTTGAGTAGAATCAAAAATTGCGACTTTCCCAGTTGCTTCGACGAGTCTTGCAATAACTTTTTCGCTCTGCTCTGTTTGGAGTCTTGACATTAGAAATTCTAAAGACTCTTGAGTTTTGATTTGTCCCAAAGCCCAAGCAGAAAGTGATTTTAATGAATCATTTTGCTCATTTTCAAAAGCAAGTTTTAACGGGCTTACGAATAAAGAATCTTGGATTCTACCAATTGCTAAGTAAGTCTTTGCACGAATGTTTTCGTCTTTTGAGCTAAGAAAGGTGTTTAATTTTTCCAAGTCAGTTTCTCTTTTCTGCTCATATTCATAAACTTCTTTTTCTAAATTTGAAGTTTTAGAGCAGGAAAAGCAGAAAATAAAAATTATAAAAATTAGAAATTGCATTAAAATTAAATCCTTAAATTAGGGCGTGAATCCAAAAGTTTGCTTAAACTAAAATTTTAACTTGAAAAAAAATATCTAAAAATGAAAAAGAAAAAACTTTTTACAGGACAACAAGGAATTGTTATCGCTTACGTAATTCTAATTTTACTACCCTTAATCACAAGTTTTTACTTAGCTCAACAAGATACCGAAGCTTTAGTTCTCAATTCTTTTGAGAGAACAATGAAAATTGTAAATTCAACTCAATTTGCTGACAAAACTTTTAATAACTGGACTTCAAAATTAAGAAAAATAGAGCATAAAATTCAGCCTGAGCTTTTTGAGTTGGCAAGCATTTTTGATAAAAGAAGTAAAGATTCATCTCGTGAGATTTATCCAACTATTGCACAAAAGGTAGTTGCATTGCAAAAGGAGAATGAAAGAATTTTTGTGAATTGTGCTTACTTTGACAAAAATGGTTACATTCTAAACATTCAGACAAATGAAGTGAGTGATTTAAAATTAGTAGAGCCAAAATATTATGCACTTGAGTCTGTTAAAATTTTTGATAATTTTGTTGATTGTCGATGGGATTCTGAGTTTGTTGCAATTAACGGAGAGTTCACTCCTTTTGAGGAATTATCATTTGACAAAATTTTAAGTCAAAACAAATCACCCTTAAACGATATTTGGAGTGCAGGAAATTTTCACCGTTACAGTGCGATGGAGGTTTTTCACAAACTTGATGTTTTAAGAATTGGATTTAAAATTTTTGATGCCAAAGGAAATATTCGTGGGATTTTCTTAGGCGACATTGAGAAGACTTATTTTTCAAAAGTATTTGACGAAATAAACTCAGAGACTTTTGATGTGAATTTCATTAGCAACGAAATTTTTGAATTTGAGAGAGAAAAGAAATTTCCTTACACCTACATTTTACACCCAAATTCAGGTTTTTATTTACGCTTTAAGCTGAATACAGATTCTTTGTTTGAGTACGGCATTACCAGAAATGGAATATTTTTAACGGTCTTTTTGGTATTCTTAAGTGTTTTCTTTTTCTCGTTTGTATTCTATTACTTTCGTCAGTTTAACGTTTTCATTTCTTTCGTTTTGAACTACTCAACTAAAATTATTAATGAAAAAGAAGAGCCTGCAAAAATCACCGATAATTTCAAAAACATTCTTTACAATTTGAGAAAAGCAATTGAGATTTTCATACCAGATTCTCAGACTGAAAAACTTAAAGAGGCTTTAAGAAAAGTCCGAGACAATAGTAGTAAATAAAAAACCCGTTACCAAAATGGCAACGGGTTTAAGAAAAAAACTATTTATTTCCACTAAACTTTAGTTAGTAGCTTTAACGTAGTAAAAGACTTTTTGGTCGTTAGAGACACCATTTGTGTGTGTCCAAGTAAGAACGTTTCCAACTGCCATAGAATTTGTTGTTGGATTTTGTGGGTCAGTTCCCCAGTAAACAGTGTAACCTGTTGCACCAGTAGAAGAGTCCCAAGAAATCACAGCATCATTTCCAGTAGTTTGAACCATTACATTTGAAGGAGTTGCAGGAGCTCCATCTCTAACTTCAATGTCATCAATTGCAGTATCGCTATCCCAGTTAGTTCCTGTAATTCCATTAAAACGAACTATTACTTTTGTACCTGAAAAAGCTGATAAATCGGCAACTGCTTCTAAGAATGGGTCTGTTGGGTCAGTTTGCTGTGTACCTGAAAGTGTCCAAACATCATTTGTCCAAGTCTCAGTTGCAAAGTCAAAAACATCAATACTTAAAGAACCGATAGAATTTCCCGCCATATGGTACCAAAATACAAATTCAGGATTTCCTAAATTTGTAAAATCAAAGCAAGGTGTGTAAAGATTAGCAACTTTAGTTGGGAAGTTTGGTGTTGAAGCTTCAGTGTAAAGATAATTTCCAGTTGTACCAGTTGTGTGGTCAGCACTTGGTCCAGTTCCACTCGAACCAGTTGAGCCAGAATTTACTGTCCAATCCATATCGTCTCCACCAGCATTTAACCAATCTCCAGTTGCTGACTGAGAAACTGGATTAACCCATTCAGGTCCGTCAAAATTCTGTGAATAAGGGAAAGTAGTAATACAATCTAACAAGTAATAATTGCCAGTATTTGAGTCATTTGAATTGTCAGCATCAGTTGCACTTGTTAAAGTTGCTGTTGCACTTGCGACATTAGCCCCAACAGTAGCAGGAAGAGTTCCTGAGAAAGTCAACGTTTGCGAAGTACCAACTGCTAAATTAGAAAAAGAATTTGTTCCGTCAGCATTGCCGTCGTTATCAATATCAAAACTTACTGTTCCAGAGACTGCGTTGTTTTGTCCAAAATTAGTAACAACAACATCAAAATCTGCATTTGCACCAGGAACTAAGAAATTAGCATTTTGAGCTGTTACACTTGAAATACCAATATCATCAGCTGCCGAAGGTCTAACGTAAGATTTAATAAAGAAATCATTATTTAAATCTACAGTAGAAGTAAAAGTTCCAGCTGCAAAGTCCTCATTTAAGTCAAAACCGACTTGTCCCATTTGGGAATTTTTCGCAGCGAGCGGTTGATTACTATCGTAAGAAATTGTAACATTTCCATCTTGACTTGACCAGCCAACATAGAATTTGCCAGTTGCAATTGTTACAGAGCCAACTTGAACTAAGTTTTCACCAACAACCATAGTTTCTACAGAATTAAAAAGGATGTTTGCCAAGTCAGGATTACCATTTCCGTCATCACCAAAGATTAATGCTCTTGCACTTCCGCCTTGACTAGAAGTGAATTTCAAACTATCGACAACAACAGGGTAAAAACAAGGTTCAAAAGCAACCATTCTTCCACTGTATTGGGTGTAAATGATAGAACCGTCAACAGTGTCATCATTGTAGGAAAGTTCAGTAGCTATACCATTTGCAATTTGAACAACATTATGCTCTAACCAACTTGTATCGTTTGTTGGGTCAAAATCTGAACCTGCAAATGAAACTGTTGTTTGAGCAGTATAAGTATCTAAAGAAGAAGGAGTCCAAGAAGCAGAAGCTGTTACAGAAACTGTATCACTTCCAGCTCCAGCAGCACTAATTGGTCCAGCTGTAACTGTGTTTGTAAAAACTGAAGCACCTGATGAATCGAAGATTTCAAAGTTAACATCAAAAGAAGATTCACCTTGATTTCCAAGACTTACAATGTCAGAAACCAAAGTAACAGGGTCCATATTACAATTGAAGTATTTTTTGTCCGTAGTATAAGTTACTGCACTGCTAAGGTCTGAAAAGTTAGTTGAAACTAAAGACCCACAAACTCTCATATTAACTTCATTTTCATATGCTCCAGGAGCCCAAGCTGTTCCAGGAACAAAAGGAACTCCAGAAATTTGACCTCTATTGAAATCATTTCCAGCATCTTCAAGGAAATTTGGTCCTCCACCACCGACATTTAAAGGTCCAATTACAACGTGATAATCACTCCCAAAAGCCATATTTACAGAAGATGGAAGTTGAAGATAAAACCAAGGTGCAAAACCAGTATCTGTGTAATCGAAGCAATCTTGGTATAAAATATTATTAGCATCAGCAATACCATTTCCGTTATCACCAGTAATGAATACATTTACTAGCCCGTTGTTTCCGATTGCATTTGGGTTGTAACCTCTAAATTTTACTACATCAACATCAAAGTTTCCTGTTGGAGTAAATCTCATTGAAGCATATTGGCTTGGAGTATTTAATAACAAAGCAGCTGCTCCATCATAAAATAACTCATCGCTTCCTGCACAAGCATCTGTTAAACTTGCTGTTAAAGCACAGTTGGGAGCAACGTATTCAGCAATATCTAAAGAATAAGTTCCACTACTTCCATTGTAACCATCAACAACAATGAAGTAAGTTCCTGTTTGCATTGTAAAATTATTTAAAGATTCTGTTGAACCAGCTCCACCAATGTCAGCAACTGCAAGCAAAAAATTGTCATCAATACAATCAGCAGCACCAGAAGTTGTTGGACCAACAATAAAAAATCCACCGTCAAAAGTTGCATCAGGAGTAAGGGAAATGTTTACAGTTGTTGAAGCAATTAATACATCTAATTGATAAACAACATCATTTCCATTAAGCAAAAGTCCACCACTTTGAGGGTCATAATCATTTGCAAAACCGACAGTTGTTCCTGATTGAGCAATCGGAAGATTTACATTTCCATTTATGATATTTAATGAAGGAGCACCAGCACAAACATCACCACCTTGGTTGATTGAAGCAGGAGTTTTTCCAGTTTTAACAACAACTGCATTTTTTTCAATTGCCATAGGAATGACTTCTCCTGTTGGAGACATTTCATAAAGTCCTTTTGCAATCATTTTTTGTGTTTGTTTGTTAGCAGAATCGTATTGCTCGATAACATCACCAACATAGATTGGTGCTTCGCTTTCTGTTTCGGCTAAACATAAAGAGGCAGAAAGCCCAATAAGTAAAGCAGAAATGGAAACATTAACTTGAGACACAGTTTCCTCCGTGAGTAAATTTAGTAAATTATGAGTTATTAAAATTAAGTAATACTCAATAGATTGCTTGAGACAAGCATTTGCCAAAAATCCCATCAATGGCGAATTTAAATTAGTGTACAGAATTCTAAAAAACAACAAGTAGTTTATTGAAAGGTTAGAAAATGTTTACTTTTTCATAAAATCATAAACTTAGAAGTATAAAAAAAGCCCCGAAAAATTGCTTCTTCGAGGCTTTAAAATTAATAGGCTTTATTACTCTGCCCATTCTTTAATTCGTTTTTCATAAATTTCAAGCATTTCATCTGTTCTTTTTTCGTTGTGCGATTCAACAAAAATATTGAAAAATGCCTCTCTTCTATCCGGAATCAGAAGAACCCATTCACCGTTATCGGAATAAATTTTTACTCCGTCAACAAGTTCACGTTTTTGCCCTTCCGAAAATTCCATAACTTTTCGCATAACAGTTCCTTTTTTATCCCAATCACAAGGAACTGCAATTTTCTTCAAACTCAAAAGTGCTTGTTCACGCAGAAGTTCAGAAAAACTTTTCTCTTCTTTTGCAAGGAGTTCCATAATTTTTGCCATTCCAAACATCGCATCACAAGCAAAAAGAAATTCTGGAAAAATGTAACCACCTTTTGTTCCTGCGACAAATTGAGCACCTTTTTGCACAACTGCTTCCATCATCGAACTGTGGTCATTTTTCGTACGAATCACTTCCTTAACTCCGAAGCGTTTTGCGATAACTTCGATTCTACTCGTTGCAGTAACGGGAACAGCAATTTTTTCAATTCCAGGATTTTGTTTTAGGAAAAGTGAGGTAATTAAAAGCATCATTTTTGATGTGTCAACGTATCTTCCACTTTCTCCAAAAATCAAAAGCCTTTCACCACTTGGGTCAATCAGAAACCCTAAATCAGCTTGAACAGATTTCACAATATTTGAAAGATTATCTTTTGCAGAACCGTAATTATTTCTAAAAGAAAGAAGTTTTCTTTGGTCTTTGTAAGCATTTAGAGAAACAACTTCACAATCCAAATTTCCAAGTAAGGAAGGGAAAATATTTGAAGTGCTTCCATTTGAGTAATCCAAAACAACTTTGTATTTCTTTTTCTCGATTGCCGCAATATCAAGATTATTAAAAAAGTTTCTTTTGTAAGATTCTGTTACTCTTACTGAAAATTCTACTTCACCAATTGCGTCGTGAGAAGTTCTTTTGAAGGCTTCACCTTGAAAAAGTCTTTCGATAGATTTTGCTTTTGAAACAGGAATATCTTTTCCATCTGCGTCAATAAAAATCAATTCAACAGATTTGTTGTCTGAAAAAGATTTCCTCGTGTGAATCCCGCCAGAATAACTTCCTGAACGAAGCTGATGCCTCATAACTGGAATTGGAAGTTCACTCAAATCAACAACATTTACACCTGCTGACATCAAACCTGAAATTGTTGCTCTATTAATCATTCTAGAGCCATCATAAGCATCACGAGACATCAAAATACTTTTTGACGAACCAATAAAAGCTCCGTAAGCAGCTCCGAGTTTTGCCGCAAATTCTGGTGAAATTTCTGTGTTAATTATTCCTGTAACTTTCGCGTCTGCAAACAGTTCCCGTAACCATTTGTCTCCCCAAACCAAACTGCTTGTACAAATCGCTT
>QQUF01000006.1 GCA_008501735.1 Calditrichota bacterium | reverse complement strand
ACTTAGCTATCGGAAATGTCAAAACGGTAAATGATTTTGTTGTCCAAGCCTTAAAGTTTCTTGGTGTGCAAGTTGACAAACTTGATGAAGGTTATAGAGTTTTTACTACTAATTTACCCAAAAAATTAAAGCCTTTACTCGGAAGTAAAAATGAAGTCCTAATCTCTTTTGATTCTCCAACTCCTAAAGGTTTTAAATATTTGGGAAGAAATCATATTTTTGTAGAACAAATGTGTCAAGAACTTGTCAATAATTCAATCGAAAAAACAAACCAACACAGCCCTTCGAGAGCTTCGGTAATTCGAACGAATCAAGTGAAAATTAAAACTACTTTAATGCAGTTTAGAGTCAGAAATGTAATTTCGGAACAAAATGGAAATCACGAAATTGTCGCAGAAGAAATGTTTCTTTGGGGCTTTCAAGGCGATTTCCAAAAGTCTGCTTTCTTAAGTTACGAGGAAGCAAATAAATTGCTTTTTGAAATCAGTCCGACTCAAAATCTTACAAAAGAAGAACAGAACTATTGGCTTGAACAAGAGTTAGAAAACCTTTCTGAAATGAAAATTCATTTAGAAGAACTTTCTAAAACAAGAGCTGAGAAATTAGTTGAGGCTCACGAAAGATTTAGAAAAGTAGTTGGTGGCAAAAAATTTAAAGTGGTTGAACCTGTTTTTCCAATGGATTTAATGGGAATTTATGTAATCTTGCCGGAAGTAAATTTTGATGGAGGAAATTAAATTGTCTTGCATCAGAATTGAAGGAAACATCATTTCACAAGAAGTTATTGATAAATTTGATTCTAACGAATCGGGTGGACAACTTCCAAGCGATTTTACTTTCGACCAAAATGTAAAATTAAAGGACGAAATTGCTTTTGCTTGGGCAAGTGCTAAAGATTATTGGAAAATTTTTAATAGAAAAATTGAACGTTTAGATGAGAATGCAAAAGGAACTACCGAAACAAGAAACGAATGGATTTTGCCACTTCTAAGACTACTTGGTTTTCAGCCTGAAATTGCAAAAGCCGAAGAGGTAAATGGAAAAAGTTATGCAATTAGTCACAGAGCAACGAACTTAGACGGATTTCCAATTTTTGTAACTGGTTTTAATTACAGTTTGGATAAAAAAAGTAAAGAAGGCGGTCCAAGAATTTCCCCTCACGGTTTGGTGCAAGAATACGTAAATGTTACAGAACACCTTTTCGGACTTGTTACAAACGGCTTTCTCCTAAGGCTTGTCAGAGATTCGGGAAGGCTTGTCAGACTTTCATTTTTGGAATTTGACCTCAAAGAAATGATGGAAGAAGACCAGTACGCTGAATTTGCTCTACTTTTTAGAATTTTACATTTTAGCCGCTTTTCAAAAACTCAAAGTGAAGCCTCCAATTGTATTTTGGAAAAATATCATCAGGACACTTTGGAAACAGGTTCAAGAATCAGAGACGGTTTGAGTGAAGCTGTGAAAAGGTCAATCTTTGAACTCGCTAACGGTTTTCTTGCCCAAAAAGATAACCAAAGATTAAGAGATGAAATTTTGAGCCAAAAACTTTCTAAAGAAGACTTTTATCAAAACCTTCTTAGAATAATTTACAGAATGCTTTTTTTGATGGTAATCGAAGAGAGGAATATTGTTTTTCCTGAAAACTTAGATGAAGCTCAAAAGAGAAAAAAAGAAATTTATTACAAATTTTACAGCATTTCAAAACTTAGAAAATTAGTTGAAAACAGATTCTTCGATGAAGAAAAATTCTCTGACCTTTGGCAAGGTTTAAAAATTTCCTTCAAACTTTTTGAATCGGAAATTCACGGGCAAAAACTCGGAATTGCTCCGCTTGGTGGAGATTTGTTCGGAAGTGGTGCAATTGGCGAATTCATAAATTGCGAAATCTCTAACAAATGTTTGCTTGAAGCTGTTAGAAATTTGAGTTTTTTTACAAATCCTGTAACTCACCAAAAAATGCGTGTGAACTACGCTTCTTTGAACGTTGAAGAATTCGGCTCGGTTTACGAAAAACTTTTGGATTACGAAATCGTTTTCAAAATTGAAAATGAAAATGTTTCTGCAAAATTAGAGGAAAGCCCAAATCGTTCTTCTTCAGGCTCTCATTACACTCCCGAAGAATTGGTTCAACCTTTGATTAAAAATTCACTTGAGTTTGTGATTGAGGAAAAAATCCGAAAAGCAAAAGAGCAATCTCAAAAATTCGGAATTTCACCTAAAGAATTAATTGCCGATTCTTTACTCAAAATTAAAATCTGCGACATCGCTTGCGGAAGCGGACACATTTTACTTTCAACCTCAAGAAAATTAGCTCTCGAACTTGCAAGAATTAGAACAGACGAAGAACAACCAAACCCAAAAGATTTCCGAAAAGCAATCCGTGACGTAATTCGACACTGCATTTACGGAGTCGATAAAAATCCGCTTGCCGTCGAACTTTGCAAAGTTTCGCTTTGGCTCGAAGCTCACAATCCGGGAATGCCTCTTACTTTTTTAGACCACAGAATTCGCACAGGCGATTCGATAGTCGGAGTTACAAAAATCGAAGAATTAAAAGAAGGAATTCCAAATGAAGCCTTCAAAAAACTTCCCGGAGACGACAACGAAGTTTTGAAAAAATTTAGAACGAGTAACAAAAATTTTAGCTCATCGAAAGACCAAATGAATTTTTATGTTTACTCAAATGACTTTTCGGAAATTTTGGAAAAATATAAAAAACTTGATGAATTACCAGATGACTCTGCTAAGGATTACGAGAGAAAAGCACAAGTATTTCAAGACGCTTTAAAAGGCTCAACTTGGCAAAAACTAAACCAATCCGCAAACTTAAGAATTGCTCAATTTTTCATTCCAAAAACTTTTGACAACCAAGACAAACTTTGCACAAATTACGACTACTTTAACTTTATCGGAAGTTCTCAAAAGACTTACAAAAATTTTGTTTACGAAGCGGACACAATTAGTGTGAGAAAGTCTTTCTTTCACTGGTTCTTGGAGTTTCCCGAAGTAATTTCAAAAGGCGGTTTTGATTTGGTAATCGGAAATCCTCCATTTTTGGGCGGACAAAGGTTAAGTGGACTTTTTGGAAACGGCTTTTTGAATTACGTAAAAACTGTTTTTGCTCCTGCGGGTTCTGTTGACTTAGTAACTTATTTTTTTAGACAAGCTTTTAAACTGATTAAAAAGAATGGTTTTCTTTCTTTGATTTCCACTAACACAATTGCTCAAGGAAGTGCAAGAAAAGGCGGTTTAGAAGTTATTGAAAAAAACGGTGGAAGAATTAATTTTGCTGTAAAATCAATGAAGTGGCCCGGAGTTGCGGCAGTTGAAGTTTCTCTTGTTTCAGTTTTTAAAGGAGAATGGAAAAGAAAATTTGTTTTAGACCAAAATGATGTTTCCCAAATCACATCATTTTTAGACAGTTCAGAAACTCTTGGAAATCCTTTCTCTTTAGTTCAAAACCAAAATAAAAGTTTTCAAGGTTCAATTGTTTTGGGTTCAGGATTTGTCTTAAAACCACACGAAGCAAAAAGACTAATCAAACTGAATCCGAAAAACAAAGACGTTCTTTTTCCTTACTTAAACGGCTCGGATTTGAATTCAAATTTTGACCAAAGTCCAAGTCGTTGGGTAATTAATTTTTTCGATTGGGAAGAAGAAAAATGTAGAAAAGAATACCCTGACTGTTTTGAAATTGTGGAAAGATTGGTGAAGCCTGAGAGGCAAAGATGGAAGAAGGATAAAGTCGGAAATGATTTAGAGGGAGTTTATGCGTTAAGAAAACCATTACCACAAAAATGGTGGATTTACGGAGAAAAGAGACCTAAACTTTACCGAACAATCAAGCCTTTAGAGCGAGTTTTGGTTGTGGCAAGAACCAGTAAAACAATAGCTTTTTCATTTGCACCTTCAAAATTTGTTTTCTCGGATGCAACTAACACTTTTGCGTTTGAAAAATATTTTTCATTTTCAACTCTTCAATCAAATTTTCATTTCCATTGGGCTTGGAAATACGCCTCAACTTTAGAATCTCGAATACGTTACACTCCTTCTTCAATTTTTGAAACTTTCCCATTTCCACAAAACTTGAGCGAAGAAACAACGTCAGAACTTGAGAAAATCGGCGAGACTTACTACGAGTTCCGTAAAAACTTGATGGTAAAAATGAAACTTGGCTTAACCAAAACTTACAATCTTTTTCACAGCAAAGACTTAAGTCCGAACTTGGTTTTGAAAAACTCCAAACAAACAGCTGAAATTTCGGAAGAGGCTTACTTGGACATTCTGAAACTCCGAGAGCTTCACAAAGAAATGGACAAAGCAGTCAAAAAGGCTTACGGTTGGCAAGACTTGGAATTAGCTCACGATTTTTACGAATTGGAATTTTTACCCGAAAACGACAGAGTCCGTTATACAATTTCACCCGACACACGAAAAGAAATTTTAAAAAGGCTTTTAGAACTCAACCACCAAATTCATTTACAAGAGAAAAAGGAGTAAAATCATATCATATGATATGATACTAAATTATGAATAAAATAATTTCAGAATTTGGTAACATTGACGTTTATCTTTTTGACCAAATCTTAAAAGGTCGAGTTAAACCGAATCGCAAAATTTTGGACGCAGGTTGTGGTGGAGGCAGAAATCTTTTTTACTTTCTGAAAAATGGTTTTGAGTGTTACGGAGTTGACCAAAACGAATTAGCAATTCTTAAAACTAAAGAACTTTCTCAAAACCTTTCACCAAATTTACCACAAGAAAATTTCTGCCTTGAAAGCGTTGAGAGAATGTCTTTCACTAACAATTCTTTTCAGTTTGTAATCAGCAATGCAGTCTTACACTTTGCCAAAAACGAAAGTCATTTTGAAAAAATGCTTTTTGAAATGTGGCGAGTTTTGGACTTTGGAGGAATTCTTTTCGTTAGGTTAGCTTCTGACATCGGAATCGAAAGTTTAGTAAAACCTCTTGGCGATAAAATTTTTCTCCTTCCAGACGGCTCAACAAGATTTCTCGTAACTCAAGAAATGCTTTTGGATTGCACACAAAAATTAAACGCAACACTTTTAGACCCAATCAAAACAACAAACGTCCAAAATCTCCGCTGTATGACAACTTGGGTTTTACAGAAGTAAGGAAATCGTAGGGAACAAAAATTTTTGTTCCCTAAAACCGAAAAGCACTTTCCTAAAACTATTTCACTTAAAAACAATCCACAATTTCTTAATTTTCGATTCTTAATTCCTGCTTGTGAATACGTAAGATTTTGTCTAAATTCCATACGTATTACGTAAAAATTTCAAGGTTAAAAAATGGCAAAAAAATTAACGCTTAGTTTAGACCAAAATGTTATTGAAAGAGCAAAGGTGTTCGCAAAGAAAAACCACACAAGCCTTTCTGCTTTGGTTGAAAAACACTTCAGAACTCTCGTTCACAAAAACCAGAGTGAACTTTCACCAATCATCGAAGAACTCTCAGGGGTCATTGATTTACCTGAGAATTACAATGGAAACGAAAATTACACCGAATTTTTAATAGAGAAGTATAAATAAAAAATGCTTTCAGTGTTTTTAGATTCAGATGTAATTTTAGACGTTCTTGCAAAACGAGAACCTTACTACGGCAATTCTGCTTTAGTTTTGAATTTGGCAATTGAAAAGAAAATCAATGCCTTTACCTCGCCTCTTGTTTTTGCAAATATTCACTACATTTTGAATAAATTAAATTCCAAATACTCATCTTTAGAAAGTCTAAAAAGGCTAAGACGTTTCATTAAAATTTGCCCAATAAATGAAAAAAATATTGATTTTGCCTTGAATTCTGAATTCAAAGATTTTGAAGATGCAATTCAGAATTTTTCAGCTTTTGACAAAAAGATAAATTTTATAGTTACAAGAAATAAATCTGATTACAAATTCAGCAACTTAACAATCTTAAATCCTGCTGAATTTTTGAAAACTCAGAATTAAAATTTTTAGGATAGAAAATGAAAAATATTTTAGTTACAGGTGGTTGTGGTTTTATAGGTTCAAACTTTATTCGATACATTTTGGAAGATACTGATTTTGAAGGAAAAATCGTAAATATCGACAGCCTAACTTACGCAGGTAATATCGAAAGCCTTATCGACATTGCTGAAAAATATAAAGGCAGATACATTTTTAAACGAGTTGATATTTGCGATAAAGAAGCACTTGAAACCGTTTTCACTGACGAAAAAATAGACACAATTTGCCACTTCGCCGCAGAATCTCACGTTGACCGTTCCATTGTTGCTCCAGACGATTTTATCCAAACAAACATCATCGGAACTTACAATCTTTTGAATTTGGCGAAAACTCATCAAGATGAACTTGAACTTTTCCACCACGTCAGCACAGACGAAGTTTTTGGAAGTTTAGGAGCAGAAGGATTTTTCACAGAAACAACTCGTTACAAGCCGAACAGTCCTTATTCAGCTTCAAAAGCCTCTTCTGACCACTTAGTCAGAGCTTACAACAAAACTTACAAATTGCCTGTTACTGTTTCAAATTGTTCAAACAATTATGGACCTTACCAATTCCCTGAAAAATTAATTCCTTTAATGATTTTAAATGCACTCGAAGGTAAAAGTTTACCAATTTACGGAGACGGAAAAAATGTCCGTGATTGGTTATACGTTAGAGACCATTGCGTTGCAATTTGGGAAATTATGAAAAATGGAAAAAGAGGTGAAACTTACAACGTTGGCGGAAATAACGAGATGCAGAACATTGTTGTTGTTGAGACAATTTGCGATATTTTAGACGGAATCAAAGGTTTGTCAGGAAGCGATTCTTGTAAAAATTTAATGACATATGTGAAAGACAGACCAGGACACGATCAACGTTACGCAATCGATTTTTCAAAAATTAAAAATGAACTTGGTTGGATGCCACAAGAGTCTTTTGAATCTGGAATCGAAAAAACAGTAAAATGGTATTTGGACAATTCAACTTGGATTGAACGAATTCGAAGTGGTGAATACTTAAAATGGATTAAAAATCAGTATGAATAAAAAAATGTTCAATCTAAAAATTAATAGAACATTTTTATTTCTGCTTCTAATTGGTATTTTTCAAGTTATTGGAACTGCTTGTTCCAAAAAAATAACTTATCCTGAAGAAGCCTACAAACCAAGATTAGACCCAACAAGAAACGATTCTTTACAAAGAACACCTTTTGAAATTATCGATGATTTTGGGATTCTTGGAGAACAAGATTACAAACTTGGACCTGGCGACCAACTTGAACTTTTAGTTTCACTTCGTCCTGAACTTACTGGTCAGTATTTAGTTGGTCCTGACGGAACTATCACTGTTCCGCTTGCTGGTGAAATTATGGTTGAAGGTCTAACTCGAACCGTAGCACAACAAACAATCAAAGAAACTTTATTAGAGTATTACGACTCTCTTTCAATGACTTTGAAAATCCTAAATTATGCAAACAATAAAGTTTTCGTTCTTGGAAATGTTAAACGTCCGGGAATTGTAGAATTTAGAGGAAGACGAACTTTATTAGAAGCTCTTTCTCGTTCAGACGTTGCAATTTTTGAAGGAAAGAATTTGGATTTTGCCCGTTGTGCAATCATTCGTGGCAAAGAACAAATAATTTGGATTGACATTAACGAACTTCTCAACAACGGAAACCTTTCGCTTAACATTGACCTTGCAAACAACGATATAATTTATGTTCCTGAAGCAATGCAAGCGAACATTTACGTAATGGGTGAAGTTAGAAGTCCAGGTTCTTACCAAGTCAAAGGAACAATGTCTTTGCTTGACGCTATCAATTCCGCAGGTGGTTTTTCAATTGACGCAGTTCAGTCAGAAGTCAAACTAATTCGTTACAACGGTGGAAAAGACGGCGAAGTTATAAACATCGATTTACGTGATTTCTACAGAACAGGAAATTATGCCCAAAATTATTTGCTCGAAAATAATGACATCGTTTACATACCCAAAAAAGGACTTGCAACTATTACTTACTACTTAAGTTTTATAAATCCCTTTGCTCAAACAATCATCGTTAGTAAAACTTTATCAGGTCAATAAAAGTTAGAGATGGAAGAAGAACAAGGACAGAAAAAGAAATTTAGTAAGCCTTTTGACGCTATTGGAAGTTTAAGGCAAAATGCTCGTGTAATCCCAATAATCGCAATGATTGGTTCAATCCTTGCAGTTATTGCTGGGATAAAACTGCCCAAACCTTTTTATGAAGTTGAAGCGTTACTTTTATTAGAACCTTATTTACCTAAAATCCTTTACAGTGCCGATAAATCAGCATTTTTACACTCTTATGAAGATTGGATGAGAACGCAAGTTAAAGTAATTACAAGTTACCCTGTTCTCGAAAAATCGATAGAACTTTACCACCAACAAGGATACATTTGGCGAAAACCCAATGAATCCCCAAGAACCTCAATGGACAGACTTGGTGCAAAACTAAAGGTAAAACAACAGCTTCAAACACAAATTGTTACGATAACTATGTCTTCTTCAAAAAAGGAAGGTTTAGCCGAAATCATCAATACAACAATTGATGTTTACATAAATTCTA
This sequence comes from Calditrichota bacterium, assembly GCA_008501735.1. Classification (GTDB taxonomy): domain Bacteria; phylum CLD3; class CLD3; order CLD3; family CLD3; genus CLD3. Next base: position 50,511 of record QQUF01000006.1, on the reverse strand, counting down.
AAATCCAAGAACGTCAGTCTGAGGACAGCTTTAAATTAGGTTACTTACTTTCGGAGAAACAAAAAAACGAAGCACTTTTGGACAGTAGTTACAGGAAATTAGAAGAACTTTCCTCAAAATTCAATGTTGCAATCGCAGAAGAAAAAAGCCGTTCAGTTTTTACTCAATCACTTTTGGATTTAAAAGAAGCATTTAACAACCTTGTAATTGAAGAAATAAAATTAGAAAGTCAAGCAGAAGCCATTTACGAAGAACTAAAATTTATTGACCAAGAAGACTTCCGTTTACAAGCAGAAGCTGCTGTTGAGAACAATCCAATTTTTAAAGACAACAAGCTTCAACTTTCAAGGAAAGAGCAGGAAATCCGAAATCAAATGATTGGCTTGAAAAAAGACAATCCTGATTACCAACATTATCAAGCATTTATTGACGATATTAATCGCAGAGTCGAATCAATGCGAATTGAAACAATCGAAAAAGAGATTAAGAATTTAAAGCTCACAAGAAGAACAAACGCTCTTTTTGAAATTAGAACGATTGAAAATAATATTGAACGAATTTTACGCGAGAAGCAAAAATTACAAGTAGTTTTAGATGAGACACAAAAACAAGCCTTAGAGTTTAATACAGCCGTTTTAAGGACAAACACGCAAACTCAAGAGATTGAAAGATTCCAAGCAGTCTTGAATAAAATTAACGAAAGAATTCAGGAAATTAGGATTGAATCAATAACTCCAGGTAGAGTTTTTGTAATTTCAAAAGCTCTACCACCTGACGGACCAGCTCCAAGTAAAGGACCACTCATTATTATTGCAGGAATCATTGGAAGTATTATTTTAGGTTGCTTAGTCGCGATAATGAAAGGCTTCTTTGACAACACAGTTCTAAGACCTTCTGACATTAACAAAGTTCTTGGTTTCCCTGTAACTGATTACATTCTTGACTCAACTTTTGATTTGATTCCATCAGCTGACGTTTACACAATTTACAAAAATCAACCTCGTTCTTATCTTTACGAGCAATACAGAAGAATTGCTTTACACTTTGAAAAAGAACACCGAGAATTCAATTCTCAAGTTTTCGTTACAATGGGACCTAAAGACTCAAGTGGTGTAACATCTTTTATCATAAATGTTTTAGCATTTTTAGACGCACCAAGAGACAAAAAAATTATTGTCGATTTGAACCAAAGAAATCCAATCTCAAATGTAATCCCTGGAGTCCCAAGAACTAAAAATTTCGTAGAAAATATGAAAAACACTGAGGATATTACGAGGTTTGTTCTAAAGGATTTAGATTTACCTTTTCACGTTTTATCTTTAGGAAGTGAAGGTCTTTCCGCTGACCATTCTGACATAGAAGCCGTAATTAATGAATTGAAAAAACACTACACCTACCTTTATGTTGATTCACCTCCTCTTTTACTTTCTGCTGATTCACAAAAATACGCTTTAATTGGCGATGTTGTAATTATGATGGTTATGGGTGGAAAAACACTTTGGCACGAGCTTTTAAGAGGGTTAGACATTTTAGATCATTTAAAAATTCAAGCAATTTCAATTGTTTTAAACAACACTGGGCTTCTCAAAAGTGGTTACTTAGGAAAGGAAATTAAGACTTTCTATACAAGAGAATTAGTTGGTGAATATTCAACTCAAGATATTTTCCCTTTTGATTACACAATGTATTTTGGAATCAAGCACGAAGAAAGTGAGGAAGAAGAAAATCCAAATAAGATTTCAGGTAATGACGACGACAACGAAAACACGGTAGATACTAATGGATAAAATTGCAGTACTACCTCTTTTTGGCTCACTTTACTTTATTTCGCAAGGGTCTGCGAAAAAGGCATTCATTTATTATTTCCTACCTGTACTTACTTTTATGCCAACTTATTACCAAACGAAATTAGTTCCAGGTATTCCTGAATTGAGTTTTTGGAGTGCTGCCTTAATTCCGATTTTTATAGTTTGGGTTACACGAGATGGAATGGAGGGTTTTAAGTTTACAATTTTTGACGGTATCGTTTTACTTTACCTACTTTGCATTTTTTACGGTGAATTTTCAAACAGCTCTTATAAAATAGCTCAAAAAGTTTTCTTTAATGAAGTAATTGCTAGGTTCATTCCTTACCTAATGATTAAATCGTTTTTCACTGACCAAAAAACAAGAGTAGAAATCATAAAAGTAATTGTCATTTGTGGGGCAATAATTGCCGTCGGAATGATTTGGGAATTCAAACAATCCTATAATATTTTTGACAAACCAATTCGTAACCTATGGCCTACTTGGGTTCCTTGGGAACGTCCAATGAGACGTTGGGGGTTTAAAAGAGCTTTTGCTTCTTTTGCACACCCAATTTGTGCAGGCTATTTTTATGCGGTAATTTCTCCTATGGCTTTCTGGTATTGGAAAGGTGATTATATTCCTAAAAAATACAAAAAATGGGCACCCAAAATTTATGCACTTTCTGTAATAGGTTGTTTAACTGCAATGTCTCGAGCTCCGATGGCAGGATTAGCTCTTAGTTTACTAATAATTTGGTACGGCTGGGCAAAAGATAGAAAAAAAGTAATGTCTTACTTACTTGTTATTTTTACAATTTTCTTCGTTGTCTTCTTTCCTAAGATTTGGGCTTATGTGAACGTAAAACGTACTGACGCTGAAACCGTTGACCAAAGAAATGCCGCTTACCGTTCTGAAATGATTGAAAATTATAGATCAATTGTTGAGGAAAGACCTTATTTTGGTTGGGGAAGATTTGGAGTTCCTTGGGTTGAAGGACAGAAATCTATTGATAATGAATACCTTTTTACTGCATTAACTTCGGGAAAGGTCGTTCTTTACTTATTTGATTTTCTAATGATTTTTCAAGGTCTCAAACTTTTAATGTTTGTTTTCAAACATCCTTATAACAATGAGGAGGCACGGCTTGGCTGGTGTTTCCTTGGAGCTTTGCTTTCTGCTGCCTTCATTATGTACACAGTTTATGCAGGAACACAAACAGTTCAGTATTTATTTATGCTACTTGGAATGAGCGAGGGACTTTGCAATTCGAAAATCTTGCTTAAAAAAGGTAAATCACAAGAAAAACAACAAAAATTAGCTTTAGAGGTTGGTAATGGATATCACTTTTCTCGTACCTTGTAAAGACCTTGCTGGAGGTTTAAAAGTTGTTGCTGCACACGCAAACGGACTTTTGAGACGTGGACACAACGTAAGAGTTGTTTATCCTCATCGAGACCTTCATTGGAAAGAAAATCTAAGAAGGCAGGTCAAACGTAAAATGAATGACGAAAAAGACCACTTGGATTATTTCAAAGGTGAGTTAATCGAGGTCGAAGAAATTACACCTGAAACTGTTCCAAAAGGTGATGCAATAATTGCAACTGCTTGGCAAACCGCCGAATGGATTAAAGATTATCCTGAAAATTACGGAAAGAAATTTTATCTAATTCAACACTATGAAACTTGGTCAGGTGAACAAGAACAAGTTGACAAAACTTTTCAATACCCATTTCAAAAAATTGTAATTTCAAAATGGCTTCAAGACGTTGTCGGGGAAGTCTGCGGAGATAAAAATTTACCCTTAATTACTAACGGAAAAGATTTCTTTTTCTCGGAGTCTTACGGCGAAGGAATCGAAAGAACTTTTGACGTTGGAATGCTCTACTCTCGTGTTAAATTTAAAAAAAGCATTGACGGAATTAAGGCACTCCAAATTGTGAAAAAGAAAAAACCAAATCTCAAAGTCATATTTTTCGGTTCGGAATTTCCAAAAGAAGAAGTGTTTGAAGATTTGACTTTTTTCCGAAGACCTCCTCAAGATAAGATTCGAGACATTTATTTATCTTCAAGACTTTGGATTAGTTCAAGTGAAACCGAAGGCTTTTGTTTGCCTGCTTTGGAATCAATTTCGCTTGGTTGCTCTTTCGTCGGAACTGACAGCTTGGGAATCCGAGACATTATCGAAAGCGGAAAAAGTGGAATTTTGGTTGAGCCTTGTAAACCAGAACTTCTTGCTGAAAAAATTATTGAAGTTCTCGACAATGCCGAATTAGAAAAAAGCCTTCGAGTTGAAGGACTTAAAAAAAGCGACTATTTTTCTTGGAACAAGTCATCAGATTTATTTGAAAAATTACTTTTAAACTCATAAGATGAAACATAAAATACTTAGAATTTTCATTCTACTTTTGGCTTTACCGATTAAAATCTTAAAGCCACTTCGCAACACTTTGAAAAGAATTTTCTTTCAAGTTTGGGCAGAAGGTCAACTAAGTGGAATAAACCCGACTGTTCAATTTGACGGATTAGTTGAGCTTAAAGGCAAAAAAATCAAGTTTGGAAATTATGCGAGAATCGGCTACTCAGTTCAAATCGAAACCAATGAAAACGGCTCTGTCGAAATAGAAGAAGAAGTTAGAATCAATAGAGGAACGACAATCGTTTCCTACACAAATATAAAAATCGGTGCTTACACAATGATTGGTGAATTCGTTTCAATTCGAGATGCAAATCACGGAATCGCACCAAATGAGTTTATAAAAAAACAACCTCACGACACAAAAGCAATCTCAATTGGAAAAGACTGTTGGATTGGTCGTGGTGCTTGCATTCTTCCTGGAGTTACAATTGGTGACGGAGCAGTAATTGGTGCAAACAGTGTTGTAACAAAGTCAATTCCTAACGGAGCAATTGCCGTTGGTTCACCTGCAAAAGTCATCAAAAATAGATAAAATTAGAGTTTAAAAATAATGAAAGTCGCATACTTAGCACCTGAAATTCCTTCCTTGTCAGCCACTTTTGTTTACAATGAAATGTTAGGTTTAGAAAAGGAAGGAGTCGAAATTACTTCGATTTCAGTCCACTACCCTCACAACTTGGCGAAAGAAAAAGAAGTTCAGGACTTACTCAAAAAAACTTACTTCCTTTACAACGAAAGTTTCATTTCTGTTCTTGCTTCAAATTTTGCAAATTTATTTACAAGCCCACTTAGATTTTTGAAAGCATTTTTTACAGCTTTTGGAGATATTTTTCGAGTTGGTTTTAGTTCGACAACAGTAAAATTAATCTACCAATTCATTCAAGCAAACAAAGTTGCAAGCTATTTAAAGAAGAATCAGTGTGAGCATTTACACATTCATTTTGCCCACGTTCCGACACAAATCGGAATGTACGCTTCGATGATTAGTGGAGTTCCTTTTACTTTTATGTCTCACGCAAACGACCTCTTTGAACGTGGAATCTTACTCAAAGAAAAAGCTCACCGTTCAAAATTTGCAGTTACAATTTCAGATTACAACGTAAAATTTTTGCTTGAAAACAATGTTCAAAAAGATAAAATCAAAATTGTTCGTTGTGGAATTAACACGCAACAATACACTTTTACTCAAAAAAATGAATTGAAAAGCCCTCCAACTTTCGGGACTTTGGGAAGATTAGTTGAGAAAAAAGGAATGGACATTTTGGTCAAAGCCTTAGGAAAACTCAAATACAAAGAAATTGATTTTAATTTAGAAATTGCTGGCGACGGTCCTTTGATGGAAGAAATTAAAAGTTTGGTTGCAGAACAAAAATTAGAGGAAAATGTTGTTTTCAAAGGAGCTCTTTCTCACGACAAAGTTTACGAATGGATGAAAAATCTTGACGCTTTCATTCTTGCTTGTAAAGTCGATAGCAACGGCGACCAAGACGGAATTCCTGTAGTTTTAATGGAAGCAATGGCAGTCGGAACTCCTGTAATCTCAACTTTTATTTCTGGAATCCCTGAACTCATCGAAGACCAGAAATCAGGATTTTTGGCAGAACCTGGAAACCCAATTTCGCTTTCAGAAAAAATTGAGGAATTAATTTCACACCAAAAAGACGTTATAGATTTAACAGAAAATGCAAAAAATAGAATTCACAAAGAATTTGACCAAAAAGTAAATATTGATAGATTAATAGACATCTTTGGAGCTAAAAATGGCTAAAAATAAAATTGTAATAATTTCTCCTGTACGAGATGAAGCTGATTTAATTCAAGGAACAATTGATTCCACTGTAAATCAGACTCTAAGACCTGTTGAGTGGATAATTGTTGATGACGGCTCGACAGACGGAACAACAGAAATTGTCGAGAAAGCCTGTGCTAAACACGATTGGATTCACATCGTTAAGAAACCTAATCGAGGAGTTCGAGCAGTTGGTCCTGGAGTTGTTGAGGCATTTTATTACGGCTACGATAGAATTAAAACCAAAGATTATGATTTCGTTTGCAAAATGGACGGGGACATCGAATTCAAACCTAAATATTTTGAAACTTTAGTTTCCCTTTTCAAAAATGACAAATATCTCGGTGCTGCAAGTGGAAAACCTTTCCAAAGAGCCGATGACGGAACTCTAACAGAAGAAAGACACAACGACGAAATGGTCGCTGGAATGATTAATTTCTACAAAAGAAAATGCTTTGAAGATATGGGCGGATTTGTTCGGGAAGTTCATTGGGACGGAATTGCTTATCACGCTTGCAGAATTGCAGGTTGGAGAACAGGAAGTTTTAGACACGAAGACCTAAATTTTCTTCATTTACGTTTAATGGGTTCTTCTCACAAAGGAATCATTCACGGAAGAATGCGTTGGGGAAAAGGTCAATATTTTATGGGAACTCATCCACTTTACATTTTTGGAATCGGAGCTTACAGGACTTTTGAAAAGCCTTTTTTGATAGGTGGATTTTTCATTGTTATTGGTTATTTCCGGGCAATGCTTGCAGGAATGCGACGGTTTGGTGATGATAAATTTCGTAAATCTTTACACGCTTGGCAATTCGAGAATCTTGGAATTGGCAAAAGGTTAGAACAAATTCCACCTCCAGAACCAGAAAAGGATTAGATAAAAATGGCTAGGAAATTAGATGCAACACCACAAAAATTACTTTCTATAATTATTGTTAGTTATAACACCAAAGATATTTTACGAAATTGTTTGAATTATGTAAGAAAATTCGCTCAAGATTTTTCACACGAAGTATATGTAGTTGACAACGATTCTCACGACTATTCTGCTGATATGGTTGAAAAGGAATTTCCAGAGGTTCACTTAATTCGGAGCCCTAAAAATTTAGGTTTTGCAGCAGGGAATAATTTAGCTCTCAGAAAATGTGTTGGACGTTACCTTTTACTTCTAAATTCAGACGCTTATTTGTATGAAGATACTTTACCAAAGACATTAAAATATATGGATGAGAATCCTAAAACAGGGATTCTTGGTGTAAAACTTGTTGGCGACGACGGATTAATGCAACCTTCTGCTAGAATGCTTCCAAGCCCTTGGCTAAAATTTTTAGTAATTACTGGAATTGCTTCAAAAAACCCAAATTCAGAAAGATTTGGCGGACCAGACTTTACTTGGTGGGATCACAGTGAGCCTAAAAATGTTGGTTGGGTTCCAGGAGCTTATTTTTTAGTAAGAAAAGAAGTAACAGAAAGAATCGGTTTTTTGGACGAGAGGTATTTTCTTTATTTTGAAGAAATTGACTTTTGTTTAAGAACTAAAAGAGCTGGCTGGGAAGTAACCTTTTACCCTTACACAAAATGTATTCATTTAGGTGGACAAAGTTCTGCTAAAAGTAGCGAACTTACCCAAAAAGCAATGACTTCGGGCGGTAAGCAGCTTTTACATTTAAGAATTAAAAATGAATTAAGATACTACCGAAAAAATCACGGTTTTATGCCAATGATTAAAAGTGCATTCGTTGAAATTTTTTGGAAATCTATGATTTATCTTAAAAATTCAATTCGTAGAAAAGGTGAAGAATCTAGAGTGAAAAGAGAAGAAGCAAAATTAGTAATCGGTACTTTTCTTGCCTGTTTAAAAGAAGATAAATACGGAACTGTAACAACCAATTAAGGTTGGTGAACAAAATGTTAGAAAACATCAAAGCAGATTTGAAAACTTACAATGGTGATTTTATGGCTCAAGGTTTTTGGGCAATGATTACTTATCGTTTTGGAAATTGGCGTTACACAATCAAAACCGGAATTATCCGAAAGCCTTTTTCTTTGCTTTACAAAATTGTTTACAAATTTACTCAAATCATCACAGGAATCGAACTTCCTTGCGAAGCTAAGGTTGGAAAAAATTTTAGAATTGACCACTTTGGCGGAATCATTGTTAGTGGTTTTGCAAGTTTCGGTGACAACTGTGTAATTCGCGACGGAGTTACAGTTGGTTTACAAAGAGTTGACGACCCAATCGCACCGCAAATTGGAAACAACGTTGACATAGGAACAGGTGCAAAAGTTCTCGGAAGAATCACAATTGGCGACAACGTAAACATCGGAGCAAATGCAGTCGTCATTAAAGACGTTCCACCAAATTCAATCGCTGTAGGAATTCCTGCAAAAATATTCCCAAGGAAAAGTTAGAAAATGGATAAAAATAATTTACCAGAAATCACCGCAGTAATTATTGGAATTAACGTAAAAAAATATCTCTCGACTTGCATTGAGTCTGTTAGAAATGCTAATTATCCACAAGATAAAATTAAAATCATTTTCTCAGACGGAGGTTCAACTGACGGAAGTCCTGAAATTGCCCGAAGTTACGAAGGTGTAGAAACGATTGAACTTAAAGACCACAGTCCAACTCCTGGGAAAGGAAGAAATGCAGGTTACAGAGCCGCAACAACTCCTTTGATTTTATTTCTTGATGCAGACACAATCCTTCACCCTGAATTTATCAACAAAGCTCTTCCGTTTTTAAAAGACAAAGTCGCTGCTGTTTGTGGTAAACGTGATGAAGTTTACCCGAAAAAAAATAATTACCACATTATCGGAAGCATTGAATGGGTTTACGAAGAAGGACCTTGTCATTATTTTGGTGGTGATGTTTTGGTTCGTCGTGATGTTCTGGAAGAAGTAAATGGATTTGATGATTTTTTGGTTGCTGGGGAAGACCCTGAATGCAGTTACAGAATTCGCCAAAAAGGTTGGGAAATTTACCGTCTCACTGAGCCAATGACAAAACACGATTTGAATATGCTGACTTTCAAGCAGTATTGGAAAAGAGCTTATAGAAGTGGTCACGCTTATGCAGAAATCGGTTTACGTTTGATGGGCAAACCTGAAAAAATGTGGTTCAAGGAATTTATGCGAATTGTAATTAATGCTTCATTTCCAATATTCTTAATAATCTTAAGTTTCATCTTTCCAGTTTTGTCTTTTTTCCTAATTCCTTTTGCTTTATTCGTAATTTTTAGAAATGTTCTTAGAACTCCAAAATTCCAAAAGATTTTTAATATTTCAAAAAAAGAAGCCTATTTGTACACTTTTCATCTTTCGTTTGTTGTTTTCCCCCAATTCATTGGAGCTTTACGTTACTTCCAAACTCTACTCGGACGAAAACCTCTTACAAATAAAGGCTATCCCAAAAAGTAATATCATATGATATTATCCTATTTTTTCTTCTAACTCCAGCAAGGCTATTTTTTAGTATGATTTCATATCATATGATATTATTTTAACTTCCAAACTTTGGAGATAAAATATGATAATTCTAATCGGTGGCGAAAAAGGTGGAACAGGTAAAACAACCTTTGTTACCAATCTTGCAACTCTTCGTAAAAAAGCAGGATTCGATGTTTTGATTGTTGACACTGACAAACAAGAAAGTGCTAATTTTTGGTCAGCAATTCGTGAAAGCAATGAAAAATTAGAACGAATCCCTTGCATTCAAAAGTATGGAAACGGAATCGTCAAAGAAGTCAAAGATTTGGCGAATCGTTACCAAGACATCATTATTGATGCTGGTGGAAGAGACAGCATTGAACTTCGCTCTGCTCTTGCGATTTCAGACAAAATTTTCATTCCAATTCAAGCCTCACAATTCGACGTTTGGACTTTAACCCAAATGAACCAACTGCTAACACAAGTCAAAGCGTTTAATCCAGAAATTGAGGCTTACGTTGTAATCAACAGAGCTTCGCCAAATCCTTCTGTAACAGAAGCCGAAAATGCTTCTGAAATTATCGAGGATTTCGAGAATTTGGAATTTTCGGAAGTGATTGTAAAAGATAGAATCGCTTACCGAAGAGCAGCGAGTCAAGGACTTAGTGTAATTGAACTTGAGCCGATTGACAAAAAAGCAACCGATGAGATGCAAAATCTTTACGAAAAGGTATTTTCGAAATGAGTAAAACTAAAAATAAACTAATCAGCAAACCACCGACTAAAAATACCGAAGAAGACCAAGCTAAATTGGATAGTTTCATCAACGCAGCAAAAACTTCTGATAAAAATTCTAAAAAAGAGGTTAGTGTTGAAAATTTCCCTTGGGAAAATCCGTCAATTCGTGAGGACGTAAAAAAACAATTTATTCTAAGATTGCCTGAACCACATTTTCTGAAGTTGAAATTCATTAGCGAAAAAACAGGTAAAAGTATGCACAAAATTTTAATCGATTCGCTTATTCCGACAATTGACGAAGAGTTAAACAATATCATATAGTATCATATCATATTACTTTTAGGTTTACTCATTTTATGCTTTTAAACTCGAGAATCACTTTTTTTAGTTTCCTGACAATTTCTCTTTTATCTCTTTTTCAGAACTCTTTTGCCCAAGAGTCAATTTTTGAAGTAAGAGATTTGGACAAAATTATTTACACCAACGAGCAAGAAGAGATTTTCGATTTACAGATTTATTTTTGGGATAAAAATTGGAAATTAAAATATCCTAAAGATGTTATTCAAAATTATTCAAATGGTAAAATTCAGTTTAAAGGTGGTTTTATTCTAAAGCCAAAAGTAAGTGAGTTACCTTTCGCTTTAGAAGTTTCAAGAAATAAAAAGAATAGTGTAAAAGTTAACTTATCCTTGAATGTTATTCACAAACTCGAAACCAAAGGAATGGCTTTCGTTTTCAAAATCCCAACAGATTTTCTGTGTGGTAAAAACTTTCGAGTGTCAAACTCAAGTAAAACTAAATTACCTTTTTATCCAGACACAAAAATTTATTTTGAAGACAGAGCAGGGGAATTTGAAGTTGAGTCATTTTTCAAAATCAAGACTTCAAAAAATCAAAATTTTACTGTAACAGATAGAAGGCTTTCAGGAAAAAGTGCTTTAGAGGTTCGTGTTTGGGTTCCAGAATCTAATTTTGAATTTGGAAAACATAAAATTAGTTTAGAAATTGAGTTTTTAAAACCTACAAATTTCTCTCTTAACCCAGACTCAAAAGGCAAAAACTTTATCACCTCTGATTGGTTAGAAAATCCGCTTCCTTGGGATTCATTTCCAATTGACCTTTCTTTTTTGAATCACAAACCAGCAGGTAAATTCGGTTTCTTACAAACTAAAGGTGAGAACTTTGTCTTTGAAGGGAACAAAAAAATTAAATTTTTTGGTGTAAATCTTAGCGGAGAACAATGTTTTCCTGAAAAAGAAGAAGCTGAAATTCTTGCAAAACGCCTTGCAAAAATGGGAGTCAATTTAGTTAGAATTCATCATTTAAACGTAAAATGGTCCTCAAAAAGGCTTTTTTACTCTGATGAAAAAGGCTACTTAAAATCTGACGCTGTAAACTGGCTCAAATTGGATTACTTGTTCTACTGTTTAAAAGAAGAAGGAATTTACATTCAACTTGATTTGCTCGTTGACCCTGACCATTTGTGGAATAAACCAAAGGGGATTAAAACTTGGAAAGGTTTTACACACTTTGTTCCTGACTTAATTGAGAAACAAAAACTTTATGCACAAACACTTTGGGAACACAAAAACACCTACACAAACTTGGATTACAAAGACGACCCTGTTTTTGCTTTCACAACTGTAACTAACGAAAATGACATCACAACTCATAACGTAATTGCAAGAAGAACTCGTTACGACATTGAACCATACATTTCACAGTTTGAAAAAATTAAATCGATTTGGGCAGACAGAAAAGGTGTGATGGAGTTTCAGATGTCAAATCTTTGGCGAGACGAAAAAGGAAAAGAATTTTTGAATGACGTTCAAGCAAATTATTTCTACGATATAAAGACTTACATTAAAACTCTTGGAGTCAAAATTCCTGTAACTGGAACGAATTGGGTTATTTACCAAAAAGACTTACCATCTATGGCAAAAATGGACTTTATGGACACACACACTTACGGCAGTTCAAAATTAGACGTAAATCCAAGTTTAGGAAACCCTGTCCTTTCAGCTTCTTTTGCACGAATCAAGGACAAACCTTTTGTTATTTCAGAGTACGGACCTGATTGGCAAGGGAAATGGCGAAGCGTTTTGCCGATACAAATGGCTTCAATTGGTTCTTTACAAAATTGGTCAGCTTTGATTCTTTACGCTTACAGGCAAAATGGAACAGGCGAAATTTCCTCACTCAAAGGAGCTTACAACTTACTAATTGACCCGCAAACGACAGCCGTTTTACCAATTTCAGCTTTGATTTTTAGAAGAGAAGACTTAGCTCAAGCACAGAGAGAGTTAGTTTTAAATTGGGATTATGATACACTTTATGGCGATGAGAAATGGAAACCTTCTGCTACACCTTTTTTCAACACAGCAACCGAACAGTTCAAGATTTCTGGAGTCATCGAAGGCGAAAAAGGACTTACTCCAACCGATAGATTTGAAAATTACGAAGGAGTTATTTCTTCTGACACTAAAGAATATTTTAGAGATTTTGAGAAAGGCTTGCTTTACCTAAATTCACCAAGAACTCAGGGTGTAGTTGGGAATTTGGCAAAACAAAAAGATGTAAAGTGTGATTTTGTGAAGTTTGACACAAAAAGCAAATTCGGTTCAATTTTCGTCTCAAGTTTAGAAAAGAAGCCAATTAACGAATCAAAAAATATTTTCGTTTCTGCAATCGGAAAAGCTGAAAATGAGGGGACAAAGTGGAATTTGGGAGAAACTCAAATTGTCAAAAAAAGTAAAGGAACTGTTTTTGCAGAACCTTTAACTTCAAAAATCGAAATCACACACATAAATTCTAAAAACCTTAAGGTCTTAGCTTTGCGTAAAGATGGATTTAGCGAGGTTAAAGATGTAACTCGAAATTCAGGTTCAATAATTTTTGAAATTAATCCTGAAAATAAAGCACTGTTTTATTTGGTGAAAGAGTAAAGGGAATTTAAAATGGAAAGATACTTTTCATTAAGATTTTGATGTTTAGCTTTGTATTTCGTGTCTTAGCGTAGAAATTTTCCATAATAATTTTTTCTTCCCAAGTTGGCTCTTCTTTGCTTTCAATTTCCCAGAAGTGAAAAAGTCCAGGAGGAGCTTCAAATCTTACTTTTTGCCATTCTTCTGTAATTTGTAAAAGTTCTTCTTTTGAGAGTGGAGTGTTTCCAACTAACCAAATATCACCTTTAATTACATTCAAAAGCCCAGGCAATTTGTGAAAAAGTCTAAAATTACTTTTGAAACAGTTCATTTTGAAAGTCTTTGGAGCTCGATTTCCTTGCAAATCAATTACTTCAAAATCTCCTGTTCGTTCTTCTGTGTAGAATAATTTTTTGAATGGTAAAATCAAACTAAACAAAAGCATTAACAAAAGAAGAGGTGAGAAAACAACTAAAAGCCCAACAGCCACTAAAGTATTCATAAAACGATTTCCTTTGTTGGAAATCTCCTGACCTTCCGAACTTCCTAAAATAAATTCTTCACCAACGTAAATATTTACTTTTGAATCAATATTAAAAAGGTTGTTTTTATAAACAATCGAATTTTCAACTGAAGTGTGAGGTCCGATGTAAGAATCCGAAAGAATAATACTATTTTTTATTTTTGCAAATTTATCTATAATTACATTATCACCGATTATCGAATACTCATCAATTGAAGCAGCACTTTCGAGAATACAATTTCTACCAACAACAACAGGTTTACTAATTTTAACACCTTGTTCGATTTTATTTCTTGCACCTAACCAAAACCCTTCTCGCTCTTCGTAACCCGGAGAAATTATCAAACCTTTATATTTTCCATTTAGAATATCCTTATTAACTTTCCAGTAATCTTCAATAGATTCTAAGTGGGTAAAATCTTCATCTTTCCGCCAAGAAGAAACTTTAAAATTATTCTCAAGAAGAAAATGAATTATTTTTTTTAGAGTATTTAGTGAACGGTTTTTGGAGACTACTTCTAAAGCTTTTTTACTCATCAAAAATGGATAAAAATCTTTAATCTCATCATCACTTTGCACATCTACCAAACTGTTTTCAAAACTTGAAACAAAATAAGTTAAGTCAGATTCAGATTTCTTATGTTCTTGAACAAAATCTGAAACATTAAAATTTGTAACAACATTTGCCGATAGAAAGATAAAAGTGTCGTCAAGCCTGTTTCCAAGACGGAAAAGAGAACTAGTAATTCCTTTGTTTTCTTTTTCCAAAGAATAAGAAATATTTACTCCCCAACGCTCACCCTTTTCAAAGTACTTTTCTGATTCAAAAGGTCTGTCTCTAAGAATCAAAATCAAATCTAAGATTTCATAACTTTTGAGTAATTCGATTTGGTGTTCAACAATCGGTTTGTTAACAATTGGAATCAAAAATTCATTTGTCCATTCAAAAACAGGTTCTAAATTTCTTAAATCGAATGTTGAGAGGATTACAGCTTTCATTACACATTTTTATTTTATTTTTTGTGTAAGTTACAAAAACTGTATAATTTTTGAGTGGAAAATTTCTAATTGAAATAAATTTTAAGAATTAATCTTCTTTTCTGCGGTGTTCAAATTATCTGTGATTTTAAAAACCTTAATAAGTTTCGTGATTTTCAAAAGCTGAGTGACACCTTCGTTCAAACTACACAATACCATTTTTTGGTTATTCCTTGCGAAGTGCTTGTAAATTTTCAAAATTGTTCCAAGCCCTGTAGAGTCAACAAAGTCAAGTTCTTCCATATCAAAAATATAATTTTTGTTTCCTAATTTTTCGACAAAGGATTCATAATTAAATTCTGAAGCGTAAAAAGAGTCAAGTCTTCCAACAAGTTTCACAACACCAAAACCATCTTTCATCGTAATCAAAAAATAAAATCCAGGCATACTACCTTTTTCTTTTAATTTCTTGAAAACATCATTCTCATTCGCTAAAACCTCTCTTTCTAATGTATCCCAAATTCGATTCACGAGAAAAGAACCTTTTACTTTTTCATTCAAACCAATTATAAAAAATTCTTTTTTACGAGCTTTAACTTGTCTTCTCAAAGACATAAACATTCCCAACCCTGAGACATCAAAATATTCAACATCACTTAAGTCAACGATTACGTTTGTAGCATCTCCCATAACTTTTTCATAAATCATTGAGTGAGTTTTTTCAACATTGACAGAATTAACAACTTTTGGAAATTTAAATGTAAGTGCAAATTTGTTATTTGTGCAAGTTGGCAAATTTGATTCTTCTTTTTCAATTCCTTTAGAAAAGAAGTGCCTTGTAAGAAGAGGCAAAGTCATCATTCCGAGTTTCAAGAAACCAATAAAATACCTTTTCCAAAGTCTTTTCGGGTCTTGAGTCATTCGGTAAATCCACTCTAAACCAGACCTCTGCATCCAAACTGGAGCTCTAGAAACTGAACCTGTAATAAATTCAAAAGTTCCACCAATCCCAATTGAGACAGGAACTTTTAATTTGTAACGGTTTCTTTCAAACCAAACTTCTTGCTTCGGATTTCCAAATGCGATTAGCAAAATATCAGCTCCTGAAGAATTTATTTCCTCTAAAATCGGTAAATCTTCTTCTTCAGCCCCGAGAAGTGCTTCACCTTCCACATAAACAAAAGGTGAACTAATTCCAGCAAATTTTAAATTAGGGTTGTCTTTTAATAAAATGTCAGCCGCTTGTTGCCCAACGTCTCCTTTTCCACCAAGCATAAAAATTTTCTTGCCTGCTTTTGCACAAGCCTTTGCAAGTTCAGGAACAAGGTCTGCCCCTGTTACTCTTTCTTTCAAACCTTTTTTAGTGAGTAAACGACTGAGCCAAACAACAGGCATTCCGTCTGGTGTCACCAAATCTGACCTTCTTAAAATGTCAAGTAATTCTGGATGACGAACTTTTCCAATTGCCCAACCAAGAGAATTTACAAGAAAGTCAACGTTTACAGTAGCAACAAGCCTTGCTCTTCTATCTTTTTTAAACTCTTCAATCATTTCAAGAATTTTATCGACAGTTTCATTCATATCAAGATTATCAATTGGAACACCAAGAATCACATTGACTTTGTCGAACATTTAGTAAGCTCCTTTGCCCAACAAAACTGCGGGAATCGTTTTTAACAAAATTAAAATATCACCCCAAAAAGATTGGTTCTGAATGTATTGAACATCTAATTTCACTTGTCCTTCAAAATCAATATCACTTCTTCCACTAACTTGCCAAATACAAGTAATTCCTGGTTTTACATCAAGTCTTCTTCTATCAAGATTTTTATATTCTGAAACTTCTCGAGGAACTGGAGGTCTTGGTCCAACTAAGGACATATCTCCGACAAAAACATTCCAAAGTTGTGGTAATTCATCAATTGAATATTTTCTAATAAATTTTCCAACTTTAGTTATTCTTGGATCTTCTTTCATTTTAAAAATGACACCTTTATCAGACTCATTCTGCTCTAAAAGTTGGTCTTTAACTTTATCTGCGTTCATAATCATTGAGCGAAATTTGTGCATTGTAAAATATTTTCCCCATTTTCCAACTCTTTTTTGACTAAAAAAGACTGGTCCAGGATCTTCAAATTTTATTGCAAGAGCAGTAGCCGCAAAGATAGGCGACAGACAAAACAATAAAACTCCAGATGCTAAAATATCTACTATTCTTTTGAAAAGAAAAAGCGACTTTACCACACCAACCCAAAGCATTTTCTTTGACCAAAACATAAAATTTAATCTCCAACGAGCAAAACGAGTTCCGCCCATTGCGTATCTTTGGTAAAGAACGTTGATTAATTCGTCGTCGAAAGCGTCTTTTGGTTTTTGAGAGTCGTTTTTATTCATTATTTAAAAAGATTGTTAGTTGCATCTTTTAGTAAAGGACTAATTGCGTCTTTTTCGGAAAGTAATGGTTTTTCAAAGTTCCATTCAATTCCAATTTTAGGATCAGACCAAAGAATTCCATATTCGTCTCCAGGAGTGTAAAGGTCTGTACATTTGTAAATTACATCTGCTTCTTCGCTTAAAACTAAGAAGCCGTGAGCGAAACCTTTAGGAACAAAAATCTGTTTGTGATTTTTATCAGAAAGAGTTGTTCCAAACCATTTTCCGAAGGTTGGCGAACTTTTACGAATATCAACAGCGACATCAAAAATTTCACCTTTAATCACGTAAACCAATTTTCCTTGAGGATTCTTCAACTGATAATGAAGTCCTCTAAGAGTTCCCTTACAAGAATGTGAATAGTTATCTTGAACAAAAGGTTCATTTAAGCCTATTTCTGAGTATCTTTCCGAATTGAAAGTTTCTATAAAAAAACCCCTTGAGTCAGGGAAAACTTTCGGTTCAATAACTAAAACACCATCTAAATTTGTTTTTTCAATATTCATTCTTGTAATTCTCTTAAGATATAAAAATTATTTTAATAATTATTCAGAAAGTACTTCACGTATCAAGTATTGCCCGTAATCATTTTTAAGCATTACGGAAGCAAGTTTACGAACCTGTTCAGCATCAATATAACCTAATCTGTAAGCAATTTCTTCTAAACAAGAAACTTTGAGTCCTTGCCTTTCTTGAACAGTCTGAATGTAATTTGAAGCCTGATGAAGTGAATCGTGGGTTCCTGTGTCAAGCCAAGCAAACCCTCTACCAAAAATCTGAACTTTGAGATTCCCTTGTTTCAAATAAACTGCGTTAATATCTGTAATCTCAAGTTCACCACGAGGCGAAGGTTTGATATTTTCAGCAATCTCAACAACACTGTTATCATAGAAATAAAGTCCAGGAACAGCAAATTTTGATTTTGGATTCTCAGGTTTTTCTTCTATACTCAACACTTTTCCCGTTTCTTCTTCAAATTCGATTACTCCGTAACGCTCTGGGTCACGAACTGGATAACCAAAAATTAATCCACCACTTTCAAGTCTCGCTGAATCCTTGAGTATTTCTTGTAATCCTCTTCCGTGAAAGATGTTATCGCCAAGAACAAGAGCAACTTTATCCTTTCCTATAAACTCTTTTCCAATAATAAAAGCTTGGGCTAAACCATCGGGACTTGGCTGTTCTGCATAAGAAAGAGAAATTCCAAATTGCGAACCGTCACCAAGTAAATTTTTAAAGTTAGGAAGATCAATCGGTGTGGAAATAATTAATATTTCACGAATGCCTGCAAGCATTAAAGTAGAAAGAGGGTAGTAAATCATCGGTTTATCAAAAACTGGAATCATTTGCTTACTCAAAGCACGAGTAATTGGGTAAAGGCGAGTTCCAGAACCGCCAGCTAAAATTATCCCCTTCACAACTGTTTCCTCCAAAATTTAGATTAAACAAACAAGGCTCAATTTAATTGAGCCTTGTAAAAAAACATTGTGAAATTTAATAAATTTATTTTCGGTTTACGAATTTTTTATGGGGTTGGTTCCCAAATGTAAGTTTCATTAACATTATTTGGAATTGTTCTGAGATACCAATCCAAGTTCGCAACTCCACCACTCACTGCCCAAGGAATGAAATTTGGGTAAGCTAAGTTGATTGCATTTTTCTCGATTGGATGTCCCCATTCGCCTGGAAGTAAAAGTCCCCAAGGAAGGTTATTTGAAGTTTTGTAATATCTTCCAATTCCTGCATTTGAATCATCATCACCTTGTCCAAGAAGAGATAAATCTGCCAAATCAGTTGGTTCCATATCAGCTAAATGAACTTCTCTTCCTCTTGTTGAGTTTGAAATCAAGAAAGGATTGTAAGGAGGAGCTCCAAGAGTTGCAGGAGAAACAGGAGAACTTAAAGCAATCGAAATATTCAAAGTATCTATAAAAGTGAAAGCATCGCCATCTACAGTGTTAATAAATCCACTTGCCGGAGTCAAGGCACTAACGTCATCAGTTACAACAATAACTGCATTTGTCTGTCCGTTTTCAACACCGTTTGCAGCAAGATCAACTAAATTTGTATTTAAAATTGAATGCCCTGTTACACTTGAAACTGCTCCAGGAGTGATTGGTAATTCAAACCCAAAACCATTGTGGTAAGCAGCACCAATTGCTTTAACAACGAAGTCACCTTCAATGTAAGTAACATTATTATCTGCATCTGTAATTTGGTTGATTCTATAACCCATTGTTAAATCGTTAAAGTCATAATCACCTTGCTTGTTCCAAAGGTCTTCGTAAGCTAAACTTCCATAAACTGTTCTTGATGGGAAGTAGTTATTTGAACATTTTGTAGCGTCATTTGGATAGTCATCAACGTCGTCACGACATCCGTCACCATCAGTATCAGTTGTGTCTGAAATTGTAATTGGCGGTAAACCTGTTGTATCAACTGATGTCCAAGGAGAAGCTTCTACAAAAAAAACTGCGTCATTAAAATCTCTGTCTCCTCCAGGTCTTAAAATATCTTCAAAGGAAAGTAAAAGTAGATCTCTGTCTTCATCCAATAAAAGAACAGTCTGAACTCTGTCATTAGGGTCAGATTGTGGATTTAGGTTTTCATTTGAATAAACTAACCAATTTCCGTCATCAACATCAGTTCCATTCCAACCATCAGCCGAAAGAAACCAAGCGACAGTAGTTCCTGCTGGAAAAATATTTGAACCATCTAAAGGATCAACTCCAGGTAATTGAACTCTCATTCCACTTGTCATTTGACCACCAGCTCCTTGGTAAGAAGCATTTGGAAAAATCACTATGTGTTTAGTAACATCATTTGGATTTGTAGGAGGATTTCCATTTGGATATGTATAATAACCTAAAGCATTTCTATATCCAGCTCCTTCATGAATAAAACTAACCCAAACTTCTGCTGAGTCACTGAGAGCTAAATTTGTTTGCGCACTTGGAACAATATATTCTGGATGTGTTGATGGGAGTGGTGAACCTTCTGGAAGAGAAGCATTAATATCATCAAGTAAGCCTTGATTAAGTGTATAAGTTGGAGTGTCAAAATTCAAATAATTTGGTAATCCTCCATTAATGCCAACATTATTTATATAAGTTCCTATGTAATCATAAGTAGCATTTGTTCCGGCAATAAAGTTATTAGCTCTCTTATCAGTAATTGTTTCAGGAAGAACTTCCCCACCGATTGTTATGTCAATATTTTCTTGGTTCAAAGTAATTTGTTGGCTATTAACCACACCAATAATTCCTGCTTGAACTACTAATTTCTCCATAAAAGTTGGAGTAGTAACGTGAGTTGAGAAAACACCGTTTGCATCTGTAACACCACTTGCAATTGCATTAATATTTGCAAGAGCATCAGGATTGTTAGCACCTGTATCAAAGACTTTCACTTTAACAAATTTTGCAGGTTTGCTCTCACTGTCAAGAACTGTTACTTTTAAATCAAACTCTTTAAGAGTATTGTAAGAAAAACTGTCATCAATTGCAGCTTCTTCTAACTGAGTGTTACTAATAACTTCTTCTGTGTCGTCATTAGTACAAGAAAACAATGCTAATGAACTAACCATTAGTAATGTTGCTTTTGTTAAGAGATTTTTAGACTTTGGCATTTTGAAACACCTTCCTACTTTGGTTTATAAAAAAATTATTTATTTGCAATTTTGTTTCCGTTTCTAGTTTTAATTAACTAAGGTTTTTAAGAAATTATTTTCAATTTCGGTAAAATCACTTTTTTTCTCGGTAAAAATACTTTTTTTCACCTTAAGCAAAAATGTTAAGATTTTAGTTAATCTCTTACCTGAACAATTTAACTTAATTTCAAATTAACTAAAAAGTAATATTCTTTCGATAAAAAGTTTTTTTTCATCGGTAAACGTTTAGAACTAAACTGCTTAGACAAAAAAAGGCTTCCTTTAAAAAGAAGCCTTTAGTAAAAACTTAGTAATTCAAATGAGGTGAAAGCCAACGTTCAACTTCTTCAACCGAAAGGTTCTTTCTTCTGGCATAATCTTCAACTTGGTCTTTTGAAATTTTACCAACTCCAAAATACTTTGCTTCTTCATTTCCAAAATAAATTCCACAAACGGAAGCTGTTGGGAACATTGCATAACTTCCTGTCAATTTAATTCCTGTGTGTTTTTCCACTTCGAGTAAATTAAAAAGAATTGGTTTTTCTGTGTGGTCAGGTTGAGCTGGATAACCAGGAGCAGGACGAATCCCACGATAATTTTCGCTAATCAAATCCTCCGTTGACAAAAGTTCGTTTGGAGAATAACCCCAAAGTTCCGTTCTAACTTTTTTGTGAAGAGTCTCAGCAAATGCTTCTGCTAATCGGTCAGCAAGTGCTTTTGTCATTATGCTGTTGTAGTCGTCGAGGTCAGCTTCAAATTTTTCAACTAATTTTCCAATTCCAATTCCTGTCGTAACAGCGAAAAGTCCAACGTAGTCTTTTTTCTCAGAATCTTTTGGAGCGACAAAATCTGAAAGGGAAAGATTTTGACTTTCCCTTTTTTCTGACTGTTGACGGATTGTGTGGAAAACTTCCTGAATTTCAGACCTTGTTTCATCGGAATAAATTTCAATGTCATCACCAACACTGTTCGCGGGGAAAAACCCAACAACTGCTTTTGCTTTCAAAAGTTTTTCGTCAATAATTTTCTTGAGTAAAGCCTTTGCGTCGTCAAATAACTTTTTTGCAGCTTCGCCGTACTTTGAATCTTCTAAAAGTCTTGGGAATTTTCCCGGAATTTCCCAAGTGTGGAAAAATGGACTCCAGTCAATCAGTTCACTAATTTGTTCCAAAGAATAATCTTCGAAAACTTGTATTCCCAAAAACCTTGGTTTCTGAATGTGTGTTGTATTCCAATCAATTTTCAAAGCATTTTGACGAGAATCTTCAATAGACAAGAGTTTTTTCTTAGATTGTTTTTGGAAATGTTTAGTACGGACTTTTTCGTAATGTTCCTTAGTTGATTTAACAAATTTATCACGCAAATTGTCGCTAATCAAACTTCCAACAACTCCAACACTTTGTGAAGCATCTTTTACATAAACTGTCGGATTCGAGTAAGAAGGAGCAATTTTAACAGCCGTGTGAATTTGAGAAGTTGTTGCACCACCAATCAAAAGAGGAAGTTTTGAACCTAGTCTTTCCATTTCTTTGGCGACGTGAACCATTTCATCAAGTGAAGGAGTAATCAATCCACTTAAACCAATTACATCAACTTCTTCCGCTTGGGCTGCTCGCAAAATTTCTTCCGCTGGAACCATTACTCCCAAGTCAACAATTTCATAATTGTTACAACCAAGCACAACTCCGACAATATTTTTTCCGATATCGTGAACGTCGCCTTTTACGGTTGCCATCAAAATTTTGCCTTTTGCACTGCTTTTTCCAGTCCTTAATTTTTCAGCTTCAATGTAAGGTGTTAGGTAAGCAACGGCTTTTTTCATCACTCTTGCACTTTTCACAACTTGCGGCAAAAACATTTTACCAGAACCGAAAAGTTCACCGACAAAGTTCATTCCGTCCATCAAAGGACCTTCAATAACCTCAAGAGGTTTATCAAAATTTTGTCTCGCTTCTTCAACATCTTGTTCAATGTGTGAAGTGATTCCCTTTACAAGAGCATATTTCAACCTCTCTGCAACTATTTCACTTCGCCAAGCACCATCAGCAACTTTAACCTTTCCTTTTTGCTTAACCGTTTCAGCAAAATCAACGAGTCTTTCAGTAGCATTTGGGCTTCTGTTTAAAAGAACATCTTCTACTTTTTCCAACAAATCTTTCGGGATAGCTTCATAGATTTCAAGCATTGTTGGGTTCACAATTCCCATATCCATTCCGTTAGAAATTGCGTGATAAAGGAAAGAAGAATTTATCGCTTCACGAACCGTGTTATTTCCACGAAAAGAGAAAGAAACGTTACTTACTCCACCACTAACCAAAGCGTATTTTAAATTTTCTTTGATTAATTTTGTAGCTTCAAAAAATGCAATTGCGTACTCATTGTGTTCTTCAATTCCTGTTCCGACTGCGAAAATATTTGGGTCAAAAATTATGTCTTGCGGTGGAAAACCAACCTCATTCACAAGGATTTCGTAAGAACGCTTACAAATCTCAAACTTTCTTTCTTTGGTATCTGCTTGTCCATCTTCATCAAAAGCCATTACAACAACAGCAGCTCCATAGTTTCTTACTTTACGAGCTTGTTCTTTGAATTTGTCTTCGCCTTCTTTCAAACTAATCGAGTTTACTATTCCTTTTCCTTGAATGCACTTTAATCCAGCTTCAATAATTGACCATTTTGAGGAATCAATCATTATTGGAACTCTAGCAATGTCTGGCTCAGAAGCAATTAAGTTTAAATATTTTACCATTGCAGCTTGAGAGTCAAGCATTCCTTCATCCATATTTATGTCAATAATTTGCCCACCACCTTCAACTTGATTTCGAGCAACAGCAACAGCTTCTTCAAAATTTCCTGCTAAAATTAAATTAGAAAATTTCTTTGAACCCGTAACGTTGGTTCTTTCGCCAATATTAACAAAGTTTGTTTCTGGTCGAATAGTAAGAGGCTCAAGTCCGCTCAATCTCGCCAAAGGCTGAATTTCAGGAATTACTCTCGGAGAGAACCTTTCAGCTGTTTCAGCAATTTTTGTAATGTGAGCTGGAGTTGTTCCACAACAACCTCCAATAACGTTTACAAAACTACTCTCAAGGAAATCACGAATAAATCTTGCCATTTGGTCAGGCGATTCATCGTATTCTCCAAACTCATTTGGTAGACCTGCATTTGGGTGAGCACTTACAAAACAGTTTGAAATTTGAGAAAGTTTTTCAACATAAGGTCTAAGTTGTTCAGCTCCTAAAGCACAGTTTAAACCAACACAAAATGGATTTGCGTGAGAAATCGAATTCCAAAATGCTTCAACGGTTTGTCCAGAAAGAGTTCTTCCACTTTGGTCTGTAATCGTTACCGAAATCATCAAAGGAATTTCGAGGTTCCTTTTCTCACAAATTTCTTTAAATGCAAAAATCGCTGCTTTACAATTCAGAGTGTCGAAAATGGTTTCAATCATTATCAAATCCGAACCGCCGTCAATCAAACCGCGAATTTGTTCGGAGTAAGTTTCGACCATTTCATCAAAATTTACAGCTCTAAAACCTGGGTCATTCACATCAGGTGAAATCGAAAGCGTTTTACTCGTTGGACCAACTGAACCAACTACAAATCGAGGTTTTTGCGGATTTTGCTGTGTTATTTCAAGGGCAACTTTTTTAGCAATTTTTGCAGACTCAAAATTGATTTCATAAACAGCTTCTTCCAAACTATAGTCAGACATAGAAACAGAGGTTGCATTAAAAGTGTTTGTTTCTATTAAGTCAGCTCCTGCCAATAAATATTTTTTATGAATTTCTTCAATAATATGTGGCTGAGTGATAGAAAGAAGGTCATTACAACCTTTCAAGTTTGTTTTGTGACTTTTGAATTTTTCACCTCTGTAATCGTCTTCTGTAAGTCTATAAGATTGAATCATTGTTCCCATTGCACCATCGAGAACAAAAATTTTACGATGGAAAAGGTCTGTAAATTTATTCATAAATTGGATTTCTATCTTTTTTTGTTTTAGTTTTTATAAATTTGTTGGTTAAGTTTATTTACTTATTAAAGGTTATTACAGTTTTTTACAGTATTCCTTTTTCAAAAAGTAAAAAAATAAAATAAAATGTAGGAGATTTCTCAATGCAACTTGAAGAAAAAAAATCTGGTAATGTCTTGGTCATAAACATTTTGGAAGCAAGAATGGACGCAAGAGTTGCGGCTGACTTTAAATCAAGAATGTTTAATCTAATTAATAGCGGAAATACTTTTATCGTTTTAAATTTTTCAGAAGTAGATTTTATTGATAGTAGTGGCTTAGGAGCAATTGTTTCCGTTTTAAAAACGATTGGTAAAAATGGAGATATAGTTTTAAGTGGAATCAATGATACTGTAATGACAATGTTTAGACTGACACGAATGGATAAAGTTTTTGATATTTATTCTTCCGAAAGTGAAGCAGTTACTGAACTTTCAAAAAAAATATAAATTCCTAAACATTCTTTGGAACAAAAAATATAAATTCAAGTTTAACAAAACAATTAACCTAAACTCAAACTAAAAAAAGGTTTAAAAATGAAATTAATCAAGTCTTTAGGAATCGCTGGATTAGTGATTGGCTCTTTTGCATTTTCAGTATTTGCTGGCGAAAATTGTTCATCAGTAGCTGCAAAAGCTGCTTGCAAAGCAAAAGCTGCAACCGTATCTACAGTTTCTAACTCAAAAGATGGTGCTTCTTGCTCAGCTAAAACTGCTTCAGTGAAAACTGTTCAAAATGCTAAAACTTGCACAAAAGCTGAAAAAGCTGCTTGTGCTTCAAAAGTAGCAGAAGTAGAAGTTAATTCTGATAATGCTCTTGAAACAGTTGCAAAAACAGTTACTAACACAGCAAAAACAGCAAAGGCAAAAATTAGAACTAACTAATTTTCGTTTTAAAGTTTTTATCTAAGGCAGTATTTATTACTGCCTTTTTTATTTTAAGCTATTTTCTTACCTTTTTCTAAACCCAACTCAAGTATTTTATTTTAAAAAATTAGGAATTTCTGAATGATTGATTTCTTGTTTGAATACGGAATTTTTTTGGCAGAAGCAATTACGATTGTAATCTCAATTATTGTTGTTTTAATCGTAGCAACTTCGCTTTTGAAAAAAGACAAGGACAAAGATGAAGAGAAATTAGAAATTATTAATTTTAATAGAAAAATAAAATCTATTCGCAGAACTTTTGAGAAGCAAACTTTATCTAAAAAAGATTTCAAAAAATTAGTTAAAACTGAAAAGAAAGAACAAGATTCTCAAAAAAATAAACGAGTTTTTGTTTTAGATTTTGACGGAGATTCAAACGCTTCAGTTGTTGATTCACTTCGCAAAGAAATTACGGCTGTCTTAAATTTTGCGACGGAAAAAGATGAAGTTGTTGTCAGACTTGAAAGTCCTGGAGGAGTTGTTCACGGTTACGGTTTAGGAGCTTCACAACTAAAAAGAATCAGAGATAAAAAAATCCCACTAACTGTTTCTGTTGACAAAGTTGCCGCAAGTGGTGGATATTTAATGGCTTGTGTTGCTGACAAAATAATTTCCGCTCCTTTCGCAATTATCGGCTCAATTGGAGTTGTCGCACAAGTACCAAATTTTCATAAAATTCTTAAGAAAAATGATATTGATTTTGAGTTAATTACAGCTGGAGAATTTAAAAGAACCCTCACAATGTTTGGTGAAAACACAGACAAAGCTAGAGAAAAGTTTACCGAACAAATCGAAGAAACTCACACTCTTTTCAAAGATTTTGTTAATTTAAACAGAAACCAAATTGAAATCGCCAAAGTTGCAACTGGTGAATACTGGTATGGGCAAAAGGCTCTTGAATTAAACTTAGTTGATGAAATTAAAACAAGTGATGACTTGCTTTTGGAGAAAAGTTTGGAAGCTGAAATTTTTGAAATTAGATACAAGAAAAAAGAAACTTTAGCGGAAAAAATAAATTCTTCAATCAGCCTTTTAATAGAAAAAACAATTTCAAACTTGGTTTTTAAACAAAAGAATCTTCACTAAAATAATTTTGTCTGTCTCTTGCCAAGTTTATCCTTTAGATAATTCATCCTTTCTTCAAATTCTAAAATATGCCTATTAACTTTCCTAACATTTTTTTCATATTTTTCTACAGGCTTATGAAAACTTTCAGGAAAACGATTCTCTAAAAATTCGTTTACAGCTAATCGAATTGGTGTTTTCTTTTTATAATTTTCTAAAGCACTAAAAGAATTGTTGTAACGAAGCTTAACTGAAGAATTATCAATTTTTCTTAAATGAATTACCGCTTCGTCCACTAATTCAGGGTTCTCAGTAACCATTTCTTCAATCGCTAATTCTATTTCAAGAGTCAGTCTATTTTTAAAATTAATTAACTCTTCTTTGAGCTTCTCAATTTCAAAATTTAGTCTTTTTAACTCTCTTTCACGTTTGGTTTTTAGAAACTCGTCAACATTTGCATAGCCTTCTTTAATAGCTTTTAACAGATAAGGAACAGGGTCTTTTGCAGTTCCTTTTTTCATCTTCTCGTTTACGTAAGAAATCTGTGCTCGAATATAATCGGCAAATTGCAACTCCGAATTATAAGAATCTTTAACACTTCTATTTTGTAAAAAAGTCCATTTCTTGTGTAAAATTTCCAATGAAATCTCTTTATTCATTCCGAAAGAAATTAAATCCAAAACAACTTCTGAATCCATTTCCGAAATTTTCCCTTCACTAACAGATTCTCCAAGTTTTGTTGGAAGAATAGTAAAATCAATAAAAGTAACTTTTCTACCTTCTTTGACTTCTTTGAAAGTGAAATAAATATCCGTTTTCTCAGCTAATTCTTTTTCAGCGACTTGAAGAATTTTTTTCTTAAAATCACCGTAGAGTGAATATTTTTTTTCGACTCCAAGTTTTTCTTTTAATTCTTCGACAACAAAAACACGCTTTCCAATTTTCTCGTATTGTTTAAGAAGTTCATAAATTCTGATTGAATAAATACTCTTAAGTTGCATCACAGTTCTTAATTTATAAGTTGTAAAACGCTCTTTAAGTTTAAGCAAGTAAGGTTTCAACTTAGGAGAAATTTCAACCTCAACGTAACCTTTTCCTTTAAAATATTCAGCTGTCGAAAACCAAGTGGCTCTTAATTCGGAATCACCTTTATTAATAATTATTAACTTTGTCTGCAAACTGTCAGTGATTTTTTTCATTTGGCTGTAAGCATTCTTATTGCGTACTCCAGCAAGTTCAACGAAATCCGAAACATTTATAGAATAAGTATTAAAATCTTCGTCATCAGGCTCAATTTGTGAGATTACAGACAAAACCAAACGTTGTTCAGCAAGTGAAAGTTTATACCGAGCTTCAATGAAAGAATTTGATTTGGTGATTTTATTATTTTTATACATAACTTTTCATTTTGTGAAAAAAGAATCTAAAAAATAATTACTTGGAAATCAATTACTTAGAACCAAGAAAAGGCTACTTTTTACAGTTCACCCTAAAAAAGTCATAATTAGGCGTTTTTACTTAATTGAATTTATACTTTTAAAGCTCACAAAAGCACTTCTTAGATTCAATTATGAAAATTAAAGGTAGTTTTTATTTTTAATTTTACTCATTTTCAGATTGACCCTAAAAAAGTCATAATTAAATAATTTAACTCACCCTAAAAAAGTCATAGTTAAACGATTTCATTTCTACAAAATGACTTATCAACAACTATTCTAAATTGACCCTAAAAAAGTCATAGTTAACCCTAAAAAAGTCATAGTTAACCCTAAAAAAGTCATAGTTAGACGATTTTAACCCTAAAAAAGTCATAGTTAACCCTAAAAAAGTCATAGTTACCTCTTAGAAGTAACTGAAAAACAATAAGTTATGATACCCTGAAAACATTTAAAACATATATTTAAAACATTTACAACAACAAAAAGGAACTGATTTGAATTTTAAGAATTTCTCTCAACCAAAATATTCCTCAAAGTTGTTGTTGTTTTTTTATTTTCGAAGGACTTTTCTTGAAGGTTTTCAACCTTCATTCTTTGACCCTAAAAAAGAAATATTTTAGGTAAAAAATTAGTTGATGAATCGAAGGTGCTTATAATAAGTCTCATACATTTTTGTCATTGCTGAAAGTGTGAAATGATTATCAAAAGTTTCTTTTTGTTTTTCAACAATATTTCCTCTAAAAATTTCATCTTCTTTTACTTTTTTAATTATCTCTGAAATTTTTTGCAAAGAATCATTTGTTTCAAAAACCATTTCGGGTGTTTCAGGAAGAAGTTCATCAATAGCTTCATAACGCAAACTGCAAACTGGGGTTCTAACACTCATTGCTTCAATTAAGACCATTCCAAAACTTTCATTTGTTGAAGAATGAAAATAAATTAGTGAATCCCTCATCAAGGAATAAACATTATCACGACTTTGCTCACCAAGAAAAACAAAATTCTCTTCCAAACCTTTCTCAGCAATTTTGGAAAGCATAAACTCCTTTTCTTTTTTTTCTTCAGGTCCGACGAAAACAAATTTTATTTCAGGATTTAATTTTCGACATTCCTCGACCAAATTTACAAAATATCTTTGATTTTTTCTTTCTTCTAATTTTCCAACATTTACAACATATTTACCAATTTTAAGACCATATTTTAAAGCAGTATTAAGTGGAAGTCTTTCGTTAGGACGAACTCCAAGGTAAATTACTTTTGACCTTGCTTTAGCAACTGAAACAGAGGTTATTTTTGAAAGAAGTCGAATGTTGCGTATTGAAACACAGGTAAATTTTAATTTATGACTTTTAAAAGTATTACGAATTAGCATTTTTAAAAGTTTATAACTTAAAAAATTACTATTTATAAAATTTTCACCAAGAAATTCATCCCAAGGAGATTTCCAAAAATGGCAAGTTAAAGTTACTGGAACTCTTCCGTCTGAAGCCCAAAGAGCCGCTCCTGCTGTTAAAACATCGTGAGCATTTATCAGGTCGCATTTTCCAGATTCATCAATAAAGCGTCTAACTCTTTGGTAAACGTCTAACTTGATACAAAGCAAAACCAAAAGGTAAAAAAATGAAATACCTGTTTTTTTTCTTAGTAAGTAAAAAAACCTTCGGGCAAGTGTAAATAATTTTGAGTATTCAGTAGGTTCTAAGTAAGGATTTATCAATTTTACGGAATGCCCTTTTGAGATTAATTCTTCTTTTAAATCTTTTATGTGACAGGCTACTCCGTTGAATTCACCTTCAACGTGCTGTATTGATGTAAAAATTATTTTCATTAAATTGCTTTAGTTTTCGTTGCTCCACCTTGGTCAGAGAAAGGATTTTTTCCTTCAAGTAGAATGTAAGTAATTCCTGACGCAGCAAATGAAATTATAGCCATTAAAATTATAAAAGGCAAGTTGTAGTAGTTCGTTGAACTTAGCATTGGTGCTAAAAAGTAATAAACCGTTCCGATACTTCCACCAACTAACAAGACTTGCATCCAAGGTCTAACAACAATTGAAACAGGGAATTTTAGTTTAAAAGTCATAAAAAGACTTTCAACAAAAGCAATTACAACTCCAACTGTAAAAATCGCCATTGCAGCACCTTGAATTGGCTCAATTCCGTATTCTTTTTTGAGTGCAAAAATACTTTGAAAAATTTCTTCAAATTCTAATCCCCAACCTTGACCGATTGTGTAAGCTCCTGCAGGAAGCAAAATAAAAACTGTAATCATTCCGCAAAACATTGACCAAGATTCGTAAACAGGCTTTCCGAGTGAAAGAAAAGTTCCACTTTGTGCCACACTGATAACTCTGAAAAGTCCACGAAGGCTTATCCAGAAAGCTGCGATATAAGCTAAAATATATCTTTCGTCGTAAAATAATTCGATAATTTCTTTGGAAAAAATAGCTGACAGCATCAGAATTGGGACAGAGATTGCCATTACAAGTGAAACGGAACGTCGATAAATTTTTATCACTCTTTGCAAATCATTAGCGACAGAACTCACAGCTGGAAAGTAAGATTGGTTGAAAACTAAAATGAACATTACTTCAACCATAATTCCCATATTTAAACCGATACTGTAAATACCAAGTGTGTCCATATCGATGAGTTTTCCAATGAAAAGTTTGTCAGCATTCATTGTAACCCAAGTTACTAAAGTGTTAATCATTATGTGCTTACCGAAACCGATTAGCTCTTTTCCTGCGGCTTTGTTCCAAATTAATTTTGGTTTGTAAGGCTCAACAATGTAAGAGCCAATCATTCTGTAAAACTGTGTGCAAAGAGTTCCGAAAACCAAAGCCCAAACATTTTGTAAAACTAAAGCAAAAATGACGTTTGTGATTAAACCTAAGACTTGAGTTCCTAACTCGTAAGCAACTTGTTTCTCAGCTCTAAGTTTACGGATTACTAAGGCGAGAGCAGGGTTCTCGAAAGAATTGACAATGATTCCGAAAGCCATCACTCCAAGCATTCCTGTCAACTCTTCGTGTCCGTAAAAAAGTGCTAGAGGTTTTGAAAGTCCAAGCGTCAGAATGAAAAGAACAACTCCTCTAACAAGCGAAATTATTAAAGCTGAATTTAAATATTCAGGTTCATTTCCTCGTGGATTTTGGATAAGTGCAGTTCTTATTCCTGTGTCAGAAACAAGTTGAATCATTTGTAAAATTATTGTCGCAGAAGCCATTAAACCGAATGCTTCTGGAAATAAGATTCTTGTCAAAATCAAGCTACTGCAAAGTCTTAAAACTCTTCCCAAGCCTCTTCCGATTGCTGTCCAACCTGCTGCTCTAAGTCCTTTTATTTTTAAAGACCTTTCTTTAGGGTCTGTAAATTTTTTGAAAAGACTTTTAACTTTCGACATTCCGCTCATTCGGTTTTTAAACCTAAATTAAATTTTTAATATTAATGCCTTTACTCAAAACTTCGGCAAACCATTTTATTCTGTTTGCACTCCATTTTTTGTAAGTAAAATCTCTAAAATAAGGTCCTGGATTTCTTTTTGGATTGTGAAGCCAAGCGACGTGAGCCAATGACTTTTTGAGGTAAGAAGCAAGGAATTCTTTTTCACGGAAAGCATCATTTTCTAATAAGTCAAAAACAAATCTTTCTTTGATTTGCTGAACTTTTTCAGAACTGTAAATTGGGTTAAATTGCATTTGCTCAAGGTAAATCAAATAAGTTGAAGCATCTTCGTAAGGAAGCGGATTGTTTGGATCGATTTCAAACCCAAAATCAATAACTCCGACTTTGCCTTCAGGATTTACGAAGACGTTGTGAGGTCCAAAATCTGCGTGTTCACGAACTACAGTCGCAAGACCACCTTCATAAAAACTAAAAAGTTCGGTCAAAAATGAATCAAGTTTCTTTTCTGAAATATTCAATTTTTTAAAATTTGGTGACCATTCATTAAGTTCTTTAAATCGTTCTTTGCAAAAATTAGTAATTTCCTCAACTTTTACTTTTTCTCTTGTGTCTCGAATTTCTTCAACAAAAAGTTGTAACCACTTTGCTGTTTTAGAAGTTATTTCAAGTGACAAATCCAAATTTCTACTTCCAAATTTTTTGACTGAATCTTTTAAAGTAGGGTGGAAAATATTTCCATCTTCAAAAACTGTAGCAATAATCGTTGGTTCTTCACGATAAATTACTGGCTTGATTGAAAAATAAACATTTTCATCGTAATTCATTTTATCTGCTACTGAATAACCTTGAAATTCACTTTTAACGTCCCAACCATGACCGCCGGAAAAGTGTGCTCCAAACTTTACAAAAAGTCTGATTTGACCTTCCAAATCAAGAACCATTGAAGAGGAATGTTTGTGAGAATTGATTTCTGAAATGGAGGTTTTGGTATTTGGGTCAAGATTTAATTCTTCAAGAATTTCGTCTTTGATTAAATCTACAATTTTATCTGGATTCATTGACATTGGTTTAACTCTAAATTTGATAAGAATTTTGGTAAAAGCTAAAAACTATCAGAACAATTTACAAAAACTTTTTGATGTAAGTCGTTTTATGTTAATCAAAAAATCTTTTCGTCAAAATAAAACGACCGTTTGAGACTTACTTTGTGTAAACTAAAAAGAGCAATTTAAATTTTACCTATTCGTCAAAATAAATATTAATTTAAGATTTAAATTTTACAAGATAAAAAAACTATGATTTACGGATACATTAGAGTTTCGACTGACAAACAAAATTTGAGTAATCAGCTTTTTGAAATTGTAGATTATTGCAAAGCTAAAAGTCTTGATTTGAAAACCTCAAATGTTTATCAAGAGGTTATTTCTACCCAAAAAGAGAAAAAGGAGAGAAAACAATTAGTTTTACTTTTAAACTCAATTCAAGAAAATGATACTTTGGTTGTTTCCGAGTTGTCGAGAATGGGAAGAGATACAATTGAAGTTCTTCAAACAATTCAAGAACTTCTGCGGAAAGATATTGAATTAAGATTGATTAAAGAAAATTTAGTGATCAACGGAGCGGATAGCATTACGGCAAAACTTTTGATTCCAATGCTTTCAGCAATCAACGACCTAGAAAGGCAAAGGATTTCTGAAAGAACTAAACAAGCTCTTGCCACCAAAAAAGCTCAAGGAATTAAACTTGGAAGACCTAAAGGCTCAACCTCAAAATCAAAATTAGATCCTCACACTGAAACAATAGAAGAACTTTTGAAGAAAGAAGTTAGCATTCAAGCAATTGCAAAAATTATTGGAACTTCAAGGCAAAACCTTCATCGTTTTATTAGAGTCAGAAAAATCAAAGAAAAAATTAGAAAAAAATAAGAATTAATAAGAAAATTATTTAGTTTAAGAAAAAAATATTAGTGGGATTTTAAAATGCAAAATGAAAAAACAGACCCGATTTGGCAATTACTAGGATTGCTTTTCAAAGCTCATCCTTGGCACGGAGTTCAAATTGGTGCAAACTCGCCAGAACAAATTACAACTTACATCGAAATCGTTCCAACTGATACTGTAAAGTATGAAATTGATAAACACAGTGGAATTTTGACAGTTGACAGACCTCAAAAATTTTCAAACATTTGCCCGACACTTTACGGCTTAGTACCACAAACTTTTTGTGCTGAAAAAGTTGCTGAATTTTGTTGTGAGAAAACAGGTAGAACAGGAATCAAAGGAGACCAAGATCCTTTAGATATTTGTGTTTTGACTGAAAAAACAATCTCTCACGGAGATATTTTGTTACAAGCTGTTCCAATTGGTGGAATGCGAATGATTGACGACGGGGAAGCTGACGACAAAATTATCGCTGTCTTAAAAGATGACGGAGTTTATGGAAAATGGAATGATATTTCTGATTGTCCTAATTCCTTGATTGAAAGGCTAAAACATTATTTTTTGACTTACAAGGATATTCCAGGAAATAAAAAAAGAAATTGTGAAATCGCAGCGGTTTATGGAGTTGAAGAGGCTCACGAAGTAATTCGTAGAAGCCAAGAAGATTATAGAGTTAGGTTTGGAGATTTAGAATCAATGTTAACCGCAGCTCTAAGAGGCTAAAATATTTTGGAGAAGAAATGACTATTAAATCGAATACAAAATTTATTACTGACTTCAAAAAAACAGTAAAAGCACGGGTGAAATATTCAGTCGGTAAAAATTGGGAAGCTGCAAGTAAAAGAGATATTTTTCTTGCGGTTTCACTTGCAGCTCGTGAATTAATCATCGATAGAATGTTGGAAACAGAAAAGCGTTACGAAGAAAATGATGCAAAACGTCTTTACTATCTTTCTATGGAATTTTTGATGGGGCGTTCTCTTGGCAATAATTTACACAATCTCGAAATTTACGACCTTTGCAAAGATGCTTTGTTGGAAATGGGAGTTGATATTGATGAAGTTCGGGATTATGAAAGAGACGCAGCACTTGGAAATGGTGGACTCGGAAGACTTGCCGCTTGTTTTCTTGATTCAATAGCAACTTTAGGAATGCCTGGTTACGGTTGTGGAATTAATTATGAATATGGACTTTTCAAACAAGTTATTGACAATGGCTACCAAAAAGAAAAACCAGACAATTGGTTAAGAGAAGAAACTCCTTGGCAAATTAAAAGACCTGACGAAATTTCAATCGTTCCAATTTATGGAGAAATTGAACATAGTCAAGACAGGGAAGGAAATTACAACCCAATGTGGATGAATTGGAAAGTTTTAATAGGTGTTCCTTATGATATGCCAATTGTTGGTTATGGTGGAAGAACTGTTAATCATCTGAGACTTTACTCGGCAGTTTCGTCAGAGGATTTCGATATGGAAATTTTCAATCACGGAGATTATTTCGATGCCGTAAAACAAAAAATCACCTCTGAAACTATTTCAAAAGTACTTTATCCTTCAGATTCAATTGAATCTGGAAAAGAGCTTCGATTAATGCAAGAGTATTTTTTTGTAGCTTGTTCTATTCGTGACGCAATAAAAAATTACGAGAAAAAGCATAGTGAAATTGAAAACCTTCACGAGAAAGTTGCTATTCAACTCAATGACACTCACCCAGCTCTCGCTGTTGCGGAATTAATGCGAATTTTGGTTGACGAATACACGATTGAATGGGAAACTGCTTGGGAAGTAACTACAAAAACAATGGGTTACACAAATCATACTCTTTTACCAGAAGCTCTTGAAAGATGGTCGGTTCCACTTTTTGAAAAAGTTTTACCACGACATTTACAAATTATTTATGAAATTAATAGAAGGTATTTGGCGGAAATTTCTGAAAAATATCCGAATGATATTGCAAGATTTTCCAAGTTTTCAATCATCGAAGAAGGAGAGCCAAAACAAGTCCGAATGGCGAATCTTGCGATTATTGGAAGTCATTCAGTGAACGGAGTTGCAGAACTTCACTCTGAGTTGGTAAAAACTAATTTGGTTCCACACTTTTATGAACTTACACCTGAAAAATTTAACAACAAAACAAACGGTGTAACCCAAAGACGTTGGCTTTTGAAATCGAATCCACTTTTGGCAGAATTAATTACAGATTCGATAGGTGACAAATGGATTACAAATTTAGATGAGCTTAGAAAACTTGAGGATTTTGCGAAAAAGAAAAGGTTTCAGAATAAATTCTTGAAAATCAAGAAAATGAACAAAGAAGCACTTGCAAAAATTATTAAAAAAACTGTAAGAATTGACGTAAACCCTAATTCACTTTTTAGTGTTCAAATTAAAAGAATCCACGAATATAAACGTCAACTTCTAAATATTATGCACGTTATTCATCTTTATTTTGCAATCACAGAAGACGGCTACAAGTTACCTGTTCCAAGAACTTTTATTTTTGCTGGAAAAGCTGCTCCAGGATATTTTATGGCAAAATTAATTATAAAGCTAATTAACAGTGTTGCCAAAAAAGTAAACAATGATCCTCGTGTCAGCGATGTTCTGAAAGTTGCTTTCATTCCTGATTACAGAGTAACACTTGCAGAATCAATAATTCCTGCGGCGGATTTGAGCGAACAAATTTCTACTGCGGGAAAAGAGGCTTCGGGAACTGGAAATATGAAATTTTCAATGAATGGAGCTTTGACAGTCGGAACTCTCGACGGTGCAAATGTTGAAATCAGTGAAGAAGTCGGAGATGAAAATATTTATATTTTTGGACTTGTTGTTGATGAAGTTCAGCAAATGTTAAAAGACGGAACTTATAGCACTTGGAATTTTTACAATAACGATTCAAATATCAAACGAGTTTTGGATAGCATTGAAAACAATATTTTTTGTGAAGAGGAGGAAGGAATCTTTTTACCAATTCACGACAAACTTTTACATTTTGGCGATGAATATTTCCATTTGGCAGATTTTGAATCATACCGTTCAACACAAGAACAAATTTCAAGAGATTTTGTAAATTCTTCGGAATGGGCAAGAAAAGCAATTTTGAATGTCGCTCGAATGGGAAAATTTTCAAGTGATAGAACGATTCAACAGTACGCTGACGAGATTTGGAATTTGAAAAAATATTAAGATTTGTTTTGTAGAGATGCACGAATTTGCGTCTCTACATTTTTTAAAAAATTTTAAGAGTAAAAACTTGGCTCAATTTATTAAAAATCAATCTTCAAAATGTGCAACGGCTGTTTGTTCATCGTGGAAAATTTCAAAAAGACTATGTAAGCGAGTTAGTTCAAAAATAGCTCTTACGTCATCTCTGAGTGAAGAAATTTTGATTTCACCATTTGCTTTATTGATATTTCTTAAACAAGAGATTAAGCCACCTAACCCAGTACTGTCAACAAAAGTAACATCTTTCATATCAATTACGAGAAATTTTTCATTGTTACCAATTAGTCTTTTAATTGTATCTTTGAAATCAGTTGCAGAAGATGCGTCTAGTCTTCCGTCTAAAGTTAAAACTGTAACTTTGCCAGCTTTTTTTTCGCTAAGTTCCATTTTTGCACCTTTAAATTTTGAAAAGTAATTTTAAAATAAACGAATTTAGATTATTCATAAATTAATATCTAAGTCAAAACTTAATAAACAAATAGTAAAAAATGTTCGATAATATCAAAAAAGATTTTAAACTTTACAAAAGATGGAGTCATTCAGGCTTTTGGGTAATGATGGTTTACCGGTTAGGAAATTGGTGTAAAACAATTCGTTTTGGACTCTTTCGTAGTTTAATGACCAAAATTTATTGGCTTTGTTATCATTTTATTTCTACCCTTACAGCAGTTCATTTACCAAGAGATACGAAGTTTGGTGAAAGGTTTCATCTAATTCACGCAAGTTCAATCATCATTCACAAAAAGGCGACTTTTGGTGATGATGTTGGAATTATGCACGAAGTAACAATTGGCTCAAGTGGAACTTACGACGCTCCAAAAATTGGAAATGGAGTTTTCATTGCTGCAGGTGCGAAAATTGTCGGAGATATTACAATCGGCGATAATTGTTCAATCGGTGCAAATGCTGTAGTTGTAAAAGATGTTCCACCAAACTCCTTGGTTGTACCTCAAGCTGTTCGTATAATCGAAAATCATCAACGTAAAGAGTGGGTTCCTCCTTCTGACAAAGAATAGTAAAAAAATTGCGTTTCAAATTTACTTTGTAACGCTTGAAAGATTTAATTGAATAAAACTTTAACAGATAAAATTAGTTTTTTTATAGCAACTTGGTTCTATTCAGGAATTATACCAAAATTTGCCTTTTTCCCAAAAATGCCTGGAACTTGGGGCACAATTCTTGCCTTTCTCATTTTCTATTTTTTACCGAATTTTTCAATTCAAACATTTTCAATAATCACTGTTTTGGTTTTTTTTATTGGAGTTTGGGCTTCAAATAATTTGGAAAAGATTCACGGCGAAGACCCGCAATTTATTGTAATTGATGAGGCTGTTGGTTTTTTGGTCTCAGTTATTGTCTTGCCAAAAAGTTTTCTTCTTTGGGCTTTGGGTGTTGCACTCTTCAGGTTATTTGATATTTGGAAGCCTTACCCAATACGAAATTTTGAAAAGTTCCCAAACGGTTTTGGCGTTATGCTCGACGATGTTATTGCTGGAGTTTACACAAATCTGAGTTTGCATATTTTATTTTATTTTTTAGGAAACGAAATTTTAAAAATTGATTCTCTCATTCCTTTTTAAATCAAAAATTTTCTTCCAATGGTTCTTGTAAATTGTTTTTATTTTTGCTAAAATCACTTGTTATTTAAAAAATTAACTCATCCTTACTTGGAGTAAAAATACCTTGAAATTCGGAATTCCAAAAGAAATTTTAGAAGGAGAATCAAGAGTAGCGATTGTTCCAAAATTAATTCGTCAGTTTAAAAAAGAAGGCGACGAAATTTACATCGAAAAAGGTGCTGGAGAAGGCTCATTTTTTAGTGATGCAGATTACGAGAAAGCCGGTGCAAAAATTTTCGACGATGTTAAAAAACTTTACGAACAATCAGATGTGATTCTCAAAGTTCAACCTCCTGAAAACCAAGAAATTGAAATGCTCAAAGAAGACAGTATTTTTATTGGCTTTATGGCTCCAACAGTCAGAAAAGAACAAACCAAAATGTTCGCTGACAGAAAAGTTACTAGCTTTGCAATGGAGTTTGTCCCAAGGATTTCACGTGCCCAAAGTATGGACGCTTTAAGCTCTATGGCAAGTATTGCAGGTTACAGAGCTGTTTTAATTGGTGCACAACATCTTTGCAAGTTTTTTCCGCTCTTAATGACTGCGGCAGGGACAATTCCACCTGCAAAAGTCCTAATTCTTGGAGCTGGTGTTGCTGGACTTCAAGCGATTGCAACTGCAAGAAGACTTGGTGCAAATGTTGAAGCATTTGACACAAGACCTGTTGTTCGTGAGCAAGTCGAAAGTCTTGGTGCTGTTTTCGTGGAAATGGAAGTCGTTGAAGATGCAGAAACAAAAGGCGGTTACGCAAAAGAAATGTCTGAAGCGTTTATTAAAAAAGAGATGGAAATCATCGGTAAGCATCTTGAAAAAAGTGATATTTGTATAACCACAGCTCAGATTTTTGGAAAAAAAGCTCCTATCTTGATTAAAGAAGATATGGTTGCAAGAATGAAACCTGGAAGCGTAATTATTGATATTGCAGCTGAACAAGGTGGAAATTGCGAACTAACAGAAGCAGGTAAAATTGTTGAAAAATACGGTGTGAAAGTTGTCGGTGCAAAAAATCTTCCTGCAACTCTTCCTGTTGATGCGAGCCAAATGTATTCAAAAAATATAATTACTCTTTTAAATCATCTTTTCAGTTCAGACAATTTTGATTTTGAAGATGAAATAACACAGAAATCTTGCATTACTCACAATGGCGAAGTTGTTAATGATTTTGTCAAAAAAACACTTGAGGAGAATTCTTAAATGGAAGGTTTAATCATTTCATTTTACATTTTTGTTTTAGCGATTTTTATCGGAAACGAAGTTATTGCAAAAGTTCCGCCTCTTTTACACACTCCATTAATGTCTGGTTCGAATGCGATTTCAGGAATCACACTTGTTGGAGCAATTTTGAGTACTGGAGCTGGAAAAGGTGTTTTAGCTTCTTCATTAGGGCTTGTTGCAGTAATTTTTGCGACAGTTAATGTTGTCGGTGGGTTTATGGTGACTGACAGAATGTTAGAAATGTTCAAAAAAGACAAAAAATAATTGAGTAAAAAATGAATATTATAACTCAAATCGCATATTTAATAGCTTCCATTTTTTTTATTCTTGGTTTGAAAAAATTAGGTTCGGCAAAAACAGCGAGACAAGGTAATCAGTTTTCAATGATTGCAATGCTTATCGCAGTTGTAGTTACACTTTTAGACCAAGGAATTGTGGATTTTCAATACATTATTGTTGGAGTTGTTGTTGGAAGTTTAATAGGTGTGATTGTTGCGAAGAAAGTTGAAATGACTTCTATGCCTCAAATGGTTGCGATTTTTAATGGACTTGGAGGAGGAGCTTCAGCATTCGTTGCCTTAGCCGAATATTATGGAGCTGATTCGGTTGCAATTTTTTCTTACGATGTTTCGGTTGCGATGCTTCTAAGTCTCTTTATTGGAGCATTGACATTGACAGGAAGTTTCATTGCTTTTGGAAAATTGCAAGGTTTTATTACCTCTGCTCCTGTTGTTTTTGGTGGACAGCAAATTATAAATTTACTTTTGTTTATTGGTTTCATCGGACTTAGTGGCTACTTTATTTTTGACCCAACTCAAGAAATGGATTTGCTCATAATTTTGGGAATTGCTTCCTTGCTTGGAGTTTTACTTGTAATTCCGATTGGTGGAGCGGATATGCCAGTTGTAATTTCGCTTTTAAATTCCTATTCTGGAATTGCCGCAGCTACAACAGGTTTTGTACTTGGAAATAATATTTTGATAATTAGTGGTGCTTTAGTCGGAGCTTCAGGAATAATTCTTACAAAAATTATGTGTGTTGCAATGAATCGTTCACTTGCAAACGTAATTTTTGGAGCAGTTGGAACTGATGATTCCGGTGGAAGTTCAGGAGCTCAAGGTTCAACTGAACAAAGAAACGTTACTCGTTATACTCCTGAAGATGCAGTTCTTATGTTAGAGAATGCTCAATCAATAATCATTGTGCCAGGATACGGACTTGCTGTTGCACAAGGTCAGCACATTGTTCAAGAAATGGCAAGTATTATTGGTTCGCAAGGTGGAAAGGTCCGTTACGCAATTCATCCTGTTGCGGGAAGAATGCCTGGTCATATGAATGTTTTGCTTGCAGAAGCGAATGTTCCTTACGACACGCTTTGTGATTTGGACGAAATCAACGACGATTTCCAAAATACAGACCTTGTTTTGGTGATAGGTGCAAATGATGTAATTAACCCTGCAGCAAGAACCGATAAACAAAGTCCACTTTATGGAATGCCGATTTTGAATGTTGATAAGGCAAAAAGTGTGATGATTTTTAAAAGAAGTTTAAGCTCTGGATTTGCAGGAGTTGATAACGAACTATTTTATGACGAAAAAACAATGATGGTTTTTGGTGATGCGAAAAAAAGTATCACTGAATTAGTTAGTTTACTTAAAGAAAATTAAGTTTCCGTTATTGCTCAATTACTCTCGTTTAAAGAATTAATAAAATCATTAATTCTTTAAACGTAGATTTTGTATAAAAACTCAGAACCCAAAGTTTTCTAATGACTTTGGGTTTTTCTTTGGATAATTTTTAGGAAGTATAATTTAAATTGCAATAACGGACTTATTTATGAAAATTTTAGTAATTGGTGGAGCAGGTTACATTGGAAGCAGTGTAGTTTACTCTTTGAAACAAAAAGGTTACGACTTAACAGTCTTCGACAACTTAAGTCTTGGACACAAACAAGCTCTCAGTTCTGACACAAAATTAATTGTTGGAGACTTGAATAATTACTCCGAAATCAAAAATGCTTTAGAGTCTGAAAAAATTGATACTGTGATGCACTTTGCAGCTTTTTCATTAGTCGGTGAATCTGTTCAAAATCCAATAAAATATTACCAAAATAACGTTGCCAATACAATTAACCTTTTCAAAGCAATGGAAGATGTTGGCGTTAAAAATTTTGTTTTCTCCTCAACTGCCGCAGTTTTTGGAAATCCAATAGAAACACCAATTACAGAATTTCATCCAGTTAGTCCGATAAACCCTTACGGACTTTCAAAAAGTATGGTTGAATTTGTACTTAAAGATTTAGCCGAAAAAGGTAAAATTAATTACGTTTCTTTAAGATATTTTAACGCAGCTGGAGCAGTTCCTGACGGTTCAATCGGAGAAGCTCATACAAACGAAACACACTTGATTCCACTTGTTCTAAAATCAATTTTACACAAAGATAGTGGCTTTAAACTCAAAGTTTTTGGAACTGATTATGAAACTCCAGATGGAACTTGTCTTAGAGATTACATTCACGTTTCAGATTTGGCAGAAGCTCACATTCTCGCAGTTGACCACTTGGTAAAAGGCGGAGAAAGTGAAGTTTTCAATCTTGGAACAGGCAAAGGCTTTTCAGTTCTCGACATCATCAAAGCCGCAGAAAAAG
Source organism: Calditrichota bacterium (assembly GCA_008501735.1). Classification (GTDB taxonomy): domain Bacteria; phylum CLD3; class CLD3; order CLD3; family CLD3; genus CLD3. Next base: position 8,340 of record QQUF01000006.1, on the reverse strand, counting down.
TTACAGGTCAAAAAATCTCTTACGAAACCGCAGAAAGACGTGAAGGAGACCCACCGGTTTTAGTTGCAAGTTCCGAGAAAATCACAAATGCTTTAGGTTGGAAACCGAAATTTCCTGAAATCGAAAGCATCATCGAAACTGCTTGGAACTGGCATAAAAACAATCCGAATGGTTACAAATAAAAGAATTTGACAACCATTCCAAATACACTATTTTATAGCTATAATCTTACATATAAAATAGGTGCGATAATGAAAACTGTTCAAATGACAATTGATGAAAATTTGCTTTTGGAAGTTGACAAACTTGCTCAAAAGTTAGGAACAACAAGATCAGCTTTTACAAGAATAGCTTTAAGAGAAGCTATACAGAAAATCCAAATAAAATTTTTGGAAGAAAAGCACAGAAAAGGATATGAAAAATATCCCGTCGGAAAAGATGAATTTCCAGATTGGAACGATGAAGGGATTTGGAGTGATTAATGAAACGTGGAGAAATCAGATATTTTACTTTCAAATCTCCTGACAAAAAAAGACCTGTTCTTATTTTAACACGAGATTCAGTAATTCCTTACTTGAATAAAATCACAGTTGCTCCGATTACAACTACAATTCGCGATATTTCAAGTGAAGTCTTACTTGGAAAAGTTGATGGAATGCCAAAAGATTGTGCAATAAATTTTGACCACATTCAAACCGTGGATAAAACAAAAATTGGGAAGTTAATTACCTCTTTAACAGTTGTCAAATTAGAACAAGTATCCGAAGCGGTGAATTTTGCATTGGACTTGCAGAACCCAAAATCAATTAACACCTTCCTAAATTAGAGACTTAGTCAGAACTACTCTTAAAATGGATATGAATAATATTTGATTTTAAAATAGGTAAAAAAGAATGGATATTTTCAAAATTCACAATGGAATTGTTCAAGATTATAAAACTTACATAGAAAGTTTTATAAGGATTAAGGATAAAAAGATAAAAGTTGTAGTTGAAAAGAACTTAAAATCAAAAAATCTACTTCCTGATCCATTAATTCAATTCAACCCTTCATTTCAAAAATCAAAAAGCATTTCAGACCTTGTTAATAAGAATATTATCCATAAAGATATTGAAAAGATATTTATGGATAGCCAAAATAACACATTTAGACTTTACCAACATCAAGTTGAAGCTATCGAACTAGGCATAAAAAAAATAGATTTTATAGTAACCTCAGGAACTGGGTCAGGGAAATCTCTAACTTACTTAGCTTCAATTTTTAACCATCTCTTAAAAAGTCAGAAAAGAGAGAAAGGAATAAAGGCAATTATTGTTTATCCGATGAATGCTTTAATTAATTCACAACTAGAAGAAATTACAAAATATCAAAAAGGTTATGAAAAAATTACAGGGCTTAAGTTTCCAATTTCATTTGAACGCTATACAGGACAAGAAAATAGTGACAAAAGAGAGGAAATCAAAAAAAATCTGCCCGATATTATCCTGACAAATTATATGATGTTAGAATTATTAATGACTCGATTAGGTGAATCACAATTAAGGAATTCAATTGCTGAGAACTTAGAATTTCTCGTTTTTGATGAACTCCATACTTACAGAGGAAGACAAGGAGCAGATGTTGCAATGCTCATTAGAAGAATTAAGGCTCATTGCTCCCAAAAAATATGTTGTATTGGAACTTCTGCAACTATGCTTTCTGATAAGAATGCAACATTCATTGACCAACAAAATAAGGTCGCCAAAGTCGGCTCTAAAATGTTTGGAGGCAAAATTTATTCAAATCAAATTATTTTTGAAAAACTTACGCCTTCACTCGTTTTTAGAAACATTAACAAAGAAAGCATCAAAGCTCAAATAAAGAACACTTTTCAAAATACCAAAACCTCTGCTGATTTTGAACAAAACTCATTAGCAGTATGGTTAGAAAACGAAATTGCTATTGAAGCAAAAGAAGGAAATTATGTTAGAAAAAAACCTATTACACTAACTCAGATTATTAAGAAACTTGAATCCTATTCCGGAGAATCTTATGAAAATTGTGAAAACGAATTAATAAAATTACTCAAATGGGCTAATTCTTTAAAAGGAGGAAAATCTTACCTACCTTTTAAAATACATCAATTTATTGCACAAACAGGTTCAGTTTATGTAACACTTGATTCTCCTCAAAAAAGGAAAATAACATTAGAGGCAGGGGTTTTTATTAAAGACGAAGAAAAAAATGATAGACCTATTTTCCCTATTGTTTTTAGTAGAAACTCGGGACACGAATTTATTTGTGTTAAACTAAGCCAAGAGAACCAAATTCTAGAACCAAGAAATTTTCAAGATAAAATTCAAGAAGAAGGACAAGTTTTTGACAAAGGGTATATTTTTATTGAATACGAAAACCAAGAGCCTATTTGGAATCCTGATGAACATTTACAACAATTACCCGACTCTTGGCTTAAAATAAAGAACTCTGAAATTTCAATTTCAAAAAAATATCAGAAAAGGGCTCCTCGAAAAATATATTTTGATAACTCAGGCAATTTCTCTTTTGAAAACAAATTGATTTCAGAAGGGTGGTTTATGCCTGCACCTTTGCTTTTTGACCCAACTTCTGGTACAATATTTCCTCCTCAAACCTCAGAGAATACAAAATTAATGAGGTTAGGAAGCGAAGGAAGAAGTACGGCAACAACTGTTCTTTCTTATTCTGTACTCCAACAATTAGCAAAAGCAGGTATTTCACCTTACGACCAAAAGCTGCTGAGTTTTACAGATAATAGACAAGATGCTTCTCTACAATCTGGGCATTTTAATGATTTTATAAAAAGTGGTGAATTTAGAGCAGCTATATTTAAAGCTCTACAAAATGCTCCAAACAATGAGTTAGATTATTCCAATATTGCCAATCAAGTTTTTAATGAATTAAATATTTCACAAGAAGAATTTGCATTAAGCCCAAAAGACTTTCCTGGACCGAAATCTGAAAATGAAAATGCTTTTAAAGATTTTATTTTGTACCGACTTATTTGGGATTTAAGAAGAAGTTGGCGAGTAATTATGCCAAACTTAGAACAATGTGGTTTGTTAGAAATTTCATATAAATATTTGAAAGAAAACTCACAGGAAAATAAGTATTGGAAAGATATTCCATTATTAGAGCGAATGTCTATTGAAGAAAGAGAAGATTTTATTCGTCAAATTTTGGACTATTTTAGAACAAGTTACGCAATTTACCTAAATGATTATTTAGATTCTAACACAAGTGTGATTTCCCAAAAGACAAAACAAATTAAAGATAAAGTCAAAGCTGAATATGGACTTGATACGGATGAAAAAATTGATTCACCTTATTTCTTAAGAGTAGAAACATTAGAAAAAACAAGGAGAAATCTTTTCCTTGCAAGTATAGGCTCACAAAGTAATTTAGGAAAATTTATAAAATCAAAAGCTAAGACTTATGACATAATTTTAAACAATGAAGAATATAAAAAATTACTCTATAAATTTTTAGACCTTCTTGAAGAAATGGGCTTACTACGATCGATTAAGGTAAAAAATGAGAAGAAAGAGGAAGTTTCAATTTACCAACTCCAAATAAATCAAATTCTTTGGAGAAAGGGAAATCTAAAAAATGTTTATGAAGATAAAATCCGAACTCGGTCTTTTAAAGAAAATCAGGGTACACAAAAAATAAATAAGTTTTTCCAAGATTTTTATCTTCAAGATTTTGGAAAAAAGAAAAAGATTAAGGGAAATGAACATACAGGGCAAATTGGAAACGAGGATAGACAAATTCGGGAAGATGAATTTCGTAAGGGTGATTTGAGTGTTTTGTTTTGTTCTCCAACAATGGAATTAGGAATAGATATTAAAGATTTAAGCATTGTCCATATGAGAAATGTCCCACCAACTTCTGCAAATTATGCTCAGAGAAGCGGAAGAGCAGGAAGAAGTGGGCAAGCAGCTTTAGTTTTTACATTTTGTTCTAATTATTCTCCACACGATAGATATTATTTTGAAAACTCCGCTGAAATGGTTGCAGGTTCTGTTTCACCACCAAGAATTGACCTAATAAATGAGGAGCTTTTGCAAACTCATTTGCATTCCTTATACATTTCAAAAAAAGGATTAAGGGTTTTAGATAACTCTCTTGCAGAACTAATTGACATTAATGATTTGAAAAATTTACCCCTCAAAGATGAAGTTCTCGAAAGTTTAAAACTCAATGAGTCCGAAAAAATAGAAATAATTAAAACTTTTAATAAAGTTCTCAATGATGATTACCTCTTCAAAGAGTTAAGAGAACAAAGTTGGTTTAGCAATTCTTGGACAAAACTTAACGTTGAAAAAGCTCCAGAATTATTCAATGAGAAACTTGATAGATGGAGAAGACTTTTCAGAGCTGCTCAAAATCAAATTTTAAATGCAACTGCAATACTTGAAAATGCTGTTTTTGGAAAGGATAGTGAAGAAAGGAAAAATGCATTTATTGACCAAAGACAAGGAATTAGACAAAGAGATTTACTAAAGAATGAAAGTTATGGCAATGCAAGCCAGCTTTCGGAATTTTATCCTTATCGATACTTTGCTTCCGAAGGATTTTTACCAGGTTATAATTTTACAAGATTACCACTTAGGATTTTTGTAGAAAATTCTAAGTCTGGCGGAGAATTTATTTCCAGAGGAAGGTTTCTTGCCTTAAGGGAATTCGGTCCGAATAATTTAATTTACCACAACGGCTCTAAATTTCGAATTAACCAATTAATTTTGAGTGAAGCTGAAAATAAATTAACAAAAGTTAAAATTAGCAAGAATTCAAGTTTATTAATGGAAGGAATTGATTACGAAAAAGAGGTTGACCCAATCTTACAAACTAAACTTGATAATGATTCAAATCGAGATTTCCTTTTTAACATTTTAGAAATGTCAGAAACAAGAGCAATTCAAACTGAAAGAATTTCTTGTGCTGAGGAAGAAAGAACCTCACAAGGTTTTGATATACAAACTTACTTTTCTATCCCAGGAGGAATGGATAAAACAACAGAAAGTCATATTTTAAGTAATGGCGATAAACTCCTAAACATTCACTTAATTCAACCAGCTAAGATTTATCATTTGAATAACAAATGGAGAGCAGGAAAAGAAGAAGGATTTGCTTTAGACTTAAGAACAGGGTTTTGGCAATCTAAGAAACAAGAGGAGAATCCTGAGAAAAAAGATACTATCAAAAGAGTAAAACTTATTACAAGCGATACTTCAAATGCACTTTACATACAACCTGTAAAAGCATTGGCACTTACTACTTCTGGTGTAATTACTTTACAATACGCTCTAAAAAGAGCTATCGAAAGTGTGTTTCAAGTTGAGTCAAATGAAATTGGTGTTGTTTTAATGGGAGATAAAGAACAACCAAATATTTTTATTTACGAAGCGTCAGAAGGAAGTCTGGGAATTCTTTCTCAACTAATTTTTGAAGTTGATAATTTCAAAAGAATTATTAAACAAGCCTACGAAATTTGTTTTTATGAAAACAACAATGAAGTAGAAGATATTAATAAACTATTACCTGCGACTTATAAAGATTTACTTTCTTACTACAACCAAAGACACCATAAAGAAATTGACAGACGATTAATCAAAGACGCTCTTCAGAAACTAATGGATTGCCAAATTGAAATAGTTTCTAACAAAGCTTTTGCCAACTATGAAGAGCAGTACGAACAATTACAAAATGCAAGAGACCCAAACTCACAAACAGAAGATAAATTTTTGAAATACCTTTATAAAAACAACATAAAGTTACCTGACTTAGCTCAACCAAAAATACCGAACCTTTTTGTTAGACCTGATTTCCTATATAAACCAAATATTGTAATTTTTTGTGACGGAACTCCTCACGACAAAACCGAAATTAAAAAAGATGACAAAAACAAAAGACAAGTTTTAAAAGACAATGGTTTCCAAGTACTTACTTGGAACTACAAAGATTCATTGGAAAGTTTTGTAAAATCAAGACCTGATATTTTTAAAATTGTTAGGAATTAATTTTTGTAATGACTACTCTTGTGGAAAACCCAAAATTAATTTAAAATTAAGAATAAAAAATGAACAGAGAATTTAAGCCAGGTGCTTTAGTAAAATTTAGAAAAAGAAATTGGGTAATTTTACCTTCTACAGATTCTGAAATCATAATTATTAAACCACTTGGAGGAGCCGAAGAAGAAATTACAGGAATTTATATTCCGTTACAATTCCAAGCCGAAATCCCAACTTCAACCGAATTTCCAAATCCTACAGGCGAAAATTTGGGTGATTTTGAATCAGCTAAAATTTTGTTTAATGCCTCTAAACTTTCCTTTAGAAATGCCGCAGGACCTTTTCGCTCTCTCGCAAGACTTTCCTTCAGACCTCGTTCTTATCAAATGCTTCCATTGATTATGGCTCTTAAGCAAAATCCTATTCGGCTTTTAATTGCTGATGACGTTGGAGTTGGAAAAACAATTGAAGCACTATTAATCGCAAGGGAGCTTTTGGATAGAGGAGAAATTAAATCTCTTGCAGTGATTTGTCTTCCACACTTATGCGAACAATGGAAAGAAGAGCTTAAAAATAAATTCTCAATTGAAGCCGAAATTATTCGCTCAAGTACTGTAGCAAAATTGGAAAGACAAATTCAAGACGATAGAAATGTCCATCAATTCTTTCCTTTTCAAATTATTTCTATCGATTACATAAAATCTGAGAGAAGAAAACAAATTTTTACTCAAAGTTGCCCTGAACTTGTAATCGTTGATGAAGCACACACTTGTGCAAAACCTTCCGGAGCTTCAATAGCTCAACAACAACGTTACCATCTTTTACACCAAATCTCCAAAAATGCAAACCAAAACTTAATTCTTATTTCCGCAACTCCTCACAGTGGGAAACAAGAAGAATTTCAATCTTTACTCGGACTTTTGAAACCAAAATTTGAAAATGTTGAAATTTCAGTAACGACCGACGAAAATAGAAAAGAATTAGCAAATCATTTTGTCCAAAGAAGAAGAGCTGACGTTGAAAAATGGATGAACGAAGAAACTCCTTTTCCTAAAAGAATTGCTGAGGAACTTTCTTACACACTTTCACCTAATTACGAAAACCTTTTTGCAGAAGTCCTTAATTTTGCAAAGGGGTTAACTAAATCCGGAGAAGAAAGTAAATTTTCAAAAAGGCTAAAATATTGGTCTGCTTTAGCTTTGCTTCGTGGAGTAATTTCAAGTCCTGCCGCTGGAGTCGAAATGCTAAGAAAAAAGGCTGGAAATTATATTGATGACGAGAATTTCTTAACCGACGAAAATGAATCGAATCCTGTTCTTGACGATGATTTTGGAAATGAATCTGATACTGCTCCAACTCAATTAATCGAAAAATTAAAAATTACAGATTTACAAAGTCGAACTCTAAAAAATTTAGCAGATAAATTTGAAAACCTCAAAAACCTTAGAGATGACAAAAAAGCTCAAGAAGCTTATGCATTAACTCTAAAATGGCTTAAGCAAGGATTTAATCCGATAATCTTTTGTCGTTACATTGCGACAGCGAATTATCTCGGAGACCTTTTAAAAAAAGAATTGGCAAAAGATTATAAAAATATTTCAGTAGAAATTGTAACCGGTGAAATTCACGATGAGCAAAGAAAAGAAATTATTGCCGAAATGGGAAATTCTCCCAAAAGAGTTCTAATTGCAACTTCCTGCCTAAGTGAAGGAATAAATCTGCAAGAATCTTTTACAGCTATTCTTCACTACGATTTACCTTGGAACCCAAATAAACTTGAACAGCGTGAAGGTAGAATTGACCGTTATGGACAAAATAGTCCAACAGTAAAAATAATGCTACTTTATGGGAAAAATAATCCAATTGATGGAGTTGTCTTAAAAGTCTTGATTAGAAAAGCTCGTGAAATTCGTAGAACAACAGGAATTGCAGTTCCTTTTCCTGAAAATAGTAAGTCCATTTTAGACGCTGTTCTGAATGCTGTTTTGCTTCAACCAGAGCCTAAAATTTCGACTCAACAAATAAAATTGGACTTCGGCGAATCAACTGACATAATTGCAAAAAAAGAACTCGAAGTTACAAATGCTTACCAAAAAGCTCAAAAAAGAGAAACTCTTTCAAGAAGCATTTTTGCACAACACTCAATAAAAGCTGATGAAATTGAAGCCGATTTAAAAGAAACTGACTTAGCTATCGGAAATGTCAAAACGGTAAATGATTTTGTTGTCCAAGCCTTAAAGTTTCTTGGTGTGCAAGTTGACAAACTTGATGAAGGTTATAGAGTTTTTACTACTAATTTACCCAAAAAATT
>QQUF01000021.1 GCA_008501735.1 Calditrichota bacterium | reverse complement strand
AAGTCCAACAAAAGGAAGTAAAGACATCTTTGCACCAGCGAGAATATCCCAGTTTAAATTACCACTTGTTTCTGCCCCTTCATAATCTGCACTTGTCCAATCGTAACCGATTCCAGCTCCACCATAAACAGAAAGAATTGGGATAGGCAAACTAAGTATCAAGTTGGCAGTTACATTTTTTACAGTGTAATCAACTTTATCTTTTGTTACAGTGCTGTAAGCAAATTCTGGTCTAATACTAAAGAGTGGCATAATTGATTGGCTGTAATGAGCCCGAAACCCAAAACCATTTCCAAGGTTTTCAATTTTACCACCTGCAGCAGCAGCTTCTTCTACAGAAGGTTCGCCAAATCTTTGCCAACCAACTCCGAATCCAATTTCTTGTGCTTGCACAGAAGAAAGTCCGAGTCCTAAAACTCCAACAGTAAGTAGTGCTAATTTTTTCATTTTTGTAATCTCCAAATTTTGAATTATTAAAAAATTAAAGTCCAATCATAAATCCACCGTAAATCTCAACTTTGTTCATTCCAGGGATAAATTCTTCATCTATCTTTACTTTGCCTAAAACTTGTGTATAACGTGGCTCAAGGAAAAATTGAAGTTGTGGTAAAAAAGGAAATTGAAAACCTGCAACAATATCCCAATTATAATGACCATCGGTTTTTTTCCTTTCAAAAACTTGTTTTTCTCGAACCCAATCGTAACCGATTCCGCCTCCAGCATAAACTTTGAAATCAAAACTTCCGTAGGTAAAAAGAAAATTTGAAGAAAGAGTAAGAACTTCGTAATCAACTAAAATATTATCTTGAAAGTTGTAAGCAAATTCAGGTCTGAATGAGAGAAAATCTGTAATCGGGCGAGTGTAATAACCACGGAAACCAAAACCTGGTCCAATTTCTTTTGGTTTTTCCTCTCCTTCGGCAATTTCTTTTTGAGGTTCACCTAAGTTTACCCAACCGAATCCAAAACCAAGCTCTTGTGCTTTGGATTCAGAAAAAAAAGCAAAAATTAGTAAGCAAAGAGTAGCTATTTTTTTCACTTTATTCCCACAAATTATCTTGAGTTTAATAGTTTGAAAAGATAATCAACCTCATCTTTTGTTTTCTCAATTACCATTCTTCGGTTGAGTAATAAAAGGTAGAGCGAGGTGAAAGTGAACAAACAAGTAAAAAATACTGTTCGCATTTCAGGTGAAAGTCCTGAGTTTTCTCCTCCACCAATGACAGGAGAAGGATGTTGTGTTCTCCACCAACGAATTGCCATATAATTTATAGGAATTGCTATAAAGCCGATAATTGCAACAACTGAAAGAAGGTTCGATTTTGAAGCATTGTTTGGAAGGTAATAACGAAGCATTACGTAACCCAAATAAATTAACCAAACTACTAAAGTTAAAGTTAATCTTGCATCCCAAACCCACCAAGTTAACCAAACAGGTTTTGCCCAAATTGGACCTGTAATCAAAACAATTGTTGTAAAAAGTAACCCTATTTCTGCTGAGCCTTGAGCTAAAATATCAGAAGTTCTATTTTGTTTTATCAAACCCCAAATACTACAAACAAAAACCACAAAAAAAGCTAAACCGCCAATCCAAGCAGATGAAACGTGGAAATAAAATATCTTTTGAACAATTCCCATTGATTTTTCCACTGGAGCGTAAACAAAAACAAGGTAGATAGAAATAAACATTAAAATCGAAGTAGTTCCCCAAAGTAGTTTTTCAGATAATTTCATTCCATTCCTTAAGTTAGTTCGCTTGTTTTTGTAAAACCAACAGGTTTGTATTTTTCGATAATTACTTTATCAGAAGAAATCATTTCAGGTACCATCATTACCATTCCAACAAGAAGCCAAAACGGTTCCATAATTCTTACAATGATAAAAGTATTCGCACCAAATGCGTGTGCTAACATTCCAAAAGTCGCACAAAATGCTCCAAGAGAAAGTCCTCTAAAAATCCAATCTTCGTAGTCATCACGTCTATAAACAGACCAAAGGTTTTTGAGAACTACAAACTTTAAATACAGGAAAAATATCAGTCCGAAAACTCCTGTTTCAATTATTACTTTTGCGTACTGGGCATCTAAAAATTTCCAACCTGTAATTCCAAAGCCAATGAACGGGTGTTTCGGAAGGTCATTCCAAACTCTTTTCCAAGCGTCAAATCTTTCTGAAGTCGAAGCATCTAAAGTTAGCTCTCCTAACTGAGCTCTTTCAACATCAAGAGTTTCTTCTTGACCACTAAAAGTGTATTGGAATCTGTCAATTACGCTTGAAGGTGCAATTAAAGGCAAAATTACTATTCCAGCAATTAAGCCAACAAAAAGAACAGACCTTCGAGTTGAAACGATAAGCATTACAAGATACATTACTCCAAAAGCAACCCAAGAAGAACGAGATTGACTGTAAAGCAAAGGAATCATTAGTAAACCTGATAATCCTGCAAAAATTGCTCGAAATAAAGCATTTGGAGAGAAAAGGAAAAGTGCAATCGCAGGTCCAAGCATTAGCGTCAAATAACCTCCAAGAGTGTTTGGTTCTCCACCTTCGCTTCCTTCAAAAGGAGCTGAAATTCTCTCTCCGCCAGGGATTTGGGCAAGTGCAACTATTGCAACAATGAAAGCTGTAATAAACATCACTGTCATAAATTGCCGCAAAGTCTGCTTGGAGTCAATGTTATTGATAATCATAAAAAACATAACGTAGTACTGTAAGTACTTAATTACGTGCAGAGTTCCTGTTGTGGGGTTTACTCTTCCTCCAATCATTCCCCAAAGAGTGGAAAGACAACACATCGCAATATAAATGAAAATAGGACCATTAAGATTCGTTTTGAGAATTAGCCCTAAATCTTTTTTGAGTGCCATTTTTAGGAACCAAATGAACGTGATAATGGAAAGGAAGAAATCTTCAAGGCGTAAAGTCGCACCACTTCCTTCCGTTGACCTTTGTCCGTATTCAGGCGACAAAAGCATCGAAAAAATCAAAATAAAAATAGCGTATTTAGGCTCTACAAATGAGAATACAACGATTGCAATACCGATTGCTACGGCTATTACAATTGTGGTATCGAATTTAAGGATTATAAAAAGGAGTCCAAAGACAACCGACAAAAGTACGACAACTAAAAAGATGTGCATCGGCTGAATTGATTGATTTCCATCTACTCGTGAAAGTCTATCCAAAACTATTGCTACCTTATTAAAAATCTAATGAAGTTCAAATCTAACAATTTATTCTGTATAAAAAAATGGATTTTCTTAATAGCTCAAATGAATTAATTGCGTTGTATTTTGATTAAGTATTTTTAAATTAGGAACTTTAGCAAACCTTAAGACAAAATTACTTTAAGTATCTTAGAAAAAATCAAGAGTCAGAAATGCATAAAATTGACAGGTTAATGGGTACAATTTTATTGCTTCAGAGCAAAAAAACAATCTCAGCCCACGAAATCGCAGACTACTTTGACGTAAGTGTCAGAACGATTTACAGAGACATTCAAACTCTTGACGAAGCTGGAGTTCCGATTGTCTCAAATTCTGGAGAAGGTTACAGTTTAATCGAAGGTTATCACTTGCCACCTTTGATGTTTACAACGGAAGAAGCTTCGGCACTTTTCCTTGGTGGAGAATTTGCGATGAAAGCAACTGACCCTTCTTTACACAAGCCGATAATTTCCGCACACGCAAAAATCCGTTCAGTTTTACCCGAAGAAACCAAAGACTACATCGAAAAAATCAGAACTGCTACACATCTCGCAATCGGAATCGGAGTTGACAGAAAATACGACAATAAAGTGCATTCAGACGTTCAAGAAGGAATAGCTAACAACAAAGTTTTGCAAATCGAATACTACACCCAATCTCGCGATATACTTTCAAAGCGTTACATCGAACCTTCAGGAATTGTCTATTATGGAGGAGCTTGGCATTTAATTGCTTACTGTCAAACCCGAAAGGATTTTCGTGATTTCCGAATGGACAGAATTAAAACACTTTTACTTACAGGTCATTCTTTTAAACCTCGTGAAAAATTTATTCCAAGCAGGTACGTTAAGGAACTTCAAAATTTGGACAGACTTAATTCAACTGAGGTTAAACTTTTGGTCAGGAAAGACACAGCAGATGAAGTACGAATCAGATTCCGTTACGGGTATTTTCGCGACGAGGAAATGAAAGACGGATTTGTCTTCACTTACTTAGTTCCAAACACGGAACTTTTGAAATATTGGGTAATTTCTTACGGAGATAGAATTAAGATTTTAGAACCAAAATCGCTTCAAGATGAAATTTTTGAAAGAGCCAAAGCAATTTGCGAACTCTACAAGTCTAATGATTAATGAATAATGACGAATAGAAATTTCGCTTGTGAAATTTTCATTCTGACTCCTGACTCCTTTCTCCCTTAGAGTTTCGAGAGTTTTAAAACCAGTTCAGTTGAGTATTTTTCGATGTCGAGAATTATTGAATTTGCTTTGTTGTCGAAGTAGTTGAAGGAAATTAGAGCCAAAATTCCAATTACAAGTCCAACGGCTGTTGTTACTAAAGCCTCAGAAATTCCTCCTGAAAGCAAAGCTGGATTTCCCAAGCCTTTTTCAGCAATCACTTTAAAAACTTGAATCATTCCAAGAACTGTTCCGAGAAGTCCAAGAAGTGGAGCAATTCCCGAAATTGTTTCTAAAATTCCAAGTCTTGACTCAAGAACGCGAACTTCTTGCCTTCCTTGGTCGTTGAGGATTTGGCGGATTTGTTCTTGAGATTCTTCCCTATATTCCAAAGCTACTAAAACAATGTTTGAAAAAACGCCTAAGTTTGACTTACAAACATTTTTGGCAACATTAATGTCTTCGTTTGATTTTATTGCATCTAAAACTGAAAGAATTTTCGGGTCGATTATTTTTGATGTTTTGAGTGTGAGAAATTTTTCAATCGAAACAGCCAAAGCTAAAATCGAAGAAAAAAGTAGCGGATACATCATTATTCCGCCTTGTCTGAAAAGTTCCTGAATTGTTTCCATCAAGTTCCTAAATTAAATCTTGTTCAAATTTTGTAAATCTGTCTTTTAGTTTCCATTTAATTATCGGGAAAGCAAAACTTGTTGCTAAACCCAAGTTGTAAACTTTTGTTAAAAATTTGTGCAAACTTTCTTCGCTTCCGATGTTTGGCAAAACCTTTTCAAAATCTTCATTCCTAAATTTTTCAAAAGCAAATCTATTTACTAAAGAAGCATTCAAAGGTTTCTGAAATTCGCGTTTCCAAAGTTTATCAAAGTCTTTGTTTTGCAAAATGCTTTGAGCAGCAAAGTAACCCGAAAGAATTGCGTAACGAAGTCCAAAACCCAAAAGGTAGTCTTGCAAACCTCCACTTTCGCCAACGAGCAAAGTTTTGTTTCGCTTCAAAGTTTGTGTTGGAAAGTAACTTCCACGACAAGCAAAGTAATGCAATTCTTCGTGAGGCAAACCAAGAATTTCTTTAAATCTCTGCAAAGTCTTTTCAAGGTAAATTTTGCCTTTTTGGTAATTTCCGTAAAAAGCGGTTGCGACTGTTCCCCAACCTTCGCGAGTCAAACAGTAAGCGTAACCTTTCGGAGCTAAATCGTTGTCAAGAATCATAAAATTTCGCGATTTTTTGTCTGTTTTAAAAGTGAAACCGAAAGCCATTGCACTTGTTACTTTCGGACCTGTTGCGTCAATGTCCATTTCGTTAGACGGCAATTTTGAATTAAAAATCACTTTTGCACCAAAGTTTTTTGCTTTTTCAAAAAATGTGCTGTCAAGTCTTCCGTTTTGTTTTCCGCGTCTGATTAAGTAGTAGAAATTTCGTCTTGAAGAAAAGGAATAAATTTTTCCCTTTGGTGAAATTACCGAAAGTTCTTTTGTGGGAAAAAATTCAAAATCTGTTGGGATTCCGAGAGATTGGAATTGTTCGATTACGTCAATTTTTTTGGTCCAGTTTTCGAGTCCTTGAAAATCGTCGCCGAATCTGTTTCCGATTGAATTTGTGAGCTCGTGGATTTCGACTTCTCGCCCTTCTTTTGCAAGAACCATTCCAGCGGTTAAACCTGAAAGTCCAGCTCCGGCAATCTTAATCTTCTTCGGCATTTTGCTCTGCTTTGAATTGCTTACGAAGTTGTGTGTCTCTAACGATTACGATTATTGCCCAAAGTTCAAAGAGGATTAAGAATCCGTAAAGAAAAATTTTCCAGACAAAATCAAGTTCTTGGTTAATGATGTCGAAAGCAGGTGTGAAATAAAATAAAATTGGGAAAAGAATCATTATTCTGAGAATTACTACAAACATTATTTTTACCTTTTCTGAAAATTTTGTGAAATTTAAGAAGAGTTGAGAATAGTTCCTAAGAATTTTCTTTTGGCTCTGAGGTACACGAAATTAATTCTTTTGTAATTGGGTGAACAAATTCATTCTTGTAACAGTGAAGAAGTTGTCTTTTGGTCAAAAGTTTGCTTTGGACTTCTTCTGTAAAATCATTCTCAAACCAATCAAGGTAAACTTTTTCGTCAGGAAAATACTTTTTGTCGCCAACAATCGGTAAACTAAGAGAACTTGAGTGAATCCGAATTTGGTTAGTCTTGCCTGTTTTAGGAATTGCTTTTAGGTAGGAAAAATTTCCCTCTTCGTAGAATTGAAATATTTTTTGAGCTTTAGGTTTTTCCTCAGAGTTGAGTAGAGTAAAGTTTGTTTCAGAGTTTGGAGTTTCATTTTCAAGTAATTTGAACTTCGTAAAAATCTTGCTTTCTGAATCTCTGACAAGTTCGCCTTTGACTAATTTTTCAGAAAAATTGGCTTTTCCAAAAACTACACAAAAGTATTCTTTATAGATTTTTCTTTTCTCGAAAATTTTTGTGAGTCGTTTTGTGAAATTCTTTTTTTTTGAAAAAATCATAACTCCTGTCGTTTCGATGTCAAGTCTGTTGACTGGAGAAAGTTCAGGGTTTTGAAATTCTTCGCGAAGGAAAATCACAAGTGAGTTAAAGTAAACAAAAGAAATCGGCGTAACGGGAACACAGTTGTCTTTGGAAATTACGAGAATATTTTCGTCTTCAAAAATCACTCTGAATTCAGGTTCTGGTGAAAGCTCAAATTTTGATGAATGCCTAAAAGTCAAAATGTCGCCAGAAGTTACAACCGTCTTTTCGTTAGCGAGTTTACCGTTAATTTCAAACCTTTTTTCTGCAAAGACTTGCTCAACAGAAACTTTCTTGAAAGCTCTGTACTTCGAGACAAGAAAATCGCGAAAGTTTTGAGTTTCGGCGAATTTGTTAATTTGGAATGAGATTGTTTTTTCTTTTTCCATAAAATTCTTAAAAACAAAAAAGGCAGTTCATTAGTTGAACTGCCTTAAGTCTAAAAAATTATTCTTCTTAAATTTTGCCCCAATCTTCTTGCATCCATTTTACTTCTGGCATATCAGGTTTTATCCAAGAATAACAAGCTGTTTTGGGGAAGTTTGTTTTTCCGTCCATAAATTTTTGGCTTTTGGTAACAGTGATTTCTTTAAGTGAGTTTGCTTTAGATTTTCCGTTTCCGCCGCCTTTTTTAAAACAAACGTAAGCGATGTGGTAAACAAGCCTATCATTCAAATCAAGTTTTTCAAATCCACCTTTCGAATCAACACAGCTTTGTGCAATATCTTCAAAGATTTGACCAAGAATGTAGTAACCTTTTTGAGTTTGTTTTCCTGAATTGACGACTTTCCAAGCCCAACTTCTTGCTTGATCGTTGTTGTTTAAGTTGTCTTTGTAGATTCGTGCTATTTCAATTGCAGAGTTAATATTTTCAGGAGTTACTTCATTGATTTTCTTGTAATCTTTGAGAGCTTGTGAATGGCTTCCTGAACTTACACTAATTTTAGCTCTGTACTCTAACATCGGAATATTTTCAGGCTCAGCTTCCAAAACATCATCTAAGTAAGGTTTAGCTTTTCCGTCTTCACCTTGTTGTCTGTAAAGTCCTACAATGTCTTTTTTAGCTTTAAGATTGTCAGGTTCTGTTGCAAGTTGTTCTTCAAGTTTTGCAATTAATTCAGTTGGGTCAAGAAGGCTTCTTCTTCCGTCTCTAATATTTTTGTATTCTTGGTTTTCTGAGTCAAGCTCACAAGCCATTTCAATAGTTTCAATTGACTTCATCAAGTCTTCTTGGTTTTCTTCTTCTTCGTAAAGACTAAAGTAAATGTCTGAGATTCTTCTGTAAGTATCAGCAATTCTTGTAGGTTTAGATTGGTCAGCAGTTTCTAAGGCTTTTGTGTACGCTTCTGCAGCTTCTCTGTTTTTACCTTGAATTCCGAGATAGTAAGCCATTTGCGAATAGAGGTAATCATCGCTACCTGATTTATCAATTCCAATTTGACAGTAGTGAATGACACTGTCAGGATTGCTTTCAACAGTTCCAAAAATGAAAACCATCTTTTTTACCATCCAAGGGTAAATTTTTCCAGTTTTATCTTGGGTTGAATCGCTGTTAGCAAGTGCAAACATTGTGTAAAGTTTTTCTTTTGCTGTCTCGTAGTTTTTATTTTTGATGTACTGATTAGCAAAACTTTGTAATTTTTGTAATTCTGTATATTGCCCAAAAGCAACAGAGAATGTGGAAATCATAATGCTTAATGCTAAAGCAGAAATTCTGAGTTTTTTGGTAAACATAATTTTAACCTCTGATTTTATTTTCTTCTACGATTTACGAACCAAGTTTCGAGACCCGTAATTCCGATTGTGAATTTATAAAGTGTCTCTGAAATTTCATTTTTCGAAGTGCTTCCTCTTTTTCCAAATTCAAAAGCCGCATCAAGTTGGGTTGAGCCTGAACTGTAAATGAAAGGAAATCCAACACCTAATGAAACAAGGTACTCGTTAATACTGTTACCTTTTAAATCTGTTTGGTAAAGTTTGGCAAAATTAAAGCCAAATCTGTATTTGAACTTATCCCAAATTTTTGCATCGTATCTTGGATTGTGGCTTAATTCGCCTCCAAACTTGAATCTTTGGCTGTTTAAGTACCTAACTTGTGAGTTATTTTCTGAGCCAACAATTTTAAAATTGTTCCAGTTTTGTTTTGAGTACTCAGCTGCGAGAAGCAATCTTGGTAACACTTTGTAGGAAACTCCAACTCCAATCGAAGCAGGAATTTTTAGCTCAAGAGTGTCAATTCGTGTTGGTCTTTCGTCTTCGTTATAGTACTCGTCGTAATCAAAAAATCTTTCGATTTCGTAGTCAATTGTATTTCCAAGTCCGTAAGTTAAACCAACGGAAAGTTCTTTTGTTGGTGAAACCAAAGCACCGAAAGATAAATTCAAACCTTTCATCTTTGCTTCAACTGACCTTGAAAAGTCTGCGATTGTTCCAACAGAACTAATGCTGTCGTAATTTACAGTTCGTTCTTCACGCAATTTGCCAATTAAAAAATCAGCCTTAAAGCCCAAAGATAAATATTGGTTCACTCTAACTCCAGTTCCCAGAAGAACGTTGCTTAAGCCACCTGTTTCACTGATTTTCTCTGTGAAGTCGTAAATCTCAGTTGAATCTCCGATTGAGATTGTTTGAGCTCCTGTTGCAGTTGCTTCAAAACCGTAATCAGAGTAAGGAGTAAGAGCGATTCCAAGAAAAACTCTATTTTTAATTGGAACACCAAAACTCAAACCGTTGAAAGTTCCTGACTTCAAGGAACCTGAAGAATTCCCTGAAACAGAAGTAGTTTTTCCCATAACTTCTGCGGAAAATCTCGCATTTTTTGCACCTGTCCAAGAAGCAGGATTGAATCGATTTAAATTGTAAGAATCGTAAATAGAAATGCTTGTTCCACCCATTCCAGCGGAACGAACGTTTGCCGAATAGTTTATCTCACCAAGTCCACTTTGTAAAAGAAGTGAAGTTGCAGAAAGTTCATTCTGAATTAGGAAAAAAGATAAGACGGTAAAAAGGAAAATATTTTTCATTAAAAATTACATTCTCTTGTTAGAATTTTTGAGAAGCCTAATTTAAACAAGAAAGTAGAATCAAACGAATAAAAATTAGATTTTTTTGAAGATTTTACAAATCGTAAAAATTATAGAAACAAAAGATTCATACTTTTAAAAAGACTAACCAAATTTTTTCTTGTTTTGAACCCGACTTGCCTTTAGCTTTTAAAAGAGAACTCAAAGGAATTATTTTGCTTATTTTAAGTTTAATCACATCATTTCTAGTTTTATTCACTACAAATCTTCACGCACAATCTGCAAAAAAAATCTACAGTTCAGATTGCACTGCCTGTCATTCGCTTGAAGGAAAACCAACCGAAAAATCAAAAGTTGACTTTACAACCTTAAAATGGCAACGCTCCAAAAGTGAAACTGAATTAGTAAATTTTCTTACTGAGGATTCCAAACATTCTGAAATTATTGACTCAGACAAAAATAAAGCAGAAAAAGTTGTAAAGCGTTACCTCAAAACTTTAGGTGAAAAAGTAGAGTTCTCTGCAAAAATAAATCCTACAGAAATTTTCCAAAAAAATTGTAGCCGTTGCCACTTGCCAACAGGCGAACCACTTTTCCCAAAAGCGAAAAATCTTCAAGATTCTAAACTTCACGAATCTCTTTCTGGCAATGACATTTTTAAAGTGATTCAAAGAGGAAGAGGGAAAATGCCCGATTACGGAGCAAAATTAAACGAACAAGAAATTTGGTCTTTGGTGGCTTTGATTCGCAAAATGAGAAAGTAAATTTCGTAAAATGCAAAACCGCCGAGATTTTTTCAGAACATCTTTTTCTGCTCTTCTTGCAAGCCAATTTTCATTTCCTGATTTTTTTACAGAACAACACGAAATCACAGGCAAAATTGTCGGAGTGTCCAAAAGTTTCGGACACCTTTTGCGAAGTGGAATCCAAAATCAAACCCCAACAAAATTTCTAAAAACACAAGTTGCAATTATTGGAAGCGGGATTTCTGGACTCTCAGCAGGTTGGAAATTCCAAAAATCAGGCTTCAATGATTTTCATATCTTTGAACTTGAAAATCATTTTGGGGGAAATTCTGCTTCGGGCAAAAATGAAATTTCCGAATTTCCTTGGGGAGCTCACTACTTGCCTTTGCCGACTAAAGAATCAAAAGCAGTCGTCGAAATTCTCGAAGATTTTGGAGCAATCGAATCTTACACCGTCGAAGGAATTCCGATTTACAAAAAAGAGTTTTTGACTCGAAATCCAACCGAAAGACTCTGGATTAACGGGAAGTGGCAAGAAGGAATTTTCCCATTTGAAAGAGCTTCTAAAGAAGATTTGAAACAGTACTTGAAATTTCAAAAAATCATAAAAAAATTCCAAGACTTTCGCGATGAGGAAGGGAAAAAGGCTTTTGCTATTCCACTTCGGTTTAGTAGCCAAAACCCAGAAATTCTGAAACTCGACAAAATTTCGATGGCAGAGTTTTTGGCTTCAAAGAACCTCAATTCTGAAAGATTAATTTGGTTCGTGAACTACGGAATGCGAGATGATTACGGAGGAACAATCGAAAACGTCTCCGCTTGGGCAGGAATTCATTACTACGCAAGTCGAACGGGAAGAAGCGGTTACTCAGACGAAGGAAGTCAACTTACTTGGGCAGAAGGAAACGGCTGGTTTGTTAAAAATTTTGCTGAAAGACTTTCACCAAATCTTTCAAAAAATGAACTTTTGTTTCAAATTGAGGAAAAGGAATCGAAAGTGTTTTTGAAGTTTTTAAACACACAAACCAAACAAGTAACTCAAGTTGAAAGTGATTTTGTGGTTCTTGCTTTGCCGAAATTTGTTGTAAAGTATTTGTTGCCCGAAAAACCAGAAGAAGTTAATTCTTTCGACTACTCTTCTTGGCTTGTCGCAAACTTGAGTGTGAAAGAAATTCCGCAAAACTCAGGAGTGAAACCTTCTTGGGATAACGTAATTTTTCAAAGCGATTCTTTAGGTTACGTAATTGCAACTCACCAAACAAAGCCAAACAAAGCGATTTCAAGCGTCTTGACTTACTACTTGCCTTTTTTGAAAGGAAAGTCAGAGAGAATAAAAATTGAAAAGAATTCTTGGGAAGATTGGAAAGAAATAATTCTTAAAGATTTGCAAAAAGCTCACCCTGAAATCGAAAAACTCGTTACAAAAATTGATGTGATGATTTGGGGACACGGAATGATTCGCCCAAAAGTTGACTTTGTTTGGAATCCCAAAATTCAAAAACTCGCCGAACCTAAAGGTAAAATTTATTTTGCACATTCGGACTTAAGTGGAATTTCAATTTTTGAAGAAGCAAATTATTGGGGAGTTTTGAACGCACAGAAAATTTTAGAAAAATTAAAAATCCCTTTTGAGGAATCTTTGAAATAGTAGTTTCTAAGGTTTTAATCTTTCCCAAAATGAATGTTTTGAGAATTTGCTAAGGAGTGGCAATTCACCTGATTGAGATTTTTCAACTTCTTCTTCGGCTTCTTTCACAGTGCTTTGCCAAGTTGGAATCAAACCTGAATTTCTTTCAAGCAAAAGATCAATCGCTCTTTGGAAGGCATAAAGTTGTTTCAAATCTTGTTTGTCAGGTTTTTGTGAGAGTGAGCGAACGGTTGTTTGTAAATTCTCATTGTCACTTTTTAGCCTATCAAGTTCTTGTTTGAGGCTTACGTTTGCATCTGTTTCAAGTTCAAATTTTGTTTGAAGATGGTCTTTAAATTTTTGAGTTTCTTTTTTGGTATTTCTCAATTTGATAAAATCTTTAACAAAAATGAAAAGAGCTAAACATAGACCAATAAAAAGTCCTTGAAAAAATGGACTTGTGAGTATTCCAATTAATGTTTCTTGAAAAAAATCTGACATTGTTTAGCCTGTGTTTGAGTTAAAAAACCTCCAAGTTTTAAACTTGGAGGTTAAAAATTGAATTTTACTTTATAATGTAACCTTGGTCAAAAGAAGTGAGGATTTCTGCACCTTGATGAGTGTTTATGACATTTGTCAAAGAACCTCTGACGAGAGTTCCTGAATACTCGCCCATAATCACGAGGTTTCCAAGAACGATGTTAACAGTCTCAATTGTTACACTTCCATCTGAGTGATAGTAAGGGCATTTGATTGTTTCGTGAGGATAGTATTTTTGGGCAACCCAAGGAGTTGCTTTGATTTCTTCAAGAGTTGGTAATTCTTTGTCAAAAGATTCGCGACCAACAATCACTCCAAAACCGCCGTAACCTTCTGAACATTTAATAACTGTATTCATCAAGTCAGACATAATTTCGTCGTAGTTTTCTTCTGTAATTAAAGTTGTTTGTGGAAAAACTTCTCTTAAAAGTTTTTTCTCAGAAGCATTTAATAATTTTGCGTACTTAGTTGGAATTTCTGCCAAAAGTGCTTTTGAGTTTCCGAGAGCATCGCAAAGAGGTGGAACAACACACAAATCTTGATTCTCATAAGCCGCAGCAAAATCTTCGAGTTCGTGGGAATGGTCTTCAATTTCACTCATCAAACAACCTCTGAAAACAACATCAACTTGAGTGTCTTCAAAGTAAACTTTTCCGTCAACATAACGAAGTTTGCAAGGGTCACAAACAATAGCGTTGTAACCGTTTTTACGAAAATAATTTGCTTGTGTGTAAGCGATGAAATCTTCGTAATCTTCAGGGAAGATTCCTACTGCAATTGTTTTTGGCTTTTTACCGAATTGAGTTTCGTAAGCAGAGACGATAGAGTTGAGACATCTTTCTTTTTGCTTGTCAGCATTAATTTTTGAGAAATCTCCATTAGGTGCAAAAAGGTCAGAATAAATTTTGCTCATATTTCTTTGCATACAACTAACAGCAAAATCGTTGTCCCAAATTCCACCTGGATTTTCAGGGTTGTTTTCCAAAATTTGTAAAGTTCCGTGAGATGGTGAGTAAATTGCATCAAGCCTCATATGTCTGATGAGTTTTCCAGAGTTTGGTTTTACTTTGGCGAGTCTTTGTTGAAACTCAGAAAACCCAAAATCGTCTTCACCTGCACACAACGCTCTGTGCCTTTCAGCGATTACCTTTTCATAAATTTTGAAAAGCATTTGGCTTGTTTTTTTGAAATACTCAAATTTTTCGCCAAGAACAGGATAAACACCGTGAATGTGTTTGTCTAATTGAAACGGCTCTTTGCCTGATTCTTCCATTTCTTGTTGAAAGTAATAGTTGTAAGAATCCAACTCGTATTTGACTTGCCAAGGGTTGTTTTTGGCATTTATTAATGCTTGTCTTTCATTAAACATTTTTATTAAATCCTATAAAAAATTGATAAATAATTTGATTCTAAAATTAAAAGAAATAAATATTTTTTAAAAGCAAAATTATTCAACTGTGATTCTTCGATTTTGGTTTGCACAAAACGATAAGTTTTTGTTAATTTTCAAGTTCAAACTGAAAAAAATATGGAACAAAAATATTGAAAACTTCACTAATAATTTTTCTCTCTATTTTCACACAAAACCTTTTTGCTACCACAAGTGGAACGGTTGATGACGGAATTAAAGCTTTCAAAGAAGCCAATTTCCAAGAAGCAGAAAAACTTTTTCAAGAAGCTGTTGAGGGTGAGCCAGAGTCTGGAATCTTGCACTACAATTTAGGGACAGCAAAGTTCAAAAATGGCGATTTCGAAGGTGCAATCGAAGAATTTGCAAAATCACTTTCTGACTCAACTTTGAGAGGAAAAGCAACTTACAACATCGGGAATTCTCTTCTTACTCAAGGAATTAACGACACAACTCAAAGCACAGAAGCTTTGGAAAAAAGTCTTTATTACTACAAAAAGGTTTTGAAAGAAAACCAAGAAAACAACAAAGCTCGTAGAAATTTGGAACTAGCTCAACAAATCATTGCACAACGGAAACAGCAACAACAAGACCAACAACAGCAAGACCAGAATCAAGAGGAAAAACCTCCTGCTTCCGACGAAGCAAAAAGACTCAAGGCTGAAATCGAAAAATTGATTTCCAAAAGACGCTACCTCGAAGCCTTAGATTTAACACAACAAGCCGTTGAATTTGACGAAACTTTTATGCCGAACTTTGCCACTTTCACAGAAATTGTCGGTGAGTTAGCAGAGATTTTTAATCGATAAAAATCAAAATTTAGGATTGCGGACTTTATTCCGTTTCTGTGCTTATAAACGGAATAAAGTCCGCAATCCTGTTTAACCCAATAAAATTTATTACAAAGTCAAAAAAATGAACTACGACGACCATTTGAAAGAATATTTAGATTTTCTTTACGAACGTTACTGTACAGAAAAATTCATTCCTGCTGACCCGATTTCATTTCCAAAACGCTACGAAAATCCGCGAGACATCGAAACAATTGCTTTTATGATTTCTTGGATTTCTATGGGAAGAAGAACTAAAATTCTCGAAAGTGGCGACAAACTTTGTACTTACTTAGGTGAAAGTCCTTTTGAAAAAATCGCTGAACTTGACACCACAAAAACTCTTGAAGATTTAAAAGATTTCAGCCATTTCGCTTACTCGACAATTCACGGTTCAACAGTCGTTGTGCTTCTGAATTGGACAAAACAAATCATTCAAAAGTACGGCTCAATCAAAGAGGCTTTTCTTTTTCACTACCAAAATTCGCCAACTACAAAAGAAGCACAAACAAAATTAGTCGATGAATTTTATAGTTTGGATTTGCCAAAAGGAATTACAGAAATCGAAAGAACTGTTAAGTCTTTGCTTCCGAACCCTGCAAAAGGAAGTGCTTGCAAGAGAATCCAAATGTTTTTGCGTTGGCTTGTCAGAAAAGACGAAGTTGATTTTGGAATTTGGTCAGAAATTCCGACTTCCGAATTGATGATTCCTTTGGACGCTCACGTTTCGACAATTTCGCGAATGCTAAACCTGACTTCACGAAAACAAGACAATTGGAAAACCTCTGAAGAAATCACTGCAAGACTTAGGGAATTTTGTCCCGAAGATCCGATAAAGTATGACTTTGCAATTTTTGGAGCAGGAGTTTCTAAGGAAAGACCTTTTGATAATTTTTTGGAAGAAATGCGAGAGAAGGGTTTTTTTTAACAGATTTTTGGAAAATTCAGAATGGATTCCTGTATTCGCAGGAATGACAAGTAGAGACGCACGGTTGTGCGTCTCAGAAATAAAAATTTTAAGGAAGAAAGAACCCAAAGTAAACAATTCCGAATAAACCAACAGCCCAACAGTAGTAGCTAAAATAAGAGAATTTTTTCTTTTTAATTGTATCCATAACTAAGACGATTGCGAAGTAACCAGAAATGAACGAGGCAATTGTTCCGATTGTAAAGGCAATCAATTCGTGGTTTGTGTAATTTGCTCCAATCATTCCGCCGACTTTGAGAATTGTCGCTCCCAAAATTACGGGCAGTGAGAGTAAAAAAGAGAATTCTGCCGCCATCTCTTTTTTAATTCCAAGAAAAAGTCCTGTACAAATTGTTGAACCTGAACGTGAAATCCCTGGAATTATAGCAGCTGCTTGAGCACAACCGATTAAAAATGTGTTTGTTGAGTTTAGTCTTTTAGTTCCAGGTGTTGCCTTCTCGGAAAGGTAAAGAATTGTTCCAGTAACCATCAAAGCAATGCTTACTCCAAGAAGGTTAGAAAATGCTTCTTCAAAAAAGTCTTCAAAAGCAAGTCCAATCACAGCAGCAGGAACTGAAGCTGTGAGGAGAAAAATCGCTTCTTTTACTTTGTAGTTCTCTTTTGCAACTTGGATAATGTTGCCTGAAAGTCCAAGTTTAATTGCATTTAGAATTTCAAAAATTCTTTCTCGAAAGTAAATGACAACACTTAAGAAAGTACCAAAGTGGAGTAAAACCACAAAGGTAACGTCATCGCTTTCTTTGATTCCAAGAAAATATTCGCCAAGAACAAAATGACCAGAACTACTAACTGGCAAAAACTCAGTTAAACCTTGAATTATGCCTAAAATTACCGCTTCAAAAATCGTCAACGTGCAGTTTCCTAAAAACGTAAAGGTTAAAAATTAAGCCTTACTTGCAGCTTCTTTGAGTAAAGTTCTTCCGATTACAAGGCGTTGGATTTGGTTTGTCCCTTCGTAAATCTGAGTAATTTTTGCATCTCTAAAGTATTTTTCAATTCCTGTATCACGAATAATTCCGAGTTCACCGAAAATCTCTGTTGCCATTGTTGTTACTTTCATTGCAACATCGCTTGCAAAAAGTTTTGACATTGCAGCAAGTTTGGAAACGCCTTTTGCATTTGCGTCAATTGCTTGAGCAGCAGCGTAAGTGAGTCTTCTTGCGGCTTCAATTTGAGTTGCCATATCGGAAAGCATAAATTGAATTCCTTGTGAGGAAGAAACGGATTCGCCGTTTAAATTCGCCGTTGCAACGTATTCTAAAGTTAAGTCTAAAGCCCCTTGAGCCAAACCAAGAGCTTGAGCAGCAACTCCAGGACGAGCTCTATCAAGAGTCATCATTGCATTCATAAATCCACGACCTTCTGTTCCGCCGAGAAGTTGATCAGCAGGAATTTTACATTTGTCAAAAAGAAGTTCTGCAACTCCGATGCAACGAATTCCCAATTTGTCTTCTTCTTTTGGAATTGTGAAACCTTCAGCTCCCTTCTCAACGATGAAAGCACTGATTCCTCTTCCACCTCTTTCAGGATTTGTTGAAGCGTAAATTGTGTAAGTTGAAGCGGCTGTTCCATTTGTATTCCATTTCTTCTCGCCGTCAAGAACGTAGTGTTCGCCATCTTTCCAAGCACGACAAATTAAACTTCCTGCGTCACTTCCAGCACTTTTTTCAGAAAGTCCAAAAGCTACTAACTTTTTTCCTGCAGCAACGTCTGGTAAAAATCTTTGTTTTTGCTCTTCTGTTCCACCAAGAATAATTGGGAAAGAACCGAGAGCATTTACTGCAAAACCGACTCCGATTCCACCGCACGCACGAGAAAGTTCTTCAACAATCAAAACCAAATTCATAACTCCGCCACTATGTCCTCCGTATTCTTTCGGAATCCAAACTCCCATTAAACCTGCATCTTGTAAGTGTTTTACAATTTCCCAAGGGTAAGTTTGGTTTAAGTCAAGTTCTAAAGCAACAGGTTTGATGTATTTTTGAGCAATTTCACGAGTTTTTGCTTGGTATTCTAAGTTCTGTTTGGTTAATAATTCGTTCATAACTTTTATCCTAAAAATATTTTAATTTTCTTCTAAAATAGTTTGGAAATGTAAACATTTTTCAATTTTTCTCAAAATGCTTAATTAGTTCAGAAAAAACAACTTCGGCAATGGCTTTCTGACCAATTGCATTCGGATGTCCGTCTGATATTTGTTTATAAGGACTTTGCCCTTTTTGTAAAGATTTCTTTAGAGAAGGCAAAGAATCAATGTATTTAATGCTGTTTTGTTCAAAGAAATTTCGGGCAGTTTTACGAAATTTGGTTTCGCATTCAATTAGCCAAGAGTAATTTCTCGGAACACTTGCAAACCCACCATAAAATAAATCACGAAAAACAAGCTCTTTAGTCGGAATGAATAAGACATAAAACTCTGCACCACTTTTTTCCGCTTTCTCTTTTTGTTTTTTTATCGCTTCAAGTGAAATTCTCAAACCTTCTTGAAGTCTTGGATCGTTTAAGTTTAAAGCTAAAAGTCGGTAATTCGGAGTTAGGATTGTGTTTGCTTTCGGGTTTTCGAAAATCAAATTCCCTTCATTTTTTACTTCAACTTTTTTGATTGATTCCCAATAAAGATTTTCCTGTTTTTGCTCAGAAAGTCTTTTAAAAGCTCTAAAAACTCCATAAAGTTTTGAAGTCTCCGCCAAAAATTCTTTGAAAGAAAATCCTGTTTCTTCAATATTCTTTGTAATCGAATCTTGTTTTACAAAGCTTTTAAAAATCGCTTGAACTTCTTTTTGAAGAGGGAAATTTGTCTCTAAAGAGTCAACGAGTTTTACAATTTTTTCATCTTTTGACTTTAACTCTTGAAGCTGATTTTTTGTGTAAACAAATGAGAAACAGTCGAAAAGGTCGTTTCCAGAGTAAAAAGCCTCAATAACAATTTCAGGTTTAAGTTCTAAGCCTTCTTCCAAAAGAACCAAGCTTTGAGCTGGTCCGTAACCTCCGTAAGCTAAATTATAAACATTTTTATTTAACATTTTTGCTAACTGCGAAGTCCAATTCTCGTCGGCAGAAACTCCTGTTCCATAAGTTTGCGAATCACCAAGTGCAAGAATTGAGGTTTTGTTTGGAACTTCCTTGTTTCGGAAACCTTTTGCGTCGTGTTCGGGAACTTCGGGATTTGGTCGCCAACCTAAGATTTCATCGGCAACAGTGTGTGGAATTTGTGAAACACTTACTTCACTTGGGTCTCTTGCAAGAATCATTTCAACTTTTGTCGAAAAAAGAGTCGTAGTCCAAAGACCAATTTCAATAAAAAGCAAAAGAAAAACTAAAGTGAAAATTCCAAAAACGAGTTTTTTGTTTTTTGAGTTCATTTGTCAGTTTAATTTTTTAAAAAGAAGTGTAAATTTAATGATTAATGAAATGATTTATAAATTAATAATTTTTTAGTTCTTGATTAAAATTTCAAGAGCTTTTTAGAAATCAAGAAAGGTTTTTTAATGAAAAAAGAAGTTCAATTTTTACCAACAAATGTTGCAGTTCTCACAGTTTCAGATTCAAGAACTTTGGAAACAGACAAGTCAGGCAACTCAATTGTAAGTTATTTAGAAGAAGCGGGACATAATCTTGCAGACAGAAAGATTGTAAAAGATGACCTTGAGACAATTCGCTCAACAGTAAAAAATTGGGCAGAAAGTGGAAATATCGAATTTGTGATTGTTACTGGTGGAACAGGGGTAACTCAAAGAGATGTAACTCCAGAAGCAATTAAACCACTTTTTACAAAACATATTCCAGGGTTTGGCGAACTTTTCCGCTATTTGTCTTTTGAAGAAATCGGAACTTCAACAATACAATCAAGAGCTGATGCAGGACTAATTGGACACACAATTGCATTTTTGCTTCCTGGTTCAACAGGAGCTTGCAGACTTGGAATGGAAAGAATAATTCTCGACCAAATGAACTTGACTTTCAGACCTTGCAATTTCGCAGAATTAATGCCAAGAATTAAGGATGATTCAGGCTGTGCTTCACACTAAAATTACAAATAGTTGGTTAGGTGCAAAACTTAAGGGTTTAGTTAGTTTTGATTTTACTTTTCTCTTTTTTAGTGTTCTTTCGTGCTTTGCTTGGAAAGAAAAAAAGTCTTTTGGCTTAATGATGTTCATTATTCATTGCTCAATTCTTACTGCCCTTGCGGAGATTCGAATTGAAATCCCAAAACTGAATTTGAACGAGACTGAAAAAGAGTTTATTCTACCAATCAAAATCTCAGGTGCAACGGATTCTGAAATTAAATCTTTTAGATTTGGTTTGAGTTATGACCCTGAAATCTTCATTGTAAATGGTTATTCAAGCGAAAACACAATTCTTGTTGGCGATTTTTTATTGTCGGTAAATCCATTAATGACTGGAAGAGTTGCTGTTGACTGTCGCGGGCAACAAACTTTGGTTTTGGAAGACGGAGTCTTGGTTTATCTAAAGTGTTTCCGAAGGAAATATTACGGTAAAAAAACATTTTCAGACATTTT
This sequence comes from Calditrichota bacterium, assembly GCA_008501735.1. GTDB lineage: Bacteria > CLD3 > CLD3 > CLD3 > CLD3 > CLD3. The sequence goes on along the minus strand of QQUF01000021.1, from coordinate 39,772 downwards.
CTTTGTACAACACGGTTTGGTCGGTGAAAGTGGTTTTGAATTTGACAAGGAAGTTGATTTCCGACTTGTAAGCGGAAGAGTAACAATTGGGCAAAAGAAACCAATTAAAATTCAATCTCCGATTTCAACAACAACTTTTGGAGTTGTGAGTTTTTTGATTTTAGCTTTAGGGGTTTTGGCTTTGCGGGATAAAAAAGATTAAAAGTTTAGGTGAAAAATTGGAACAAAAAGATTACGAAAATTACATTGACTTCGTTTATGACTATATTGAAAAAGCATTTTTCTCAGAAGGTGAAAGAGAAGTTGACTTGAATGTTTTTAAAGAAATGATTCGCTGCCTAAAAAGTTGGGATAGAATGCGAGTAGTGATGTTTTTGGCAAAAAAAATTGCCGAAGAGAAAAATGAAATCAAAGTAATTCCTGAAGTCTTGTAAAAGATTAAACATTTTTAGGACTTAAATTTATGTCTAAATTATCTCACGTTGACAATTCGGGTAAAGCAACAATGGTTGATGTTTCTGCAAAAGAAAAGACTTCAAGAATTGCGGTTGCTCAAGGTAAAATCTTTGTTGGGAAAGAAGCCTTTGAGCACATTCAAGAGAACAAAATCAAAAAAGGTGATGTGCTTTCGATTGCTCAAATTTCTGGGATTATGGGAGCAAAAAAGACAAGTGAATTGATTCCTTTATGCCACAATTTATTTCTTTCAAAAGTTGACGTTAGTTGCGAGTTAGACGAAAAAGAAAGTGCTGTTTGGGTCAAGGCAACTGCAAAAACAGAAGGAAAAACAGGCGTTGAAATGGAAGCTTTAACAGCTGTTTCTGTTGCTTGTCTTACCATTTACGATATGTGCAAAGCGGTCAACAAAGAGATGGTAATTTCTGAAATTCAACTCTTGGAAAAAAGCGGTGGCAAAAGCGGACACTTCAAATTCGGCGGTGAAAAATGACGCAATGGATTGGCAAAATGAAAAACTGGATTTTCGATATGGACGGAACTCTGACCGTTGCAATTCACGATTTTGTCGCAATCAAAAGAGAATTGGGATTGAGAGTTAGTGGCTCAATTCTCGAACAAATTTCTGAAATGCCAAAAGAAGAGCAACTCAAAATTAACCGCAAGTTAAACGACCTTGAAAATAAAATTGCTGAAAACAACATTCGTGCAGAAGGCGTTTTCGAGCTTCTTACCTTTCTTAAAAATCAAAACGTAAATCTTGGAATCGTAACGAGGAACTCACTTGAAGGAGTTGAAATCACTTTGCGAGTTACAGATTTGGAAGAGTTTTTTGAACCGAAATTTATTCTTGGAAGAGAGTTTGAGCCGCACAAACCTGACGGAGCAGCAATTAAACACTTGTTAAATCTTTGGAATGCAAACTCGGAAGAAACTGTAATGCTTGGAGATTTCAAGTACGATTTGCAAGCAGGAAAAGATGCAAATTGCAAAACTGTTCACATTGACGCAAAAGGCGATTTTAAATTTTCAGAGTTCGCAGACTTGGAAGTAAAGTCATTAAAGGAAGTCCTTAACACTCTAGCACTTACATCAAAGTAATCTTCAAAATTTATTGTTCATTGTTCACTGTTTATTGCTCATTGTTTTGTGTTGTTTCCAAATCAAAAATTCCTTACGTTTCGCCTCTTTCTTAAGAAACTCAAAAAGATGAAAAAATGAGCATTGAAACACTAAAAAAACAAATCAAAGAAGGCATTTCGACTGCGATTGAGAAAGCATTTGAAGTAAAATTTGAGTCGGAAATTAAACTTGAAATTCCGCCTGAAGAACAAAATTCAGACTTTGCTTTTGCTTGCTTTCCACTTAGCAAAATTCTTAGAAATGCACCTTTTAAAATTGCCTCACAGATTGCCGAAAATTTTCCCGAAACAGACTTTCTCGAAGAAGTAAAAGCTGTCGGACCTTTTTTGAATTTTAATTTGAAAAAAGAATCATTCTTCAAAACAGCGATTGAGCAAATTTTGGAAGAAGGTGAAAGTTTTGGTTCTACTGACTTTGGGGAAAAACAAAAATTTCTCGTCGAGTATTCTTCTCCAACAACTAACAAACCTCTTCACCTTGGACATATTCGGAACAATTTTCTTGGAATTTCAATTTCGAGAATTTTGAAAATGGCAGGTTACGAAGTTGAAACCGTTTGTCTTTACAACGACAGAGGAATTCAGATTTGTAAATCAATGCTTTACTACGAAAAATTTGAAAACGGAAATACTCCCGAAAAAGCAGGAATGAAACCTGACCATTACGTCGGCGACCTTTATGTAAAATTTTCCAAACTCGAAAAAGAACAACCTGAACTTACAGAAGAAGTCCAAGAAGTTTTGCAAAAATGGGAAGACGGAGACGAAGCAACAATTGCTCTTTGGGAAAAAATGAGTGATTGGGTTTACGAAGGTTACAATGCGACTTACAAACGACTTGGTTCGAGTTTCGATTACACACAATTTGAAAGTGACACTTACAAGCTTGGAAAAGAAATTTCACTCAAGGGTTTAGAGAAAGGTGTTTTCTTCCAAAAAGAAGATTCTTCGATTTGGATTGACTTGACTAATGAAGGTCTAGACGAAAAATTAGTTGTTAGAAAAGATGGAACCACTGTTTACATCACTCAAGATTTTGGAACAGCAGCCGAAAGAAGCGAAAAAATAAATTTCGACAAAATGATTTACATTGTCGGAAATGAGCAAGAGTATCACTTTCAAGTTCTTTTCAAAATTCTCAAGAAGTATGGCTTTGGTTGGGCTGACGAATGTTTTCACCTTTCTTACGGAATGGTTGACCTTCCAAGTGGAAAAATGAAGTCTCGTGAAGGAACAGTTGTTGACGCTGATAAACTTTTGGACGAGTTGAAGAACATTGCAAAAGAAAAAATGAGAACTGACAACATTGAAATGAATGAAACTGAAATTGAAGAATTAGCAGAAGCAATCGGGCACGGGGCGATTTCATTTTTCATTTTGAAAGTTCACCCGAACAAAAGAATTCTTTTCAACCCTGCCGAATCAGTTGATTTTCAGGGAATGACAGGAACTTACTTGCAGTACAGTCACACAAGAATTTGCTCAATTCTGAAAAAGTTTGGTAAAAATTTACCAATGGAAGTTGACTTCTCGCTTTTAGCAGAACCTGAAGAAGTTGCAATTTTACGTTTGATTTCAAACTTTCCTGAGATTGTTAAAGAAGCTGCAATTGGTCAAAACCCTTCGAAAATTGCTTCTTACAGTTATTTGGTAGCTAAGAATTTTAGCAAGTTTTATGACAGGCACTCTGTTTTGAGCCTTGAAAATGAATCACAAATCCAAGCAAGAATTGCTCTTTTGCAAGCAGTGAAAATCACTCTTGCAAACTCACTTTATCTGCTTGGAATCAAAGCAGTGGAGAAAATGTAATTTGTCAGAAAAGATAAAAACAAATATAAAAACATCGGTAATTGCACTTGGTGGAAATGCTATTTCACGAGAAGGCGAAGACGGAAGCATTACAACGCAATTTTTGAACACAAGAACTTGCATTGAATCAATTGTAAAACTTGTTGAGCTTGGAAGAAACGTTGTAATCATTCACGGAAATGGACCTCAAATTGGACAAGATTTACAACGAGTTGAGGAAGCAAGTAAAGTTGTCCCAACAATTCCGCTTGGAGTTTTAGTTGCTGACAATCAAGGTGGAATGGGGTATATGATTGCTCAAACTTTACACAATAAACTTGCGGAAAGAAACATTGACAAAGAAGTTTGCACGATTGTTACACAAGTTCTTTGCGATAAAAATGATCCCTCTTTGACAAATCCGACAAAGTTTATTGGCAAGTTTTTGACTCAACAAGAAGCTTACGAAGCCCAGAGAATAAAAGGTTGGTTTGTAAAAGAAGATAAAGGAAGAGGGTTTCGTCGAGTAGTTCCCTCTCCAAAACCTTTGAAAATTGTTGAAGGAAAAATCATTGAAATTCTGATAAAAAACTCTGTGATGGTTATTGCTGGAGGAGGAGGTGGAATTCCTGTTTACGAGATGGAAGACGGAAAATTGGACGGAATTGATGCAGTGATTGACAAAGATTTAACAGCTACTTTACTTGCAAACCAAATTAATGCTTCGGAATTGATTTTTTTAACAGGAGTTGACAAACTTTTTCTTAACTTTCGCGAAAAGAACGAAAAACAGCTTGATTCTATCACTTTAGAAGAGGCAAAAAAATATCTGCAAGAAGGTCAATTTCCTCAAGGAAGTATGGGACCAAAGATTGAGGCTGCGATTAAATTCTTGGAAAATGGTGGTGAAAAAGCAATTATTTCATCAATCGAAAATGTAAAAGATTCAGTTTTTAAAGATGCAGGAACTAAGATAGTTCGTAATTCTAGTAAATAATTAATTTAAATAATCATAGAGGAAAAAATGAAAATCCACGAATATCAGGCAAAAGAAATCCTCAGAAAATATAATGTGCCTGTACCACAAGGAAGAGTTGCTTTTTCGGCTGACGAAGTTCCTTCAATTGCTGAATTTCTTGGCAGTGAGGTTTTGGTTGTAAAAGCACAAATTCACGCTGGTGGAAGAGGAAAAGGCGGCGGAGTAAAAGTCGCTCAGAATCCACAAGAGGCTGAAAGACTTGCAAGTGAAATTATCGGAATGAACCTTGTAACTCACCAAACAGGACCTGAAGGAAGAGTAGTAAAAAAAGTTCTCATCGAAGAAGGTTGTAATATTGACAAAGAATTTTATGCTGGAATTGTTTTAGACAGAGCAACTTCGCAAAATGTTTTTATGGTTTCTACAGAAGGTGGAATGGAAATTGAAACAGTTGCCGAAGAAACTCCCGAAAAAATTGTAAAAGAAATCATTGACCCTGCAATCGGTTTCCAAGGCTTCCAAGCAAGAAAACTTGCCTTTTCACTTGGGCTTAGCGGAACTCAATTCAAAAATGCAGTTAAATTTTTCGGAGCACTTTATAAAGCCTACGAAGCAACTGATTCTGCTTTAATGGAAATTAATCCACTTGTCGTTACTAAGGAAGGCGATGTAATTGCACTTGACGCGAAAATGAGTTTTGATTCAAATGCACTTTACAGACACTCAGACATTGTAAAAATGAGAGACTTTGATGAAGAAGACCCTCTTGAAGTTGAAGCTGGAAAATATAATTTGAACTACATCAAACTTGATGGTGAAGTTGGTTGTATGGTAAACGGAGCTGGACTTGCAATGGGAACAATGGACATCATTAAATATTCTGGTAGCTCTCCAGCAAATTTCCTTGATGTAGGGGGCGGAGCAAATGTTGAAACAATCAAAAATGGTTTCAAAATCATTCTTTCTGACCCAAATGTTAAAGCAATTTTGATTAATATTTTTGGTGGAATCGTGCGTTGCGATAGAGTTGCAAACGGAATTATTGAAGCACGCAAAAGCGTTGACATTAACGTTCCCGTTGTGATTCGACTTGCAGGAACAAATGCAGTTGAAGCAGCAAAAATTCTTGACGAGTCAGGAATGGATTTTGCAGTTGCAGACACCCTCAAAGAAGCTGCTGAAAAAATTGTTTCGGCAATCAAAAACGACTAATTGAAAAAATTAAGGTTTAGAAAAATATGAGTATCTTAGTTAATAGTAATTCAAGAATTTTAGTGCAAGGAATCACTGGTGGTGAAGGAACTTTTCACGCAACCCAAATGCTTGAATACGGAACAAATGTTGTCGCTGGTGTAACACCTGGAAAAGGCGGACAATCTTGGAATGACTCAGTTCCAATTTTTAATAGAATTGACGTTGCTGTTAAGCAAACTCAAGCAAATGTTTCAGTAATTTTTGTTCCTGCGGCTTTTGCTGCTGATGCGATTATGGAATCTGCAGCAGGTGGAATCGAGCTTATCGTTTGTATCACAGAAGGAATTCCTGTTCGCGATATGATTTCTGCTTACGAATTCGTTCAAAAAAAAGGTGCAAGACTTATCGGACCAAACTGTCCAGGAATTATTACTCCAGGGGAGTGTAAAGTTGGAATTATGCCTGGATTTATTCATACTCCAAAAGGTCCTGTTGGTGTGATTTCCCGTTCTGGAACTTTGACTTACGAAGCTGTTGCACAACTTTCTGCTCTCGGAATTGGTCAGTCAACTTGTATCGGAATCGGTGGCGACCCAATTATCGGAACAAAATTCATCGATGCAATCAAACTCTTCAATGAAGACGACGCAACTGAAGCAGTTGTTATGATTGGAGAAATTGGTGGAACTGCTGAAGAAGAAGCTGCTGCTTACATTAAAGAAAATGTTAAAAAACCAGTTGTCGGTTTTATTGCAGGACAAACAGCTCCTCCAGGAAGAAGAATGGGACACGCAGGTGCAATTATTTCTGGTGGAAAAGGAACTGCTTCTGAAAAAATGGCTTCAATGAGAAGTGCCGGAATTCACGTTTGCGAATCACCTGCCGTGATTGGTGAAACTGTACAATCCGTACTTTCTTAATAATTTTTATTATCAAGGACACAAAGATTCGGTAAAATCCTGATTTTTGTGTCTTTTTTTATTTCTGGCAAAACGTGCTGATTTGATTAGACCAAAATAAATCTTGGATTACAAAAAAAATTAGGTTCAAAGTTAGGATTTTCCTTTTGAAAACAAGAGTTGCAAAAGGAAAAATAAAAAATTAAATTTGGGCTTTAAAGTAATTAAAATTAATTTGATAGCACAAATTAAAGGATAAATAAAATGGCTAAAGTAAAAATCAACGAAGTACGTAAACTTGCTAAACAACACAACATTAAAGGTGTTGTTGGTAAGAAAAAAGCTGACATCATTCGTGAAATTCAGCTTGCAGAAGGCAATTTCGATTGTTTCGGAACTGCTGGTTACGAATGTGACCAACTTGATTGTCTTTGGAGAGATGATTGTCTCTTACCAATGCCAAAAGAAAAATAGACTTTGAATAGGCTCTTGAAAACCTCAAGAGCCTATTTTTTTCGTTACTTTTAGATGCAAATTAAATAACTAAAAACTTTTACCTAAAAATATGGAAATATAAAAAAATGAGTAACAGAACTCTTGCAATTATCAAACCTGATGCTGTTAAGAAAAATGTTTGTGGAAAAATTATCGCAATGATGGAAGAAGCTGGATTCAAAGTCGTCGCAATGAAAAAAACTCGTCTCACAAAAGCAGTTGCTGGTGCTTTTTATGAAGTACACAAAGAAAGACCTTTTTACGGCGAATTAGTAGATTTTATGTGTTCAGGACCTGTTGTCCCAATTATTCTTGAAAAAGAAAATGCTGTTGCAGATTACAGAACTTTAATCGGAGCAACTGACCCAGCAGAAGCAGAAGAAGGAACAATTCGTAAACTTTACGCAGACAGCAAAGGCGAAAATGCTGTTCACGGTTCAGACTCAGACGAAAACGCAGCAATTGAAAGCAATTTCTTTTTCTCACGTCAAGACCAAGTTAATCTTGCCTAAATTTTAAAACCTGAAAGGAAAGTTTAAGCCTTTCAGGTTTACCCTTTGAAAAATAATATTGAACAAATCTCAAAAAGTAACATTTATTCTCTTTGGAATTAGTTTTCTCTTAGCAATTGACCATCTTCTTGTTGTGCCGTTGGTTAACGAAATAATTGAAGATCTAAAAATGGAACCTTCTTATGGAGGTCTTTTGATTTCAAGTTATTCGTTAAGTTCAGCTTTTGCGGGAATTTTAACTGCTTCACTTTCAGACATTTTAGGACGGAAAAAAGTAATTGTCTATGGAATCATTGGCTTTGTTATTTCAACTTTTGCCTGTTCTTTAGCTCCAAACACTTTTTTACTTTTTACTGCAAGAATTGTCTCTGGGCTTTTCGGAGGACCTGTTTTTGCAAATATTAACGCTTACGTTGGTGATTATTTCAAAGCAGAAAGTCGAACAAAAGTGATGAGTATTTTGGCAATGTCGTTTTCTCTTTCGTCAGTTTTGGGGGTTCCTGTTGGAGCTTACTTGACTTCACTTTACTCTTGGAGAACACCTTTTTTAGTAATTGGAATTTTAGGTATTCCGATAATTTGGGGAGTTTATAAGTATTTGGAACACATCGAAACGGGTAAGGAAAAAGGACTTTCTTTAGGACAAGAAGTTAAAGAAATGTTTCAGATTTCACTTCGGCCAGTTGTTTTCTTTTACGTTGCAGGAGCATTTTGTATGCTCACAGGAATTTTTGGTTTTATCTCAAATATTAGTATTTGGTTCTCACAAAATTATCACTTGAACACAACTGAAATTGGTCATCTATTTTTAGTCGGCGGATTTGCTTCCGCTTTCGGTTCTTACTTGACTGGAAAATTCGCAAACCGTTTCGCAGATTATAAAATAATCATTTTAGGGAATTGTGCAATGGCTTGTGCAATTTACTTTTTTAGTAATGAGTTCTACTCAAGAGAATGGATTGCTGTCGGAACTGCAACGATGATGTTTTCAGGTGGCTTGAGAATGCCACCTTTAAGAACGCTTGGAACAATTTTAGTTCCGATTTATGAGCGAGGGCGAATTATGTCTTTACTAAGTGTAATCACAAGTACAGGAATTGGAGTTGGTGCTTTTTGGGCGGCTCCTTTTATCTCAGAAGGAATTAATGGAAGAATTGAAGGGGTTGGAACAATCGGTTTGATTGGGAGCATTTTTACGATTTTGGGAGCAATTATGGTTTTTTTCGTAAACCGCTTAAGAGAAACTCGAAATCCATTTGCAGAAGCGAATTAATTTATTTTATTTCTCCTTCAACTTAATGAAGAGTATCTAATGGAAAATTTTAACAAACAGCTTGCAGAAGCATTTTCTACAATAAAAAATAAAATTTCAAAAAATTATGAAGTTGGTGTTATTCTCGGTTCGGGACTTGGGTTTTTTGCAAAACAAATCCAAGTTGAAACTGAAATTCCCTACGAGGAAATTCCAAATTTCCCAAAATCAACTGTCGAAGGGCATTCGGGAAAGTTTGTTTTCGGAAAAGTTAATGGAAAACAAATCGTTGCGATGTCAGGCAGAAATCATTTTTATGAAGGTTACTCAATTAAACAAGTAGTTTTTGGGTTAAAATTAATGGAAAAAGTTGGAATTAAAAATTTAATCGTAACAAATGCAGCAGGAGGTTTGAACCCACGTTTCAAACCTGGAAATTTAATGATTATTGACGATTGTATAAATTTCACTTTCAGAAATCCTCTCATTGGAAAAAATGACGAAAAAGAAGGTCCTCGTTTTCCTGATATGAGTCAACCTTACTCGCAAGAATTAATAAAAATCGCCGAGGAAGTTTCTTTAGAAACGAGAGTTCCGACGAAAAAAGGTGTTTACCTTGCACTCACAGGGCCAACTTACGAAACAGCTTCCGAAGTAAAAATGCTTCAAATTCTCGGAGCAGATGCAGTTGGAATGTCAACAGTCCCCGAAACAATTACTTGTTCTCATCTTGGAATTAAAGTTCTTGGAATCTCGTGCATCACAAACCTTGGGACAGGAATTTCACCTCATAAACTTTCACACTCAGAAGTCAGCGAAACTGCAAACAGCGTTTCAGAAAATTTTAGTAAACTTGTAACAGAAATTATTGGAAAAATTTAAAATGAAAACATTACTCATCTTAACTCTCGCATTTCTAATTGGTTGTGCTTCAAAATCAGAACAGACTGAACAATCAAAAGCAGAAACAAAGTCAGTCCAAGAAAATCCTCACGAGAGTATGCGAGGAAATCCTCACAGAAAAGATAAAATTGCTCCTAAAGCGACTCCAAACTCAGCTTCAGGTTTAAGTTGGGAAATTCCTGCACATTGGAAAATTGATGCTTCGAGAAGTATGAGAGTTGCGACTTACCAGATTGATACAGAAACAGACTGTGCAGTTTTCTACTTTGGTGAAGGCCAGGGAGGAGATGTTCAAGCAAACATTGACCGTTGGGTTGGACAGTTCGCTGAAACTGACAGAACAGAACCAAAGGTTGATAAGATGGTTGAGAACGGAATAAACATCACTTTGCTTTCGCTTCAAGGAACATTCATCACAGGAACAATGACAGGAAATCCGATTCCAAAGCCTGACTTCGGAATGTTAGCAGCTGTTTGTGAAAGTGAAACAGGACCTGTCTTCTTTAAAATCACTGGACCTGAAAGTGAAGTAAAAAAATCTCACGAAGATTTCGTTTCACTACTAAAAAGTGTAAAAAAGTAAATTCCTAAAAACTCTAATTTTTAAAAAAGGCAGAAAAATGGCAGAACCTAAAATTATACAGAAAAAACCTTACGTTCTTGACACAGTAAAAGGAAACTATGCTTGGTGTGCTTGTGGACATTCAGGAAATCAACCTTTTTGCGACGGAAGTCATAAAGGTTCGGGAATTTCTCCTTTACTTGCTCAAATTGAAGAAGACAAAAAAGTTGCTTGGTGTGGTTGTAAACACAGTGGAAACCAACCTTTCTGCGATGGAGTTCATTCAAAATTGTAAAGTTTAATATCTCAACCCGAATTGTGAAGTAAGTACTTTTCGGGTTGATTTTACCAAAGGATTAAAAAATGAGAAAAGGACTTGAAAGCCTTCCAAGTTCGGAAATGCCCCAAATTTTAGAAGATTTAATTTTTGGTGAAAAAGCCGAATCCAAAAATATTTTAGAATTTCCACTTCCAACTCACTACTCAAATCTTTTTGAAAAGAATTTCCAATTAGCCTTGAAATCAAAACGAGTTTTACTTCACGTTGATTTCACTCTTGAAGCTGTTTGCTCTGCCGTTTTGCTTTACAAAATTTTAAAGCAAAACGGAGTTTCACCTTCTTTAAACTTTGCAACTCGAGAAAACGAAGGTTTCGGAAATCAATTCAAAATTTTACTTAATTCCTCGAAACTTAAAAATGTTGATTTCGTTTTAATTTGTGGTTTCTCGCAAAAACCTGAAATTCCAAATTCCATTCACTTTCCACAAAATGAAGAAATTTTTTCAGAGAACCCAGTTACTTTAGTTTGGACACTTGTGCAAAAACTGAACCTCGGAATACCAAACGAATTACCTTTACTTTTGGCTTTCCAAAATGGGTTTACAGCTTTAGTCGGAAGTAATTTTGAAGTATTCTCTAACCTAAGAAAAGAAAATTTAGAAATTCAACTTAAAGAGCTTTGCTTACGGATAGAAAATCTCTTTGAAATTTTTGAAGTTGAAGAAAAAACGCCAAAGTGCTTTGAAGAACAGCAAAAATTTTTGATGAAAATTTTAGTCAATGCTTTAAGATTTGGGCGTTCTGAGTTAGTCTTTAAGGTTTTAACTGAGGGACAAGAAACTAAGCAACTTGAAAATTGTTTGAAGATTCTAATACAAAAATATTTGCAAAGAAAAAGTCTTTTAAAGTTATTTGAGGAGAAATTGCAGAACGGCAATTTTGAATTTTATGGCAATGATGAAACCGATTTCTGTGTTTTGGTTGGTCATTTCGAATTAGGTTTTTTGAGAATCTTTGCAAGAACCTTAGCAAATAAGACTGGCAAAAACTCAATTTTAATTTCAACTAAGCTTAGGAATGAGAAAATCGGAACAATCTTTGGCTTAGACTCATTCAAAAGAAATTTCTTCAACAACTTTGAAGTTTATTTTAAGAACAGGCGATTAACTAAGTCTAAGTGCTGGTTTAGGTTAAGAGGCTTAAATGGAAAAGAAATTTTTGAAATTTTACAACAACTCTAATAACTAAAACAGTTTATCGAAGAATTTTAATCGTTTGTCGAAAGTGAAGAATTTTATTAGGTTACGATTGTTTTATTTAGGTGAAATTAATTCTAAATTTACTTTGGAAAAACAGTGAAACCTTTTGAACTAAAACTTGAACGCTTTGATTTATCTCAATCTCTTGTAGATTGGATTAATTATTTGGCGACTTTGAAAATCATTCCGAGTTTCCGAGTTAAGTTAGACCCGAAAGACTTAAAAGTTAAAAATTCTTCAAAAGGAAACTTAATGATTTTGCTAAACGGCAAAAAAAGTTCGATAACTTTACTAACTCCTTTGCCGAAAGCGATTCTAAGTAAATTAAAGCTAGTTAAAGAAGATTTAACCAAAACATTCGAACTCGCTTTTGACTTGAATCTTGACCTAAGCCACAAAAGTGGTTTTTGGTACGGTAATCTTACCGATTTACAAATTTTAGAAAACAATATTAATTAAGGTGAATAAAATGAAAATTTATGAAAAACCATTAGTGCTTGAAACACAACTTCTTTCAATCGAAGCACAACAAAGTACAGGATTACCACCTGAACCTCCACCTCCTGGAGAAGGTTGTTGTTAAGAAATTGAGTAAAATTACTCTTTACTTAGTTTCAAGAAACTAACTCAAAGTTTTCTTTTTGACTTTGAACTCAAAAAATTATCAGGTGAAAAAGGCTCTCTTTTTCACCTTTTATTTTGTACAATTCTTGCCCTAAAAATTAATTTCTGTTAACTTACCCTCCAAATTTTACTCACCAAATTTCTTAGAAAGATTATTGAAAAAGCTACTAATTTTTGCTTACTACTTTCCACCAATGGGAATGGGAGGAGTGCAAAGAATTACAAAATTTTGCAAATACCTTCCAGAGTTCGGTTGGCAACCAACAGTAATTACTGTCAAAAACACAGTTTACTATGGCTTCGATGAAACTTTACTTGATGAAATTCCACTAACTAAAATTTATAGAACAGAATCACTTGACCCATTAAGAGTTGCTTTTAAACTTGGTGCAAAAAAAGAAATTAAACCTTCCAAAAGTTCTCAAAAATCAATTTTAAATTTTATGTCAGAGCTATTCTTGCCTGACAATAAAATTCTTTGGGCTCCGTTTGCGATTCAAAAAGCAGTCGAACTTTTCAAGAGAGAAGAATTCGATGCAATTTTAACAACTTCACCACCTCACTCGATTCATTTCATCGGGCTTTACTTGAAAAGAAAGTTCGGAATTCCTTGGGTTGCAGACTTTCGAGACCCTTGGGCAGACAGTTATCTTGAACAAGAAAATTCTTCATTCAAGAATTCAATTTTACGAAGAATGGAAAAGAAAATTCTTAAGAATTCTGACTTGGTTGTTTCTTTTAATCATAAGTGTTCAGAAGATTTTTTGCAAAAATCTCTCAATCTCAAAAATAAACTAATTACAATTACAAACGGTTTTGATAAATCTGATTTTAATTTTTTAATGCCCAAAGAAGTGCAACCGAAGTTTACTTTGACTTACTTAGGTTCAATTTCAAAATATGCGAACCCTAAAAGAATCCTTTTAGCCTTAAAAAAACTATCGGAAAAAGTGGGAAAAGAAAAAATTATTGTTAAATTTATCGGCACTTTCACAAACAATGAAATTTGGAATGAAATTCAGGCTTTTAGTGAATTTGTTGAAATTCAGAGAATTGGTTACTTGAGTCATTCTGAGGCACTTCTTGAAGCGTCTAAGTCTGATGTTTTGTTCTTGTTTACAGAGGAAAATGGAACAGGAGTTGTTCCTTCTTCAAAAATTTATGAATATTTGGCTTTTAGAAAACAAGTTCTCGCAGTTTTGCCAGACTCCGACACAAAAAAGATTTTAGACGAAATTGACAACGCAAGAGTTTGTGAACCGAAAGACGAAGAAGGGATTTTGCAAGCAGTTAGTGAATTTTATCAAAATTGGGAAAATGGAGATTTAAATTTGAATGAGTCGGAAATTTCGCAATTTGAAAGAAGAATTTTAACAAAAAAATTAGCAGAAACACTTGGAACTTTTACAAACAAAAAAAGCCCGATTCAATGAACCGAGCTTTAAAAATTGCGGAGACAGGATTTGAACCTGTGACCTCCGGGTTATGAGCCCGACGAGCTACCAGACTGCTCTACTCCGCGATGTAAGGGCGACCAATGTAACTACTTTAAAAAGTGATGTCAATAAAAATTAATGAATAAAAAAAATAAAAAATCTAAAACAATTTTCTCTAAGCTGTTTTTCTTTAGTTTAGGCTTTTTGTTAATTCTAATCTCGGTTGCGGGTATTCATTTTGGTAAAAAATATTTAGATGAAATTAGTCAAGATTTACCTTCTTTGGAGCAATTGGAAAACTACGACCCACAACTTGTTACAAAAATTTATTCGGCTGATGGAAAGCTAATTAAAGAAATTTTTACCCACAAAAGAGCCTTAACACCTCTCAAAGAAATTCCAAAAGTAATTCAAGATGCAGTCCTTGCAACAGAAGACCGAAAATTTTATGAGCATTGGGGAATTGATTTAAAAAGACTTTTTGGAGCATTTGCTGCAAATCTAACGACTTTGCAATTTCGTCAAGGAGCAAGTACTTTAACACAACAACTTGCTCGAAACCTGTTCTTAACTCGTGAAAAAACAATTGAAAGAAAACTCAAGGAACTTCTCACTTCGCTTCAAATTGAAAAAACTTACTCAAAGGAAGAAATCCTTGAGATGTACTTGAACACAGTTTATTTCGGTCACGGAGCTTACGGAATTCAAGAAGCAGTTAAAAAATATTTTCACAAAACTTTAAGTCAAGTAACTCCCGAAGAAGCAGCTTTGTTAGCAGGGCAACTCAAAGCACCAACTCACTACTCACCACTTTTAAATCCTGAACGAGCTTTACAGAGAAGAAACACTGTTTTATTCGGAATGAATCAAGCTGGTTTTTTACCTGACTCGACTTACAAGATTGTTAAGGAATTGCCGATTACTCACAAAGTTGACCAAGTTGCTGAAGGAGATGCAACTTACGGAGAAGCACCTTACTTTACTGAATTTGTTAGGCAACAACTTGAGAAAAAGCAGTCAAAACTTGGTGTAAACATTTACGAAGATGGTTTGAAAGTTTATTCAACTGTTGACAGCAGGCTTCAAGAATGTGCAGAAAAAGCAGTTGCAAAGCACCTTCCTGAAATCGAGGAAAGAACACGAGATATCACAAAATCTGAAAAATACGTCGTGAATTACCTTGAACAGTTTCATCCTGAACTAAAACCTGACTCAGTTTTAAGGCATAAAGATTTTTTGGATTCGCTTGTAATGAAAGACTTTCACGCACAAACGGCTTTGATAGCACTTGACCACAGAACAGGAAAAATTCTTGCGATGGTTGGTGGGCGAGATTTTACAAAAACAAAATTCAATCGTGCAGTTCAAGCAATACGTCAACCTGGAAGTGTTTTTAAGACAGTTCTTTACACTTCTGCACTCGATAACGGAGTTCCAGTAAATTATCGCCTTTTAAATCAACCAATTGCAATGTTTATGCCTGATGGAAGTCGTTGGACTCCACAAAATTACGACCATTCAATAGGAGGTTTGACAACCTTAAGAGAAGCTCTTAAACGTTCCTTGAATTTAATTTCAGTAAGGCTTGCAGTACAGAAAATCGTTCCACCAAAAGAGGTTGTGAGCTATGCAAAACGACTTGGAGTCAAAAGCAGAATTCCACCTTTTGATGCAATTGCACTTGGAGCAGTCGGAATTTTGCCGATTGAAGCGGTTGGGATTTATGGAACAATTGCGAATCAAGGTGTTTACACAAAACCTTACTCAATCGAAAAAATTGAAGATCGTTTTGGAAACACAATCGAAACAACTTATCCTGAAAGTCGAGAAGCACTCAGCAAAGAAACTGCTTACTTGATGACAAGTCTCTTAGAAGGAGTTGTAAACGGAGGAACAGCAACTTCACTTCGTTACAAATTCAATTTTCAAAGACCTGCTGCGGGGAAAACTGGAACGACTAACGAGTTCACTGATGCTTGGTTTGTAGGTTTTATTCCACAATTTACAGCTGGAGTTTGGGTTGGTTTTGATGACCCACAAAAGACACTCGGAAGAGGTCAAGCAGGTGGAAAAGTTGCTTTACCAATTTGGGCAGATTTTATGAATTGTGCTTGTGATACTTTACAACTTTCACAAGAGGAATTTTTAGCTCCAGCAGGAATTACTGAGGTTGAAATTTGTTCTGAGACTTTCGATTTACCGACTAAACTTTGCCCGCTCACAAAAGAAATTTACAACTCGAAATTCCTTCCAACTACAACTTGTAAAAAACATTCGGGAATTAGGCAGAACGGTAGAAAAGCAGGTTTTTAGAAAAAAGACGCATTGCCGTAAAATTTATTTATCGCAAAATATCATTAATCCAATCTTATTGGTTTTTAAGAGTAGTTTCTTAAATGAAAAAAAGCAGAGACTGACGAAATCAGCCTCCACTTTTGGAATGAGAGAAAAGATTAAAATTTAAAGCACTGAATTTGTTTTTTATCTGATTTGAAGAAAATTCTCCCGTCAATTTCGTCGATTTCGTAAACAGGTTCTTTTTCTCCTAAGACAATTCCTTTTTCTTTTTCACCAGTAATTTTATTTACTTTTACAATTCCTGGACCTTTTTCATCATCATTTTTTACTTCTGTAAGAATGTAAGTGAAGTTTGCAGCGTCCTTACTTGCTTTGAACCTCTTGGAAATGTAAGGATTACTATTGATTAGAGAATATTCGGCACTTCCTCTTCCTCCGTTGTTGTAAGCATTTGTTTGAGCTCGACTGTGAGCACTTGCAACTGACATTGCATTAACTGCCATAATTGCCGCTGTCGAAGCTATTTTTGCAAACATACTTGAACCTGGAGCTTTGAAGTGACTGTGGAATTTTTGTTCACCGTTGAAATCAAGAAGCATCAAATTTTGGCTTGATTGCAAAAACAATCCGTCTTCTCGTAAAGTCAAACCGTAAGGGTATTCACCACCTTTAAACTTTAACTTTTTAGCAACCTCCTCGTACTTTCCGTCTGAGAGGTTAATTGAATAGATTTTTTTGTCTGAGTAAACTAAAACCTTGTCGTCTTTGACTACAAAGTTTGTAGAATTTTTAAGTTTCTTAAATTCTTTTTTCCATGCTTTTTTTCCTGTTTCTGTGTTGAGTAAAACAATTGAAGGTTTCCCACTTTTTCCGTCACTTCCACCACCTGTTTTCACAAGTAAACCTTGAGGAGTTAAAGCAATTTGTTGAACCATTCCTTTTAATTTTTCTGATTTTTTCCAGACCTTAGCTCCATCGTCAGTTTTTACGGCAATGATTTTGTTCAAACTTGGAACGTAAACGACTTTGTTTTCTCCGTCAAAAAACATTGGTGAATAACCGCGAAGAAGTGCTGGTGCGTGAGTTTTTTTGAATTCACAATCCCAAATTAATTCGCCTGTTTTGGCATTGTGTTTTCTAAGACCTTTATTGTCAAGAAAAGTAATCATTGTTTCAGGAGTGTCGAAAAGTGGCTCTTGGTTTCCAACAATTGTTTGTTTGACCTTAGTCATTGGGAAAACAACAGCGTTGCGTTTTTTGAAAAAATCTACATCTTCCCAAATTAATTTTCCTGTATCAACTTCTACAACAGTAACTTTTGTTTTTCCTTTAGAGTTTGTTCCGTAAATAAAAAGTGCATTCATTTCAGGTAAGATAAATTGTCCCATTGAGGAATTGATGTCAAGTTCGTCACTGCTCCAAATTTCTTTCCCATCGGCAACATTAATTACAGTCATTCGATTTAAAACGCTGAAAAGCCCTTTCCCAGTATTCACAATCGCGTAAGGTGTGAAAGGAATTAGTTCGAACATTTCTTCATTGAGCTTTTTTATTTCTTCCATCTTCCAAGCGATTGAGCCGTCGTCAGGATTAATTCCATAAAGTCCTCCGTCAGTACTAACGACTAAATGTCCAGTAGAAGTAAGTTTTTCCCATTTTATTTTTTTCTCAAAATCAATACTCCAGTTTGGTGTTGCAGCTTGTAAAAAGCTAACGAAAATTGCTAAGATTAAAATGGCTGAGTAGTTTTTGCTTAATTTCATTTTAAGCTCCTGTTTTAGAAAAAGGCTACAAAACTTCTAAAGTTTGTAGCCTTTAAAAGTAATTTATTTGATTAAAAGCATTTTCTTAGTTTCGGTTTGATTTCCTACTTTGAGTTTGTAAAAATAAGTTCCACTTGCAAGGTTGCTTCCGTCAAAGCTTAGGTTGAAATTCCCTGCACTTTGAAAACCATTTTTTAAGATTTGAACTTCTTGTCCAATTTCATTGAAGACAGTAAGGTTCACAAAATTTGATTTTGAAAGTGAGTAGTTAATTTGAGTCGAAGGGTTAAAAGGGTTTGGATAGTTTTGAGCTAAATCGAAAGTTCTAAGTTTGAGATTTGAAATCTCTTCGATTCCGACTGCGATATTTTGCATTCTAAAATTAATGTCAGAAGCTATTGTGAAGTTTGGGTTTGTTTCACCTTCTAAACTTGAGATT
The DNA here is from genome assembly GCA_008501735.1 of Calditrichota bacterium. Classification (GTDB taxonomy): domain Bacteria; phylum CLD3; class CLD3; order CLD3; family CLD3; genus CLD3. Next base: position 21,491 of record QQUF01000021.1, on the reverse strand, counting down.
TCAGCAAAATATCCTTCGCTTTCAGTGTAGAATAAATAATTTATATTTGTTGTTGTGTCACTGTCAACAATGACTCCATTTTGATAAGAATGAGTAATTTCGGTTTCGTTAACACGAACTCTTAAGCAATCAAAAGTTCCAAGAGGAGTTGTGATTGTTCCCCAAGCGTCAACAGTTGAAACAGCACTTGTTGAGTCAATGTCAGAATTTGCAGGATCAAAAAGTGGAATAATGATGTAGTTGTCAGTCCAAGTTGTTCCGAGAGTTGCAGGGAAAGTAAGCAAAGTACGAGGAGTCGAAAAGACTACTTTAAAAACATTTGGTCCAACTTGAAAAACTGCCGAATGGTGTAAGTAACCATTGTTTGAGACTTCAGTAAAACTGTAAGTGTTTAGGTTGTTTTCAGGCTCGACAAAGTTCCAAACGTGGTCTGCATTAGGAAATTCGTTTCCCCAAGGAGTAGAAGCTGGGTCAATAATATTGTAAGGAATAGAATCTCCAGGAGGAAAGTCTGCTGGGTCGAATTGCCAAGCATTTGGTCCTCCAGCAGTTCCAAGATTTACATTAATTGGCAAACTGTCATTGTCTGTTTGGAATAACGTAAATGTAGTGCCGAAACTTGTGTCGATGTCATTTTCATCAATTGTGATTTGTGCATTGACAAGGTTCGTAAAACTGAATAATCCTAAGATTATTGCAAAAGTAATTTCTCTAATTCCAGTGTTCATTTTTAACCTCTAAATAAGATGAAAGTTATTTTAACTAATGAACATTGTTTACACAGTTTATGCCAATTTTATAGAGTGGTTATAAGTTAATGATAATAAATTACTTAAGTGCGATTAATGGAGAAGGGTGTTTTTGAATTGTTGTGAAACAAAAATAAATTATAGAGTATATAACTACCTATAATTTAGCATTTTACATTAAATGTCTCAATTCGATACATTTAAAGAATTGTACTAATCTAGAATTATTTGAAAATTTACTTTTTATTCTCTACCACGAAAACGATGTTTTTTTTCACGGCGGTGAGAATGGGTTACTTTGTGTGGAGGCATAATTTCCTTAAAAATCTCTCTGAATTTTTTCTGCTGTTCGGGGGTACAAACAGATTTTAACTCAAGAAAATGCTTGAATTTTCCTTTCTCAATTTGCATTTCTAACTGACCGACTTTCTCAATTAGTTTTTCGACTTCCGATTGGTTTTGAGTTTTTTTAAAAACTTCTTCGGACAATTCTCTTTTCAAATTGTGAATTTTATTTCCAAATTCTCGTGTTTCCTCAAAGTGCTTTTTTCGTAAGTCTCGGAATTTTTGCAATTGTTCGTCAGTAAGGTTTAATTTTTTCTTTAGCAAAAACTCTGACCTTTCTTTCCTTGGAAAATCTGCAAAAGGAGGCTTTGGTGAAAATTTTAGAAACCAAATTCCTGAAAGAGTTAAGATGTTCAACAAAACAAGAATTGCAATAGTCCAAGTCATAAATTTTTTGTTCGTAAAGTAGTCCATTTATTCCACCTGAAAGCTGTTTAAAATGTCAGTGTTTTCGTTTGTTAAAGAATACTCTTGGGCAAAAAGTCCGCTCAAATTTTCAGTCTCAGTGTCTTGCGATTCTGAATTTTGGGCGACAAAGAAAAATGTTACCAAGTTAGCAACAAACATTAAGCTCAAAAAAGCAGGTCTTAAAATGCCGACAGAGTTTTTTGGTTTCAAAACTGCTACTTTTTTCTCGTCTTCAAGTCTATTAATTTTTGCTTGAAGAACGGTGTAAAAATGCTCGTTGTGTTCAAGAAATTCTTTTTCGTCTAAAAGGCTTAGAGTCTTTTTGACTTCATTTTCAATTTTATTTTTTCGGTTCATTTTTTTGCCTTTTTGGTTCATTTCTTTTGACGACACTTTTTTCAAAAACTTGTGCTAACCTACAAATTTTTCTCGTAGTAAGCCGAAAGTTTTTTCTGCAAATTCTTTTTCGCTCTAAACAAAAGCGACTCAACTGACGAAACAGAAGTCTCCATAATTTTCGCAGCTTCTTGGTAACTGAACCCGTCGAACTTTGTCAAATTCAACGCGATTCTTTGGCTTTCGGGCAGAGAATTAATTGCTTCGTGAAGAACTTTTTTTCGTTCGTTTGCTTCAAAACCTTCTTCTGGGTTTAGTTCTTCGGAAGCTGTTTTTTGAGACTCAAAAGAATCTAAGCCAACCAAGTTTTTGAAAAAACCAATTCGTTTTTTTCGTTTTCTACTGCGAATTAAATCCAAAGATTTTGAGACTGAAATTTGATAAATCCAAGTTGAAATTTTTGCATCTTCTCGGAAACTTTCCAAAGACTTGTAAACTTGAATAAAAACTTCCTGAGCAGTGTCTTCCGCATCTTGTTTGTTGTTCAAAAAGCGGTTGCAAATGCTGATAACTTTGTCTTGGTTTTCTTCGACAAGTTTCCTGAAAAAATCTTCGGGTTTCGCGTTAATCTTTGAGTTCCTTGTTTTGTCTTTTCACGAGAGGTTCAAAATCTTAGACGCTCAAAGAAACAAAAACTTGCGTTAAAATTTTGTAAAATATTTTTCGCGGATTACTGCAAGGTGATGAATCAAATGTCCGACAAGAATGTAAGGAATCGAAAAGTTTGCGAATTTTGTTTCGGTTGTGTGTCCAACATTTTGCCACATTTTTTCTGTGTAGCTTTCAAAGAGTAGAGTAATAGAATTTCTGACAGCCTCAAGTTCAGCTAAAAGTTCAGCTAAATTTCTTTCGTGGAAGTTTACGTTTTTCATATAAGCATCTTGGTCAAAAGCTACAAGAGGCTGTTTTTCGTTTCGGGCAAAGTGCAAGGAACGAGAAGCAAAAATTCTTTCCGTGTCGATGATGTGTCCCAAAACTTCGCGAATGCTCCACTTTCCTTCTGCGTAACGGAAACGAGATTGTTCTTCGGTTAGTTTCCCCAACTCCTCTTTGAAATCAGAGACTTGACTTCTGAAAAGTTCTAAAACATTTCCTTCGGGAACTTTGTTGATGTAGGTGAAAAAATATTCCGAACAGTCGTTGTGAGTCGGTTTTGGAAGGTTTAATTTTTGCATTTTTTACTCCGATTTTTGAGGTGAAAACTCTGCCAAAGTTGAAGGGCTTTTTCTTCCAACTCCTTTAACGTCAGAGGTTTTCCAACCTAAATTTTCAAGTGATTTTCTGAACTTTTTGTTGCACGAGTAGGTTGTAAGTTTTGTTCCTTTTTTGCTTACTTTGGTAATTTTTTCAAGAAGGTTTTCTTCCCAAAGCTCAGGGCAACTTTTTGGCGAAAATGGGTCAAAAAGAACAAAGTCAAATTTTTCACTAAGGTTTGTTAAAGTCTTTCGTGCATCTGCAATGAAGATTTTTAAATCTAAATTTTTAGAGTGAATTTCAAAATTTTGCATTGTTTGAAAGAGTTGCCAATTTTCAGTTGGAAACTCAGTTTGAGAAATTTGCTCCAAAATCCAAGAGTCATTTTCAAGACCAGTAATCTTAATTTTAATTTTGGGATTGATTTGGGTAACGATTTCCGCAAAAACAGAAGAGTTGTAACCAAGTCCAAAACAAACGTCTAAAATTTTTATGGTATTTTGTGTTTCTGCAAAGTCTTGAATTTGAGTTGGAAGAGTGAATTTTCTCAATGCTTCTTCGTAAGCACCTGTGTAAGAGTGGTAAGTTTCGCCAAATTTTTCGTTGAAAATTGTGTCTGTTCCATCGTTGGTTCGGACTCGTTTGATTTTCACTTAAGCAGTTTCGGGTTTTAGTTTGGTTACTTTGAAGAAATTATTTTTTACTTCTTGGAAATTTCTTGGGTGAGAAAGTAAGTAGCGTTGTGTGTAACAAGTTGTCCAACAACCTTCGCAGGATTCGTATTCCTTTAGTCTTTGACGGTAAGTCTCAGCTTCAAAGATTTCTTCCAAACTACTTTGGAAAAGATTTCCTATTGGATTTCCGATACAAAGATGAACGTCTCCGTTTTCCATCACTAAAAGTCTTGAAGAGAGCACTTTCGATTGTCTGTAAGCACAAATATCTGTTTTGTGGGTTCTAACGTATTCGGGAATTCCTGCAAGGTAAGAATCGAGGTTTAGGACTTTTTTTCCTTCTCTCAAATACTTAATCAAGTTGTCTAATTTTTCGGAAGGCTCAAGAAACATATCGTCATTTGCACGAGTTGAAGCAGTCAAGTCGTGGTACATTCCGATTGTTGCTTTCCAACCTGCATCGTTAGTTCTTTTAATTAGTTCGGGAACTTGATCTAAATTGAGTTGGCTCATTACGATGTTTGTGTAAAGCAAAGACTTTGAACTTTCGGGCTTCATATCGGCAATCATTTTCATATTTCCATAAACCACTTTGAAAAAATCTTTTGAGCCTCTCAAATCGTCGCCAATTTCGTCGAAACCGTCAAGAGAAGTTTGAATGTTAATGTCGTTAGCAAGAGCGAGTTCTGCGATTGGGCGAATAATCTCAGGCTTGTTGTAAAGTCCTGTAACTAAAGTTAGAGCTACAGGGAAAATTTTTCTCGCTTCTAATAAAATTTTGTCTAAATCAGGAACCATCGTTACTTCGCCACCAGAAATAAATCCAATGTAAGAGCCGTAATCACGAAGCCTGTCGCCAATGAACTTGAATTGTTCAAAAGTCAACCACTTTGGGTCAGTTCCTTTGAATGGAATTACACATTGTCTGCATCTTTGAGTGCAAAGATAAGTCAAGCGGATTTCAGTCGTTGAGTTGACAGGTCTGTCGTGAACAGCATTTTTTACGAAATTTTTTGCTTGTTTGGCAAGCTCTAACATTGTTTTTCTTTCGGTTTAAAAAGCAAACTCAGAAACTCTCTTCTCGAAATCCGATAAAGTGTAAGCTATCTTTCTGACAGTGTCGTAAGAAAGGTAGGGATAAGAATCTCGAATTTCTTCAATAGCTTCGTGAGCAGACATTCGTTTTTTCAAGTCAGCAAAACGCTTACGAATTTCGTAGTCGCGGATTGCTCGTTCGTTTAAAAAGTTAAATTTTTCGAGTTGTGTGAATAACTCGTTTGGTACCAAATCAGGGATTGGATTAACCATTTTACTTACCTCTTGAATTTAGTTTAGAAGTTTAAAAGTTAAATGGTATCAATTAATCAAACCGCATTCCTTTCTGCATAAAATAAAAAAAGCCAAAGGTCAACTGAACTTAGGCTTTGCATAAAAAAGCCGTTACAATTGACATACTAAAAAATAATTACAAAACGTAAAAATGTAATCGGGAAAATTTCTTTTAAGAAATCAGTAAGTCAGTTGTAACGGTTTTTCTATAAAATTTGGCTCCAAGAGTTTAACTTTGGCTAATTGTGAAAATTAATTTAACGACACATTTTTTGATTGTCAAGACTGATTTTTAATTTTTTATCTTCTTAAAAAATTAGTCGGAAGTTTGTTTAATGCTTTGGTTTTGCATTTCGTTACCGTTTATAATTTTAGTTTTATTGGTAATTTTTCCACTTAAAATTACTTTGAATTTTGGCTTTCAGGCTAAGGAAATTAGTTTTTTTGCTAAAATCTTTTGGCTTTTACCTTTACCAAAAATCCGACTAAGTTATGTCTACGAAGACAAAACGGTTAGGCTTTTTCTTTTTAACAGAGAACTAAAAGCAATAAAACCTTTTGACAAAACTGAGGATTCTGAAGAAGAAGAATTTGAAGAAGTAGAGGAAAAAGAAGAAGTCTCGGAAGAGGAAACTTCAGAACCGAAGCAAAGTTTTTTTACTCCTAAAAGAATTTTTAAACTTGTCAGAAAAGTTTTCAGTCTTAATTATATTCGAGCGACTGGATTTCTCGGACTCGGAGAACCTGCAAGAAGCGGTTTGGTAAGCGGTTATCTTTTTAGTTTAAATGCTTTCAAGAAGCTAAATTTTCAAGTCGTTCCGAAAATTAATTTCTGGGGTTACGAGGGTGATTTTGAAGTTAAATTTTCTTTCTTTTTTCGAAGAGGTTTGAAATTTTTGTACGAAGAATACTCAAAAAATAGAAAATAATTTTGAAAGATTTTTTAAATGAAATTTTGGTTTAGCTTAATTTTTACGGCATTAATTTTAAATTTTGCTTTGGCGGACGAAGCGGAAGAACACTACCAAAAAGGTGTTGACTTTTTTTCGAAAGTTAAACTTGTCGAAGCGAAAAGAGAGTTCGAAGCAGCAAGGAAAATTGACCCAAATTTCGCAAAAGCCTACGAAGGTCTTGGTTCAATTGAACTCAAGAAAAAAACTTTCAGAACTGCAAAAAAATATTTCAACAAAGCCTTAGAACTTGACTCAAATTCCACACAAGCATTGCTCGGTTTAGCTCAAATTTCGATTTTACAAAAAAAAGAATTTGAAGCACTGCCTTACCTAAAAAAATCTGTTCTGATTGATTCTACAAAATATTCCGCTTACTTGCTTCTTGGCAGAGTTTACTTCAAACTTGAGCAATTTGGTAGAGCTTACAACGCTTACAAAACTGCTTCTAAACTCTCTCCACAAAGTCTTGAAGCTCAGTTAAAATTAAAGCAGTTGCAAGATTTTGCTGGTTTTAGCGAAGTTGACTTGCTTTCAAGTGAAGATTTTGACATCGAAAGTTTTTTGAAAAAGTTAGAAGGTAAGTCTCGAATTACTCGTTCAGATTTCGCGATTGCACTTGCAGGAACTTTTGACATTCGAGAACTTGTTAAGGAAAAATACCTCAAAAAAAGAATTTTCAGTGATTCGCTTGCCATTGATTTAGGTTCAAGGCTACGTTCAAATTATTTAATTAAACCTCTTTTGGAATTTCAGATTCTCGAACTCGCTCCTGACGGAACTTTTGGCAGGGAAGAATCGATTACAAAAGGTGAACTTGCTCTAGGAATTCAGAATTTTTTGGTAAAAATTTACGACGACCCTTCTTTGAGTTCGCAATATCTTGACGGAACTCAAGTCTTTCCTGATGTTCCGACTTCGCACTACTGTTACAACGCCGTTTTTTTGGTAACTTCACGAGGGATTTTGTCGGCAAATTTTGATGGAGTTTTTGGCGTAAATTCAACTTTTGATGGAAAACTTTTGATGAAGACAATTCAAAATTTAAAAAGAAACATTGAGCTTGCCTCAAACTAAAACCGCTTTTAAATTTCTTTAAACCTACTTTGCCTAAAAACTCTTGTCTCAAATAGTTTCAAGAAGTAAATTCACACACTAAATTTTGAAATAAAAACTAAAGAGACTCCTTTTTATAAGAGAAACTCTTCACAAAACTCGGTATAAAATGAAATTTTCAACTACACTTTTTTTATTACTAACTTCCTTTACTGTCGTTTTTGGCGGAAATGGGAAACAAACTGTTGACCTTCAAAATGTCATTCAACTTTCTGAAGGTGAACTTGATTTTGGAATTGTATTTGCAAACCAAACTGACAGCCTTTCTTTTTGGATAAAAAATAATGGAACGACGACTTTTAACGCTACGGATTTTTTGACTTTTCAATCTGAATTTTCACTTAAAATTAATTCGTTGAGCATTTCTCCGGGCGACAGCTCGTTGGTTTTTGTTTACGCAGATTCAAAGCATAACCTTGATTTTGAAGATTTTTTGGTAATTGAAAATTCCGAACTCCAAGAATCTCTTGTTTTACCAATTTATGCTTCGTTTCACTACTCAGACGTTTACTACTCAAGTACGCAAGACCTTTCGGGACAAAGTCTTTACAACGCACTTTTTAACCTCGTTGATAATCATAACAATCTTGGCTACACAAACGCTCGAAAAAAAATGTACACTGACTACGACAATTTTCAAGATTCTTTGGAATGTGTTTACACAGGAAGAAAAATTTATCACGACTCAGGTTGCGATTGTAACCCAAGTGCAAGTGCTCCAACTTTCTTTAACGCTGAACACACTTGGCCCCAAAGTCAAGGAGCTTCTGGAACTGCGAAATCCGATATGAATCACCTTTTTCCAACTGACGCAACTTCAAATTCGCAAAGAGGAAGTTATCCTTTTGGCGACGTTGTTTCAAATATTTCTTGGAATCAAGGCGGTTCTAAAAAAGGTGATAATTCAAATGGTGCAACAGTCTTCGAACCGCGAGACGTTCACAAAGGCGATTGTGCGAGAGCGATGTTTTACTTTGCACTGCGTTACGGAAATCCAAACGATTACATAAGTGTTGAAAACCAAGAAGACGTTTTGCGACAATGGCACACTTTTGACCCTGTTAGCACAAAAGAAATTAATCGAAACAACGGAATCGAAGTTTACCAAAACACAAGAAATCCTTTCATTGACCACCCAGAATTTATGGAAAGAATTTCAACTCTTGCGGGAACTCCAGTTCTTACTTTTGCTCCAGAAATTGCTGTTTCTCCGCAAGTTATGGATTTTGGAAGTGTTGCAGTTGGTGACTCAAGTGAATGGCTTTTGACGATTGTGAATAGCGGAAACGCTAACCTTTCAATTTCAGGAATTCAATCTCAAGATGCGATTTTCAGTGTTGTGAATTCAGTTTCAAGCGTTTCTTCTTACGATTTTGTTCAAGTGAAAATTAAGTTTAAACCTCTTGTTGTTTCTCAAAATTACTCGACAAATTTGATTGTTCAAAGCAACGACTCAGACGAAGGAACAATCACAATTCCACTTTCTGGAATCGGAGACGTAAATTCTTCTGTTGAAGAGAAATTTGAAATACCAAAATTGTTTTACCTAAGCCAAAATTTCCCAAACCCTTTTAACCCAACAACAACGATAAATTACGAATTACGAAATACGAATTACGAGAAAAGTGGGTTGGTAATTTTTAACGTTTTGGGCGAAGAAATCAAAGAGTTTGAACTTACTACAAACAAAGGTTCTGTTATTTGGGACGGAACAAATTCTTTTGGAAAACAAGTTTCGAGTGGAATTTATTTTTACACTTTAAAAACAAGTAGCTTTTCGGAAACACGAAAAATGCTTTTACTAAAATGACCTCTGAGCAATCTGAAACAAAAGAAATTAACTTGGTTCTTCCTGTTAAATCAGGAATGGAGTTGATTGCTGCAAAACTAACTGACAAACTCGGTAAGATTAAGGGTTTTGACCAAAAGACAATTGACGAAATAAAATTGGCAACAATTGAAGCTTGTTTAAATGCTTTTGAACACGGAGTTTCAGATGAGAAATCAATAAAAGTTGATTTCTTTTGCAGCCAAGAGAAAATTGATGTGACTGTACAAGATTCAGGAAAAGGCTTTGACCCAAAACTTGTCGCTTCGCCTGAAATTGCAGAGAAATTTAAAAGTGATTATAAAAGAGGTTGGGGAATTAAAATTATTACTGAACTTATGGACAAAGTTGATTTTGCTTCCGACTCAAAAGGTACAAAAGTAACAATGACAAAATTTAAATAAAAGTGGTTTTAAAATGGTTAACTTTAATATTTACATTGAAGAAAAAGAAAATTACGTAGTTTTAAAAACTGACGGTTATATCAATAATTTAGGTGGAAGAGCAATAGCAGATAAAGTTGAGGAATACACTGAAAAGGGCTTCAAACATTTTGTGATTAATTTTGAAAAAAGCGAAATTCTTAACAGTATCGGAGCTTGCATTTTAATCGAAGTTTTAGACGGACTTCTTGAGTTAAAAGGTAAACTTAAATTCTCAAATTGTATTGCAATAATTGCTCAAACAATGGAAATTATGGGAATTACAAAATTTGTCGAAATTTATGAAACTCAAGCAATGGCAGAAGAAGCAATGCAAGCAGATATAAAAAAATCTTAATTTCTAAGTTCTGATTTAATTTATTTTTATGCAAAAAATTATGCACAGAGTTGCCGACTTTAATCGGTTTTTGGTTCTCAAAAAAGTTAAGGTTGGTAATTTTCAAAGTCTGATTTTTTTGGCTTTTTTATTTCTTCTCCCTATTTCTCTTTTTTCCCAAAACCTAACTTTTACAAATTATTCTGTAGAAAAGGGATTGCCTCATCCTTCCGTTTTAAATATTGTTCAAGATTCCAAAGGTTATCTTTGGGTTGGAACAAAAAACGGTCTTTCCAAATTTGACGGGATTAATTTTCAGTCTGTGCCGCTTACCAAGTCAAATGATTTCGTACTTTCGATTTTTTATGATAACTATCAAACTCTTTGGGTTTCGACCTCTACAGAATTATTCAAGCTAAATACTGAAACCTTGATGTCGCAAGAGGTTGAAGAGTTAAAAAATTACTTTGTTCACAATGTTTTTCAAGACAAAGAACGTAATCTTTGGTTTGCGACAAATTTCGGTCTCAAAAAACTCAAGAATGGAAAAGTTGAAACTTTTTCGACTGAAAATGGACTTCCTGAAAATTTCGTTTCTTCTATTACTCAAGATAAAAAAGGCAAACTTTGGTTCGCAACTTTTAACGGAGTCGCAACTTTTGAAAACGGCAAAATAAATTCTTTCACAGAAGAAAAGGGGTTGCCGAACAAAAATGTAAACCAAGTTTTTATCAGGAAAAATGGCGAAATTTGGGTCGGAACAAACAATGGTGTTGCAAGATTTAACGGTAAAAAGTTTGAGGTTCCAAAGAGATTTGAAAAACTAAAAAATAAAAAAGTAGTTTCAATTCTTGAAGACGAAGAAGGGAACCTTTGGTTCGGAACTCGTTCGGGTCTTTACACTGACCAAAATAAAATTTTAAAAAAGTATTCAATTAATGACGGTTTGGGGAACGACATTGTCAACTGTTTGTTTTTAGATTCTGAAAAAAATATTTGGGTCGGAACGGAGTTTGGAATCGCAAAATTTTACCCAAAGGTTTTTGAAGTCTTTACAACTCAAGATGGGTTAAAAGGAAATAACGTTTCAGGAGTTACCCAAGATACGAAAGGGAATTTTTGGTTTTCAATTTTTCGCTCAGGTTTAACTCGTTTTGATGGGAATAGATTTATTTCTTACTCAACAGAAAACGGGCTTCTAAGCAATGAAATAGTTTCAATATCAAAAGCCGAAAATGGCAGAATTTGGGTTGCTACCAAAGAGAATGGAATCTCAGTTTTTCAAGAAGGAGTTTTTAGAAATTTTACAACTGAAAATGGTTTGGCTTCAAATGAAGTGACTAAAATTTTTGTCGACTCAGAAAGCAATGTTTGGGTTGGAACAGTGAAAGATGGATTGAGTAAATTTTCAAATGGGAAATTCAAAAATTACAAAAAAGCCATTGACGAATCAGAGTTAAAGAAGTTAGTTGACAACCACATCGTTGATATTCTTGAAGACTCAGAAGGAAGAATTTGGGTTGCAACTCAAAACGGAATTTCGATTTTTGAAAACGAAAAATTTGAGTCCTTTCGTCTTGGAGAAGGTGGACTTTCGAGATATTTGGAAATAAATTCTTTGGCAGTTGATTTTGAGAAAGATGTTTGGATTGGGACTGACAAAGGACTTTTAAAATATTTGCCAAACTCCGAAGAAACTGACAAATATTTTGAATCAGTTTTACCGAAAGAACAACAAAATTATTTTAGAGGAATTACTTCGATTGAAGCCGATACCTCAAACAATCTTTGGCTTGCGACAAATGCAGGGGTTTTGAGATTTAATCCTAAAACTCACGATTTCAAACGTTACGGAAAACACGAAGGTTTTACAGCCTTTTCTTTGAATAAAAATGCAACTTTTCGAGACAACAAAAATGATTTTTGGTTTGGGACAACAAAAGGTGTTTTTCATTTTCAAAAAAAGAAAGACAAAATTAACACGCTTGCACCTTACTTAAATCTTCTGGAAATTCAGACTTCAGCTAAGGAAATTCTCGAACCTAAAAATGGTTTGGTGCTTTCGCAGACACAAAATTCTTTGACGATTAACTTTTTGGGAGTTTCGTTACGAGTTCCTGAAAAAGTTCTTTATCGTTACAAACTTGAAGGTCTTGACGAAGGTTGGTCAGAAGAAGTGAGAGAAGGAAAAGCAGCTTATCCAAAACTTCCTTCAGGAGTTTATACTTTTCTTGTAAAGGCTGGAAATAACGATGGGGTTTGGACAAAAGAACCAGTAGAGTTTACTTTTGAGGTTCTTACTCCTTGGTGGGAAACTTGGTATTTTTACATCTTTTCGACTTTTGCTTTTTTGCTTTTGATTTGGGAAGGGAAAAGAATAATTGTTCACAAACTCGAACGAGAACATTCAGAAGAACTCGAAAAAATAACTCAAGAGAAGAAACTCGAAATTGCGGCACTTCAAAATAAACGTTACCGAGAAGAACTTGAACAAGGAGCAAGGATTCAAGCTGCAATGTTGCCTTCACAAGACCCAAATTTTGAAGGCTTGGAAGTTCACGGAGTTTCTGTTTTTGCGACAGAAGTTGGTGGCGATTACTACGATTTTTTCCCTTTGAGCAAGACACAACTTGGAATTTCAATCGGAGATGCAACAGGTCACGGAATTGGTTCAGGACTTCTTGTTGCTACAACAAAATCAGGAATGTTGATGTCTGTGAAGAATCTTGAAATTGAAAGTTTAATGGATAATTTAAACGATGTAATTCGTGAAACTGCTTCAGGCAAAAGCGATTCTGCGATGGCACTTTGTTATTCGATCTTGGACATTGAAAAACGAAAAATGATTACAGTCTCAGGTGGAATGCCTTATCCGTACCATTTCGTGGCTTCAGAAAAAAAATTAGAGGAAATTCGCGTAAATGGTTTTTTACTTGGAAAATCGAAATGGGCATCTTACAAAGCAGTCGAAACGAGTTTTCAAAAAGATGACTATTTTATTTTCATTTCTGATGGTTTGCCAGAAGCTTTTAATGAACTTTCTCAACAGTACGGATACGAAAGACTTAAAGAATTAATTTTCAAATACGTAACAGTTAAACCTTCGGCAAGAGAGTTGTGTAATGCTCTTATTGGAGGAGTAAAAGAATTTATGAAAACACGCCCTCAAGATGACGATATTACTGTTGTTGTCGTGAAGGTTACAAAATAGAGGTAATTTTATGCAAAGTTTTACAACACTAATTTTGGCAGCAGGTAAAGGGACAAGAATGAAATCGGACTTGGCAAAAGTTCTAAATGAAATGGCTGGAAAACCACTTGTTCACCACGTAATTAAAGCAGCTAAAGAGTCGGGTTCCGAAAAAATAGTTTTAATCATTGGTCACCAAGCTGATAGAGTAAAAGAATCAACCGCAGAGTTTGGAGTTTTTTATGCACTTCAAGAAGAACAACTCGGAACAGGTCACGCAGTAATGCAAGCCAAAAATTTTGTTGACGAAGAGGAAAATGATGTTTTAGTGCTTTTGGGAGATGTTCCTTTAATCACAGTTGAGACTTTGCAAAATCTTTACGAAGTTCACAAAAATACAGATGCCTCAGCAACAATTTTGACTGCAGTTTTGGAGGATTCAACAGGTTATGGAAGAATCATCAGAAATTCGGGCAGTTCGGTTGAAAAAATTGTAGAACAAAAAGACGCTTCCGAAGCAGAATTAGAAGTTAAAGAGATTAACTCAGGAATCTTTTTCTTTAAGGCAAAAGACTTGTCCGAAGCACTTGGAATGCTGACATCAGAAAATGCACAGAATGAATACTACTTGACAGATACGGTAGAAATTTTTAAAAAAGCAAACAAAGTTGTCTCGGCTTACATTGTGAAAGATATTAACGAAACTCATGGAATTAATACCGTTGAGCAACTCAAAAATGTTGAACAAATCTTTTTGGCAAGAGGCTAAATTGCTTGTTTTTTTAGGATACTCAAAACAGTAATATTTTCTTATCTTGAAAAACTTTAGTTTTCTTCGGAAAATAACAGAAGCAAAATTTAAACTTAGGACATTAAAAAATGTGTGGAATAGTTGGATACATTGGAACAAAACCTTGTCTGTCAATGATAATTAATGGTTTAAAGCGACTCGAATACAGAGGTTATGATTCGTCAGGAGTTGCTCTTTTTAATGAAAATAATGAAATTCTAATTAGAAAAGCCAAAGGCAAAATTGTAGAATTAGAGAAACTTTTAGATAAAGGTTTGGAAAAACACGTTGTTGGAATTGGACATACAAGATGGGCGACTCACGGAGTTCCCTCAACTTTGAACGCTCACCCTCATAATTCTTCAAACGGAAAATTTGTTTTGGTTCACAATGGAATCATTGAAAATTACGCTGCAATTCGTGAGTTCCTTTTGGGTAAAGGTTTTGTTTTTAGAACAGATACAGATACGGAAGTTCTGGTTTCGTTAATTGAGAATAATTATGAAGGTAATCTAGAAAAGGCTGTAAGAAAATCTCTCAAAGAAATTCGTGGCACTTACGGAATTGCTGTAATGGCAGAAAATGAACCTGAAAAAATTGTCGTTGCACGTCGTGGAAGTCCAATTATTGTTGGCGTCGGTGAAGATGGAAATTTTGTCGCTTCTGATCCTTCAGCAATTATTGCTCACACGAAAAATGTAATTTATCTCGGTGAAGATGAAATTGCTATTCTTACCAAAGACTCGATTAACATATTAAATATTGATTTTGAAAGAATAACTCCTGACGTTCTTGAACTTGATATGACTCTTGAAGCAATCGAAAAAGGTGGTTTCGACCATTTTATGAAAAAAGAGATTTTTGAGCAAACACAAACAATCAAAGATGCAATGCGTGGAAGATTGATGATTGACGAAGGGAATGTGAGATTAGGTGGTTTTCAAGACCATTTGGATAAATTTAGAAATGCCAAAAGAATAATTTTTGTTGCTTGTGGAACTTCGTGGCACGCAGCTTTGCTCGGCGAATATATGTTGGAAAAATACACAAGAATTCCAGTTGAAGTTGAGTACGCTTCCGAATTCCGTTACAGAGAACCTGTGATTCAACAAGACGATGTTGTAATTGCAATTAGCCAAAGTGGTGAAACTGCTGACACACTTGCTGCAATTCGTGAAGCAAAAACAAAAGGTGCAACGGTCTTCGGAATTTGTAACGTTGTCGGAAGTACAATTGCTCGTGAAACAGATGCAGGAGTTTACGTTCATGCAGGACCTGAAATCGGTGTTGCTTCGACAAAGGCTTTCACTTCGCAAGTAACGGTTCTTTGTTTGATGACAATAATGATTGCAAGAATGAAGTCAATGTCTTCGATTCAAGGTTCAGATTTAGCGAAAGCACTTTCAAGAATCCCAGACAAAGTCGGAAGGATTTTAGAAACTACTGAAAACGAAATTATCAAAATAGCAGAGCATTACAAAGATGCTTCAAATTTCCTTTACCTTGGAAGAGGTTATAATTTTCCTGTTGCACTTGAAGGAGCTCTCAAACTCAAGGAGATTTCTTACATTCACGCAGAAGGTTATCCTGCTGCAGAAATGAAACATGGACCAATTGCTCTGATTGACAAAAATATGCCAGTTGTTGTTGTTGCAACTCGTGACGGAATGTACGAGAAAATAATTAGCAATATCGAAGAAGTAAAAGCAAGAGACGGAAAAGTAATTGCGATTGCAACTGAAGGAGACGAAACAATAAAGGGCAAAGCTGACCACGTAATTTACATTCCTGACACTTTGCGTTTCTTGACTCCTTTGCTTTCGATAATTCCTTTGCAACTTCTTTCTTACCACATTGCTGTTATGCGAGGTTGTAACGTTGATCAACCAAGAAATCTTGCAAAAAGTGTAACAGTTGAATAAATTTAAAAGCGATTCTACCAAAAGTGGAATCGCTTAATTTTCTGCCCCAAAAATTAATTTTAAAAATTCAAATGAAACAAAAACTACTTTTTACTTTACTTTTTCTTCTGACAAGTAACGCATTTGCTGACTACAAAAGTGATTTTCAAGACGGGCTTAGAGCCTACCAAAAACAAAAATACTTAACAGCTAAAAACAAATTTGAATTGGTCTTGAGAACTGGTTCAAATGATTTGATTTCAAGCTCGACACTTTTGTTAGCACAGACGAATTACCAACAAAAAAAATATTCCGAAACAAAAGAACTTTGTGAGACTTTTAGAAAAGATTTTCCTCAAAGTCGTTACAAAGACGATGCAAGTTTACTTCTTGCCAAAACAAATTATAAATTAGAGCACTACAAGGAATCAGTTTCAAACTTACTTGAAATTGTCTCTGAGAGTTCAGACCAATCAAAAGTCAATGAGGCAAAAGATTTAGTTTCAAAAATTTCTATTTCAAATCTTTCTGAACATTCGTTACGAAAAATCATTTCCGAGCAAAGGCAGAGCAGCCTAAAAACTTTCCTTAATTTTCAACTGATTCGCAAGATTGCTAACGCAGGAAGAACTCAAGAAGCAGAAGCAGAACTGACAAAAATATTTTCAAGTCTTCCTGATGAATATTTTGCAGAAGCTAAAGAACTCCAAAGTTTCATCGCAAATTCAGACTCTAAACCGATTCAAATTGGCGTGATTTTACCACTCAGTGGAATTGACGGTGAAATGGGAAATCGAATTCTGGACGGAATTAAATTTTCTTTTAACGAATACATCAAACAAAGCCCTTTGAATGTCGCTTTGCGAATTGAAGACACTGCTTCAGAATTTGTGAACGTTATTAAAATCACGAAAAAATTTGCACTTTCTTCCGACGTAATTTGTGCGGTTGGACCAATTCGAACAGAGGAATTTATCGGAGCAGCAGCGATTGCGGCGGAATACGATTTTCCAATAGTTTCGCCAACGGCAACAGGGTCAGGAATTACGACTTTGGGCAAAACAATTTTCCAAGCAAACACTGACCTAAAAAATCGCGGTTCAATAGTTGCGGATTACTTGGTCAAAACTCTTCGTTGTTCAACTTTTGCTATTCTTGCACCTCTTGACAACTACGGCTCAAAAATTGTCGAAGGTTTTTCTGAAAAACTTAATGAATCCCAAACAAAAATCATTGCGGAAGAATGGTATGCTCCTGGAACAACAGATTTTACTCAGCAATTTGAGAGAATTCGGAACATCGGTTTTGAAATGCTTCTAACAGACACTTTGCAAGCTATGAAAGACACTTTGGGAATTGAGTTAAAAGACGGAAAAGTAACTAACTTTAACGAAGAATTTCTCAAACAAGAAGTTCTTGCAAGATGGCTCAAGGAAACAAAAGACGATTTGTTAAAAATTCCTGTCAAAAAAATTGATGCGATTTTTATGCCTTGCTATTCTGACGAATTAAGTTTTGTTTTGGCTCAGTTCGCTTTTCAAAACATTCAAGGAAAAGTCGTTGGAGCAGAGTCCTGGTACGATGAGAGACTTTTGAACGAAAATAAAATTTATACCGAAGGAGTGATTTTCTTCTCCGAATATTTTTGGGATACGAATGATTTCTTTACTGATAAATTTATTAACGATTATCGAGTTTCGATGAAAACAACTCCGGACAATCTTAGTTTTTATGGTTATGACACTGCAAAATTGGTTTTGGAAACTCTTGAAGGTGCTCAGTCTGGAAGAAAAGATTTTGTTGAAGCGTTGCAAAATGTCAGGAATTTTAAAGGAAGACAACACAACTTTAGTTTTAAAAATAATGTCAACGACTACCTTCACGTGCTAAAGTTCCAACATGGTGAAATTGTAAAAATTAATGACTAAAGTCTGCAATACAGAAAAAAATGATAACTAAAAAACAATGTTCTTTGAAGAAGTAAACGGTCTTAAAATTCTTAAATCTGAAATCTTTTCAAAATTTCCCGAACTTAAATTTGGCTTTAGTACTAAGCAAGGTGGTTTTAGTGAAGGTGATTTCTCAAACTTAAATTTAAGTTTGAGCGTTGAAGATGAAGAGAAAAATGTTTTGAAAAATCGTAATTTGTTTTTTTCTTCACTTGGCATTGAGCAAAGCGAAGTCGTTTTGGCTGGACAAGTTCACGAAGATAAAATTGTTTGCCCGCAAAACTTCGGTTTACAAAGGGAATGCGATGGATTAGTTACAAACCAAGCGAACACATTTTTGACTTTGACGGCAGCGGATTGTTACTGTATTTTTTTCTACGAGCCTGTAAAGAAAGTTGTTTGCGGAGTTCATTCAGGTTGGCGAGGAACTGTTGCTGAAATTTCTAAGAAAGCAGTTCAAAAACTGGTAACGGAATTTGGTTGTGAACGAGCAGAAATTTTGGCTTTTGTAACACCTGGAATTTCGCAAGAAAATTTTGAAGTAGGTGAAGAAGTTGCTCAGAATTTTGAGGCAAAATTTATAAAAAGAAAATCTAAACCCTTTGTGGATTTAGAAAAAATTATTGTTAGACAATTAGAAGAAACAGGAATTAGAACGGAAAACATCGAAACTTCCAATTTTTGTACTTTTGGGGAAAGAGAACTATTTTTTTCTCACAGACGAGACAAAGGGAAAACAGGAAGAATGTTTGGTGTGATTGGTTTTGTTTCGGATTAAAAAAAGAGGTAAAATTTGCAAAAAAACTTAATGACTTTAGGTTTAACTTTGACAATTTCAGTTGGAGTTTTTGCCCAGAGTAAAATAGGTTTGGGGATTTCTGCTTTAAATACTGAAAGTAGTGTACCTCAAAATTACATTTTACGAGTTAACCAAGAAAATAAAATTATTGATTTTGCATTGGATTTTAATTTGTCAAATCAAAGTGCAAACAATAAGACTTTGACTCTTGAGCCAAATTTGACTTTTGCCCAAAAGATAAAAAAAAGTGAAAAAATTTATGGCTTTGTCGGAGCAAGTGTAGGAAGCAGTGTTAGAATCCATAGGTCAAGTGATAAAGAAACTGAATTTATTTTAAAAGTTGCACCATCTTTTGGGTTCGAATATTTTGTAATTGAAGATTTAAGTTTTGGGTTAACTTTTGCACCTTACCTTGAATTTGATTTCACAAAAGACGCATACGATACATTTAAAGGTTTTCGTCAGTACTCGGCTCTAAACATTATTTATTACGTAAAGTAGAAAAAGAAAATAAAATAAACTCAGAGGAAAAAAATGAAGTTACAAAAAATCTTAATTTTGGTCGGTTTGACTTTTGCACTTTCAACAAGTCTCTTTGCTCAAGACGGCAAAAACCTTGACCAAATCCAAGCAGAAATCAAAAAAAGAACAGAATCCTTAAACAAAAAAATTACTGACCTTGCAGCAGATTCTCAATCTGGAGCAGTTACTCAAGAAGAGTACGAAACTAAAAAAGCGGAAATCGAAACCGAAAAGCAAAAAATTAGCGATTTAAGAAAAATCGTCAATGCAGAAGGTGAAGCGAAAAGAAAATACAACAGTGGCTTAGGTTTGATGAAACAAAAAAGATACACCGAAGCAATTGCTGAATTAGAAGAAGCTGTTAAAATTTTACCTGACTTTGACAAAGCCTATTACTTAGCTGGTCAATGTTATGGAGTTCTTGGTGATAATGATGGAGCTTTGACTAATTATCAAAGTGCAATCCAACACACAGAGAATGCTTCAATAAGATCAAAAGCCTACAATGCAATTGGAAATGTTTACAAAAAACAAGAAGAATACGGTAAAGCAATTGAAAACTACGATATGTCAATTGCAGCACAAGCAAACGACAATGCTTATATTGGAAAAGGTGAAGTGTATATGAGTCGTGGCGGAGATTCAAATGTTCAAAAAGCTATTTCAAGTTTTGAATCTGCACTCAGAGTTGACCCTAAAAGTACAACTGCTGCTTACAATCTAGGAGTTGCAAATGAAATTGTGAAACAATTTTCAAAGGCAATTGAAGCCTATAAAATTGCTTCTAAGAGAGGCCGATATAAAGCAGATGCAAACGTTGGACTCGCAAAAGCCTATAATGCTTTGGGGCAACACCAAAATGCTTTGAATGCAGGTAGTCAAGCTCTCAAAGGAAAATCAAAAAGAAAAGCTGAATGTTATTGTGAGCTTGGAGAAGCAAACAGAAAATTAGGCAAAAAATCACAAGCAATTGAAAATTTTAATGCTTGTGCGGAAGATGGAATTTGGAAATCTGTTGCAGAATGGGGAATTAAAGTAACAAATGACCCTTCATTAGAACAAAATTAGTTGAAAATGTTTTTAGAAGGCTCTGTGTAAAGCAGAGCCTTTTTTATTTATGCAAAAAATCAAAACAATCATCATTGATGATGAACCTTTAGCCCGTCAACTTATCAAAGAATTTTGCGAATCAGTTTCACAAATTGAAATCATTGATGAATGCCAAAATGGAGTTGAAGCAGTTAAAAAGATAAACTTGCTAAATCCAGATTTAGTGTTTCTTGATATCCAAATGCCTGGTAAAGATGGCTTTGAAGTTCTAGAAGATATTACAAATTTACCAAAAATAATTTTTACAACAGCCTATGACGAGTTTGCTGTCAAAGCATTTGAGAAGAATGCTTTAGATTACTTACTTAAACCATTTGACGAAGAAAGATTTTGCAAAGCTGTTGAGAGAATTGTTAAGGTTTTTGAAATAAAACCTTCAGGAAGGGTGAAAGATAAGATTTTTATCCGAAGTGGAAGTTCATTAAAGTTTTTAAAGGTTTCTGAGATTTTGTATTTAGAAGCTGAAAATGACTACACAAAAGTAGTAACCGAAAATGATGAATTTTTGCTTTCTAAAAATTTATCACAAGCCGAGTCTAACCTTCCTAAACAAAATTTTCTCAGGGTTCATCGCTCATTTGTTATCAATTTAGAAAAATGTGTAAACTTTCAGACAATTGACAATGGGAAGATTTGTATAACCGTTACTAACCAAGAAAAGATAATTTGTAGTCGTTCAGGAAGTAAGAGACTAAGAGAAATGTTGTTTTAGATTCTTTAAAATGATATTTAGGTCATTTTTTATTTGACTTCTATCTCAAGTTTGTTAGTTTTAAAAATCTATACTTAAATAGTATGGTACTAATTTTGCTTTACTAAAATATTTTAATTTAGAATTAAACGAGAGGAAACAAATGAAACATATTTCATTTAAGTTATCCGTTCTGGGGTTAACTGTTTTTTTAACCCAATTAGCTTACTCACAGACATTTGTAGCAATGCGAGTGAATGTATCGGGACAGAGTAATGGAGGATTTTTACCTGAAGCGAGTATTGTTGACATCACAGGAACTTATTCATCTTTGACAGGTGGAAATCCGTTTCAGAGTTTTACAGCAGGTCCTGATGTTCCGACAACTTCAGGAGGAACTTCAGGTTTCAATTATATTGAAGCCACAGGAGATTTGACATTCAATTTAGCCAATTTTGGTGGAGCATTAATCTTTTCTCCAGCAGTTTTTAATACTTTTTTCAGATTTGAAATAAATCTGAATGACCCAACTTTTGTAACACAGACACAATTTCTAACAACTGAGAACAATGGTCAAACAGGTGATTTTGTAATCCCAACGACAACAATGAGTGGTCAAGCACCTCCAGTTTTGATGGATACTTTATACTTTGACGACACACCGATTACAGGACCAGATTTGGACTTTGCAGTAACAGTAACAGGTAACAAAAATGGCACACATCCAACAGCAGCAAATGTTACAGCTATAACTGCAACTTGGGAACAATTTGACACAGGTGGAACTTTGG
>QQUF01000024.1 GCA_008501735.1 Calditrichota bacterium | reverse complement strand
AAAAGACTGGGATTTTAGTTCAAAGATTTTTGCCTGAAAGTCAGACAAAAGGCGAGTGGAGTTTAATTTTTTTTGGAAATGAATTTAGTCACGCAATTCTTAAAAAAGCAAAACAAGGTGATTTTCGAGTTCAATCAGATTTTGGAGGAAGTGTAAACGTTGAAATTCCTTCTAAAAGAATTGTTGAGACAGCTCAAAAAATGATTGATTCATTAGACAAAAAATTACTCTATGTTAGAGTAGATGGAGTTGAAATTGATAACGAGTTTGTGCTTATGGAGTTTGAGGCACTTGAACCTGAACTTTTTTTCCGTACAAATGAAGAATCCACACAAATTTTCGTTGATAAAATTAAAGAACTCTTAGCCTAAAAACTTAGTCTTTCTTTATTCTCTTTCCAAATTTTGCCATTCTTTTTACATTTTTAGGAAGCAAGAACTTCTATTTTGCGTTAGAAACTAAAATAATCTTTTCTATGGAGGTCTAAAATGGTCAGGAAAATAGATACAGATGTCAGCCGATTCAAGAAAATCGTAAAAGGTCAGATAAAAAAGAATCTTAAAAAATATATTAAGCAAGGTGAGTTAATAGGAAAACAAGGAAAGGATTTAGTAAGTATTCCTGTTCCTGAAATAGAAATCCCACGTTTTAAATTTGACTTCTCAAAAGGAAAAGGCACTGGACAAGGAAAAGGTAAATCTGGAGATAAACTTGGTCAAGGTAAACCTCAAGATGGTAATGGTGAAGCTGGAGAAACTCCTGGACAACACATTTTGGAAGTTGATGTTTCACTTGGAGATTTAGCAGAAATTCTCGGTGAAGAATTGGAATTGCCCAAAATCGAACCAAAAGGGAATAACAAAATTAAGTCTGTTAAAGATAAATACGTTGGAATCCGAAGTGTCGGACCAGAATCTCTTAGGCATTTTAAACGTACTTATCGTAAGGCACTTAAGAGAATGATTTCAAGTGGTACTTTTAATCCTGAGAATCCAATGGTTGTGCCGATTCGTGAAGACAAAGTGTTTCGTTCTTGGTCAGAAAAACAAATTCCACAGAACAGTGCAGTTGTAATTTATATGATGGACGTAAGCGGTTCGATGGGAGAAGAACAAAAAGAAATCGTGAGAATTGAATCATTTTGGATTGACACTTGGTTACGTTCTCAATACAAAGGTCTTGAAACTCGTTACATAATTCACGACTCCGATGCAAAGGAAGTTGACAAAGAAACATTTTTCAGAACTCGCGAAAGTGGCGGCACAAAAATTTCTTCTGCCTATGAACTTTGTATGAAAATTATTAACGATGAGTATAATTTTGCAGAATGGAATGTTTATCCTTTCCATTTCTCGGATGGAGACAATTGGGCAGGTGACACAGAAAAATGTATTGAAATTTTGACAAATGATTTAATCCCAAGAAGCAATGTTTTTTGTTATGGGCAAGTCGAAAGCCTTTATGGAAGTGGTAAATTTATCAAGACTTTGGAAGAGCATTTTGCTGACTCCGACGATGTTATTACTTCTCCAATTTCAAATAAAGATGACATTTACCGTTCAATCAAAGATTTTCTTGGAAAGGGCAAATAAAATGTTCAAATCTTCATTTACTACAGAACTTAAAGAATGGAAATACAGAATTGAAAAAATTGCGGAAGAATTTGACTTAGATTTTTTTCCTGTAATTTTTGAAGTTTTACCATTTGATGAATTAAATCAAATTGCAGCTTACGGTGGATTTCCAACTCGTTATCCTCATTGGAAGTTTGGGATGCAATATGAAAGACTTTCCAAAGGCTATGCGTACGGACTTGAAAAGATTTACGAACTTGTGATTAACAATGACCCAAGTTACGCTTATTTGATGGAATCGAATCCTTTGGTTGACCAAAAGTTAGTAATGGCTCACGTTTACGGACACGTTGATTTTTTCAAAAATAATTATTGGTTCTCGGTTACAAATCGAAAAATGATTGACCAAATGGGGAACAATGGAAACAGAATTCGTTCCTATATGAATAAAGTCGGTTATGAGGAAGTTGAGGATTTTATCACAAATTGTCTTTCAATTGAAAATTTGATAGACTTTCATTCACCATATTTGAAAAGACGAAATAAACCTTATGAAACTGAAATTGAAAAGGTAGAATCCAAAGTTGTTAAGTTCAAAAGTAAAGGGTATATGGATCCTTACATTAACCCAAAAGACAATTCTAAAGACGTTTCTGACAAAGAAAAAGAAACTAAGGTTGTAAACTTCCCCGAGAATCCTGAAAGAGACGTTCTTTTGTTCTTAATTGAACACGCTCCTTTAAACAATTGGCAAAGAGATGTTTTGGAAATTATTCGAGACGAGGCTTACTACTTTGCTCCTCAAGGAATGACAAAAATAATGAATGAAGGCTGGGCTTGTTTTTGGCACTCAAAAATTATGACGGCAAAAATTCTATCTGATTCGGAAATTTTGGATTTTGCTGAACACCACGCAGGAACTGTGGCAATGAGTGAAGGCTCTTTTAATCCTTATAAAATTGGGCTTGAGATTTTCAGAGACATCGAAGAACGTTGGGATAAAGGAAAATTTGGTAAAGAATATGAAGAATGTTATGATTCGATTATTAGAGCAGAGTGGAACAAAAATCTTGGTCTTGGAAGAGAAAAGATTTTTCAAGTTAGGAAAATTTACAACGACGTTACTTTTCTTGATGAATTTTTAACACCAGAATTAGCCGAAAGACTCCAATTGTTTTCATTTTGGAAAAACCCTTATTCAGCTGACTACGAAGTTTACACTCGTGAATTTGAGAAAGTTAAAACTAATCTACTAAAACAATTGACCAATATGGGAAATCCGATTATCGAAGTAATAGATGGGAACTTTAGGAATCGGTCTGAACTTTATTTGGTTCACAAACACGATGGAGTTGATTTGGATTTGAATTATGCAAGAGATACTTTAATGAATTTAAGTTCAATTTGGAGTCGCCCAACTCACATTGAAACTATAAACAACAAATCTAAGATTTTCTATTCTTGGGAAAATGAAAAATTCATAACAACGAAGATTTAATCTACAAATTTGTACATCAAAATACTGTCAATAAATTCGCCGTTGGGCAATTTCATATCTTTTGGACAAGTTCCTTCGATAGTAAAACCTAAATTTTTGTAAAGATTAATTGCTCGTTTATTCGTTGAAAAAACTGCAAGAGTTACTTTGATTAAAATTGGGTTTTTCATTGACCATTCTAAAAGGCTCGTTAACAAAATCTTTCCAATTCCGAGACTACGAAAGTTATTGAGAATAAAAATTGAGAAATCGGCACAGTGTTTTGTTTTGTTAAAATAACCGTTACTAATTTCACAAAATCCAACAACCAATCCGTCAACTTCTGCAACTAAATAAAGCCAATTTTCATTTTCTAAATAATTAGAGATTTTTTCTTGAGAATTAGCTTGATTGTAACTTATCTCACTTGAATCCCTTAGCATAAAAACTTCTTCTTGTGAAATTGAACTTTGGATTTCAAAGATTGCTTTGGAATCTTCAATTTGAGCGGTTCGGATTAAAATTTTATTTCCGTTTTTAGTTTTTAAAATTTTATTAGAAATCTGTGCCATAATCTAAGAATTAAGTTTTTCATAAATGGAAAAATCTGATTTTTCAACATTGGTTAAATGTTGAAAACCTTGAATTTTATTCTCTCTTTGTAGTTTTATCAAATGAGCTTTTAAAGAAAGTTCAGCAATTTTCCACAATTTTTGAGGAGTGTCTGAATAAGCAATTTCAACTAATTCTTGCAAAGTCTTAGCTTCGGTTTGACAGGCTTTTAAGACTTTTTCTTCTCGCATTAACCGATGGTCAATGTATTGCTGAATTTTTCCTTTTGCGTCTCCAATACTTCCACCGTGAGCAGGAAGTAAAACATCAAAATCCAATTCTAACATTTCTTTCAAAGATTTTATATAAAGTTGCATATCACCTTCGTGTTCGGGACTAATCAAAATTGTTCCAAAACCTGAAATCATATCACCAACGATAAAACTTCCTGACTTTTTTTCTAAAAAGCAAAGATGCCCAGTTGCGTGTCCAGGAGTAAAAATTGCTTGAAGTTCAAAATTTCCTTCAATTGGAATGATTTCTTTGTCTTGTAAATGGTGTTCAATTACAATTTGACCTTCTAATTTTCTAGCCGTTTCTTCGTGAGCCCAAACAGGAATTCCAAATTTCTCTTTCAGAAAATTTACAGAACCAATGTGGTCAGGGTGATGATGAGTCAGTAAAATTCTTTCTGGAACTTGGTTAGTGTATTTTTCTAAATTGTTTAGGTAGTTTAGAAGGTAATTTTGGTCTTCTTTGTAAGGTGAAGCTGGGTCAATTAAGCTTAATTTCTTTTCACCGATTAAGTAACAATTTGTGTGTTTTGCCGGCGGTAATGTTGGAGTTCTCATTGGGAAAAGTTGAATTCCTTTGCGGAACTCAATTCTTTTATTTGCCATTCCAAGAACTTTTGGTGGATTTTGAAGTCGTTCCATCAAATCTTCTTTTCCTTTGGAAAATTCTTGAGCAATAAAAACAATTGGCGGAGAAAGCAAAGTTTTGCCGCTTAACCAACTTTCATATGCTTTTGGAGGTTTAATCCACTCACCTTCTACAAGTTCACCGTGAACAATTTTTATTGAATTAATTTCTTGTTCAGTAAGCCAAACACAGAAATACCTTGCATCGTATCTCATCGGCTGAAATTCAGGAGTAATCCATTGACCAGCTTTTTGAAAACGATTTGACTCGATTTCTAAGTCGTGCTTTGTAAGGAATTCTTTAAAATCCAAACTTCCGTCTAAAACAGATTCTCTTGCTTCGTCAATTTTATTTTCAGAGAGAGAATTATTTTTTACCAACAAAATTCCAGTTTCCTCAAAGACTTCACGAGTTCCTGTAAAAATTAATGCTTTCTCTTCATCAGATTTAGTTCCAATTACACAATCTGAGGAATCTGAGCGGTCAACTTTGCCCCCCGGAAAAGCGTGAAATCTTCCCATAAAAGGAAGAACAGGGTTTCTTTTTACCCAAAAGAATTCGGGGTTTGCAGGATTTCTTGCAGGAATTACAGCAACAGAAAGTCGAATTGGAGCAGGCATTTAATTTTCCTTAATTGAGTGAAATTCTCTCACCAGCAGAGAATTTTCCATTTTCAAGTTTTACTTTACAGGCTTCACCAATTGGGTCGTGTTCAAAAAATAAAATCCAATCTTCTCTAACAGCTTGAGCAAGAACTTTTTTCTTTTCTTCGACAGTTATTAAAGGCTGAATGTCATAACCCATAACAAACGGTACAGGAATGTGTGAAGAGGTTGGAATTAGGTCAGCACAGTAAATTAAAGTATTTTCTTTGTCTGAAACCTTTACAAGTTGCATTCCGATTGTGTGTCCGTCAGAAATTACAAATTCAATGTTTTCAAAAACCCCCGTAATTTCTTCAATAATTTTCAATTTCCCTTTTTCAAAAATCGGGTAAAAATCTTCTTTCACGAAACTTGCTTTGTCTCTGTCAGTTGGACTCAAAGCGTGTTCCCAATTCCTTTTGTTAATAAAATGAGTCGCATTTGGGAAAGAAAGTTGAGTCTCACCATTTTCATCTACAAAAGTAGAACCTCCTGTGTGGTCGAAGTGCAAATGTGTAAGAATTACATCTGTAACATCTTCCTTTGTGAATCCAAATTTTTTCAAGGAGTTTTCTATGTTGTATTTTTTAAAATCAATTTTATAAATATCTTTGTGCTTCTCAGCCCATTTCTGCCCGATTCCAGTGTCAACTAAGATTACTTTATCTTTGTTGAAAAGCAGAAGAGAGCGGAGTGCAAGGTCGATTCTGTTTTTTTCATCAGCAGGATTTGTTCTGTTCCAAAGAGTTTTGGGAACAACTCCAAACATCGCTCCACCATCTAAAGCAAATCTTCCAGTTTCAACTGAAACGACGTTATAATTTCCAATTTTCATTTTGAATAACTTTGTTTGAATTTTTTGAACGTTTCTTTTTCGGTGGCGAAGGTAAAGAAATCTTCATTCAAATCAAAAATGTTTGCCCAAAAGAGTTGGTAAAAACTATTCGGTTTCTCACCAGTTGGAATTAGCTCTTTGTGTGTTGTGATTTTTTCATCTTCTAAAAGTGAGACTTTCCAATAAAGTGCGATTAGTTGTGTGCCGTTAAAAACTGACTTGTGAAATTTTTTTGAAACGTTTATGAATTCATCAATTCTAATTTTCGCATTTGCTTCTTCTGCAAACTCACGAATAAGGGCTTCCTCTGGAGATTCTCCAAGTTCAATTCCGCCACCAGGAAATTTCATTATTTCAATTTCATCATATTTTTCACGAGAAATTAAAATTTGATTCTTTTGGGTTAAGATTCCGTAAACTCGGCAATTAAATGCGGAAGGTTTTTTATGAGACATTTAGATTAATTTCAATTTCAAATTTTTGTTTTAAAAGTTTTTTAAACTCAATTTCATTTTGAACTTCGGTTTCAGTTTTAATTCCATTTATAGTTTCAATAAATTTTGAGTCTGATAAGGTAATTCTTCCTGTTGAAGTAGCTTTTGTGCAGATGACTTTGTTGGTAAAAACAGAGTCGGGTGAAGTTTGGTGAAATTTACACATTCCTTCAAAATCAGAAAGTTGCCTTGTAGTAAGTGAAAAAAGATACTTTTCCGAAAAAGTTTTGGAATCGTCGGATTTTAGTAATTTGAATTGATTTTCTTCTACTTTGATAATTTTAAAGGCTCTTCCCAATTGAGTTTGAGTTTTGCCCAATTCAAATTTAAGAGGCTCTAAAAATGCTTCTCCAAATCCAACGTCCACTAAAAAATTACCTTCTTCTAATTTAACGAAAAGGACTAAATGGTCAAATTCAGCTCCTAGTTCCCCATTTTCATTAATAACTCGTGCAGAAAGCAAAGAAATATCAAAACCAATTTCTTTTAGTAAGAACGAAAATGCACCGTTGAGTTCGTAACAAAAACCACCTCGATTTTGGTCTAAAATTTTCTTCTCAAGAGCAGGTTTTGAAGTTTCAATTTTAAAACCGTAGTGAATGTTCAAATTTTCAAATGGAATGTTAAGAAGATGTTTTCTATGTAATTCTTTTAGAAAACTCAGATATGGCTTTGGTTCAGATTTTATTTTTAAACGACTTAAGTATTTTGAAATAAAATTATTCAAATTAATTCCCAATTTAAAGTTTGACTAATTCATATAAATTAAATAAAAACTCAATAACTTTTTAGAAATATTCATTTGTTAATTTGAAACATCTTAATAAAAAGAGTAGTAACTCATTAACTCTTTGCAAAAATGCAAGTTATCTTTTTAGCCTACGTTTAAAAAGAGTTTTTGTATTGGCAAAAGATTTGCTGTAAAAAGTTGCTTAAATAAGATAATCGAGATTTAAGATTTATGAAAATCCAATTTCAAAGATTACAAAAGTTAGATTTCAATTCTCAAGATAAAATAAATCAATTTACATTAACAAAACTTTCTGGGAGAAAGAAGGATGAAAACTTCTATTACTAAAATTATGCTCGCAACAAGCTTTATGGCTTTTGGAGTTTTGACTGCAAATGCAGGTGAAAAATTTGAACTAAGTGGAGAAATTCGTACACGTGGCGAATTTTCTGGTAAAGATTTTAACAGTGACACAGATGGAGAGACTTTTGGTTTATTAAGAACTAGACTTAATGCCAAGTTTTCGCCTTTAAGCCACGTCAATGTTGTTTTAACATTGCAAGATTCGAGAGTTGAAGGTAGTGAAAAAAACACTTTATCAAATTCAAAAAATTTGGACTTACATCAAGGTTATTTTGATTGGAGTACAATTAATGGCTCAAACTTTGGTTTAAAAGTAGGAAGAATGGAATTAGCCTATGCAAATCAAAGGTTAATTGGTTCTGTTGGTTGGAGTAATGTCGGTCGCAGTTTTGATGCAGCAGTTTTTAATTACAAAGGCGAGAGCTTTAAAGCTGATTTCTTTAGTTCAAGAGTTGTTGAAAAAAATACATCTGGACAATCTGATAATTTTGTTGCAAGTGCAGGAGATCTAAAAACAGCGAATAGAGATTTCGGAGATACGGATTTAATCGGAATTCATTCTGAGTTTATATCTTCTGACGGAATGTCTGTTCAGCCATTTGTTTATTTTAGAACAACTAAAATTGATGACGGTTCTACAGCTACTGAAGACAAATCTTCAACTGATAACCTCACAACTTTGGGACTTTACTACAATTTCAAGATGGAAAATGGTCTTTCACTTGAGGCTGACGGAGCTTACCAAATTGGTAAAAATGATGTAACAGATGTTGACACAAAAGCATTTATGTTTGGGATTAATGCTTCAATGTGGTTTGGTGATTCTGACCAAAAATTTGCAGTAAAAACTGGTTTTGATATGCTTTCTGGTGATGATGGAACAGACGCTTCTGAAAACAATACTTTCAATACTCTTTATGCAACAAATCATAAATTCTATGGAAGTATGGATTATTTCTTAGTAAACCCAACTATTGGGCTGAAAGATATTTTTGTTGGTGGAGCTTGGAAAAAAGAGAATTTGGGTTTAACTGCCGATTTCCACATTTTTAAAACTGCTGAAGGTGATAATGACCTTGGAAAAGAACTTGACTTAAATTTATGGTGGAAAATTAATTCTGCAATCAAATTCAATGCTGGATTAGGTGTTTATTTTCCTGAAGCTGGAGACAATGGAGTTTGGAGCTATTCTGGTATGACAGTGAGTTTCTAAAAATCTTATTGATTTATTTAAAGCCGTGTAAAAAAGTTACACGGCTTTTTTTGTTTAAATTATCTAACCTTTTTATAACCTTTTGGAACCTCAAAAAGCTGAGAATCAAGTTTCTCATTTTCAATTTGGTTTAAAAATCTTGAGTATTTTACTTTTCCATTTTTATCATAGTAGTAGCTTGCTGCTGGAAAACCTTTGTATTTTCCTTTCTCTTGAGCAAAGTCATTTTTAAATTTCACATCGCTAACTTCATTAAAAGCACTTCCGACAAAATTAGAAACGTCATACAAAATCTGCATATCTTTTTTAGTCATTTCAGCATCTTTGTATTTCAAAGTCAAAATCATTTTCGCTAACTTATCTTTAACTTTAGCTTCGTATCTGGCAAATTTCCCTGTTACACCTTGGTATTCTATATCTTTTTCTGTTTGTACAAAATTCAATTTTGACTCAGGAAGTAATCCTCCTGCATATTTATTCGTATAATTTTCAGCTTTCCCTTTATGTTTTTTGGGTACTTTATTTAAAAATTTTTGAAAAGTGTTCTGCACTTTATTCTTTAGTTCTTCATTTTTTTTGTCTGTTTTGCTTGGCTTTTTTTTCTTTCTTATTTTATAAGTTTTAGCTTCAGGGTTTAAAATCCAAGTTTCGTTTTTATCCAATCTAAAAATCATAACTTTGTCCTTATCTCCAAACTTTCCTTCAACTCTTAATTTGTTTTTTTCTAAATACATATTTACAGTAGATGACTTTTCAAGTTTTGCATCTTTAAAGGTAGCGTTACTCCATTTCATCAGAATTCCAGCATAACTTTGCGAAAAAGTTATTAGCAAGGAAATTAAAATTATTAGTTTTTTCATTTGTGAGTTCCTAATGTTTAGTTTAAAAGTAAAATTTTTCAAAGTCGTTTGGATAGATAAAATTTGGATTAGAGTTTTGAATTTCTGTTTCTACGAAGTGTGTCAAAATCAAATTACTGTCTGTTTTCATTCCTTTTGCTAAAATCTCAATTTCATCACCACAACAATGTCCTTTTAGTTTTTCTTTTGGTGAAGTTCTTTCGCAAATCATTACGTCAACTTTAGAGGCAGTTTGTTGTAAAGTTTCGCAGAATTCTGAGTCGCCACTATAACCAAGTTTTTTGCCATTAAAATCTAAAATTAGATTGTAAGCAAGTTCTTCACCGTGCTTTGTTTGAATAGCCTGAAAATTGCACTCAGAAATTTCTTCTTCATAAAAACTTCCTTCAATAGAAACAAAATTTAGGGGGTAGTCCAAAAGCAATTTTTTCTTCAAAGAGCCTCCATAAACTATTTCTGCAATTTTTAGAACTTTGGAAATCGTTTCTTTTGGTGCAACTAAAATAAGAGGATTCTGTCTTTTTTCCAAAATAACAGAATCTAAAAAGAAAAATGGTAACCCTATGAAATGGTCTCCGTGTAAATGAGAAATGAAAATTGTTGAAATGTCTTCAGTTTTTAATCCAATTTTTTTCAAATTGGCGACAGATGTAGGACCGCAATCTAAAAGTATTTTATCGTTTATCAAAATTGAAGAATTATATCTTCCGTGATTCGCTGCTGCACCTGTTCCAAGAAATTGGATTTTCATAAAAACTAATTTCCACACTTTACTTTTAGTTTCATTTGAATTAAAAATTAAAAAATTAATTTAGTACCTTATCGCAAATTTTCAAAATTAAAGTTTAAAGGATTTAATTTGTATAAAATCAGTTTTTTTACAATAGTTTTATTTTCAATTTTTACTTTCGGTTGTAGTTCTACAAAAGAAGTTGTTAAAACAGAAACTGAAACAAGCTCTGAACCTGACCCAAGAGCTTTGGAGCATTTTACTGATGGACAATTTTTCGAGTTGTCAGGAGATTTTTATGCAGCAATTGACGAATACAGAGAAGCGTTAAATTATGATTCAACTTCTGCAACAATTTCTGTCGCAATCTCAAAAGCTTACGAAGCAGTTGGCAAACCTGAACGCGGGATTAAATTTTTACAAAATAGTATCAAACACAATCCAAACCATCTTGAATCTCACAGAATGCTTGCAAATGTTTATCTCAAAGGCGGTTTGATAAAACTTGCCGAAAAAGAATGGTATAAAATTTTAGAATTAGACTCTGAAGATTTAAATGCAAATTATAGACTTGCTTACACTTCATTAATTAAGGGTGATTCTGAGAATGCTTTGAAATATTTCTTGAAAATTGCTGAATTGCAACCGAACAGTACTAAGATATTGATTGATATTGCCAAACTCTATGAAGAACAAGATATGCCTCTTGAAGCTGCAAGTTTTTATGAAAAAGCTCTAAAGAGTGAACCTCATAACATAAAACTTCGTGAACGAATCGCTGAAATTTATCGTAAAAACCGAATGGTCGAAAAATCAATTCCTCATTTTGAAGAACTTGCGAAAATTTACCCAAATGAAATTTACTACCAACTTGTCTTGGGAACTCTTTACTATGTTCAAAAAGATACTACAAATGCTCAAGAAAAATTTAAAAATGCTAAAGAACTTGACCCAGAAGATTGGCGAGCAAATTTTTATTTAGGGCAAATTTCAGTTGAAAATGAAGAATATGATTCAGCTTTAGGCTATTTCAAAAATATTATGGAAAAATATCCTGAAAATTTAGAAGGGTGGATTGAATACGGAAAAGTTTTGTTAATTCAAGACAAACTTTCTCAAGCAGTTAAACATTTTGAAAAAGCAGAGGAAAGAATTCCAGGAAAATCAGTTTTCCAATACTACTTAGGTTTGGTTTTTGCACAAATGCAAGATTTAGAAAGAGCCGCTTCAGCTTACGAAAAATCTTTGGAAATTCAACAAAACAATATTCCTGCTTTACCAGGTGTTGCATCGATTTATGATTTGCAAAAAAAATATGCAAAGTCGGATTCAGCTTACGCAGTTTTGTTAGAAATGACTCCTGAAAATGCGTTGATTTTGAACAATTACAGCTACAGTCTCGCTGTTAGAGGTGAGAAATTAAAAGAAGCTTTACAGATGAGCAAAAAGGCGATTTCAAAAGAGCCTACGAACAGTTCTTACCTTGACACAATTGGTTGGATTTATTTCAAATTAGAAAACTTGGATAAGGCATTAGAATACATTCAGCAAGCAGAAATGGTTTCTAATGAACCGAATTGGGAAATTTATTTGCACTTAGGAGATATTTACGATAAAATGGGAAATTCTTTAAAAGCTCAAGAAAATTGGGTAAAAGGATTAGCATTAAATCCAAATTCTACTGAACTAAAAATGAAAGTTGAAAAAAAATAAAATGAATAAAACTTTGATTCCAAAATTTGGAAATAAATTTAAAAAAACATTTCAAAGCACATTAATCTTTGGGTTTTGCTGTGCGTTTTTTGTTGGTTGTGCAATTTTAAAAAGTGC
This sequence comes from Calditrichota bacterium, assembly GCA_008501735.1. Taxonomy (GTDB): domain Bacteria; phylum CLD3; class CLD3; order CLD3; family CLD3; genus CLD3. The sequence goes on along the minus strand of QQUF01000024.1, from coordinate 48,336 downwards.
TTCGGACAAAAAATCTGAAACTTTTAGAACTGAACTTGAAAATATTTATAAAGGAACTTGGACAAATGGAAATTATTCGAATTCGTATTTGAATTTTTCGATTTCACTTCCACCATTTTGGGAGAACACAGATTACTTGACGATAAAACCCATTCCGACAATCGACAGACGTTATGAACCTGAAATAATTGTTGAGTCAAAATCGCCACCTAAAACAATTCCAATGAATATTACGATTAAAACTTATGGAACTTATCAAGACTTCGAAGCATTTTATAAATTGGAGAAAAAAAATTGGATAATTAATCTTCAAAACTTAACGATAAAAGAACCAATCGGAGACGACTCTGATCCAAAACTTTCAGGCCTAAAAGCAAAACTTTCAAAAATAAAAATCGGTGTTAGCAATGTTGAGACTTTGAGGATTGACAAATATTTTATTTTCGATGAAGCAAGCAAAATGGCTTATACTGTTTTGATGCAAGTTGATTCAAAATACTACCCAGAAATGTCGATTCAGTTTGACCAAATTATTCGTTCTTTCAAGGTCTTTGAAAAAGAAATTATTGATGTAACAGGAAATGAAAGTTATCAAATTGCAAACAAAGCTTACGATGATTTTAAGTTTGCTCAAGCGATTAAATTTTATGAGTATTGTATCGAAAAAGAATTCTCAAATGGTGAACTTTACAAAAAATTAGCCTACTCTTTGTACTCTTGTGGAAAACCAAAAACTGCTATAAAAAAATTAAAAGATGTTTTGTCAAGTAAGAGTTTGACCCAAGTTAGCGAAGCTGAAATTTACTTAGCTTTGGGCGATATTTACTACAATGAAGTAGAGTTTGAAAAAAGTGAAGAAGCGTATTCAGATGCAGAAAAGAGCGGACTTGCTTCAGAAGAACTTTTCTTAAAACAAGGTTTTTGTTACTTGAATTTGAAACAAACTGCAAATGCAATTAGGGTTTTTGAAAGGGCAATTTTAATTTCCCCAAATTCATTGGTTGCAATTGAAACAGTTGCTCCACTTTATGAAAAGACATTCAAATACAATGAAGCTGTTTTGAATTGGGAAAGGGCTTTGGAGATTCGCAAAAATTCTGAAATTGAATCACTTAAAAATAAAGAATCACTCAAATATATTGAATCACAAATTGGCAGAATTAAGTCTTACATCAAGTAAAATTTTAAGATGTTTTTACATTTACACAGTTTTTATTTTAGGTAGCTGTGCGAATCCCGGAGATTACAAACCAACGACTAAAAATCCGAAAATTATTTATGAAGAAGCCTGCTCTTGGTGCCACGGTCAGGATTTTGGTGGAACTGTTAGAGGACCTTCTCTTATTCAAAATGAATTAAAAATCTCTCGTATTCGCAAGATGCTTGTCGAAGGGAATGAAAAAATGCCAAGATTCAAGCACCTCACAGGCGATACTTTGGAAAGTGTAATAAATTACGTTGCAAAATTGAAGTAGATTTTATGACAACTTTCGACCAAAATTTTGAAATCCCAAATTACGTAAAATACATTTTTGTATTTTTAACAATTGGGATTTTTGCGTTACTCGGTGGAAGGTATTACTACTTACAGTTAAAACTTGAAAGCAAATACTCACTCCGTAGTGAAAACAACCGAATTCGGCAAGTAATTACTCAACCTTCAAGAGGTTTGATTTCTGACCGATATGGAAGAATTATCGTTGACAATAGACCTGCAAATACGATTACAATTATTCCAAATGAATTTGAAAAAGAACCAAGAGCTTTAGAACTTTTAGCAAGGATTTTGGAAATGAATGTTAGTGATCTAGTACAAAAGCTTAAAGTAAAAGGTGTTCAAAGGTTCCTACCTCAAAGAGTGAAACGAAATGTAGAAATGGAAACAATAGTAGAAATTCAAGAAAATGCACTTTTTCTTCCAGGAGTTTCTAGAGTTACAGAACCAGAAAGAGCTTATCCAAGTGGAGCAAGGCTTTCTCACGTTTTGGGCTACACAGGAGAAGTAACTCCGAAAAACTTAGAACAAGATGAATACTATGCGTCAGGAGACATTATCGGAAAAAGTGGATTGGAATATTATTACGAAGAAGTTTTGCGTGGTAAAAAAGGTGTCAATTATTTGGAAGTTGACCGTTACGGAAGAGTTGTTGACGACATCGAAGTTGAGTCTGAAATTCCTGCGGAAAAAGGCATTGATATGCATTTGACGATTGATGCATTTTTGCAAGAATCAGCAGAAGCACTTTTGGAAGGTAAAAGAGGTGCAGTTGTAATGATTGACCCAAGAAATGGTGATGTTTTGGCAATGCTTTCGAAACCAGATTATGACTTGAATAAACTCCGATATATTTGGAGTGATTTACAAAAAGATGAAGAAGTTCCACTTTATAATCGAACGACAAAAAGCCTCCATTCACCAGGCTCAACTTTCAAGCCAATTACATTGATTGGAGCATTGGAGAGCAGGGTAATTGATGAGTACACAACATTTTTTTGTCCAGGTTATTATGTAATTGGTGATAGAATTGCTCATTGTTGGAATCATAGTGGGCACGGAAAAGTTGATGCTTTTTACGCAATTGAACAATCTTGCAACATTTTTTTCTTCGAATCAATTCTTAAAATGGGAATGGATAAGTTTACAGAAATATCTGAGAAATTTTATTTTGGTAGAAAAACAGGAATTGATTTACCTGGCGACTTTTCAGGAACAGTTCCTTCAGAAGAATACTATAACGAAACTTTTGGTAGGTCAGGTTGGTCTAAAGGAGTTCTTTTAAATATTGCAATTGGACAGGGAGAAGTTGGAGTTACTCCTTTGCAACTCGCTCAATACACTATGATGCTTGCAAATGGAGGAACTTATTTTAAACCTCATTTGTTAAAGTATTATTTTGACCACAAAGGCGAAAAAATTGTTCCAGAGGTTGTAACTGAAAAAGTAGATGTTTCCAAAAAAACAATGGATATTGTTCGGGAAGGAATGCGAAGAGTTGTTCAAGGAGTTCACGGAACTGCTAAAAGAGCAAAGGTTGAAGGCGAAGTCGTTGCAGGAAAAACAGGAACTGCACAAAATCCACACGGTGAAGATCACGCCTGGTTTATTGGCTTTGCTCCATTTGAAAATCCAGAAGTTGCAATGTGTGTTTTAATTGAAAATGGTGGTGGCGGAGGAAGAAATGCTGCTCCGATTGCAGGTGAACTTTTAAAATTATTTTTCTTGAGTAAAAAAGTAGATTACGCACAAATTAAATTAAACTAATTTTTTATAATATTGAAGAGTTGAAAACTTGGTTTCAAAATTACTTTATACATTTTTAGACAGTAGTTTAGTTAAAAAATTTGATTTGATTACTTTCGTTTTGGTAATTGCAATTACTGCTTTTGGGTTGGCGACTCTTTACAGTGCAACTTTGAGCATTCAATCTTCTGATTCTACTTCTTTTTTAAGTTCCAATTTTAATAAACAAGTAGTTTGGGTATGTTTTGGATTTGTTGTTTTATTTGTTGTCAATGCTTTGAGTTTAGATTGGATTTCAAAGTTTTCTTACTCAAGTTACTTTATTTCTGTGATCCTTTTAATTCTTGTTGTTTCAATTGGTTACGTTGCTGGTGGTGCAAGAAGTTGGTTTAACTTTGGAGTTGTTAGATTTCAACCTGCGGAAGTAATGAAAATTTCTTTGATCCTAACCTTAGCGAGATTTTTAGCTGATAAGAATCACTTTGACTTTAAACTAACAGCAACAATTTTAGTGATGGTAATTCTTCCTTTTGGTTTAATAATGCTTCAACCTGATTTAGGAAGTGGTTTGGCGTTAATTGCGATTAGTTTGCCAATGATTTTTTGGGCAGGATTTCCACTTTTGATTTTATTCCTTTTGGCGACTCCGATTGTGAGTGCCCTTTTAGGCTTTCTGCCAATTCAATACCTTGCGATTTGGTGCTTAGTTGTTGGAGTAATTGCTTTTGTTTTCAGCAATTTAGATTTGGTTAAAAAAATAATCCTTGTTGTTCTCACTATTGGAGTAAATTTTGGAGTTTCTAAAATTGGTTTATTTGCTTGGAACAGTCTTAAAACTTACCAACAAAATCGAATTTTAACATTTTTAGACCCAGAAAAAGACCCGATTGGAGGAGGTTACCAAGTTTTGCAATCTTTGACAGCGATTGGTTCAGGCGGTTTTTGGGGAAAAGGTTACTTGGAAGGAACACAAACTCAACTTAGATTTTTACCTGAACAACACACGGATTTTATTTTTTCTGTTTTAGCAGAGGAAATGGGTTTTGTTGGCGTTGCTGGAGTTTTAATTCTATTTTTGTTCTTGTGTTTGCGTACATTGATGATTGCAATAAGTACAGATGACCGATTTAATAGTTTAGTGGCAATCGGAATTTGGGGTTTAATGGTTTATCATATTTTTATTAATATTGGAATGTTAGCAGGTTTAATGCCTGTAACTGGAATTCCATTACCGTTTTTTAGTTACGGAGGTTCTTTTTACCTTTCAATGTCTGTAATGATGGGACTTTTAATCAGAGTAAGTAGATGATATTAAATGGATAGAATTCTATTAAAAAAAGCTGCATTGGCTAACCGAAGGAAGATATTTTTCACTCTTTGTTTTACCCTTTGCTTAACTTTCATCGGAACTTTTGGTTATATGGCAATTGAAGGTTGGAATTTAGTAGAGTCTTTTTATATGACAGTTATTACATTAACGACTGTTGGCTTTGGTGAAGTTAGACCACTTTCGATGGAAGGCAGAATTTTCACAAGTATGCTTTTAATTGTTGGGTTAGGTTCTTTTGCTTACGGACTTTCAACTATGGCAACTTTTGTAATTGATGGAGAATTCAAGATGTTTTTGGAAGACAGAAAATTAGAAAAAGAAATTTCGAGATTAAATGACCACTACATAATTTGTGGTTTCGGACGAAATGGTGTCCAAGTTTGTCACGAACTTAAAAAATCAAATTCGCCTTTTTTAATTATTGAAATTGATGATGAAAAATATAACAAAGCAGTTCACGAAGGTTACACTGTAATTCACGGAAGTGCAATCGAAGATGAAGTTTTACAACTCGCTGGAATTGAAAGAGCAAAAGGTCTTGTTGCTGCACTTGCAAGTGATGCTGACAATGTTTTTGTAACTTTGACTGCAAGAGAAATGAGCAAAAAACTTCACATTGTTACACGAGCTTCTTATTCTTCCACTGAGAAAAAATTATTTCGAGCTGGTGCAAATGTTGTTGTTGCACCTAATGTTATTGGTGGAAAAAGAATGGCTTTAACTTTGCTGCGACCTCACGTTGCGGACTTTTTGGATTCAATGGTTTTTGGTGAAGATGATATATTCTTAACAATTGAAGAAGTTGAATTAAACAAAAAATCTCCAGTTATAGGTAAAATGATTAAGGAATCGAATATTCGTCAGGAAAGTGGAGCAATGATTATAGGTATAAAAAACCATTTGACTCAACTTATAAAATTTAATCCAAATCCTGATATTCAATTGGATATAAGTGATGTTTTGATTTTATTAGGCAGTTATGTTCAAGTTGAACAAGCAAGAAAATTTTTGTTAAACGAAGATTAAGTTTTTAATGACTAAAATTAAAAACTTCAAAATTTAATTTTTAGAGAACGAATGAAACTTGTTTCCTTATTGATAATCTTTACACTTTTTTCAAATTTATTTGCTCAAAAAATTTATAGATTGAATTTGGAAGAAGCGTTAAAAATTGCTTCTGAGCAAAATCTTCAGCTTAAAGAGAAAAGATTCAAAATTAAAATCGCTGAAAATAAATTAGAGCAAGTAAAACGAAGTTACTTTCTTCCGATACTAACTTTGAGAAATGCTTCTGGATTTGTTCCGGGAGTTGATGCAATAAGAATTGATTCAATTAATTATGCCTATGCGAACAAAAGCGAAGATTCTTACTCAGATTGGGGACCTTTTACAGATTTCAAAGTTGAGGCTTTACAACCAATTTTTACTTTTGGCAAACTTTCGGGTTTGAAAAATGCGGCAAAAGCAAACATCAAAGTTCAATCGTTTGATTTTCAAAGTGAGAAAATTGATATTCTTTATGACGTTAAAAAATATTATTGGTCTTACTTGCTTGCAAGTGAATTGGTTGAACTTTCAAATGATACGCAGAAAAAAATTAAAGAAGCAAAGAAAAAAGTAGAAGATAAACTTGAAGAAGGATTAGGAGAAGTAACTCAAGCTGATTTGTTCAAAATTAAACTTAGAGAAACAGAAGTTAAAGAGAAAGTAAGACAAGCGGAAACAGCCAAAATTTTATCTTTGGAAGTTTTGAAACTAACTTTAGGGATAAATTACTCAGATTCACTTTTTTTAGAAGATGAAAAATTGGCTTCGGTTAAATTTGAAAAGTCTGATTTAAATATTTTAATCGAAAAATCATTTCAGAGTAGAGCAGACTTCCAACAACTAAAATTTGGGATTCAAGCAAAAAAATTTTTACTTGAAGAAGCAAGGTCAGAATTTTTCCCACAATTTTTTATTGGAGCTGAATACAAGTTTAATAAAACTCCTGGAAGAGATGACATTGACAATCCATTTTTAGTTGATAATTCTAATTTCAATAGTTACAAAGCTGTAATTGGTTTTAAGCAAAATTTGGGTTTCCACGTTTCAAGCAAAAAAGTTGAGAAGGCAAAATTTGAATACCAAGAACTTTTGGCAAAGGAAAAGTACTCAAAAGAAGGTATAAAATTAGAAGTCAAAAAGGCATTTCTTGAAGCAGAGGATTTGAGATTAACAGTTAGGGAGTTAAGCCGAATGACGAAAATGACAAGTGGTTGGTACAAAACTACTGCTTCGGATTATGACTTAGGTTTGGGTGAACTCAAAGAGTTAGTTGAAGCATTTTCGGCAAAAGTTGAAACAGAACAAAAATATTTAGACACAGTTTACAAATTTAATCTTGCAATTGCGAAATTAGAAAAAGTAAGCGGAATAGAATTAATTAAGTATTAGGCTTATGAAAAATTTAAAATATAAAATTATCTTTTTATTGGCAATGCTTCTTGGAAGTTTTGTCTTGGCTAATGAAACTACTAAAGATTCATTAATTATTGAAGATTTTTCCAAAGGTGTCGTCGGCGAATATCCTTCTTGGCTCAAATGGAGAAATGGCTGGTCAATGAAAAAGCACGAAGAAGACGATGGAGTTTTCAAACCTTACATTATTGCAGAAGAAAATGAAAATAAATATTTAAAAGCTGATGACACTGGTCAATCAATAATTATTGGTAAAGAAGTTAAGTGGAATTTGAAAAAATATCCTGTACTCACTTGGAAATGGCGAGTTAGAAAGTTGCCTGAAGATGCAGATGCTTGGAAAGGTAAAAACGATTCAGCAGCAGGGCTATACATAACTTTCAAACGTAACTTTTTTGGTATTCCTAAAAGTATAAAATACATTTGGGGGAGCACTTTGCCCGAAGGAACAGAATTTAGAAAAGAAAAGTTGGGTAAACCTCACGTTATCGTTGTTCAATCTGGAAAAGAAAATGTCGGCGAATGGGTAACAGTTACAAGAAATTTGGCAGAAGATTTTGAAAAAGCTTGGGGGGAAAAACCAGACAACAAAATTTTAGCAATTGGCTTTTTGACTGACGGAAACTCAACTGGGACAGAAGCAAGTGCTGATTATGATGAACTAATTGCTTACCCATCTAAACACTTTTCAGGCTCTAAAGTAGAAGTAGAAAAAAAATAGAAAAGGTTAAAACAATGAAATTTTTCAAAATAACTTCACTAATTATTCTTACAATTTTTGCAAATTTACTTTTTGCAGAAGATCCAATTCAGACTTTGAAAAACCGTGATTCTGAAATTAAAGAAATTATCTCAGGTAAAGATTCTTTGGATTCAAAACAAACTGAGCAATTAAAAAGCATTGTAAATAAAGTTTATGATTTTGAAGAACTCTCAAAAGTAGCACTTGGAAAGCATTGGGAAGAGATTTCATCAGAAGAAAAAATTGATTTTATTAATACTTTTAAAGAATTAATTAGTAACCAATCTGTAAAAAAATTGAGTATTTACAAAGCTGACGAAATCGAATACGATGAGCCTGAATACGACAATGAAAAAGTAATCGTTTACACAATTGCTTACTATAAGGATTCAAGCACAGACATTTGTTATAAAATGCACAAGTCAGATGGAAATTGGAAAGTTTACGATACAATTATTGACGAAGCTTCAACAGCTTTAAAATATCGCGATTCATTTTACAAAAAAATTGAAAAGTCTTCATTTCAGGAACTTCTTTCAAAACTCAAAGAAAACCTAAAAAAATCCGATAAAAGTTAAAATACAAAAGGTTATCCAAAGAATAAAATATGTTCGAAAAACTCTTCTCCAAAATTGGAGACAATATCAATTTCATCACAAAGAATTACATTTGGATAATTATTTTTGGTCTAATTCTTTCAGTAATTACTGCTTACTTCGGATCTAAACTTCGAATAAAATCAAGTCTTGATAGACTTCTTCCTGAGACAACTCAGAGCGTTAAAACATTAAGAAAAGTTCAAGAGAAAGTTGGTTCAACAAGTAATTTAATTATTGTTTTAGAGTCAGGCGGTTTTCAGACAAATTATGATTTTGCTCAAAAATTATTACCAAAATTTGAAGCAGACTCTTTAATTGCGAGAGTTGAGTTTAGGCGTGATGTTGAGTTTATTGAGAAAAATCAACTGTTATACCTTTCTTTAGGAGATTTAAGGACTCTTTACACAAAAGTAAAATCCAAGATTGATAAGGAAAAGGAGAAACTAAATCCAATGTTTGTTGATTTGGATTTGGGATTTGGTGACGAGGAAGAAGACGATACTTCATTAGCCGAAATTGACGAAAAAGGTAAAATTCCAGATGAGTTTTATAGAAGTGAAGATGGAAAAATACTGCTAATTCAACTTTATCCAAAAGCTCGTTCAACCAATGTAAGCACAGCTAAAAAGGTTGTAAAACACATTCAAGGAATTGTTGAATCTGAAAATCCAAAAGAGTTTAGTAAAGATTTAAAAATTTATTATGGTGGAGATTTCCAAAATAAAATTGACAATTACGAAGTCGTAACCAATGATATTTTTGGAACTTTGCCCTACGGTTTAGCCTTTGTAATGTTAGTAATTTTACTTTATTTTTGGCAGCCGCTTGATAAAACTAATCCAAAAGCAATCCTTTCTTCACTTTTAAAACAAATAGTTTCAATTTTATTAATTGTAATTCCATTGGCAATGAGTTTGTGCTGGACTTTCGGCCTAACTTACTTGGCAATCGGAAATCTAAATATTATCACAGGATTTTTGATTGTGATTTTATTCGGACTTGGGATAGATTTTGGAGTTCACCTTTACTCACGTTACTTGGAAGAAAGAACGGCAGGTCATTCTCAAGAGGAATCACTTAGAATTATGATAACAACAACAGGAGTTGCAACTACAACTTCTGCTTTGACAACGGCAGCAGCATTTTTCTCATTGACAATTAATGATTTTAAAGGTTTCTCAGAGTTAGGGTTTATTTCTGGAGTAGGAATCATTTTTGGTTTACTTACAATGCTTTTCATTCTTCCTGCTTTTATAGTTGCTGGAGAAAAGACAGGTGCTTTTGTTACAACTCGTTCAATAGTCAATAGTTATGAGCATTTAAATGGTGAGCCGATCAAGTGGTGGAAAAAAGCATTATTTATTTGTTCAATAATAACTGTATTCAGTATTGGAGTTTTACCAAATATTGAATTTGAATATGATTTTACAAATCTCAGAGCTGACGTTGCAACTTCTAATGAAGGTAAAGCTAAGATTAAACAAGTCTTCAAAGACGCTTCGGATAATTCTCCTGTTTTCGTTTTAGCAAATACTGAAGAAATCAAGGAAATCAAACAAGTAATTGAGGAAAAAATCAAAACTGATACCCTTTCTCCAACAATTAAAAAGATTAAAACAATCGAAAAAGCTGTTCCTTTCGACCAATTGAAAAAAATTAGAATTATTAAAAAATTAAAAAGACTGGTTGAAGATGACGCTGCGGATTTAGTTAAAGGAAAAGACAAAGAAAGATTAGATAGGCTTAGAAAAGCAGTTCTTGTTACGGAGCCGATTACAATCGAAAATGTTCCTTTTAATATCAAAAAAGCCTTTATCGGAAAAGATAAATCGACTGGTGAATTTGCTTATATTTATCCTTCTGTTCCGATGAAGGACGGTAAAAATGCTATAAATTTTGCAGATGATATTCGAGAGATTACAATTCCAAGTGGCAAAACTTTTTACACTTCAGGAAATCCAATTATTTTTGCAGACTTACTTTTGCTTATGGAACAAGATGTAGAAATCGCGATAGCTTTTACGTTGGGAATGGTATTTCTACTCTTACTAATTGATTTGAGAAATCTAAAATCAACTTTTTTTGTTCTAATTCCACTTCTTGTAGGAATTTCTTGGATGGCTGGCGTAATGTGGCTTACTGGAATGAAATTGAATTTCTATAATATGGTTGTTCTCCCTTCAATAATTGGAATTGGTATTGACGACGGAGTTCATATTTACCTTCGTTATCGAGAGGAAAACAGGACTTCATTAAAAAAAGTATTTTTCTCAACAGCAAAAGTTATTTCGGTAACTTCTTTGACGACTGCAATAGGTTTTGCAAGTTTAACTTTAGCTCACCACAAAGGTCTAAATTCAATGGGTTACTTGGCTGTTACAGGAATTGCAGCATCTTTATTAGCTTCTGCTTTCTTTCTTCCATCAATTCTACAATTCTTAGAAAATAGACGAATGAAAACTGAAAATAAGTAACATTCTACTTCTCAGTTAATTCAGAAATATCGTCCCAGTCATCAGGAGGAGGATTCTTTATAAATTCTTCACATCTTTTAATATAAACACTACTTGGTGAGCGTTCTCCGTCAACTCGTTCTAGAGGTAAAGTCTTTTTAAAATATTTTAATGCTTCCGAAAAATTTCTGTCTTTGTAAAGAGCAACTCCTTTTTCATAGAGTTCAATTATTTGAATTAATTCTTTTTTAAGTGGTGAATCCAAGAAATCCATTAGTTCGTAAACAACTTTAGGCTCTTTTTTTCCTTTAACTTTTAACTGACCTAAGTAACGAATGAAGAATTTATCTTGTACTAATTCGAAAGTGTTTTCTCCAATCATAATTGAAGTTCCAAACTGTTTATTCGCACCTTCAAGCCTTGATGAAAGATTCACTTCATCGCCCATTACCGTGTAGTCAAAAACCTTTTGTGAACCCATATTTCCTGCAACCATTTTTCCTGAGTTGACTCCAATTCTTGCATAAAGCGGTGGGCGATTAGTGTTTTTCCACTTTACATCTCTTAAGTGTTTCAGTCTAACTTTCATTCTCAAAGCGGCACGACAGGCTTGAAAAGCGTGTTCTTCAGTTGTCATTGGAATTCCGAATTCTGCCATAATCGCATCACCTTCGTATTTGTCAATAATTCCCATTTCGTCCATTATTAAATCTGACATTTCTGTTAGGTATGCATTTAAAAGTGCGACTAATTCGTAGTTTGATAATTTTTCTGAAATAGATGTAAAACCTGCAACGTCGCTAAAAATTACAGAGGCTTCGACTTCATTTCCACCAAGATTTAATTTGTCAGGATTTGTCTTTAATTGGTCAATAACGTTTGGGTGAAGGTAATGACCGAACATTCCTTCAATTTGTTTTCTTTCACGAATAGAAATTGCAAGTTTATTGGTGCTTTGAGAAATAAAAGCAATGAGGATGGTTAATTCACCTGAAACGATGTCAAACATTATGTAGTGTTTATCAAAGACCCAAAAACAAAATACAAAATAACAAACTCCTGTAATTATTGAAAAAAGAATTCCAATCATTGGATTTTTAGGTTTTATAACTGAAAGTGTTACCAACGTTGCTAAGAAAAAAGCAAAAAGCCAATAGAGAAATCCACCTGAAAACTTTGAAACGTATCTTTTGTCCAAAATCGTTTGAATCGCGTGAGCGTGAGTTTCATAACCAGGCATCAGAACCAATTCATCTTTTACTCTAGAAAATGGAGTTAATTTTAAATCGTGAGCTTCAGCCAAAGAAACACCAACAATTGCAATTTTGTCCTTGAATGGATTTTTAGCCTGAATTTTCTGTCGAATTGAATCTGGTATTCCTTCAAAATCACCGATGTATAAATCCATAAAATCCGTATCTGTGTCGTTACCGTTTGCATCAGGAAGTAAATCCACGTCCCAAGTGTCTAAAACTAAAGCAAAATTCCAAACCTTAAATGAATTTTTGTTTCCGTAATAATTTATGAACATCTCATTCCCACCTCGACTTCTTGGCATTACATAATCACCAAATCGAATTTCCTCTGCATCAAAAGTAATTTCTTCATCTTTTTTAAAATCTCGTAAATGTTTGATTGCTTGCATTCCAATTGAAAGTTTTGTCGTTGAATCTTTGTCCAAAGTAAAAAGGCTATAATTTCTCAAAACGTCGTCAGAGTCTTTAATCTCACCAACTGTTCCCCATTCGAGACTAGCATTTTTTATTTTTGGAATTGGTGCAACTTCAACAGGAATTAAATTTCCTTTTATGGTATCGTAAAAATATTTTCCCGCAGAAATAACATTTCCGCATTCAGCAATTGCTAGTGCCAAATCATCATCGTGTTCAGGATTTTTCAAATCTGGTTCTGTAAACTGAATATCAAAAACAATTAATTTTGTACCAGCTAAGGTTAAATTTCTTATTAAAGTTGCATAATGGTTTCTTGAAATTGGAAATCTTTCACCTAACTCAAGGCAAGTATCATCACTAATGTCAATTAAAATTATGTCAGAATGTTCTGTCGAAGTTGCTCCTTTATAAAGCATTCTCAAGTCGTAGAGTTTTAACTCGAGCCTTTCAAAAAGGAATGTTGCATTAAGAATCATTGCTATGATAACAGAAGCTATAAGAAGAGCAGAGGGAATTAGTATTTTTTTATATTTTTTCTTTGACATTTTATCTCTAAAATTAAAAAAGGGAACTTAAGCAAAGTTCCCTTTAAAAGAAAATTATTTGATAAAAGTCATTCGTTTAGTTTGAGTTTCATTGCCAACTTTCAAGTTGTAAAAGTAAGTTCCACTACTGACAACTATTCCATTTTTATCCGTTCCATCCCAAGAAAAGGTGTAAAAGTTTGCAGGTAAATTTTGTTGTTTAACGAGTGTTTTCACTGACCTTCCAAGCTCGTCAAAAATTTCAAGATTAACTTTAGAATTTTCATTCAATTGGAAAGGAATTGTTGTTGCAGGATTAAATGGATTTGGGAAATTTTGTAGCAATGTAAAATTTTCAACAACAGGATTTTGGTGCTCATCAATACTTACAGGAAATGAAGTAGTTTGTTTTGAAGCGATAATCCAGTCATTTGGATCTATGTCCATTGATTGTGGTGTAAATGGTAAATTTACAGTGAAAAACTGAAATTCACCTATAACTCCAATATCATTCATAAAAGTTACAAGTGTATCATTTCCACCACCTGAAAATTCAAATTGAACAGGCATTTGGTAGAATTTTGTTCCACCTGTTTTTAAAGCAATTGTTGCAGTTTGAGTTGCTGTGTCCCAATCCCAAGCATATTGATAATTAAAAAAACCATATTCATAAATCCATTGTTGGAAAAACCAATCAAGACTTGAACCGTGGTGAACAGAACATATATTAACTAAATCTTGAGTTTCAGCAACACTGTAAGCATATTGATTTAAATAATCATTAAGAGCAGCAAAGAACGCTGTGTCTCCCATAACTCCACGTAACATATGAAGAACTAAACCACCTTTGTTGTAGATTGATTGTGTATCATCAAAAGGGTCAGTTGAATCAGCAATTACTGTAACATTATAAAAATTATTAAATTGTTCATTTAAAATTTTATTCAAATAGGCTTGTTGGCCTCCTTGAGATTCTTCCCAAAGTGCTTCTAAGTAAGTCGCAAATCCTTCGTTTAACCAAATGTGGTCCCAAGATTTTGGAGAAATTAAATCTCCAAACCATTGGTGAGCGATTTCGTGAGCATTAATGTAATCGTAAGTGTGAAACCCATTGACTAAATTTACTCCGTAACTTGTCATTGTTTGGTGTTCCATTGCTCCACCCCAAGGGAACATTACCATTCCATAAAGTTCATTGATAAAAGGATACATTCCGAATTTATTGCTAAATTCTTGAAGCATATCGTCAGTAACATTAAAGTCTTCTATTGCAGCATTTAATTTCTCAGGATAGACATAGAACTCTAATGGCAAAGAATCTGTTGGAGAATAATGCCAGTATTCTGTAAAATGAACGTAATCGCTTACATTAAATGAAACTAAATAAGTTGTAATTAGATAATTATGGTTATAACTATAAGTTTTTGTCCCGTCGCCATTGTCAACGATTCCAGTTTGAAGTCCATTTGTAACGCCGTAAAGATTGTCAGGGCAAGTTATGTCCATATTCATTGTTGCTTTATCGCTTGGATGATCTTTACAAGGCCACCAACTTTTTGCACCAAAAGGTTCGCTTAAAGTTGTAATTACTGGCATATTGTTTGGTCCGTGAGTATCAAAGTCAAATCCTGCAAATCCAACAGGTTGAGGTGAACCGCTGTACCAAACTGTTAGAGTTGTATCATTAGTTCCAATTGGAATATCTAATAAATTATTTGAATGAGTGTAGTTGGAAACTGATTGTCCAGAAACGGTTACAGAGTCAACATTCATATTATTCATTAAATCTAAAGTAAGCGTTGATAAACTAGAATTAATCAATTCAAAATCAACTCCAACACTACCTTGTATTTGGAATTGTGAAGGAAAAACTTCGATTGCAATGTCATAATGCTTTACATCAAACTCTGATTGTAAAAGTGAAAGTTTTGGAGTATTCTTTTGGTTGAATTTATGAGCTAATTCTCCCATTCTGAACTTTTGCTTCATTTCTCTTTCTGAGTGCGAATGTTCTTCTTCAGCAAATGCGTTTGAAAGAAGAGTAGAAGAAATGAGAGTGAGTAAGATTAGTTTTGATTTCATTTTATCTCCGTGAGTTAAGGTTTGATTCGTCTAATTCAATTAATTTAAAGTATTTGGCTAAAAATTATTTCAATAATTTTTAGTTTTTTATAAAAAGGCATCTAACTCCAAATTTTTTGAGAATTAATTTTATCGAAATTTTCAGAATCACCTAATAACAAACTAATAATTGTCTGATTAGGTGTTGGTGCGAAAGGAATATCCGTTGTAACAATTTCCAAATCATTTTGCTCTGTTACTAAGAAAAGAGGAATAAAATTATTTTGAAACTTATTTGTGTAATCTTCAAAATTAAAATTTTCAGTCAGTTTTGTAGCTTTAACTTCTGTACCTCTTGCAAAATATTCCGAGAGTAATTCAAAAGTTATGCTTTTACCAAAAAGCAATCTTCCTCTTAAGTTGAAAGGAACTTGTTTGCCATCTTCTTTGTTTTTGGTTTTTCCTGGTAAGTGATAAACTTCTTCATTACTAAAAATCTCTCTGAAGTGTAAAGCTGCCAAAGCATTTACTTCATCGTTTGAAGTCATTGACAAAAGTTTACCGATTCCACTTAATTCAAGCTCATCAATTATTGAATCTGATAAAACACTCCCATAATGTGTTTCAAGTTCAAGTGATGTAGCATTGCTTATATTTTGTGAATTTGTGTCAATTAGTAAAACTCTAAACCCTAATTCCTTAAGTGGAACTGCGATTTTACAAATCCAATCGTGAGCTCCTGCAATTAAAACTCCTTGTGGGTTTGGAAGTGCAAGTTTTAACCATCTTGCAACAGGCAAAGCCGATAATCCATAAATTGAAACCGTTCCAATAATTACGATAAAAGTCAAAGGCACTAATTTTTTAGCATCTTCATAACCTTTTTGTTCCAAATAAATTGCGAAAATTGAGGAAACAGCAGCAGCTACAATTCCTCTTGGAGCTAACCAACTCAAGAAAATTTTTTCTTGCCAAGAAATTTTATGTTTTATTGTGGAGAGAAAAATAGCAACTGGTCTTACTACTAAAATTAATGCAAATAAAAATGCAGCGCT
Organism: Calditrichota bacterium; assembly: GCA_008501735.1. Lineage (GTDB taxonomy): Bacteria > CLD3 > CLD3 > CLD3 > CLD3 > CLD3. The sequence goes on along the minus strand of QQUF01000024.1, from coordinate 32,198 downwards.
TTGCCAATTTAAGTAATCTAAATCTGAGATTTTGAGCCTTGCAGACAAAATTATAAAGAGAGCAGAAATTAAAAGAATTGTCAGGTTTTCTTTAAATTTTACAATACTTCCAATAGCAACAGATTTTTGGTTTGCAAGAAAAACGCCCATTAAAGTAACTGTAAGCAAACCCGATTCAGGCTGGAAAACGTTAGATAAAGTGAAGGTAATAATTACCAAAGCCAAAGCAACTAATGGATGTAAATACTCTGGAATCCAATATTTTTTGATGAAAATATATAAAATCCCCGCTCCAATTGCACTAATTCCTAAACCAATAAAAAGTGCATTTAATGAGCCAAGAATAATTGAAACAGTTGTTCCTCCTGTTGAAGAACCTGTAATAATTGCTTCAAAAACTAAAACAGCCAAAATAGCACCAACTGGGTCGTTCATTATTCCTTCCCAACGAATAATCTCACCGATTTTTCCTTTTGGTTTTATGTACCTAAGAAGCGGTAAAACAACTGTTGGACCTGTTACGACAAGAATTGCACCAAAAAGAGCTGATAGTTCTAAGGTGAATTCTAAAATAAAGTATGAAGCAGCAGTTATTAAAACCCAAGTTACAGCAACACAAATTGTAACTAAATTCCTAACCGTATTTCCAATTTCTTTTAGCTTTGAAATTTTTAGACTAAGACCACCTTCAAACAAAATTATAGCTACCGAAAGAGAAACAAGCGGGAAAAGTAAGTCCCCAAAAACTTCATCAGGATTTATTATTTCTGTGATTGGACCAGCCAAAAAACCAAAAATCAAGAGGATTAGAATTGAAGGTAAGTGTAATCGCCAAGAAAACCATTGAGCAAAGATTCCGAGTCCGATTATTAAAGATAGACCAATTAGTGAGTGTTCGTGCATTTTTACCTATAAAATTTTTTGAAAAATTAGGCTTTAATGTAATAGGTTTTAGAAAAAAATGAAAAACAGAAACGTGAAGTTGAGATATTTGATAAAATGTGTGTTTTATCGAATTAGAAGCATCTTTTTAACTTCTCTGAAATTACTTGTCTCAATTTTGTAGAAATATATTCCACTTGAAACATTTTTCCCTTCATTGTTCGTCCCATACCAAATGATTTCGTGAAAACCAAAATCAAGATTTTCGTTCAGCAGATTTTTAACTTCCTGCCCTAAAATATTGAAAATCTTAAGACTCACTTTTGATTTTTGAGGAATAGCAATTTTAATTTTTGTTGAAGGATTAAATGGGTTAGGGTAGTTTTGGAAAATTTCGAAATTTTCGATAATTATAGGCTCTTGTTTCTTATAAAGTAAAGTGAATTTATTAATCTCACTTTTAAGAGTGTCATTTAGAAATATCGTTTCAATTTGCCAAAAGTATTCTTTCTGATTTTCTAATTTTATTTCATTTTGATTTTCTAAATATTCGAAATCTAAATCAGTTAATGTTGTGTCTAGACCATTTCCCCATAAATGAAAGTTATAAAATAATTTATCATTTGATTCTATTTCCCATTCTGTATTCCAAGAAAAGTAAACATAGTTTGAATTAATTTCTTTTTCGTTTTCAGGTGTTAGTAAGTTTATGTTTGTAGGAGGATTGAAGTTTACAAACTCGGGTGTGCCTCCTTTGAAATTTGAAATTTTCCAATTTTCAAATTTTGTGTTGTTTAGAGTTGGGTCTTCAAGTTGAATTGTAAACTCAGAATTATTTTCAATAAATTGCCAAGGTGGTAAAATGCTATAAGTTAGAGAATCTATTAACCTTGAATTTGAATCAATAATTTTGACAGTTTCATTTAATTTATTTAATCCAAAAGTAAAATTCCCAATGAAGTTTTTACTTTGAGGAAAAGCCTTTTCAAATTTTAAAGAATCTTGACAAAGGACAACACAAGAATTAGGTTTAATTTCAAAATCTTTATGGATTTTGAATGAATTGTTTTGTGAATCAGTGAAAGACCAATCTTTAAGATTAATTTTTTCTTCTGAAATATTTATTAATTCAATCCAATCGCCAGAGTTTAATTCTTGACCAGATTGAAAATTAATTTCATTGATTACAATTGGTAAATCGTACTCTCTTTCAAAATTAGCTGTAAAAGCAAAATTTGCTGAATCTGGGTTCAGAGTAAAATTTTTCTCCAAATCTTCGTTTTCCCAACCTGTAAATTTGTAACCAATTTCTGGAATTGCTTCGATAGTTACAGGAATTCCTTGAAGGTATTTCCCATTCCAAGGAAAGGTTTCTAAACTTAGAGTGCTAATTTTAATTTTTCCTTCACCACTTCCTACATTCAAATTTATTTCAGTCTCGCCTTCTAAATTAAATCTACTTTTTATGAAACTTCGTATTGAATCGGGTCTAAAAGAAACAAATTCAATGATTTTATCAACTTCATTATTCCATTCTTCAAAATCTAAATTCCATTTCTCTAAATCTTTTGGCATTTCTTCAATAATTACATTCTTAACTTCTTGTACAATTTGAACAGCATTTTCAGGCTTCATTGTTGTGTTAAGGTAATCACAAAACCTGTTGATAAAATCATTCCTAAATTTAGGATTTTTCATCATTCTTCCGATTGTCCACATTCCAATAGCATTTCCTTGTTCCTCATTTAGCATTCTTTCCAAAGTATTTTCATTCAATCCTAACCACCAATCATAGTCAAAACCTATCCAATGCCATTTCCCACCTTCTTCTTGTGGCCTCCAATAACGAATGTTCGCGTAAGTATCGCCTTTGCTCGAATAAATTTCATAAATCCAAAAATCAATATATTCATTAAAATTGATTCTTTCCTTCAATTGCTCATAAATGCTGTCTTGCGTAATATCATTTTGATTCATAAAATCTAATAAATTTAAGTATTCAGTTTCACTCCCATAAAGAATCTCTAAAGAATCATTTCCAACATTGGAAAGCATATCAATATTTTTGTAACCATAATTTCTCTCAATGAAAGCATTTCCTTTTTTTTCCATCAAGTTATATATCCCCCAATATTCGCCGTTTAAATACAAAACTGTAGGTTTGTAAGTTTGCATTCCAAGTTGAGATTTCATTTGTTTGTGTATTTGATACATCAACTCATTTCTAATTCTAACTCCACCTCTTGCATCTGCTCTCAAAACCAAAGAACCAAACTCATCAATGTGAGGTTTGTCTTCAAAAATATTAATCTCTAATTTGTCTAAATCATATTTTTTATCAAAATTTATAGAAAAAGACTTTTTAGGAAAAACTCGACTCCAACCTCCATAAATTTTTATTCCTAAATCAGTTGAAAACACTTTTGAGCCATCTTCTTCAAAGTAACTTAGTGAAGAATGCTTTTCCCAATCCATCCAAAAATTTGCTCCAAAGTGAGGTATATTTGGTGCTGCATTTGGTCCTTTTACATAAATTCCTGTATTCCAATCCCATAGATTTGGCGGATTTGTAACTAAAGAGATAGTAGGAAGGTTAAAACTTTCTTCAATTAAATAAGTTTTAGAAATGATTTTTGAAGGAAATTTTTCATTTTCAACTGTAATAGCACGAATGACAGTTGTTGTGTCTAAAAATATTGGGTTTGAGTATAAATTTGAAACTCCTACTATTGGGTCAGAAGAATCAGTTGTAAAGTAAATTTCAGAATTTGCATTTTCAAAACTTACTTGAATATTTGGAAAAAAACGACCTTCTTCAATTGTAAAAATAGGCAGATTTGAAAAGCCATTTTTACCATTTGTTATGTTTGGAGCATTTGGAGTCGGCTCTTCAAAGAAAAGCCATTTTGAAAGTTCGTTTAATTTTCTACCAAAAGAAATATTTGGTCTTTGAATCTGAAAAGAAATTGAATCAATAATTGATTCGCCGTTAGAATCTACAAGAGCTAAAAATTCTCCGTCAGAGTTGAGTTTGAAATTTGAATGTAAAATTCCTTGTACTTCATCATCATCTAACCAAATTAAAATTGTACTGTCGGGCAACACAGTTGTTTTAGTAGAATCTGTTGAGGGAATTTCCCATTTTTTAAGTTCTTCAAAGTCATCAGTCAGAAATTTTCCACTTAGGTTAATTGGCTCATTTCCTGAATTGTAAATTTCAATCCAGTCATCGTATTCATCAAATTCGTCAAAATTAACAGAATCATTTGAAGCCAAAAATTCATTAATTAGTAAAGTAGAACTTTGAGCATTTACAGAAATGCAAAAAAATAGGCTGAGAAAAATTGTAATTAATATTTTATTCATCGGACTCTCTGTTTCAAACAAATCAATTTAAAGAATCTAACTCAATTAGTAAAAATAAAAAAGGCTCTTTCGATGTGAAAGAGCCTTTAAAAAGATAAATTAAATGTTACTTCAAGAGTAACATTTTTTTGGTTTGAACAAAGTCATCAGTTGTAAGTCTGTAAAAATAAGCACCACTTGAAAGATTTTTTGCATCAAAAGTAATTGAATGCGAACCTTGTTTGATTTTTCTGTCTAAAAGAGTTAAGACTTTTTGCCCTAAAACATTGTAAATGTCAATAGTTACTTTAGTTTCATTTGGTAAAGAGAAGTTAATTTCAGTAGTTGGGTTGAAAGGATTAGGGAAGTTTTGAGAGAGTGAGTAATCCTTTACAACAACTCCGTTACTAATTTCTTCAACTGAAACAGTGAAATCCAAGTCGGCTAAATCTCTTGGCTGAATTGAGTAATTACTATCACAAGGAGAATCTGCGTCGAATTGTGCGATAATTCCTGCAATGTTTGCAGGAAAAACAGGAGTGAAAGAACTATCAGCGATTTCTGTATCGCCATCAATTCTAATTGTTGCAACATCAGTTCCGTCTGTAATTTCAGTTTCTCCACCACCAGTTACTGGCCAAGGTCCGAGAGCGGAACTTGCGACTGTATCAACACCTGCAATGTAAACAAGTTTTCCTTCGTAAGCTTCACCGATGTCGCCAATTGTAATTGTTTCAATTGCGATTGGATTGTTTGAAGAAACAATTTCGTGTGCTAAATAAAGTAATTCAGTTTTTCCACTAAATGTATCAACACTACCGATTAAAACAATTTCATCACCTCTTTGGAGATTACTAAAATTTCCAGCAAAAGTGAAAACATTAACACCACCAGTTGCATCGTCAACATAAATATCTAAACCATTTGAACGAAAAACTCCAGGTTCAACACTAACAACTGCTTGAATTGCTAAAGTATCTCCTTCTAACACAGATTCACAACCACCTGCAATATCTTGTTGAATGTCATCAATGTCAGTAAATCCACCATAAACCCAAACATTAACAGAAGTTATCGGTTCTGGAGTTTCACAACCACTTCCAACATCTCCACCTGTTGCAAAATGGAAATTAAATCCACTAGCATTCAGTATTGTAGGAGTTGTAAGTGCGGAAATTGAAATATCTCCCAAATCATCTCCAGGTTGGTCAAAGCCATCAACAGTAATAATGTAAGGTTCGTCGTCAGAACCATCTCCTTCAATTGTAATATTTGAACCAGCAATTCCACCTGTTAAAGAAACATCACTTGCGTTTCCTGTCCAAAACCATTCGAAAGGAATAGTAACTTCAATTGTTCCATAGTCTAAAACATCAACGCCTACGAAAGAAAAATCTAAAGAAGTTGCTGTGTTATCAGAAAATAAGTTTTGTGTTACAGAAGCATTTCCAGTTCCAGCTGCACAAGAAACAGCAGTTGAATTTTGAGCTCCAGGAGTTCCTCTGTTGTCACCAGTTCCATAAGTTGCCAAAGAGTCAGCTGCTGCCCAGTTTGCACCAAGAGTATTATCTAAAGCAGTTGAAAGTAATTCCATTGAAAAGCCATTTGGGTCAGGAAAAGTTGAACCGTCATCATAACCGACACTATCAATAACAACACCATTTTCTTCAAGAATTACTTCATCTGAAGAGTTGGAGAGTTGGAATGTTGCAAATTGATAATCAACTGAAACACCACCATTTACTGTTGAATCTGAATTTCTACCGAGAACTAAAAAACCACCTGGAGGAACTTCCAAAGGAGCTCCATTTGCAATAGTGTGTGAATCACTATCTTTGTCTCTTAGAATCCAACCTTCAATGTCAATTGCAGCATTTGTTGTGTTATAAATTTCAACATACTCACCATCATTGTCGCTAATAACAGATGGGTTTTGCATAATTTCATTGACGATAATGTCACCCGGATTTGCAGCAATTGCATAAATTGCCATTGTTCCCAAAAATCCGACAGTTAAAGTTTTCTTTAGGTTTTTCATTTGAAAAAAATCCTATAATTTAAATTAAAGTTTGCGATTTTATCCTGGAGGCCAATTCAGTTTTCTTCCACCCAAAAGGTGTAAATGAAGATGAAATACTTCTTGACCACCATCTTTATTACAATTAAAAATAGTTCGATAACCTGATTCTGAAAAACCGAATTTTTCAGCAATTTTTGCAGCAGTTGAAATCACTTTACCTCCGATTTCAGAATTTGTTTGCAAATCATTTACAGTTTCTAAATGTTGCTTCGGAATCACCAAAAAGTGAAAAGGTGCTTGAGGATTCAAGTCTTTAAATGCAAGAACATTCTCGTCTTCAAAAATAATCTCTGCAGGAATTTCTTTTTTAATGATTTTGCAAAAAATACAATTTGCACTCATATTTTTTCCATAAAAAATTTAGTTTTTCAAAAATTTTTGCTAAGATACAAAAACTAACCTTTAGAATCAAAACACTTACAACAAGTGGTAAATTTTTAATTATTCAGTAACAATTATTTTATTTTGATAAAATGAACCTAAAAATCCGAAAACGACTTTCAATAATTTTCTCAAACTCCCTCAACAATTTGGTGTTGCCGATTTCAAACGTTCTTGTTTCATTTTTGGTGATTCATTTTGCTTCTGTTGAGTTGTGGGGAGAATTTGTCTTTTTGATGATTTTTGTCAACTTAGCCTCGCAATTTTTGTCTTTTGGCAACAAAGAATTTCTTCTTAGAAAATTTTCACAAAACCCCTCGTTAATTCCTGAAACTTGGAAAACAGTATTCCTAACTCGCTTTTCATTGGTTTTCCTTATAATTCCTTTCCTAAGTCTAAGTGGGTTTGACTTAAATATTTCAGTTTTAGTTTTTCTTTTTGTCTTCGCTAATTTCATTCACCAATCTTTTAATGTTTTGGTGATTTACGAAAGAAAATTTAACTTTTCGGTTTTAGTTGAAATTGTTAGTTTAGTTACAATTTTAGGGTTCATTTATTTTCAAAAAGACCAACTTTCATTAGAGTTTTTAGTTCTAATTTTTACAATTTTAACAATTTTGAAAGCATTGGCTTTTACGATTTTCTTCTGGGAAAGAGTCCAATCAAAACTAAAATTCAGTTTCGATTACCAAATTCTTTTAATGTGTTTGCCTTTTTTTGCTTTGGAAGTTAGTGGAATGCTTCAATCCCGAACAGACCTTTACTGTGTGGCATTTTTTCTTACGGAAGCAGAAGTTGGGAAATACCAAATTCTGATAAATTTTCTGATTTATTTTCAAGCCTTTGCAAATTTTCTGTTAGTTCCTTTTGCAAAAAATGTTTACAGGTTGAATTTCGAGTCAATTCAAAAAATCACAAAAAAACTCAGTTTTTTTGGAATTTTGGTGATTCCAATTTTCATTTTTACTTTGAATATTGTGTTAGAAAATTTTTACAATTTTGAATTTGATTATGAGATTTTCATTTTTGGTGGGCTTTTTGTTTTGCCGGTTTACGTTTACCTTCCCAAAATTTATTTCCTTTACAAAACAAACCTTCAAAATAAAGTTCTTTTGGTCAATGTTCTGGGAGTTGTTTTGAACGGAATTCTTAATTTTTATTTCATTCCCCGAAAGGGTTTGCTCGGAGCATTAATTTCGAGTGCCATTTCGCAATGGATTATGCTTTTCGCCTATTATTTTTATGAAAATAAACTGATGAGAAACAATGAAATTACTTTGTCCTGAGTGCCGAACCAAAATTGATTTTGAAAAACTATTCTGTCAAAATGGGCATAAGTTTTTCTTTGACGAAGATGTTTTGATTTTGCTTGAAAATAATTTTTCAAGTAAACTAAATTCATTTTTAAAAACACTTGAGAAAATTAGATTTAAAGAAAATAGAGTAGTCTCAATTTCAAACCTTTTTCAAAAGTTACCTTTCGTTTTGCAAAGTGAAATTGAGTGGAAAGTTAGGTGCTTTGATTTGGAAGTTCTTGAAAAATTCTTGCCAAATGAAAATCTCAAAATTTTGGAAATAGGAGCTTGGAATGGTTGGCTTTCAAATTTCTTGGCAGAAAAAAAACATTCTGTAACAGCAGTGGATTATTTTTTGAATGAATTTGACGGACTTAAAGCAAAGAAATTTTATTCTAACGATTGGACTTCGATTCAAATGAATTTAATGGATTTAGATTTGTTTGAAGAAAAGTTCGATTTGATAATTTTTAATCGTTGTCTCCAATTTTCACCAAATCCATTTTCAATGTTTGAAACGGCAACCAACTTATTAAGTGAAAAAGGTAAAGTTTTTGTAAGCGGAATTTCTGTTTTCAAGAATGCTAATTCAAAAATTAATGAAATTGAAAGGTTTAAAGAAAATTACCGAAGAGAGTGGGTTTTTGAGATTTTTTTAAATCCGACAAAAGGTTTTTTCGATGTTGAGGATAAAATTCGATTTGAGAAAATTGGTTTGGAATTTGAAAAGTATCCTCAACTTTTTAAGCAAAATTTAAAAGCAACTTTTGTTTCTGAATTACCAAAACACTACTACGGAATCTTTAGAAAGTAAAAGTTTCTTCAAAGGTTTCTAATTTTTTTTTAATAATGGATTCATCGTATTTCAAAATATTAAAACCCATTCCACCAATGTAGATTTCAGAGCCAAAATCAGCACAAATTTTACACAATTTATCGAATTCTTTTTGAATCATTTCTTCGTCTAAAACAATCGTACTTGAAATGTAAACTCTATCGGGGTTGAAATTTTCAAAGATTTTTTCAATCTCAAAAAGTGGAGTGTTTGAACCAGCGTAAAGAACATTAAAACCTCTGACTTCCAAAATATGGTCAACCATTTTCAAAACAATGTCGTGTAAATCGGTAGCAAAATTCAAACACATAGCTTTGCCAATTTTCTCATTTGGGATTTTAATTATTCCTTGAAGTCTGATTAAACAGTCAGAAATTGTTTGAGAAGCAAAATGCTCTTGAATGACGCTGATTTTACCTTCCTCCCACAAATTTCCAATTTTATAGAAAATCGGAGTAAGTAAATTGTCATAAATTTCGTGTAAAGGATATTGCCCTAAGTAAAGACCATTTAGGACTTGTTGTACTTTTTCACGTTTGCATTCAAACGCTTTTTCTAGAACAAAATTTTGTAAATATTCAAAATTTCCTTTTAAAATGTAATGACTAATTAGTAAATCCGTTTCATTTTCAAGAGGAAAAAGATTAACCCTTGAGTTGTCTTTTTTGTGATTTTCTAAGAATGAAGCTAAATGTTGTAAGATAAATTTCCTGTGACCACCTGCAGTTTTAATGCATTCGAGTTTGCCTTCGTCAGTCCAGCGTTTGATGCTTGAAACATTGACTCCAAGCATTTTGGCAGCATCTTTTGAATTAAAATAATTCACATCGGTTTGCATAAAATTCCTTTTCAGTTTCAATTTGATGAGCCGAATATAAAGTGATTTTGAGGAGAAGTCAATTTTTTTGAGCGTTTTGGACGTTTCTTCTTGACAAGTGAATTTTTCGGTTTTACATTCAAATCGTTCAAAACGCTCAAGTTGATGAAATTTAAAAATTAAATTCAAAATTTTTACTGCAACCCTCTCTTTTTTACGTTCAAATTTCCGATTGTTGTTTTAGGCGGCGACAATCGGTTATCCTCCTAATTACCTTTCTATTGAAGGAGTTACAGTTTAAATTCATTTTTCTGTAACTCCTTTTTCTAATTTTATAGGCTAAGAAATGAGATTTTTTACGAAGCTAACAATTTTGATTCAGATACTTATTTTTGCCCAATTTGCATTCACTCAAGGCAAAGGGAGAATTAATGGTGAAGTTTACGATTCAAAAACAAAAGAAGCTCTTATTGGAGTAAGTGTAAAATTACTTGAAACTTCAAAAGGAGCATTTACCGACGAATTTGGCAAATTTGTAATTACGAATCTTAAACCCGAAACTTACCGATTAGAAATTTCTTACGTTGGCTACGAAAACCAGATTCTTACAGACATTGTTGTAAAATCGGTAAGTCCGACAAAAGTTAGAGTAGAGCTAAATCAATCAAATATTTTGACCGAAGAAGTAACAATCACTGCTGGTTATTTTTCTCAAAAATCAGAAGAACCTGTGAGCTCTACCTCACTTTCACGAGAAGAAATCCGAAGACTTCCGGGCGGTTTTGAAGACGTTGTCAGAGCAGTTACGAATGTTCCCGGAGTTGCTTCTGCGAACGTTGGAGGAAGAAATGATTTACTAGTTCGTGGAGGAGGTCCGACAGAAAATCTTTATTTGATAAATAATATGGAAGTTCCAAACATCAATCATTTTGGGAATCAAGGAAGTGGAAGCGGTTCTTTAAGTTTCGTTTACTTGGATTTTGTCGATAACGTGGATTTTTCAACTGGCGGTTTCGGAGTTCGTTACGGAGACAAAATGTCTTCTGTGCTTTCATTAAAAATGCGTTCTGGTCGAAGCGATAGAATCGGAGGAAAAGCAACAGTTTCAGCTTCGCAATACGGTTTTGAATTAGAAGGTCCTGTTTCGGAAAAAGGGAATTTTGTTTTTAGTGCGAGACGAAGTTACTTGGATTTGATTTTTAAAGCAATCGGAGCTCCTTTTGTTCCTGTTTTTACAGATTTAAATTTTGTTGGTGAGTATAATTTTTCATCAAAAGACAGATTATTTTTGCTTGGCTTAGCAGCGATTGACGAAATAGATAAAGACCAATCGGACTTGGAAAACCGTGTAACTAACGCAAGTGTTTTAGATAATTCACAAATTCAATTGATTGGTGGTTTGAGTTATCGAAGGTTAATTCACAACGGATTTTTGGATTTCACTTTAAACCATAACCGTAATAATTTTGATTACAGTCAGTCGGACGAAAACTTGGAAGAATATTTCCAAAGTGATGCCAAAGAAAGAGAGTATAATTTCAAAATTGATTCTTACTACAAAATCAAAAAGAAAACAGGAATTTATGCCGGAAGCTCGGTAAAGTTCATTTCAAATTCAAACCAAACAACTTTCGCCGATACCATTTACAACAGAAGTGGAAAGAAAATTCCGATTGCAGAAACTGGAATTCCTTCTCAAATTGATGAAAGAACTAAAACAACAAAGTCTGCAATTTACCTTGAAACAGAGCAGAATTTATTTAAAAATTGGAATTTACTTTTAGGTGTTAGAGCGGACTTCTACAATTTTTTGAATGAGTCATTTTACCCTTCTTACCGATTTTCGACAAACTACCAAATCTCGAAGAAACTTAGAATTAAAGGAAGTTTCGGAAAGTATTTTCAGTCGCCTTCTTACGTTTGGACAATTAATGATTTTAACAAAGACCTCAAGGCAATGAAAAACGATATGACGATTTTGGGCTTTGACTTTCTTTTGAGAAAAGATTTGAATTTTTCGGTTGAAGCGTTTTACAAAAATTACACTGACTTACCAACAGGAACGACTTCTGAAACGGATTACTTGGTTCTGACAAACACAGATGCAGGTTATGGAGGAAGAGACAACGATTTTCAATCTTTTGGCTATTTCCCATTAGTTTCGGAAGCCAAAGGAAAAGCGTTTGGATTGGAATTTTTGCTTCAAAAGAAATTCTCGGAAATTCCAATTTACGGACAAATGAGCTTGAGTTTTGCAAAAAGTGAGTACACAGCAGGAAACGGCAAAGTTTACTCAGGCGAATACGACCAAAGAATGATTTTCAATATTTCAGGAGGCTACAAACCAAATGCAAAGTGGGAATTTAGCACAAAATTTAGAATGAATACAGGAGCTCCTTTTACACCAATTTATTTGCCTTCTGAAAATGGCGGAGAATTGCAAAATTTACCAGAAGAATACTTAACCGACAGACTTGGAACAGACCATTCTTTAGATATTAGAATTGACAGAAGATTTAATTTTACAAACTTGGGAATTATTCTTTTCTTAGACGTTCAAAATGTTTACAACAACAAATTCAAAACTAAGCCTCGTTACGACTTTTGGACTGACGAAATTGAAGATGAACAAACTCTCGGAGTTTTGCCTTCAATTGGTTTGACAATTGAATTTTAAAAAAAGAAGTTGCCCACGAAACACACAAAAAACACGAAAAAAGAAAAGCAAAAAATAGACTTCGTAGAGACAGACGCACGGCGGTGCGTCTCAAAAACAAAATTTTGGTAAAAACCTAAAATGTTCGAATCTTCAATTAGGGTAAATTAAAAATGAAAAATAAAATAATTTTTGTAATTGGATTTCTAATTCTGGCATTTAGTATGCTTAGAAATATGATTCCTTCATTTTCTGACAAGCCTGAAAAATTAGGCATTGTTGATGGAAAATTCTTTCCTTGTCCCGATTTCCCAAACTGCGTTTCTTCACAAGAAACAGATGAGGAGCATAAAATTGAGCCGATAAAATTTGAAAATGAAAATCCAATTTCACAATTGGAAAAAGTAATTTCAAGTTTCCCAAAAACTACAATTTTGACAAAAACTGAAAACTACATTTATGCTGAATTCCAAACTTTTCTGATGAACTACATTGATGACGTGGAATTTTACATAGATTTTGAGAACAAATTAATTCACGTCAAAAGTTTTTCACGTTTGGGAAAAAGTGATTTAGGAGCAAATCGGAAAAGAGTAGAAGAAATTAAGAATAAATTTAAAAATGGAATTTAAAAAATGCTAAAAAGAAAATTCGGTAACACAGGTTTAGAAGTTTCAGTTTTAGGACTTGGAGCTGCACAAATCGGCAATTTAAAAAGAACTGACAAGGAAGCCGAAGAAGTTTTGAATTTTGCTTTGGACAACGGAATCAATTTAATTGATACAGCAAGAATGTACGGAGCTTCGGAAGACAGAATTGGAAAATTAATTTCTCATAGAAGAGACGAATTTGTGCTTTCAACAAAAGTCGGTTACAACATTCCGGGTTACGAAGATTGGACTTACGAATGTGTTGAAGCAGGAATTGACAACGCCTTAAAACTTTTGAAAACAGACCGTTTGGACATTGTTCATTTTCATTCTTGCTCAAAAGAAACATTGCAAAATGGAATTATCGACGCACTCGAAAAAGCTGTCGAAAGTGGTAAAGTTTTAATTCCAGCTTACTCGGGCGAAAATGAAGATTTGGAGTTTGCAATTTCAACTGGAAAGTTCAAAAGCCTTCAGACTTCTGTTAATGTTTTTGACCAAAGGGGAATCTCAAAATACTTGCCAAAAGCAAAAGAACAAGGAATGGGAACAATCGGGAAAAGACCTCTTGGGAATGTTCCTTGGAGATTTTCTACTGAACCAACAAATGAATATTGTCACCAGTATTGGCTTAGAATGCAAAAAATGAATCTCGATTTGGGAATGGATTGGCGAGAACTTACTTTAAGATTTGCTGCTTTTTCAGAAGAAGTTGACACAATAATTTCAGGCACTGCAAACGTTGAGCATTTAAAAGAAAACATCGAAATTGTCAACAAAGGTAAACTCCCACAAGAAATCATTGCTCAAATTCAAAAAGCTTTTCTCGAAAATGATATAAATTGGGTTGGGCAAATTTAAATTTTATGGTTTATGATTTTGTTATAATTGGTTCAGGTTACGGAGGAATGTCTGCTGCTGCACTTTTAGCGAAAAGTGGATTTTCAGTTTTAATTCTTGAATCTCACACAGTAATTGGCGGTTGTGCCTCGTTTTTCAAAAGAAAAGATTTTGTTTTCGATGTCGGAGCAACGACATTGAGTGGAGTTTTACCAAACCAACCTTTGGGAATTCTTTTTAATGAGTTGGAAATTCAGCCGAAAATGAGAAAACTTGAACCCGGAATGAAAATCCATTTCGGTAAAAAAACACTTACTCGTTACGCAGACAAAGAAAAATGGATTTACGAATCAGAAAATTTTTTTGAAAGTAAAAAGCAAAGTGATTTTTGGAACAAGATTTTTGAGATTGATTCCGATGTTTGGGGTTTTCTTCAAAACAACAAACAACTACCTCCCAAAAGCATTTTAGATTTAATTAGACTTGTAAAATTTTCCAATTTCCCCAAAGTCGGATTATTACAAGGTATTTTTCTGCCGATGGAATTTTTATTAGAAAAATATGGCTTAGGAAAAGACCTGCTTTTCAGAAAATTCATTGACGAACAGCTTCTAATCACGACTCAAAATACTTCAAAAGATGCTCCTTTTGTGCCTTCTGCAATGGGTTTGGCTTATCCTTCTGAAACTTACTATCCATTTGGTGGAATGGTTGAACCTCTAAGATTAGTCGCTGAAAAGTTCGCAGAGTTTGGTGGAGAAATTAAGTTCAAAGAGAAAGTAACAAACTTAGCTCAAAACAAAGAAGGCTTCAAAGTTACGACTGAAAAAGGCAATTCTTTCCAAGCCAAAAATGTCGTTTCAAACATTCCAATTTGGAATTTGGCAAAAATTACAGAAGGGCAAATTCAAAACTACTTCCAAAGTGAATCGGAAAAATTTCAAGATGCTTGGGGAGCTTTTACTCTGAATTTCGGAATCGAATCAAAAGGGAAAATCACAACTTCTTATCACCAAATCCACGTCGAAAAAGAAATTCCATTTTGCAACAGTGGTTCAATTTTCGTTTCATTCTCACAGCCCGACGATATTGTAAAAGCTCCAGAAGGTTGGCAAACAGTTACAATTTCGACTCACACAGACGTTAAAAATTGGGAAAGTCTTTCAAAAGAAAATTACCAAGAACAAAAAGAAATCGTTACGAATTTCATTTTAACAGAATTTGACAAAGTCTTTGAAGAACTCAGAGAAGCTGAAAAAATGTTCGTTCTAGCAAGTTCACCAAACACTTTTGAATTTTACACAAATCGAGAAAAAGGCTTTGTCGGCGGAATTCCTCATTCTGTGAAAAAGAACTTGCTCACTTTGCCGTCAGGAATTACATCTTTCAAAAACCTGTTTTTAGTTGGCGACACAGTTTTCCCTGGTCAAGGAGTTCCTGCGGTCGTTTTGAGTGCTTTGAATGTTTGGCGGAAAATTGTTGGTTAGTGTAAAATTGGGAATCTTCTTAAAATGAAACTACGTAGAGACGCAATGCATTACGTCTCTACAACAAAAATATGTTTAATCATTAGTCATTACTTCAACTAAATTGGCGTGAATTGTTGAACAACCACCAAAGTCTGTAATTTTGCTTGAAGTAACAAAGTTCAAACCTCTTGTTTCTTTTGTTTTTTCATTCCACCAAAGAGATTCTGAAACTACAATTCCTTTTTTTACATCTTCTGTAATTTCAGCTTTGAGAAAACAATATCCATTTTCGCTGTAAAGTTTGACTTCCGAACCGTTTGAAATTCCACGTTTTTGAGCGTCTTGAGGATTGATTTTGATTTTTGGTTCTTTTTCTCTTTTACGATTTTTTTCGGATTCGCCAAAACTTGAGTTCAAAAAATTATGTGAAGCTCCTGTGATGAGTTGCAAGGGGAATTTCTTAATTTTCGCAGCTTGATGTCCCTCGGGTGAAGGTTTGTAATTTGGAGAATCAACCAAAGAATTGTCCCAAAGTTCGGCTTTTCCTGATTTGGTATAAAATTTTCCGTCGGCAAAAGGTTGGTAGTGTTCGGGAATTTTGGCACGAACAGGTTCACCTACCTCAAAATCCGAAATAGTTTTGCCTTCCCAAGGTTTGATAATTTTGGAAATTAATTCTTCTTCCGTTTCATCAAAACACTCGTCTTCAAAACCCATAACTTTGCCTAGAGTTTGGAAAAGTTCAAAGTTGGATTTTGTTTCAAACTGAGGTTCAACAACAGGTTTTGTCATTTGAGCAAAGTGATGTCCGTAGCTTTTATAAAAATCCGTGTTTTCGTAGTAAATCGTTGAAGGAAGAACCAAATCAGCGAATTTTGTTGTGTCTGACCAAATTCTTTCGTGAACGACTGTAAACAAATCTTCACGTTTCAAGCCTGCAATTACTTTTGAAGAATCAGGGCAAACAATCGCAGGATTTGAGTTCCAAACAAAAAGAAATTTCACGGGTGGATTTTTAAGTTCGGTTAAGGCTTTGCCGAGTTCGACCATATTTATCAGCCGAGTTTCTTTTGGCTCCAAATCTTCACGAGTAACAACGGAAGTATCAACATCAAAAATTCCGCCAGATTCCAAAATTGCTCCTCCTCCAACTTGTTTCCAAGAGCCAAGCAAACAAGGAATTGCGTAAATTGTTCGGATTGCTGTTGCACCGTAAATTTGGCGAGACATTCCGATTCCGATTTTGATTAAAGAGGGTTGGGCAGAGTGTAATTTTTTAGCAATCTCTTTGGTTAAGTTTGCAGGAATTCCTGTGATTTCTTCGACTTTTTCTAAAGTGTAACTTTGGCAGGCTTCCGAAAGTTCTTCAAAACCATTTGTGGAATTTTTTACAAAATGTTCGTCGTAAAATTTGTTGTTAATGATTTCGCGAATAATTCCCAAAGCTAAAGCTGTGTCAGTTCCAGGGCGAATCGGAATGTGTTTGTCGGACATTTTTGCTGTTCGGTTACGGTAAGGGTCAATGCAAAAAACTTCGGCTCCGTTTTCTTGTGCTTTTTTCACAAAAGGTAAAAGGTGGACATTCGTCGAAACGATGTTCGAGCCCCAAATTAAAATGAATTTTGAATTTTCAATGTTGTTCCAAGAAGGAGAAAGTTCGGCTCCTATAGAAGCTTCAATTCCTGCCGTTGAAGCTGTTGAACAAATTGTTCTGTCAAGCCTTGAAGCTCCAAGTTTGTGAAAAAATCTGTCTCCGATTTTGCGAGCAATTAGTCCCATATTTCCTGCGTAAGAGTAAGGCATTATTGATTCCGAACCAAATTTTTCAGAAGTTTCGTTGATTTTGTTTTTAATGGTTGCAAATGCTTCTTCCCAAGAAATTCGCTCAAATCTTCCTTCACCTTTTTTACCGATTCTTTTCATCGGGAATTTCACTCTTTTGTCCGAGTAAACCGTTTCCCATTCGTCTTTGACTTTTCCGCAAAGGAAACCTTGTGTCATTGGGTGTTCTTTGTCTCCGTCAACTCCGACAATTTTTCCATTTTCGAGTTTTACGACCATTCCGCATTGGTCAGGGCAATCGTGAGCACAAACTGTTTTTTTAAATTCTTGCATTTTTGGGGAAGCCTTTCAAAAAAATTATTAGCTCCAATTTAAATTTTTTTGAATAAAATTTTAGAGAAAAAATTAGTAGGTTAGAAAAATGATAAAATCAAACTTCACTCTTTAAAATCCGTGATTCCGACGGTAAGAAATTAACAATCTTGAAAATGTTTACTCAAGAATGCTTTAACCACACTCCAATAATTTTCTGAATCTTCAAATTTATCCCACAAAGCACGTGAGCCGTGATTTCCTTTTGTTTCGGGAACGAAGTACTGTTTTGATTTTGTTGGGATTGAGTCGAAAATTTGAATCCAATTTTGCTTCTCATCTTTTGCAGAAGTAATGAAAACAGGGCATTTGATATTTTTTGCAGAATCTTGAATAAAAGTTTCACTTTCACCAAAACGCTTGAAGTATTCTCCCGGAGCAAAAGATAAAACACCGTTGATTTTATCACTTTTTTCACTCGCTAATTTTAAGACTAAAGAGGCAGAGTAAGAACTTCCCCAAACAATCAATTGACCTTTTGCAAAATTCTCTTTCACGTAGTCAACAGTTGCTTTCATATCTTGGTAAGCGTCAAGAAAGTTAGTTTCTTTGCCTGCTTCTTTGGCTCGTTTGAAAGTTTCATTTTGAATTTCGTTGACTTTGTTTCCCGACCTTTGGTCAACTGCCAAACAGTTGTAACCGAGTTTGTTTAGTTTTGGTGCGATTTCCAAATATTCTCCGCGACTCCAACCAGCTTGGTGAAACAAAATGATAAAAGGTGCATTCAAATCATTTGAAATGTATTTGTCAGCTGTAATTTCCAATCCGTCTTCCGAAGAAAAAGTTATTTTCCCAAAGTTTAACTTTTGTGCAGTTACAAACTGTGAAATTGCTAAAACGAAAATGGAAATTGCAAGAAAAGTTCTGTTTTTATACATTGATTGCTCCAAAAGTTTTGGTTAAAGTTTGAGAGTTTGATTTGTAAAAGAAATAATTTTAAGAAAGTTGGGTTAATTTACTTGAGTCAAATTTCAATGTTTCAACAAAACCTAATTAAAATTATTCAAAAAAAGTTCAACTTTATTTACTAAATTCGGCTTGAATTTGCGGTAAGAAAATTGTTTTTTAGAAAAAGGAAAAATTCATTGTTAAATAAAATTTATAGAATTTCACTTTCGTTTTTAGTTCTTAGTTCAAGCATTTTGTTCGCTGATGACGGAAATGGAGGAAAAGCAGGAGCTTTTCAAAGAGTTGGAATCGGAGCAAGAGCAAAGGCTCTAGGCGGAACTTTTACAGGAATTGCCGACGACAACACGGCAATCTTTTACAACCCAAGTGGAATCGCATTTTCCGAGAAAAAACAAATCACTGCTTACCACAATTTTATGGACGTTGATAGATTTCAGA
This sequence comes from Calditrichota bacterium, assembly GCA_008501735.1. Classification (GTDB taxonomy): domain Bacteria; phylum CLD3; class CLD3; order CLD3; family CLD3; genus CLD3. Next base: position 13,447 of record QQUF01000024.1, on the reverse strand, counting down.
ATTTCATTGCTTACTCACAAAAACTTCCGCCAACTGCTGCAATCGGTTTTGCTTGGCTTTATTCAGGAACTGACAACATTGATAAAAGAAGTTCGACAGGGCAACATTTGGGATTTGCGAGTGCTACAAACCACGAGTTTATTTTTTCTTTTGCAAATCGAATCGGTGAAAAATTTGCTCTTGGAATTAATGTAAAATACATTTTGGAAACACTTCCACTAAGAAGTTCGGGGACTGACCAAGCAAGAGAAGGCACAATCGCTTTAGATGCTTCAATGACTTTTAAACCAATCGAAAATTTAACAATCGGACTTTTGGCGAGAGATTTGAAAGCTGACATTGGTTGGAAAATCGACGATTACAGCAGACCTGCTTCTGCTGACGGAAACATTCCAATTGGAGTTCGTGCTGGAGCTTCTTACAAATTCAGTTGGGTAACTTTAGCTTCCGACATTGAAGATTACACTTCGAGCGACCCAATTTGGCATCACGGAATGGAGATAAACTACATCGAAATGATTCCGCTCAGAGTAGGGTTGAAAGATGATGTTTTTACTTTTGGTTTCGGAATCAACTACGACTTAACCGAAAAAGTAAAAGTAAGATTCGATTACGCTTACGATGACGAAGATGTAGGACTTAGAGCAAATCAGCTTTTCAGTGTAAAGTTATTTTTTTAAGAGCCTAACTTTCCCTCAAAACCAAATTCATTCTTGATTTTGTAAAACTTAAGTCGAAATTTGGGCGGATTTCTGAAACTAAATCCATTGTTTCATTGATTAATTCAAATAAAACTTTGGTTCCTTTTTTCAGGCTTGAAGTTAAGACCAAATCAATTTTCTGTTCCAAATTCTTAGGCTTAATTTTAAACTGCTTCTCAAGAATCCAACCAATTCCTTTGGCTTTTCCTGGATGATAAATTTTGTTGAGTGAAAATAGAACTGCGATTACGTTGTTTAAGTCTCTAAGTGCTGATTCATAGAAAAATAATTTATCATTTCTGTCCACAATCATTTTGTCATAAACACACTTTGGAGTAAAATGACAAAATGTTTTGAGCATTGCAGTTTGTAATTTGTCAGGGTAATTTCTAATTTTCTTGCGGAATTGCTCAATGTAATTTTCACCAAAAAGCACAGTGGAGTTGAGTAAGCCAAACAAGGCTGCTTGTTGCTCTAAGTCTGTTTTGCCTTTCACACAGACATTTTCAATGATTTCGTCGTAATAATTTCTTCTTAAATGTCCAAAATCGATTTTGACTTTATCAACAAATCTTCCAACTGTTATAAACCCAGCTTCTTTTCCTCCAATCACATAAATTGGCTTTCGAGGAGTCCAGAATTTTTTAATTTGTTCAATTTTCTCATCAGTTAGTTTATTAAATAAAATCAATAAATCAATGTCGGAAGCAGAATCTGACATTCCGTAAGCTACTGAGCCGACAATTGAAACTGCTTCAACATTTTCATCTGTCGTAATTTCTGGTAAAAGTTTTTTAGCAAGTTCTTGAAGTTTTAAACTTTCTTCATTCATTTTTGTTCTCACTATTTTTTAGATTAAGGTTGAGAACAAAGACTAATTTTTAGAAGGATTTGTTTCAATTTAATTCAATTTTTTTTAATGCTTTTTTGGCTTTTTCATTTTTGGGATTAAACCTTAAGGATTCTTTAAAATGAAACTTAGCTTTGTCAAAGTCCTTTAACTTCTCATAAATTAATCCAAGTCTAAAATTTGCCCAAGATTTTGAAGGGCTTGAGTTATCTCTGTTGTTTTGAATGTAGTTAGTTAAGTAATCTCTACCTTTTTCTAAATGTAAATTTGCAAAAATACTTGTCCTTGCAAATTGGTAGTAAGAAGCAAAATTTGTTGAATCAGCTTGAATTGACTTTTCAAAAAATTCAAAAGCTTCTTTGTAATTTTCGTTCCTTTGTTCGGTAAGTCCTAACTCAAAAAATGTTGAAGATTTTTCATTTGGGAAAATTTTAGAAATTTCAATTAGAGCCTGAATGTACTTCTCATTTTGCTCAGTCCTTTTATAAAATTGGACTAAAGCAAAATTAAGTTCAGCTTCATTTGAAAATTCCTTTTTAGCTTCCAAAAGTATCTTTTCTGCTTTGCTTTCTAATCCATCAACTTCCTCAATTCTACTTTCTGCAATTAACCCTTGAATTTTATCAAATTTGAAGATTGCCTTAGCTTCATTTTTTGCTTTTGAAACACTTCCACCTGCAATCATTGGAGCTTGCAAATAAAATTCAAACAAACTAATTCTTGCTTCCAAGTTGTTAGGCTCTAATTTTATTGCATTTTTAAAGTCATTTTTCATTGAATTGGCGATGAATGCTTTTTTCAAGAAATTCACTTTTGCGACTCTTTTAGAGTTATTTTTACCACTCCACAAATGGTATTCTCCAACATTTGGGTTTTGGCTGATAATCTTTTCAAATTGCTCGTTTGCTTTTTCGTAATTCCCTTCGTAGTAGTAGATTTTTCCAAGTAGAAAAATTGTTTCGTTTTTTTGAGGAAGGTTTTTAAGAATTTTTTCTGCTTCAAATCTTTGGGCATCTTCGAATAATTTTTTGGCTTGTTCAAAACCATTTTGTGCAAAGGCATTTGAGCAGAGTAGAGTAATGAAAATTAAAGTTTTAAGCATTTTAATTTTCTCCTTTTTGGGCAGAATTAAATTTGTTTTTGTAGTGTTTTATCCAAAAAATTATTAAAGGGACTCCAAGGATTGTGGGCCAAAGCCATCTTAAAACAGTGGGTAAAAAATAAAAATTGGTTGCTGAAAATGCGGAAACTGTTGCGATGTAACTTCCAACCATTCCGCCAATGTGGCTGTAAAACCAATGTTTTGGATCAGTTGGTTTTTTCCAGAAGAGTTTTGAATTTGAGTAAACAGTCTGAATTCCAACAATTCCGAAAACTATCGCGATGTAGGAAAATGAATTTGAAGTTTGATTAAGAATTTGGTAAATGCCAAAGCAGATTAAACCAATGTTGAACAAACCTGTTACAATTGCAATTTCCCAATCTAAACGAGTAGGTTTTTGGTCTTTATGCAGGTTTTTTAAGTAAATAATTCTGTAGCCATAAGCGACAAAATAATAACTAAAGACTGAAACCATTAGTAAAAATGGAATTGACTTTAGAATGGAAATAAAAACGCCCGTTATTGCAACGCCTGTCATTCCTACAAAGTAAATTTTACCCCAACTTTTATGAGATTTTCCACCTTTTTTGGTAATCATTGCTAATGGAGCAACAACTAACGAAACGAATCCGCAAATTATGTGAATGACTAATGCAATGTCTAAAACTGTTTTCATTTGAAAGTTCCTTTGTTATTTTTAAGAACTTAATTGGAGAAGTTAAAGAGTCAAATTCTAATGTTTAGATTGGCTTGATTTTGGTATGAAGTGTTTGGTTCTGGTATGAATTGTCAAGAAATAGTGATGAATGGAGTTGTCAAAAGCTATTTTTTTAGCAAGGTTTTTAAAAGTTTTGACTTCGACCTTGCAACTGGGATTTCAACGGAGCCTGCAAAAATTAGTTTGTAACCTTGTGAATTCCCTGTGATTGATTTTATGTTTTGAATATTGACTAAGTAGGTTCTATGGCATCTAAAAACCTGTTCAAATTCAGAAAGACTTTCCTCGATTCTGGTTAAACTACTTCTCAAAATTTTTTCTTGGAGTTTATTTTCAATCTCATATTTTACAACTATATAATTACTCGTTGATTCGATAAAAAGTAAGTTTTTCAAATCAAGCTCAATATTTTCATTCCCACTTTCTGAGGATAGTAAAATAGTTTCGCTTTGCTCTTTTATGTAGTCTGAATTTTTTTTAGTTAACTCAATATTGAGCATTTTTGATTCTTTAAGGTTTCTTTTGAGCTTTGCGATGTAGTTAAAAACTACAATGAAAGACACAGGGAAAATTCCAACTGCGAAAGTATCAATGAAATTTGAAATGAAATCATTGAGAGTAAATTCGTGAAATCCTAAGAAATAACTATAAAAATAATTCCCAAAAGTAATTGTCAAAACATTTGCTTGAATGAAAAGGATTTCTTTCAGAATTGTCCATTTCTCTTCAATAAATATTTTGGGAAAGATTTTAGGTACAATAAAAATTACCAAGACAATTGAAAAGAGAGTTACAAAACCGAACCCCAAGAAAATCCAAATTTTTAAGTCTTCAGGTAAAGTTTTTAGCCCGAAAGGTTGGAAAAACAGTAAAAATAAAAAGACAAAAATTGAGATTGAGAAAGTTATAGTGAGATTTTTTCTCAAATTATTGTCGAAAGGGTAAGGTTTTTGTAAGAAATTAAGCATTTGGAAAATCAAAAGTAATAACTTGTTTAATCGAACTACTTTGCGTTAAAAGCATAACTAATCTGTCAAAGCCCATTGCAACACCCGAACATTCTGGCATTGTTTTTAATGCCTCTAAAAATCTGTAATCGATTGGTAGCTCTCTTTTTTTGGCTTTAAATCGTTTTTCATTTTCCTGAATGAATCGATTTTTTTGCTCATTTTCATCTGTTAGCTCATTGAACCCATTACAAATTTCAGTCCCTTTAATATAAAGTTCAAATCTCTGGGCTTTACCATTTTCAATTTTTGCCAAAGCTGCTTGAGATTCTGGGTAATCGTAAATGAATTCGGGTTGCTGAAAACCAAGTTTTGGTTCAATAAATTCAGTTAGGAGTAAATTTAGAAAGTCATCTTTAGAGTTTAATTCAGGTAGGTTTCTGACTTTACTTTGAGTAAAATCTTTCAAAGAATCAAAATTAATTTCAAAAGGGTTGATTTCTAAGAATGTCTCAAAAATATTTTGATAGCTTCTGAGTTTTGCTTTTGGAAATCCGAATTCAGATTCAAAAAGTTCAGAAATCTCTGCCATTAATTCAAAGTGATTTGCTCCAACTTTGTACCATTCGACAATTGTAAATTCAGGGTTGTGAATTTGCCCAAACTCTCCATTACGGAAAGCTTTACAAATTTGAAAAATTGAGCCTGAGCCAAGAGAAAGTAATCTTTTCATTGCAAATTCAGGTGAAGTCTGTAAAAAAGATTCTTCAGAATTTTGATAAAAAGTTGTAAAAGGCTCAATGTGTAAATCAATTGAAGGGAAATTTGAAATGAGAGGAGTGTCAACTTCGAGATAATTTTTTTGTTGAAAGAAATGCCTCAACTTTTGTTGAGTTTCATTTCTGATTTTCAGATTTATAAAATTTGGTAATTTTTCCATAAAAAAAGGGGAATCAAAATTCCCCAAAATTATTCTTTAACTCGCTCAATGTAAGAACCTGTTCTCGTGTCAACTCTGACTTTTTCACCTGTTTCGATAAAAAGTGGAACTTGAATTGAATGGCCAGTATTAATTTCTGCTGGTTTTGTTGTGTTTCCACTTGTATCGCCTTTAAAACCTGGTTCTGTATAAACAATGTCAAAATTCATAAAGTTCGGCAACGTAACAGAAATTGCCCTTCCTTTGAAGAAAATAACGTTGCAAACAGTTTCTTCAACTAAAAATGGAAGAACTTCCTCAACTTGAGTATTATTTAATCCAAGTTGCTCAAAAGTTTCTTCGTTCATAAAATGCCAAAGATTCCCGTCACTGTATAAATATTGCATAGAATTTTCTTCAACGTCTGCAAGTTGAACTTTTTCACCTGATTTAAAGGTTCTGTCTAAAACATTTCCATTCTCTAAATTTTTGAAACGAGTTCTGCTAAATGCTTGACCTTTTCCTGGTTTTACGAATTGATTATCAACTAAAATATAAGGTGTGTTGTCGATTTCTATGTATTGACCTTTTTTAAAATCACTTGTTGAGATTTGTTGTGCCATTATTTCCTCTAATTTTTAAATTAAATTGGGTGGGAATTTAAAAAAAAATTCTATTTTCCAACACAATAAAGTTCTTGTTATTTATAACCTTGCATAAGAATCAACTAAATAGGAATTGATTTTTGGAAAAATACTTTACAGATGTGTCTGAATTTGTCGATTATTTAGAGCTACCTTCTGAATTAAAGAGCAGGGCAGAGCAGGCTTCTCAAAAATTTTCTTTTAAGGTAACAAAAGAGTTTGCTTCAAGAATTGAAAAAGGAAACCCAAAAGATCCATTGTTGCTTCAAGTGTTACCAACAGAATCAGAATTATTAGAAAAAAAAGGTTTTGTTTCTGATCCAGTTGGTGACAGAAATGCAAGTAAAAGAGCTGGACTGTTACAAAAATACAAAGGTAGGGTTTTACTTGTAATTACAGGTTCTTGTGCGATAAATTGCAGGTATTGTTTTCGTCGAGAATTTAATTACAAGCAAGTTCCTAAAACTACAGAATCTATTGAGGGAAACCTGAGGTTAATTGAAGAAGATAATTCAGTAGAAGAAGTTATCCTGAGCGGCGGAGACCCATTAATGTGGAAAAATATGGAACTGGAGAAGCTATTTAAAAGAATTGCAAAAATAAAGCACATCAAGAGATTAAGGATTCACACACGTTTGCCTATTGTAAATGCCAAAAGAATAGATAGTGGTTTGATTAATCTTTTAAGCAAGGTTAATCTTGTTATTTATTTTGTAATTCATTCTAACTCTTGTAACGAATTGTCTCCTCTTGTAATTGGTGCGTTGAAAAGGATTAAGTCTGTTGGAATTCCAGTTTTGAATCAAATGGTGTTACTTAAAGGTATTAATGATTCGGTTGAGGAGATGGAGAAATTTTTAAGGTTACAGATAAATAACCATATTCAGCCTTATTATTTGCACCAATTAGACAAAGTTAACGGAGCAACTCATTTTTTTGTCCCTGTGAGTAAAGGTAGAAAGCTAATTTCTGAACTAAGGAAGCGTTTACCTGGTTATGCAATCCCAAAATATGTTTATGAAAAAAAAGGATTTACAAGTAAATTTCCACTCTAAATTTAACTTGTAAAATATTGTAGGTTCTCAATGATAAAAATATTAATAGTTGATGATGAAGTAAAACTGTCTTTCTTGTTAAAAGAGGAATTGGAGGATATTGGTTACAAGGTCTTTGTTGCAAAAAATGGTGAAGAAGGTTTAGCTACTTTTATACAAGAAAACCCTGAAATTGTTCTCTCAGATATTCGTATGGGGGAAATGAATGGAATTGAACTTTTAACCAAAATTAGAAAAGTTTCAACAGACACTCAAGTTCTTTTAATGACTGCTTATGCGTCAGCAAAAGATGCAGTAAAAGCAATGAAAGAAGGTGCTTACGATTATTTAATCAAACCTTTTGATATTGATGAGCTTTTATTGCTAATTGAAAAGATGTTGGAGAAACAACGCCTTCAAAAAGAAAATGAATTTCTGAAAAAAATCGTATCAGGTTCATCAAGTGAAATTATAGGTAAGAGTAATAAAATCAAAAGCTTGATTGAGCTTATTGATAAAGTAGCTCCCTCAAAGGCGAATGTTCTAATTAATGGTGAAAGTGGCACAGGGAAAGAATTAGTTGCTAAAAGAATTCATGCAAATAGTAATAAAGCAAATGGACCGTTTATCGCAATAAATTGTGCAGCTTTAACAGAAACGTTATTGGAAAGTGAGTTGTTCGGACACGAAAAAGGAGCTTTCACAGGTGCCGTTTCTAGGAAAATGGGCAAATTTGAATTAGCTTCAAATGGAACTTTATTTCTTGATGAAATTGGTGAAGTTAGTTTAAATGTTCAAGTCAAACTTCTCAGAGCGATTCAAGAAAAGTGTTTTTATCGTGTTGGAGGTTCTGATTTGATTAGAGTCGAAACAAGGATTGTTGCTGCCACAAACAAAGATTTGCCAAAATTAATTCAAGAAGGCACTTTTAGAGAAGATTTGTTTTTTAGGCTTAATGTTTTCCCGATTTCTGTTGCTCCTTTAAGAGAACGTAAAGAAGACATTCCAATGCTTGCAGAGAGCTTCCTTAAAAATTTTGGTTTCTCAAATCTTTTTTTTGCAGATAAGTCTATAAATAAGCTACTTGCTTATGACTATCCCGGAAATATTCGGGAATTAGAGAATGTAGTTGAAAGAATAACGATTTTGGCATCAGGGGATACTGTCAAACCTGAAGATATTTTACTACCAGATTTGGGATTAGGCAAAGTTACTGTAAGAGTAAATGATTTTGAAATTCCTGATGAAGGAGTCAATCTTGAAGAAATTGAAAAGAATTTTATATTATCGGCTCTTGTAAAGTCTGAAGGCAATAAATCAAAAGCTGCAAATTATTTGGGTGTTACAAGAAGAGCCTTGTATTCAAAAATGGAAAAACACCAAATTCCGATTTAAATTACAAGAAATTACAAATGAATAGTTCCGAATTACGCAAAGATCCTTTTTCTGACGGTTGGGTAATTATCTCGCCAGATAGAAATTTTAAACCATCTGATTTTAAAGTCGAAGAAATAAAACCAGAAATAAATTCTTATGAAACCAAATGTCCTTTTTGTCCAGGGAACGAAGGTGAGACTTCTGTTGAGATAAGAGCTTTAGGCAGAAATGACACCGAAAACATTAGTGAGTGGGCAATCAGAGTCGTTGCAAATCGTTTTCCTGCTTTAAAAATTGAAAACAAACTTTCTTTTGACAATCTAAACAAAGTTCATAACAGAATAGGTGGAATGGGAGCTCACGAGGTGATTATTGAGAGTCCTGAGCATAATTTGGAGTTTCACACATTTTCAAATGAAAAGAGGAAAGAAATTTTGGAGGTCTTTCGTGAAAGAATTGAAGATTTGTACAAGGACTATCGTTTTGCTTACGTTCAACTTTTTAGAAATTTTGGAAAAGATGCAGGAGCTTCTTTAGTTCACCCACATTCTCAAATTATAGCTGTTCCAACAATTCCTAAGAGAGGTATGGAAGAAATTAAAGCGAGTGAAAACTTTTGGAAAACCTACTCAGAGTGTATTTTTTGTGCAAAGATTAACAATAATGAAAATTTTCAAGAAAGAGTAATTCTTGAAAATGATGAATTTATTGCCTTTGTACCCTATGCGGCAAGATTTGCTTTTGAAACTTGGATAATGCCCAAAAAACATAGTTCAGAATTTCAAAATTGTAATCCAAAAGAATTGAAGGAACTTTCTGAAATTATGGGCAAAACTCAAACTGCAATCGCAGAATGTCTCAATAATCCGCCTTATAACTTAGTTTTACACACATCTCCAAATTTGGAAAATAAATATTTAGAAAATATTCAGGAGTATTTCCATTGGCATTTTGAAATCATTCCAAGAATTACAAGTATTGCAGGGTTTGAATGGGGAACAGGTTTTTACATAAATCCAATTTCGCCTGAAAAATCAGCGAAAATGCTAAGAGAATTTATTTAAACGATATTTTTGATAAAATCATCAATATTTTCACCAAATTTATTCCAACTAAATCTTTTAGAAGCTGCGACAATTTTATCTCGATTCCAATTTGTGTTAAAAACCTTCTCAAGTGCCTCAGTCAATTCATTAGAGTTTTCAGGAGATACTAAAATTCCTAAATCATCTGAATTTACAATTTCAGGAATTCCACCAACTTTTGTTGCTACAACAGGTCTGCCACAAGATTGAGCTTCCATTAAAACCGCAGGAAATCCTTCGTTTCGACTTGGTAAAACCACAACATCTGAAGCTCCAAACCAATCTGCAACATCTTTGTGTGCAATTGCTGCCCGAAAAATAACTGATTTAGAAAACCCATTGTCCTTAGTAAATTTTCGGTAAGAATTTATTCCTTCACCACTTCCGCAAAGTGTTAAAAGTGAGTTTGGGTTCTTTGCAACAAACTCTTTCCAAGATTCAAGTAAAATGTCTATTCCTTTAATTGGAATTAGGTGTCCTGCAAAAACAACAATATTTTTATCGAGAGGTAAATTTAAGTGCTTACGGCAATCCATTTTATTCTTTGGGACGAAAAGAGTATCGGCGATTCCTGTATTTGCAACTATGATTTTCGATTTGTTGATTCCAAGTTTCTCTGTTTCTTCTGCTAAAAAATTACTGTTGCAGACAATTCCTTTGGCATTTTTTAAAGCGTATTTGTTAAAATGTTTCAAAATTGGAATTTGGGGATATGTATGAATGTCAGAGCCAACTGCCCAAATTACTGTTGGGATTTTATGCTTTTTCCCAAATTGGACACCTGCCCAACCAGGAGTTGTTGCAAGTCTTGCAAAAATCAAATCACAGTCTTTTAGATAATCCAATTTGTCTTGTACAAAGTTTAGAGCAATTCTTAACAAAATACACCTTAGCCAAAGTCTATCGCCTTTTGGGGGCAAAGCAATTCCGAGCCTCACGACTTCGTAATTTTCGTTATAAACCTCGACTTTGATTTCAGGCTTTGTTAAACCAACTTGAAAATTTGCGTGAATGACTGTTACTTTATGTTTTGTGCTAAGTTTTTGACTTGCAAAAAAAGAAACAGGACTTGAATCAGGCGAGTCGGGTGAAGGAAAATGCTCAGTTAAAAATAGAATTTTCATTAAGATTTAAAATCCATTTATTTTTTTCTAATGAGCATAATCCCATCGCGAATTGTCAACAAAGTATTTTCAACTCTTGGGTCTGCAACAACCATTTGATTTACCAAGTTAATTGCTTTTGCTTCTGGGGTTTTTGGGTCTAAAACATCACCGCTCCAAATACAATTATCAATCAAAATTAAACCACCAGATGGAACCATTTCAATCACTTTGTTGAAATAATTTGGATAGTTTTCTTTGTCTGCATCAATAAAAACGAAATCGAATTTCTCATTTTTATGAGTTTCAAGAGTTTCTAATGCGGGTGCAAGTTTGATTTCAATTTTATGTCCGTAACCACTTTTATCAAAATATTTTCGAGCAATCTTTGAAGTTTCAGGATTTACATCGCAACAAATTAATTTCCCGTCTTCTGGTAGAGCAGAAGCGATTCTTAATCCGCTATAACCTGTAAACATACCAATTTCTAAAGCATTTTTTGCTCCCGACATTTTTACTAAAAGCTGTAAAAGTGTGCCTTCTAAATCACCTATTAACATTTGTGGGCAATCAGATTGTTCATAAGTTTCGGATTTTAATTCTTCAAAAATCTTGTCTGATTTTGTCGTGTGTTTTAGTGCGTACTGTTCAATTTCATTTTGTACAATTTTCATTTTTTACCTTTTTCCAAAAAATAACGGAGGTGTGTGAGAATCGAACTCACCTTCCACAACTTGATTGCAGAACAAACGGTTTTGAAGACCGCGGAGGACACCAGTTCCTCTTTCACCTCCAAAATTTAATTTTTATAAATAAATTTTGAGTAACATTTCATTGCTTCAATGAGCATTTCAATTTCAACAAATTCATCTTTTTGGTGAACTAAACTTTCGTGTCCAGGTCCAAAACCAAAAGTTGGGATTCCTTTTTCAGCTACAAATCTTGCATCGGTTGCTGATTTCCAAATTCCAAAATTTTGTTTCTTCCCAGAAATTTGCTCAATTGCTTTTGCAGAACTTTGAACAAAATTCAAATCTGAACTTGTTAGGAAAGAAGTTGAAAAATGTTCCTGAGTGCCTTCATCAAAGCCATTGTAAGTTATATTTTTTTGCTTACAAATCTGAACATTAATTTCAAAATTTATCTGTTTTGTTAATTTGTTAATTATTTCCAAAATTTCTTCTTTTGTCTCAGAGGAAAATCGCCAGTTCAAATTGATTTTTACTTCACTTGGAATATCATTAATATTTGTTTTTCCAATTTCGTAAAGAGTAGGGGAAGCAATTGTTTTTCCAAGCAAATAATGTTCGGAAAAATTTGGCATCTCATTTTCAAGTAAAGTCAAAAATTTTGCAGCAGGAAAATGTGGGTTTTTACCAGAATTTGGATTTGAAGCGTGAGCTGATTGCCCTTTGAAAATTAATTCAATGTTTGCGACTCCTCGATGCCCCAAGTAAATATTATTTGAAGTAGCGTTACCAAAAATTGCTAAATCAATTTTATTTTCTTCTTTATTTACAAAATATCGCATTCCAGTTCCGCCAGTTTCTTCCTGAACACAAAATGCTAAATGAATATCATTTGTCGGTCTGAAACCAGCTTCCAAAATGGCAGCAACTCCGTAGATTTGTGCAGAAATTGCACTTTTTGCTTCTGCGGCTCCTCTTCCAAATATTTTTCTGCCAGAAATTATTGCTTCAAAAGGAGGAAATTGCCACATTTCTTGGTCTTCAAAACCAACGTGGTCAATGTGCGTTGCAAGTAAAATTTTAGGAGAATTTGGGACAGTTCCTTTGACAAACCCAAGAACATTCCCAGCTTTGTCAATTTCGGTTTTATCAAATCTTAAACCACCCATCTTGCTTAAAATTAATTCAGCACAATTTCGCTCTTTACCAGGATAACTTGGAGTTTGGATTAGTTTCTGGCAAAACTCAATTGCATTTTGAGAAAGTTTATCGTGAGCTAAAGAAATTGCTTTCCAACTCATTTAATCACCTTTTGTTTGGATTAAACCTTGTTTTACTAAAAGCTCTGCATTTAAAATTGCAGCACCTGCAGCACCTCGAATTGTATTGTGTCCGAGAACCATCATTTTGTAGTCTAACACTTTACATTTGCGAATTCTTCCAACAAAAGTTGCCATTCCATTGTTTTTATTTACGTCTAATTTTGGTTGAGGTCTGTCTTCATTTTCTAAAACTATAACCGGCTTCTTGGGTGCAGTTGGTAATTTTAATTCTTGAGGTAAAGCTGTAAAGTTTGTTAAGATTTCTTTTAATTCGTTTACGTTAGTTGCTTCTCTGAGCTTGAACGAAACGCTTTCCAAATGTCCATCAACAACTGGAACTCTGTTTACACTTGCACTCAAATTGAAGTTTGCAGAAATGATTTCAGAATCTTCAACTTTACCCAAGATCTTTAGAGTTTCGGTTTCAATTTTTTCTTCTTCACCACCAATGAATGGAACTACATTTCCCAAAATATCCAATGAAGCAACGCCCGGATAACCTGCTCCTGAAACTGCTTGCATTGTAGTTACTAAAGTTTTTTCAATTGTGAATTTTTTGGCAATTACTCCCAAAACCATTGCCAGAAACATTGTTGAGCAATTTGAATTTGTAACAATGAAACCTTCGTTAAAACCAAATTTTTCCTTTTGCTCGGAAATTACAGTTAGGTGCTCAGGGTTGATTTCTGGAATTAAAAGCGGAACTTCTTTTTCCATTCGAAAGTTCCTTGCATTACTTACAACAGCCATTCCGCTATTTGCACAACGAAATTCTAAATCTACAGCTACCGAAGCGTCTAAGCCTGAAAATGCAATTTGAGAAGTGAATTTTTCAATTTCGTCTTCAGATTTGACAATAAGGTTTTTCACTTAATTTGGGATTTCAGAATCTAATTTCCAAGAAACTGCATCGGAATAACTTTTTCCAGCAGAGCGCGAAGAGGCTAGTAGTTCAG
>QQUF01000052.1 GCA_008501735.1 Calditrichota bacterium | reverse complement strand
ACAAGAGGTAATCAAATTAGTCAATCAGAAACAGAAAGCAGGATTCTACCAAACTGTTTGGAATGGATTAGATAAAAACCAAAAACCAGTTTCAAGTGGAGTTTATTTTTATAAAATCAAAGCTGGTGATTTTGTGAAAAATAGAAAAATGGTCTTTCTGAAATAGCCTTAAAATTTTTTTATAGGCTATTTAAAATATTTCTGTACGAAAGGGTACAGAAAACTGCCTATGGTTTTAGAAAAAATGTAAAGTATAGAAATAATACTTTTTCTAAGTATTTGTATAAATAATATTTGCGTAAAATGCTAATTTGTAGAAATCAAGTTGAGTAACTTTTGGCACAATATTTACTCATTGAAACTACGAAAATAGTTTTACACAAAGTAAACTTAAACTTTAAAAACTTTGAACAACAAATGAAAAAATACTCTATTACACTAATTTTGACATTAACATTCCTATTGAATATTGCTTTAAGTGGTGAAAATGATATTACAATTAATGAAATAATGTACAATAGCGGCTCAAGTGGTGCTGCTGATTGGGTAGAAATTTACAATAATTCAACAGATTTAGTTGACCTCACAAATTGGGAATTCAAAGATAGTGATGATACACATATTCTAACTTTACCCTCACTTTCACTAAGTGCAAATGAATTTTTGATTTTGTGTCGAGACACAACAAATTTTAAATTGGTTTACCCAACTGTTACAAATTACTTAGGTGACTTTGATTTTGGACTTGGAAACTCTGGAGACCAAGTTAGAATCTTTAATGCAAGTGGAGTAATAATTGACAGTTTACAATACGATGATAACTCACCTTGGACATCAGTTCCTGACGGTAATGGTCCAAGTTTAGAATTAATCTCTCCAGATTCATTAAATACTTTGCCTTCAAATTGGGCAGCTTCTTTAGTTGATGATGGAAGTCCAGGGTTACCTAATTCAACTTTAGTTACTGCTTCTGATACGACAAAACCTGAAATTACAGACTTAGAAATAAATTCTTCTACTTTGCTAACTTTAACTTTTAGTGAACTTTTAGATCCGATAAAAGCCGAAACTACTTCCAATTATTCTATAGATAACGGAATCGGAAATCCAAGTTCAGCAACTTTGGATTCCAATGATTATACAATTGTCCATTTGAACTTTTCAAGTTTCACACACAACACTTTTTACACTCTTACTGTGAACAATGTTGAAGATTTGAGTGGAAATTCAGTTCTTGGTAATGCTACTGTTAATTTCAATTATTTCAGCACTTTTGACATTGTAATCAATGAAATTATGTATAATCCTCCACCAGCAAGTAGTTCTCCTTTTGTTGAGATTTATAACAGAGGTGCAGAAAATATTGATTTAGGAGGTTGGTCAATTAATGGATTTGGATTTGAATTTCCAAATGGTGTAATCTTAAACTCAAACTCCTATTTAGCGATTGTTGCTGACTCAGTTGCTTTTGACACTGTTTACGCATCGACAAATTTTATCGGAAATGCTAACGGAACTTTACAGAACAACGGTGAAACCCTTACAATTTTTGACAACTCAACTTTTGAGCAAGAAATTGATGTAGTTACTTATGACAATGTTTCCCCTTGGTCAACTTTGCCAGATGGAAATGGTCCTTCCTTAGAACTTTTCGATGTCTCTGCTGACAATTCAATTCCAACAAATTGGGACGCAAGCCCTGACAGTTTGGGAACTCCTGGAGAAGTGAATGGTTTGACAACGGCAGGCGACATTCCACCAACGATTTCAGAGGTTAGTCATTTTCCACATTGTCCAAGTACTGCAGAAAGTGTAACAATTTTTGCAACAGTAAATGACAATGGAACAATTATTTCTGTTGATGTTTTTTACGACAGTGGTTTAGGATTTAATAATCTTTCAATGAATGACAATGGAACAGGAGCTGATGAAGTTGCCTCCGATAATATTTTTACAGGACAAATTCCTGCTTCTACTACAGAAAAAGAAATTTCTTACTACATAGAAGCCACAGATAACAATTCGGTTTCTTCAACAAGTCCTCAAACAGCATCTTTTGATTATTATTCTTATAGCACAACCTCACAAAACTCACTTGGAGATTATGGAGTTGGCATAAATGAAATTATGTATAATAGCAGTGACTCTTTTGGTGCAAGTGATTGGGTTGAACTTTATAACCGCTCAACTTTAAGTATCGACTTGAGCAATTGGGAAATAAAAGACAATGACCTTTCAAACATTTTTACAATTCCTTCAGGAATTTCAATTGCACCGAATGAATATTTAGTCTTTTGTGCTGACTCTTCAAATTTCAAATTGCTTTACCCAAGTGTAACAAATTATTTTGGAAATTTGGGTTTTGGTTTGAGTGGGCAAGGTGACCAGGTACGACTTTACAATTCAAATGGAGTTACAGTTGATAGTTTGGAATTTGACGATTCTAATCCTTGGCCAGTCAATGCAGATGGTTTAGGTCCTTCTCTTGAAAGAGACAATCCTTTACTTCTTGCAATTTATCCTGAAAGTTGGTCTTCAAGTAATATTACTAATGGAACTCCCGGTGAAATTAATTCAGTTTTCGACGGAGATTGTAACCACTCACCTGTTTTTACACAAAAGCCTTCTGACTTGACTATGAATGAAAATGAATTATTGAATTTTACTTTAGAAGGATACGACCCGAATGGTGATTTGGTAATTTTTTACGTTGACAGTCTCCCACAAGGTGCAACTTACGATTCCCAAACTCAAACTTTCAATTGGGTTCCCGATTTTACTCAATCAGGTGATTACAATATTTATGTTGGAATCACTGACGGAATAGATACAACTGATTTTAAATTGGATGTAGAGGTCTTAGACAAACTCATTCCAACAAATGAATTTGTTTTCTTTTATGGAGATAATTCAAGTCTTGATGGAAGTCCAATTTCCATTGGAGATACAATTTCAGCATTTGACCAAAGTGGAACTCAATGTGGAGAGTTCATTGTTTCAACAGGAGGTGAATATGGATTTATGCCAGTTTACAAAGATGATTCAACAACACAAGGTGTTGATGAAGGTGCTTCTGTTGGGGAACAAATTGAATTTAAAATCAATGGATTTGATGCAGCAATAATAGGACCAGATTCTGGAATTTGGACTTCAAATAATGACATTCAAAAAGTGAACTTGATAGCGAGTAGCACAGGTTTAATTCCAATTTTTGACCTTGAAATTGAAATTTCAGGGACTAACGTAAACTTAAGTTGGACTGCAAATCCAAATGCAATTAATTACAAAATTTATCGTGGAACTTCTTTAGATAATTTTGTCTTTATTGGGCAAACAACTAACAATAACTACACAGATGTAGCGGTTAATGCAAACCAAAAGCATTTTTACATAGTTAATTACGAAACACCTTAATTTCTTGAGCCTTTGAAAAATGTTAACAATTTGTTAAATTCATTAGCTGTAGAAAAACTTAAATAGAGATTACAAAAAATTGATAAATAACTTAAAACCATCGTTTATGGTGGTAATTGGCATTGTACTTTTAGCATTTATTTTGAGTTTCATTCCTTACACTGATTCAATTAGTGGAAAGTGTGTGATAAAATCAAAAAATGTTTGGACACTTTCAAAAAATGAAAATGGTCAAATATTTTCACAACTAAAATCTAGTTCAGTATCAGAAAAAGAGCCTAGTTTTCGTTTTGTAAATTTTAGCAATTCGGATATTTTAAATATGAACTTAGCTTCAAATCTGGGAGTTCAAAGTGAAGTCAAAAAAGGTGATTTGGTTTTAGCTCTGAACTCTAACAAACTAAGTTCTGACTTAGAAGCTTTAATCTATGAGCTAAAAATAGCTGAATCAAAACTTAATTTAGCAAAGTCTCAAGAACAAGCACCGATAATTGAAGAAGCCGAAAAGAAAATTAGAATTGCTGAATCTGAAAAAGAATTTGCTCAAAAAAGATTCGACAGAGCGAAAGAACTTTTAGAAAAAGAGGTCAGTAGTATCCAAAATTTTGAACAACTTGAGTTTGAATTAAAAGAAAAGAAACTTAAACTTGAAAAAGAAAAAGCTAACCTTCAAACTAAGTTACTGACTTCTAAGCCAGAGCAAATTGAGATTGCACAGTTAGAAATCGAAAAAATAATGAAAGAGATAAAATTATTTGAATTTTATAAATCTCAAGGAAATATTTATTCACCTATTTCAGGTAAAATAATTGAATTTCAAAACGGTTCTAGTTTGTGCAAAATTGTAAATCTTGATACTCTTAGTGCAGAGATTTACATTCCGCAAAGACATTTGAAAAGAATTTTAAAAGACCAAACTGCAATACTTTCTTTTGATTCTTACCCAAATGAAATTTTTGAAGCAAAAATTATTGAAATAGGCGACGAAATCAACCAGTCTGAATTTGGATTTTACGTAGTTGTTAAAGCAGAAATCTTGAACCCTGAAAGATTAATAAAATTAGGAATGATGGGTTTTACAAATATTAAAACAGGTGAAACTACTATCTTACAAGCGTTCTTAGGCGGTTCTTTTTCCAAAATTGGATTGAACGTTTGGTGGTAATTTCTAAAGGCAAAAACAATGATTAAAGGTGTAACACCTCGTTACGAATATAAATTTTTTATTTCAGAAGAAATGGCTCAGGAAATCCAAAGTGAAATGAAAGGGCGAATTATTCCTGACCCAAATATGCGTTTTGCAACCGATAAAAACGGTTACACGATTAGTAGTGCTTATTTCGAAACCGTAAACCGAGATTGTTACCACGAAAAATTAGCTGGTACAAAAATTAGAAAAAAACTACGGATTAGAGGCTACTGCAACAAAGAATCTTTGGGTTATGTCTTTTTTGAAATAAAAAGAAAAGTCAATAATTTTGTTGTAAAAGAAAGAGGGAAAGTCAAACTTTCAGAACTTGACAGGGCTTTATACCCGCAAGACAGAAATTACTCAAGTAACGGAATTACTGAAAAAGACATAGAAGTAATTGACAAATTTAGATATTACATCGAAACAATTGCTTTCCAACCGACAGTCTTAATTACTTATGAAAGACAGGCTTTTATGGGAATTGAAAATGATAGACTAAGAATAACTTTTGATAGAAATATTCGGTCAAAAGGAATTAACTCTGTCAATGTTCACGATATTTCAAATATGAGCCATTGTATCAGCCCAGAAAAAATAGTTTTTGAAGTCAAATTCAATTTTACTTTAGACCCTTGGGTTAAGAAAATTCTTATAAAATATAATTTATTTCAAGAAGCAATTTCTAAGTTCTGTTATGGAATGGAAGAATCTAATCTCGTCAATGACATCAATAAATCAATTTACACTTAGGAGTTACAAAATTTAAATGTTTGATACTGGTAATGTTTTAACACCTTTTCTTTCAGGTTATGATATTTTATTTCAGATTGGGTTAGCATTCGTTTTAGGAATTTTCATCTCTTTTATTTACAAATTAACTCACAAGGGTGTTTCTTATTCAAGGTCTTACATTATGACTTTGATAATTTTGGCACTTGTAACTTCGATGGTAATGTTGGCAATCGGAAATAATATCGCACGAGCATTTAGTTTGGTCGGAGCTTTGTCAATAATTCGTTTTAGAACCGTTGTTAAAGATAATAAAGACACAGCTTTTGTTTTCTACTCTTTAACTGCTGGAATTGCTTGTGGAGCTGGAGCTTTAAAAGTTGCCTTAATTGGTACTACTTTTATTGGTTTTGTACTGTTAGTATTAAACGTTGTCAATTTTGGGTTTAAAAATGACAAAAGATTTTTGGTAAAATTTATGATGCCTCCAAGAGGTGATAAAAAACCAGTTTACCAAGAAATATTTGATAAGTATTTATCACGTTTTGACCTTGTGCAAATGAAGTCACTTAGAACAGGATTTTTAGAAATGTCATTTAGTATTCAGTTTAAAGATGTCAAAGAAAGCGATAACTTCATCGGTGATTTAGGTTTGTCAGAAGGTTTGGACAAAGTTCTACTCTTTGCCGGAGAAGACCTTGAAGAACCTTAAATTCTTTCTCCTTTTTACACTTCTAACTTCTTGTGGAGGTTCAAGCGAAACTCCACTTTACAAACTCGAAAAAGAATTTCCAATTAATCTAAGCGAACCTTCAGGCTTAAGTTTTGATTCCCAAAATAATTTATTAGTAGTAATCGATGATGCCGTTGATTCTTTGATTTATAAATATGATTTGGAAGGTAACTTGGTTGAGACTTTAGAGTTAGGTTTTAATGGAGGCAATTTTGAAGGAGTTGCTTTCAATCCTCTAAACAACGGTTATTTTCTTGCAGACGAATTACGCTCAAAAATTTATTCGGTTGATTCTTTGGGAAATAAAATTTCTGAATTTATTCCTACCACGACAGATTCGCTAACTTCTTCTGATGGTTTAGAAGCAGTAGTTTTCCACAGTACAGAAAATTACCTAATTACAGTCAAAGAGAAAAACCCGTCAAAAATTATCCAAGTTTCGCTTGATGGAAGTTTGATTCGAGAGATTAGCGGAAATTATGGTTTAGGTGATTTCAGTGGATTATTTTTCCAAGAAGCAGAAAACAAACTCTTCATTCTAAGCGACCAATCTGAAAAAGTCATTATTTTAGATTACACTTCTCCTTTCAATTCCTATGAGGAGTTTTCATTCAAAATGAACAAAGCTGAGGGCGTTTGTCTCGATGGCGAAGAAAACCTTTGGATTCTGAGCGAGAATGAAAAAAGCCTTTTCAAATTTATTAAAAATTAGTGCAATTCTATTTAGAAGAACTTTATATTTCCTTAATATCTTGATAATTAAGTGATAACAAAAATATCTTAATTTCGGCTCAAAAATGAAGATTTATATTTTGCGACACGGAATAGCATTAGACCGAAATGACCCAAATATTTTATCCGACAAAAGTCGCCAGTTGGTTCCAATCGGAATTGAAAAAATAACAAACATTTCCAAATTCATAAAAAAACAAAAAATCAATTTTGACCTAATCTTTTCTAGTCCTTATCTAAGAGCTAAAGAAACAGCAGTAATTGTTGCAGAGAAACTTGGTGTTGAAATTCAGGAAACAGAGCTCCTTATACCAAGCGGTTCTTTTGAAAGGCTAATTGAAAAAATTAATTCGCAAAATTTTGAAAATGTTTTGTTGGTTGGTCACGAACCTTTTCTTAGTGGGTTTGCTTCCTTTTTATTAGTCGGAGATGAAAGTTTAGATTTGTTGCTAAAAAAAGGTGGTTTTTGTTGTGTTGGCTTTTATGGCAAAATTGAAATTGGAATGGGAACACTTGATTTTTTATTATCACCAAAACAAATGATTTCAAAAAAAATGAGGTGAATCAAATGGAAGATATTCAAAATGTTGAAAACCAATCAATAGCTCAACAAGTTCAAACTTCGACCAAACCTTACTTTGTAAAAATTGGTCAGGATAAATTGCCCAATGGACTAAAATTCGATGACTTAGAGCAACATCAACTTTACTTGAATCGAGAACTGACTTGGCTAAATTTCAATCGAAGAGTTTTGCACGAAGCTGAAAAGAAACAAACCCCATTACTTGAAAGAGTGAAGTTTTTAGCAATTGTTGCTTCAAACACCGATGAGTTTTTTATGAAAAGAATTGGTGGACTCAAACAACTAGTACAAGCAAATGTTCAGACTTTAAGCATTGACGGAAGAACTCCTAAACAACAATTGATTGAGTGTTATAACGCAATTAATGAAATTGAAGAGGTGAGTGCAAAATTATTCCGTTCAATAAAAAGCGAGCTAAAATCTAATGGAATTCACCTTTTAGAATATTCAGAAATTCCAGATGATGAAAAAGAATTATTAAGAGAATATTTTATAAACAACATTTTTCCATTAATTACTCCTCAATCTGTCGGACCAGCTCACCCATTCCCATTTATTTCTAATCTTTCTTTAAACTTATTAGTTTACTTTAGAGAATCAAATAAAGTTGAGCAGTCAACTGCAAGAGTCAAAGTTCCCGTTGGAAAAGATGTTCCACGCTTTGTGAAAATTGGGGACGAAGAATCTTTTCGTTTTGTCAAATTTGAAGATTTAATAAAAAATAACCTTGATTTACTTTTTCCGGGAGTTACAATTATTTCTTGTGAAATTTTTAGAGTTACTCGGAATGCCAACACTGAAAAAGATGAAGAACGAGCTGATGACCTTTTAGAAATGATTGAATCCGAATTAGTGGATAGAAAGTTTGCACCGATTGTAAGAATTCAGTTTTTCGAAGACCATACTACAAAGCATCAAAAAGCATTTTTGAGCGAAGAGCTTGACTTAGATTTAGAAAAAGATGTTTATGACAGTCAAGGAATGCTTGGGAAAAGAGACTTAATGCAAATTGCATTTTTAGATAGAGTTGAATTACAAACAACATCATTTAAACCAATTGACCACCCAAGATTAAAAGAATCAGCAAATATTTTTAATTCTTTAAGAGAAGAAGGTCCTATTTTACTTTTTCACCCTTATGATTCCTTTAAAGGCTCAATTGAAAGAATTTTGAAAGAAGCTAGTTCTGACCCAAATGTTCGTGCGATAAAAATGACTTTGTATAGAACTTCCGATGATACAAAAGTTATTAAATATTTAGTAAAAGCAGCTCAAAATAAAAAGCAAGTAACAGTTGTTGTCGAACTAAAAGCAAGGTTTGACGAAGAAGCTAATATTTTTTGGGCAAGTAAACTTGAAGAACAAGGAATTCACATTACTTACGGAGTTGTAGGTTTCAAAACACACTCAAAAGTAATTTTGATTGTCCGTAAAGAACAAGAAGGGTTTAAACTTTACAGCCACATTGGAACAGGAAATTATCACGCGGGAACAGCAAAACTTTATACTGATTTAGGAATTTTAAATTGCGACTCTCACATCGGAAGAGATTTGACTGAGTATTTTAATTTTTTAACAACGGGTTGTTCTCCTCAACGCAAATTTAGTAAAATTCTAATGGCTCCAAGCACAATGAAGAAGCAATTAATCGCCAAAATTGAACGTGAAATTGAAGTCCATAAAGTTCACTCAAACGGAAGATTAATCTTTAAGGCGAATGCTTTAGAAGATCCGGACATTACTTTATGGCTTTATAAAGCTTCTCAAAATGGAGTAAAAATTTCTTTAATAATCCGAGATACTTGTCGTCTGCGACCAAGAGTAAAAAAACTTTCAGAAAATATTGAGGTTTTTAGCATTATTGGTAGATTCTTAGAACACTTTAGAGCATTCTATTTTTATAACAATGGCAGCGAAGAGTATTTTATAGGCTCTGCTGATTTAATGAAAAGAAATTTGGAAAAAAGAATCGAAGTCTTAACACCAGTTGAAGATGAATATTTAAAAAGGGATTTGAAAAGAATTTTGGAAATTCAGCTTGACCCCAAAAATCTTCATTGGGATATGCAGGGTGATGGGAGCTATAAAAAAGTAGGAAATTATAACTCGATTACAAGCCAAGAAATTCTATTAGAAATAGCAGAGAGGCGTCAAAAAGAATCTGAAAAATTAAAAAGAATAAACTCTAAAGGGAAGGCTAAGAAGGAATATTGGTCAGGAAACTAAAATTAAAATTTTATGTGGTATAAAATTATATGAAAGATATTGCAGTAGTTGATTTAGGGTCAAACAGCTTTCAGTTAGTGATTGCAAAAGCAGATAAAAAACTCCATTACGTTGACAAAGTTAAAGAAACAGTGATGCTTGCAAATGGATTGAATGAGGAAAGAGTTATCTCTCAAGAAACTCAAGAGAAGGCATTTGAAGCACTTCAAAAATTTGGTGAAAGGTTAGTAAATTTTCCTGAACAAAATGTAAAGATTATTGGAACAAGTACACTTCGTAAAGCACAAAATGCAAGTGAATTTATTTCAAAAGCAGAGTCAATTTTAGGGTTTCCTATTGAAATCATTAGTGGAATAGATGAAGCAAGATTAATATATTCAGCAGTTTCACACGCTTTCCACTTTCCTTCTCAAAGAAAACTTGTAGTTGACATTGGAGGAGGTTCAACCGAAGTAATTGTTGGTGAAGGTTCACTTCCAATTATTTTACAAAGTTTGGAGTTGGGTTGTGTAAGTGCAACCAAACAATTTTTCCCTGATGGAAAAATAACATATTTTGGTTTTATTGAAATAGCTCGTGAAGTTCATTACCGATTGAATGTTCTCGGGTTTAAACCTGACGTTCCTTGGGATATTGCAATTGGCTCTTCGGGAAGTATTAGAGCAATTGACACAGTACTTAATAATTTGGGTGTAGCAAAGCACGGCATTACAAAGAATGGTCTTGAGCTTATCATTGAAATGTTGACAAAAGAAAAAAGTATTAGCGACTTAAAATTACCTGGAATTAAGTCTGATAGGGCTTTGACTTTTATCGGAGGAGTTGGAGTTCTTACATCTATTTTTACTTATTTTAATATTTCTTTGATGCAAGTTTCAGAATATGGAATGCGTGAAGGATTGCTTTTTGAATTTGCTTCAATTGACGAGTCGAAAGACAGGCACGAAGAAACAGTTTTGCAAATGATGTCTTATTATGGAGTTGATAAAGAACAATCTAAACGGGTTACAGATTTCGCAATCAAAAATCTTCCTCAAATTGAGAAGAGTATTACTTTAAACCCAATAAATGTAAAGAAACTCATCAAATGGACTGCTTCTTTGCACGAAATCGGTTTTTCGATTTCGCACAAGGCTTACCATAAACACAGTTCTTACATTGTTTCGTATGCAGAAATGCCAGGCTTTACTAAAAAACAACAAATTCTCTTAAATTTTATGATTTTGAACCATCGTAAAAGTATAAAAGCTCCAGAGATTCCTTTTGACGAATTTAATGATTGGGGAATTGTGATTCTTTTTAGGCTTTCTTACATATTTAATCGAGGCAGAATTCCTCTTGAACTCCCTGAAACGAAAATTACTTGGGAAAAAGGTAATTTTACTTTACAAGTACCTCAAGACTGGATTATTGAAAGACCTTTGACACTCAAAGACTTAAATAATGAAGTGAAATACTGGGATGTGATTGGGATAAAATTTAAATTAATTTTTGGTGTTTAATGTTTAGTGAAGACGAGGTAATCCCTCAAAGTGGTGTAATTCCTTATCAATTTGACAAAAACAATCAACTACAAATTATGTTGGTTACTTCAAAATTAAGAGGAGTTTGGATTTTACCAAAAGGGAAGATTGAACTGGATTTGACATCAATGGAGTCTGCATCTAAAGAAGCATTTGAAGAAGCAGGAGTTAAAGGAAAAATCGAAAATCAAGTTGTAGGGACTTACAATTACTCAAAATTTGGAAATGATTATTCTGTAGAATTTTTTCCTTTAGAAATAGAAACTGTTTTAGAAGAGTGGGACGAAATGGATTTTAGGAGAAGAGAACTTTTTGAGATTAATGATGCAATTGACAACGTTTACGATCAAGAGTTAAGAGATATTTTAATAGACTTTCAAGATTACATTCAAGGGAAAGAGTAGGGAACAAACATTTTGTTCCCTACTACAATTTAGTGCTTTGTTGAACCCTAAGGGTTTACAGTCGCAAAATATTCAAATTCGTTGTCTTTGATTTGCAAAATTACAGCAGATTTTGTGGCATTTCTTTCAGGGTTTATGTTAATTGTTCCAGTAACACCTTTGTAACCGTTAGTTTTTGCCAAAGCATTTTTGATTTTTTCGGAATTAACTTCACCAGCATTTTTGATAGCGTTTGCAAGGATTTTTGCAGAGTCATAACCTAAAGCTCCCATTCCATCTGGTAATGCATTGTATTTGGCTTGATATTTTGTAACAAAGTCTTGAACAATTGGATTTGGGTCTTTTTGTGAGAAATGCTCAACAAAGTAACAGTTATTCAATGCTTCGCCACCAATTTCTGTAAGTCTTGCAGAACTCCAACCATCACCACCAAAGAGTGGAACATCAATTCCAAGCTCTCTTGCTTGTCTTGCAATTAAACCAACTTCTGTGTAGTAACCAGGAATACAAATCGCTTCTAATTCAACAGATTTTAAAGCAGTAAGTTGAGCTTTGAAATCTTTGTCTGAAGCTGAGTAAATTTGTTCAGCAACAACTTCACCGCCGTTTGCAGTAAAACTTTCTTTAAAATATTTTGCAAGTCCAACACTGTAATCATTTTTAATGTCAGTAAGCAAAGCAACTTTTGAAACTTTCAAGTTTTCATTTGCGAATTTTGATAACACTTTTCCTTGAAACGGGTCAATGAAGCAAACTCTAAAAATGTAATCGCCAACTTGAGTTACTTTTGGATTTGTTGATGCTGGAGTAATCATTGGAATTTTATTTTCTTGGCAAATTGGAGCTCCAGCCAAACTAATCGAACTTGCAACTTCTCCAAGAACGGCAACAACTCCGTCTCTATGGATTAATTTGTTGACGACAATTGCACCTTCTTCTGGTTTACTTTGATCATCTTCGGTGATGAGCTCAATTTGTTTTCCAAGAATTCCACCTGCGGCGTTGATTTCTTCGATTGCGAGAAGAGTTCCGTTATGAGCATTTTGTCCGAAACTTGCGGTTGCTCCTGTAAGTGAAGCGTATTCACCAATCTTAATTGTGTCAGATTTTTGTTCAGCACAGCCTGCGAAGATTGCAAAACTTAATGCAGTAGCTAAAAGTAATTTTGGGGTTTGCATTTAAACCTTCTCCGTTTGTTTGGTTTAGTTTTAAAATAAGAGCCTAATTTAACACTTGCATTTTAAATGAGTTAGAAAGTTTTCATCTTTTTGTTTTCAGTTTAAAATTTCGTAATAAACCTTATGGATAAAACTTAGTGTTTGGCTAAAACTTTTGTAGAGTTTATAAAAGATATCTGTTAAAATTACATATCAATTGGCTTTTCTTAAAAGACTAAAGGTTATTAGAATTTTCATTCAATAAATATTAGGCAATAAAATGTTAGAAAATTTTGAATTCCTACAAGTTATTTCAAAAAAAGATTACAAATCTCAAATGACTGGGCTCAAAACCAAATTAGGTGAACTTCAAAGGGAATTACAAAAGAACAATATCCCATTAAATATTGTTTTTGAAGGATTTGATACGGCAGGAAAAGGAACAATAATTAATAATTTAATGCTAAACTTAGACCCAAGAGGTTTTAATGCACATTTTATTAAACCTCCAACAGAAGAAGAATATTACAGACCTTTTATGTGGCGATTTTGGAATAAAATTGCAGCACAAGGTAGAATTGCAATTTTTAACAAAAGTTGGTACCAAAGCGTAACAGAAGAAAAAGTTGAATTAGAATACTCAACTTCAATGGTTGAAAAAGCATTTGAAAATATTATTTCTTTTGAAGAGAAGTTACTTACAGACAAAAGTATCATTTTAAAATTTTTCATTCACATCACAAAAGACGAACAAAAACGTCGTCTAAAAAAGCTCGAATCAAATTCTTACACTTCTTGGAAAGTTGGTAAAGATGAATGGAAAAAGCATAAACTTTACAATCAGTACAAAAAGAGCTACGAAGAAATGCTTGATAAAACAAGCACAGATTTATCGCCTTGGCACATCATTGAAGGACACGACAAAAGATTCGCAACTCTAAAAGTTTTCAAAACTATCATTGAAACGATTGAACAAAGTATCGAATCTTTCCAAATTAAACCTCAACCAATAAGATTGATGAAAGTTCCATTTTCAATGTTGGATAAAGTTGATCTTGATGTTGCTTTGGAACGTGAAGAATACGAAAAAGAACTTAAGTTTTATCAAAAAAAGATTCGAGGATTAGAACACGACCTTTACCGAAAAAGACGTTCTGCTGTAATTCTTTACGAAGGTTGGGACGCAGCAGGTAAAGGTGGAAATATAAAAAGATTAGTAAATTCGATGGACCCAAGAGGTTACGAAGTAATTCCGATTGCGGCTCCAAATGACATCGAAAAGAAACATCATTATTTGTGGAGATTCTGGAGCAAAATCCCAAAAGCAGGACACATTGCGATTTTTGACAGAACTTGGTACGGCAGAGTTTTGGTGGAAAGAGTCGAAGGGTTTTGCACCACGAATGAGTGGAAAAGGGCTTACAACGAAATTAACGGATTTGAAAAAAACTTAGCGAATTTTGGCACAATCGTCATAAAATTTTGGATTCACATTTCACAAGAAGAACAACTTGCACGTTTTAAAGCAAGACAAGAAAATCCTTATAAGCAGTGGAAAATTACTGACGAGGATTGGCGAAATCGTGAAAGATTTGTGGATTACAAAAAAGCTGTTGATGAAATGCTTTTCAGAACAAACACAAAATACGCTCCTTGGACAATCGTTGAAGGAAATTCAAAACTCTACGCAAGAATTAAAGTTCTGAAAACAGTAGCAAGTGTCTTTGAAGAAAAATTGAACGAATAAGATTTAGAATTTTTAGTAGGGAACAAAAATTTTTGTTCCCTACTAAATTTTACCACACAACTCTAACAAAATAATATTTTGAATTCGCGTTTGGAATGCTGAATGCAAGAGAATTGCTTGTTGTATTTCCAATTAAATTTGGATTTTGTAAATCAGCTGAATCCGACGAGTAAACATTGTAAGAAATTGCATCACTAATCACTGACCAATTCAAACTCACCAAATTTCCACTAACTAAAATATTTAAGTCTTCAATTTCCAAAAACGGTCTCGTTTCGTTTCCGTTCAAATCCTTACTCCCAATTCCATAATCAATTGCATTTGACAGACTTTGGAAAGTGTAAGAACTACTTGAAGAAGAAACTTGAGACACAAAACTTAAACTTCCGTCATTTAGCTTCGCATAAATCGTGTAAAACTCCAAATCTGTTGCATTAACAGAGTTCCAATTGGCAGTAATTGTTCCGTTACCGTTATCCGTGAAATTCTGAATTGTTGGAGCTTGTGGAGCAATGTCGTCTGTTGAATGAGCAGTTACAACATTTGAAATTGAATTAATCCAAGGCATTCCAAAAGCTCTTGCTACGACAAAGTAAGTGAAATCGTGTGAACCTGTAGAATTTGAATCTGCTAAAGTTGGAGCAAGAATTGTGTAATTCATAAAACCAAAAGCATTTGTTGTAGCGACTTGTTCCCAAGTTCCTGATGGAAAAGTTTCATTTATTTGGTTTGTTACAGTTTTCCCCTGAGGTGAAAAACCAGTTTCGACTTTTCTAAAAACGCTGTAAGAATCTACATTGAAACCTGTATTCTGAGTAAAGTCGTTAATACTTGCATCAAAATGAATTTCCAACATTCCACCATTATCGTTTGCAACGTCATTGATTGAAGTAATTATTGGTTTGTCAAAATTTGAAGCCGTTACCAAATTACTTGCATTTCCGTTGTTATCAGTTACAATTATCCCAAAATAATACTGGCTTCCAGAAGCTAAAGCGTTGACTGAAAATGTTTGGTTAGTTCCTGAAATCAGTGGAATTGGAATTGAACCTACTAAAGTTGCAGAAGCGAAATTTGAAGTGTCAATTTCACTTTGCGAATAGCGTATTTCGTAACTTGTTGCAGTTCCTGATGTTGAATCGTCACCAACACTTGTCCAACCAAGTGTAGTAACAATTCCGTTTAGGCTCACAATTCCAAAATCCGAAATGTCAGCAGGAGGAATGTTGTCAATTCCAGTTCCCGACAGAGCAATTTTGTAATTCGGAGTATTCCAATCATCAGTTGAAATCGTTAGTGTATCAGTAATTTGTCCTTCAAGGTTTGGAGTAAAAGAAATTGTAAAGTTTACAGAATCTCCAACAGGAATTGTTTGAGAAACCAAATCAGTTGAAAAATTACTGCCAACAAAACTTAAAGAATTGATTTGTAAATTTCCGTTACCGGTTGAGAAAATCGTCGCTTGGATAGAATTTGTAGATGTTAAAAATTGGCTACTGAAATCAATTTCGAAATCAGAAACGTAACCGTCTGGTAAAAGTGTAAAACAACTTGAAGCAGCATTAGGAGTTCCCTTATTGTTCTCAGAGCCATAAATTGTAGAACCTTTACACCACGAATTTGGATCATTTGAAGCAAATTTTAGATTCTTGCGTTCAAATGATTCTCCAGCATTAGTGTTCCAACCAACACCATAAAAAACAGAATCTACAACATTGCCAAAGTTGTCTTTCAAAACGATGTAATCCGAAAAGTTGTTCAAAACAAATGTTTGAGTTAAAACATAATCAAAAGGAGTTCCACCATTTTGTAATGGGTCCAAAATTGGAACGATTACAAAAAAATCATTCGCAGGAATTATTGGAATTCCAAGAAATGGGACAGAAGACCCAAAAGAGTTCTCAATTTTCCAAGAAGTCAAACTTATTGATTGGTCAGTGCTGTTATAGATTTCGATAAACTGAGCAAAATTTTGGTTTACCGACGAAATCGCGTGAGGCAAAAATTCATTTATTCCGATGTCGCCGTTGACTGTTAAGAACACATCTAATGTGTCGTTTGAATTATTTCCATCGTCAAAAAGTTCTGTATAAAATCTAAATTTGTAATCACCACTTTTATAAAAGTTTAAATCTGAGAAAGTAACACTTTCAGTTGAGTCAGCATTTAAAGCAGAAATGTTGAGAGTTTCTGTAGAAATAAAATTACCGTCTAAAGTAACTTCAAGGGTTACAGTTGTTGCTTGAGCATCAGAAACAGTATCAAGATTCGCAATTGTAACTTCAGGAGAAATCAAATTTCCAGCATTTACAGAACTTGGTAAATTAGTCGAAATAGGTGAAAGGTCAGGAGAATCTAACTGGGCAACAAAATAAAGTAAATTTGCAACAAGAAGTTTACTAGCAGCATTACCGCTATCTAACTCTCTTGGAAAAAGAACAATTCCAGCACAATTTCCTGCTTGATTTACAGCAAGGAAATTATTATTGGAGGTATCAGTTGCCAATAAAATACCGCCAGTATTTAAAATTGGGTTAGAAAAGTTAGTATTATTCCAATAAGTTGGATTTGTTGTTACTCCATTAAAAACAGGGTGATTTGGATAAGCTGTACTTGTAAGAGACATCTGTCCTGAAACACTCTGCGGAGCTGTAGGAATAAAAGGGCAATAATTTGCTCCCATAATTGGTCCTGTTACTTGCCAAGTTGAAGAAAGACCAAAAGTTCCAATTACAACACCACCGCCATTATCGACAAAATTTTTTAATTCTGTACTAATTGTAGAAATACTATTAAGAGGTGAATTATGCCAAAGAAAGACAACATCAACATTTTGGAGTGCATTTTGGAAGGCTGAAAGGCTTGGATCGTCGAGCATATCAATATCACTCGTTGTAAAAAGTCCTGTCGAAACTAATGCTGATTCAGTTCCAACCATATCAGAAACTGAATCTGTTGATATCAACAAAACTCTTGGTACTGTTGAATTAATTTGATTATTTTTTTTATTGGATTGAACAATTTCAATTTTCTTGTTCGGAATAGGTGGAGCAGGAATTGTACTTTGCTCATCTCCAAAAACTAAACTTGATGTAAAAATCAAAATTGAAGCTAAAATATTTATTCTTAAATTTTTCATTTTCTTAATTCCTAATTTTCCCAAGTGACAAAGTAGTAGTAGTTTTGAGTTGCCAAAGCATTTGAATCCACAAAGTTTGGCGAATTTCCATTTGCTTGGAAAGTTCCAATTTCAATTGCATTAGAAAAGTCAATATTAACGTCTCTAAAAATTTTGTAATTCGTTGCATCTGTTTTTCCAGACCAAGTAAGAATTACATCGTTTCCTGAAAAGTCAATCTGCAAATCTGAAATTCTATTAAAGAAAGGCAAACTTTCATTTCCATTCACATCAACGCTACTAACTGAGTAATCAATTGCTCCAACAAAATTGTTAAAGGTTGAGGTTTGTGTTTGTGCTGAAGTCGGACTCTCTTGCGTTACAAAACTGAAAGTTCCATCTGAAAGTTGTGCATAAATTTTATAAGAAGCCAAATCTGTATCTGTAACTTTTGCCCAAGTGGCAGAAGTTGTTCCGTTTCCGTTATCAGCAAAATTTTGATTCGGTGGAATTTGTGGAGCAATGTTGTCAATTGAGTAAGCACTCACAACATTTGAAATTACATTTTGCCAAGGTTTACTGTAATCTTGTGCTAAAATCAAAAAGTCGTGTGCATTAACTCCTGTTCCATTCGAGTCTGCAACTGTTGGAACAATCGCTGTGTAATCTGTTTGTGCAAAAGCAAGAACTGTCCCAACAGAAACCCAATTTCCAGTTGGTAAAGATTCTGCGATTTGATTTTGGTTTTTACTTGGACTTGTTGTTGAATTTGACTTTCTAAAGATTGTGTAAGAGCCAATCACAATTCCAGTTCCTTGAGTGTAGTCGTTTGGACTTGCATCAAAATTGATTCTCACAGAACCACCGTTGTCATTCCCAACATCTGAAATTGAAGTAATTGCAGGTCTTTCAAAATTTTGAACTGTTGAAATCGGACTTACATTCCCAAAGTTGTCAATAGCTCTGATTCCAAAATAATATTGAGTTCCCGAAGTTAAACCTGTAACGGTTTTGCTTTGAACAGTTCCACTAACTAAAGGAGTTGGAAGACTAGAAACAAGAGTTCCAGTTGCAAAGTTTTGTTCATTTATTTCGCTTGTTAGATAACGCAATTCATAATTTGTTGCAGTGCCCCAAGTCGAATCGTCTCCTGTGGAAACAAAATCTAAGGTAATGGAAGTTCCAGAATTTGCTGAGATTTCAAAACCAGTAATTTGCGAAGGAGGAATAATGTCATCAAAAATTACAACTGTTGTATCAGTTCCCATACAAAATAATGAGTCGGTAACAATCGCAACGTAAGTTCCAGAATTATTGATATTAATTATTTGGTTTGTGTTTCCAATATTCCAAGAATAACTAAAAAAACCTGCACCTGCATCAATTGCAAGCAAAGTATCTGTTTCAAAGACATTTAAAGTATCAATCATTGCTAAATTAATTTCGTAACAATACCCTGTTCCGTCAAAGTTTAATAAAAAGTCAGGAGAGTTCCAATCATTTGTGTGAATTGTTAAATCTCCTATTTCAACTCCTTGAGCGACAGGTGTGAAAATAACTGAGAATTCCAAAGAGTCACCAGCAAAAATTGTTTGTGGAACTAGATCGGTAGTGAAAGTCGCTGCATTAAAAGTAACAGAGTTAATTTCTAAGTCTCCTGGTCCAAGTGCATAAAGTTTTGCAGTTAAAATAGAATCCTCAAAAATTACTACGTTTCCAAAGTTCAAATTAGAAGCAGAAATTGCACCTTCTGCAATTGGAGTTGAACAGGTCGAAGCCATTCCCGGAGAACCTTTGTTTCCTTCTGTTCCGTAAGTTGTTGTTCCTTTACACCAGTTCCCTGCGAAATTGCCGTTAAGTTTTACATTTTTTCTTTCAAATGTTTCACCTTGAGTTGCATTCCAACTTGCATCGTAGGAAACCGAGTCAACTAAGATTCCATTAGAATCGCGAATTACAATGTAGTCGGAAACATCATTAAGAACAAAGGTTTCAGTAAAAACGTAATCGAAAGGAGTTCCACCGTTAATTACAGCATTTCCAAACCTTACAAAAACTGTATAGTCATTTGATAAAAGTTGTTGCGAACCAACAGTTATTAATTGGTTAGATGAATTTTCAATTGTCCAACCTGTAATAAAGATACTTGAGTCTGTGGAGTTGGAAATTTCAAAAAATTCTGTAAAAATCGGGTCAAAAGTAGAAAGTCCAAAAGGTAAAAATTCGTTTAAAGCAATATCTCCATTGACTGATAAAGTTGTTGTTAAAGTATCATTTGAATTGTTGGCATCAGTTGATAAAGAAGTATAAATTTTTAATTGGTAATCTTCACCTTTATAAATTGAGAAGGAGTCAAAAGTAAGTAAAGTATCTTCTAAAGCCTGTAAAATAGGAACATCAATTGTGTCTAAATAAACTGTATTTCCTAAAAGTGAAACTTCAAGAAATGCGTTTGTAGCATCAGAAGAAGAATTGTTGTCAATGTTTGTAACGGTAATTTGTGGAATATAATCTTGCCCTGCTTCAAAAGAACTCCCTGAAGAAAGAGTTGAAGCTAAATCTGCAGAAGATTCTCCTTCGATTTGAAAACTATCAACAGCGTAGTAATCACAATTACAAGAAGTACCATTTTGGTTAAACCTAAACTGTGAAGTTGAATGTAATGCAGCTGCCGGCAGAGTTACTGAATAAAAAGTAAATGTTGATGAGGTCGTACCATTTCCGTTAACAGGCATTGAACCGGTTGTAATTTCAACGTAACCGCCTGTTGAGTTTTTGTAATACAATCTTAAATATTCACCAGAATCAGGTGACTCAATTCCCGCACCACGATTCCAATAAAAACTCAAAGTTACAGTTTGTTGACCTGATAAGTCAATCGGTTGAGTGTAAATTACTGCTGTACCTGAACCTCCTAAAATCATTGAATAAGGTGATGAAGGTTCGTTAGAAGCATTTGAGCCAATTATAACACTGTTAAAATTGGTCCACTTTGAAGTATTAATTGTTGTTGAGGCATCAAAATCATCTTCAAAAAGTATTACCTGTGAAAATAAATTTGATGATAAAAATGCAACAATTATCAATGAGAAATATAAATTTTTCATAATTTTATTCCGTAAAAAATTCGATTTTTTCAAACTTGCAGGTCTTAATCTAAGTCTTGATTTGATATAAGGCAATATGAAAAAAGGGAAAATAGAGTTAATCAATTCATCAGATGTACTTAAACCCATCAGATGAGAAACATTTTTCCATAGAGTAGCTTCAAGCTATTCTATGGATTTTACTTTTGGATTTTACTTTCACTTCACCTAAGCAAAAGCATCTTTTTCGTCTGTTCAAAACCATCAGTTTTTAATCTGTAAAAATAAATTCCGCTTGAAACTTGTTTCCCCAAGCTGTTTGTTCCGTCCCAAACAACTGAACTTTTGTTTTTGAGTAATTCAAATTCTTTCACCTTCTCACCAAGAACATTAAAAATTACCAATTTCCCTATTTCGTAATTCGTTGTTCCAAATTCATAATTTATTGTTGTTGAAGGGTTGAAGGGATTAGGAAAATTCTGGCTTAGAGAAATCTTATCAGGTAAATTTTCTTTTTCTTCCAAGTCAACAAAAATCTCTGCATTAATCGCTATTTTCTTTAAAGAACCAATTTGTTGATTTGTATGAAACTTTAAAGTGTCTGAATAAAGTCCTGAACTTTGAGGAGTAAAAAAAACTTGAAAATTAAAAGTGGAATCAGGTTGAATAGTAAAAGGCAAAGCGAGTAAACCAGTAGAAATTTCAGAAGGAAAGTCAATTTGAGAAATTACAAGTGGAACAACTCCTTTATTTTGAATTACAAAAGTTGTATCAGTTGTAGTTGAGGAGTCAACTATCCCAAGTTCTAATTTTTTAATTGAATCAAAGAGTGGAAATTTGTAAAAGCCTCTGCGATATTGAATCAGAATATTTGGGTCTTGAACTTGAAAGCTTGTTACTCTTACATATGAGACATAAATCAAGCTATCATTAGAAGAAATCGATATTTCAGGACCAATTACATAATAGTCATAAAGTGAGTCAGAAGCGTTTATAATTGGAGACCAATCAACGCCATTATTTCTTGAAAATCTTGTTCTAACCATTTCAGCTTCTCCTTGTGGAATAAGGTTCTCTTGATGCCATAGAGGAAAAATATTTGAGCCGTGAGAGCTTATTTGTGTTCCAATTGTTGCTGAACAAAAATCAGCAGATAAACAGATGCCTTGGTAGGGGCTAAAAGAGTTTCCAAAATCTTCTGTTCTACGGTAAAATACTCCTCCAATTCTTTGAACAGTGTGAAAAATACTATCAGAATATGAGATGTTTGGAGATTGGGAATTAGAAATTGGTGCAGGTGCAAAACTAATGTGCTGATTCCAACTATCTCCTAAATCAGATGAAACATTGGCATAAGCATTAGAAGTGTTGAGATCATTTCCCATTCTTGCATAAATAATTGTGTTCTCACCAATGGCAACTTTAGGATATTGTAAAGAAGCATAAATTGTATCTACAACAGCTACATAAGGAGAGAAAGTTAAACCACCATCAAAACTTTTTGATTGCCAAACACTTCCTCCTGCTCCAGATTCAAAATAATGATAAGCTGTGTCATTCCTTGCTCCAAAACCCCATTGTGTTCCAATAAATGGAAAATCATAAATCTGATTCCAAGTTAATCCTTTATCGTTACTAGAAAGCAAATAAGGAACAGGGTTTGAAACTAAAGTGATAGAATAACCACCAAAAATGTAAAGGTAATCACCTGTTGCAACTACTTCCAAAACTCCACCGATTGAGTCATCAAGCACAACAACTGGCTCAAAACTTGCCCCGTAATCTGTGCTTCTGAAATACCTTAGTAAATTGTCTTCTTTTACTACTGCAACGTGAACCAAGCCCGAATCTCCAGCTTCTACAACTCCGTGTGCAAAAGCTCCACTTGTTACATTATTTGTTTCAAGTGTCTGAACCGTGTCCCACAAAATTGTATCCCAAACTGTCTGCGTAATGCTCGGCGGAGTGTATTTTTCAAAGTTAAAATTAAGATTTTGGGATTGAAGACTCGGTTCAATTTCTTCAGTCAACTTTTCAAACTCGGATTTACTGAAAACAGATTCTGAGTTTGCTTTCTCAAAAGAATAACCGTTGTTTGTTGTTGAATAAATTTCACCTTTTGGGGTAAAAATAAAAAATATTTTAGAATCTCTTTCACTGACTCGCAAAGCTTCGACAGGTTCGTAGAAATCAAGTGATTCCCAATTCAAAAAAGAAAGGTCGTTTTTTAGAGATTTGTAAAGAGTTGGGTGGTTTTTAACGTTTTCTTTCAATCCAAGAAGAAAGAATGTTTCAGCAGTGTTTTGTTTTTGGTATTCTATTAAAACATTTTCTGAATTATTGGAAAGTTCTTTTCGAGTTTGTGGCAAATGACTTTTCCCAAAAGCGAAGCCTGAAAAGAAAATTATTAGAAGTGAAGTTTTTATTAATTTCTGCATTTCTTTTACTCTTTTTCAAGTTATAGACTCACCTTTAACAAAAGCATTTTCTCGCTCAAAGTAAAGTTTTTACTTTCCAATTAGTAAAAATATCGGAGTAGATAACAAAAATATTTGTTATCTACTTTTCTAAACCCATCAGATGAGAAAGACTTTTCCATAGAATAGCTTCGAGCTATCCTATGGATTTTACTCTCAAAATTTCACCTAAGCAAAAGCATCTTTTTCGTTTGCTCAAAACCATCGGTTTTTAATCTGTAAAAATAAATTCCGCTTGAAACTTGCTTGCCGAGTTTATTGGTTCCGTCCCAAAATATTCTGTGGCTTCCTTTCTCAAAAGTATTGCTTGTAAGTTTAACCACTTCTTGACCTTTGACGTTAAAAATGTTCAGAGTTACTTTTGCTCTCTCAGGAAGGTAAAAATTAATTTCTGTTCTCGGATTAAATGGATTCGGGAAGTTTTGAGCAAGATTAATTTTTTCAGGATTGAAATTTGTAGAATCACCTAAAATTTTAACTTGAAAATGAAATTCGACTTCTTCAAAACCATCAGAAACTTTTGCTATTACAGTTTTTGCACCAATATCAAAAAAACTTGGAATTACGAAAATCTCTGAATTTTCGTTTGCCAAAAAAGTCTCTGTAAAATCGGACTCTAAAGAATAAATCAAAGAATCTCCGTTAGGTTCAAAAATTGGAAAATCAATTTTGAGTGTGTCATTTGGGGAGACTTCAAAAGTTGTCTTTGGACTTAAAAGTTCAGGAGTGTGATTACAAAGTCCGTCAAAAACTCTATTTTTTTCACAAGGAGTTCCGAAAAGTTTTTGGCTAACAATCCAATTATTTTCCGAAAACCCGATTAAGTTAGTGTTCTTGCGAGCAACTGAAAAACCTTTTCCATCTGCATTTTGAAAAAGTGAATCAGCGTAAAAAAGACTGTCAATTCCTTCACCGATTTCATTGAACAAAAATAAAGTATCGGCAGAATTGCTTAGGTTAAAACTAAGCTCACCAATAAAATTTGTTGAACTTGGGTAGTTTTGAGAAAAATTAGAAGTGTTTTTGCAAATAACCAAAAACTCATTTGGCTTTAGAATTGTGCCTTGTGGAAACTGAAAAGAATTTGCAAAATTATTGTCTCTTAAAATCCAGTTTCCAATGTTGATTTTTTTATTTGAAGCATTTGTAATTTCAACCCAATCGTCAATTTTATCTCCGTTAAACATAATTTCATTCACTAAAACGGTAAATTCCCTTTTGGGAAAATCTTCTTGGATTGTGAATTTTAGCTTTGGCTCATTTTGAGGAGGGAAAAATTGGGAATCGTTTTCTAAATCCAAAAATTCAAATCCAAAATTTAACTCTGCTCCAACTTCACTTGGTGGAAGTGTAACAGTGAAAAAATTGTCATTTGCTAAAGCGTCATTTCCATTTCCGTCATTACGAAAATTCACTGATTGAATCCCATTTCCAAAATCGAAATTCAATTTTATTGATTGAATCAAAGTCGGATTGTTGACTTTGGTAATGAAAATCAAACTATCATTTTTATCCGCACAATTTGGAAAAATATTAATTTTATAAGAGTAAAGATTGATTTTACTAATCGAATTCTCACCAAACCACAAATCAGAGTTTTCATTTGTTGTCAAAGATGATTCACCATTAATTTTGAAAGAAATTTTGTCACCAAATTCTGCACCTTCGTCAACTGATTCAGTTGTCAAGTCATCACCGTAAACAGCCATTAAACCAAATTCACCTTCTGTTGTTACAACGAATTCACCACATTTTACACCTTGTGGGTCGAAAGCAAAAACAGAATCTCCAACTTGAATCTTTGAGCCGTTTTGGAAACAAGAATCTCCGTAAAAAAATGCGAAATTCTGTGTCGGAATGATTGCGTCTAAAACTTCAATTTCTAATTCAAAATCTGTTGTGTCGGCTGAATCACTTACAAAAAATTTGATTTTGTAATTTCCTGACTGTGTAAAATCGGGAATCCAAGAAAAATTCGGCGGATTAAAAACAGAATTTTTAGGCAAATTTTCAGCAAAAACAAAAATTGAATCTCCGTTCAAATCAATTGGAAAAAGCTCAAATTCTAAAAGTTGATTTTCCCTTAAAATAGTATCTTTTGGAGTAGAAATGAAGATTGGCGAGTGGTTGCATTTTTCGTCAAAAACTGAATTCATTTCTCCGGGAGTTCCATTTAGAAAATCACTTGAAGACCAACTTTGTGGAAAAGTTGAAACCAGAATCGGATTGTCTTTTTCCAAACTTGAACCGTTTCCGTCAGCATTTGAAGCCCAAGGCGAAGAATCCAAATATTCAAAACTATCAACCAAAACTCCAAAATTATCAAACAGCCGAACTTGGTCAGAATTTCCGCTAAAACCAAAGTCTAAATCTCCAATCACATTTTGCACTAAGGGATAATAATTTTGAAAACTTACAGTGTCAGAACAAATGACTAAAAACTCATTTGGCTTTATCTCTTTGCTCGGAAAAGTAAAGGAATTTAAAAAATCACTGTCTCTTAAAACCCAATTTGTTAGGTCAATTTCCGAATCAGAATTATTGAAAATTTCAACCCAATCTCCAACTGGAAATTCATCACTGCTGTTGTACATTAATTCGTTAATTAGAACATTAAAATTTTCTTTGCGACTCTTAATTAGTGAAATCTGAATCAATTCTTCACTAAAGTTGTGTGGGAAAAAATTAGTAGAATCAGAGTCGTCCGTTGCTGAGACATAAAATTCGATTTGATTTTCGTTAAGTTGGACTTGAGCAGTGTAAAGTAAGTCATTTGCAAATAAATCACCGTTCAAACCATTGTCAAACATTTCAACTTTATTGAAGTTTTCTTTGTCTTTAAGGTGAAGTTTTACTACAACTTCTGATTGAGAATCAATGACTTTTGCAGAAACTGAAATCAGGTTTTCAATAGTTGGACAAAGTGGTAAGTGATTTACTGATAATATTTGTGGTGGAATGTTTCCGATTTGAGTTATGCTGTTTTGAGCGTTTGGAGTTCCTTTTAAGATTGAACTTGCAGTCCAATTTCCAACTAAAGTGTTGTCGAGTTCAGGAGAAAAAAGCTCTAAAGTTAAACCTGTTCCATCGCTTTCAGGAGTCCAAGGCAATTTATCCGAGTAAAACAAACTGTCAACTAAAACTCCATTAGAATCAAAAATGTGAACTTGGTCGCCACTGTTTCCAAGTCCAAAATCAAAATTACCGACAAATTGATTTAGAGTAGGGTAATTTTCTATGAAATTTAGGGAATCTCTGCAAAGTACAACGAAGGAGTTTGGTGTTAAAATATAGCTCGGAAATACGAAAATATTTTCGTCATTTGAGTCTTTAAGAGTCCAATCTTTTAGTTGAATTGAGTTGGGAGAATTATTAAAAATTTCAACCCAATCTTCAATCTCTAAGTTTCCACTGTTGTACATAATTTCATTAACAACCACAGAATTTTGTGCGAAAACAGAATTGAAAAGAAAAAAGGAGAGAAGAGGGAGCCAATATTTCATTTTAAAATAGATTTTATTTAAAGCAAATTACTTGCTAATTCTGCCAATTCTGACCGTTCACCTTTAACTAAATCAATGTGGGCGTAAATATCCTGACCTTGCATTTTTTCGATTAAATAACTTAATCCGTTTGATTGTGTGTCCAAATAAGGATGGTCAATTTGAAAAATATCTCCTGTGAAAATCATTTTTGTTCCTTCACCTGCACGAGTGATTATTG
This sequence comes from Calditrichota bacterium, assembly GCA_008501735.1. Classification (GTDB taxonomy): domain Bacteria; phylum CLD3; class CLD3; order CLD3; family CLD3; genus CLD3. The sequence goes on along the minus strand of QQUF01000052.1, from coordinate 33,911 downwards.
TTTTTACTTCGTGTGGTGTCAAGTTTTGTGCTTCATCAACAATGAAATAAACTTTTACAAGACTTCTACCACGAATGTAAGAAAGTGGAGTAATTACTAGTTTGTCCTCTTCTAACAATTCTTTGACTCGAATGTGCTTTTGGTCAGTCGGTAAAAATTGGTTCTGAATGACACCAAGATTGTCATAAAGAGGTTGCATATAAGGTCCGATTTTTGACTGAATATCACCTGGTAAAAAACCTATGTCTTTGTTGCTAAGCGGAACAATTGGGCGAGAAATAAAAATCTGTCTGTAATTTCTTCTTGTTTCCAAAGCTGCTGCCAAAGCGAGAAGTGTTTTCCCAGTTCCTGCTTTCCCTGAAAGACTGACGAGCTTTATGTCAGGATTTGCTAAAGCATCAAGTGCGAAAATTTGTTCAGCATTTCTCGGAGTGATTCCATAAACGGTTTTTTTATCAATTTTTTTGATTTTTTGTAGATTTGAGTCATTAGTTGCCAAAACTGATTTTTGACCATTTTTTAAAATCAAATATTCATTAGGGATAAGTTCAGGAACAATTTCAATCTCATTTGATTCTAATTCAAAAGGGATTTTGTAAAGAGATTCAATTTTTTCATCATCAAAATTCTCAATTAATCTTTTTCCTGTGTAAAGGTCAGAAATATCTCTTACGTGGTCTGTTTTGTAATCTTCTGCTTTGATGCCAATTGCTTTGGCTTTCATTCGTAAGTTTACGTCTTTTGAAACAAGAATTGCTTCATCGTTCTCATTTTCTTTTGAGACCCAATAAGCTGTATTCAAAATTAAATGGTCAGGTTTTGAACCACTGAAATTTATTGCAACGTCAGGGTGTAATTTCTGCTCCAATTTGATAATTACTTTTCCCAAATTTTCAGCAATTTTCACTCCCCCATTGAAGATTTTGTCTCCGCTAAGTTTGTCTAAAGTTCTCACAAATTCTCTAGCGTGAAAGTTTAGAGAGTCGTTTCCTTTCTTGAAATTATCAAGTTCTTCTAAAACTGTAATCGGCAAAACGATGTTGTGGTCTTTGAATTGGTAAAGACAAGAACTGTCGTGAAGAATTACGTTTGTATCTAAAATAAAAACCTTACGTTTTTTCTTTTTGGTCATCTAATTTTCCAATTTGTTAAATTTCTAAGACTCTAAAAAAATTATTTTAATAAAAGCATTTTTTTGGTTTGAGTAAAATTATCACTTTGTAATCTGTAAAAATAAGTACCTGAACTAACTTTTTTACCAAAATTATTTGTTCCGTTCCAAATTACAAAACCTTCAGATTTAGTGATTTCAAATTCTTTTACCTTTTGTCCAAGAACGTTAAAAATTGTCAGTTTTGCTTCATTTTGATTTGGCAATTGGTAATTGATTATTGTTGAAGGGTTGAAAGGGTTCGGGAAATTTTGTGCAAGTCTGAATGTATTCTTTTCGTTCAAATGTTCATCAAAAGACAGAACCAAACCATCAGTTGTAACAATTAATAAATTCGTGGGTTTCGACTCTAAAGTATCACCCAAAACGTCGTAATTTGCTGTCAAAGTGTAACTGTAAACACTGCTATCGGCAATTTGTGTGTCAATAAATTCATTAGCTAAATTACTGAAAATCTGTGAGCCATTTGTAAGAACTTCGTTTGCTGAACTTGCAATTCCATTCTGCTTGAAAAGATTGTAAGACACAATTTGCCAGCTCACTGTATCTGTTGCAGCGATGTTGTTTTGAGATTTGTAAGCAAGAGTTTGAGTTGTGTCAAATTCGCTAAAGTAGCAACGAATCATTGGAATGACTTCTCCATAAATTGGGAAAATTTGCTCAAGGTTTGACCAAGAAGTGCTAAGGTTTTTGACAAAAAATGTTAGAGGTTGAAATTCATAAGGAGCAATTAAAGTTTTGTCACCTCCAAGAGAAATAGGGTTTGAGTCAATTTGCTCAACACCAACAAAAACGATTGAATCTTTGATTTCCAAGCCATCTGGAATTTCAATTGTTTTGAAAACATCAAATGGTTGTTCTTGGGTAAAAACCGCAGACTCGTAGAGTAAACTTCCGGGTTCGTTCTGCAAAATTCCATCATTATCAAAAACTTTAATTCTAAATTGATTTCCTTGAATAGCCCCGCTTGTTAAAAATATTTTTACTGAATTAAGTTGGTAATTAATTTGAGGTGGTAATTTATTCAGATTAAATTTTGTAGTAAAAGTAGCATTCGCAGGATTGTTGAGTCCAGAAGGAAGACTCGGAATTATACTTTGAAACTCACTTGTTCCGTCATCAAATTTAAGTTCAAAATCGTTGTTCTCAGGCTCTTGCCATTTCAAATGAATTGAATTCGTCGAAGGTTCTGTTTGCATTGCTCCCGGAGAAAAAAGCTCAACTGTAAACTTTTTTAAATCATTTTCAGTTGTGCTTGTGTTCAAAGAATCTGTCAAATCAGTCGCAGAAACGTAGTATTCGAAATTTGCCCCTAATTGTTGAAGAGGTGGAATTTGTGCAAAAAATGTATCACCACTTACAAGTGTCATTGGTTCATTAAAGTAAAAAGGAAGATTTTCAGTTCGCCAAAAAAGCTCGACACTATCAGGATTTACAGTAGAGTGAAAATCAGAAACTTTTGCAAAAACTTCATTGCTTTGTGTGTGATTATCAGTGTTTGGCAAACCCTTAACCCAATGAATTTCTGGTGGAACAACGTCAAGGTGAAAGATTTTTACAGCTAAATTGCTTTGTAAAAAAAAGTTATTAAATACAATTTCAAGACCGTTTGTTGCAGTGGAATCTTCAATTCCGATTGTTGCACTTGTAAGGTCTTGAGCATTCAAATTTTGGTATTGAAATTCAATGTCTCCGTTTTGAAATAAATTCACTTGAAAGAAATTCGAAAATGCTTCAATTTCATTATAACGCCTAACTCCGTTCCATTGAAAAGTGATTTTTTGGGCAGTTGAGTCATAAAATGAATAAACTTTTGCATTGTCATCAACAAACAAATCGTCCCAAAAAGGAGCAATAAAATTATTTGGAGTTGCACCATTAGGAATTGATGTATTTGCATAAGCAGTGGCATTTGAGTTTACTACTGAAAATGAAATTAAGCCGTTTGTAGAGATTCTAAGTTGGCTATAAAAGATTCCATAAAAAGGAAAATTGAAAGGCAAATTGAAGGTATAGATTTCATCATCTCCTGCAAGACCTATTGGAGTTCCAAAAGGTGAAATATCTACGTAATTAGGTTGAATACTTCCGTCAAAACTACTTTTCCAAGCGTAACCATAAGAATCAGGTCCTCCAAAAGGTGCAACAAGATTGCATAAAATCGGGTTTGAAAATTCAGATTCATTTCCAGATAAATCAATTGTAGTGATTGAGTAATAATTTGCTCCAGCTAAAGGTGCAGTGTCAAGGAAGTTTGGTGAGGTTTGAAGAGGAGAAATCGATAGAGAGGTTAGGCTTTGAGGATTTGCACCACGGTAAATTTTGTAAAATGCAGCATCTTTTAATAATGTTCCATCTTTGTTAGAACTTGGTTTTTGCCAAGAAATTAGAATTGAATCTGCGTTTAGAGTGCAATTTTGAATTGTAATTTTTGCTGGTTTTGTAGTGTCAGGAGTTGAAATAAAGTAAGTTTTTGTCGCAATAAAATTTGGGTCGATAATTGATGTTAAAGCAATTTCGACAGAATCAAAAACTGCTCCATTTGGAACATTAATTTCAAGCTCAGCATTGAATTCTTCAAGAGGTTGCAGTAAAGTTGTTTGTGAAATTGCAATTCCGTTTTGCATAAAACTATTATTCCAAGTTCCATTTGTACCAACTTGGAAAGTTTCTGCAACAGAACCAATATTTTTAAACTTTATCGGGAAAGTTATAGAAGAATTTTGTGCTGAAGTAGTGTTATAAGTAGGACTTGAGATTAGCAAATTAATGATTTGTGGAAAGTGAAAAGCAACTGAAATGTCATCAAAAGGCAATTGGTTTGTCGGAATTGAATTGTCAAAATAAATCAAATTTACTTGACCTGTGGAGTCTTCGATTCCAATTTTACAACTGTTTAAGTTTGTGTTTGTCCCGATAATTTCTTCAAAATTAAAAAGAATGTTATTGAAGTTGTAATCCAAAATAACTTGAAATCTCGTGTTACTTGTAGCATCGTTATAAAAAGGAACATTTTCCCACTGAATTATTAATTTTCCATTTACGTCGTCTTGAAGGTAAAAAATATCACCGTTTGCAGCAGGATTTAGGTCTTCAGAAAGAATTGCAATTGTGTTATTCGGTCCTGTTTGGGGAAAATCAATAATTGTGTTTCCTGAAAAAGTTGTGTCGAAGGTTAACCAGCCGTTTGTCGAAACCAAAATTTTTGTGTAAAGATTGCCATAAAAGTTGAATTCTTTTCCTGTGCTAATTGCCTCAAGATTAATCAATTCTAAAGCGTCATCTGTGTCTGTGAAATTAGTTAAAGTTCCTGTTTGAGAAATATCGATAAAATTATAAATCGGACCATTCGGCTCATTTGAATCAAAAAATGTATAGCCAAAAGAATCAGGTCCACCAGAAAGGTTAATTTTATTTTGATTTTTTTTACTCTTACCAATCGCTAAAACGCAAAGAGAAAGAATAAGAACTAAAGTGAGTTTTTTCAAATTTGAATTCTCCAACAAAGTGATTCAATTAAGTTAAGAAGAAATTTTTGTAGCTTTCAAGAAAAAGTTAATTCGATTTGTAAATTGCAAAAGAAGAAGCAATCAAAATTAGAATTCCACCAAATGCTTCTCTAAAATTTGGAATTTCGTTTAAAAAGATTAGAGCAAGCAAAATCCCATAAATTGGTTCTAAGGCAGAAATTAAACTTGCGAGTTGAGCTTTAATTTGGTTAAGACTTTTGACGAAAAGCGTGTGAGCTAAAGCCGTACAAAATACTCCAAGAAAAACCAAAAGCATTAAATCACTGCCTTTAATCTCAACTTTTACAAAAAATAAAATAGGTAAGAGAATCAATGTCGAAACAGAGTTTTGTACGAACGAAATATTAAGTGCAGAGTTTGTTTTTACTAAATTTCTGTTTAAAAGTGTAAAAATTGCAAATGTAAATCCAGATAAAATTCCACTCAAAACACCGATGAAATTTTTGTTTTCGAAATCAAAACTGGGAACTAAAAAAATAAGTCCAATAAAAACTACCAAAGCCAAAGTGAAATCTTGAAATTTGATTTTTTCTTTAAGTTGTAAAGGCTCTAAAAAAGTAACAAAAATTGGAAAAGTAGAGTAGGTGAGTAAGCCGATTGCGACAGAAGAAACTTGAATTGAATAAAAAAAAGAAACCCAATGCAAAGTTAAAATGACACCTGAAAAAAGTAGTTTCTCTTTGTTTTCTGTAGATTGAAAAGGACTTTTTTTCTTGAAGAATTTTAAAATGAAAAAGATTGTAACGGAGGCAAAAAACGTTCTGCCTAAAACGATGAAAAAAGGATTTAGAGAAATGAATTTTCCTAAAAGACCAGAAATCCCAAAAAGTAAAACTGCTAAATTTACCTCAAGAAGTGCCTTACTCTTTTGGTTAAAATTCATTTTGTGTGATTCTTTCCTTAAAACAAAAAAGCCTAAGAGAGTTACTTAGGCTTTTAAAAGAACTTGCAAATTTATTTTCTTACGTGTTTCCAGTTGATTTGGGCTAAGTGTAACTTTTCTAAAATCCTAAGAGTTACCCAACCTAAGTCGAATTCCCACCATTTTGCAAAACCTAATTTTGCAGAACGAGGATTTGAGTGGTGATTGTTGTGCCAAGGTTCACCGGCAAGTGCAATTCCCATTATTAAAACATCAACTAAAAGTGTGAAAGGAATTAACGGGTAAAGGTAGAATTTTTTTGTGCAGTAGTAAGTAAGTCCTGTGTTTGTACTGAATTCAGGAGTTTTAAAAAGTCTGTAACCGTATTTATGACAAACTCCATTTACGTAACCAGCAGCAGCCAAAGGACTCCAAGTTACTGTTCCAACCCAAAGAACAACACTGCAAAGAATCGAAACCCAAATTGCATTTTCAAAAATATAAGACCCAATTAACAAACTAAAGGAAAGTAAAAGTAAAAACCAAAGTGTGAGCCCTAAAACACTGTTTTTGGAAAAGAATTCTTCGACTTTGTCAGAGTCAAATTTTTTAGAGTAGAAAGCAACTTCATCTTCATTTTCGTTGAACTTTACGTACATCCAAACTCCGTCCCAAACTACAAATTTGAGAATTCCCCAAAACTTACGTTTTACAGGAAATACTGCGGAATGTGGGTCTCCATCTTTGTCGGAAAATTGGTGATGTTTTGTGTGAGTCGCAACCCATTCTCTTGTTTTGATTCCAGTTGTAAACCAAAGCCAAACTCTAAAAATAAATTTTGGTAAGAATGAGAGTTCACAACTTTTGTGAGTGCTAAAACGATGTTGGAAAACTGTGATGCTTAAGGAAGTGAAGGAGTTGAAAAGGTAGAGAATTAGGCTTACAACTCCAAGTGGAGCTAAGACTTGTGTCATTTGAAAACCTTTGTTTTGAATTAAAAAGAAAAAGTGAAAGGCTAACAAAACCTTTCACTTTTTAAAATTTAGCTGTCTTCTGAACTTAAATCGTAGTCAGGGTAAAATTTATCTCGATTATCAACAACTTGTGCATTTTCTTCTAATTTTTCTAACCAATTAACAATCGTGTTAGATTCTTTGACTCTTTTAAGTCGATTTGAAATTATGTCTTTTCTACGTGCAATACCAGTTGTATCTAATTTTGCTTCTTCAACTAATTGAGCAATTACGTAACCTCTGTTTTCTAATTCATATGGAGGAATTATGTCACCAACTTTTAAAGTGTGGATTTTTCCATTGAGTTCAAGGTTTTTACCAACGTTTGGAATTGAACCGAGAAGTGCAACGTCAACTGTATCAACTTTTAAAGTATCAGCAGCGTCAACAAGGCTTTTCCCTTCTTGAATTCGAGCATAAACTTTATCAATTACTTCTTTAGTTCTGTCCATTTGATTCGCTTGGATTAAAGCATTTTGAACTTGGCTTTGAACTTTTTCAAAATCTTGAACGTGTTCAGGGACAATTTTAACGAGTCTAGCAACAATCCAACCTTTTTTGTTTGGAGTAGAAAAACGAATTGGTTTGTTAGTAACTTGTCCGCTTGATGCTTTTAAAGCAAAGCGAACAGTTGGAACAGAATTTCCTAAGCCAGAAATGAATTTTGTGTCTTCTAAAATGTTATCGAATTTTGAAACTTTAGTTTTTAATGAGTCAGCAGCTTCTGTGAAATCGATTCCTTCTTCTGCAACCATTCTTGCAAAAGTATTTGCTTGTGAGTCAACTACTTCGATTGTTTCAGGTCCAGTTGAAACTTTAATCAGAATATGTCTTGCTTTAGCTTCTTTATCTTTCCCTTTACCATCTTTTGCGTCAACTTCTCTGAAAGATTCAACTTTAATTACGTGGTAACCAAATTGAGTTTCAACAGGTCCGACAACATCTCCAGGTTTTGCATTAAAAACAGCATCTTCAAAAGGTTTTACCATTCTACCCTTTCCGAAGAAACCCAAATCTCCACCTTTATCTTTGTTGCTTGTGTCTTCAGAGTATTCTTTTGCCAAATCAGCAAATTCGTAACCTTCACTAAGTTTTCTGATAACATCTTTTGCATCGTTAAGTGCATAATTTTTGTCGATGTCTCCAGGTTTTTCTTCAAAGAAAACGTATTCGATTTCACGAGATTCTTTTTTGTTGTAATCGTCTAAATGAGAATCGTAGTAAGCTCTCATTTCTTCGTTTGTTGGTTCGTATTCCATTGCTGGTAAGTTTACTCTTACATAAGAGATGAGAGCAACTTTAGCTTTTTTGTTCTGACCTGCAAATTCTTCCATAATCTCTTCGTGAGAAACTCTTGCAGAAGCCCTTACAAGTGATTGAATGTCCTGAAAAGGTGTGTTTGAACGAACGATTCCTTCAATTCCTTTTAAGTAATTACTGATTTGTGGATTATCACCTGCACCAGCAACGATTTGCTTAAATTTTGCTAAATCGAATTGACCAGTAACACTGTCTTGGAAAACCGCTTGTTGTTTTAAAATGTCAGGTGGGTTGTTTTCAAATTCGTAAACGAGTCTATCGTCACTGACTGAAAATTTTCTTTTATCAACTTCTTTTTGAACAACTAATTGCTGAATGAGTTTTTTCCACTCATCTTTGACAACTGTTTCTCTTTGCTCAATTGACAGTTCCTGATTTGAATTTTTGTTTCTTTCTTCAGTTAATCTGTTATCGATTTGAGCTTGAAAAAACCTAAAGTCAATTTCTTGTTCTTCAATTTTTCCGACTAAATTTCCATCTCTATTTGTAATTCCTGTAACATTTGCTCCCCATTCAAAAACAATCAAACCGAGAAATGCACCGATTAAAGTAAATAAAACAACGTGTGTTTTATTACGCAAATAATCCATCATAATATTGAATTTCCTATAAAAATTATTTTTTTAATTCTAAAAAAGTTTCCAAATATAATTAAGGGCGAAAATTAAATCAATACCGAAAAAAATGTAAATTTAGAGCAATAAGATTGCATTTACTATATTTTCAATTTTGCCTAAAATTATTTGAATCTAAAGACAATTATTTTAGAGGAGTAATTACTTCCTCGCCATCAATTTTTATTTTTTTAAAAGACTCGTCCAAATCGCTTTCTAACAAGTAAGCGATCGCATAAATATTTTCCGACAAATATTTTTTTACTTCTTCTGTAGTTTTAAATTTTTGCAACGGAAATGCTTGACCTGAACTTTGAATTTTTCCCCAATGTGCTTCAAAAGAAATTGGAGTCATTTCCACTACATTTTCAAGAAACAACTTTTTTGCCTTTGTCGAATTTGGCAAATCTACTGCGAGAACTCTTTGTCCTTTGGGCCAATGATTCATTTTTCCGAGATAAATATTGTTGATTTCGTCCAATTTCAAATCTGTGTAAGGATTATCTTTTGAAACGACAACGATTAAGTTCTCAGCAAAAGCAAAATTTGCAAAAAGTATTAAAACTAAAACTAAACTTCTCATTTTTATTCCTTAAAAGGTGTAGGCAAATTGGATTCTGAAAGCATTAAAATGCTCTTTCTTCGTATCTAAAGTGTATCGGTAAGTACTAACGTCAGTTTTAAATGCAATTTTTGAATTTGGTTTGTAAGAAAATCCGAAAGTGTGTTTGTTGAATTTTCCTCCATCAGAATTACCTGCTTTGTCGTCGCCACCAAACTCAACTTCTGAAATTGTTTCAGGGTTTTGGTAGAACTCAAAATTGTAGTAAGGAATCCACTGACCAGTTTTTTCAGAATCCCAAGTGTAGTAAATTTTTGTGAACCAAGTTTTAACTGCATAGTCAAAATCTAAGTTGAAAGTATTCTCGCTTGTCCCAAAAAATCTAACTCTTTGGAAGTCGTTGAGTGCTGCTGAATCTTTGAGAATTTGCAATTGCTCTTGGCTTCTTTGACCTTTATGGTTTGCTTTCCACCAAGCTGATTGAAGTGTGAAATTCCAATAATCTGCTTGTAAATAACCTCCCCAAACAAAATATTTTTCATTTGCAACCCAAGGTAAAACTCCTCCTTCTGGACTTCCTTCTCCGATTTTATTTTTAGGTCCTCGTTTCTCTTCAGTTCTGTAAAATGAGTAACCAACTTTGAAAATATCATAAAACTCATTTGAAACGTCCCAACCGTAAGCTAAAGCAGTTCCATCATTTTGCTCTCCTGAGTCAAATGAAATTGCGTAACGAAAATGATTTCTTTCTAAGTTTCCACCACCGTGAAAAAGCAAAGTTGTAGTTCTTGGAACAATTGGGTGATTTTCATCTAAATATTCAGGAGCATCAATTCCAACAAAAGAAGCAGAAGCGTCTAAAGTTTCATTGTAAAGTCCGAAAGGTCTGTAAATCTTTCCGCCTGAAATTTTGAATTTCTCAGAAGCGGTAAATTCTCCCCAATAATTTCTTAGTTCAATTTCTTCTGCATCATTTACAGACAAATGCCCGAAAGCCTTAAATTTGTCGCTAATTATACTTTGAAACAACAAATGAAAATCTTTGTGTTCCCAACCTGAAACAGGATTAAAATTTTCTGTTTCGATAGTGTCAACAGCTGATGGGCGAGTGATTGAACTTAGGTCTTCATAGTTTGTAGATAAGTATCCATAAAAATTTATTAGAGATTCAGGTTTAGTTTGCCCAAATACAAAAAGTGGCGTAGCTAAAGTTATGAGTAACGTTAATTTTGACTTATTCAATGTGAGTTAATCTCCCGATTAAAATCGTTTAAAATTTATTTTTCAAAAAAAGAGTCCCAAAGATAAGAAAAAATATCGAAAGTTAAAAAAAACTTATTGTCATTAATTTTGGCAGAAATTTTGTTAGGTTTTAATTCTTGTCTTTTTTGACTAAAAAATTGGCATCAAACCCAAATCGAATTCTAATTTCGTGGTTTTTCGTCAATTTCTTTACAAAAAGTCATTATTTTTAGAGACTTACTAACTATTTATCAAAACTCTCGGGAGGTTTTAATGTCAAAAGTTAAAATTCTTTTTCTTACTAACATTCTTTTTGTTCTACTTGTTTCGGAGGCATTTTCGCAGTTTGGTTTTAGGCGTTTTGTTGACAGTTCCCCTCAATACGGAATTGTAAATGCAAATACAAACACCTATGGAGCGGCTTGGGGAAATTTCGATAACGATTTATACTTGGATTTGTACGTTGTAAACGATAACGCTCCAAATGAACTTTACATCAACAATCAAGGAACTTCATTTACTGAATCTGCACTAAGTTGGGGAGTTGGAATTACAACTTCAAGTCGTGGAGTTTGTGTTGGTGATTTTAACAATGATGGTTTTGATGATATTTATTTAATCGCTCACAATTTTAGTAACAAACTTTACTTGAATTCGGGTGGTTTAACTTTTCTTGACGCAACGAGCGGTTCAGGAGTTGATTACTTGGGAGCAAGTCGTAGTGCAGTTACTGCTGACTTTAACAATGATGGACTCCTTGATATTTATCTCGTAGTTTTTGAATCGCAAAATCAGCTTTTTATAAATAATGGAAATGGAACTTTTTCAAACCAAACAGTCGGAAGTGGAATTGATAACGCAGGAGGCGGACACAGTGCTGCTGTCGCGGACGTGAATAACGACGGTTTAATGGACATTTTCCTTTGTAATGCAAATTCAACAATTGATAGTCAAGGTAAACTTTACATAAATAATGGTGGTGGGAATTTTACAGATATTACTGCTACTTCAGGAATTGTTGGAGTTGACGGAATTTTAGGGGTAACGTTTTGGGATTACGATTCCGACGGTGATTTAGATTTTTATTTAGCTAAGCAATCTGCAAATATTCTTTACGAAAACAATTACCCAAACTTTGTTGACATTACTCTTGCAACTGGAACAGGCAACACTTCGCCAACTGCTGGTGGAAATAGTATTGATTTTAACGCTGATGGTTACGGTGATGTTTTTACAGGAAATTTTGGTGCTTGGTCAAGAATGCTTAAAAATCCTACTTCTGGTGGATTTGTAACAGATGTAACTTTAGACTTATTTTTAACTCCACCAATTTTTAATGTTGAAGGCTCTGCTTTTGCAGACGTTGACAATGACGGAAGAATGGATTTGTTTATAGCAAATTCTGGTGAAAATAGATTTTTCAAACATATTTGTACAAGTGACCAAAGTCCTGAAGTCGACAAAAAATATGGAAACAATGTTTCAATCGAATTTTGTTGGGAAGACAATTGGCTTGAAATTGAGCCAAGAGGAACAATTTCAAACAAAAATGGAATTGGTGCAATTATCACTGGTTACACGACAGACACAGTAACAGGTGCAGTTTCTGACGTGAAGGTTGAAGTTAGTTATGGTGGAAGTTCTTCTTCGAGAAATTCAAAACGTGCTTTCCTTGGATTTGGTGCTGCACAGATTGTCGATTCTTTAATTGTTGAGTGGCCCTCTGGAAATGTTACAAATCTTTACCAAACTCCTGTGAATCAACTTTTAGTCATAGAAGAAGGTGGAATTGACGTTGGAGTGATTGAAATTCTTTCTCCTCTTGAGCCACCTGATTCAAGTTATGGAGCTGGAAACATTATTGATTTAACTTGTGTTGTTAGGAATTTCTCGCCTGGTGACCAAACGTTTGCAGTTTACTGTGTTGTTGATTCTTCAGGAACACCAATTTATTACAGTCTTCCTAAAATTGTAAATGACTTACCTTCTCAAGCAACTGATACATTGACTTTTTTACCGGCTTGGAATCCAGAAGAACCTTGTGACCAAGGACTTTATTCTGTTACATTTCTTACTGTTTTAGTAGGAGACGTTAACCCTGCAAACGATTCCAAAACACACTTTCCTGAAATTGCTGGTTATTCAAGTTTTACAGATGTAACTATGGAAGCATTAATGCTTGGACAACCTGCTTGGGATACACAAGGAGCTTGTTGGGGAGATATTAACAATGATGGTTGGGAAGATGTTTATATTGTAAATTCTAATGCACAAAATCAACTTTATCTCAATAATGGTGATAAAACTTTCTCAAATGCAACTGCTGAATATGGTGTTGGAGATGGAGGAAATGGTTGGGGAGCAGCTTTCTTTGATTTTGACAATGATGGTTGGTTGGATATCTACGTCTCTAACGCTGGTGCAAATGCACTTTATCACAATCTTTCAGGCTCAAATCCGCCACCTCCAGCAGGTCAACCAAAATGTGTAAATATTATTAATAGTGCAGGTGGGCAAGCAGGAACTTCAAGCAGTTCTCGTGCAATGACTACAAATGATTTTGATAATGACGGTTTTGTTGATATTTATATCGCAAATGAGGTTGCAGACAATTACTATTTTCATAACAATGGTGATTCAACTTTTACAAATTTAGCTTTAGCTCCAGCAAATCAATGTAATTGTAAAGAAAGGTCATTTGGACACGCTGTCGCTTCAGCTGATTTTAATGACGATGGTTTTGTAGATGTTTATGTCGGTCACGATGCTGGGCAAACAAATATTCTTTATTTTAACAATGGGAATAACACTTTTCAAGATGTTGCTCCAAGTTGGCAAGTAAACAACGCTGAAACTTGGGACATTACTTTTTTTGATTACAACAACGATGGTCTAATGGACATTTTCAATTCAAGTACAAACTTTGTTTCTGCTGCTTTCCCGAATATTCTTTATGAGCATAATAATAATTTTTATGCAAATAAAACTGCTGTTGCAAATATTGCTGGTGGGGTAAATCAAAGTTGGGAAGGAGCTCCAAATGATTATGATAATGACGGTTGGCAAGACATCTTTGTAGTTGACCAAGGAAACCCTGCTGTTCTTTATTACAATAATGGAAAAGATGTAACTCCTACTTCTTATGTAGAAATTGGATCTTTAATTGGAATTTCAAATAATATCTCAACAGGTAAATCAGTTACTTGGGTTGATTATGATAAAGATGGAGATTTGGATATTTTTATTGGTAGAAGTGGAACAAACATTCTTTACAGAAATGACCTTTGCCTTGGTGGTAGAAATTATGTGAGATTCAAACTCGAAGGTGATGAAAGTAACTTTATGGGAATTGGTGCAAGGTTAAAACTTTACACACCAAGTGGAATTCAAATTCGTGACATTGACGGAGGTTCAGGACGTTCACAAAGTAGTATGATTGCACATTTTGGACTTTACCACGATTCCGATATTGATAGTTTAGTTATTGAATGGCAAAGTGGAATCCACCAAGTTGTTTTTGGGTCAATGATTAACATTAATGCTGTTAATGATATTCTTGAGTTAGAATGTTTGCCTGATGTTGGAATTGAACCTGACTCTCTTGTCTTTAAAAATGTTGCTTTAGGTGACATAGATACTTTGAAACTTGAAATCAAAAATAATAACAATCAATGTTTCTTGACAGTTAGTGGCTTTGACATAGCTTTTCCTTGGAATGCAGTTTTCGCTGTTGATACAACGAAACTTCCGATGGTTATTGCTCCAGATATGAAAGATTCGATTGATGTTTATTACTTGAGCATTTTCCAAGACCCAATTGTTACTGAAATGATTATGCGAAGTAATGCTCCAGACATTCCAATTCCACTTTCAGCTAATATTTGCGAAAGTGAAATTTTTACAACACCGCAAGTTTTGGATTATGGTTTAGTAACGGTCGGAAATGTTGACTCAATGATGCTAACAATTCAGAATTTCTCGCCTGATTGCTCTCTACAAGTTTTTGGTTATGATATTCCGACTGCTTATTCGAATATTTGGTTTTTAGATAATCCAACATTACCGCTTACTATTCCACCAAGTTCATTTGAAAATATTTGGGTTTATTACAACAGTACAACTTCTGACCCGATTGCTTCAACTTTAACAATCTTTTCAGATGCAAAAGTAACCGAATACTTTGTTCCTCTGATGGCAAATGGTTGTGCTCCAAATAGTATAACGGTAACTCCAGATCCATTAGATTTTGGTGGGATTTCTGTTGGAACCGCAGATTCTTTGGAACTTACTTTAACAAATAATGACTCAACTTGTTACTTAGCAGTTGGAGGAGTTACAATTCCTGCACCTTATGACACACTTTGGTCTGTTGACCTTTTGCAATTTCCATTAGTTATCGGACCACAAAGTGCAGAGAAATTTTGGGTAAAATTCGAGACAGATGTTTTTGATACTGTAACAACTACAATGACAATTGATGCAAATTTACCAAATCTTTCTGTAGATTTGATAGGTTATGGATTGCCACTTTCAGTTGAATCAGAGAAAAATATTCCTGAAAGTTATTCGCTCAAACAAAATTACCCGAATCCATTTAATCCACAAACTCAGATTGAATTTGCTTTGCCAAAACAAGAATTTGTGAAACTCAAAGTCTTTAATATTTTGGGTCAAGAAATCAAATCTTTAGTTTCAAGTAAAATTAATGCAGGAACTCACAAAGTAATTTGGAATGGAAAAGACAAGAATAATCAAACAGTCGCAAGTGGAGTTTATTTCTACCGACTTGAGGCAGGAAGTTTTACTCAAACCAAAAAGATGTTATTTTTGAAATAGAAATTCTTGAATCAAATTTTAAGGTCGTTGGATTTGGTTTCAACGACCTTTTTTATTTTAATGGGAACTTATTTTTACTTTGATTAGTTAAATCGAAACTTGAAACAAATTCAATAAAGGAAAAAGGAAGATGAAGAAATTAATTTTCACTTTAACAATTCTCTTAACACTTTTGAATCTTTCTCAAAGTGCAACACTGACATTCTCTACTTTCCTAGGTAGTCCGTCAGATGATATAAATTCAGATTTTTGTATTGATGATAGTGGGTTCATTTACATAACTGGTGAAACAAGTTGGGGAGGTTTTCCAATTACAACTGGAAGTTTTGACACAACTTATAATCCAGGAGGTTTAGGAATTTTTCCAGGTTATGATATCTTCGTAACGAAAATGAACTCTAACGGAAGTAGTTTGATGTTTTCAACCTATCTTGGTGGTGGTCTTGAAGATTTTAGTAATTCTATTCAAATTGATTCTGCAAAATCTGTTTATGTTTGTGGCTTTAATTTTTCAGGTGATTTCCCAGTTACTTTAGGGGCTTTTCAAACAAACTATAATTTTGGATTTTTAACTAAGTTAAACTCTACTGGAAGTAGTTTAGTTTATTCTACTTTTTTAGGAGGAAACTTAACTGACTATTTAAATTCTTTGAAAGTTAATAAACAAGGTTTTGCTTATTTAACAGGGCAAACAGGTTCAGAAATTATTATTAATTCAAAAAATAAAAAAAATGCTTCGATTGACACATTGTGTCAAAATACTTTCCCGTCAACTTCAGGAGTTTATGACGAATGTTCTGACGAAAGTGATGTATTTCTGACAAAAATTAATCAAAGTGGAAGTGGCTTAGTTTTCTCAACATTTCTTGGTGGAAGTTTTCCAGAAACCGCTTACGATTTAATTATTGAAACAAATGGGAATTCTTACTTAACAGGCTCAACAGGTTCAAATGATTTTCCAATTACTTCAAATGTTTTTGATCCTTTATACAATAATGGAGATATTTTTATTTCAAAATTTAATGGAACTGGAGATTCTTTATTAATCTCTACATTTTTAGGTGGAAGTAGTGGTGAAAGTTCCAATGAAATACTTTTTGATTCTATTGGAGATATTTATATCTCAGGAAATACTAACTCGACGGATTTTCCTTCAACGACAGGAAGTATTGATTCTTATTCAGACGGCTTTGTACTAAAGCTAAATAAAGAATTAGATAATTTAGTTTTTGCAAATATCATTGGTGGAAGTGAAATTGACCATTTTACAGGTTTAGGAATAGATTCTAAAAAAAATGTTTACGTTTGTGGTTATACTCATTCAGCAGATTTTCCAATTTCACAAAATGCTTTTGATAAAACTTTTAATGGA
The DNA here is from genome assembly GCA_008501735.1 of Calditrichota bacterium. Lineage (GTDB taxonomy): Bacteria > CLD3 > CLD3 > CLD3 > CLD3 > CLD3. The sequence continues at coordinate 17,389 of QQUF01000052.1, read as the reverse complement.
GGTTGGGATGATGCTTTTTTAACTGAATTTGATTCTACAGGTAGTATTATTTTTCATTCAACTTATTTAGGAGGAAACAGCTCTGAACGAAGACCTAAAATAAAAGTGTTAGGAAAAAATTCTACATTGCTACTTTTAAATTCAGAGTCTTCTAATTTTCCAACTACTCCAAATGCCTTTAACACAACGTTTTTAGGTTCCGGACCAGACGCTCAAGGTGATTTAGTAATTACAAGATTTGATTCGTTAGATGCAGTTTCGACAAAAGAAATTGTCAATATTCCGAGCAATTTTATTTTAGAACAAAATTATCCAAATCCTTTTAACCCTTCAACAACAATTATTTACGAATTAAAAATCACTAGTAATGAATTTGGGAAAATCACAATTTATAATACTCTTGGTGGAGTTGTAAAAGAATTCATTCTAAATGATTCTAAAGGTTCTGTTAAATGGAATGGAACTAACGAAACTGGAATTCAAGTTGCAAGTGGAGTTTATTTTTACAGGCTTGAAGCTGGAAGTTTTACTCAAACAAAAAAGATGCTTTTCTTAAAATAATTTTTTTGACCTGAAAGGTTTTAAAACCTTTCAGGTCTTTTTCAATTTTTAAGGTCGTTGGATTTAGTTTCTGGCGACCTTTTTTTATTTTGCAAAAGTAAATTTTCGAGTTTCAAATCCTTCTGAATTTTCGACTTTGAAAAAATAAACTCCAGATGAAACTTCGGCGTTAAATGAGTTTTTCGCATTCCAAGAAAATTTAGAATTTCCGTTTCGCGAAAATTTTTCTTGAAAAATCAATTCGCCAAGAACGTTGTAAACTGATGCTTTTCCGTCTCCTTTAAAATTATCAATTTCAAAATTAACTTGTGCGTTTGTTGGGTTTGGGAATGCTTCTGAAAGTTTGAAACTGACTTTCTTAGGCTCAAAATCATTTGAAGAAATTTCGGTAGTTTGTCCCACAAAATTCACCGCAACAACTGCATCGAGGTCAAAATCTCCTCCTGCAAAATTCATCGAACCGTCAACGACTGCATTGTCTGTGTCAACTAATTTTACAAAGTAAGCTGTGTCAAGCCCGACTGTTTGGAGGTCAAAAGAATTTCCTCCCGAAACGCTTGGGTCTTGTGGATTTTCATTTCCAAAAGTTGGTTCAGTTCCTGCCAATCCTTGAAGAGTTTGTGCGTCAAATGGGAATTCATAAAAGTTAGTTCCGTCTTTGCTAACTGAGACAAAAGCAGTTTCTTTAAAAGGGTCATTCTCATTTCCAAGAACGTAAAAGACATTTTCAAAAACTGTGAAATCAACTCCTGAACCGTCAACAATTGGATTTGTGAAAAATCCAAGAATGATTTCGCCACCTTCTCCCAAAGATAAGATTTGGTTTTCTGAAGCAGACGGAAGAAAAGGAGTTGCAGTTGAATCTGGGTTTCCTAGAACGTTGTTCGGTAAAAAGTTTTGCCCAAAAGTTGCACCGTTTCCAGGAAGGAATGAAATTACAGAATCTGCTCCAGTAGAATTTTGAGCAAAAACATTTGAAGAAATTAAAGTTAAGGTTAGTAAAAGTAGCATTTTATTAGTTTCCAAAATTTTTATTAATGCGAATTTAAATCTATTATGAGTTTTTTAAAATTTTAAAAGAAAAAATGTTGTTCAGGCAAAATTTTAATTATTTTTTAAAGTTTTAGTAACAAACTAATGAAAACTTGAATTTTACGAGGAATTTATGCAACAAAAAGCTCCAGTTGATTATTACTCAGGAAAATCTGAACTACAAATTCCATATTACACAACCAATAAACCTGATTACGATTCGGTCATAAAATTTATAAATTACGACCCATTAACTGCTGAAAGTGGAATTCAAGCAGGAAGTTGGTCAGCAAAAAAAATTCGTGTCGCTCTTTTAGATATGCACGCAAGTGTTATTAATATTGGTCTTAGCTGTATTAAACAAGGCTTAAGAGAATTGGCGAAAAAGTTAAACAAAGCTTCGGGTGATTTAGATACGAAAATGGAAGTAACAGTTTACGATGTGAGAGGAAAAGGCTTTTTACCTGACCATTTAAAAGATGAATACGATTTTTATCTTTCAAGTGGTGGACCTGGAAGCCCTTATCCAAGAGACAATCACGGACAAAAAAGTAATGACGGAGTTATTGAAAAATTCGATTGGGTTCCAAACTACTTTGGCTTAATTGACCAAATTCAAAATGACCCTTCAACGCACTTTTTCGGAGTTTGTTATTCCTTCCAACTTTTAGCTCGAAAATATGGAATCGGCGAAGTTTGTCGAAGAAAAACCTCTGAAGGAAGTTCGACAGGAATTGTTCCTTTAGAACTCACTGAGTATGGTCAAGAACACCCTTACTTCAAAAAATTATTTTTAGAACACGGCAAAAGAATCAAAACAATTGACAATCGTTGGTGGCAAGTCAAAGTAAATCCTGAGAAATTAGGTAATTCAAAAATAATTGCTTATGAAGTACGTAATGATGATTCTGTCGGTCAAGCTGCTACAATTATTCAGTTTGCAAAAAATGTATTCGGAATTCAAGGGCATTTGGAACTTGAAGGATTTCACCGAATGCAGTTAGGGTTGAACGAAATCTATGAAAACAAAATTATCGATGAAGAAGGCTTTAAGTCTCGACTTAAATTTTTTAAAGAAATGATGTTCGGAGATGAAAATAAAGGTCTTACAGTCCAAGAAATTTCGAAATCAGTTTTTGATAATTTTTTTGTTGAATCAATAACTTCAGACTTCAAAAGAAAAATGGGTTCTGACGAATTACCATTTTCACTTGAAGGCTTAGCTGAAAGCCGAACAATGAGTAAAATTTAGAATCTTCTTTTTTAAAGGAATTAAGAATTTTACAAAAGGTTTAACATTTTATAAAATTCTTAATTCTTAATTCTTAATTTTTAATTCTAAAACCTTTTGAGAGTATTTTTACTTAACATTCTTTTTCTTTTTCTCACAAGTAATTTGTTAGCTCTAAATCCTCGTTATCACACTTTAGACGAAGTTAGAACAGAGATTTTGGCTTTACAAAATCAATTCCCACAAATCGTTTTTGTTGATACTTTAGCTTACACAGGTGTTGACAGTCTTCCGATTTGGGTTGTGAAAATTTCTTCAAACCCAACACAAAATCTTGATAAACCTGCAACCTTAGTTGTTGGAGCTCATCACGCAGAAGAAATTTTGGGTGTTGAATCAACACTTTGGACAATGAATGAGTTGACTCAAAATTATTCGCAAGGAGATAGTTTAGCAACTCTTTGGATAAATTCTCTAGAGATGTTTTTCATTCCAGTTTTGAATCCAGAAGGGTTTCGTTTTGTAACTGAAAGTGCCTTTTATTCGCAAGTTACAGGGATTGATTCTTTGACATTGGATAAGGTTAGAAAGAATAAATTTGACTCGAATGGAAACGGTGTTTATGATGCAGTTTTGAACGGTCAATCTTTAGAAGCTGATGGAGTTGATTTGAACCGAAATTATGACATTAACTGGAACTTAGCTGACATTGAACCTATGAGCTCATTTTTTAAAGGAAATAGCCCTTTCTCAGAACCTGAAGTCCAGTTGGTCAAAGATTTAGCAGAGCAGGAAAAATTTGTTTTTGCAATTTTATACCACAGTTCAAGGCTTGGTTCTAATGCTGAAAAAATATTTTATTGTGGAACTGTAAATACTGTTTTGTACCCTGACGTTATAAATTTTATTCCTATTGCAGATTCAGTTAGACAAAAATTACCAAAAGATTCAGGAGTTGGAGTTTATTCACTTTTTGCGATAAGTGATTTGAATGATTCAGCAGGAAAAGGAAGGTTTTGGTTTTACATTGAACAAGGAACTTTCGCTTTTAACATCGAACTTGGTTCTGTGATTCATCCTGAATCTACAGGTCTAATTGACTCAATTTGTGTAAAAAGTACAAATGCACTTTATGAACTTTTTGAAAGGTCGCAGTACGGAATTGTAAAAGTTAAAGTAACTGACGGAATCACAGGACAGCCAATTGTTGCAAATATAAAAGTTACGAACTTACCAAATGCGAGTTTAAATTTGATTGACTTAAAAACTGAGCCAATTCACGGTTCTTTCTTTAAAGTGCTTTCACCTGATTCAACATTTGATTTTGAAATTAGCCTTAATGGTTACTTGAGCCAAACTTTTACTGGAATTGTGCCATCAGCAGATTCGATTTTGACTTTAAATTTAACTTTATTGCCTGATTCTGTTATTGACGATTGGAATTCAAAAACAAAAGATTTTAGACTTTTAGGAAATTATCCAAATCCTTTTAATCCAAAGACAAACATAAATTATTTCATTCCTGAAAGTGCTTCTGTAAAATTCAAAATTATTGATGTTCGTGGTAGGCTTGTAAAAGAACTTTCAAAAACTCAAAAATCAGCTGGCTATCATACAATTATTTGGGACGGAAAGAACAAATTTGGCGAGTTTGTTTCAAGCGGAATCTATTTTTACAAATTTACTTTCGATTCAAAAAGTAAGGGTAGAATTAGTAAAAAAGGGAAAATGGTGCTTTTGAAATAAGTTTCAGAACTCTGCTCAAAATTAAATGAAAAAAATCATCGAAGAGAAATTATCAATTAGAGCTTTTGAACTCGTAGTTGCTGCTTACTATGAATTTAAAAGATTTAAAACTCGTCTTTTCCAAACTAAAAAACTATCCATTCCAAAACTGAAAAAATTGCACTTGGGCTCTGGTGCGAGAAAAATTCAAGGTTGGTTGAATGTAGATTTAACCGATTCAGATTATGATTTAGACCTAACTTACAAATTGCCTTGGGTTGACAATTCTTTTGATTTTGTTGTTTCACAACATTTTATTGAGCATTTGACAGCAGAAGATGAACTGAAACCTCTTTTCATCGAACTGCAAAGAGTGGTTGTTTCAAAAGGTGAAATGTGGTTGACGACTCCAGATTTGGAGAAACTTTGTAATTCTTACTTGAATCACAAGTGTGAAGATTTGGTGGAAGACAGAAAAACGAGAATGAAAAATTGGTCATTAAATGGATTTCCAAGTCAGCATTTTATGAATGATTTATTTAAGCATTCAGGAGCTCACCGAAATTTATTTGATTTTGAATTGCTTGAGTGGATGTTGTTAGAAGCAGGTTTTTCAAAAGTCGAAAGAACCGAAGAAAAAGAATTACTCGCTAAGTTTCCTGAAATCCCTAAAAGAGGCGATGATAAACAGGCTTTGTACGTAAAAGTTACAAATCAGTAGGGAACAAAAATTTTTGTTCCCTACAAAAAATTAAAATCTAAATTTTTTCCAAAAAATAAGTAAGAACTTGGTCTTTATTAATGACTTCTTGTTCTCCTGAATCTCTGTGACGAATTGTAACAGTTCCTTTCTCTTTTGTATCGTAATCTACTGTAAGACAGAAAGGAGTTCCAATTTCATCTTGTCTGTAATAACGTTTTCCGATTGAACCAGTTTGTTCGTAAGTCACTTCAAAATATTTACTAAGCTGATTTTTAATTTCCATTGCCATTTCCGGTAAACCATCTTTTTTAGTCAAAGGAAAAATCCCAACTTTAATCGGAGCAATTTTGGGGTGAAGTCTCAAAATAACGTGTTTTGGGTCAGAGTCGTCAAAGGCATCTGCGAGAAAAGTTAGGAATGAACGGTCAACACCTGCTGAAGATTCGATTACAAAAGGAGTGTAACGTTCTTTCTTTTCTTCGTCAAAATACTGTAAACTTTTTCCGCTTTGATTAATGTGTTGAGTAAGGTCAAAATCGCTTCTGTGTGCAATTCCTTCAAGTTCTTGGAATCCAAATGGGAATTCATACTCAACATCGTAACAACCTTTTGCATAGTGAGCGAGTTCATTTCCGCCGTGTTCACGAAGTCTTAGTTTATCAGAAGTAATTCCATAGTTTTTGTACCAAGCGAAACGTTTTTCAACCCAATACTCAAACCATTTGTCAGCTTCGTCAGGATGACAGAAAAACTCTAATTCCATTTGTTCAAATTCACGAACTCTGAACACAAAATTTCTTGGGTTAATTTCATTTCTAAAAGATTTTCCAATCTGCCCAATTCCCATCGGAAGTTTTAATCTTGACGTTGTAACAACGTTGTTGAAATTTACAAAAATACCTTGTGCAGTCTCAGGTCTTAAGTAAGCAGTTGAAGAAGCATCTTGAGAAGCTCCGACTTGTGTCTCAAACATCAAATTAAAGTTTTTAACGTCAGTAAAATCTTGGTTTCCACAAGTTGGGCAGTTTTCAGAAGTTAAATGGTCGGCTCTAAAACGGGCATTACAAGAACGACACTCAACCATTGGGTCATTAAAGTTTCCAACGTGACCAGAAGCAACCCAAACATTAGGATGCATAATTATTGAACAATCCATTCCGACTGTGTCATCTCTTTCGGTTATGTTTTCGCTCCACCAAGCTTCTTTGAGATTTTTTTTCATCAAAGCTCCGAGAGGACCGTAATCCCAACAACCGTTCAAACCACCGTAAATTTCACTTGACTGAAAGATAAACCCACGTCTTTTGCAAAGCGAAGTAAGCGAGTCCATTATATTTTTAGACATTTTATTCTCCAATAGAATTTTTGATTTTCAATTTAATCGGGCAAAGATAAAAAACTCTTCTAATTTTTAGAAGTTTTAAATTGCTTGTCAAAGTTTATCATTTTACTTTGTTTCTCAAAGTTTAGATTCATTTTTAAAAGTTAGGAAATGTAGTGTCAAATTTTATACAACGAGCTTTAGTAACCATTGTTGCTGTTCCAGTTTTAATTTTTGTAATTCTTAGTGGAGGTTATTTCTTTGCTGGGTTTTGTACTTTGGTTTCAGGCTTGATTTGTTGGGAAATATGTAAAATGCTTGAAGCAAAAAACTTTTTTCCTAATTTTCCTTTAGTTTTAATTGCCAATTTTGGAATTGCACACTTCTACTTTTGGAAGCAAACAGAATTGATTTATTTCTGGATTTTTCTAATTACTACTTTGCTTTTGACTTTGGAACTTTTTAGGAAAAAAGAAAATCCATTTCTAAATGTCTCTTCTTCAATTTTTGCTTTCGTTTACGGAAGTATGTTTTTTAACACAGCAATTTTGATTCGTGATTTTGAGGGCTTTGCAGATTATGCAACAGGTGGAAAATTTATAATTTTGATTTTTGTCGGGATTTGGGTTTGTGATACTTTTGCTTATTTGGGTGGAAAGAACTTTGGTAAGACAAAACTTTTTCCAAGAATTTCTCCTAAGAAAACTTTTGAAGGTTCAGGAACTGGATTTGTTGGTTCTTTGATTTGGTGTTTTGTTGCTCAGCAATATTTTTTACCACAACTTTCAAATGTAGATTGTATAATCTATGCAATAATTACTGGAATTGTGAGCCAGTTTGGTGATTTGGTTGAATCAATGCTCAAAAGAGATTCAGGAGTAAAAGATTCTTCAAATATAATTCCTGGTCACGGAGGAGTTTTTGATAGATTTGACAGCCTGACTTTTATTCTTCCAATGGTTTGGATTTACCTAAATATTGAAGAGATTTTTGCAAATCTTATGATTGGGCTTTTTTAATTTTATTTACAGTTTTTTCATCACCTAGATAATTTCTTGAAAGACAATCTAAAGCAATACAAACTCCCATTCTATTTGGCATTGTCAATATTAAAGGAATCATAATCATTGAAAATAAGACTAAACCCGTTTGAAAAGATTCTGGTTTTATTACCCAAAAAAGAGCAATCATAAAAATTCCTAAGAAAAATCGGTCTCCGATTATCCAAAATGCCCAAGAATCACCAGGATTTTGTTCAAAGACAAAGTCGCACTCCTCACATTTTTCATTTAAAGTAAACCAAGTTGCAAAAATTTTAGATTTGCCACAATGGGGACATTTTTTGTTCCAACCGCGTTTTAGAATTTCTGATTTATTCATTTGTTTAATTCACTTTCTTTTTTGTTCGCCCAAAGATAGAAGTTAAGAATTCTCATTCAAAATATCTTTAACACAAACCAATAATTCTTTTAACTGATATGGCTTCTGAAGGTAATGAATTCCACGTTCTTGAAATTTACTCCATTGTGAACGCTCGTCCGTATATCCACTTGCTACTAAAATTTTTAAATTTGGATTTGTATCTAAAAACTCACTAACAAGTTGTAAGCCACTTCTGTCAGGCAAAACAACGTCGCTAAATATTAAATCAAAATCACCGTTGTGCTCATTAAAAATATTTACAGCTTCTTCAGCAGTTCCAACTGGATAGATTCTGTAATTCGAATCAAGAAGTGTTTTTTCAGCAACTGCTCTTACACTTGGTTCATCTTCAACGAGTAGAATTTTTTGACCTGAACCTTTTAATAACTTTAGGTTAGTTTGAATATTTAACTCATTCTGAATGTTGTCTTTAGACAATGGGAAATAAATTTCAAAATTTGCACCTTTTCCTTCTTCACTTTCAACATTTATCCAACCTGAGTGTTGTTTGACGATTCCATAAACTACTGACAATCCAAGCCCTGTTCCTTTTCCAGCAGATTTTGTTGTAAAAAATGGGTCTAAAATGTGTTTCATATTTTTTTTTGAAATTCCCATTCCATTATCTTTAACACTCAAAATTGAGAAAATTTCTTGTGGTGAAGAGTTTTGCATAAAATTCAAACCTTTTTCAGGTAATACTCCACAATAAGTTAATACTTCTACTTTTCCACCGTTTGGCATTGCATCTCTTGCATTCACAACTAAATTCATTAAGATTTGTTCCAATTGCCCTGCATCTGCATTGATAAATTTGAGATTCTCATCTAAATTAATTTCTAATTGAATGTCTTCTCCAATAAGTCTTCTAAGCATTTTAGATAAGTTTTTAACTATCTCATTAAGGTCAACAGTTTTCGGTTTGAGGATTTGTTTACGACTAAATGCCAAAAGCTGTCTTGTTAAAGAAGCTGCTCTGTCCGATGCTTTTTTTATTTCAGTAACTCCTTTTAATGCTTTTTCATTATCCTTAAGTTGGAAAAGTAAAATTTCGCTATAACCAGAAATTACAGTTAATAAATTATTGAAATCGTGAGCAACACCTCCTGCAAGAGTTCCAATTGCTTCCATTTTTTGAGATTGGACTAACTGTTCTTGAAGTTTTTTCCTTTCGGTGATATCTTGTTTAACAGCTACGAAATGTGTAATTTCTTTGTTTGCATCCAAAAGAGGAGTAATTATGGCATCTTCCCAAAAAAGCGTTCCATTTTTTGCTTTGTTGTGAAATTCTCCGTGCCATACTTTACCTGAATTAAGAGTATTCCATAGTTTTTGATAGAAATTTTCTTTTTGTTTTCCAGATTTAAGAATATTTGGGTTCCTTCCCAAAACTTCTTCAAAAGTGTATCCTGTAGTTTCTGTAAATTTAGGATTCACATATTCGATGTTTCCATCTTTGTCAGTAATTACAATACTTGTAGGGCTTTGTTCGACAGCGAGTGTAAGCTTTCTATTTTCTTCTTGAGCTTTCACAAAATTAGAAATTACAGAATTAGTACCAACCATTAAAACTGGATTGTTGTTTTCGTCTCTTTCTACAACTTTACCAGTGTCCAAAATCCAAATCCATTCATCTTCTTTAGTTTTGACTCTGTAAATGGCTTGGAAAACTTCAGTTTCACCGTTTAAATGGCTTTCTAATTTTGCAAAAGATTTGTCGAAATCTTCAGGATGAACTCTTTCTTCCCAAGCTTGTACGGTTTTAGGAAAAGTCCCAATTTCAAATTTTAATATTTTCTCAATACTTGGACTTATGTAAAAGTCATTTGATATAACATTCCATTCCCAAAGACCTTCTTGGAGAAAATCTAAAACCAATTCTGTTCTTATAAAATCTTCGTAATGTTTTCGATTTCTAGACCTTTCATCTTGTATTTCTCTTCCCGTTCCAAGAATATATGCAATTTTGCCATTTTCATCTTTTATTGGTTTTCCTGACCATTCGATTAAATGAGGTTGATTGTTCTTGTCTATCCAATGATTACGAATTAAGGTTGGTTTCCCATCAATTGAATCTTTGAAGGCATTTCGAAAATGAGGGATTTCGGCTTTGTGGTAAAGCAAATCACAAATTTGTTTACCGATTAGTTCATCTTGTGCAAATCCCGTTATCCTTTGTCCTATATCATTTATGTAATATAACTTGCCATTTAAATCAATTAAAACCAATAATATATCGGTATTTTGTATTATTTTCTCAAAAGGAATTTGCATATGTTTAGCCTCTAAACTTTGCATTAATTTCTGAAACCATTAAAAACGCTTAAAAATACTAATGAGTAAACTAATTAAAATATTCCTCAAAAGGAAAATAAAGAAGAAATGAATACTCTTAAAGAAAAAAAAATACCATTTATCGAAACATTTGAGAATAAAAAAGAAAATTACAGAGCATTTCCGATTGATTTTGTAAACCAAAGTTTTAAAGAAAATGTCTTTGAAGTTCGAGATTTCGGAATCAAAGGTGAAAATTTTTATTTCCGAAAAGATAATCCGCCTTACTTTCAAAGAATCCCAAATTCAATTCCAGATTTACTTTTGCGAAAAACTGTAATTGAAAAATTGCAAAGAGTTAACCAAAAACTTGAAAAATTAGGTTTAGAACTTTACGTTTTTGATTGTTACAGACCAATTGAAGTCCAAAATTACTTTTACGATTTTTGGTTTCCAAATTATTTGCAAAAAGTGAATCCTAAACTTTCAGGAAAAGAATTGGAAAAAGAAGTTGCAAAATATTGGGCAAAAGGTGCTAAATCAAGTGCAGAAGTTGACTTGAAATCTCCGCCACCACATTCGACAGGTGGAGCAATTGACCTTACAATTCGCAGAAAAAATGGTGAACATCTTTTTATGGGCTCGATTTTCGATGACGTAACGGAAGTTTCAAACACAGACTTTTTCGAAAAAAAATTATCCAAAACTCAACTTTCATTTTCAGACCAAGAAGCACTTCAAAACCGAAGATTTCTTTTTTGGCTAATGGAAGAAGAAGATTTTGTGAACAATCCAACTGAATGGTGGCACTTTTCTTACGGAGACCAAATGTGGGCAAAAATTAGTGGTAAAAAATCAGCAATTTATTCGGCAGTAAAATTTTGAACGAAGAAAAAAAACGAATCAGAAGACTTTTCAAAATCGAAAAAGAATTTTGGAAAGAAGGCAAAAAATTAGTCGCAGGAATTGATGAAGCTGGAAGAGGAGCTTTAGCCGGTCCTGTTGTCGCTGCTGCAGTAATTTTTGCAAAAGAAACTTTTATCGAAAACGTTGATGACTCCAAAAAACTCACTGAAAAAAGACGTGAAGAACTTTTTGATGAAATTCAAAGTAAAGTAAAGCACTTTGGAATCGGAATTGTCTGGCAAAAACGAATCGACGAAATCAATATTTTACAAGCAACTTTTGAAGCAATGAATTTGGCAGTTGAAGATTTAAAAATTCAACCCGAAATTCTGCTAATTGACGGAAACAAATCTCCAAAAACTGAAATTCAAGCAAAAACAATTGTCAAAGGAGACAGCCTTTCATTCTCAATCGCTTGTGCTTCGATTTTGGCAAAAGTAACACGAGACAGAATTATGAAAACCTTAGTTGAACCTGAAAACGACGTTTACGGTTTCGCCAAACACAAAGGCTACGGAACAGCTCAGCACAGAAAAAAAATCATCGAACTCGGCTACTCAGAAAATCACCGCAAAAGTTTCAAACTCAAGGAATTTTACCAACTTTCTCTCTTTTCAAGGGAAGAATTCAGGAGTCAGAATTCAGAAGACAGAAGTGGAACGTAGAGACGCACGGCTGTATGTCTTAGAATTTATTTGAAATCCGTGATTAGAATTTGTTGCAGATTTAAACTCAAAATCCGTGATTTGAAATGTTGTAAAAAATTAAATGATTAGCTAAATTCAACTTCGACAAAAATCAGCGAAAACGCTCTTAAAATTTATTTGGATTTCAAAAATGAACAAAGCCACAGAATCAGTAAATCAAGTAAAAGAACTTTGCGAAAAAGCATACAAAGCATTTAAAATTTATAAAAAATTCTCACAAAGCCAAGTTGACTACATTTTCCAAAAAACAGCCGAAGTTGCCTTTAAAGAATCTGAAAGACTTGCAAGACTCGCAGTCAATGACACAGGTTTTGGAAAATATGAAGACAAAATTCTCAAAAATCAATTCGGCTCGAAAAATGTTTACGAAGCCTACAAAGACTGGAAAACAGTCGGAATTGTTTGTAAAGACTCTCGCAAAAAAATTATTGAAATTGCTGAACCTGTCGGTGTTGTCGCTGCTTTAATTCCTTCTACAAATCCAACTTCAACCGCAATTTACAAATCACTTTTGGCTCTGAAATCAGGTTGTGCTTTGGTTTGTTCGCCTCATCCGAGAGCGGCAAAATGTATTTTGGAAGCAATGGAAGTTGTTAGAAAAACTGCTGAAGAAGCCGGAGCTCCTCCAAACCTGCTCAGCACAATCACAATTCCAACAATGGAAGCAATTGACGAACTTTACAAAAATCAATACACTTCGCTAATCCTTGCAACCGGTGGAAAACCAATGGTAAAATCTGCTTACAGTTCAGGAAAACCTGCTTACGGAGTCGGTCCCGGAAACGTTCCTGCTTTCATCGAACGTTCAGCAAACATTGACAGAGCAGTGCAAGACATTGTAAAAAGTAAAACTTTCGACTACGGAACAATTTGTGCATCTGAACAAGCAATTGTAACTGAAACAGTTGTTCAGCAACAAGTCGAATCTGCTTTGCTTAGAGAAGGTGCTTACTTTGTGAATGAACGCGAACAAAAGAAACTCGAAAAATTAATGGTTCCAAAACCCGGAAAACTAAATCCTGACATTGTTGGACAGCCTCCTTCTTGGATTGCTCGAAAAGCAGGTTTTAACGTTCCAGAGAGAACTAAAGTTTTGGTTGTAAAACCCGGTGGAGTTGGGAGAGATTATCCGCTCTCGATTGAAAAACTTTCGCCTGTTTTGGCATTTTACGTTGAAGAAGATTGGAAAAGTGGTTGTGAACGCTGCATTGAAATTTTGAATTATGGCGGAATTGGACACACACTTTCAATTCATTCTGAAAATCCGGAAGTAATTTTGCAATTCGGTTTACAAAAACCTGCTTTCAGAATCGTTGTAAATTCGCCTTCAACTCACGGAGCAATCGGTTTGTCAACTGCTGTAAATCCTGCAATGACTTTGGGACCAGGAAGTGTTGGAGGAGCAATTACTTCCGACAACATAACTCCAAGGCATTTGATAAACGTGAAAAGATTAGCTTTCGACATCGAAAAAGATTTGCCACTCGGAATGTTTGACCACGAACCTTCACACGAAGAAGAAGGAATTTACGGAACAGGTAAACTCACAGCTTCACAACTTGAAAAAATTCGCTTTGGCTTCTTAGAAAAAATGGGATTTGTTGACAGACAAAAACATTACTAAAAATTAAATTGGAAAGGTAGTTTGTTTATTGAAAAATAACTTAGCACTAAGAATCGAAGAAGCATCTTTGAATGCTTGGACTCCTTTTCAACAATTACTTTACGACGGTTGGATTTTACGTTTTGCAGAGGCTTACACAAAACGAGCGAATTCCGTAAATCCGATTTTTGAAAGTTCGATTGACTTAAACAAAAAGATTAATTTCTGCGAAGAACTTTTCACTTCTAAAAACCTCCAATCTGTCTTCCGATTAAATTCATTTTCAAAAACTAATGAACTTGAAGAAATACTAATTCAACGAAATTACGAATTCTTGCACAGAACGAGTGTGCAGTTTATCGAATTGGAAAACTTGGATTTAACTTCTTCACCCAAAATTAGAAATACCCAAAATTTAGATGAGTGGATTTCAGTTTTTGAAGATTTAAGTGGCGGAACGACAAGACTAAATTCAATTCACAAAAAACTCATCGAAAACATTCCATTAAAGAAAAACCTAATGATTTTGGAAGATTCAGGGAAAGTCGTTTCTTGTGGGTTGGGAGTTTTGGAAGATGATTTTATTGGGATTTTCGATGTCGTAACCCACCAAAGTTTTAGGAAAAAGGGTTTTGGCAGAATGATTGTCAATAATCTAATGAGTTGGGGAAAAATTCACGGAGCGAAAATTTCTTACTTGCAAGTGATGACTCACAATTTAGCAGCTTGGAGTTTGTATGAAAAAATTGGTTTTAAAGAAATTTATAATTATTGGTACAGAGTAAAATAATTTTGTAGAGAAATTCGTAGGGAACAAGAATTTTTGTTCCCTACATAAAAAGGTAAAAAATGAATCTAAATTCGACTCAAAGATTTTCCGATAGAGTGGAAAACTACATCAAATTTCGTCCAAGTTATCCGACTGAAATTTTGGATTTTCTAAGTTCAAAACTTGGCTTCTCAAAAAGCTCTTTAGTTGCAGACATTGGTTCGGGAACAGGACTTTTGACAAAGATTTTTTTGGAAAATGGAAACTCAGTTTTCGCAGTTGAACCAAACAAAGAAATGAGAGAAGCAGGTGAGAAAATACTTTCTGAATTTACAAATTTAAAAAGCATTGACGGAACAGCAGAGGTAACTACTTTGGCGGAGAAATCAATAGATTTTGTTGTGGCTGGACAAGCATTTCATTGGTTTGAAATTGTGAAAACAAAAGCTGAATTCAAGCGGATTTTGAAGCCGAATGGTTTTGTTGTTTTAGTTTGGAACAAAAGGCGAAACGACAAACCATTTTTAGTTGAGTATGAAAAATTGATTCAAGAATTTGCAGTTGACTACGAAAAAATAAAACACACTTCTGCCGATAAAGGCAAAGAAGTGCAAGAGTTTTTTGGAGGTGAAAAACTGAATGTTAAGACTTTCGATAATTTTCAAGAATTTGATTTTGAAGGCTTAAAAGGTCGTTTACTTTCTTCTTCTTACGCTCCAAATGAAAATCACCCAAACCACAAACCAATGATTCAGGCTTTAAAACAACTTTTTAAACAATTCCAACAGAATGGACAAATCAGAATTGATTATAAAACAAATGTTTTTTGGGGAAGAGTTTAAGAGTAAAGCCCTTTCACAAATCTAAAACGGGAAAATTTATGTTTTTTTGAAGATTAATAGTTTTTCTAAACTCTAAAGCATTTTTTAGTAAACTATCTTCCTTTGAATCATTAGGTTTTACTTCTTTAGATTCTAAATAATTTTCTATCTCATTTTCACTTATAAATAAATCATTTGAATGCAAACTCTCTAATTGCTTTGATTTGTAAAAATAATTTCCAATTAACAATCTGCACCAGTGAAGTTCTTCCTCAAGATATTGAATTGGAGTTATATAAAAGTCTTGTCTTTCATCCATTAAGCGTTTCCATCGGAAGATGAATCTTGTTGGGAAAGTAATTCTTGTTTAATCGCTTCTAATTTTTTTAGTGTTTCTTCAGGATTTGGAACTTGAAAAATTTGTGAACTTGATTTAGTGTAAATTCTTAAATTTTTTCTTATAAATTTTTTATGTGTCCATCTTGTTATAAAATCAAGTTTAGGCTCCACTAATTCAATTTTTATCTCAAATAAAGGAACAAGCATTATATTTTGAAGTTTCTTCTTCGTAAAAGAATTATATACAAATCCGAAGTCTCCAAAATATAGGTTACCAGCATCTCCATAGTAACTTTTTGATTTAGTAACATTTTTACAAAGCAATTTTTTATAGATAAAACTTTCTTTAGTAAAAATATCTTTATTGTAATTTTTAACAATAAATTTTTTGTGTATTAGATTAAAATAAAGATAAAGTAAGCTTACTAAAAAAAAAGCAATTATCATTGTTGATATAAAAACATTAACAATTGATTTAGGGGTCATTTGCAAACTATTAAATTTGCTGATTAGGATTGAACCAATCACAACAATGAATGCCTTTGATACATAAGAAAAAGAATTTATCTGTTTTAATTCACTTATATAAGTCTCTTTTGGGAAGATGTTTTCAAAATGTTTTTTCATAAATTAATCATCATCTTCATTCTTAGATTTGGGTAACATATTTAAGGCAATTAATAAAACAATTATTATTGGAGCTACAAATGTTAACGAACCAGAAATAATAGCAGCAATTATGAGCCCGAAAGCAGAGAGTGATAATGATCCTACTAGTATATCTCTTAATTTTAAATGATTTAAATTTAAATCATTTAAATCAATATTAAATACTTTAGATAAAAACTCTTTTGCTGTATAAAGAGCTGCGATAAAGTTCATCGCTCCACGAGCAAGAAATGCGTTTGCTGCTTTTTGCATCTCAGGTAAATCTAGAGAAACAGAAACAAGGAATCCAAAATCACCTTCAATATCTAAATTAACTAAGTCATCAGTAAGCTGCCCAAAGTCCAACTTACCTTTCCTTAATAAGCTAAATGATACTTTTGGTGGAGAAAACGAACCATCTGAAATTGAAAAATCCCAATCATCTCCTAACTTAACATTTCCTTTTAATGATATACTTGGTTTGAATTCACCTTTAACCAAATTACCAAATTTAAAGTCTGCACCTACACTTAATATATCGGTTACCTTTTGCTTAACAGTTGCCTTATATTCTAGACCGCTAGTAACTGTACCCGCGTATAAAGTCTTTGGAATTTTAACTTTCGCTTTGATTATTGGTTTATAACTTGTAATTAAAAATGGAACTAAAAATATTGGTATCTCGGGAATATTTTCAGTGGGATTTATATATACATCTACCCAAGGACTAATCGCATCAGTTTTACCATCAGAAGAATCTTTTTTTGTAGAAGTAGCGGTGGTGTTATGTTGGGTTTCTATTTCATTAGTTTGGTTAGGTTCTTCTTCAATTACTGTTTCAGTGGTATTCTTTTCTACTGCTTTAGGAACATTGATTACAGGGAGTTCAAGTACATCACCAACAAAGATTAAATCGCCACCTTTACTTACTTTATTAGGATTTGCTTTTTTAATGTTTACCCAATAAAGGCCGCTTCCATAGGTATTTTTTGCAATTTTCCAAAGAGAATCTCCTTTAACAATTGTATAACTTCCACCACCTTTTTCTTCAAATTGAGGTTCTGGAGGTGCTTCTGTTGTAGGTGTTTCTTCCGTTAAATTTGGCTCAGTTGCATAACTTTCATCTAGCGAGGAATTACCTTCCATTAAAGAGGTTGTGTCAGAATTTGGAGATGAAATAGGGTCAGGGTTTCTTTGGATACTTTCTGCACCAGTTTGTTGAACTGTGTGAGTAAGTTCGTGAGCAAGTAATCTTTTACCTTCTTGAGTATCGGGTTTGTATTTATTCTCTCCGAAGTAAATGTTTTTTCCTACTGTAAAAGCTTGA
>QQUF01000036.1 GCA_008501735.1 Calditrichota bacterium | reverse complement strand
AAACATTGTCGTAAATTCGGCTGAGAACACTGGTTCGAATGTTCTTTTTGCAAATATAAATGACCTTTTTAATGACAGTAAATTTACTAAACCTACGACTCGTTCAACTGTTTCGGCAGGAACAAAATTAACTTACTCAGTTAGCCAAAAATTCACAAGTGGAGCTTCTTTAGATTACACCAAAAATAAAAACAAAGGTGAATCAACAGGCAACACAGAAAATTCCTCTTGGACTTTCCTTTTGAATTTTAAAATCTCGATTTAGATATTAAAATAATTAAATCTTGATATTTGACAAAAGTTCCCATATTTTTTAAAAAAATCTTATAGATTGAATAGCATTTGAATTAAGGGAAGAATACAATGTATAAATCATTACTTTTTATTTGTTTGATTAGTGGTGTTGCTTATGGTAGTTCAATTAATTTTTCAACTTTTTTGGGAACATCTAACAATGAATTTTGTTATGGGATTGATGTAAATAATAACGAAGAAAGTATTCTTACAGGTTTAACTTTTTCAGGTAACTTTCCTACTACCTCAGGTGTTTTTAGTCAAACTAAAAGTGGCAATTCAGAAGTAACTTTTGTTACTAAATTTGATTCTAGTGCATCTAATTTACTTTTTTCAACTTTTATTGGTGGAACTGTAGGTTATTCGATTGGAAAAGATCTTATTATTACCTCCTTAGATGAAATAATCGTAACGGGTGAAACTTTTTCGAGTGATTTCCCCACAAACAACCCATTATATCCAAACCCTGGTGGTAATATAGATGCTTTTATTCTTAAACTAAATTCTACAGGGTCTAATTTAAGTTTTTCAACATATTTTGGTGGAGCTGATGATGATGCAGCAAACGCTGTCTCTTTAGATTCTTCTGAGAACATTCTTTTTTCTGGATACACAAAGTCAAACGATTTCCCTGCACAAAATGGCTTTGATACTGCCCATAATGGAGATTATGATATATTTTTAAGTAAAATTAACTCAAATGGATCTAGTAATATTTTTACAACATTTTTAGGCGGAGCAGACTCAGAAGAATGTTTTGGGATTTCAATAGATATTGCAAATAATATTTTGTTAACAGGATATACTAAATCATCTGATTTCCCAATTCAAAATGCTTACGACAATACAAAGAATGGAAATTTTGATGTTTTTTTATCTAAGATAAGTTCTAATGGTTCAACATTAGAATTTTCTACTTATTTAGGTGGAACAAAACTAGATATTGCGACTGATATTACTTTAGATAAAAATGGAAACGTTTATTTGACTGGAGAAACTAGATCTAGTAATTTTCCTGTATTTAATTCGAATAATTCTAGTTACAATGGTGGAACAAACGACTGCTTTGTAACCTGCTTTGACTTAAACACAAACAATATAATTTATTCTTCCTTTATTGGTGGTTCTGCAAATGATAAGGGATATTCAATAAATGTTGACGAAAGCAATTATGTTCATATTATAGGAATTACTTCTTCGACAGATTTTCCGATTGTAAATGCATATGAAGATACTAAAAACAATGGTTCAGATCTATTTATGTTAGAGTTAAATATTTCTACCTCTAATATAAATAACTCAACTTTTTTAGGAGGAACTCTTAACGAGGAACAGTTTTCATATGGTAAACAAGCAGTATTAAAAAATAACAAATTTTTTATAGTTGCTAAAAGTGGTAATGATTTTCCTATTACGTCAGGTGCATTTGATGATTCTTATAACGGAATTGAAGACATTGCATTATTTAATTACCAAATCGCTGATATTTTTGCCCAAAATATATCAACAGATGGTCTTTTTAGTTTTAGTGATTCTGATAACGAAACAGCATTAAATATAGATTTTTCTGGTATTACAAACTCTGGTGAAATTGAAGTAACCTTTTTTCAAAACTTTTCAACAGAGCCAAATGGAGTTATTGAAAATGTTTCTCCTTTTAGATGGGTAATATCTAATTCAGGATTAAATTTTACATCTGCAACTTTAAAAATTGATATAAATTCTTTACCAAATATTGGAATTTCAAATCCTGATTTTATTACGATTTATAAAAGAGACAATGAAGGATTAGGTTTATTTTCTTCCTTACCAACTACATTTAACGGTAGTGAACTTATTGCAACTGTATCTAGTTTTTCAGAGTTTACTTTAGGTATTAATGATTTAGCATTACCTGTTCAAATTTCAAATTTTAATGCATTTACAAACAGTAATAATGTAAAATTGATATGGAATACTGAAAACGAAATTGATAATTTAGGTTTTGAAGTATATAGTAAAACAACTGTCGAAAAAGATTATAGTAAAATTGCATCTTTTAAAACTCATTCAGAACTAAATGGTCTAGGAACTTCTTCTCAAGGTCAAAAGTATGAATTTGTTGATTTTAACAAAGACGTTAATAAAACATATATTTATAAACTAGCTGATGTTAGTTTTAGTGGTTTAAGAAAGTTCCATAAAGAAGTCTATGTCAGTTTTGAGACTGCCGATGATATAAATTTAAATAGATTTAGTTTGGAGCAGAATTACCCAAACCCGTTTAATCCTAACACAAATATAAAGTTTTTTGCAAAAAAAGAAGCTGAAGTTTCTTTGAAAATTTTTGATATAAAAGGTAGAATAATTAAAGAAATTTTTAATGGTATCTCTCGAATTGGTTCAAATGCATTTACTTGGGATGGAACTAACCAAAACAATGAATTAGTTAGTAGTGGAATTTATTTTGCAAACTTGAAAAGTAATGGAGTTTCATTTTCAAGAAAATTAGTTTTAATGAAATGAAATTAGAGCTTTAAAATCTTTTGTTTTAACTTTCATTTATTGCAGATTACTTATTAAAAAATATCTTTTCAAAATTATATTTTTATAAAACCCTATTATACAAATATAATTTATACTTATAAAATCGATAACATGCCAATTGTGCATATGGGAAACTTTTTCCTCTATTGAAACAAATCCCTTTAAATTTTAGTTTTTAGAAAAACTTTTCAAATTATTGAAAAAATTTGTAACTTTGCTCTCTTTTAAACTAAGGTCAAAAAAATGTCAAAAATTCAGCCTCGAATTTTTAGAGGTACAAAAGATTTACTTCCCAATGAAATGATTAAAAGGGAAGAAATTATCGATAATATAAAGTTAGTTTTTCGCAAATACGGTTTTTCCCCAATCGAAACTCCAGCTATTGAATACCTTTCTGTTTTGGCAGGAAAATACGGCGAAGAAGCAGACAAATTGCTTTACAAACTAAATTACAAAGTCGGCTCAAACGACGAAGCTGCTTTGCGATACGATTTGACAGTACCGCTTTCTCGCGTAATTGCGATGAATAAAAATATGGTTAGACCTTTTAAACGCTACCAAATCCAACCAGTTTGGAGAGCTGATAAACCTCAAATTAAACAAGGCAGATTCAGAGAATTTTACCAATGCGATGTTGACACTATCGGAACTTACTCAATGCTTGCAGATTCAGAAATTCTCACAATGGTAAACGAAATTCTTACTTCGCTCAAAATCCCAAACTTCAGAATTAGAATTAACAATCGTAAAGTTCTTACAGGAATTACAAAATTTATCGGATTACCCGAATCAGAAACTGCAACTGTTTGCCGTTCAATCGACAAGTTAGACAAAATCTCACTTGAAGAAGTTAAAGCGGAAATGCTAAGAAATGAAATTCCTCAAGAATCAATCTCTAAATTAGAACCTATTTTAAAAAATGCTGAAATTTCAATTGAAGAGTTGGAAAAGATTCTAACAGGAAATGAAACAGCTGAAAAAGGAATTTCAGAACTTAAAGAAGTTTTTGCAAACTTAAAAACTTTTAATGTCCCAACAGAAAACTTTACTTTTGACGTTACTCTTGCAAGAGGACTTGACTACTACACAGGTACAATTTTTGAAACAAATTTACTTGATTACCCAAACATTGGAAGTTTGACAGGTGGTGGAAGATACGACCAAATGATTAGCCTTTTTAGTGGAACAGAAAGCCCTGCAGTTGGAACAACAGTTGGTTTGGACAGAATTATTGCGGCAATGCAACAAATTGGAATGTTTGAAGAATCCTCTACTCGCACAAAAGTTTACGTAACTTTATTTTCAAATGAAAGTTTGAAAGAATCTCTAAGAATTACACAAATGCTTAGAGACGCGAACATTTGCACAGAAATGTCTTTTGAGCAGAAAAAATTGGCAAAGCAATTCAAGTTTGCAGACCAGAAACAAATCCCTTTTGTAATTGTTATAGGAGAGGAAGAAATTGAAAATCAAACCGTTACAGTTAAAAATCTTAAAGAAGGTTCGCAAGAAACTGTGAAGTTAGAAGATTTAATTTTAACGTTAAAGTTAAAAGGTTTATAATGAAAATTTACATTGAGACTTACGGCTGTCAAATGAATGAATACGATTCTGAAATTGTAACTACGATTTTAGAAAGCCGAACTCACGAAATTACACGCGATATTGAAGATGCAAACGCAATTTTATTAAATACTTGTGCAATTCGTGAAAATGCTCACCAGAGAATTTACGGAAGGCTTGGCGACCTTTCTCACTACAAAAAAAGAGATAAAAAATTAATAATCGGCATTCTCGGTTGTATGGCTCAGAACCTCAAAGAAGAACTTTTAGAAAAAAGAAAGTTAGTTGATTTGGTTGTTGGTCCTGATGGCTATAAAACTCTCCCTAAAATGCTTGAAGAAATTTATGGCGAAGGTGCAACTAAGCTTTCAGAAATCTCACTTTCCGAAAAAGAAACTTACTCTGACGTAATTCCCAAAAGAGACCCAAATGGAGTTAACGCTTGGATTGCAATTATGCGAGGTTGCGACAATTTTTGTACTTTTTGCGTAGTGCCGTTTACACGAGGTCGAGAACGTTCGCGAACAGTAGAAAACATTGTTGAAGAAGCAAAATATTTGGTCGCTCAAGGTTACAAACAAATCACTCTACTCGGTCAAAATGTAAATTCTTACAAAGATTCTACTACAAACGAAACTTTTACAGATTTGATGAGAGCTGTTTCTGAAATTGAAGGACTCAAAAGACTTCGCTTCACTTCTCCTCACCCGAAAGATTTCCCGATTGAACTTTTAGAATTAATTGCTGAAAAAGACAATATTTGTAACCAAGTTCAAATTCCTCTTCAAGCAGGAAGCAACAGGGTTCTTGAAAAAATGAACCGAACTTATACAAAAGAAGAGTTTTTGACACTAATCGAAAATGCTAAAAGAATTATTCCGAATGTCAAACTCTCAACAGATGTGATTGTAGGATTCCCAACAGAAACAGAAGAAGAATTTTTGGAAACACTTGAAGTAATGGAAAAAAGTCAATTCCACACAGCTTATATGTTTAAATATTCCGAAAGAAAAGGAACTCCAGCAGAAAGAATGTTTCCTGACGACGTTAGTGCAGCAGATAAAAAATCAAGAATTATGCGTTTAGTTGAGCAACAACAAAACATTCAGTGGAAACTTTATGAGAATGAAATTGGAATGGTTCACGAAGTTCTAATAGAAGGAATTTCTGAGCGTTCCGAGAAAGATTTCCTTGCTAGAACAGAAGGAAATTTAAACGTGGTTTTCCCTGTTACAGAAGAAGTTAAGATTGGAGATTTGGTAAAAGTTCACATTCAAAAAGCCTCTTCAAAAACGCTTTTTGGGGAAATTTTACCTAATTTTGCAAATATAGAAAAAGTTGAAGTTTGACAAAAAAGAAGAAATGGAAAAAAGAAAAGGAAAAAAATGGCTACAAAAAAATATTCAAAAACAACACTTTTAAAATGGTATAAATTTCTCCATTTAGGTAGAATCATTGACGACGTTGCTCCAAATTATTTACGAAAAGCAAAAGGTTGGTCTTATCACGCTCCAAATGCTGGACACGACGGAATCCAATTAGCTCTTGGAATGGCTTTCAGAGCGAACAAAGATTTCCTTTTCCCATACTACCGAGATTTGACAACTTGCTTAGCTGCTGGAATGACAGTGAAAGAACTTCTTCTAAATGGAACTTCCAAAAAAGATGACGTTGCTTCGGGTGGAAGACATATGAGCAATCATTTTGCAAAACCTGAAATCGGGATACAAAATGTTTCTTCCTGTACAGGAAATCACACTTTACACGCAGTTGGAGTTGCAAGAGCAATTAAAACTTACAAAAACGACGGAATTTCTTTTTCCAGTCAAGGTGAATCTTCTGTTTCAGAAGGTTACTGCTACGAAGCAATCAATGGAGCTTCACGAGAAAAGCTACCTGTAATTTTTGTTTTCCAAGACAATGACTACGGAATTTCTGTTCCCAAATCAGACCAAACGGCAAATGATAGAATAGGAAAAAATTTTGAAGGGTTTCTTAACCTAAAAATAATTTACTGTGACGGAACTGACATTTTTGATAGTGTTAAAGCAGTTGAAGATGCGATAAAATTTATCAAAACAGGCAAAGGTGCTGTAATCATTGATGCAAAATGTGTTAGAATTGGAGCTCACTCAAATTCTGATAACCACAAACTCTATAGAGATGAGAAAGAACTTGCAGACGCAAAGGCTCAAGACCCAATCCCAAGATTCAGAGCAAAGATTTTGGAAATGGGAATCACGGAAAAAGACCTTGAAAAAATTGAAAAAGCAAACCAAGAAGAATTCAGAATTGCAGAGGAAGAAGTTGATAACTCAGAGGAACCAACTCCAGATTCTGTAAATGATTTTGTTTTTACAAACTACGTTTACGAAGGAAATTATCCTGATGGAATTGCTCCAGAAACAGAAGGAAAACTCAAAACTCTTCGTGAAGGAATTAATGAAGCCTTAAAATTTGAATTTAGAAAAAACCCTGACACTTACATTTGGGGTCAAGACGTTGCCTACAAAGAAAAAGGTGGAATTTTCAACGTTACCAAAGGAATGCAACAAGAGTTTGGAATCGAAAGAGTATTTAACGGACCAATCGCAGAAGACTTCATTACAGGAACTGCAAACGGTTTTTCACGTTTCAACAAAGACATACGAGTTGTCGTCGAAGGTGCAGAATTTGCAGATTACTTTTGGCCCGCAATGGAACAACTTATCGAACTTTCTCACGAATATTGGCGAACAAACGGACAGTTTTCTCCAAACGTTACAATCAGACTTGCTTCAGGTGGTTACATTGGCGGAGGACTTTATCACTCGCAAAATTTGGAAGGAACTTTTTCGACAATCCCAGGATTAAGAATTGTTGTTCCTTCAACAGCTTCTGACGCTTACGGTTTACTAAGAACTTGTATGAACTCAGAAGGTCCAAATTTATTTTTGGAGCCGAAACATCTTTACAACCAAATTTATGCAAAATCAACTTTCCCTGAAGATTTTACGGTGCCTTTTGGTAAAGCAAGAATTAGGCGTAAAGGCAAAGACTTAACAATTTTGACTTACGGAAACACAGTTCATTTTTCACTCAATGTTGCTGAAAAGATTTCAGAAGAAACTGGTGCAGAAATCGAAGTAATTGATTTGCGTTCACTCCAACCACTTGACACTGAAACAATTTTGGAATCTGTCAGAAGAACAAACCGCTGCTTGATAGTTACAGAAGACAAAGTTTTTGGTGGATTTGGAGGAGAACTTGCTGCAATTGTTTCCTCACAAGCTTTCAAAGATTTAGACGCTCCTGTTGAAAGAGTTGGTTCTAACTTTTCACCAGTTGGTTTTTCAAGAATTTTAGAAAAAGCAATTTTGGTGAACGAAGACAGAATCCACGAAGTAGCGATGAAAACTTTAGAATTTTAGAATTAGTTCCCGAATAAATAATTAGTTTTGAAACTAATTATTTATTCGGGAGTTCGAGAAAAATTGCGGTGTTATGGTTTCCAACCGTTGTAACGCTTAATTTTTTATAGAAATTATTTCTCAAACTCGCGTTATTTTAAAAAGAGCATTTTTTTACTCTTAATATGTTTATCAGTAATTATCTGATAAACATATATTCCTGAACTTATAAAATTTCCAGAATTATTTTTCCCATTCCAAATAACTGACTTGAAACCTGCACTCATTTCTTCATTAATCAAAGTTCTTACTTCTTGCCCCAACAAATTATAAATTTTCAATTTCACTTGAGAATTTTCTGGTAAATCAAACCTAATATTTGTCTTAGGATTAAAAGGGTTAGGGTAATTTTGGTGTAAAACGAATAAATCTGGAATTTGATTTTCAAAATTTGAAAGTTTAACAGCCATTGGGTTTGTAAACTTAAAAGTATCTGAACTACTAACGACAAATTCACCATCACTTACTTCAACAAACCAATGAAAATCTGAAAGCTCTTCAAATGTATTTTGCAAACTTAAAGTAGTATCTGCAATGTTTGAGATAGTCGTATCATACGTGGAATTAAAGATTTTTAAATCATAAACAAGATTAGTATTATCTACGTCATATGATGAATTCCATTCAAATTCAATTGTGTCTGTTAAATTTATCAAAGTGTCATTATTAGTTGGATTTATAAGATTAAATGTATTAGGTGTATCATTTACAGGATTAATAGTTACTAAAAAAGTATCGGTTACACTTTGGTTAGCAGTATCAATTGCAGTAACCTCAACAGAAAAAACTCCTGCAGAATCAGGAACAGTTGAGATGTAAAGAGATTTTGAGACTAAGAAAGGTTCGATTCCATTACTTGAAGTATAAATTGTGTAAGTTAAATTGGAAGAGTCTGGGTCAAAGAAATTTGAATCTAAGTCCGCAAGAACTAGATTGTTTCCACTGTCTTCCACAAAAGTTAAATCAGGTATTTGATTGATTAGTATTGGTGAATAATTTGTTACAAATCTGAAAACGACTATATCACTATTTCCAGAATATGTTTGATTATAAACTCCATTAGTTGTTGGAAAATCAAAGGATCCCGTATTTGCAGTAATGTAAAGACTTTCATTTTTATAAATTGTCGCTTTTCCTATTTGCATTTGGGATTCTTCGTCACTTCCTCCCAAAAAAGTGGAAAACTCTAATGAATCACCTATTAAATCTAATTGAGAAATAAATAAGTCTGAATCACCATTTAAATTTGAATTATAAGCATTTATTGCTGGAAAGTCAGTGGATTCAGTTCTTCCTATAATTATTCCTTTACCATTTTCTTGTAAATTAATATTTAAGCCATAATCGTCATCTGCACCACCCAAATAGGTAGAAAAATCCAAAGTATTTCCACTTGGGACAAGCTTTGAAACGAATGCATCGTATTTATTATTTAAAGTCGTATCAATGGCACCAATTAAAGGAAAATCTAATGAACGTGTCATACCAGTCAAAATTGCACTACCAAATTCATCAACTACAATTCCCCTTGAAATATCATCAGTATTTCCACCTAAAAATGTAGAATACAACAATGAGGATCCACTAGAATTTAACTTCGAAACAAAAACATCCCACGACCCATTATATGTTGAGTCAAAAGCATTAATTGTAGGATAGGTATTAGTAAGTGCATTTAACCCTTTATCAGTTGGACCTGTTAAATAAATATTTTCAAACGAATCTAAGGCAATGTCATAAACTCGGTCATCACCAGCTCCTCCTATAAATGTTGAGTGTAATAAGGTTTGAAAAAATGAATCGAATTTTGATATGAAAACATCTTGATTCCCATTATGAGTTGAGTCATACCCAGCTAATGTAGGAAAATCTAGTGATACTGTTTTTCCAGCTAAAATTATATTTCCTAATTGATCAATTTTCATACATATGCTTTGGTCAATACTTACTCCCCCGTAATAAGAAGATATAATTAAGTTTGAGCCATTTGGGTTTATTTTAGTTATGAAAGCATCAGCAGCTCCACTGTTTATATAACCAATAGCTAATTGAATTGGAAAATCAATAGATGATGTAAAGCCAGAAACAATTGTATTTCCATTTCCTTCAATGGCAATTGAGTAACCATAATCATTATTAGTACCGCCAATAAAAGTAGAAAAAATTAAAGAACTACCTATTGAATCAAATTTGGTTACAAATACATCTATATTTCCACCATTAAAACTCTGATCGAAAGAACCTGATGTAGTTGGGAAACTACTTGATGATGCTGTTCCAGAAAGAACAATTTCATTGTTATCTGAAACATCAATACTAAAAACTTCTTCAATATCATTTGAACCTAGAAAAGATGAATATTCTATACTAACTGCTTCAGACAGTTGAAACAATGATATTAAAATTGCTATGGAGAAAAATTTTAACTTCACTTTAGGATTCCTTTAATTTCCTTAAAATTAATATTTAAAAAGTAAATTAATTTGAACGAAAAGACAAGGATGTTGAATTTTTATTTCGTATTGGATATTTTTCCAATCTTCGATTAAGTTTAAAATTCTTTAGTTACAATTTATACAATTTAATTTTTAGTTAGGATTAGAAAATGCCCAAAAATTTACCACTACTCACCTCTTCGCTATTTTTCTCATCAATTTTACTCACAAACACTTTTGCTCAAGAACACTTAACTCACAAATCTTGTTCAACTGAACTTTGTGGCGGTTTAATCGCTGAGTATGAAGACAAGTTTACTTTTGTCCCACCACCAAGCGACTTTTTGGAGAAAAGACAAAACGGAATTCAAACTGCTACAATCACTGTAAATTACACAGGGTTTACAGCAGAAGCACAAACCGCTTTTCAATACGCGGTTGACATTTGGGCTTCTCAACTCACTTCTGCCGTTACAATTGAAGTTGAAGCAGAATTTAAAGTTCTTGGTGCAAATGTTTTAGGTTCGGCAGGTGGAAATTATTTGGTAAGAGATTTTACAAATGCTCCTGTTGCAAACACATTTTACACAGCTCCTTTAGCCAACAAACTTGCAGGAACTGATATTTTCACAGGTTCAGGAAATCACGACATTAATGCAAATTTTAACAGTAATTTTGCAAATTGGTATTTTGGGACTGATGGAAATACTCCTTCAGGACAATTTGACTTTGTTTCTGTAGTCCTTCACGAACTTTGTCACGGTTTAGGTTTTGCAGGAACAGGAACAAGAGACAATGGAACAACAACTGGACAACTTGGTCTTGGCTCTCCTTTAAGATTTTCAATTTATGATTTGTTTGTCGAGAATGGTGCTGGAACTGCAATTACAACTTTCACAAACCCTTCTGTTGCACTCGGAAATGAATTAATTAGCGACAACTTGTTTGTAAACGGAGCAAACGCTGTCTCTGCTCACGGAGGAACAAATCCAAAACTTTACGTTCCGACAGGTTCTTTTGACAGTGGTTCAAGTTACTCACATTGGAATGACGCAACTTATCCAGCAGGAAATGCAAACTCTTTGATGACTCACGCAATCGGAACAGCAGAAGCAATTCACAGTCCAGGAAACATCACACTTGGTTTCTTTAAAGATATGGGTTGGACAACTGTTGATTTCCAACCAACAAACCAACCAACAAATTTTAGCATAAATTCTCAAACTGCAAACTCAATTTCTGCAACTTTCACAGCTTCGTCTGATTCTCCTGACGGTTACATTGTTCTAAGAAAACAAGGTTCTTCAGCAAACGAATTTCCTGTTGATGCAACAACCTACACTGTTGGAAACACAATCGGAGATGCGACTGTTGTTGCAGTTGGAAACTCAAACTCATTTTCTGACACAGGTTTAACTCTCAACACAAATTACTTTTACGACATTTTTGCTTTCAATGGAAACGGAACTTCGACTAATTACTTAGAAGATTCTCCTCTCGAAGGAAATGGAACAACAACAGGAAGTAATGAGCCAACAAATCAGCCGACAAGTTTAACTTTTATAACAAGAGAAGCGACTTCACTTTCTGCCTCTTTTACAAATGCTGCTGGAACTCCTGACAATTATTTAGTTTTAAGAAAACAAAGTTCTTCACCAACGGGAATTCCTATTGACGGAACAATTTACTCTGTTGGAAACACAATTGGAGACGGAACCGTCGTTGCCTTAGGTAATTCAAATTCGTTCACTGACACTGGTTTGAGTTCAAATGCTGAATATTTCTACGACATATTTTCCTTTAATGGAAATGGTGCAACTTCAAACTTTTTGACAACCTCACCTCTTGAAGGAAGCGAAAAAACTCTCGCAACCGAACCCGTTAGCCAAGCTACTAATTTACAATTTGCAGGTGTAAACACAGATTCTTTTGTTGGAACTTTTACGGCTGGAAGTGGAACGATTTTAGGCTATTTAGTTTTGAGAAAAGAAAATTCTTCACCAACGGGAATTCCTACTGACGGAACAACTTACATAGTCGGAAACTCAATTGGAGACGGAGAAATAGTTTCTATAAGTTCAGACGTTTTCTTCGTTCAAAATACATTGACATCAAATACTAACTACTTTTTCGATGTTTTTGCTTTTAATGGAAGTGGAACCGAAATCAATTATTTAACAGGAACAATTTTAGAAGGAAGTCAAAGAACAAACGCTGAAATCCCGACATTTAATACAAATGATTCTCCAGTCGTTGCAACTCCTACAACAAATAATTCTGGAGGGACAAACTTTAATGGAGCAGGAGGAAATTTGGGTTCAATTGCAACTCAAGGCGGTTCGACTGCTTTTACTTTAGCCAATGTAAATTCAACAGAATCTGGTATTCCTTTTGTGGCAAGTTATGATTTGAATTGTAACGGGCAAAATAATGTAACTGTTTGCTTTGTTGTAAGTTCAGATTGGTTAACGGGATTCACAGGAACTCCTGCAACTGACTTAAGAATTGCTCATCAAAATTCATTTTTACCTGATAACGTGATTACTGATTTAGGGAATGGTAATTACGAAGTTTGTGGAACTGCCCCAAGCTGTTCTCCATTTTTTGTCCAAGATGCAAATGACACACCACTTTCAATTATTCTTTCACATTTTAAAGCAATTAATCATTCTGATAAAATTGAATTAGTTTGGGAAACTCAAAGTGAGTTTGAGAATTTAGGTTTCGAAATTTTTAGAAGTGAAAACAACTCTAAAGATTTTGTAAAAGTCGATTCTTACATTTCAAACCCAAATCTAAAAAGTGAAGGCAATGTCAGTAACAACACCGTTTACACTTGGTTTGATGAGAAAGCAGAATTTGGGAAAACTTATTTTTACTACTTAAGAGATGTAGAGTTTTCAGGAAGAATTACTGACCACAAAGACAGAGTTGTTTCAGGAAGTTTGTTAGAGCTTGAAGAAGAAATTTTAACTTACGAATATGTTTTAAATCCAAGTTTCCCAAATCCATTTAACCCTTCGACTACAATTCAAGTCGAAATTCCAACTAAAAGTGAATTTCATAAAGTTTCATTAAATATTTTTAATATTAAAGGTGAACTTGTGAAAACACTTTTTGAAGGTAATCTTTCAAGTGGGAATCACGATTTTGTTTGGAACGGAACAAATGAAAATGGAAATGAGCTTTCTTCTGGGGTTTATTTTCTGAAATTTGTTACTCCCAAATTTACAAAGACTCAAAAGCTCACACTTTTAAAGTAAGTTTAGATTTTAAGGGGAAGGTTTTATGACTTTCCCCTTTTTTGTATACACTTTTCCCCTTCTAGGTGACAATTTTTAAAGCATTGAAATAGTTTGACTTAAATAAATTGGCATCATTGTTGGATTTTTAAAATAAAATTCATTGGAGGTAACAGTTATGCGACGATTTATTTCAATTTTAATTTTACTTTTTGCAATTGAAAACTTAATTGCTGAAGAAACTATTATTTACGGTTCAGAAATGAATGAAAATTTTGGTATTTCAATAGATTCATTTGAGAATCTACTTATTGTAGGAACTAATGAAGGTTTTGCTGAAATTTATGAGAAAAACTTGTCTGGAAATTATGTTTTTGTACAAAAATTAGAACCAAACGATTTACAAGGGAATAACAAACCCGTTACAGTAAAAATATTTGATGATTACGCAGCCCTTGGATTTTATCTCCAAAAAACTGTTTATATATTTAGAAAGATTGGAAGTGTTTGGAGTCTGAATAAAAAATTAACTCAATTAGAAAGTACTTATTTCGGAAAAACAATTGATATTAGTGATTCATTGCTTGTCATTGGAGCTTATTTAGATTATTCATTTGGTACAAATAAAGGATTAGCTTTCGTTTACAAAAGGAATGGAAACTTTTGGAATTCTCAAGGTCAACTTTGGGCTTACGACTATAATTTGAGTTATTCAAATAGATACTTTGGTCAAAGTGTAACAATTGCAGGCGACTTTATTATTGTAAGCTCTGAAAATGGAGTTTACCCATTTTATCAAATTGGACCTTTTTGGATTCCTGAAACTAAGATCGAAATGAATTCTGAAAATGAAAATTTGCAATTTGGGAAACTTATAGATTTTGACGATGGAGAATTAGTTGTTTATTCAGAAAAAATCATATCATTTTATGCAAGAAATAATAATGCTTGGAAGAAACAAAGCATTTTAGAAATCAAAAAGAAATTTGATGAAAATTCTTATGCTTCTTCATTAAAAATTGATGATGATAAAATTTTAATTGGATTCAGAGACGATTTATCTGCTGAGGGTGAACTTGGTTCAGTTTATTGTTTAAACAAAACCCCAACTGGTTGGAAACAAATTCGAAAAATTATTGGAAAGAATGTTATTGAAGGTTTCAATTTTGCTCAAGATGTTGCATTATCTGATGATAAAATCATTATTTCTGCACCAAAAACTGATTTTAATTATTCAAAATGTGGAGCAGTACATTTATTCGATTTTTACGAATTACAAAGTTTTCAAATTCAAACTGATGTTTTTGATTCTTTAGATTTTAGCTTTTCTACTCAAAGCCAAATTAACATTCCAATTACAAATTTATTTCTTGACTCTTTGGAAATTCTTGATATTGATTTTTCTAGTACCGATTTAACTTCTAACTATCCTCAAAGTATTGAATTTTTTCAAACAGACACAATATCGATTTTTGTAATACCAAGTGTTATTGGAGATTTAAGTTATTTTGTAAAATTTGAAATTGAAGATAGATTAGACTTACATATTACTCTCTTAGGTGAATCTAAAACTAATGACTTCCACAAAATTAATGGAAATGAAGAAAACCAAAGACTTGGAGAAAATGTTTATGCATTCGGAAGCAAATTCTCAACAGGAAAAGAAATTTATCAGATTGAAAACAATAATATTTCTAAAACTATAAATTCTTTTGGTGGCTATTTATCTGAAAATTTTTTGTTAAATGGTTATAATTTATATGAGCTAGTAAATGGTAGTTATCAATTTTTATTTGAAATTCCAGGTGTAAATTATCCAATTTTCAATCGTCTTAATTCTTCATTTATAAATAATTCTGATATAATTGCACTATGTAACACTGACTTTGGAATTAGTTCAAAGATAGTTTCTTATAATTGGACAAATGGACAATGGAATTCTTTTAATGAAGATGATTTTATTTGGAATATTACTTCATCAAATAAAACTAAAATTGACATTGATAGCAAAAATGCAATTTTTGGAGTTTCAAATAATATTAGTGGAGCAGCTATTTATAAGAAAAATATAAATTCTTGGGAATTACAAAAAGATTTAACTCCAATCAATATTAATAATTCGGATAATTATGGTGCTTCAGTAGCAATTTCAAGTAATTTTGCTTTTGTTAGTGCAAATAAAGACGATGAGTTTTGTCAAGGTTTAGATTGTGGAGCTGTTTATATATATCATTTTGACGGATCAAATTGGAACCTTCAAGAAAAATTGTTTGCTTTCGATTCTCAAGCATTAGACGAATTTGGTACTTCGATTGCTGTCCATAATAATATTCTTGTCATTGGTTCACCTAAAGATGATGAAAACGATTTTCAAACTGGTTCTGTTTACATTTATAAACTCAATGGAGCAAATTGGAACTTTCAAGAAAAATTAATTGCTCTTGATGGGCAGAAGAATGACTTATTCGGTTCTTCAGTTTCTATTTCTGATGAACTACTTGTTGTGGGTTCTCCTTCTCATGATTTTGGTGGTTTGAAAGCAGGAGCAGTTTATGCTTACAAAATGGATAACTTAGTTTCTGCCCAAGATGAGAAATTCAAACCAAAGGTCTCAACCTTTAGTTTAAATCAAAACTACCCAAATCCATTTAATCCTTCCACAAAAATTGAATTTAGTTTAGAAAAAGGTGAAATTGGAAAACTAACAATTTTTAATTCTTTGGGTCAAAAAATTAAAGAATATAATTTAGAATATAATTTCAACTCAATAACTTGGAACGGTACAGATAAAAATGATAATTTAGTTTCAAATGGAATCTATTTTTACAAATTAGAGTCAAATAAAAATATTGAAGTAAAAAAAATGGTACTCTTACGTTAATTTTGTTAAACCCTATTAGATTCTGTGCTCCAAATCACAATTTTTTGTCGATTTTCCTAAGAATTCAAAAAAAATAAAAAAAAGTTAAAGAAGTTTAATTTTCACAAAATTTTTTTATGTTTAATGGTGTTATACTTTTTAACAACTGAATTCTCAACAAGGAAAAACGATGAACAATAAATTCCAAATTCGACAAAACGCCAAAAAAGTTTTTGAGAATTTTATAGCTAATGATTCCAAGAAAATATTATTCGTTTTAGGTGATAAGTTCTCTGGTAAAACTTCATTTTTAAGAAACTCATCTTTGGCTTTAAGTAATACCTCTTTTGCAAACTTTAAAGATTCAAAGTTAAACTCTCCAATTATTGTTAATCTTTTAGACAACAAAACTTTTCTTCATAAAAGTGAGACTTCCCTTCCAAAGTTATTACAGGAACTTAAAAAAGACCTATTTCTATTTTTAGACTGCTTGACTCTTAAGAACCAAAATTTGAATGAATTCTTTGAGTTCTTAGACTTTGTAAAAATAGAGAATAAATCTAATTTGAAATTAGTAATTAGCCTAAATCCTTTTAACAGTTTCGGTAATTTTATTTTAGAAGATTTAGAAAATTATGAAGTTTTGAATCTCGGCTTTTTTACCGAAAATGAAACAATTGAGTTTACCAAAGATAATTATCCAAAACTTGATTCTAACTTCCTTTACTCACTTACTAATGGAAATATTTATTATACAAAACTCTTAGCTGAATACTTTACCAAAACTTCTGCAAAAGAAATTCAAACTAAAGAATTGCTCAAGTTTTTGGAAAATGACTCAAGTGCCTTGAATTGGATTTGGAAAAGATTTGATACAACAAAAAAAGCTGTTCTTTATTTCCTTGTTTCAACTGAACTCAAAACCAAACTTGTCGAAAAAGTTTGCGATGAAGTTACTGCTTTAAATGGTAACTTAACCTCTAACCAAGTTTTAGAAGCAATTTCAGAACTACAAACATTAGGTTTAGTTGAAGAAAATGAAAATTATTTGAATTTTACAATTCCATTTTTAAACCAATTCCTACTTTCAGAAATTACTCGTGTGGATATTCAGAAAGACTTTGAAAAAGAATTCAAACTCACAAAAATTCATTTGGAACTTGGTTTAATCCAATTTGAAAATGAAGACTACATAGATTCAGTTGAAAATTTCAAAAAAGTTTTGGACAGGCAATCAGGAAATTTTGAAGCTAAAATTAATTTAGTAAATGCTTTAAAGTTTTATCCTAACACTTTACCTGAAATCAAACTTTACTATTTTGAAAGTCTTTACAAAAGCAACCCTCATCAAGCAAAAGAAATTTATCTAGAATTCATAAATTCTTTATCTGACAAAGTCAGATTCCAAAAACTTGAAAAAATTGCACAAGACTTCCCAAATGACAAAACTATCCAAAAATCAGTTTTGGAAATGATATTTAAAAATTTAGAACCAAAATCTTTTGAAGAAATTTCAACAACTCTTTCTAAAAAGTTAGATGAATCGAATTGGATTTTAAAAAACTTCAAGCCTGAGTTAAATAATTTTTTATCAAAAATAAATTCGAATGAAAAATCTGACTCTAACTCACTAATTCCAATTCTTGAAAAAATATTGTCAACAGATTCAAATGACTTACAAACACAAAAACAACTTTACAACTCCTACTCTTCAAATTGGCAAACAGAGTTTTCCTCATTCCACTTTGATAATTTTACAAAAACAGTCAATGAAACTGATTGGATTAAAGAAAACTTCCAAGATGAAATTAATGACCTGCTCAATGATTACTTTGACGCTTCTTTAAAATCTGAAAAGTTCGATTTAATAATAAAAATGTATGACGTTGTTCCTGAATTTCTAAGCCCATACAATTTTTACCCATTTGTAAAAGCTGCAAACGAAAATTCAAATAATAAAATCAAAGACTTAATTGAAAAACGTAAAGCCAAAGGATTAGAAAAAGGTTATAAAAAAGGCTTTGAAAGTGGGAAGCAAAAAGGTCTTACAAAAGGCTTGGATTTGGGTGAACGCGAAGGCTACGAAATTGGTGTTAAAGAAGGCTACCAAACTGGCTTTAACGAAGGTTTGCAAAAAGGCAAGGCAAAAGGAATGGACATCGGATACAAAAAAGGTTTCCAACAAGGACGTAGCGAAAGTAGAAGACATTAAATTTTAAAGCGAAGATAAAATTATGCAAGAATTTGAAACTCTCGAAACTCAAACAAATGAAATTGAATTGTTTAAAAGTCAGATTGAGGTAAAAAATAAAATCTCAAATTTTCTTACTAAAGAGACTGAAAACAATACTCTAGTTTTATTTGGTGAAAATAAATGCGGTAAAAC
The DNA here is from genome assembly GCA_008501735.1 of Calditrichota bacterium. GTDB lineage: Bacteria > CLD3 > CLD3 > CLD3 > CLD3 > CLD3. The sequence goes on along the minus strand of QQUF01000036.1, from coordinate 43,136 downwards.
TTTTCTTCTAAAAAACTTAGTCGAAAATCCACAAAAAGGAATCAAACCTTTTTACTTCGATTTTGATTTTAAAAATGATTTCAGAACAGCAGAATTACTTAAAGAAATTTCTGATGTTATAAAATTAACTCACAAAGAGTATTCTTTTAGTGGATTAGACGAAAAATTAACTTTGTTTTTAGATAATTTTTTCATTCCACAGAACGAAGAAAAACTCTTTAACGAGTTGACAGAATTGGCGAGTAAAAACCCAAAAATAAAATTTATTTTAAGCTCTTCTTTTTCCGAAGATTCTTTAAACTCGCTCAATCCTTCTTTTAGAAAGAATTCTGAATTCGTTCATTTGCAATACTTAAATTTTGAAGATGTAAGCAAATTTTTAAAAACTTTTTCGAACCCAAAATTCACTCCAGATGCTATAAATCGCATTTTTTCATTAACCGAAGGACATCCTTTTATTTCTGAAAAAATAGGTGAGTACCTTTTTAATCACTCAAAGATTAAGGGAATTAATTCAATTTCCAAAAATGAAGTTGATAAAAATTTGATTGCTGTAATCAAGGGTCTCAAAGACGAATTATTTTGGTTTCACAACGAGTTGAATGCTTCTGAGAAAACTTTCCTTTTTATTATAGCAGATCAGATTTTAGGTGGTGGAAAAACAGATTTCAAAACCTTAAAAGAAGAACTTGATAAAATTCTTCCAAAAGCTATGGAGATTAAAGCTCAAACAATCTTAGACAACTTGACCAAATTAAATATCATCAAGAAACAGTCTAAAAATGAATTCAATTTAAGAATTCCATTATTTAACAAATGGGCGGAATCTGAGTTTGAAAAAGATGCTTTAAAAAGTGAACTTGTAAAATTCCAAAAATTAATTTCGATGTATTTGGATTTGGGAAAAATTCAATTTGAAAATGAAGACTACCAAGAAGCAAAGAAAAACTTCCTTAAAGTCGTACAACAAAATCCTGATAATTTTGAAGCATTTCAACTACTCGCAATAGTTTACCAAAAAGGAAAATTTGGTAGCGATGAACGAATTTTGAATTTTTATGAAAAAGCTTATTCCTTGAAACCTGAAAAAGTGAAAAAGGATTTTCTTAACTTTTTATTAGAATATTCCCAAAAAGAGCCATCAAATTTTGGAGTTTTAGAAAAACTTTTAGCGATTGAACCAAACAATCCTGAATCGCAAAAAAGACTTTTAAATTACTACTTTATTAAATGGGAGAAAGAATTAGCAAACCAAAATTTTGATTCCTTTCAAAAAGCAATAAATACCCAAAATTGGATTTTAACTGATTTTAAAGATGAAGTATTGGAGTACATACTAAATATTTTTCCATACTTTTCAAAATCGAACAAAATTGAAGAGTTCAATTCAATCTTATTAGAATTAACAAATAAAGAAAAACCTGTTCAACTCAAGGAAAAATTGCTTGAAACATATTTAAATGATTGGAAAGAAAAATCTCAAATGGGTATTTATGAACCAATTATTCAAGTATTGGAATCTGAAACTTGGCTCATCGAAAATTATTTTGAAAAATTAGACTCATATTTTGAAGAACTAATTGAACAACTACTTTTAAATGAAAACTTTGAAAACGTAGTCAAAGTTTTTGAAATCGTTCCAAATAATTTTGACCACAACAAACTTTATCCTTTTGTCAAAAAAGCCAATGAAATGATTAAATCTGAACTAACAGACTTAATCCAAAATATCGAGTCTGTTTCCTTTGAAGAAGCAAATGAACGTGGATTCAAGGAAGGTGAGAAAATTGGATTCAAAGAAGGTTTGGCAGACGGTAAAACCAAAGGAATTTTAAACGGTAAAAAAATTGGTTATGAAAAAGGCTTCAAAGACGGCTTTGAAGAAGGAAATACTAAAGGTTATGAAAAAGGTTACGTTCTCGGAAAGAACGATGGCTATTAATATTTTGAAAAAATAAGGACTCAAATAAATGGATAATTCAACAATTTTCTTAGGCGTAGTTTGTGCTGTAATAATAATTTTAGTTCTTTCCCAGAAGAAAAAAGCATCGCAAAAAAATGAAATTAAACTACCTAAAAACCAAAAAACAAAAAAAACGCCAACTACAACTACACCCGATGAGAAAAAGACTGTAGAAGTTAAAAAAACAGTTTCACAACTTGAGGAAAAATCTAATTTTCCTAAAATCGAGCCTGTTAAAACTCAACCAAAAGCTAATGAGCCTCCAAAAGTTGAAAATGCAGTAGAAACTCCTGTTATAAAGGAAGAGTCCAAATCAAAAATTGTTGATTTGAGTGCAGAAATGACGAAAGAAATCAAAATTGAAACTCCTCCACCAACAGTGGAAGAAACTGAAATTGAAAAAGACTCAACAATTGAATTAAAAGTTGAAGAGCCTAAAATTGAAATTAAAGTTGAAGAGCCTAAACCTGAAAAGATTATTCTTGAACCAATTGAAGAACCTAAACCTGAGATAAAAGTTGAAGAACCTAAAATTGAAAAGCTTTCGATTGAACCAATTAATGAACCTAAAGTTGAAGAACCCAAAATTGAAGAAACTTTAGAAATTATTGAGACAAAAGTTGAAGTTCCTAAGGTTGACAAAATAGAAATTGAAAAGCCTAAAATAGTAGAAACTCAATCTGAACCAAAAGTTCAAGTTGAAACTCTTCTCCCGAATTTAGAAGGAATTGAAATATCTTTGGAGGGCAAAAAAATTCTACTTGTTGATGATGATCCTCTAAATCTTTTTTCAACTGTTAGCATTTTAGAAGAGGAAGAAATTGAAACCGAAATTGCCAAAAGTGGTATTGAGTGCTTAGAAAAACTCAAAGAAGAAGAAAACTTCGATATGATTCTGATGGACATAATGATGCCTGAAATGGACGGATATGAAGCAATGACTGAAATTAGAAAAATGCAACGATTTCAGAAATTACCTATTATTGCGTTAACAGCAAAATCAATGGCAGAAGACAGACAAAAGTGTATTGATTCGGGTGCAAACGATTATTTAAGCAAACCGATTGACCCAGATGAGTTAATTGCGTTAATCAAAAAATGGATTAAATAGAATTCTATAAATTGTAAAAAGAATTTTTGAAACAGGTAACAATTACTATCAATAATTAGTCACTTTTAGGTAAAAAAATGAATCGAAGTTGGTTTTCAAGTCTTTCTCAAAAAATTAGTTACATAATTTTTTCGCTGTTGTTCTTAAGCATAATTATAGTGCTTGTAATTGACTATAAACTCACTTCTGCAGAATTGGAGTCAAGTCTTGGAAAAGAACTTCTTGGAATTGCAAAAACAACAACATTAGCGATTCAACCAAGTAAAATTAAAATTGTAGAAAGTTCCCAGAATCCAGCTTCACAAGAATTTTTACAACTTAGAAGCACCTTAAGGAAGGTTAAAGCTGAAAATAATCTTTCAACTGAAATCTACATTTTAACTCCTTCTGGTAGTCCTGATTTTGCAAAATTTACTGTAATGACAAACAATAAACCCTTCATTGGTCATAAATATAAAATGACTCCCCTACTCCAAAAAGCTTTTCAAGAAAATATTCCTGTAATTACTCCAAGATACCAAGACGATTACGGTGAATGGATTTCAGCTTTTGTACCTATTAAAGGAGAAGATAAATCTGTTGTTGGAGTTTTGCAGTTAGACTACTCAATTGTAACTCTAAATGATGCTTTAAAATCAAGATTTATGATGCTTTCAATTTATGGAATTGGGATTTTATTACTTGCAATGCTTGTTAGTGCATTCCTTTCGCGAAGTATAACAAATCCTCTTACTGAAATGCAAAGACAAGCAAAGAAATTTGCAGAAGGTGATAACGATGTTGAATTTAAAGTTAAGTCAAATGACGAGATTGCTGACTTAGCAAACGTTCTTTCAACATTAGTTGAGTCTAACAGAAATTTAGCGGAAATGGCAACTTTAATTGGAAGCGGTAATTTTGATAAACAAATTGAAATCCGAAGTTCAAAAGATTCATTAGGCTCTGCTTTGGTTCAACTTCAAAAAAATCTAACTACATCATCAAAAAAATTATTAAAACAGAATTGGCTCAACGAAGGACAAGCTGAACTAAATAATAAACTTCGTGGAAATCCTGAAATTGCTACACTTGCAAAGAATGTGTTAGATTTTTTGACAAGATATTTAGGATGTCCAATTGGAGCAATTTACATTCGTGATGAAGAACATTTAAAAATGATAAACAGTTTTTCATTTAATTTTGATAAAGAAAACCCTCCAATCTTTCAGTTTGGTGAAGGTTTGGTTGGACAATCTGCTGCCGACAAAAAAACTCTTTCTATCTCAAATGTTCCATACAATTTTTTAAAAATTAATACTGGAATAGGTGAAGGTTCACCACTAAATATTATTGTTGTTCCATTTTTACACGAAGATGAGCTACTTGGAATCATTGAATTAGCTTCTTTTGAAGAAATAACTGAGGTTAAAAAACAATTTTTAGACTTAGTTGTTGAAAACATCGGGATTTCGTTCTACTCTGCAAAATCTCGCGACCAAATGGCAGAACTTTTAGGAAAAACTCAGCAACAAGCACACAAACTGCAATCCCAACAAGAAGTCCTTAGAGTTACGAATGACGAATTAGAAGAACAAGCAAGAATTTTGAAAGAATCAGAAGAAAGGCTTCAATCAAACCAAGAGGAATTGCGTGAGATCAATCTTGCTTTAGAAGAGAAAACTCGTGCTTTAGAGAAACAAAAAGAGAACATAAAAATTAAAAATCAAGAACTTAAATTTGCTCAAGCAGAACTTGAGGAAAAAGCAAAAGCTCTTGAAATGAGTAGTAAATATAAATCAGAGTTTCTTGCAAATATGTCTCACGAATTGCGAACTCCATTGAACAGCATTCTGATTCTATCAAAATTGCTTTCTAATAACAAAAAAGGCAACTTAACAATCAAACAAATGGAATTTGCAAAAACGATTTACTCTGCTGGAAATGATTTATTAAACTTAATTAATGAAGTATTAGACCTTTCAAAAGTCGAAGCTGGCAAAATAGAAATTCACGTCGAAAACGTAAAATTAGTTGAATTTTCAGATTATATCAAAACGAACTTCAAACACGTAGTCGAAGACAAAGGTATAAATTTTGCAATTGAAATTGACGAAGAACTAAACCAAGAATTATACACCGACAGACAAAGAGTTGAACAAATTATCAAAAATTTCATTTCCAACGCAATGAAATTCACTCCTGTTGGCGGTCAGATTACCTTCAAAATTCACAAACCTTATAAGAACTTTGAATCAAGGATTTTGAATCTTGAAGAAACAATTGGATTTTCCGTAATTGATACTGGAAAAGGTATTGCTAAAGAAAAACAAAAAATGATCTTTGACGCATTCCAACAAGAAGATGGAAGCACAAGCAGAAAATACGGAGGCACTGGTTTAGGTCTTTCAATTTCCAAAGAATTTGCCAAATTGCTTCAAGGCGAAATTAATTTGGTAAGTGAAATTGGAAGTGGAAGCACTTTTACGCTTTATATCCCTGAAATTTTGAAAGTTGAAGACAATGAATCGTTACCTGAAAACAAAATTGAGATTAAAACCAAGAATGCCCCAAATTCAATTGGTGAGAAAATCTCAAAAATAAATATTGCCCCACCAAAAACAATAGAAGCGATAATTGATGATAGAAAAGTAATTTCAGAAAAAGATAAAGTTGTTTTAATAATCGAAACAGACCCAGTTACAACAAAGATTCTTTCGGATAAAGCACACAACAAAGGAATGAAAGTTCTTCTTGCGGACAATGGAAATACTTGCCTACAAATGGCTGATTTCTACAAACCGAGTGCAATAATTTTGCTTCAAGACTTACCTGAAATTAACGGGAAAAGCGTTTTGTTTAGGCTCAAGGAAAACAACAAAACAAGGCACATTCCTGTTTTTATGCTTTCAAACAAAATTTCAAACTTTGAAGCAATTAAAAGCGGTGCAATAGGTTGTATAACAAAACCTGTTGATTCAGTAGGAATAAACGAGATTTTTGACAAAGTTCTTGAGTTCTTTAATAAAGAAAATAAGAGCTTACTCATCGCTTCAAAAAGTAAAGAGTCACAAAATCGAATCGCAGAATTAGTTCAAGGCGACGATTTGAGGATTGCAACAGTTGCCAATTCAGTAGATTTTGTAAAAATTATAAATGTCGAAAATTTTGATTGTATAATTTTGGACAATCATTTGGAGGATATGTCAGGAATCGACTTCTTGGGATTTCTGAAACAATCAGTTGAACGATTAGAAGTTCCAATAATTTTTAATTCGCAAGCAGACTTAGATGAAGAAGAAATCAGAATTTACGAGAATAATTTTCCTGTTAAAGTAACAATAACTTCTGAACAATTACTTAATATTTCTTCTTTACTCCTGCACAGAAAGGAAGAGAACCTTTCAGAGGCAAAGAGAAAGATTGTAAACAAATTGAATGAAGAAACTAATGTCATTAAAGGTAAGCACATTCTTTTAGTTGACGATGATATGAGAAACATTCTTGCGACTTCTAGTATTTTACAAGAACACGATTTGAGAGTTACAACTGCTCACGATGGTAAAGAATGTCTAAAAGCACTTAGTCTGAATCCTGATGAGATAGATTTAATTTTGATGGACATAATGATGCCAAATATGAACGGTTTTGAAGCGATGCACGAAATTCGCAATATTGAAAAATTCAAAAATTTACCCATAATTGCTCTAACAGCAAAAGCTATGCAAGGAGACAGAAAAAAGTGCCTAAATGCTGGAGCAAACGATTACTTATCCAAACCTTTAGATGAAGACAAATTACTAGCCCAATTAAGAGTGTGGCTTTACCAATAAATAAAAATTGAATTCAAACTGAGCTTGTAAAATTATGCACAAAACGATAAAAAATATTGATATTGAAATCAAACTCCTAATTGATGCAATTTTCCATAAATATGGTTACGATCTACGGGAATTTTTGCCTGAACTGCTTCAAGATAAATTTCAAGCAAGGCTCAAAAATTCTAACTTCAAATCTTTTAGTGAAATGCAGCACAAAATTCTTTACGACAAAGATTTCTTTGAAATTGTCTTAGCTGACCTAACAAGCCACCCTAGCAATAATTTCCCAAATCCAATTTTTTATCAAAATTTCAAAAAAATTGTGAATCCAATTTTAAAAGAGAAGACTTTTTTCAAAATTTGGTTTGTTGGTTGTTCAACAGGCGAGAATGTTTATACCTTTTCGATTTTGTTAGCAGAAGAAGATTTACTTAAAAGAAGCCAAATTTATGCAACGGACTTTAATGACTTAGTTCTTTCTAAGGCACGTGAAGGAATTTATTCTTTAGAAATAATCAATGAATTTGAAGACTTTTATAGGCTTTCAGGTGGCAAAGAAAAATTCTCTAAATACTATACTGTTTTGAACAATTCGGCAGTAATCAAACATTCATTAAGAAATATTGTTTTTGCTGACCATAACTTAACAACCGACGGGGTTTTTAGCGAAACTGATTTGATAGTTTGCCTGAATATTTTACAGAATTTTAATGAAGACTTGAGAGAAAGAGCTATTTCAGTATTTCAGGAAAGTTTAAATCCAAATGGAATTCTGTGTTTAGAACCAGGAAGTGATTACAAGAATTTTGTAAAAGAATTAAAAATGTCTGAACTCAAAAAAGGGACAAACATTTTTCAAAAGAAATAAAAAAGGCTCGAATTATCCGAGCCTTTAAAGTTTTAATTGTATTTTCTTCTTAAGAAAGTCGGTTGACTCAGATTTCCTTTGTCAGTTCCTAAATTAGGAACGGCATTAATTCCAGTTCTATAAGTTTCTGGATTGAAAGAGTTTTCGCCCTTTTCTTCATATTTCGCGGAAATCCCACCCATTCTTGAATCGTGATTAGGATTTACTGAATCGCCGTGTAATTTGTGCACAATTCGTTCTCTTTTAGGTTGCTGAACAGGAACGTCGTCAAAATGTTGAGTATTTACATCACTTGGAATTTCGTCAACAATTTCTTCTTCTTTATTAAAACCAGTAGCAATAACAGTGATTTGAATTTTTTCTTCTAAAGATTCATCAAGAACTACACCAAAAATTACATTTGCATCGTCAGTTTGAGTTTTTGCACGAATATATTCTGTAGCTTCATCAATTTCTGACATTAAAATATTTGAACTTGCCGTAATGTTAATAAGAATACCTTTTGCACCTTGCAAAGAATACTCTTCAAGTAGAGGACTAGAAATTGCACTATCAGCAGCTTGAGTTGCTCTTCCTTCTCCTGAAGCTTCACCAATTCCCATTATCGCATCGCCAGAAGTTGTCATAATTGATTTCACATCTGCAAAATCCACATTAATTAAACCAGTTCCTTTGATGATGTCAGAAATACCTTTAGTCGCTTGAAGTAGAACATTATCAGCCATAGTAAAAGCATTTTGAAGAGTAAGTGAACCTTTGTTAATTTCCATCAATTTCTGATTAGGAATAACAATTAAAGTATCAACATTATTTCGTAATTTAGCAATACCTTCTTCAGCAGATTTCATTCTTCTATTGCCTTCAAATTTGAAAGGCTTAGTTACAATTCCTACTGTAAGTGCATTTGTTTCCATTGCCATTTTCGCGACAACAGGAGCAGCTCCAGTTCCAGTTCCGCCTCCCATTCCAGCTGTAACAAAAACCATATGAGGTTTTCCGATTGCTTCCTTTATCAAATCAGAATCTTCAAGGACTGAGGTTTCTCCAACACTTGGGTCAGCTCCAGCTCCAAGACCTTCAGTTTCTTTTTTTCCGATTTGAACATGGACATCAGCCTTATTCACGTTAAGAGCTTGAATGTCTGTGTTTGCAGCAATAAATTCTACTCCAGAAAGACCTGAGTCAATCATTGTATTGACAGCGTTTCCACCTGCACCGCCAACACCGATTACTTTGATTACAGCACCTTGTGAAGGTGTTAAGGCATTGTTGTCGATAGTAATTGCCATTTAAATTCCCCGTCTAAAAAGTAATTGAGTTTGAATGAATGTTTTATTTTTTTTCACTAATTGAAATCCATAGCTTTGTAGTTCTTGGATTATTTCATTTTCTTGAACAAAATGAATCTTTTCACCTAAAATATTCCTTAAAAAATTTGGTAGATTTTTTTGGGAATAGGTTAGATAAAAAAGTCCGTCATTTTGGAGGACTTGACTGATTTCAGAAAAAAGGGTTTTAAAATCAGAAAAATACTCCAAAACTCCCACACAAAATACAACATCAATTACGCCAATTGCAAGAGGAATTTTTACAATATTACAATTAATTACAAATAAATTTCTATGATTACTTTTTGCCCTTTGCAACATCCCATAAGAAATATCGATTCCGATAGTTATTTGAGGGTTTATTAACAAAGAAGGGATATTACCTGTTCCTGTTCCGACATCTAATATTCTTCTCTCTTCCAAGATATTACTTGGTAATAATTGTGTTACAACCTCATTTTCTTTTCTTAAAATCCAAGACAAGAAAAATGAATTTCTTCCCTTATCATAAAACTTCGCTTTAAAATCCCATAACATTTTAGAAGAACTCTTGAAACCATTTTACCATTCTAGTTTTAAAGTCTTCTATTTTCATTTTATCTATTGGGTCATCTTTTTTGGTTTCAGTTTTTTGGGGTTCTTTATTTTGGACTGAATTTAGATTTTGATTCTTTGCTGAAGTATTTGTTTTTGATGTATTAACAGTTTCTTGAGTTTTAGAAACATCAAAATTTTTGAAACTTTGATTGATCTGCTCAAAACTGTTTCCATAAAGAACTAAACCCACTCCAGTAGCGTAAATTGGACTTTTAGCAACGTCTGAAAGCCCAGTAAACTTTTGTGGTTTGCCAATTACAACATCAAGATTGAAAATTTCTTTTGCAATATTTTCGATTCCAGAAAGTAAAGAACCTCCTCCAGTTAGAACTAATCCAGCTGGCAAGTAATCGAAATAAGATGATGTTTTCATTGACTCTAAAGCAAATTCAAATAACTCTCTCATTCTTGATTCAATAATCATTGCAAGTTCGTAACGACTAATTGTTTTTGTCGGTCTGTTGTTTAACCCTGGAATTTCAATTAATTCATCTTCAGTAATTAACCTCTTGTCGGCAACACCAAATTTTCTTTTTGCCAATTCAGCTTGGTCGTAAGAAATACCTAACACTTTTGAAATGTCCTGAGTAACTATTTCACCTGCTAAGGCAACTGCTTTTGTAAATCTAATCGAACCTTCTGTAAAAATAGCAATATCGGAAGTTCCTCCTCCAATATCCAAAATGACAACGCCGAGTTTCTTTTCGTCATCTGTTAGAATTGAATTACTAGAAGCTAAAGGTTCAAGAACAAACCCTTTAACGTTCAAACCTGCTCTTTCAACGCTTCTGCCTAGATTTTTAACGTAAGTAATTGCTCCTGTAACAAAATGAACATCTGCTTCGAGTCTTGAACCGTACATTCCTGTTGGGTCTTTAATTCCTGTTTGCTCGTCAACTACAAATGTTTGCGGAATGGAATGGATAATTTGCCTGTCGTTTGGAAGTTTAACAGAATTCCTTGCTGCCTCAATAACTCTTTCTATGTCTTTTTTCTTAATTTCTAAATCAGGATTGGAAATACCAATTACACCTGGCGAATTTGTACTTTTAATATGCTCTCCTGCGATTCCGACGTAAACATCAGTAACAGCAACTGCTGCCATATTTTGAGCTTCATTAACAGCACTTGTAATTGATTTGATTGTCGCTTCTAAATTTACAACTACACCTTGATGTAAGCCTTCTGAAACAGAATGACCAATTCCAATGATTTTGGGAGGACCTTCAGGATAAACTTCGGCAACAATTGCACAAATCTTTGTTGTTCCTATGTCTAATCCAACTATTGTATTTTTTTTCATAAAATTAGCTTTTTATTTTTGGGGCGATTTTTTAGTGATAATTTGATTTTTATAGCTTAAATCAATGATTTCAAGAGAATCTAATTTATCTTTCGAATCAATTTCTTTAAGAAAGGAACTAAGATATTCTAACTTTTCTTGAAAATCATCTTTTCCAAAGATTACTTTTACATCAGAAGATGTTAAGTAAACTTCAATTTTTTCATTTGAAATAATTTTTACTTCTGAAATAATATCAGTAACGAAATCTTTTCGCAAATTAACGTTTTGTAAAAACTTTACAGCTAAAAGTAAATAATTATTTTGTGAAAGGCTATCAATTTTAGAATTATTTTGTAAAGTATTTACAAAACTTATTACAGGAAGGTTAAGTATCTGATTTGGCTTAATTTGTGGCAACACATCACCATTTTTATCGATTAAGTATTTTGTATTTTTATTAATAAACCAAGCTAAAAAACTCTTTTCTTGTAATATAATTGTTATCGTTTTGGGAAGACTTCTGACAACACTAACTTCTTCAAAAAATGGGTTTATTTCCAACTTCTCTCTAAAATCATCGGTGTTAATTGCAAACATCTTTTCACCAATAGGAATCTGTAAAGAGTCTAAAAGTTCCTGCTCAGAAAAAATATTATTCCCACGAATGACAACATTTTCAACTACAAAAACTTCCCCCTCTTTCACCCAATCCCAAGCAAAATAAAAAGGAATCCCGATTATCGCTAAAAAAACTATAACTCTAGCAATTCTAACAGAAGGTCGACGATATTTTTTAGTAGGGTTCTGCGAGTTCTCCATCAGAAAAACCTATTAATTTTACTTCGTTTTCTAATTTTACACCAAAGTTTTTGTAAACTTCCGTTTGGACAAACCTAAGAAGTGCCAAGATTTCAGATGCTTTTGCATTTCCAGCATTAACAATAAAATTAGCGTGTTTTTCTGTCACCAAAGCTCCACCAATTGTTTTGCCTTTTAATCCACATTTTTCTATTAAAATTCCAGCTGGAATTCCATCTTTTGTTTTTTTGAAAAAACTTCCTGCTGACGGATATTCTAAAGGTTGCTTTGAATTGCGTTTTTTGAGGATTTCTTTTTTGATCTCTTCTAACTCTACTCTGTTAGATTTTTGAAATTGTAAAGTTCCGTAAAGGACAATATCCTGAATTTTAGATTTTCTATACTCAAATCCTAATTCTTCGTTTGGGTATGTCTTTACTTCTCCAAACTTATCCATTAATGTTACAGAAATTGTGCAATCAGCTATTTCTGTTCCAAAAGCTCCAGCATTCATTCTGTAAGCTCCACCAACCGAAGAAGGAATTCCAGACATTTTTTCCATTCCGCCAAAAGAATTTTCGATGCAAAAATCAATCAATTCTTTAAGAGTTACTCCAGAGCCAACTTTTAAGATAATTTCGTCAAGATTTAAAATTTCTATTTTGTCAAATGTCTTACTCAAATCAATTACTATTCCACGAATCCCAATATCAGAGATTAAAATATTTCTTCCTGTTCCAATAAAGAAATGATGGACTTTGTTTTGATTTATAAATTTGATGAGGTTGCTTAGGTCTTTTTCATCTTTTGGATAAAGATAAAAATCCGCTGGACCACCAACTTGAAGAGAAGTATGATTTTTTAGAGGTTCATTTTTAAGAATTTGTCCTTGAAAGAATTTTTTTAGTTCTTTTTCGATATTCATTTAGAGTTATTTTTCTTTTAATTTTTCAATTAAACCCATTCCAGCTTTCCAAATGTCTCCTGCTCCCATCGTAATTACAATGTCATTTTCTTTTGCAAAGTTACTTAAAAAATTGGGTAAACTTTCTTTGTCTTGAATGTAATGAACTTTTTTGTGTCCATACTCTTTTGCTCTCAAAGCAACCAATTCTCCAGTAATTCCTTCAATTGGTTTTTCCCTTGCAGGATAAACGTCTGTTACCACCAAAACGTCTGAAAGCAAAAATGCTCTTCCAAATTCTGAGGCAAAATCTCTTGTCCTTGAATAAAGATGAGGCTGAAAAACACCTACAATTCGTTTATCAGACCAACCATTTCTTGCACCGAGCAAAGTTGCTTCAATTTCTGTTGGGTGATGAGCGTAATCGTCAACAATTGTTATTCCATTAACTTCATCTTTTATCTCGAATCTTCTGATAACTCCATTGAATGACTCAAGATTTTTAGCCGCATCTTCAAAAGAAAGTCCCAATTCAATTGCTGCTACAATTCCAGCAAGTGAATTTTTAATGTTGTGAAGTCCAGGGACTGAAACTTTGACCTTACCCAAAATCTTATCTTCAAATTTGACAAAATACTCAGAAATATTTCCGTCGTATTTTGGATTAACAATTTGGTAATCGGCTTGTGCAGAAGTTCCGTAGGTAATTCTTCGTTTTTTTATTCGAGGTAAAATGTCTTGGACAGAAGGTTCATCAAGACAAGCAATAACGGAACCATAAAAAGGAACTTTGTTTGCAAATTCTACAAAAGCACCTTTGATGTCATCTAAATCCGTGTAACAATCTAAATGTTCAGCTTCTAAAGTTGTAATTATTGCAATCGAAGGAGTTAGAGATAAAAATGTTCTGTCAAACTCATCAGCTTCCACAACGATGTATTGACTATCGCCAGCTTGCGAGTTTGAACCAAGATTTTTCAAAATTCCACCAACAATTACTGTCGGGTCAAATCCACCTTTAGTCAAAATCATTCCCATCATCGAAGTAGTTGTTGTTTTTCCGTGAGTTCCAGCAACTCCTATCCCGAATTTCATCCTCATCAACTCACCAAGCATTTCTGCTCTTTTTATTGTAGGAATGAAATTTTCTCTAGCACAAACTAACTCAGAATTATCTTCTTTGACTGCTGACGAGTAAACAACGACTTCAGCATTTTTTACATTTTCTTGTGAATGACCTTGTGAAATTATTGCTCCGAGAGAAACTAACCTTTCAGTTATTGGCGAAAGTTTCATATCAGAACCACTGATTTCGTAGCCTCTTTGCAAAAGCAACTCTGCAATTCCTGACATTCCGATTCCACCGATTCCTACAAAGTGTAATTTTCTAATTTTTCCGAACATTTTGACCTGCTGATTTTTAATTTTCGGAAAGATAAGAAAGAATTTTTTTATTGATAAATGTTAATTAAAGAATTAAGAATTTTTTGAATTTAAGTTTGAAATTCTAAAATCCAATTTGCGATTTCATTTGAAGATTTTTTAAAATTACCGTGTGTAACATCAACAATAATCTTTTCTAAAGTTGACTTTTCAAATTCTTCTTCAAAAGTAACCTGTTCTCTTTTAAGATTAGAAATTTTGATTTGCCTTTCTCTCTCATTTAAATTCTCATTTTCCTCAATTGCCCTTAGGAATGAGCTTTCTTCTCTCTTACAAAGAACTAATTTAAACTCACTTTCCTTGAGTTTTTCCTCAATCCATTTTATGTCAAAATCAAAACTATTGTAAATTTTTTGGTAAACCTTTGTAGCCAAATGAAATCCATCAATCACCCAAAATCTATCATTTTGAACTTTAATCAATTCCAACCAAGTTTTATAAAGATTAATTGCTTTTTGAAGCTCATCTTCAGAAAAATTAATTACCCCTTTGCCTTGTTCAAAATGTGTAAAAGCATTCCATTCTGTTGTAAGAGTTGGAGAATGATTCCTGCTAATTTTTCTTTCTCCAACAATTTTTGGGTGTTCATTTAATAAAATTGAAATTGCAGTCTTGAAAGTGTATTCTGTCCCTTCAAGAATGATTTTAGGGTTCATTCGTTTTTCCATTAGTTTCTATCAAATCTCCAAACGACAATGAAAAATAAAAAATTTCTATTATTTTATTTTTCCTAAAGGTATTTTTCTAAAGCACTTTCAAACTCATTCCAAGAATTCAAAATTACTTCGGCAGTTGTGCCTTCAACCCACTTTCTATTTGTTTCTGCAAAAAGGAATCCTGTTCCACCAACATTTTGAATTCCAGCAATGTCACTTCTTTGATTATCTCCAATGTGAAGAAGTTCATTAGTTTGAATCCCAAAGCTCTCACAAACAATCTCATAATTCTTGGCATTTGGCTTTGAAGACAAAACTTCGTTAGAAAAAACAAAAGTTGAAAAATTTGACAACACTTTTTCTCTTTCTAAAAACTCTCGTAAAACTTTACCACTTGAATAACCTGTGTCGCAAATTATTGCTAAGGGGAATCTTTCTTTCAATTTCGGCAATAAATCAACTAATTCTGAAAATAGTTTTGGTGGAAAATCTAAAAGAGAATATTCAAATTCATAAACCAATTCGTCAAAATGCTTTTGGCTAATGTCTAATTCTAAAAGTTCAAGAATTATTTTAATACTTTCTTCAGCACACAAGGTTTTGTAATCATTAATCCAAACTTTTGTAAAAATATTTGAACTTTCGTCGTAAGCATTCTTAATTTCTTCAATAGTAAAGTTTCGATATTTACTTAGAATTTCATTTAGTTTATTAAGTCTATGCTCTACTCTTCCTACCGCATTGTGTTTTCCACTTACTAAGGTTTCCCAAAAGTCAAAAGAAATCGCTTTAATCTGTTTCAAATCTTATCCTAACTAAAATTTTGAAGTGTTTCATTTTCAATAACCATTTTTGCATTTTGTTCAGGGTTTTGTTCTTTAAAATAAATTTCTTGAGCAGGTTTGTAAATTTTCTCAAAATTTTGATAAACTTCTTTACCAAAGATTGCGGTTTCAGTCGCATTAAACCTTTTAATAGACTCTTCTTCAGAAATTTTCAAGAAAACCGAGTAGTCAAAATTTTTCAAAAAGCTCTTCTGCAAAAGAAAAGGACCTTCAATAATTAAAACCGTATTTTTAGGAAAATAAAATTTCTTTCGAGTATCATAACTTTCTGCAAAAGTATTAAAAATTGGCAAATCAATAGAATAATCTTTTTCTGTTTTACTTGGCTTTACTAATTTTTCAAAAATCATCAAAAAGTTGAAATTATTTTTGTAATAATTTTTAGGCTCCGATAAATTCGGAGAATAACGCATTTGGTAAGGCAGTTGAAAATCGTTGACTTGAACCAAAACAGTTTTCATACCATCTTTTTCTAAAGTTTTACAAAGTTTTTTAGAAAAAGTTGTTGAGCCACATTTTGGCAAACCATTAACTGCAAGAACTAAAGATTTATAAGAAATTAATCTTTTACGTTTTGCTTTAATTTTTGAAATAAGTGTTAAAAACGGGTCTTTTGACAAAACTGCCTCTTTCATTAAAATAGATGCAAAGCCTTGTGTCTCTACATTTTGCGTTTCTTTTAAAATAAATTTAAAAATCTGAAAACACTTTGAAAAAATAAATTATTTTAACCTGACTTTCACCAACAATCTAAATTTTGTCAAAAATGTTAAAAGAAATTCTCGATAGATTAAATTCCAAAGTTCTTCTTGCAATTCACTTGTCTCGGCTTAAAGGACAGTTCAATAAATTATTAGATTTTACAATAATCGAAAATGGCGAAATCCTCTACTCTGACAAAGGAATCACTTCAGCAGTTTTCAGAAAAGTTCCAAAACATTTGAATGACCTTATCGGAAAATCCCCAATAATTTTTTCATTTGAAAACGGTCTTGAAAATGAAGTAAGGTTGTTAATCGAAGACTTAGAAGCTCCTCATTTTTGGGATTCTTCTGAACTTACTAAAATCGCTAATCCATTCTTACAGTCCTATGAAATTGAAGATTTAACAGAAACCTTTAACCTTCTTCCGAATAAAAATCTTGCACAAAATTCGTTTGAAGTTTTTGAAAAATCTTTAGAGTTACTTTTTGCACGACCAATTGCTTTTGCTCAAAAATTATCTGCTCTGGGAATGCACTCCGAATCTGAATTTTCACAACTCTTCCAAGCACTTTTAGACACAAAAGTAAAACACATCGGACAAGACTCAATAAAATCAACCTTAGGGTTTTCACAAACAAACAATGTTGTAGGTGAAAATTCAAAGCCTTTGATTAGTGGGCAAACAGGAAGGTTAAGACCTCTTAAAACAAGTAAAATTGTTGAAATTTTCCAGCCAAACGGACTTTTCTCTGAACAATTTGATAATTTTGAAAGCCGTGAAGAACAAGCCTCTTTGGTAAACGACATTTGTGAAGCCTTCAACGATTCAAGATTTCTCGTTGCAGAAGCTCAAACTGGAACAGGAAAATCAATGGCTTACCTCGTTCCTTCTGTTTTTTGGACAATGAAAAATTCAGAAGCACTTGAAAAAGTCGTGATTTCCACAAGAACTAAAAATCTCCAAGAGCAGTTATTTTTCAAAGACATTCCAACTTTACAAAGAATCTTCAAACTTCCTTTCAAAGCAGTTTTGCTCAAAGGAAGAAACAATTATTTGTGCCTGACAAAGTGGAATGCGATTCTAAACGCTTCAAATAAAAAATTCACAACCGAAGATAAACAACAGCTTTTAAAACTACTTGTCTGGTTCGAAGAAACCAAAACTGGAGACATTGCAGAAAACCAAGCGTTCAATTCTGAGGCTTACAAAAACCTTTGGGGAAAATTAGCTTCCGAATCTGGTTACTGCAATATGGCGAACTGTAAACACCCTCAAAAATGCTTCATTAGTCGAGTCCGAAACGAAGCAAAAACCGCAAATCTGGTTTTGGTAAACCACTCTCTTCTTTTTTCGGATTTGCTTTCCGAAAACAATGTTTTTGGGAAATACGAAAATTTGATAATCGACGAAGCACATTCTTTTGAAAAAACTGCAATCAAATATTTTGGAACAGAAATGAGTGTTTGGGCAATCAAAAGCCTTTTAAACAAAATCCACTTTAATGAGGCTTTTGAGACGGGTTTAGTTGTTAGTATTCGCACACAAATTGGGCGTTCAAATAATTTAAAGTCCGATGCAAAAACCCTAATCACTCGCGAAACCGATTCTCTTTCCAAACTTGTTGACAGCGTAAAAATTAAGTCAATGAACTTCTTTTCAGACTTAACAAAAGAACTTCAAGCAGAAGTTCCAAACTACAAAAATCAAAAATGGGGCGTAAAACTCACTTACAAAGACAATTCGCCGATTTGGGAAAATGTTTTTGAGCCTTACAAATCTTTGAGAAATGAAGTTGCAGCACTAAACGATGCTTTGCAAACGCTTGGTTTGATAATTTCAGACACTAAAGAAGAAACTTTAACAGACAAAGAAGATTTGCTTCAAGAGCTAAAATCCTGCTTAACAGAATCAATCGCAATTCTTGAAAATCTGCTCGCTTTAGTCGAAAACTACGACCCTGAATTTGTTTATTGGTTTGAACTTCCTGTCAAAACAAACAGCGTTGACACAAGATTTTTCTCTGTTCCTTTGGACGTTTCGGAACTTTTACAAAAAAATATTTATGAGAACTTACAAACGCTCGTTTTCACTTCCGCAACACTTTCTGCGGGAGACAAAAAGTTTGAATATTTTAGAAAAAGAGTCGGACTTGATTTAGTTTTATCTGAAAAAGTCGCGACTTCAAAATACGACTCACCTTTTGATTTTGAAAAAAATTGTAAGCTCATTGTTCCAACATTTTTGCCACCTCCAAATTTCCAAGAATTTAATTCAGAAACTTTAAGAATGATTTCGGCAACTCTGAAAACTTTGGACAAAGGTTGTTTAATTCTTTGCACTTCTTACGCTCAATTGAATTATTTTGCTGACGGACTCAAAGAGGAAATGCAGTCTCAGAAACGCACTTTACTTGTTCAAGGCAAAGACGGAAATCGAACAATGTTAGTCTCAAGATTCCGCGAAATTGAAAATTCTGTTTTAATCGGAACTGACAGTTTCTGGGAAGGAGTTGACATTTCAGGAACAACTTTATCAATTGTAATTATCGCTAAATTGCCTTTTGAAGTTCCTGATGAACCTATCGTAAAAGCGAAAATGGACAAAATTGCAAATGAAGGTGGAAACAGTTTTGCTGAATATTACTTACCGGAAGCCATTGTAAAATTCCGTCAAGGTTTTGGGCGTTTAATCCGCTCGAAAACGGACAAAGGAATTGTAATCGTTGCAGACACAAGAATTGCAAAGAAAAACTACGGCAGAAAATTCATTGCAGATTTACCAATGGAAATGATTAAAACAAATGATTTAGAGCATTTCAGGCAAGAATTGGGGAATTTTTTCTAATTAAAATTAAGAAATAAAATTAAACAAAATGCGAAACTTA
Organism: Calditrichota bacterium; assembly: GCA_008501735.1. Lineage (GTDB taxonomy): Bacteria > CLD3 > CLD3 > CLD3 > CLD3 > CLD3. The sequence goes on along the minus strand of QQUF01000036.1, from coordinate 23,951 downwards.
GTTCCTAATTTCATTTCTCAAAAATATTCTGAAAATAATTTTAGTGGTACCACAACTGGAATTGCAATTTTTATTGATATTTCTGGTTTTACCTCGCTTACAGAAACTTTAGCGAAGTTTGGTAACGAAGGGAAAGAGTTACTCTCCTCTACTTTAAAATTCTACTTCGACAAGGCAATTGAATCAGTTTACCAAAATGGTGGTTTTGTAACAAATTTTGAAGGCGATGCTTTTACTGCCTTTTTTGAAGGAGAAGCTGAGAACATTTTACCGTTTGTAAAACACTCTGCGGAAGAAATTCTTTCATTCTTCCAAATACACAATGTCTTGGAAACTAAGTTTGGAGATTTCAATTTTTTTGCCAAAATGGTTGTTTCAGATGGAACTTTGGAATGGTTGATTTTTGACAATGGAAATCAAAAGTCATTCTGCTTTTTTGGTACAACTTTCAAAAATTGTGCAAAAGTTTTTGAGGACTCAGAAGTTGGGAAAATCACTTACAGTACAGACTTAGCAAAAACTTCTAACTCTCTTAAAAAACAGCAAACAAAACAACTTGTACCACTAAAATCACAAAATATTTTTTATCCGAAAGAAGTCTTGAATTTTGCAGAGTCAGGTGAGTTTCGTAAGAATGTAGTTACTTTTGCGAACTTCAAATTAAAAGACAAAAGTCTGTTCAAAGAATTTATTGAGCAAGTTGGAAGCACTGTAAATAAATTTGATGGTTTTTTGAATTGCGTTACCGAAGGAGACAAAGGGAACACAATCTTTGCTTTTTGGGGTTCACCAAAATCACACGAGAATGACTTAGAAAGAGCAGTTTCGTATTTATTGGAACTTAAAATCTTTTCTCAAAAGTTTGGTGAGATAAAAGCAGGTTTGACTTACGGAATTTCTTACACAGGTTTTAACGGTGGAACTCTGCACAGTGATTTTACTTGTCTTGGAAATGCAACAAATCAAGCAACTCGTTTTATGTCGAAAGCCTCTTGGAATCAAATTCTGGTGGGAAAAAGTGTAAAACAAAACTTAGAAAAAAATTACGATTTTGAACCTCTTGGTGAAATTTATTACAAAGGCAAATCTGAGAAAATTCAAACTTTTGAATTAATTAGCAAGAAATTAAAAGTTGAGGAATTTCAAGGAAAGTTAATTGGAAGGAATAAAGAATTACTTTTCATAAAAGACTCGCTTGGAACTGCATTAAAAGAGGAAGTTAATGTTTTACTTTATGTCTTTGGCGATGCTGGAATTGGAAAAAGCAAACTAATTAGCGAGGTTAAAAACTCTCTTGTAGAAATTGATTTCTGCTTCTTACAATGCGATGAGATTTTGAAAAAAAGCCTAAACCCTTTCACCTATTTTCTCAAAAATTATTTTTTACAAAACGAAAAAGATGCTTCAGTAATGAAGCAGAAAAATTTTGATAAAATTTACAATGACTTAATTGAGCAAACTAATTTAGACGAAATTAAAGCTGAATTAATTCGGACAAAATCAATCCTTGCTGCTCTGATTGGAATTTTGGAAAAAGATTCTTTGTATGAGAAATTAAATTCCAAAAACAGGCACGAGAACACAGTTTTAGCACTAATTAATTTTTTTAAAGCAATTAGTCAAAAAAAGCCAATTATTTTAATTTTGGAAGATTCTCATTGGATTGATGAAAGTTCAATTGATTTTTTAAAAAAATTTGAAAAAGAGATTAAAGGTTTTCCAATTCATTTTTTGGCTTCAAGTAGATTTAATGATGACGGCTCTAAACCAGTTTTAGATTTAGATATTTCCACTAAAGAACTGTCTCTAAACGAAATTTCAAAAGAATTTGCACAAGAATTTATTACCGCTCTACTCGGCTCTAAAATTAACAGGAAACTTGTAAATTTCATTTATGAGAAGACTCAAGGAAATCCGTTTTACCTTGAGCAAATCACACTTTACTTAAAAGAGAATAAATTTATTACCCTTCAAGATGGTGTTTGGAACTTAATTAATTCTGAGTTTGAACTGCCTCTTTCAGTTAAAAATGTAATTACTGCTCGAATTGACAGGCTTTCAAATGATTTAAAAGAAACTGTGCAAAATGCCTGTGTTCTCGGTCGTGAGTTTGAAACTGAAGTTCTTTTTAGAATGCTCAAAACCTATAAGTTGCCTCAAGAAAAGTCGATTTACTTGGAATCGTGTGAAGAACAAAAAATTTGGTCGGCAATTTCAGAATTAAAATATTTATTCAGGCACGCACTTTTGCGGGATTCAGTTTATGAAATGCAAGTTTATTCTCGTCTCAAAACTTTACACAAACTCGCTGCAGAGTCCATTTTAGAATTATTTCCCAATGACAAAAATCGTTACACTGACTTAGTTTTTCATTTTGAACAAGCCGACGAAAAAGAACCTTTGATTAAATTCTTAGAATTAGCAGGAGATTTTTCAACAGAAACTTACGAGAACAACAAAGCGTTAGAGTTTTATGAAAAACTTTTAAAGTTGATTGAAAATCAAAAAGATAAAACTCTAATGAAAATTGATACGAACTTTAAGATTTTTGAAATTTTATCGAATCTTGGCAAATGGGATATTGCAAATAAAGTCATAGATTTGTGTTTAAAATTATCAATTGAAGCCAGAAACTCTGAAAGAATACTTAAATCTAAATTTTTCAATGCACAGGGTTTTATTCTTCGAGGAAATTATCCTGAAGCGTTTAAAATTTTAGAAAAGTTGCTAAGCGAAAAAATATCTCAAAAAGCCTACGATGAATCCTATGCAGAAATTTTGTCAAAATTAGGGTTAGTTTATTACCATTTGGGCAAAAAGAAAGAACTCCAAAAATCACTTGAAACACTTATAACGTTTTCTAAGAAAGAAAAACTAAGTTTATTTTTAATGAATGCTTATTGGCTTTCTGCACAGATTTGTATGGATAAAAAAGAAGATAATAAAGCTATTAAATTTTATGAGAAATCTTTAGAAGTCGCTAAGAAAAATGATAATTTGTATGGAATCGGAGCAGCATTAAGAGGAATCGGAACAGCTTATACTTTCAATGGAAAGTTTGAAATCGCTAAAGAAAAATACGAAGAATTTGAGTCTTTGATGAGAATTACTGGTAATCAAAGAGTTCTTGCTTCTGTTTTACCAAGTATTGGAATTTTACACGAGTCTCTTGGTGAATACGATGAAGCATTAAAAGTTCACGAAAAGCATTTAAAAATTAATGAGAAACTTGGAGATTTCAAAGGCTTGGCTGTTTCCTACACTAATTTTTGCAGTGTTTATTTTTTGAAAGAGGATTTGGATAATTCAATAAAATATTACCAAAAAGCCTTAGCACTACATAAAAAGTCAGGCTATTTTAATGGGCAAATTGAATTACATCAAATTGCACTTAGAATATATTTTAGAAGAAATGAATTTAAAGAGTTAGAAACTCTATGCAAAAACTCACTTTTACAATTAAAAAGTATGAATTCCGATTTCTGTAAAGAATTTTTTGAAATTTTTGAGGACTTTGCCAAATTTAACAAAGATAATTCTGAATCTGAAAAAGCACTCAGAAACATTCTTAAAATTACAGAAGAGTCTGACTCTCTTAACATAAAAGCCGAATTAAACCATTTATTATTTTTATCCTTCAAAAGAAAAAAAGACCAAACTTTAACTGAAAAATTTAGAAAAATTGCTCTTGAACAGTACAAGATTTTAAGTAAGAATAATCCGAACTTTTTACTTAAAACAACGATACAAGAACTTGAAAACTAAATTTTAAGATTAACACTTTTAGGAGAAATCAATATGATTTCAAAGTTATTATTTTTAGCAATTCTTTTTAATTTTTCAACCCAAATTTTCGCAAACGAAAAAAGTTCAAAAGAAGAAGTTTCTCACGCAGCACTAAACATCAGAATTAAAAAAGTTGGTCTAAGTATTGGAAATTCTCAAGAGCACACTGGCGTAAGAATAAATTGGTGCGATAAAGAGGTTAAACAAATCAATGGATTTAATTTTTCAATCTGGCGACCACAAGTCAACAAAGACGCAGAATACAATGGAATCAATTTCGGTTTAGTCGGAAATCAGGCAAAAAGTATTAATGGGCTTGGAATTGGTTTAGTTGGAATGAGTGTTGAGAAAGAGTTAAATGGAATCGCAATTGGCGGAGTTGGCTTGGCAGGAGAAAAAATAAACGGTATTGCAATCGGCGGAATTGGTTTAGCAGTCGAAGAATTAAATGGATTTTCTTTTGCACTAATCGGAACAGCAGCAGAAAAAGTAAGAGCAATTTCTTTTAACGGAATCGGAATGGCGGGTGAAAATATGAAGGGAATTTTCATAAATGGACTTGGAATGGGAGCAGAAAATGTATCAGGTTTTAGTTTTAATGGCTTAGGAATGGGAGTTCAGAATTTAACAGGAATTCATTTAGCAGGTTTGGGAATTGGTGCAAATGATGTTGCAGGTTTAGTTGTTGCAGGTTTAGGAATCGGGGCAAACAATGTAAAAGGAATAACTTTGACAGGAGTCGGAGTTGGTGCTAATGAAATTACAGGATTTTCCTTCGCTTTACTTGGAATCGGTGCGAATAAATTCAAAGGAATTTCCTTAGCACTTGGAACTAATAAGACAGAAGATTTTTCAGGTCTTGCAGTCAGTTCTTACAATGACACAAAAAATCAGTTTAATGGAATTTCAATCGGAATTGTAAATCTTGCAAAAAATTTAAATGGAGTCCAACTCGGACTTTTTAATTACGCAGGAAACAATCCAATTTGGGCAAGAATTTTGCCTTTTGTAAACGCACACTTTTAAGAATATTTTGAGACGCACGGAAGTGTCTCTAATTAGCTTAAAACAACTAAGACAGTTTCACACTTGGCTTCAAAGTTTCTATGATTTTCTTTTCAAAGGGTAAATTATAGAAATTATTTTCGACTCGTTTCTTAGAGACTTGTTTTAGTGCAAATCGAACTGGGTTTATAGATTTGTTGTAAGCAAATTTTTGGTAGAATTTAAAGTTTTCAATTTCATTTTTAAGGCTTTCGTCAATCCACTCATTTGAACTTCCGATATAATCAAACTTTGCCCACTCCTCCAAATCTTTAGGAAATTTGTAATTTTGAAGCCTTAGTAAATCGGCAATCGCATTACCCGGGTATGGTTTGAAATAGAAAATCGAAAGTTCAAAATCACTACTCATTTTTCTCATTTCTTTTGCTACTCTCAAAGTCTCGCGAATACTCTTCTCCGATTCATTCGGGAAACCCAAAATCACATTGATAATTGCACCAATTTTGTTTTTTATCAACTTTTCAGCTGTAAACCACATATCTTCGATTTTGATGTCTTTTTGAATAAATTTCAAAGTATCCTTGTCGCCAGCTTCCAAACCAATCATCACTTTTCTCAAACCAGATTTTTTGCAAAGTTCAAAAATTTTTTCGTCAATAATTCTGCCTTGGTCAGCTCGCAAAGTTCCGAACCAAGTAAATTTCAAATTTCTTTCCAAAATCTTTTCTGCAATTTGCTCTACTCTTTTTCCATAAGTAAAAAATGTCTCGTCTTGGAAAGCTAAGTCGTCAAACCTGTGTTTTTTCCACCAAAATTCTAATTCTTCAATCATTCTTTCAGGTTCAAGTCCAAACCAATTTCTGTTATAAACTGCTGGGTCAGCACAAAAACTACAACGAAAACGGCAACCTTGTGAAGAAATGTAGTCAAATTGTTTCTGATTTTTCAAAGCATAGTATTTTGGAACGTCTATCAATTCATAATTTTGTTTTGGGAATTCATTGATGTTTAAAACCTTTGGAGCAGGATTTTTAATAGTTTGTCCATCTTTTTCAAAACAAATTCCGTCAATTTTTTCTAAAGATTTATTTTCAGAAATATTCTTTACTAACTCCCGAAAAATCGTCTCACCTTGTCCAATTACGGCAACGTCAACCGACTTTTCCTTTGCACACATTTCGGGGAAAAGTGAAGAATGCCAACCTCCCCAAATTATCGGAATTTTCTGGAATTCACTTTTGACTTTCCGACTAACTTCCAAAGCATCGTTTAAAGGAGCTCCAGTGAGAACTGTGATTCCAAGACAGATTGCGTCCTTTAATTCTGCTTGTAATTTTTCGTAAGATTCTAACCTTCCGTCAACAATTACAACTTCAAACTCTTTTGGGTCAAGAGCCGAACCAATCGCAATCAAAGCTAAAGGCATTGTCCAAAAAACTGCTTTAGGGTTGTAAAGAACTACTTTTTTACGCATAAACTGTGCTTTTAAAATTAATCAAAATTTTTCTTAAAAATAATCTGCCACAATGAAAATAATTTGCTTTTATTCCGCCAAAATTTTAAAGAGAGATTCTAAAATGCAAAATAAACTTGAACAAATAAAAACAAATAAAAATCTAAAAATTAAACAAATCTCTTCACAAGAATGGTGGAGTTTTGAACTTAAACAATTTAGAGTAAAACACAAACGGGAATGGACAGGAATTAAGGAACTTGATAAAAAATTAGTAAATTACGATTTTTATTCTGCAACTCCTGACTCTGAGAAAGAGGTTCCGTTAGTAATTTCATTGCAAGGAATTGGTGCTCCAATCCAATTTAGCTTTTACCAAATCAAGCCGATTCTTGAAATGGGTTTTGCTTGGGTCGGAATTGATGCACCTTTTGGAGGAAGCAGAAACATAAACGATGGAAAAGTTGTAATCCTTCCTAAAATTGAAAAGAGACTCAAGGATTCAGGTTATCATAAATATTGGATAAAAGATTGTTTCGACATCGTAAACGAGGACTTAACCAATTTGGTTGAACACATTTTGCCTACTAAATTCAAAATTGATAAAAATAAAATCGCCCTAATCGGCGTGAGTTTTGGAACAATGTTAGCAACTTGGTCTTTCGTGAATCAAGATTTTGGAAATCGAGTTTTGGGAATGATTGGTCACGGAAACATTAAATTTATGGGAAAAATGAATCCGCTCCACTCTGCACACAAAATCGAATCTCCGAGAAAATATCATTTAATGCTTGGTGGAAGCGACGGATTAATTAACCCAAGAATGGCAGAAGAGCTTGTGAACAAAATGCCTTCTGGAAGTATGGAAATTGCTCCAAATGTTGGTCACGGCGGAAAAAACTTCGATGAAGCATCTGTTAAGACAATTTCTGAGCAACTCGAAGATTGGAAGAATTAAGAATTTTTGCTATGCAAAGTTTCACTGTTCACTGAAATCATTTGTATTTAATTTTGAGCCAAAGGATTGGTAAAGAAAAAATCAAAGTTACCAAATTTGCTAAAATTATTGGGTATTCATCAAGCATAATTCCATAAATCAGCCAAAGTAAAACTCCAATATTTAATGAGGAAAACATTACTAAAGAAATGTCTTTTGTGGACTTGGTTTTCCAAGTTTTTATTGCTTGTGGCAAGAATGCAAAAGTCGTTAGAATTCCTGCCACAGAACCAATAATTGTTACGAGTTCCACTGATTAAGGAACTTCGATTTTATTTAAAATTTGTGTTACGATGTCTTCGCTTGTCATTTCTTCCGCTTCTGCTTCGTAAGTCAAAATAACTCTGTGTCTCAAAATATCCATTGCAATCGAACGAATGTCTTCAGGAATTACGTAACCTCTTCTTTTCAAAAATGCAAAGGCTCTTCCTGCCATTGCAAGATTAATTGAAGCACGTGGAGAAGCTCCAAATTCAATTAAATCTTCAAGTTGTGGAAGTCCGTAACGTGCAGGTTCGCGAGTTGCGTGAACAATGTCAAGAATGTAATTTTCGATTTTTTCGTCCATATAAATTTCTTTAACAATTTCACGAGCTTTAACAATTTCGTCAATTTCAACAACTGATTTTGCTTGTTCAAATTTTCCTGTACTCATTCTTCTTAGAACTAAAAGTTCTTCTTCTTTTTTGGGATAAGTTACTTGAACTTTGAGCATAAAACGGTCAACTTGTGCTTCTGGAAGTGGATAAGTTCCTTCTTGCTCAACTGGATTTTGCGTTGCCATTACCAAAAAAGGAGCATCTAATTTGTAAGTTTGGTCGCCAATTGTAACTTGTCTTTCCATCATCGCTTCAAGCAAAGCACTTTGGACTTTTGAAGGAGAACGGTTAATCTCATCTGCCAAAATCAGATTCGCAAAAATTGGTCCTTTTTTAACTTCAAATTCACCTTTTTGTTGGCTGTAAATTAAAGTTCCAATCAAATCCGCTGGGAGTAAGTCTGGAGTAAACTGTATTCTTTGAAATTTTGTAGAAATCGTATTTGAAACAGTATTAATCGTCATTGTTTTTGCAAGTCCTGGAACTCCTTCAAGTAAAATATGCCCATCAGCAAGAATTCCAAGAAGAATTCTTTCAACCATATATTTTTGCCCGACAATTACTTTTCCAATCTCATCTGTTAAGCGAGTGATAAACTCACTTTTTTCGTAAATTATTTTATTTAAATCTTCAATTGTGCTATTCATTTATTTCCCAAGAGTTTAATTATTTTCCAGACGATTTTTGACTGTCTTTAAACAAATCAATGTCTTGAATATTTTTGCCTAAGTAATCCAATTCAAACTTTACAGAAGCTGCAAGTTCGTCATCTGGATAGTTTTTCAAAAATTCTTCGTAAAAATGTGTTGCTTTATCCTTGTCATCTAAAGCATTTGCGTGAAGATAACCAAGCATAAAAATCCCTTCTTTAACTTTATCGCTTTTAGGATATTTTTCTACTAAAGTTTTGTAGTATTTTACAGCTTGATTTGGTTTGTTTTGCTCTCTGTAAATTTTTCCTAAAGCAAATGCTGCATTCGCTCCGTTCTCTTCACTCGGATTATTTCCCATAACTTCTGTCAAAAGAACAATAGCTTGAGTTGATTTATTTGCTCCAACAAGTTTTGTTGCTTCCTCAATTTTTTGTTCAGGTGTCAAGTTTTGACCCTCAGTAGAAGTAGTTGAATCGGCTTTTTTATCGCCACAACCGATTACTAAAAATGAGAAAAATAAAATTAGAGTTAATACTCTTTTCATTTGTTGAATTCCTTAGTTAATTTGATTTCTCGATTTTCAAAGCACCGAAGATAAATAATTTTGTTAAAGGTATCAATTAGTAAAAATGAGTAGTTCAAACAGAAGGAAATTGCTTCACCAAAACATTGCAAAAATTGCTGCATTAAGATTTGTCAGTATGTTTTTGTTAATAATTCCTTTTATCACTCTTTTTTGGCAAAGTAAGGGAATTTCGATTGCTGATTTTTTTCTAATTCAAGGAGTTTTTTCAATTACAGTTGCACTTTGGGAAGTCCCTTCTGGCTTTTTTGCAGATGTTCTTGGAAGGAAAAAAAGTATAATTTTGGGATTTGCTTTCGGAGCAATTTTCTTAGCATTGTACGCTGGAGCCGAAAATTTTTGGCAATGTTTATTAATTGAAATAGCTTTGGGAATCGGAATGTCTTTCAAATCTGGAAGCGATTCTGCTCTACTCTTTGATACATTAAAAGAACTTGGAGAAACAAGCGATTACAAAAAAATGGAAGGTTCTGTAGTCTTTTGGAGTTCGATTGCAGAAACAATTGCATCAGTTCTTGGTGCAATTTTAGCTGACACTTTTAGTTACGAAACAGTCTTTTTAATTAATGCTGCTGTTTTTGGAGTTGGTGCAATTATTTCTTTTACTTTGAAAGAACCTCAAAGAATTCAAATTGACAAATCTAAAGGACATATTAATGCATTCAAAGAAATCGCTAAATTTTCTGTTAGCGGTTCACCGAAATTAAAATGGCTTTTACTTTATGGAGCTTCACTTTCAACTGCAACTTTAACTGCTGTTTGGTATTTCCAACCATTTTTCAAAGAAGTTGGTTTAGATTTAGTTTACTTCGGAGTTGTTTGGGGGTTTTACAATTTGGTTGTTGGAATTACGTCGAAATACAGCCATCAAATAGAAGAATTAATTGGTGATAAAAAACTTTTACAACTCTTACCTTTTATTTGCCTTTTAGGGTTTGTTTTACTTGGAGGAGTTGAAGCTGGAATTTGGGGATTAGGATTCGCAATTCTTATTCAATTCACAAGAGGAATGAATCAGCCAATTACTGCTTATTACATAAATTTGCTTGTTCCATCTGACCGCAGAGCAACAATACTTTCAATGAAAAGTCTTTTAGTGAGATTATTTTTTGCGGTTCTTTCACCGCTTTTGGGATATTTGGTAAGTTGGTATTCTTTGAGATTTGCTTTAGTTTTTTGTGGTATATTTTTCGGAATTGTGTCTTTTGTAAGTTACATTTTTTATGAAAGAGCTTCGAAAGTTGAAAAAGAACTGAGAGCCTGACAAAATAGTCAGACACTCAGTAAAATATTCAAACTTTACTTGGATTCTGTTCCGCCAGTTACAACAACATCAATGTTAATTTCATCAGCAAGTTTTAACATCAAAAACTCTGGTCTTTCAATTCCAAAATCAGCAAGTTTGATATTAAAGTCACTTTTAATTACTAACAAATCACCTTTATAACCATAACCTTCAAGTTCTTTGATTGCATTCAAATAAGTGATTGTAGTCTGAATTTCCATATCTTTTTTCATTCCGTGCATCATCATAGTTCCAGCAATTGTTACTTTTACAGATTCACCTTTTTTGACAGCCTTTTTATCACTTTTCACAATTTTATTAAAAGTGAAAGTCGCTGTTGGATACTTTTCTGTGTGCAAGTAATTGTCTCTAAAATGCTCGTCTCTTAACTCAATTCCACTGTTGAAAGAAGCTACGTCAACAGTAACCTGACCTGAAATTTTTCCATTTAAATTCATTGGGTCAATCGAAATATCGCCACTAGCTTTTCCTGTAATTCCAACAATATTCTCAATTGGAGCATCAGATTCGTATTTTACAACATTTCTGTCTCCACCTGCTGCAAAGTTAAAATTGTTCATCTCTGCTTGTGCAAAAGATGCGAAAAGTAAACCTGTTCCGAAAGCAAGTGAGTAAATTTTGTTTTTTAATGAATTCATTTTCATTTCGCCTTTTTGTTAATTTGGTAATTGTTAATACTTAATCTTACATTTTCTAAATTATTTATCAATTCGTTAATTTCATTTTGATTTAAGTCATTTAAGATTTCTTTATTCCTTTTATTTATTGGCTCGTCAAGTTCACCAAGAGCTTTTAGCCCAGTTTCAGAAATACAAACAACAACTTGTCTTCTATCTGTTAGTGAATCTTCACGGCAAACAAAACCTTTATCAATCAATCTATCGACAATCCTAGTAACGTTTGGAGCTTTATTAATCATTCTATTTGCAATTTCCATTGTTGGAAGCCCTGTTCCTTTGGAACCTCGCAAAATTCGTAAAATATTGTATTGTTGCTGAGTCAAACCAAATTCTTTGAAATCGTCTTCCATAGCCTTTTTGATTCTATCAGCAGTAAAGAGAAGCCCGATTAGCAATTCTTCAGACTTAGAACTAAATTCTTTTGTTTGTTTAATTTCATCTTTCAATGACATTTTTTACACCTAATTAAGTTGGAACTTCAATTATTAAAATTTCTGTTTTATCTAAATTATTAAATTTTACTGATTCCAAATCTGTTAGTTCTATTCCATCTCTTTTTTCTAAGATTTCGCCATCAACTTCGACTTTTCCTTCAATCACAAAAAGATAAGCACCATTACCTTTGTGTTGGATTTTGTATTCCGATTCCAAATTTTTATCAAAATTTCCTAAAGAGAAATAAGCGTCTTGATTAATCCAAACTGCTTCTTTGTCCTCTTTTTTCGCAGAAACTACAGTTTGGAATTTGTTAACTCGATTAGAGGAGTCAAAAACTTTTTGGTCATAACGAGGCTTTATATCTCGTTCTTTCGGGAAAACCCAAATTTGAAGCAAATTAATTTCTTCATCAGGTGAGTGATTGAATTCTGAATGTAAAATTCCTGTTCCAGCAGACATAATTTGAACTTCACTTTGGCGAATTACAGAGGAATTTCCCATACTATCTTTGTGTTCCAACGCTCCTCGAAGTGGAATTGTTACAATTTCCATATTGTCGTGAGGATGAGTTCCAAATCCCATTTTAGGTGCAATAATGTCATCATTTAAAACTCGTAATTTACCGAAATGAGTTCTTTCAGGATTGTAGTAACTAGCGAAACTAAAAGTGTGTCGAGCTTCTAACCAAATATGATTTGCGTAACCTCTAGAGTCCGCTTTATGAATTATTTTTTTCATCTTCTTAATCCTTAAAATTAATCTTTTAGAGCTATTGTAACATTTGTAAATCTTCTAACTAATTGGTCTATTCTTTCCAAAATCGTTTGGTCAACCACAACTCCATTCTCAAATGCCGAACCTGTTGCATAAACAATTCTCGGAATTATTAAACATCTGAAATCAAGCATCATAGAATTTGCGAAAGACATTACTGACATATAACTTGCAAATCCTCCAGCTGAACATAAAAATCCTAAAGTTTTTTCTGACCACACTCTACCAGTTAACTCAACTAAGTTTTTTAAAGCTGAATTTATATCGAAATTGTAAATCGGAACTGCAATTAAAATCCCGTCAGCAGTTTCAATTTTACCTTGTAACATTCTAACGTTTGGGTGACTCTTAGGAATATCTGTTCCATTGCAAAATGGTAATTCAAAATTCCTTAAGTCGATTAATTCAACATTGTGATTTTGTTCTTTAAGAACCTCATAAGTAGTTTTGGCTAAAATATAACTTTTACTATTTGGGTTTAAACTACAACTAAAAATTATGTAATTCATTTTTTCTACTTTCGTCTTTTTTATTTTGACGGTAGTAAATTTAAGGACGAAAACTTTATTTGTCAACATTTATTTTGTATCAACAATATTTGTCTACACAACAAATAATATAAATAACTATTTATATTATTATTTAGTAACAAATTGAGAATTTTAAGATTAGATAGATACGTATAAAAAAGGCTTCATAAAAAAATGAAGCCTTAAATAAAATTATTTTTTACATAAGAGAACTTTAGAAGGGAATATTTTCAAGTTTACGATTTAAATTTTAAGCTCTTTAATTGAGTCACGAATTCTTGCTGCTTCTTCATAATCTTCTAATTTAATCGCAGAGTCAAGCCTTAATTCCAAGAATTTTATTTCTTCTTCTAAAGACAAGGTATTTGATTTGAGTAAGGAATCAGTTTTTTTGATTTGAGTTTTTGGAGAATTGTTAGTCCTAAAATTCTCATTTAAAATTTTATTAAGAAATCCCAATTCATTTGTACCACTAAATGAGTAGTAACAATTTTCACAACCTAACTTTTTTGTTTGGTTAAACTTGTCAAAACTTGTTCCGCAAAAATCACAAACTAAATTACTCGTTTTCATTTTGATACCCAATCAATTTTGGATTATTAAACTTTTTCAAAAAACTTCTCTCTTACTAAAGACTAATACAAAATTAACTAAGAAATATTTCATAAAAGTTTCTAACAAATTAAATATATTTTTTTCATTTAAATTGATTTAGGACACTTTTACTAATTTTTTTTATTTTTTTTGGCTTTTTAGAATTTCTTGAACTGCTTTACTACCACTCACAACCGCTCCTTCAATTGTTGAAGGAAATCCAGTGTTAGTCCAATCTCCAGCAAGAAATAAGTTTTCGATTGGTGTTTTTTGTGAAAGCCTAAATTCATTTTGCCCTAAAAATGGTGAGAAAGTTGCTTTATTTTCTCGAACGATAACAAAATCCAAAAGTTTATTATCGATTAATTCTGGAAAACAATTTCTTAATTCTACCAAACTTTTTTTTATAACTTCTTCATTTGAGATTTTCCCTAAGTCTTGACTATGGCTAAAAGTAATTGAAATTCTATCTCCACTTTTCAAATTCCAAATTCTTCTTTTGTTAAAAGCCCATTGTAAAAACCCGCCGTAGAAGGCACAAAAATCTTTTTCCCACAAAGGTTTTTCGAAAATTAAGGTTGCATCTAAAATACTTGAATGCTTAAGTTCTCGAATATTTTGGAAAAATGAATTTTCCAAAAGTTCTTCACTCAAGATTGACGCAATTTTCCAATTTGGAATAGTTAGAAGTAATAAGTCTGACTCTAATTTTGCCTTCCCCTTTAAATCTATCTCAAACTTTTCATTCTTCTTTGAAATTTTATAAACAGGTTTCCGCAAAAGAACTTTACAATTTAGTTTCTCAAGTAATCCTAAAGCAGGTTTGTAAAAAAGTGCTTGGTAATTTGTCTTTGGAAGAACCCAAAGTGTATTTTCATAACAGTTAAAAAATGCCGTTTTCAAAACATTTTCCCAAACTAAGGCTGAAGATTTTTCGATTGGAAAATTCATTATCGCAGAAGCAATCGGTTTCCAAAACAGTTCAATTGATTTTTGATTCTGAAAATTCTCTTGAAGCCATTGGGAAATCGAAATTTCATCTAAATTTTTATTCTTTCTCAAAAGACCAATCCCTGAAAGAAGCATTCTGAATTTTGTTTGGAAATCCAAATTAGAGATTCCAAGAATTCCGCTTACCAAATGAAACGGAGCAGGCAATTTGGGACAACTTAAGGTATTTTTTAAAGCAGTTTGTGAGTTGTAAAAATCAATTTCTAACTTTGAATAAAATTTTAGTAAATGAGTCGTGCCGAGTTTCTCAAAAAGCTTCAAAGTTTCCTCATAGCACGCAAGCATCAAATGTTGTCCGTTGTCGAAAAAATCCTCACCTTTTTGAAAAGAATTTACCCTTCCGCCAAGGAATTTTCTGCTTTCAACCAAAGTTACGTCAAAACCTTTTTCTGACAGTAGAATTGCAGAATTTACACCAGCAAACCCACCACCAACAATTGTTATTTTTTTACGTTCAGACAATTTTCAATTTCTAAATTTAAACTTGCAAAGAGTTAAATTGGAAAGTAACTTTAAAATTCTTAAAAGATAGAAAAATTTAATAAAAAATGGATATTTAGATAGTTATGTCAAAGGAAACCAAAAGATTTCTCTCAGGAATTCAACCGACTGGAGAACCTCATCTTGGTAATTATTTTGGTGCAATAAAACAACACATCGAAAATCAATTCGGAGCAAATTCACTTTATTTCATTGCAAATTACCACTCTCTTACCACAATTAATGATAAAGAAAAACTCAAAAATCTAACCAAAGAAGTCGCTGTAACTTACTTAGCTTGTGGTTTAGACCCAAACAACTCTACTCTTTTTCGTCAAAGCGACGTTCCTGAACTAACAGAATTAACTTGGTTACTACTCACAGTAACTCCTATGGGACTTTTACAAAAAGCTGTTTCCTACAAAGATAAAATTGCCAAAGGAATGACTCCAAATGCTGGGCTTTTCACCTATCCTGTTTTAATGTCATCGGACATTCTTGCTTACGATTCAACGACTGTTCCAGTTGGAAAAGACCAAATTCAACACATTGAAATCACTCGCGATATTGCCCAAAGATTCAATAATATTTATGGTGAAACTTTTGTAGTTCCTAACTACAAATTGAGTTCGACTCCTTTAGTTCCTGGAATAGATGGTGCGAAAATGAGCAAATCTTACGGAAACGGGATTTTTGTTTTTGACGAAGGAAAAACTCTAAAGAAAAAAGTGATGAGCATTGTTACAAGTTCAAAACCTTTGGAAGCCCCCAAAGATCCTGATACCTGTAATATTTTCTCAATTTATAAATTAGTCGCTTCAGAAGAAAAAATAAATGAAATGGCTGAAAATTATCGTGCAGGAAATTATGGTTTCGGACACGCTAAAAAAGCACTTTTGGACGAAATAAACGAATATTTTGAACCTTTCAGAGAAAAACGAAAAGAACTTTTAAAATCACCAGATTACATTGAAGATGTCTTGATTGAGGGTGGAAAGAAAGCACGTGTAATCGCAAGAGAAACTTTAAACAGAGCTTTAGAAGCAACAGGCTTAAAATAAATTTTGGAAAGATAATGCCTAAAAAATTACTTTACTCAGATTACATAAATGTTAAAACTCTCCGTGAATCATTGAGGATTCCGGAAGAAGTTCCTGAAGGAAAAGATGTAGCGACTTGGCCAAGTGCCAAAAAAGTAAATTGGAAACCTGGCAAAACTTGGCCCACAGAAAAGCCTTGGTGTCACGAAGAAGTTCTTTTTATAAGAACTCATCAAGCATTTGAAATTTGGTTTGCTCAAATTATTCACGATTTAGAAAGTGTAATCAACGAAGCAGTTTCCATTATTTATCAAAATAATGGAAAGATTCCTAAAGTGGAATTGGCTAAAAGGCTTTCAGATAAAAATAAGGTAAACGGATATTTTTACGAGCCCGAAGCTAAAATATCGCTTTCTTGGTTTACCGAAGAAAACTTGAACACTTGGATTCAAAGACTTAAAAGAAGTGTTTTGGTTTTGAAAAACTGCCTTCCTTTTTACGACAATTTAGCGACAATGACTCCCAAACAATTTTTAGAATTTCGTTTTAGACTTGACCCAGCTTCTGGTTTTGGTTCTTCACAATTCCGTGAAGTTGAGTTGATGCTCGGTTTACGTGAATTACACGAATCAAAATTTAAACCTCAAAACGGAGTTGAATCTGACGAATTACCAAATGACTGTTTAAAACCAACTGAAAAAACACCAATGAGAAGCAAAATGTTAAGTTTTGTTACCTCTTTACCATTGGAAGAAATTCACAGACTTGCACGTAGAAGAGATTTTTACAATTTTAGAGACATAATTTATTCAATTTTAAACGCAGAAGAATTTGAAGAAATAAGAGCAAATAATGAGGAAAGAGTTAAGAGTTTTGCGACTAAAAATATCGAAACAATTAATGCGTCTTTGATTTTGGAAAACCCATCTATCAGTTTCCAACTTTTTGAATTATTTCAAAGTTGCTTGGAACTAGACGAAGCAATTTTGATTTGGAGACAATACCATATGAGTTTTGTAGAAAAGATGATTGGTTCAAGACAAGGAACTGGAGGAGGAGGAATTAAATATTTAAACGATATTCTTGACCCAGAAAAAGCTAAATTTACAAATCAAGGTTTCCCAACTTTATGGGAATCAAGAACAGTTTTTATGTAGGAAACAGAAAAGCCGAACTTTAAAGTTCGGCTTTTTTGTTTTAAACCTAATTGGCTTTTTTCTTGTTACACTCTAATTTCGTCATTGCTTTTGCACATTCAATCTGAACTTTGGTTTCTTTAACATCTCTTGCAGCAATTGCAAGATTTGCCCAGCCTTGACAATCGTCAGGTTTGAGTTCAGTGTATTTTTTAAATGCGTCAAATGCTTTTCTGTCATCTCCGTCATTGCCTCTTTTCAAAAATGCAAAACCGATGTTATTTACAACTGGTGCATTATCTGGTTCTTTTGCTAAAACCTTTTCAAATTTTTCAATTGCACAATCGTATTCTTCTTGCTCCAAGCAAGCTGTTCCTTGTTCTTGAACAATTCCGATTGAACCTTCTGGATCAAGTTCCAAAAGTTTTTGCTTCATTTCATCAGCTTTATCTTTTTTATCTAACTTCTGATAACAAAAAGCCAAGTTATTAATTACATCAACATCTGATTCATTAGTTTTGAAAACTGACTCTAATTTTTTTACAGCATCATCAAATTTTTCGTCTTCAATGTCATAAAGTGCAAGTTTAGAAAGAACTTTAGACCTGTCATCTTCCTTTTTAGTGTTCTCAACAGATTTAGAGTAATATTCTTTAGCTAATCCTTTTTGGTCAGTTTGTTCAGCAATAATTGCATAGTTATAAGTTGTACCGAAGCTTTTATCAAACTTCTCTTGGTCGATACTCTTTGAAACAGAGTAATGTTTGAAAGCCTCAGCAAAGAATTTTTTTTGTTCATTTCCATCATTTGAAGTTGCAGCATTTCTCAAAAAGAAACCACCTGAACGGGCAGATTCTAAATAAATTTTTTCTCTTTCTTCTTTAATTTTCTTACTCATACTTTTCTTTGGTTTATTTTCTAAAGCGGCTTTAAAGCTTTTTTCTGCTGCACCAAGTAATTCCCAATGTTTTGCCCAATAAGAATCATCTTTAAGTTTTGTATCAAAAATTAGAGTTTGTTTTTCAAGCATTGCAGAGCGTTTTTCAGTTTTGTCATCAATGGATTTAATTTTTTCATCTAATGCTTTTAAATTTTTTCCAAGTTCGCCTTGAGATTCGTATCCTTTTGAAAAATCAATGTATTTTCCAAATTTTACCAAACCTAGTAAGTAAAGTCCTTCTGGGTCGTTTGGTTTTTCAGCTAAGTGAATTTGAAGAATTGAATCAGCGTAAACATAATTTTTTTCAGAAATTCTAAGTTCTGCTGTCCTAATTTCAACACTTCCTGCAAAAACATTTGAGATTTGTAAGCCAATTGCTATTACTATTAAAAGTGAAAAGGCTTTTTTGATTTGAATGTTCATTTTGTTGCTCCTATGTGATTTTTTCTAAAATTCTTTAAGTCTTCAAAGGGAAATTTGAAAATTTGTTCTTCTGTAATGATTGCCGAAATTAATTCATTTGGCGTAACATCAAAAGCGGGATTATAAACACTTACTGCATTTGGAGCAGTTTGCTTACCTGAAAATGATTTTACTTCTTCGGCTTGTCTTTCTTCAATTGGAATTTGGCTCCCATTTTCGATTGAGAAATCAAAAGTTGAGATTGGTGCTGCAATGTAAAGTGGGATTTTGTGGTGTTTGCAAAGCACGCCAAGATTGTAAGTTCCGATTTTGTTTGCTGTGTCTCCGTTTGAAGCAATTCTGTCGGCTCCAACAATTACAGCATCGATTTTTCCTTGAGCCATCGAAAACGCCGCCATCGAATCTGTAATCAAAGTCGTTGGAATATTTCTTTGAGTAAGTTCCCAAGTTGTGAGCCTTGCACCTTGCAAAAGTGGTCTTGTTTCGTCAGCAAAAACTTTAATATTTTTACCATTTTCGACTGCGGAAAAAATTACTCCGAGTGCAGTTCCGTAATCAGCAGTTGCTAAACCGCCTGCGTTACAATGAGTTAAAACTGTCATTCCGTCTTTAAGAAGTACTTGACCATTTGCTCCCATTCTTCTACAAATCTCTTTGTCTTCAGCTAAAATCTTTTCTGCTTCTGCCAAAATTTTGCTTTTTAATTCAGTAACATTTCCTTCAAAATTTGCAACAATTTTTGAAATTCTGTCAATTGCCCAAAATAAATTCACAGCAGTTGGACGAGTTTCATTTAAAATTTTTGCGACACTTTTGAATTCATTTTTGAACTCGTCTAAAGTGCCTTCAAAATTTCTCATTCCAAGGTAAAGAGAAAATCCTCCAGCAATTCCAATCGCAGGAGCTCCACGAACTTCGAGGCGTTTAATCGCATCGCAAGCGTCTTCAAAGTCTGTAATTTCAAGGTATTTAAATTCAACAGGAAGTTTTGTTTGAGCAATGATTTTCATAGAATCATTTTCCCACTCAACAGTTGCGTAATTTTTCACTTCTAATTTGCTTACTTTCTTTAGTTTTAAACGGCTTAAAATTTACCTTTTTGAGAATTCAATTCAAAGTTCTTTTTAAGAGAAGTCTGAATCGTTAAATTTGCAAAAATAAGTTAGTTAAAAATATTCATTAATTTTTAGTCATTAAAATGAAATTATTGGTTTTTGCACACAGAACTGAAGCAAAAGCATTTTTTGAAAAATTCAATTTCAAGCCTGTAAACATTAATTTTCAAAATGTTTTTCAAGATGAAAATTTACTTTTGCTAATTTGTGGTGAAGGTTTGCAAGAAACGACTCAAAGGCTTTCGGCTGTTTGTGGATTTTTTTACGGCAAAATTTCTGAAATTTTGAATTTTGGAGTTGCAGGTTCGCTTTCGACAAAAATTGAGTTGGACAAAATTTATTCAATCCGCACTTCTTACGCACAAAACCTGAGCAAAACTACTGAATTCAATTCTTTTTCGACGACTGACGAAAGTGCTAAAATTGACTGCATTAGTTCACTTGAAAGAATCCTTTCCGATGAGAAAGCAGATACACTTTCTCACTTTGCCGATTTGGTTGACAGAGAACTTTGGGCGATTGGTTCAGTTTGCAAATTGTTCAAAATCCCATTTCGTTCTTACAAAATCGTTTCAGACTTGGCAGGAAACTCAACTCAATGTTTTGATATTCAGGAGAAAGCTGACTTTTTTAGCACAAAACTTTTCGATTTTTACCAAAACCTCGAAGTTAAAAATGAGCTTTTGCCACTAAGGAATAAGTTTCCAGTGGGATTTTACTTCACAACTACACAAGAAAAAATTTATTCTAATACTTTAAAAAGTCTAAATATAAAACTTCAGAAAAACGAAACTGAAATCCTACAAAACATTGATTTAAAAGCAATTGGAGAAAAATCTTCAAAACCAAAAGAACGAACAAATTTACTCCTTGAAAAATTAAATTCTCTTTTAAACCCTTTCAGCTCTACCCTACAAACAAAACTCAATGAACTAATAAAGCCTTTAAAAGAAGCCAATTGCAGTGTAAAATTTGCAAAAGATTTTGAAAATGATATTTTTACTTTGAACGCAAAAATTGAAAATAAGAAGAACTTAGAAAAACTAAAAATTGCACTTGCAAATTTTGAATACGAAAAAGTAATTAAAATTTTGAACGGAGAATTTTAAATGCTTTTTGAAAAAGTTTTTGTCGAAAAACAAGTCAAAGAAAACTTGTACACACTAAAAATTCTTGAAGCATTAAAAAACCCTGAAACGATTTTGATTGATAAAATTGAAAATATTTTTGAGAAAGTTAAGAAACCTTACTTACAAAAAAGAACAAACCTGAATCTTTTCATCGGAAGAAAGGAAGGTCAATTAATCAAAGAAGCACCAAATGCTTACGGTTTTTCAAGTGAGTTTCCACACTACTATTTTATTCATTCTTACAATTGCATTTACGAATGTCAGTACTGTTACTTGCAAGGATATTTTAATTCACCAGACATTGTTCTTTTTGTAAACCACGAAGAAATCCAAGAAGAAATGAAAAGACTTTGCGAAGTTCACGCAAACACGAAAGTTTGGTTTCACGCTGGAGAATTTAGCGATTCTTTTGCACTTGCAAACATTACTCAAGAAGTTCCTTCTTACTTTGAGCTTTTCAAAAATTTGCCAAATGCTTTTTTAGAATTCCGTACAAAATCTGTCAACATCAAACAAATTGAAAATTTAGAACCGCTCGAAAATGTTGTGATTTCTTTTAGTTTGAGTCCACAAGAACAAACAAAAAAATATGATTTACAAACTCCAACCTTCGACTCAAGAATTAAAGCAGTTTCAAATTTGGCGAAAAAAGGCTTTAAAATCGGACTACACTTCGACCCAATAATTTTTGAAGAAAATTTTGATAAACAATACGAAGAAATGATTTCAAAAATTGCCGAAAATGTTCCTGAAAGTCAGATTGTTTACATTTCACTTGGAGTAGTAAGATTTACAAAAGACGTTTACTTTGAAGTCCAAAAAAATTATCCTGAAAGTGAAATTCACGCCTCAGAATTTATCAAAAGTTTCGACAACAAAACCCGTTACAACAAACCACAAAGACTTTGGATGCTGAACAAAATCAAACAACTTTGCATCCGACACAACCTTTCAGAAGAAAAAATTTACTTTTGTATGGAAGAGTAAAATTAGCCTAGATGTACTTATTTTGAAAAAAAGGAATTTATTCGTAAATTAGTAGGCTGTATTTTTCCAAAAATTACCAATTTGAACACTCTCAAATCTTTATAAAATAAAAACTTCGGAGTAAAAATAAATGCAAGAAACTACACCTTACGAACCTAAAAATAAGATTCGATTTGTAACTGCTGCTTCACTTTTCGACGGACACGACGCTTCTATAAATATTATGAGAAGAATTTTACAGGCAAGTGGTGTCGAAGTTATTCACCTTGGACACAATCGCTCTGTCGCCGAAATTGTTGATTGTGCGATTCAAGAAGACGTACAAGGAATTGCAATTTCTTCTTATCAAGGTGGACACATCGAATACTTCAAATATATGTTCGACTTGTTAAAAGAAAAAAATGCTTCTCACATAAAAATCTTCGGTGGTGGCGGAGGTGTGATTGTTCCAGAAGAAATTGAAGATTTACACAAATACGGAATCACAAGAATTTTCTCACCAAACGACGGTAAGGATTTGGGGCTTCAAGGAATGATAAATTTGATGATGAGAGAATGTGATTACCCAATTGCTAAAGAATTAGATTTAGACAAAATTGAGATTGGTGAAAATGGAAAAAGAGTTCCTACAATTGCAAAAGCAATTTCATTCATCGAAAAAGAAACTTCCGAAAATCGGGAAGTTGCATTTAAGCCCAAAAATAAAACTCAAAAAGTAATTCCTGTCCTTGGAATTACGGGAACTGGCGGTGCAGGAAAATCTTCTCTCGTTGACGAAATTGTAAGACGATTTTTAGCTGATTCAACTGACAAAACTTTAGCAATTATTTCAATCGACCCAAGTAAAAGAAAAACTGGTGGAGCTTTGCTTGGCGATAGAATTAGAATGAATTCGATTCATAACGATAGAATTTATATGCGTTCACTCGCAACTCGCCGTTCAAATTTTGCAACTTCACAAGCAATTAACGACGCAGTAAAATTTCTCAAAAATGCAGACTTTGATTTGATAATTGTTGAGACTTCCGGAATTGGTCAGTCGGATTCCGAAATCGTTGACATTTCTGATGTTTACGTTTACGTAATGACTTCTGATTACGGTGCAGCAACACAACTCGAAAAAATAGATATGATTGATTACGCAGATTTAATTGTTTTAAACAAATTCGACAAAAGAGGTGCTTTAGACGCAATTCGTGATGTTCGCAAGCAGTACAAACGAAGTCGTCAACTTTGGGAAACTCCAGACGAACAACTTCCTGTTTACGGAACAATTGCAAGTCAATTTAACGACCCAGGAACAGATAATTTTTACATAAAATTAATTGAAGCCTTGAACAAAAAAACAGGCTCAAGTTTTGAGTCGTATTTAAATTGGCACGAAGAAGATTCTCGCAAAAAATTCATAATTGCACCTGAAAGAGTTCGTTACCTTTCTGAAATTTCTCAAAACAACAAAGACTACCGTAAATTTGTAGAGGAACAAGCAGATTTTGCAAGCAGACTTTACCAACTTTATGGAGTTAAGGAAATTATCGAAAAAGGTGATTTAGGAAAATCTAAAATCCAATCTTTTGTAATTTCTGAAGACGACCAAACTTCATCTGTAACAGTTGGTAAAATTAATTTTTCAGACTCTACTCTCACTGAAATTGATAATATTATTGAACATTTTGAACTCAAACTTAGACCAGAATTCAAAAAGAAATTAGACAATTGGGAATCATTCAAAGGGCTTTACAGACAAGACAAATTGGTAACAAAAATTAGAGATAAAGAAATCGTTACTGAACTTTTCACAGAATCTCTTTCTCACATTCAAATTCCAAAAGTTTCTTTGCCCAATTACAAAGATTTAGGAGATATTTTAAAATGGATATTGCTTGAAAACGTTCCAGGACAATTTCCGTTCACAGCTGGAGTTTTTCCTTTCAAACGCAAAGGTGAAGACCCAACAAGAATGTTCGCTGGAGAAGGAACTCCTGAAAGAACTAACGCAAGATTCCATTACGTTTCAAAAGGTCAGCCAGCAGCAAGACTTTCGACTGCTTTTGATTCCGTAACTCTTTACGGAGAAGACCCAGATTACCGACCTGACATTTACGGTAAAATTGGGAATTCAGGCGTTTCGATTTGTACTCTTGACGATATGAAAAAACTTTACTGCGGTTTTGATTTGTGTTAACCAACGACTCCTGTTTCAATGACAATCAATGGACCTGCTCCAATGATTCTTGGGTTTTTCCTTAACACAGCCGTTGACCAACACATTGAAAAACATCTAAAAGAAC
>QQUF01000015.1 GCA_008501735.1 Calditrichota bacterium | reverse complement strand
CATTAGAACCATCTAAATCTGCTCGTTGGATTTTAGGTGCTGAATTATCAGCCCAATACACTTTTGAATTAGTTAAATCTAATGCAATTCCAAAAGTGCCACTAATTCCGGTAGTAACTAAATCTTCCACATTAGAGCCATCTAAATCTGCTCGTTGGATTTTATCTGTCCCTTCATCAGTCCAATACATTTTTGAATTAGTAACATCTAACGCTATTCCGGAAGGGCTACTTATTCCGGTAGTAACTAAATCTTCCACATTAGAACCATCTAAATTTGCTCGTTGGATTTTACTTGTTCCATTATCAGTCCAATACATTTTTGAATTAGCTAAATCTAATGTTATTCCAATAGGTTGATCTAAACCGGTCACTAAATCTTCTACATTAGAGCCATCTAAATCTGCTCGTTGGATTTTATCTGTTCCAGCATCAGGCCAATACATTTTTGAATTTGTTAAGTCTAAAGCAATAAGAACCGGTTGATTTAATCCGGTAACTAAGTCTTCAGAATTAGACCCATCTAAATTTGCACGTTGGATTTTAGTTGCCCCAAGATCGGTCCAATACATTTTTTCTGCTGAGGCACTTGACACAATTGTTAAGCCTAAGCTTAAAGTTAAAAGTGTTTTTGTAAGTGTTTGCATTGTAAAATCCTTTATTAAATTTTTAGTTTAAAATTAAAGTTTCTAATGTGTTGAATAAAAAAATTGTTAGAGCTGAGCCACCAAGAACGATTAATGTAGTTTTTATCAGTTCATCTCTTTTTGTATGCTGTGGAGTATCAATTTCAGAATAAATTTTGTAATGCATTTTGTAACCTTTAAATTAGTTTACTTAATTCTGTTTTCAGCTTTAGAGCAAAAGCAGGTTGAATGTTAAAAGCAGGTGAAACACTGTTAAAAACTTAAAACAGCAACTTGATTTTCACAAAGTAAAGGAGTCCGACAAAGTTAATTGTCAGGCTCCTTTCGTGAGAGAGTAAAAATTTTATTTGAGTAAAATCATTTTGTTAGTTTGTGTGAAAGTTCCTGCTGAAATTTTGTAGAAGTAAGTTCCACTTGAAACTTGGTTATAAAAACTATCTGTTCCGTTCCAGTTAGCAGAGTGTGAACCTCTGTTCATTTTTTCATTCACGAGTTCTTTAACTAATTCACCTTTGAGATTGTAAACTTCGAGTTTTACACTTTGCTCTTTTGCAATTTGGAAATTAATTGTTGTGTTTGGGTTGAATGGATTCGGGAAGTTTTGTGCTAAAACGTAGTCGAGTTTGCTTTGTGCAATTTCTTCGCTTAGTGTAAACTTTACAGTTTGAGCCATTTTTTCGTGCTTAGTTTCAAGTCCGTTAGTTTCAACATCAGAAATGTAGTAAGTGTAAGTATCACCATTACGGAGTTCAGAATTGTCAACAAATGTGTAGTTGTTTGAAACTGATGAGTTTAAAGCACCGAGAAGTTCAGAGTTACCTATGTAAGAAGCAATTTGAGTGTAAAAGCCATTTCCAATTCTTCTATAAACATTGAAACCTTCGTTTTCAGTTTCAGAAGCCGTAGTCCAGTTAAGTTGGATTGAATTTTCAATCTGAAGAGCAGTGAAAGAATCAAGTTCTACCGCAAGAGGAGTGTCGCTAAAATCAAAAGCTACTTGTCTTCCTTCTAGAACTCCATCTGCACCAGTTATGATTACTTCATGATTTGAACCGTCTAAATCAATTCTACTAATGAGATTGGGTCCATAAGATGTACAAACCAATTTAGAATTATTGTAATCAATATCAATTTTATATGGGAGATGTATATCAGTATTAATTACTGTAACATTTGTTCCATCAAAATCTACACGCTTAATTTCGTCATCAGAAATTTCTGTCCAATAAATGTGTGAATTTGCGACATCTAAAACAAGATTTTGTGGTGATGAAATACCAGTAGTTAGAACATCTTCAATATTAGAACCATCCAAATCGGATTTTTGAATTTTATTCGTACCGTCATCAATCCAATATAATTTTGAATTAGTTGCATCTATATCAATTCCCATTGGAGTAGATAAACCGTTTGCACTTGTAAGAAGATTTTCTGGGCTTGAACCATCTAAATTGCTTCTACTTATGAACCCACCACCTGAAAGATCAACCCAATACAATTTTGCATTTGCTTCATCAATTGCAAAATCTACGATTGTACCCATTCCTGTTGCTAATTCAGTTGTTGTTACTATTGTCTCAACATTTGAACCGTCTAAATCAGAACGTTTGATGTTGTCGTCATCAATATCACCCCAATAAATTTTGGAAATTGTAATACCTACATCAATTGAATAAGGATTTGTAACTCCGGCTGAAACTAATGTTGAGATATTTGACCCATCTAAATCAGAACGTTTAATATTATTAGCAGTTCCATCAGCTATATACATTTTTTGTGCTGAAGCATTTGTGGCAAATGTTAAGCCTAAGCTTAAAGTCAATAGAGTTTTTGTAAGATTTTTCATTTTAAAATCCAGTGTTAAGTTAAAAATTTAAATCAAATGCTTCTAACAGGCTAAAAGCTTATGATAAAGACCACTATCTTACTTAAAAAGCCTAAAGAAATTAATCATTGGGCTTTTTAGTTAGAGAGTAAGAAATTTTATTTTAGTAAAATCATTTTGTTAGTTTGTATGAAAGTACCAGCTGAAATTTTGTAGAAGTAAGTTCCACTTGAAACTTGGTTTCCAAAGGTGTCTGTTCCGTTCCATTTTGCAGAGTGTGAACCTTTGTTCATTTTTTCATTCACAAGCTCTTTTACAAGTTCACCTTTTAAGTTGTAAACTTCAAGTTTAACATCTTGTTCTTTTGCAATTTGGAAATTAATCTTTGTGCTTGGATTGAAAGGATTTGGGAAATTTTGTGCTAAAACGTAGTCAAGTTTTGTTTGAGCAATTTCTTCATTGAGTGTGAATCTAACACTTTGTGCTTGTTCTTCGTGTTTAGTTTCGAGTCCGTTTGTTTCAATATCAGAAATGTAGTAAGTGTAAGTTTCACCGTTACGAAGTTCAGAATTGTCAGTGAAAGAGTAATTGTTGCTTGTTGAAGAATTTAAAGCACCGAGAAGTTCAGAATTTCCTTTGTAAGAAGCAATTTGAGTGTAGAAGCCATTTCCTGTTTTTCTGTAAACGTTGAATCCTTCATTATCTTTTTCAGAAGCAGTTGACCAAAAAAGTTGAATAGCGTTTTCAATTTGACGAGTTGTGAATGAATCAAGTTCAACTGCAAGTGGAGTATCAGTAACCCCAAGTGAAACTCCGAAAGGTGAACTAATTCCAGATGTTACTAAATCTTCCACATTTGAGCCATCTAAATCCGATCTTTGAATTTTATTTCCATTTCTATCTGCAAAATACATTTTTGAATTAGTCTCATCTATATCTATCCCTCTAGGTCGATTGAGTCCATTTGCACCGTTTGTTATTAAGGTTGTAATACTTGAACCATCTAAATTAGCTTTCTTAATCGTCGCACTTCCACCAGAACCTTCACTCCAATATATTTTAGAATTTGTTACATCTACTGCAATACCATCAGGACTATCTAACCCTGTTACTAAATTTTCGATATTAGACCCATCTAAATCTGCTCTTCTTATTCTATTAGCAGAACCGTCTTCTTGCCAATATATTTTAGAGTTTGTTGCATCAATATCAATAGATCTTGGGCTATCAAGGTTTGTCAAAATATCTTCAACACTTGAACCATCTAAATTCGCTCTTTGAATCTTTCCACCTGTACCGAATAGACCGTCAGTCCAATAGACTTTTGAGTTTGTTAAATCTATTGCTACATCACGGAAAAAAAAGTTATTGTTAATATTGACAATAATTTCTGCATTAGAACCGTCTAAATCTGCTCTTCTAATTTTTGAATTCGTGAAGTCTGAAGTACACCAATAAACTTTAGAGTTTGTCAAATCAACTTCAGTTCCGTAGTTATTTTCTCCTGTTGAAACCAAAGTTTCAGTATTTGAGCCATCAATATCTGCTCTGTCTAATCTTTGGCTACCTTCTAGTGAATAATACATTTTTTGTGCCGAAACGCTACTTGCAAGTGTTAAGCCTAAGCTCATTGTCAAAAGTATTTTTGTAAGGTTTTTCATTTTAAAATCCTTTGAAAATTTATTGGGTTAAAAGTATGGTTTCTAATGAATTCAGAATTTCAACTGCCAGAGCAGTGCCGCTAAGAGTGAGAAAAATTGTTTTCATTAATTCTTCTCTTTTTTTGAGATTTACTTTGTTTTTGCTTTGGATAATTTTGTAAGGCATTTTGTAACCTTTAAATTAGTTTGAATAATTCTATCAAACATATAATCAAGGCTTATGCCAATTATATTGTAAGGCTGCTAAGTAATTGATTTTATATCGATTAGATAAAATGTAAAAGGTTGTTGTAAAATATAATGGCTCTAAAACAGAGCCAATATTTTGAGGTTTATTGGATTCGATTCAGAGCCAAAGTTCTGAGAAACTGATATTGATTGTTTTTTAAGAATTTAAATGGCTCCGTTGCAGAGCCAAGAGGAAAAATTACAAATTGTACTTACTCACTAATCTTTCTAACCTGTTACGACTAATGTTTAAATCTCTAGAAGTCTTTCTTTTATTGCCTTTATTTTTGAAAAGTGTTTCTTCTAAGATTTCCTTTTCTAAAGTCGAAAGTTTTTCATCAAAATTCTTGCCCTCTAAAAATGGTAAGATTGATTTGATTAAAGAATCTAGCGAGATTCCTGAAATGTCAATTTGTGGCTTTAGTTTTTTGCCAAAACTAAAATCATTTGCTCTTAGTTCTCGATTGCCTTCAAACTTGACTAATGCCTTTAAAATGACGTTTTCTAACTCTCTTACATTTCCTTTGAATTCATTTTGACTAAGAATGTCTAAAGCATCTTTTGAAAAGCCATAAACTTTTTTGTCAATCTCATTTTCATACTTTTCCAAAAAATGATAAGCAAGTAAAGGAATGTCTTCTTTCCTATCACGAAGTGGCGGAATTTCTATTTTTAAAACATCAAGCCTGTGAAAAAGGTCTTCGCGGAAATTTCCTTTTTCTACTTCTTCACTAAGATTTTTGTGAGTTGCTACTACAATTCTAACGTCAATTTTTCTTGATCCTTTTCCACCAACTCGCCAAATTTCCTTTTCCTGTAAAACCCGAAGCAATTTTGATTGAACCTCCAAAGAGAGTTCTGCAACTTCATCGAGGAAAAGAGTTCCGTTGTTTGCAAGTTCAAATTTTCCTTCTTTTGTGGCAGTTGCTCCACTAAAAGCACCTTTTTCGTGACCAAAAAGTTCACTTTCAGCTAAGTCTTTTGGAATTGCAGAACAGTTCACAGCGACGAATGGATTTTTTCTTCTTGAGCTAAGTTTATGTAGGGATTTCGCAACGAGTTCTTTTCCCGTTCCTGTCTCTCCGTGAATGTAAACAGTGAAATTCACCTTTGAAGCATTTTCGATTTCAGAGTAAACTTCTTCCATTTTTTTACTTCGACCAATGAAGATTCCGAGATTTTGAATTTCAGAGTCGATTTTCCTTTTTACAGCTTCATTTTGTTTTTGTAAGACAGGTGAAAGTAAGTTTGCAATAGTATTTACTTTTTCTAAATCAATGTTTGAAAAGAATCCTTTTTCAACTTTTGTTCTGTCAAGATACAAAGCTCCGATAATTTTGTTTTCCACTTTTAAAGGCACTGCAATAACTGAAAGGAAGATTTTTCCAATTACACTTTGATTTTCTTTTAACTCCGGAATTTCAAGAACATTTTTGAGAAGAGTTGGCATTTCTGAATCAATTGCTTTTTGAAGAACTGATTTTGAAAATTCAATTTCATCAGATTTAAGATTCTGTGAAACAGCACAAGTTTCAAACCTATTTTTATTTTGCAAAATAATTTGGCAACTGTTTGCATTTGTTTCTTTTTGTAAGAACTTAAGTAATTCTTCAAAAACAGTCTCAGGATTCATCCAATTTATTAGTGAGTTTATAAGCTCAGGGTAAATTTCTGTTGAGCGAAATTGTAGGCTTTGAAGAACTTCCAGTTTGTTTTTATTAAAAAACTCAGGCTTCATTTCATATTTTTTTCTGAGAATATTTAAAGTCTGATTTTTTAATTTGGAAAAGTCAAGTTTCTTATCAAGGAAAAGAGTTTCATTATTCTTTGAGTAAAGCAAACAAAGTTCAAAATCTACAGCCCATTGAAACAAATTTTTTGTTATCGAATCATCGGTTCGCATCTCAATTAAATCGTTAATTGCCTTTTCTTTGTTGTGCAATTCAAAGTCGAGTTTAAGTTTGAGTATCTTCAACCTAAGTTTCGCATTCACAATGTTTATTTTTTGGTCAAAATATTTAGAGGCTTCCTCAAAAGTTGATTCTGAAAGATTAAACTTACCAAGTTCAAAAAGTGCATTTGCTTTATAGAAATAAACATTTAACAAATAAAAATAGGATTTCATTCTTGTAAGTAAAGGAATAGCTTCTTCTGCTATTTCTAAAAGAAATTCATATTTTTTTGCATCTGTAAGCATATCGATAAATCCGGAAAGCAAAATTGATAGAGTTAAATCTTCTTTACCAGATTCTTTTGTAACTTTTAGTTGTTCTAAAAACAATTCCTCGCTTTTTTCAAATTCTCCGAGTTTGTGGTAAGTAATCGCTGTTTGAATTCTAGCACTTGTGTAACCGTTTTTATCTTTGACTTTGAGAGATATTTCTGCAGCGTTTTTTAAATACTCAACAGCTTTTTCAAATTCTCCATTACTGTAAAAACCTGTTCCCAATGAACCGAAAGCAAAAGAAATACCTTTTGGGAAACCAATTTCTTTGGATAAAATTAAACATTCTTCCAAAATGGGTTTGGAATTTTCAAACTCGTAAAACCTTGTGTAACAATTAGCAAGGCTAGCTTTTGCCCAAAATATTCTAACTTTACTTCCGTACAGATTCTGAACTTCCAAGTCTTTTTTATGCAATTCAATTGATTCTTCAAAATACCCTTTAAGACCTGCGACATTTCCAAGAAGTGCATAAGAAGTGCCAACTAATTTCTTCAAATCCTCTTTTTCAGAAATTTCAATAATTTGATTTGCGTATTCTGCAGTTTTGTCGAAATTTCCTTTTTGAAACTCAATTTCGCCTAAGTCAGAAAGTGCATCAACTTTTTGGTTAAAAAAATTGTTCTTTTCGCAAATTTCCAAAGATTTAATTAAATGACTTTCAGCTTCGTCCATTTTTGCGGCTGATATTTTTACTCTTCCAAGCCCAATTAATATTTCTACTTTTTTCTCATCATCATTTCTAATTAGTTCACTTGCTTTTTTGTAAAATTCAACTGATTTGTCAACTTCATTTGTGCTTGCTAAAGTCTGAGCATATTTTTTATAAATTTCAAAATTACTTTTGGCTTGTTTCAAATCATCAATCAGATTAATTACTTTTTGATAATGCTTTGAAGCACTTTGGAAAACTTTATTTTCAAAAGCCTTATCTCCCAATTTTAGACAAAATACCAAAGCCTTTTTCTTAGCATTTGCTTCAAAGTAATGATTTGCAAGTTCTTCCAAAACTTCTAGTTCATCAAAGTTCTTCTCTAAGTAAGTCGCAATCTTCTTGTGTAAAGATTTCTTGATTGTTGGTTTGATTGAATTTGAAAGACTCTCTCTAAATGAATCATTTACAAATTCAAAAACATCTGATTCCGCCTTCTCTAAAATACCTTCGAGTGTTGAACTTGTGAGTTTAGAATCAATTTTACTTTCATCTTGTGAGACTATGCCTGAGACAATTTCAGAATTGAAATATTTTCCAAGTAGTGAACCAAGTTCCAAAAGTTTAACTAAGTCTCTTGGTAGAAAATTAAGACGTTCTCCAACTACACTTTGAATTGATTTTGGGAGCTTTAACTCGGAGAAACTTTCTTCCCCTAAATCCCAATCTCCTTCTTTTTTGTTAAGTTTCTTGGTTTCCAAAAGGTGATACAGCAACTCTTGAACAAACAAAACATTGCCACCTGTTCGCTTTAAAATCTCTTCACAAAATCTTGTGTTTACAGGGTCAGTTTTTCCAAACATTTTTGTTAAAAATTCTCTTACCTCTTCAAGGTTGAAGTTGTCGAGTGAAAGAATTTCTGAATCCTCAATTTCAGATTTGATTTTTTCAGTTTCTCCAGCTCTTATTGTTCCTATGAGTAAAACTGAACTTCCAGAAAGGCTCCTTGACAAGTAACCAAGAAACTTTAAACTTTGTTCATTTAACCACTGTAAATCGTCAAAAAAGAATACAAGAGTTTGATTCTCTTTGTGAATATTTTGCAGAAAAGTTGTATATGCTTCAAAAAGTCTTAGCTCTGAATCACTGCCTTCAAGTGTTTGAAGTTCAGGCAAATGCTTGTAAAAAAGTTTGCTTTCTAATTGTGGAAGAATCTTTGACAAATCTCTTCCAAATCTGCCAATTTTCTCTGCTTGTTCCTTTGATGAAAGATTTTCGATTTGCTCTAAGGCTTTTGTGAGAATTATTTGTAAAGATTCAAAAGTGTTGGAGTTTTGTCTGCACTTTGTCTCAAAAACCAAAGTTGTGTTTTGTGGTAAACCAAGTCTGAATTCTTTCCATAATTTTGTTTTCCCAACTCCTTGTTCTCCTGAAATAAGAATGGTTTTTAGTTTGTTTGTTGTTTCTGAGAAGATTTTGTTCAGCACTATGAATTCTTTCCTTCTTCCGACAAAACCCGGAGTTAAAAGAAAATCTCCAAATGTCTCAAGATTCTCTACTTTTCCATCTTTAAGAAAAGTATCTAAAATCTTTGAGACTTCTTGAGAGGAATTGAATCTATCTTTGGGATTTTTCTTGAGAAGTTTAGAAATCACAGTGTTCAAAACTTCCGGTAAATCGGGAACAAACTGTTTTGGTGAAATTAGTGGAGTTCTGATGTGAGCAAGTGCTATTTCTGCCAAAGAATCTCCTTCAAAAGGAACTTTTCCACAAACCAGTTGGTAAAAAAGAACTCCAAGTGAGTAAAGGTCGCTTCTGTGGTCAATCTTTGCTGAAT
>QQUF01000032.1 GCA_008501735.1 Calditrichota bacterium | reverse complement strand
TGCAAAGTGCTTTGTTATTTTCGATTGAACTTGTAAGAATTGTGTAGCTGAATTCTGCATCTTCTTCTCGTAAGTTTGGCGAAACGGCACTTACTTCAAGTTCCCCTGTTTCCTCATTTTTCAAAATTATTTCACAAGTGTTTGCTTGGCACTTTACTGTCAGAAATCGAAGTAATTCACTAAACGCACTTTCTGGGCTCATAAATTGTACTAAATTCGTAAGCAACTCGGAGTGAAGTTCAAAGGAAGCAATAGAATTAGATTCTAATTCTTCAATCTTTAGTTTTAAATCAAATTTTTTGTTCTGTTCGTAGATTTTTTTGAAAGTTGTAAGAGCTTTAGTTTGGTGAGTCCGAAGAGGAATTTCAGTTTGTAAAAACTCTCCTGAAGACTGCCCTTTTTGTACTAAAATAAAAATTTCGTAGTGAATTTCAGCAAGTGTTTCTTCGTCCTTAACTTCACTCTGAAGTGAGTAAAGGTCTTGAATTGCTTCCTTTTGAATTCCTGAAACAAATTCAACTTTTGCTTTAAGAATTTTAGTGGAAATTTCTAATTCTTTGACTTTGAGACTTGTTGCCAAATCCTTTGCTTTCGTGCAAAACTCTTTAGCTTTTTTGTAATTTTCTAACAGATAAAAATTTTGTGCTTTTTCTAAAAACCAATAAGCTAAAGTGTATTTGTTTCCAATTTCTTCTGAAATTTCGATTGCCTTTTCGCAGTGTTCTAAAGATTTTTCAAACTCACCTTTTTTTCTATAAACTTCTGCCAAATTTCCGTAAGCGATTGTTTGAACGTCTTTGAGTCCAATTAATTTGGAATGTTCAAGAGCTTTTTGATAATGAAGAATTGAATTTTCATAATCACCTTTTTCCATAAAAATTATGCCCAAGTTCGAGTAAGCAACGTTTAAGGCAGACTTCATTCCAATTTCATTTCCGATTGACTCACATTTTTTGTAAGAATCAACAGCCGAATCAAAATCCCCTTCTTTCCAAAAAATATTTCCGAGATAACTACTCGCTCTTGCAATTCCTTCTTTGTTTCCTAATTCTTCGTCTATTTTTAATTGTTCTAATGAAAGTTCACGAGCCTTTGCCAAATCTCCACGTTGGAAATAAATTATGCTCAAATTTCCTTTAATGACTGCAAACTCGATTTTGTTGTTAATTTCTTCACAAATACTTAGTGATTTTTCAGAAACTTCAATCGCTTTTTCAAACTCGCTTTTCTGTCTATGGACTTCTGCAATTTTACCGAGAACTTTTGAAAAACCGTGTTTATCGTTTAGAATTTCACACATTTTTAATTGTTTGCTATAAAATTCCATCGCTTTTTCAAATTCACTCAAATTAAAATGAACCAAACCAAAATTCCCATAAAGTCCACCAAGCAATTTTAAATCTTTAGAGTCTTGCAAAAGTTCAAATGCTTTTTCGTAAAGTTCAAGTGCTTCTTCGTTGTTGTTTTGTCGCCACTCAAGAACTCCAAGATTTTTGTAAGTTTCACCTAACTTTTCTTTATCCCCTGAGTATTTCAAGAGAATCAAAAGTTCTTCCAAAATTTCTTTAGATTGAGTGTAATTACCAAATCTTTCCAAAACTGCGGCTTTATTCCTTAAGCCTTTTAAAATTAAATCTGTGTTTTGAGATTTCTGTGCGACTTCAAAAAGTTTTTCATAAAAATTTAGAGCTTCTCTAAAAGCAAATTTTTTGAAAGACTCTTCACCTGCCTTTTCACAATAAAAAGAAGCTTTGTCCAAAACTTCAGCTTTGTAAAAGTGGTTCGCCAGTTCTTCCAACCGAAATTCAATATTTTTAGAATTTGCTTCTAATTTTTCACCAATTTTTCTGTGTAATTCACGAAATTTTTCCTTTTCTAAATCGCTTTCTAAAGTTTCCTTAACAGCATCGTGAAAAAAGCTAAAATTTTTGCTTTGAGTTTCTTCGATTAGCCTTTTACTTTTAGCTTCTCTGAGGTAAAAATTGAGATTTAATTTATGTTTTGGTGAGATTTCCGCTAAAGTTTCTGAACTAAAACTTCTTCCCAAAACTGCTCCAACTTGAAGCACTTCTCTTATTTCTTGCCCAATATTTTGGAGCCTCTCAGAAATCACTTTTTGCACTGTTTCAGGCAAAAGCAAATCTTTGAATGCTTCTTCACTAAAATCCCAAGCACCATTTTTCTTACTCAATTTTTCATTGCTCAAAAGATGGTACATCACTTCTTGTACAAAAAGTGGGTTCCCATTTGTTTGCTTGAGAATCTCTTCTGAAATTTTCGTATTTACGTTATCGGCTTTTCCTAACATCGAAGTAAGCATTTCGCTTATTGATTCGACTTCCAAACTTTTGAGTTCTATAACTTGTAAGATTCTTTGAGTATTTAATTGAGAAAAGACACTTGAAAAATAGGATTTTTCTAACTCCTCTTTTCGACAAGTTCCAAGTAGCATAATTTTTGAATCTTTTAAATTCCTCGAAGCATATTGAAAAAAACGGGAGCTAATTTCGTCTGCCCATTGCAAATCTTCAAGAATGATTACCAAAGAGCTTTTTTGAAATTCTGAATAATTCTGTAAAAAAGTTTTAAAAGCATCAAAAAGCCTAAACTCTGCTCCATTTCCACTAAGTTCAGTAAGTTCTTTCAAATATGAGCTAACACTAAATTCTGAAATTTGTGGTGCAATCTTTAATAAATCGTAACCAAGCCGACCCAAAATTTCTGCTTGTTCTTCTGGTGAAATTTTCCTCAAAGAGTCGAGCATTTCAAGAATTAGCTTTTGTAAGCCTTCAAAGACACTTCCTTCAATTCTAAATTTTGTAGAAAAATTTATGGTTTTGTGAAGATTCAAGCCAATTTTAAACTCTTCAACCAATCTTGACTTTCCAATTCCTGATTCTCCGAGAAGAATAACTGACTGCCCTTCCTTGTTTGTTACTTTCGTAAAAGAATTCTCAAGTTGGTGAAGTTGTTTCTCGCGTCCTACAAATGTCGGTGAAAGCAAGTAATCTGTCGAACTCTCCGTTTCAAAAACCTCACTTTGATTTAAAAATTTGTCTAAAGCTCTTGCAACTTCTCTTGCTGTCTGAAATCTATTTGCAGGTTCTTTTTCCAAAAGTTTAAGAATGATTTTTTCAACCTCACTCGGAAGTTCAGGCGAATACTGTCTTGGAGAAATCAAAGGTGAACGAATGTGTCCAAGTGCAATCTCCATAAAATTTTTACCATTGAAAGGAAGGCGACCTGTTACAAGTTCGTAAAAAATTACACCTAACGAGTAAAGGTCGCTACGAAAATCTATTCTGCCTGCATCTTTGCATTGCTCAGGTGAAGCATATTTTGCTGTCCCGATAAATGCTCCTGTCATTGTTAATGCCGATGCATCATCAAGTTTCAGCAAGTCAAAATCTGTGATTTTTATTTTGCCTTCTGAAGTAACGAGAATATTTTCAGGTTTGAGGTCTCTGTGAGTAATTCCTTGTGAATGAAGAGCTTCAAGACCATTGCAAATTTGAATTATTTTGGTGATTGTCTCTTGTAGGGAACAAAAATTTTTGTTCCCTACAAGAAAAATTGGTTTTCCTTCAACGAACTCCATCAAGAAACCTACTTCCGAATCAGTTTCTACCCAATCTAACATTCGGACACAATTTGTGTGAGTTACTTTTGAGGCTGACTCAAAACCACGTTTTATGCGTTTCTTGTCTTTGACATTTCTGAAATTTTGGTGAATTATTTTTAAAGCAGCGATTTCTTCTGTTTTTACATTTTGCACTTTGTAAACTGTACCAAACGTTCCGCTTGCTATTTCTTGGAGTTTCTCCCATTCCATAAGGAAATTCCTAAGTTTTTTACATTCTTTATTTAAGTAATCATTTTAGTTAGCTAAACCGAAAAAGAAAAGTTAAAAATTTCTGTGAATTTACAAAGTAACACTTCGGTAAACTTCTAAAGTCTTTTCAGCCGTTCTTTGCCAAGAAAAATCTTTGTCAATTCTTTCAGCAGAATCTTCGGCAATCTGCTTCCAATTTTCATTTTGCAAAATTTCAATAATCCCATTTTCAACTTCTGCTACTTTTCCACAATCTAAAAGCAAAGCTAAATCCCTAACATTTTCTTCAATTGCAGAATTATTTCCACTAAAAACAGGTTTTCCACAAGCAAGAGCTTCCAAGGGTGGAAATCCAAAACCTTCGTAAATTGAAGGGTAAATAACAGCTTTTGCATTTTGGTAAAATTTCACCAAATCAGTTTCATTCACGAAACCAAAATGTTTGACATTTTTAGTGAGTAAAGGTTCTTTCAAGAGTGATTTTACTTTTTCATATTTCCAACCGAATTGACCCACCAAAACCAACTTTTCATAAATCTTCTTTTGCTCAAGTAAATTTTTGTAAGCTAGAAGTAAAGTCTCCACATTTTTACGAGGTTCAATCGTTCCAACACAAAGTAAATAATTTTCACTCAAATCATTTTTTTTCAAGAATTCTAAATTCTTTGAACCGATTTTAAAATGTTCACCAATTCCAAGTGAAGTTGAAACAGTTTTACTTGCACTTTTTGGGAAAAATCTTACTAAATCTTTTTTGGTATTTTCTGAAACAGTTAGAATTTTATCTGCTTTTTTGGTGGCAAGTTCTGTGAATTTCTGAAAAAAGATTCTTTTACTTTTTAAGTGAAGTGTGGGAAAAAGGAAAAAAGTCAAGTCGTGAATTGTAACTACTTTTTTGCAAGACAATTTTTTAAGTGGAAAAGTGTAGTGAGGTGAATGGAGAATGTCAAGTTTGAGCTCTTTTGTAAATTTTGGTAAGGAGTTTTGCTCCCACAAAATTCTTTTTAATCTACTTGTAAAGTTGAATTCTTGAAATCTGAAATTCGGATTTTTAATTTTAGAAAAAAAAATTCGGGAATTTGTAAAAATGAAATATTCATTTTCGGTGTCAATCTTTGAAAGGTTTAAAATTAGTTGAAAAATATATTTTCCTGCTCCTGAAAGATTCGGTGGTAAAGCAGTTGCATCAATTCCAATGCGTAATTTTTTCATCAAACTCTCTCAGTTTGTTTTCATTTTTATTTTTGCCCAAATTGCAAGTCTAACTTAATCTTTAAGTTTCAAAATTTCTTCTACTTTTTTATCCCAAGAAACTTTTATGATTTTTGGTCCAAGCCAACCAACCTTTTCAACAAATTTTGACTCTTTGACAACTAATCCATTCTCTGAAATTGCAATTCCAACAGGCGACCAAGAGTCTTTTGATTGATAAAAAACACTCTTTTCACCTTTTGAATCTATTTTTAAGATTTGAGAGTTTCCAAAGTAAGCGACAAAAACATTTTCACTTTCGTCAACCGCTAACCCAAACAACCGATTTATGGTTTTAGGGTTTGGAATAAAATTCATTGAAATATTAGACACATCTTTTTCAACTAAATTCTCAGCTAAAGTAACGACTTTCTCATTACTAAGGATTTTAATTTTATCTCCATCAACGACATAAATTTTATCGCCAAAATTGAAAATTGAGCGGATACTTTCAAAACCTTCTTTTAAAATAGAAAGTGACTCTAAGTTTTCTAGATTTGGTGCAAAAAATAGTTTAGAATTAGTCGCCAAA
This sequence comes from Calditrichota bacterium, assembly GCA_008501735.1. Taxonomy (GTDB): domain Bacteria; phylum CLD3; class CLD3; order CLD3; family CLD3; genus CLD3. The sequence goes on along the minus strand of QQUF01000032.1, from coordinate 63,126 downwards.
ACCAATTCTTCATTTTCGGAGACTAAAAAAATATCCGAAATAAATTTGTCTCTTGAAGTCGGTGGAATAACTTGCTTTAAGTTGCCGCTTTTTGAAAGTTTCCACAGACTGTGTCCGTTTTTTCCCTTTACAACCTCTTCGTTTGTGAAGTAAAGATTTTGGCTTTTATCAAAACAAATTTGATGCGACCAAAATTCCTTTGCTAAAGGAATGAGATTCTTGTTTTTATCAATTTTCCAAATTGTTTGCCGTGAGATGTCTGTGAAAAAAATATTTTCAGACTCGTCAACCAAAATTCCAAAACCTTGATGTGCAAAAACTTCAAAACAGAACAACAAAAGTAAAAAAAATAGACTAAAGGTTTTCATTTAACTTCTCAAAAATTAACCATTTCGCATTTTCAGAAATTCGTTCTTCGACAAAGTTCATTCCGAGTTTTTCGATAACTCGAATTGATGCTTTGTTTTCGGGCATTGCTCTTGCTACGATTCTTTCTAATTTTAGTTCTAAAAATGCAAAATCTAAAACAGCCTTTGAGGATTCTGTTGCAAAACCTTTGTTCCAATGTTCTTGGAAAAATCTAAAACCTAAATCAATTTCATTTAATTCTTCTGTGAACTTTAGCCCACAAAAGCCGATGGACTTTTGGTTTTCCTTTAAAATTACACTCCATCTACCAAATCTAAATTTTTGGTAATGATCATAATTTTGGATAAATTTTAGTGCTTTGTTTTCTGATGCGAAAGGAGAATCACCCGTAAATTCTAAAACTTTCGGGTCATTGTTAAGATGAAAAAAGCCAAGTGAATCTTTTGGTAAAAACTTTCTGAGCCGAAGCCTTTCTGTTTCAATTAAAAAATTCACTTGGAGTAAATTCTTTAGCTTAATCGATAAACTCGACAGTTACTTTGTTAGGAATTATTCCTTTTTCGTAACCTTCATCGAGTAAAAGTTGGATAGCTTTTCTTCCATCTGCTCCGTAATCAAGAGTTAAGTTATTGACGTACATTCCAACAAATTTGTCTGCCATTTTCGGATCCATTCCACGAGCAAAAGTCAAAGCGTAATTCAAAGCATCTTCGCGATTGTCAAGAGCGTGTTGAATGCTTGCTTTAAGAAGTCTTGAAACTTCTTTCATCGTGTCCATTCCTAAGTCTTTTCTAATTCCATTACAGCCAAGTGGAAGTGGTAAACCGTTAGTTCTTTCGTGCCACCATTCTCCAAGGTCAACAATTTTTTTGAATCCCATTGATTCGTAAAGAACTTGTCCTTCGTGAATGATTAAACCAGCTTCGACTTCACCTTTTTCGATTGCATCCATAATTTTATTAAAGTCGTAAGTTACGGTTTTACAATCAGGCAAAAATAATTTGAGAGCTAAGTAAGCACTTGTCATTTCACCTGGAATTGCGATTGTCATTCCTTTTAAATCTTCAATTGTAAGGTCTTTTTTTGCAACAATCATTGGACCGTAATTTTCACCCATTGAACCGCCACTTGGTAAAACTGCGTATTTATCAGACAAGTAAGCATAAGCGTGAAAAGAAAGAGCTGTAACTTCGTAATGTGGATTATCTAAAGCCATTTGGTTAAGCGATTCTATGTCAACTAACTTGTGAGTGAACTCTAAATTTCCGGTATCCAATTTATCATTCGCCAAAGCATAAAACATAAATGCATCGTCAGAATCAGGACTGTGTGCAACTTTGATTTCGATTTTTTCAGACATTTTATTTCCTAAGTTTTTATTTAAAAATTAATCTTTCGACAGGCTCGTCATTTATTAAATGAGATTCTACAATTTCTTCAACGTCCTCTGCTGAAACTCCTTTGTACCAAGTTCCTTCAGGATAAACAACTACAACAGGACCTTGTTCACAAAAGTTCAAACAACCTGCTTTGTTTGCACGGATTTGTTTACTCATTCCACGTTTTTTAAGCTCTGCTTTCATTTTGATTTGAATTTCAGCAGAATCTTGGTTTGCACAACAACCTCTTGGACTTCCTTCAGGTCTTTCGTTTGTGCAAATAAAAACGTGTTTTCCATATTTTGACATTAAAGTTCTTTCGTAAAATTTTTGCGAAATGTAAGGTAAAAACAATCGTTTTTCAATTTTTTTTCTAACTCAATGAATACGTTTATTTTAGAGTGTAAGATTAAATGGATTTATGGCTTGGTAGAATTAAATTTTGTTTAATTAAATCTTTATGTGTAATTTCTGAACAACTTTTAACTAACAACTAAATTTTCAAGAAAAATGAAAAATCAAAAAATAGCTTTTGCAATTCTTTTCAGTGGAATTTTATCATTCGGTTGTAGTGATAACGATTCAAACACAGAACCAACAGAAACAACCACAACTTTGCCAACAAGCATTGTTTTCAAAGACATTTCAGGTGGAACTTTTACGATGGGAGGAACAACTATGAGCAATGATGCTCCCGAAGTTAGTGTAACTGTTTCTTCTTTTAAAATTTCAGAGAAAGAAATTACGAATGCCGAGTACGTAGAATTTCTAAATTCTGCAAATGACAAAGGGTGGATAAAAATTGAAGCACAACAAACAGCCGACCCTTGTGGAGTTTACACAGAAAATATGGTAATCGGAAACGGCGACGCTCCGAATAGTGGACAAATATTTTTGCAATTAGGAGAAACAGGCGGCTGCACAAGTGGTGGAGAAGAAGAACACATCGACAACAAAAGTTGGATTTCTTACAATTCATCAACAAATAAATTTGAACTTTTAGATTCAGGGAAATCAGATTTTCCTGTAAATTGGGTAAAGTGGTACGGAGCTTTTGCTTTCACAGAATTTTACGAAATTAGTTTGCCAACAGAAGCTCAATGGGAATTTGCAGCAAAAGGTGGGCAACAACTCGAATATCCAACTGATGACGGAACTTTGAATTCTGGCAAAGCAAATTACAACGGAGACACTCCTGGAGTTTACAATCCAAATGGACATTCAATCGCAGTTGGTTCTTACTCGCCAAATCCATTTGGGCTTTACGATTTAGGCGGAAATGTTTGGGAATGGTGTTTGGACTACTACGACGCAAGTTTTTACACTGAAGGAGTAACTGACCCAATCAATTCAAGTTCTGGAACAGAATCAAAAAGAGTTAGAAGAGGCGGTTCTTGGAATTACCATTCTTCAACTTTGTTGACTTATGCAAGAGCTTCTGATTTTGAGAACAGAGGAAACAACCATTTTGGATTTAGAGTCGTAAAAAATTAATGAAAATTAAAGCAATTATCACTGGCTCAACAGGAATGGTAGGAAAAGGGATTTTACTTGAGTGCTTAGAAAATCCGAACGTCGAAACCGTTCTTGTAGTCAACCGCAAGACTATCGGAACAAAACACGAGAAACTCAAAGAAATCATTCACAAGGATTTTTACAATTTAGAAGAAATCGAAAATGAACTTGAAGATTACAACGCTTGTTACTTTAGTTTGGGAATTTCTTCGATTGGAATGTCGGAAGAAGACTACACCAAAATTACTTACGACTTAGCGATAAATTTTGCTAAAACCTTACTTGAAAAAAATAAAGAAATGACTTTCTGTTACGTTTCTGGAGCAGGAACTGACAGCTCGGAAAAAGGCAAAACAATGTGGGCAAGAGTTAAAGGAAAAACTGAAAATGCAATTCTTGCAATGCCATTCAAAAACTCGTTTGCTTTCCGACCTGCTTACATTCAACCAATTGGCGAAGTTAAATCAAAAACCAGACTTTACGATTTTGGAATTCAAATTGCCAAACATTTGTATCCAATTCTAAAAGTCATTTTCCCAAATCATACCACGACTTCACAAGCAATCGGAAAGGCAATGATTAACGTGGTTCTAAATGGATACGAGCAAAGAGTCATCGAAAGCAAAGACATAAATATTTTAGCAAAGAACTAATACTTTAAAAACTCATTTGGAGGTTTCATTTAATGGATACAATTTCGGAAAAACTACTTCACTTATTTTCTTACGAACAAATGACTGCGAAATTTGTGGATTTTTTCCCAAGTTTAGTTGCATCATTTTTTGTGATTTTGTTTTTTGTAATTTTCTGGAAAATCATTGACAAACTGCTTAAAGTTTCATTTAAAAGAATTGACTTAGACACAACAATTCAGAGTTTCATAATTCAGATTACCAAAAATGTAATTTTTTTAATAGCAATAATTACGGCTTTGTCTCAAGTCGGAATTAACACAGGTTCGATTTTGGCAAGTCTTGGAGTCGCAGGTCTGACAATCGGTTTTGCTGCAAAAGATGCACTTTCAAACATAATTTCAGGATTGTTCATCTTTTGGGACAGACCTTTTGTAATCGGCGATTTGATTGAAATCAATGGTCAGTACGGAAAAGTCGAGCAAATTACAATGAGGTCAACAAGAGTTAGCACAATTGACGGAAAAATGATTGCAATCCCAAACACTCAAATTGTCAACTCAATGGTTGCCTCTTACACGAATTTCCCCAATCTAAGAATTGACATCAAATTTACAGTTGACGTTTCTGAAAACCTTGAAAACATTAGAGAAAAGTTGTTTGAAATTGTGCAAGACAAAGAAATTTATTTAGCAGAACCTGCTCCTGAAATCGTTCTGAATGACATTAAAGATTTTAACATTGAACTCATTTTTAGGGTTTGGATTAAAGATGAGAAAAAACACATTCCAATCAGATTCAAACTTAGAGAACAGATTTTAGATACTTTAGTAAAAGCTGACGTAAAAATGCCTTTTGAAACAATCAACGTAATTTTGGACAAGAAAGCAGAAATTGAGAAGTAAAATTTTGAAATTTTTAAAGTGGTTAGGAATTACAATTGGTTCATTTTTAGGATTAATTTTAATTATTGGAATTCTGTTTCTCAACTTGAGTCCGCAATTTGGTGGAAGCCTAACAGAAAAACAGAAAATTGAATTTGCAAAAACTGGTCATTTTGAAGAAGGTAAATTTATAAACTTTGAAGAAATAGAAATGTTGGTTGATTGCCACAGCATTAGTCAAATGCTCAAAGAATTTTTGCAACCTGTTCCTAACCTTGCACCAAAAAGCGACATAAAAGTTCAGAAAATTGACCAACAAAGTTTAATCAGTAAACCCGACTCACTTGCAAGAATTACTTGGTTTGGACATTCCACATTTTTAATTGAGTTAGACGGGAAAATCATTTTAATCGACCCAATTTTTAGTGATTACGCAGCACCTCATTCACTTTTGGGAAGAAAAAGATACAACAGTGAAATGCCAATCGAAATTGAAGAACTCCCAGAAATTGATGCAATTTTCATTTCTCACGACCATTACGACCACTTGGATTATCCTTCGATTGAAAAATTAAAATCTAAAACTAAAGAATTTTTTGCTCCGCTTGGAGTCGGAAATCATTTGAGAGTTTGGGGCATAAAATCTGAAAATATCCACGAAATGGATTGGTGGAATGAAGCCGAATTAGGTTCAATTAAAATTGCTTTTACTCCTTCAAGACATATGTCAGGAAGAGGTTTGAACGACCAATCTTGCACTTTATGGGGTTCTTGGGTTCTGCTTGGAAAAAATGATAAAATTTATTTTAGTGGAGACGGGGGTTACGGAGAACATTTTAAGAAAATCGGCGAAAAGTACGGACCTTTTGACATTGGACTTATGGAATGCGGTCAGTACAACCTTTTGTGGAAAGATGTTCATTTGATGCCCGAAGAAACTGTTCAAGCAGGATTTGATGTAAAAGCAGAATTAATTTTACCGATTCATTGGGGAGCTTTTACACTTGCAACTCATAGTTGGACTGACCCAATCGAAAGAGTAACTGCAAAAGCACACGAAATGAAAATGCCAATTTCCACACCACAAATCGGAGAGCCACTTGTTTTAGGTGAAGAAAATTTTCCCGAAAGTAAGTGGTGGGAATTGTTTAAATGAGAAAACAATAGAATTTTAGTTCACACAAACAATAAATTATTTTTACTAAAACTATGAAAAAAGTTGAAAAAAAAGATAACGTGATTTTAAAAGTAGTGTCATTTTCTGATGATTACTATGAATGCACGTTAGAAGCTACAAATCGCCCACAAAGACCGAGAAGTCTGAAACTTGAAAAATCACTTTCAGGTCGTACTGATTTTATAAAAATCGTCAAAAATGAAATGGTCTTTCTTTACTTTGAAGACCTTCTTGATGCCGATATTTTTTGGTCTTTGGAACTTGGAATTGATAAAATAGTTGGCGGACTTTACGATATTCCTAAATGGAAATTGAAAAATTTATCGGTTGGAGAAGTTTTTCTTAAAACCCATAAAAGAGCTTACGCTGGGACAATCCCAAAATACAGAGACAAATGGAAAGGTTATGTTAGATACCTTGAAAATGAGAAATTAAGATACAACAATGAATTCGGCGACGGGTTTTTCACATACAGATATTTTGTCTATTTGACCGACAGATTCGGGTTAAGGGAATCTCTTGTTGAAGGAGATTCTGATAAACTCGTAAATTTGCGTTCAGCTTTAGGTGAAATGAAATTAACTAAAAAACAGAAAATCGAATTGGAAAAAATAGACAGAGACCTCGCAGGAACTTTCAATGAAAAACTTCTGACAGATTTTGAAAACAGATATTCTGGTGAAATTAGAAATTGGTGGGGAAATGGTTACTCTCGGAAAATCACCAAAAAAGCATTAAGGTATTATTTTAATATTGCTAAAAATTTGAAAGAAGGCGAAGTGGCGGAAAGGTTCGAAGAGAAAGAATTTAATTTCAGCTTTGCTTTTTACCGTGCAAACTTAGATGAGGATTGGGAAAATCTTTCTGAGGAAGAAATCGAAGAAATCGAAATTACAGATGAGAATGTCAGAAAAATGATTGACAAAAATTCTTTTGCTGAATTGGAAGATTACTTTGAAGGCTATTACGACATAAAAAAATGGTGGAGAAAAGGAAAGAGAAGAGCCAAAAAGAAAAAAATTGCGAGAAACACTGACTCATATACCTATTTAGGAATTGAAGTTTTTTAATTTTGTTAATTTTCAAAGTTTTAGGTAGGAAAACTTTGAAGACTTCAAAAGGAGAGAAAAATTGTCGTGCTTTTCACAAACTAAAACTCTCCACCTTTTAAAGGAGGAGACAGAAAAAAATTCAAGCGAAGCGGTTCGTAATTTTTTTCAGAGGTGGTTAGACACACGGTTAAATTGGAAATAAATTTAAAGTTCTGCGAAACCACCCCATTTTTTCGTTTTCGCAACCTAAAGTTTGAAACGGAAAAAATCCCCTCCTTGATTAAAGAGGGGAGAAAATAGGATTTACAAACGAAGTTTGGGAAATTCTATTTTCGGGGGTGGTTAAAAAGCGTTAAGTTTGGTACTAAACTTTATTTACGCAAAAGCCAAAAAATTAGAAGAGGAAGTGTAAATGCCTATTCAAAATTACCTTGAGAAAATTAATACACGTTTCAAATCTGGAATTTCAAGGGAACATTCTTATCGAAGCGATTTGGAAATTTTGATTCGTGAATTGATTAAAGGAATTGAAATTACAAATGAGCCTTCAAATGTTACAGATTGTGGGAATCCTGACTACGTAATCACAAAAGGAAAAATTCCTATTGGTTACATCGAAGCAAAAGACATTGGAAAAGACCTAAAGTCGAAACAATACAAAGAACAGTTTACTCGTTACCGAAAAGCCCTTGATAATTTAATCATCACCGACTATTTGAAATTTCAGTTTTTCCAAAACGGCGACTTGGTTCACGAAATAAAAATCGGAGAAATTGAAGAAGAGTTGGTTAAACCGATTCCTGAAAATTTTGAGGAATTCAAACACCTTTTGCAAAACTTTTGCTCATTTCTTGGGCAATCTATAAAATCCTCCAAAAAACTCGCCGAAATGATGGCGGCAAAAGCTCGTTTGCTAAAAGACATTTTGGAAAGAGCTTTGAATTCTGATGAAAAATCTCAAGAAAATTCTTCGCTTAAAGAACAATTCAACACTTTCAAAGCATTCCTAATTCACGATTTAAAGACAAAAGAATTCGCAGATATTTACGCTCAAACTCTTGCTTACGGAATGTTTGCCGCTCGTTTGCACGACACTTCTTTAAATGACTTTAGTCGCCAAGAAGCCGCTGAACTCATTCCGAAATCCAATCCATTTTTGAGAAAACTTTTTGGTTACGTCGCAGGTCCTGATATTGATGAAAGAATTAAACGAACTGTTGACAATCTCGCCGAAGTTTTCAGAGCAACAAATGTTGAAGAACTTCTGAAAAGCTTTGGAAAAAGTACCCAAACAAACGACCCAATGATTCATTTTTACGAAACATTTTTGGCAGAGTACGACCCAAAACTTCGGAAATCAAGAGGAGTTTGGTACACGCCTGAACCTGTTGTGAATTTTATTGTTCGTGCTGTTGACGAAATTCTTAAAACGGAGTTTGAGCTAAAACAAGGTTTGGCAGACATTTCTAAAACAAAAATCAAAGTTCCAATTCAAGGCAGTAGTAAAAATAAAATGCAGACAAAGGAAGTTCACAAAGTCCAAATTCTTGACCCTGCAACTGGAACAGGAACTTTTCTTGCAGAAGTCATAAAAAATATTTACCACCAAAATTTCAAAAAAATGCAAGGTGCTTGGAACGGTTACGTTGAGGAACATTTAATTCCACGTTTGAACGGTTTTGAACTTCTTATGGCTTCTTACTCAATGGCTCATTTAAAATTGGATATGCTTTTGACCGAAACAGGTTACAAGCCAAAGAAAAACCAAAGACTAAATATTTACCTAACAAATTCTTTGGAAGAAAATCACCCTGACACAGGAACTATTTTTGCAAGTTGGCTTAGCAATGAAGCTAACGAAGCGAATCACATTAAAAGAGACAATCCTGTAATGTGTATTATTGGAAATCCACCATATTTGGGAGAAAGTAAAAACAAAGGTGATTGGATTATGAAAATAATGGAAGATTACAAAAAAGAACCGGGTGGAAAACAAAAATTGCAAGAACGAAATCCTAAATGGATTAATGACGACTACGTAAAATTTATGCGTTTCGCACAGTTTTACATCGAAAAAAATGGTGAAGGAATTTTGGCTTTCATCAATCCTCACGGTTTTCTTGACAATCCAACTTTTAGAGGAATGCGTTGGAATCTGCTAAGAGCTTTTGACAAAATTTACACAATTGATTTGCACGGAAATTCTAAGAAAAAAGAAGTTTCGCCTGACGGAAGTATTGACCAAAATGTTTTTGACATTATGCAAGGCGTAAGCATTAATATTTTTGTGAAGGAAACCAAAAGTAAAACACTCGCTCAAGTTTTTCATTTTGACCTTTATGGAAAGCGAAATAAAAAATATGAATTTCTGAATAAAAATTCTCTTAAAACAATTGCTTGGAATGAATTACAAAACGTAAAACCTAATTTTTACTTCGTTCCAAAAGATTTTGATGTAAAGAAAAATTATGACGAATTTATTTCAATAATTGATTTATTTCAAATCAACTCAGTTGGAGTAGCAACATCAAGAGACCATTTTACAATTCACGAAACTAAAGAAGAAGTAATATCAACCATTCAAAGTTTTTTAGAATTGGAGAATGAAGTTGCAAGAGAAAAATTTAAACTTGGAAATGATGTAAGAGATTGGAAAATTGAATTTGCAAAAGCAGATTTAATTAAAAGTAATTGCGATTTCAACAACATTACAACTATTTCTTACCGTCCTTTTGAAAATAAAAAAACATACTTCACAGGAAAATCAAAAGGTTTTCATTGTATGCCAAGAGGTGATGTTATGAAACACTTTTTTAAAAAAGACAACTTAGGATTAGTGCTTGGAAGACAAGGTTTAGCTGTTGGACAAATGACTTGGAATCTAGGTTTTATTACTAAATTTATGACAGATTTAAATATTTATAGAAGAGGTGGAGGAAATACTTTCCCACTTTACCTTTACTCTGACAAAGAAGATTTATTTTCAGAAGAGGTAAGAAAGCCGAATTTGGATTTGAAACTTGTAACGAAAATTGCTAAAAAAGTAGGCTTGAAATTCACCAACGAAAAAGAGGAAACGGAAGACACTTTTGCACCGATTGACATTCTTGATTACATTTACGCCGTTTTGCACTCACCAACTTACCGAGAAAAATACAAAGAGTTTTTAAAGATTGATTTCCCAAGAATCCCGTTTCCAAAATCCACAAAGATTTTTTGGGAATTAGTAAAATTAGGCGGAGAACTCAGACAAATTCATTTGTTAGAATCCTCAAAAGTAGAAGAATTCATCACAACTTACCCACAAGACGGCGACAACGTAATTACTCGCAAACTCACTGCCAAAAGTCCGGGTTTCCAACTAACAGATGAACAAAACAAACTCGGTAAAGTCTGGATTAACGAGCAACAATATTTTGACAAAGTTCCTTTAGTAGCTTGGGAATTTTACATCGGAGGTTACCAACCAGCACAAAAATGGCTCAAAGACCGTTCACCAAAAGGTAGAGAAGAAGGCAGAAAATTGAATTTTGAAGATATTTTACACTACCAAAAAATTATCGTAGCACTAACCGAAACAGACAGATTAATGAAAGAAATTGATAAAATTGAAGTAGAGTGAAAATTTTCTCTCCTACTTTTAAAGGAGGAGACAGAATAAAATTCAAGCGAAGCGTTGAGAATTTTTTTCAGAGGTGGTTAGACACTTGTTAAAAATAGCACTGAAATTTAAAGTGTGTCTAACCACCCCCATTTATTCGTTTTCGCAAACTAAAGTTTGAAACGAATAAATTCCCCTCCTTAAAAAGGCGGGGAGAAAATTTTATCTTTCGCACAACCAAAATCTCTCCTACTTTTAAAGGATGAGACAGAATAAAATTCAAGCGAAGCGTTGAGAATTTTTTTCAGAGGTGGTTAGAAAAATGGTTAAATTTAGAATCAAATTGAGAAAGCTAAAATGACTAACAAATTAAACAACAAAAAATACCTTAAAGAAGCTCGAAGAGAACTAAGGAATAACTCAACTCAAGCAGAAAAAAGACTTTGGATTTATCTGAAAAATTCTCAGTTAGAAGGAAGAAAATTTAGGCGACAACACAGTTTCGGAAGTTTTATTTTAGATTTTTACTGTCCAAGTGAAAAACTTGCAATTGAGTTAGACGGCAAAATTCACTTTAATGAAGAAAATTTTACTTACGACCAACAAAGAACGAAAATCTTAAATTCCTACGGCATAAAAGTTTTAAGATTTGAAAACAAAATGATTTTTGAAAATCTACAAGGAGTATTAGAGAAAATTAAAATGAATTTTAAAGTTCTTTCCTCAACTGAGTTGGAGAAGTAAGCATTACTTTTTTGAAAGCTCGGTTGAATTGGCTAACATCTCCGAAGCCAACATTGTAAGCAATATCAATAATTGGTAAGTCTTTTTTGAGAAGTTTTACTGATTCGTCAATTCTTGTTTTCAAAATAAATTGGTAAGGAGTTTCACCAGTGAAATTCTTGAAGGTATAAATAAAGTGATACTTAGACATTGCACTAATTTCTGCCAAATCATCGACTGTCATTTCTTCTTTGTAATTTTCCTTTATAAAATCAATAGACCTCTGAATTCCAGTTCTTGAACCAAGTTTTGGAGTTTTGTCTTCATTTGTAAGGTTAAAAACTTCTCGAATCAAGTGAATCTCAATTTGGTTAAGAAACAAATCAATCAAAAGGTTCTTGCCATAAGAATTAGAAATCAGCTCTCTTCTAAATGATTTACAAATTATGTTAAACTCTAAGGGTTGTAATCTTGTGAAATCCTGAAATTCGATTTTCTTATTTTTCCCCTCAAGCTCGTAAGAGTGTTCTTCGATTTTTTCAGGCGGAATAAAAATTAACAAATATTGGTCACAAGGCAATTCTTTAGAGGAAAAACTGTGTGGATTCGTGGCGTTCACAACTCGGTAAAGGTTCGGCATTGTGAGGTTCTCATTCTTCAAATTAAGAGGAATAATTAGCTCAATTTCGTCGTGAGAATGCTCTCCTCGTTCAATAACTTTATCATTGTAATAAAGTTGAATAACGTAGTTTTTGAAATTCAAAATTTGATTTTGTTTTTTGGAAACTTCTTCCATTTGGCAATCTTTATAGCTTTTTGTTTGGCACAAATTAATACCAAAATTTTGCAAAAGCCAACAAAATTGCTCTTTCGCAATTTTCACACATACTTTCCCATTAATCACGTAGAGACTCACTTTCATTTCCCTTAGATTAGACCTAAACAATTTCACACTAACTACAATCGAAAGGGATTCTTAAATGAAGCCAATGCAAAAAACCTTATCCTCGATTCTTGCTTTAGGATTAGCAAGTTCGGTTCTCGCAGCTGATCACGTTGATTCTCCAGCAGTCGCAGGAACTCCAAATCTTGACATCGCTGACGTTTACGTCTTTGAAGGTGCAAGTGCCTCACAAACAGTTTTCATAATGACAGTAAGTGGTTTTACTGCTCCAGGAAATCCGTTAAATGTTGCTGACGGAGCTCTTTACCAATTTAAAATTGACAGCAATGGCGACAACGTTGAAGATTTTGTAATTCAAGTTACACCTTCCGGTGCAAATTATTCTGTAAGTGATGTTTTGGCAGTTGGTTCAATCGCAGGTTATACAACAGGAACTTCTTCTAACACAGTTGGAGCAACTTCTGCAACTGCAGTTTTGGGAACTCCAACAGGTTCAAGTGGTGATATTGTTGATGCAAGTATTGCACTCGCTGACGATCCGTTTTTCTTCGACTTCGGAGCTTTTACAACTGTTGAAGCAAGTGTTTACAACGTTGACTTTGATGAAGCAGACGGAACAGTTGACGGGACAATCAGTGGAACAGATTCTTTCGCTGGCTCAAACGTAACTGCAATTGTAGTTGAAGTGAACGACTCTGCTCTTCCTGCTGGACAATTCGGAGTTTGGGCAACAAGTGCTACTGATGGTGGTGGTGGAAATTTCGACCAATTTGACAGAATGGGAAAACCTGCTCTTAACACAGTTTTCTACAAACCTGCCGGTTACGTTGGACTTTTTGGAGCTCCTGACGGAGACACTTTCAACAGTTCAGCTCCTTCAACTGATGGAGGAAATGCTTCAACTAAAATGACTTCAATTCTTACTGCTCTTAGCGACGGAACAACAGGATCTTTTCACGCAAACAACGTTACTCACTCTGCACAACCTTTTCCACCTGCAACTTTGACAAGCGTGCTTTTACCTGACGTAATTCAGTACAATCCAACTTTAGCTGGAAGTAGTTACTTAGGAATCGAACTTGGTGCAGGAAATTCTGGTGGAAGAGCTTTAGCTGATGACGTAATTGACCTTTCTTTATTCGCAGTCCTCGGAACTGCTCCGACAAACTTTGCCTCTGACGGAGTTGGTGCAAACGACAAAGCATTTTCAGGAAGTTTTCCTTACTTAGCTGCTGACACTCCTCTTTCTGTTGAACTTACTTCTTTTAACGGAAATTACTCAAACGGAAAAGTAACTCTTAATTGGTCAACTTCTTCTGAAAACAAAAACTTAGGTTTCAACATTTACAGAACTAAAAACAATGAAATTCCTAACTTAGATACACCAACTTTTTCTTATGAAAAATTTGCTGAACTTAGAAGTCAAAACCCAAACTCAGCTTCAGAACAATTTTACAACTTCACTTTCAAAACTGATGATTCTTACTACTACTGGATAGCTGACGTTGAAGAAGGAAACATTGTAACTCTTTTTGAAGAAAATATTCTTGTAAAAGTCGAACACGAAGAAGGTCCAATTACTCGTAGTTACAGATTGAACCAAAACTTCCCGAACCCTTTCAACCCTTCAACCACAATTCAGTTCTCAATTGCAAGAACTGCACCTGTTAACATCCAAGTATTCAACTTCAAAGGACAACTTGTCAAAACTTTAGTAAACAATGTGGATTACGAAGAAGCACAATTGCACGAAGTTGCTTGGGACGGAACTGACAACCAAGGAAATTTAGTAAGTAGCGGAACTTACCTCTACCAAATCAAATCTTTAGGTTACTCAGAAATCAAAAAAGCTACTTTCATTAAGTAAAAAATAGAATTCTTTAGTAGGAATTTAATCCCCTTCTCTTATGGCTTTTATTGTAAGGAATAGATTTAATTCTATTCCTTACTATTATTTTTAGGACAAAAAATGAAAAAATATTTATCAATTTTACTAATTCTAATTTCTTTACAACTCAGTTTTTCTAAAGAACCTTTAGTTCAAGCAGAAAAAATATTAAAAATTTTAGAAACTCCCGCTTCAATTACCTCATCACAAGACAATGAAATTCAATTTCTTGAAGACAAACTTTTTCAGCAAAAAGTCAAAAAAGAGAAATTTGATGCTTTTACAACAAATGCACTTGCAGGAAGTTTTTTAGCAAAATTTAAAGAAAAAAACGACCCAAAAGACTTACTCAAAGCAGGTAAACTTTTAGAAGAGATTCGGCAGAAAGAACCTTCGTTTAATAGAATTTACTTAAACCTATACTTTTACAATTCAAACATTCACAATTTTAAGGGAGCCTCCGAAGCAATTGAAAATGAAATTCGTTTGAGAGGTAAAAATTATCTTCACGCTTACGCATTCGACGCATTTCGTGAACTTGGTGAAATTGAAATAGCAAAAAAACATTTGGCAAAAGTAGAAGCAAAAGAAGATTTCTTTTACCTAACAAGATTAGCAGCTTTGCAAGATTTTGAGGGAAGCGGCGGAAAAGCTTTTGAAACTATGCTTAAAGCTGAGAAAATTCTTTTGAATGACAAGCACAAAATTTACCCGAAATCAAATTTAGCTTGGTGTTACTTTCGCTTAGCGGACTTGAGCGGACACACTGGAAATCCAAAACTTGCAGTTGAATTTCTTTTCAAAGGTTTGGCAATTGAAGTAAATGCAGGTTTGTTAGATGCAATCGGTTGGATTGTTTACAAAGAAGACAAGAATCTTGAACTTGCACACAAAATTTATGAAACTTCTTTACTTTGGGGAGCAGAACCAGAAACTTATTTGATGCTCTCTGAAATTCAAAGAAATTTGGGAAAATTGGAAGACTCAAAGAAATCAGAAGAAAATTTTATCTTTATTGCCGAAAACTCAGATGAGAAATTAAATGGTTGGTTTGACAGACCTTTAGCTTTAATCTACTCTGAAGACTCTAACAAAATCAACTTAGCTTTAAAATTGGCAAAAAGAGATTTCGAACGCAGACCAACAAGAGAATCTTTTGACTGCTTAAGTTATGTTTACTTACAAAAAGGTGATTTAAAATTAGCAAAAGAGTTTTCAGAAAAGGCTCTAAAGCTTAGCAAAGAACCAAGCGTTTTACTTCACTCAGCGATGATTTCTTCAAAATTAAATGAAGCAAAATCTTGCGAGAAATGGCAAATGGCTTTCGAAGAAGCGTATGAATTGACTTTTAGTGAAGTTGAAGAAATCCAACAACAAATCGACAAGTGTCAAAATTAAAAATTTTAAAAAATTACTTTACAGTTATAATTTTTTGTAACTATATTTGTTACAACAAACAATCACTTTAACTTTTACCAAAGGATTTTGTTATGAAAAAAACAGCCAAAAAACTAATGACTTCACTTTTAGCAGCAACAGGAATTGTTGCAATGAGTGGATTTGCTTTCGGTGCAGTAACAACTTTTACAAACCTTGTTATCAGTTCAGCTGACAATGGAACAGGCTCTGCTGCAACAGGAGTTTTTAATGGTTCTTATGACGATGCAACAGGTTTATTAACTTGGTCTGCCACTTGGAATAACTTAGAAGGAACAATTACGACCTCACATTTCCACGGACCAGCAGTTCAAGGTGCAAATGGTGGAGTTTTAGTCGGAACTTCTCCTCCAATCCCAACAGGAGCAGGAACAACTTCTGGCTCAGCAGGACCTGAAGCTGATGATTTTTCTGGTGCAAACGAAGCACATTTGCTTGGTGGTTTAGTTTACCTAAACATTCATACATCAGCTCATGGTGGTGGAGAAATTAGAGTTCATTTGATTGCTGACGCTCCTCTTTCTGTTTCGATGTCTGAATTTGCTGGAAACTACAGAGACGGAAATGTGAACCTTAATTGGATAACTTCTTCTGAAGACAACAATACAGGTTTCAACATTTACAGAACCAAAACCAATGAAATGCCTAAAACTGAAAATGTTTTTATGAGTTATAAAAACTTCCCTGCTCTCAGAAGTCAAAACTCAAATTCAGCTTCTGAACAAAACTATTCAATTAGTTTTCCTGCTGACAAAGATTATTACTATTGGGTAGCAGATGTTGACTTTGATAATGTTACAACAATTTATGATGAAAGTGTTTTAGTAAGAGCAAGCGTTATAAATGAAGGTTCTAAAAACTTACGTTACAAACTAAAACAAAATTATCCAAACCCATTCAATCCTTCTACAACAATTTCATTCTCACTTACAAATGATGCAAATGTTTCTTTGGATATTTACAATACTAAAGGTCAGTTAATCAATACTTTAGTTAGTAATGAAAAATATGCAGGTGGAAATGAATACAATGTGAACTGGAATGGAACTGATTCAAATGGAAAATCTGTTTCTTCAGGGGTTTATTTTTACAAATTAAAAGCAAATGATTTCACAGACATTAAAAAAGCTGTTTTCCTTAAATAGCTTTCTTTTGGGATTTTTAAAAAGCGGTGGAGTTTTTCTTCACCGCTTTTTTTATGTACAAAACTAAATACTAATTTTTATTTTTAGTGCAAAAGAACGGACAAAAAATTAAATTTCGAGTTCAATTTTGAAAAGCGAGATTTGTAAATGCCCGATTCTTTTGAAGAACAGTTTGAATGGATTCAAGTTCCGACTGCTGAAAGTGATTCTAACTCTGATGACCAAGAAAACGAATCTAAAGCCTCAAAACGTTGTCCGCAATGTGGTTGGCTTGACCAAGAAGACATCTCTGAATGTTTTCGATGTGGTTTTAACTTTGAAGTTGCACCAATTCAACTCAACTTTTTTGCCAAAGAAGGAATCAAAATTCCTGAAACTGAAATTTCACTTGTTGGCGATTACAAACACGTTCTCCGCAAAAAAAAATATGACTCCTTTGAAAATTACAAACTAAGACTTGAAGCCGAAAAGGCAAACTTGAGTTTTGGCTTTGACAGACTCATCACTCTTCCCGACTTAGACATTAATCATTACGACTACCAAATCCGAACTGCTCTGAAAGCACTTTCCAAAATGCGTGGACAAGTTTTGCTTGCAGACGAAGTTGGGCTTGGTAAAACAATCGAAGCAGGTTTAATTCTCAAAGAACTAGTCGAAAGAAATCTTGTAAGAAGGATTTTGATTCTTACTCCAGCTTCAATTGTTGGTCAGTGGCAAGATGAACTTCTTGTAAAATTTGGCGAAAAATTTACAATTCCAAACAAACCCGAAGATTGGCAAGCAGATAAAATTGTAGCTTCTTTGGATTTTGCAAAAAGCAAAAGCCAAGGCAAATACGTCTTAGAACAAAATTTCGATTTGTTAATAATTGACGAAGCACACAGACTCAAAAATCGCTCAACAATTCTTTTCAAATTCATTAATCAAGTCAAGAAGAAATACGTTTTGATGCTCACAGCGACTCCTGTTCACAATGATTTGACCGAGCTTTACAGCCTTGTTACAATTCTAAAACCTGGACTACTTGGAACAATTCGTAATTTTAAAAAGAACTACGTCTCAAAAGTTGACCCAAGAAAGCCATCGAATCCTGCACAACTAAAACGTTTACTCAAAGAAATTATGATTCGTAACAGAAGGGACAAAGTTGGAATCAGGCTTCCGCAAAGACGAGGTGGGATTTATCACTTAAATTTCTTTCCTGCTGAGCAAAAACTTTACAATGAAATTAGCGAGTATATTCGTTGGGAACTCGACAGAGATTCAAATGACCAATTCAGAATTCTCTCATTAATTACACTCCAACGCTCAGTTTGTAGTTCGCCTCAAGCAGTAAAGTCAACGCTTTTGAAAATGATTGCCCGTGAAGATTATTCAGATAAAGTCAGACTCAAACTTAAAGAATTTGTCAAACTTTGTAACCGAATTAGAAGAGTCAGAAAAATTACAGCAACAGTAGAGATTCTCAAAAAATTTCCTGGTAAGTACTTGATTTTTACAGAGTATTTGCACACAATGGAAGTCTTAAAAAATGAACTTGAAAAAGAAGGATATAAAGTTGGAAAGTTTTATGGAGGACTTTCAGGAGTTACAGCAAGACGAAATGCAATTGAAGAGTTCCGTGAAAATCAAGACGTAATGATTTGTACTCAAGCTGGCGGAGAAGGTTTGAATTTACAATTTTGCCATAGGTTAATAAATTATGACTTGCCTTGGAATCCGATGAAAGTTGAACAACGAATCGGAAGAGTTCACAGACTTGGGCAAAAACACGAAGTCAACATTTTCAATTACGCAGTTGCAGGAACAATTGAAGCAAGAGTTCTTGAACTTCTAATTCATAAAATCAGAATGTTTGAAATCGTAATTGGTGAACTTGATTTGATTCTAGGAATTATGGAAGAGAAGAAAAGTTTTGAAAAAAGTATTCACGAAATTTGGATTAACAGTCGTTCAGAAAAAGAAATTGAAAAGAAATTTTTGGATTTAGGAATGGAAATCGAGACTGTTAAGAAAAAGTTTAGTAAAATTAAAAATTTAGAGGAAATAGTTTCAAAGCTAATTTCCGATTAACTTTTAGGATAGGAAATGAAAATTGTAATTATTGGCGGTGGTGAAGTTGGGTTTCATTTGGCAAAATTACTCTCAGAAGATGACCACGAAATCACAATTATTGAGTCAAAACACGAATCTGTTTCAAGAGCTCAAAATAACCTTGACGTAATGGTTATTGAAGGTAACGGAGCAAGTGCTCAAACACTCGTCGAGGCAGGAATCAAAAAAGCTGACCTTTTGGTTGCTGTTTCAAGCATTGATGAAATTAACATTGTCTCTTGTATGATGGCTGCAAAACTTTTCGACGGCAAAAAAGTTGCAAGAGTAAGAAATTACGAATACAGTGCAAACAATGCAATTCTTACTGCTGACCAACTCGGAATTGACTTGATGATTCACCCTGAGAAAGAAGCAGCCGACGAAATTATCCGCTTAATCGAAAGGTCTGCGGCAAACGATGTAATTGAATTTTCAGACGGGCAAATTCAACTTCTCGGTGTAAAGATTGACCAAAATGCTCCAATAGTTTACAAAACTTTACGTGAAGTTGGAAAAGATTATGAGTCACTAACTTTTCGTACAGTTGCAATTGACCGCAAAGGAAGAACAATTGCTCCAGGAAGTGAAGACGTTTTTATGCCAAATGACCAAGTTTTTGTAATTGCCAAAGCCGAATCTGTTCCAGAAGTTTTGAAATTAACAGGCAAAACTGAAACGAGAATCGAAAACGTAATGATATTTGGTGGTGGTAGAATAGGAAAACTTGTAGCAAAAGAACTCGAAAAGAAGTCCGAAATGAACATCAAAATTATTGAGCCCGATTCTGAGAAGTCATTCAAGATTGCCGAACAACTTAGAAAAACTTTAGTTTTAAATGCCGATGCAACTGATATGGATTTTTTGGCAAACGAAGGAATTACTGACGCAGATGTTTTTCTTGCAGTGAGTAATGACCAAGAAAAGAATATCATTTCGACACTTTTGGCAAAACACTTAAAAGTTCCCAAAACTATCGCATTAGTTGACAAAACAGATTACTTGCCAATCATCTCAACAATTGGCGTTGATGTTACGGTAAGCAATAAAATGGCAACTGTAAATGCAATTTTGAAATTTATTTTGAAAGGTGAAGTAGTTTCAGTTGCAACTTTGAAAGGAATCGAAACTGAGGCAATTGAATTCATTGCACAACCAAATTCTAAAATTACAAAAAAAACAATTAATAAACTCAAATTCCCAAAAGATGCGATTATTGGCTCTGTTGAGTCGGATTCTTCACACGAAATTATTGTTCCAACTGGTGCGACACAAATTCACCCTTATGACAGAGTTGTAGTTTTTACTTTACCAAAAGCCATCAAAGAAGTGAACCAATTTTTTGCTTAAAGCTAAACAAATTATGTCGATACGCAATGCATTGCGTATCGACATAAAATAAAATCAATTCACACTTACTTTTTTAAGATTCCAAGAATTTCGCCTTCTTCGGCGTGTCGTTTGAGTTCTTTTTTTGAGAAGATTAAATCGCCATCAACAACGACTTCAAAGACTCCACCGCTTGAAGGAATCATTTTCACTTCAACTCCAAAATTCTCTTTAACTTCTGCTGCCAAACTGACCGCACGTGGTTCGTAATTTCAAACTACACAGTATTCAATTGAGATGTTTTTCATTTTTGACCTTTTTTCTTAGAAGTGCTTTTCTTTTTACTTTTAAAATTCGGAAACTTCTCTGAAACTACATTTTTATGACAACTTGTGCAGTCTTCAAGAACTTTACCGTGATAAAAATTAATTAATTCCAAATCTCGTTTTTTCGCAGCAGAAGAGAGTTTTCTCAAGTGTCTTTCAAATTTTGAAGCATAACTTTTGTAACGTTTGGAAAGTTTTGAATCAATTTCTTTGTGCTGTTCAATTGTTAATTTAGATTTTAAAACAAATCCTTCTTTAATTTTTCTCACACAATTTCTGTAAGAAATCAGATTTCCTCGCACAAGGTGATGATTCATTTCTTGAAAAGTGCTATCAATTTTTGACATTTCTTCACGAAAGACTTTTCTAACTTCTCCATTAAGTTTGTAGTCTTTGGCTTGTCCCAAAGCCAAATTAACTGTCAAAAGCAGTGCAATTAGAATGGTGAGTTTCATTTTTTCTCCACGAAAGTTTTGAGTTTTGATTAATTTTTAACTCGCCTAATTAAAAAATAAAAATGCTTAGCAACAAGGAAAATTTATTCTTAACTTTTTCATTCAATTTTTCCACAAAATTCTATAAAAAATAATCACCTATGTTTTACGAATTTCTAGATTTTTTACTCACAATTGATTCTGGTTTTAACGTTGTCCGTTACATCACTTTTCGTTCAGCTTTTGCAGCAATTACTGCTTTACTCGTAAGTTTCATTGTTGGACCTCTTGTAATAAAAGCTCTCGGCAAAAATCAAATTAAAGAGGAAATCAGAAAAGATGGACCTGAAACTCATTTTGTAAAAGCAGGAACTCCCACAATGGGAGGAATAATAGTCCTAATTTCTGTTGTCGTCCCAATGCTTTTGTGGGGAAACCTCCGGAATGGTTTTGTCTTAATGATTTTATTTGGGACAATTTGGATGGGAGTTATTGGTTTAGCTGACGATTACATTAAAGTTGTAAAAAAAGATAAAAGTGGACTACAAGAAAAAACCAAACTTTTTGGTCAAATTTCTATCGGAATTTTAGTCGGCTGCTTTCTTTATTTTTTTCCTGCACTTCCTTCCGAAGCAACGACAATCGCTATTCCGTTCGCAAAAAGTTATACAATTGACATCGGTTATTTTTACATTCCATTTGTCGTTTTTGTTGTTGCAGGAACTACTAATGCAGTGAACCTTTCAGACGGACTTGACGGACTTGCAATCGGACTTTCGGGAATTTGTTTCCTAACTTTTGCAGGAATCGCTTACGTTTCAGGACACATAAACTTTAGCCAATACTTGAATATTAATTTCATTCCAGGTTCTGGCGAACTCACAGTTTTCTGTGCAGCAATTGTTGGTGCAAGTTTGGGATTCCTTTGGTACAACACTCATCCAGCACAAATTTTTATGGGCGACACAGGTTCACTTGCTCTTGGAGGAGCTTTAGGAATTCTCGCAGTTTTGCTCAAAAAAGAACTTTACCTTTTAATTCTCGGTGGAGTTTTTGTTGGCGAAACACTTTCAGTCATTATCCAAAGAAGATACTTCAAATACACAAAGAAAAAATACGGCGAAGGTCGAAGAGTTTTCAAAATGGCTCCAATTCATCATCACTTTGAAAAAGAAGGTTGGCACGAAGCAAAAATTGTAATTCGTTTTTGGATTATTGGAGTTCTTTTTGCCCTTCTCACTCTCTCAACTTTCAAAATTCGATAAAAAATTTTAGAGGAATAAATGCAAGATTTTACAGATAAAAAAATTACTGTTCTCGGTTGTGCAAGAAGCGGAATCGCTGTTGCAAAATTGCTAAGAAATGCTAATGCAGAAGTGCTTGTCAGCGAGTTACAATCTGATAAAAATTTCGAAGGCGAAAAAAGAGTTTTTGAAATTGAAGGAATAAATTACGAGTTTGGTGGACACACTGACAAAGTTCTTGAATCGGATTTTATCGTTGTTAGTCCAGGGATTCCAGACAAAATTCAAATCCTACAAAAAGCCTTAAAAAAGGGAATTCCTCTTTACAGTGAAATTGAAATTGCTTCTCAATTTTGTGAAGCACCAATTGTCGCAATTACAGGTTCAAACGGAAAAACAACTACAACTTCAATGCTTGGTAAAATCTTCGAAAAAGCGGAAATCCCTTGTGTTGTCGCAGGCAACATCGGTTTGGCATTTTCAGAAGTTGTTCACAAAGTCCGCCGTAAAGGTGTTGCAATAATCGAAGTAAGCTCTTTCCAACTTGAAAGAATTGCTAAGTTTAAACCAAAAGTCGCAATGCTTTTAAATTTGACTCCTGACCACTTAGATCGTTACGCAAGTTTTATCGATTACGTAAAAGCTAAAAAACAGATTTTCAAAAATTTGGACGAAGACGACTTTTTCATTTACAATTTTGACGACTCAATTGTCGCACAAGCTGCTTTGGAAACCGTTGCAAAAAAAGTTCCATTTTCTTCAAGGCAAAATCTCGTTGATGGTTTGATGGTTGTTGAGGACAACGTTGCAATCAGTACTGACAATCAAAAAAGACTTTTCTGCAACAAAAACGAAATCGGAATCAAAGGCGAACACAATTTGCTAAATGCTTTAGCAGCGATTAGTGTCGCAAAAATTTTTGAAATTCCTGAAGAAAAAATAGTTGAAGGACTAAAAGAATTTAAAGGAGTTGAACACAGACTTGAAGGTGTTGCAACAATCAACGGAATCGAATTTATTAACGACTCAAAAGCCACAAATGTTGATTCGGTTTGGTGGGCTTTGGGAAGTTTCGACAAACCTTTAACCTTGATTGCAGGCGGAAAAGACAAAGGCGTTGACTTTGAACGACTCAAGGAAGTCGTTAACAAACGTGTAAAAAATTTAATTCTACTTGGTGAAACCGCTAATAAACTCAAGAAAGATTTGGGAAGCTACGTAAAAGGCGAAGTTTTAAAAGTTGAAACTATGCACGAAGCTGTCAGAAAAGCATTTGAGTTAGCGAGTGAAGATGAAATTGTTTTGCTCTCACCAGCTTGTTCTAGTTTCGATATGTATGAAAATTTTGAGATGCGTGGAAAAGATTTCAAAAACGAAGTTCAATTGCTTGTAAAAGAATTCGGAAAAAATGGATGATTTAATCAAAAGTCCTGTTGGTAGAATGGACAATATGCTAATTGCGACAGTTTTAGCACTTTCTGGAATTGGCGTAATTATGATTTTTAGTGCAAGTAGTGCTGTTGCTTTTGAGAAATTCGGTTCAAGCCACGCATTCCTTACAAAACATTTTTTGAGAATTGTCCTCGGGATTGTCGGAATGTTAATCATTGCGAGAATTGACTACAAAAAATATCAAGACTACGTCGTCCTGCTCCTAATTTTCAGTTTAATCCTTTTAATCTTAGTTCCTTTTGTTGGTTTAAAAATCAAAGGTGCTTCGCGTTGGTTTAGCATTTTTGGCTTTTCTTTTATGCCTTCTGAACTCGCAAAATTTGTTTTGGTAATTTACTTCGCCGATTTTCTTTCCCGAAAAGGAGCTTTAGTAAGAGACATTAAAAAAGGCTTTGGAACAGCTCTGGGAGTTGTCGGACTTTTTGCATTCCTAATCTTTTTACAACCTGATTTTTCAACGGCAGCAGTAATCGGGCTAATAATTTTCACAATGCTTTATATGGGTGGAGCCAAAATCACTCATTTTTTAGCACTTGCAGCAGTTGTAATTCCAACAGGAATTGCAGCAGTTTTTACAAGTGCTTACCGAAAACAAAGAGTAATGAATTTCATCGCAAGCGACTTTGAAAATATGAGTTACCAAATGAAACAGGCTTACATCGGACTTGGAAGTGGTGGAATCTCAGGAGTCGGAATCGGTGAGTCAAAACAAAAATTAATGTTTCTTCCTGAGCAATACACAGATTTTATTTTTGCAATTCTTGGAGAGGAACTTGGTTTAATTGGTGAATTTTTAGTTATTTTATTATTTCTAATTTTCCTTGCACGAGGTTTGAGAACCGCAAAAAGAAGCCCTGACAGTTTTGGTCAGTTCTTAGCAGCAGGAATTACAGTTGCTGTTGTAATTTATGCTTTTTTGAATATTTCGGTCGTTACAGGACTTGTACCAACGACAGGACTTCCTTTACCTTTTATTAGTTACGGTGGAACTTCAGTAGTTTTAACTCTGTGGTCAGTCGGAATTCTACTAAATATTTCAAGGCAAGGAAATGCACTCGAATTGCAAAATCTTACAGAAAGAGAGTTTGAAAATGAAAACGTTGAAACTTAGAAGTTATTTTTTTAGCCCACGAAACACACTAAAGACACTCAAAGAAAAAGAAAGAAAAAATTGCTTGTCATTCTTGAGAAGGCAGGAATCCATTCTTACAACTTTTTTTCTACTACTCTTTTTCACCTTCCTAAAAGCAGAAAATCCTGTTCCGATTTGTGGACACCCAAATGCAAGTCATTTTTCTTTGGCAAACCCTCGAATCCCAATTTCAAAAGCAAACTTAAAAAATTCTGTAATCTTAGAGGAAAAGGACTTTAAAGTTTTTAAAAACGTTCTCAACACTAACGCAGGTGTTGAGACAATCACTGCGACTTTAAGAGCAGAAACAGACCATTTTTTGATTTATGTGGACAATGCAGAAAGTGGCTCGATTTCACAATCGGAATTAAATATCGTTGAAAATGCTTTTGAGAATTCAACTCCAGAATTTCCATCTCAAGGAATTCGTGAAATCACAGAAGGATTTTTCGGTTCACCTTCTGACATTGATGGAAACGGGAAAGTGATTTTGTTGATTTACGACATTCGCGATTCCTTCGACCCTTCAACAGGGAACAACGGTTTTGTCGCAGGTTACTTTTCCCCAACAGACCAATTTGTTTCACAAAATGGAAATTTTGCTGATATTCTTTATCTTGATTCTGACCCAGGACTCACAAGTTCAAATCTTGATGTTTTCCTTGGAACTGCTGCTCACGAATACCAACACCTTTTGAATTTTAATGGAAATAAAAATCAAGCTCTTTGGCTTAATGAATCTTTTTCTGAATTGAGTAATTACATTTGTGGTTATCCTGTAAGGACTGTTACAAAATTTCAAAATAATAATGACATTAACCTCACAAGATTTAGACTTGACCTTGACGATTTTGCTGATTACGAAAAAGTTCTTTTGTTTGGTGTTTACCTTTACGAAACAATTGGTTACGACAACAGAACAAAATTCATCGAAGTAACAACTTCTCAAGATTCGGGAATCACTGCCCTTGACAATTTGGTCAAAAACAACAACTTTTCGAGAGGCACAAAACAAATTGGAGATTTAGCAGATTTAGTAAATTTTTTCGGTCTGGCAAATGCAATTGGACAAAGTTCAAATTCACTTGGTTACAAACTTGACGTTTCTGATGCCAAAATGAGTGTAAGTTCTTCGGTTTCTTTTGCTTCTCACGACAGGTTACCAGTTTCTGATAAAACCTCACAATTTTCTTCACTTGCTTCTAAAAGTTTTGAATTCCTCGGAGGTGAAAATTTGAACGTTATTTTTAACGGGGAAAATGGCTCACGTGCTTTTGCAATTCATACAGGAGC
Source organism: Calditrichota bacterium (assembly GCA_008501735.1). GTDB lineage: Bacteria > CLD3 > CLD3 > CLD3 > CLD3 > CLD3. The sequence continues at coordinate 37,119 of QQUF01000032.1, read as the reverse complement.
AAATTTGCAAGTCGTTGAAATCCCAACTTCAAACGGGAATTTCGATTATGACGCTTCTTCCTTCCACAACCAAAATGGGAACGACATTACAAAAATTGTAGTTACAAACACAAACTTTTCAGATGGGAATTTTACTTACTCCGCTAACGGAAGTGGCGGTTCAACAAACTTAGTTTTCACTTCCTCTGACGGAACTTCGGAAGGTTCTTCGATTGCAGGAATGACAAAAGCTGGAATTATTGTTGACTACCCGACTTACCCAATTCAAATAAAAAAAATAACGGCTCTGGGTGGAAGTGCTTCGAATGTTACACTTAAATTTTACAATGCAATTCCAACACAAAGTGGAGATTTTGTAGTTGGAAGTTCTTTTAAATCTGTTTCTGTGAATCTTGGAAGTGGTCTTAACACTTTCGATTTAACAGCTTTGAACCTTACAACTGACAATCCATTTTTTGCAGTTTTTGAGTCTCAAGTTACTAATACAATGTCTTTTGCTGTTGACAGAACTTTACCACTTGAGGGAAAAAGTTGGGTTGCAATTCCAAATTCACAATTACAACCAATTCAGAATTTTCAAGTTGATGGTGAAGCTCTTGAAGGAGATTTGGTTTTTTCTGTTTCAGCAGAAATTTTCGGCGAACACCTTGTAACTGCCTTTAACGTAAATGCTTTTTTAGATCCATTCGACCAAACAGGATTAAAAATAATTGCCTATGCTGACAATCCAATTTCTGAACTAAGTGGAACTTTGAAAACTGAAAATCAAAATTTCCCTATCGTTTTTGAAAATGGGAATAAATTAAGCCTCAATTCTTACGTTGGAAGCGTAAATTTTGCAACCTCTGGATTTTACACACTAACAGCAAGTGCAACAGAACTCTACTCAACAACTCCGACACAATTCCAAGATTCAGTTCAATTCAATTACAACATCGCTTTGTCAAAAGGGAACTTGAGCGTTTCAAACCAAGCAAAAACTTTTAGTGCAAATTTTGAAGCCGAGAAGAACACAAAAGCATTTTTGTTTGAACGAGAAATTGGAAACACAAAAGGTTTTGAAGTTTCCACAACAAAAGAAGTCAATGACTTAGAGATTATGTTTGAGCAAAAGCCAAACTTTGTTCCTGCAATTTTCCGAAATGGAATTTGGTTAAAATTAAATTACCGAGCAGAAAATGGAAAAGTTATCACTCAAGCTAATTCAGTGGGGATTTTTGGACTTGTCGAAGAATCGGAAGCACTTCCTGAAACTTTTATTTTAAGTCAAAATTTCCCAAACCCATTCAACCCAACGACTACGATAAATTACGAATTACGAATTACGAATTACGAATTTGGCAAGTTGCTAATTTTTAATGTTCTTGGACAAAAAGTGAAAGAATTTCAGTTGGTAAATTCAAAAGGCTCTGTTATTTGGAATGGAACTAATGACTTTGGTAAACAAGTTTCAAGCGGAATTTATTTTTACAGAATTGAAACAGACACGCAAATCGGCAAAATGCAAAAAATGGTTTTATTAAAGTAAAACAAAATTAGAAAGCAAAAATGGACACACAAGAAAAACTAAAGATAATTTTTGATGCCGTCGATTTGGACAAAATTGAGGCTCAAGGAATTGACAAAGCTGATTTGCAAATTCTCAAAAGTAGAGTTATGGCAAAATTTCCAAGCACAAAACCAATTCAGACAGATTTTGACATTGAAGTACCTAAATCGGGTTTAATCGAAATTTACACTGATGGAGCCTCACTTGGAAATCCTGGAAAAGCTGGAGCTGGAGTTTTTGTACAAACTGCTGACAAAGAAGAGATTTTCTCAATTGCCGAACCACTTGGAGTGGCAACGAATAATGTTGCAGAGTACTCTGCTTTATTGATTGCTTGTCAGTTCTTGACTCAAACGGATTTAAAAGAAAAATACTGCCACTTTAAGTTAGACAGCGAGCTTGTTGTCAAGCAAATTAACGGAGTTTACAAAATAAAAAATCCTGATTTGAGGGATTTGAACAAACGAATCCAAGCAGAACTTTCAAAAATTAGCAATTGGAAAGTTAGCCACGTGAGAAGAGAATACAACACTATTGCAGACAAACTTTCCAAAGAAGGTGCAAATAAAAATTAGGCTTCTATTTTCTGCCAAATATCTTCGAGAGTTTCAGCACGACGAATCAATTTTACATTTTTTCCCGAAACTAAAATTTCAGCAGGTTTTGGTCTGTGGTTGTAATGAGAACTCATCACAAAACCGTAAGCACCAACATCTGTAATCACTGCCAAATCTCCTTGCTCTAAATTTGGCATTTCTCTTTCTTGCGGGTGAATATCCGAGTTTTCACAAATTTGTCCAGTGAGAAAATACTTCTCATTCTGCTCGCTTTTTCTGTCGATTAAAATTTTATGATACGCTTCATAAAGTGAAGGTCTGAGCAAAGTACTCATTCCTGCATCTAAACCTGCAAATCTTTTGTAAGTCTGTTTTACGTGAGTTACTTGACTAATCAAAACTCCAGCATTTCCGACTAAAAACCTACCAGGCTCTACAATCAACTTTGGATTTCCAAGGCTGTATTTTTTCACTCCTTCATAAAAAGCGTCAGAAGTAAGTTTGAAAGTTAAATCTAAGTCAATCTCCGATTCATTTTCTGTGTAAGGAATTCCAAAGCCACCTCCGATATCAACAAATTCAAGTTGAATACCAAGTTTTGACAGAGATTCTCCTGCAATTGTCATAATCTTTTGTGTGATTTCCGCAAAGTAAAAAGGTTCTAAATTATTAGAACCTGTCATCATATGAATTCCAAATCTTTTGATTCCTAAATCTAAGGCTTTACGGTAGGCTTTTTCCGTTTCTTCGTACGGGAAACCAAATTTTGCATCTGTTCCACCTGTTACAATTCCTTCAAAACCACCTCTTCCTATTCCAGGGTTAATCCGAAAAGAAATAATTTCAGGTTTTGAGATTTTACAAAGTTCGTCAAGTTGGTTGTAGTCATCAAGATTTAAGATAATTCCTTTTTGCGAAGCTCTTGCCAAATCTTCTTCGAGTTGATAATTTGCTGTGTAAATTGAATCTTTCATTGAGAAACCAAGTTTTTCAGCAATAAAAATTTCACCTTCACAACTGCAATCAGCTCCTAGACCTTCTTCTTGAAAAATTCTTAAAATATGTGGATTACTATTTGCCTTGATAGCATAAAGAATTTGAAATTTCTCAAAATGTTTTGAAAGTGAAGTTTTTAAACTTTGAATATTTTTGCGAATTTGCTTTTCTGAGTAAGCATAAATCGGTGTTCCAAATTGCTTTGCAAGTTCACTAATTTGAGTTTCTTCAATCAACAAATTTTTGTTTTTATCTCTTAAAATCATTTTATAAATCCTCTTTTTCAAATAATTCTTTATGTAGTTTTCTCACTGCTTCATTCAAATTTACATTTGGAAGAACAAGGCTCAAGTTTACATTTGAAGCTCCAAAACTAATCATTTCGATAGGAATTTTGTCTAAAGCTGTAAAAACTTTTTTCAAAAAACCTTCGCTATTTTTTATTTCTTCTCCAACAAGTGCAATTATCGAAAGATTTTCCATAACTCTAACTTTTGCAAGTTCTTCAAGTTCAATTTTTGCTTTTTCAAGATTTTTAGTGTCATCAATCGTCAGTGAAACTGTTATTTCCGATGTCGAAATTAAATCTATCGCTATTTCATATTTAGAAAATATCTGAAAAAGTTTTTCTAGAAACCCGTGAGCCATAAACATTCCTGTTGATTGAACAGTGATAACAGTAATGTTTTTTCTAAAAGCAATTGCTTTAACGGTTTTTATATTTTTGCTTTCATTTGTTATCAAAGTCCCAAAATCATTCGGCAAAAGAGTGTTTTTTACCCAAACAGGAATATTTTTATCCATTGCAGGTTGAATCGTTCTCGGGTGCAAAACTCTTGCACCAAAGTAAGCCAACTCTGCCGCTTCTTTGAAAGAAAGTTCCTTTTGTGCAAAAGCTGTCTCAACGGTTCTCGGGTCAACTGTCATTACTCCACTAACATCAGTCCAAATTTCAATCGCTTCTGCCTCAAGTGCATTTCCAAGTAATGAAGCTGTTAAATCGCTTCCACCTCTTCCAAGTGTTGTTGGGATTTCATTTTCATCTTTTGCAATAAATCCTTGAGTGATAATCAAATCATTTTCATGAAAAAGAGGCGATATTTTTAATTGAGAAGCATTTTTGATTCTTACCAAACTCGGTGAATTTTGTGAATCCTTTGAAGTAATAATTACCTCTCTTGCATCAAACCAAACACATTTTTTATTCTTAGCTTTTAAGTATTCAGTAAATATTTTAGTTGAAATTATTTCACCAAATGAGATTGCAACATCAGAAGCTCTTTCAGTAGTTTCACGTAAGTAATAAACACCCTTTAAAAGGCTTTCAAGGTTTTGAAAGACTCCCTCTATTTCTTCAATTAACGAGTTAGAACTCATTAATCCAAGTTTTTCAATAATCTCAAAATGCCTTTTCTTGCTCTCATTTTTCAACTTTTGTGCTTCTTCCAAAATTCCTTTTGAAGCAAAAGTCAACATTTCTAAAAGAATATTTGTTGTTCCTGAAGTCGCAGAAAGAACAACAATTAATTTACCTGTAAACTGTTCTAAAATATTTTCAACCCTTTGCATAGCTTCTGCATCTTTTACAGAAGTTCCGCCAAACTTGAGAACTCTCATTCCGAGTTACCTAAAAATTATGAGTAAATGATTTTTATACGTAGTCTAGAAAAAGTAGATTACTTGTAAAATTGCTTAAGTTTTTCTACTTTCATAACTCAAACGGATTCGGAACTTAAATTAAAATAACTATTTATCAAATATTTTTTTGTCACCAAAAATTTCTTTTTACCAAAAAGAAATTCGCTACATTCCAAGTCTAATTTTCATTCAAAATGGGGAAAAATGCCTAAAAAAGATTTAAAAACCGAAAAAACTTTAGAGCCTCAAGTTGGTTTGATTTGGGGAATGCTCGAAGATGTCAGAAAAATTTCACTCAAAGGAATTGAAGGCTTAACAAAAGAGCAACTTTTTCAAGAACCAATTGAAGGAGAATATCCAATTGGAGCTTATTTGTTTCACTTTGCAGAAGCAGAACTCTTTTGGCTTGGAGTCGCTTCTGAGACAGAACAACCTAAAGAACTAAAACAAGAAATTTATGAAAATCATTGGTTCGACCCTTCTGAGAAGAATCCGAAACCTCCTACAAAACCTTTAAAAGTCGAAGAGTACCTTAATGGTTTACAGAAAGTTAGAAACAGACTCAAAGATTTTATTTTTGGATTAAAAGATTCAGATTTGGAAAGGTTCGTTCTTTTGAAAAAAACTCTAAAAAACGCAGAAGAGCCTTGGGAAATTTCAATTAAGTGGATTCTATATCACTTAATTGAACACGAAGCTCATCATCGTGGACAAATGTTTACTTTGATTCGCAAAGGAAAACTCAAGTAAAAAAATGGTAGCATCTCTACTTTGAGAAATGCTACCAACAATAGAAATAATTTTTATCGTTTAAGGAAAAACGCCAAGAGATAAGTAAGCACTTGCAATTTTGTCAATCGCACTAATAAATGAAGCAGTTCTCAAGTCAATATTATTATTGTGTCTTGCCCTAACTTCTCTAATTTGGTTGTAAGCTTCAATCATAGTTTCCTCAAGTCCAGAGTTTACCAAATCTTCTTCATCTGCACCGTGAGTAAGTTCTTTAATTTCCAAATCCGAAAACTTCGTATTAGAAGCATTTTCAACTGCTGCAAGAAGCCTCGTAAAAGCACCTTCCTCAAATCTTTTTTCCATTCTACCAAAACGAATGTGAGAAAGGTTTTTGAGCCATTCAAAATAAGAAACCACAACTCCACCAGCATTTAAGTAAGCATCTGGTATTACCATTTTCTTTCCTGAATTTGTGAAATATTCACTTGCATCGGAAGTTACTGGTCCGTTTGCTGCTTCTGCGATAATTTTGGCTTTAATTCTTGGAGCATTTTCCATTGTAATTTGATTTTCTAATGCAGCAGGAACTAAAATATCACACTCTTGCTCAAGAACATCATTTCCACGTTCAAAATTTTGAGCATTTTTGTAGTGAAGAATTGAACCAGTTTCTTTTCGGTGCTTGACAAGGTCTTCAACATCTATTCCATTTTTGTCATAAACTCCGCCTTCGTATTCTGAAAGTCCAATGATAATTCCGCCACCTTCTTGAATAAACTTAGCAGCGTGATAACCAACGTTTCCGAGTCCTTGAACGATTACTCTTTTGCCTTTAATTCCCGTTTCCAAACCTAATTTTTTCATATCTTCAGGGTAGTCACAAAGTTGTCTAATTCCAAAAAATACTCCACGCCCAGTTGCTTCTGTTCTTCCACGAACTCCACCTTGCCCAATTGGTTTTCCTGTTACACAAGCAAGGCTGTCAATTTGTGAAGGAGTAATTGCAGCGTAAGTATCAGCAATCCAAGCCATTTCCGCAGCACCAGAGCCGTAATCAGGAGCTGGAACATCAACTCCAGGTCCAATAAAGTTTTTTCTTACAAGTTCAAAAGTATAACGTCTTGTTAGTCTCTCAAGTTCATTTTGTGAGTAACGAGGACGACTAATTTTGATTCCACCTTTTGCACCTCCGAAAGGCACGTCAACAATTGCACATTTATAAGTCATAAGAGCTGAAAGTGCTTTAACTTCATCTTCATTTACAGCCATACTGTAACGAATTCCACCTTTTGTGGGAAGTTTATGTTGACTATGTTCTGCTCTCCAAGCCTCAATTGTTTCAATTGAACCATCATCTCTGCGAAGTGGAAAAGTTGTATAATAAACACTGTTACAAACTTTAATTTGGTGTAGTAAACCTGAATCATAACTCATAAGAGAAGCTGCTCGGTCAAAGTTACGATTGACTTGGTCGAAAAAACTAATAGCTGACATAGAAACTTTCCTCGAAATTTTGTGAACCTAATTACCTAAAAATTACTTCTAAATTTAAGTAAAAAAAGTCCATTCCTTTAATTTATTTTTAGTGGAAAGAAATAATTCTGAGGCGTGTTTTTGAATTATTTTATCAATACCATTTTATGAATTTTTGAATTCTCAAATCCTGTCTCAATTCGATAGAAATAAATTCCACTCGCTACTTGATTGCCTAAATAATCAATTCCATTCCAAATAACTGAACCTTTTGCATTTTCCAAAACAAATTCTTTTACCTTTTGTCCTATAACATTACAAATTACCAATTTACCAAATTTGTAATTTGTAATTCGTAATTCGTAATTAATCGTAGTTGTTGGATTAAAAGGGTTTGGGAAGTTAGAAAGATGAAAGTTTGTAGGTAAAGTTTGATTTGGAGTCTCATTCAAATCTGTTGGAAGTGCTGTGTTTAACCTTCCAAATTCTGGTACGATATCTTTCGTTCCTGCAAAAGTTTCTGCTCCGACGGCAAAGTTAAAATCCGAAACTCCATTCAAAAAATTATTACCTAGAGTTACTGTAATTTTATTCTGCGAGTAAACAACATTGTTTTCAGTGGCAATCTTAGACCAATTTTCATCCCAAATAGATACTTCATCGCTAATGTTTGAATTTTCAAGACTAGGGAAACTTCCATTAAATTTAAGGTAAGTTCCAATATCAAGAAAAAGTTCACAGCCTAAATGGTTTTTATCCGAAAAAAATGCCATTTGGTCTGAATAGGAAATTGGGTTTCCTGTAAATTCATTTTTATCTAAATCAATTGAAATCGAAGCAAAAGTTCCTAAATTTCCAAAGAGTGATGGTTTTTTTACATTCCCATAAAATTCTAATTCAAAAACTACTCCGCTCGAAGTGAAGTTAGTGCTAATTTTTTTCAAATCGTCTCCAATTGTTCCATCAACAAAATCATTTTGTGGATCTGAAAAATGTGTTCCAAAAGTCACTAAATTCTCACCAATACTTAATTTAAAATCACCATAATCATTGCTTTGCCACCCGTCGACAGCAACAATGTAATTCACTCCTGCTTGTAAATTCACATCAGGTAAAGCTAAAGTATTAAGAGGTGAAGAAGAAAATCCTGAAACATTTGCACCTTGAACACAAACCAAAGGATTGCACTGACTCAAGACATAAAGTTGTGCGTCAAAGTTATAATTTTCCAAGACAAAATCGTATTTGCCACTTGTTGGTGGAACAAATGAAACTAAGTAATCTGAGCCATTTGAATTAAAACCTTCAAGACAATTATTTACCGCATTTCCCATATTCACGTCATTATTTTGGAATTCTGTTGACTCCTCAATCTCAAGGAAATTGCCAGTTAGATTTAAATTGATTGGACAGAATTGTGCATTTACAGAACTCAAAACTATAAAAAGACAAGTCAAAGCTAAGATATTTTTCATTATCAAACCCATTCGTTAAGACGTTTGAGGAAAATCTAAAAATGTTTTGTTAAAAATCTGAATGAAATTATAAATTTTTGATAAAATTTTGGTTAAATTGCGAGGCGATTAAAATGAACTTAAAAATAAATTAGAATAAATTAAGGAAAGTTTTGCAAAATGATGACTTTACCTAAGTTTCAGTTTTTAGCACCTGAAACACTCAAAGAAGCTGTAGAACTTTTAGATAAGCACTCAGATGAGGCAAAAGTTATTGCTGGTGGAACTGACTTACTTGTCAGTATGAAGCAAAAGCTTTTCACTCCAAATTATCTCATTGGTCTTGACAAATTAAAAGAACTTAAATCAACTGAGTTTTCAGACTCAGAAGGCTTAAAACTTGGTGCAGCAGTTACAATTGCCGAAATTACTTCAAATAAAAAGATTCAAGAAAAGTTTCCCGTCTTAGCACTTGCAGCAGGAAAAGTTGCAACTGTAACACTCCGTAACAAAGGAACAATCGGCGGAAATGTCTTGCTTGACACTCGTTGCTACTACTACAACCAATCTTTTTTCTGGAGAAAATCTCTCGGTTACTGTATGAAAAAAGACGGAACAATTTGCCACGTTGCTCCTGGAAGTTCAAGTTGTCGTGCAATAATTTCAACTGACATCGTTCCTGCTCTCATAACTTTAAATGCGACCGTAACTTTTCTTTCGAACAGTGGTGAAAGAACAATTCCATTAGACGAATTTTACAACGAAGACGGAATGGAATGGCGAAGAATTCAGCCTAACGAAATTTTAGTTTCAGTAAACATTCCAAATTCACCAAAAGGTTTCAAAGCAACTTATCACAAACTCCGCAGACGCGAAACAATTGATTATCCAATGCTTGGAGTTGCAGTTAGTTACGTAGAAAATGCAAATGGAGAAATGGAAAACCCAAGAATCGTGATGACAGCAATTCAATCTTCACCAATGGAAGTTCCCGAAGCCTCAAAACTTCTTGAAGGGAAAAAACCGACTCAAGAATTAATCGCTCAAGCCTCAGAACTCGCTTACAAAATCGCTAAACCTTTGGACTTAACTAATGCTCCTCCACTTTACAGAAAGAAAATGGTCAGAGTTTTTGTCAAAAGAGCTTTGGAAGAATTAGCAGGTTTTTAAATTTTTATTTTCCGTAGAGACGCACGAATGTGCGTCTTTTCTACCCTGAAAGCCCCCACCAATGGAAAGATTTTTCAAAATTGACGGAATGACTTGTGCTTCTTGTGTGATGCGAGTCGAGAAAGGATTCCGCAAAATTGAAGGCGTCCTTGACGCAAAAGTCAATCTTGCAACAAACTCCGCAGTCGTAACAACCGAACAAAAAATTCCCGAAGAAGAATTGGTAGTTAAAGTCAATAAAATGGGATTCACTGCAACCGAAATCCAACAAGGTGAAACAACAGACGATTCCGAAGAAGTCGAAAAATCAAGACTCAAATTTTTCGTAGCTTTACCCTTCTCATTCCTTGTTCTTTTCCTTTCAATGTTTCCAATGATTTTTCCTCCTTTTGAACATTGGCTGATGGAAGGAAATCGAATGCAAATTTCCAATTTTTTGCAATTCATCAGCACTTTCATTGTCCTTTTTTACTCAGGGAAAGATTTTTTCATTCACGCTTTTAAAGGAGCAACTCAATTTTCTGCCGATATGAACACTCTCGTTTCAGTTGGAACAGGAGCAGCTTTTCTTTTTTCCACAGTTGTAACTTTTTCGCCTGAACTTTTGGGAATCACTGACCAAATGAACAACATTTACTTTGACTCCGCTTCGACAGTAATTTGTTTGATTCTACTCGGAAAATGGCTTGAGACAAGAGCAAAGTCTAACACCTCAAGTGCAATTAAAAAGCTGATGAATCTTACTCCAAAGATTGCTCACAAACTAACTGAAAATGGTGTTGAGGAAGTTGAACTAAAAAATGTAAAAATCGGCGACCTTTTACTTGTCAAACCTGGCGAAATAATTCCAACTGACGGAATAATTTTCGACGGAAATCCTTCGATTGACGAATCAATGATTACAGGCGAAAGTATTCCAGCCGACAGAGCAAAAGGACAAAAAGTCATCGGAGGTTCTTTAAACACTTCAAAATCTTTCACGCTTGAAACTACTCAAATCGGGCAGGACACTTTTTTGGCAAAAATAATTCAAACTGTCCAAACAGCCCAAAGTTCCAAAGCTCCAATCCAACAGCTAACAGATAAAATCGCTTCAATCTTTGCACCCGTTGTAATTTTAATAGCAATTATAGGCTTCGCAGGTTGGATGATTTTTGATGGAGATTTTACAACTGCTTTGATTAATTCGGTTTCGGTTCTCGTAATTGCTTGCCCTTGTGCAATGGGACTTGCAACTCCAACTGCAATTATCACAGGAACAGGAAAAGGTGCAGAACTTGGAATTTTAATAAAAAATGCCGAAAGTCTCGAAAAGCTGAAAGAGGTAAACATCGTCGCTTTCGACAAGACAGGAACTCTCACAGAAGGAAAGCCAAAAGTTACCAAAATCGCAGTTTCACAGAACCACTCTGAAAGCCAACTTTTAAGTTTTGCAAGCTCACTCGAAAGAGATTCTGAACACCCGATTTCAAAAGCAATTTTGGACTTTGCAAAAGAAAAAGGAATTGCTTCTGAAAGAGCCGAAAGTTTTGAAGCAATTACTGGTTTTGGAATAAAAGGTAAAATCAAAGGCTCAGAAATTTTAATTGGCAACAAGAAACTTTTGGAGCAAAATGAAATTTCTCTTGGAGACTTACAGACACAATTTGAAGAGTTTTCAGAAAATGGTTTCACAAATATTTTAGTAGCAAAAGACAAAGAAATTATCGGAATAATTGCCGTCAGTGATTCTGCGAAGCCAAACGCTTCCAAGATGATTTCAGACCTTAAAGAAAATTCCATTGAGTCAGTTTTAATTACAGGAGACACGAGCAAAACTGCGGAAATTATTTCTCAAAAACTTGGCATTTCAAAATTTTATTCAGAAGTCTTGCCAAACGATAAATTCAAAATTATTAGCGATTTACAGAACGAGAAAAAAGTTGTCGCAATGGTTGGAGACGGAATCAATGACGCTCCAGCTTTAGCTCAATCTGACGTAGGAATTGCAATGGCAACAGGAACAGACATCGCAATGGAAACAGCTTCAATCACAATTCTTGGTGGCGATATTTCCAAAATTGTAACCGCTATTAATCTTGCAAAATCAACCGTAAAAATAATTCACCAAAATCTCTTTTGGGCTTTCATTTACAACGTAATCGGAATTCCTTTGGCAGTTTTTGGATTCCTCAACCCAATTTTCGCAGGAGCAGCAATGGCATTAAGTTCTGTTTCAGTTGTCTCAAATTCTTTGAGATTAAAAAATTTCAAAATTAGCCCTTAACTTTTGTGTTCTTTGAATTTATCTTTTGGAATTGTGAAGTTGTGATTTAAATTACCGCACTTCTCGCTCACAAGACTTTAACCAAGAGGAAATCAAAGATGAAAAATCTTTTACTAACAAAACTCATTCTCTCATTTAGTTTAGTTCTTTACTTCTCAAACTTAACTCATTCACAGTGTACAATTCCTGTTTCTGATAATTTTGACGGAACAAGCCTTGACACAAGCATTTGGGTAGAAACAAGTGCAAGTGATGGGAACAATTGGATTAATAGCCCAAATGTTTTAAATCCACCATCTTTTCCAAATGCTTTGCAACTTGACGGAAACCCAAGCACTTCCGATACTGTTGTAACTTGTACGATTGACCTTTCAACTGCTCCTGCACAAACTCTTTTACAATTTAGTGTCCAAATGGCTGGAAATGGAAATATCCCTGAGCCTCAAGATTCTTTAATTTGTGAATACTACAATTTCACAAACAATTGGGTTCCAATTCTTGCTTTACCAGGTGGCACTGTTGCGGAAACAAATTTTACAGATTATTCTTTTGTTCTGCCCGGTGGTGCTTTCCACCCGAATTTTAAAATTAGATTCAGAAATTATGCAACAGCAGTAATTAACCCGAATGCTCACAACGATACTTGGTTCATTGATGATTTTTACATTGGTGAAGAACCTCCACCACCTCTTCCTTGTTACTTACCAATCTTTGATGATTTTGAAGCAAGTTCTTTAAATCCTGCTTTTTGGATTCCTTCTGACAATGATGGAAATAATTGGGTAAATAGCCCTGATGTAATAAATCCACCTTCTGGAACAAGAGCTTTAGAACTTAATGGAAATCCTGACGGAGTTGATGTTGTTAAAACTTGTGTACTTGACTTGAGTTTTGAATCTAATGTTATAGTTGAATTTCGTACACAAAGAGGAGGAAATGGAAATACTCCTGAAGAAAATGATTCTCTCATTTGTGAGTTTTGGGGTAGTGGTGGCTTTTGGGAATCTATTGTGCAACTTCCAGGAGGACAATCACAAAGCAATTTCGATTTCCAATATTTTACTTTACCACAAAACGCTTACCATCCGAATTTTCAACTTAGATTTAGAAACCACGCAACCACAAGCCAAACAGAATACTTTGACGTTTGGTACATTGATGATTTTCACATTTTCTCACAATTTGACGTTGCTGGACCTAATATTTTCTTTCCAACACAAATTGAAAGCAATGACAATTTTGTAAGTGATTTTTCAACTTCTGCTTTAATTTTTGACAACGCTGGTGTTGAATTTGCAAAAATGCATTACAGGTTTGGAGACTTTGGAAGTTTTACAGAAGTCCCAATGACAGAAGTTCAGGAAAATTATTACAATGCTCCAATCCCGATGATTCCAAATGTTCAAACTACAAATGCTTACTATTATTTTTCTGCAAAAGACTCTTTGGGTAATTTCAGCTACTCTCCACAAAACCTTCTTCAAGACCCTGCAAATAATGTTTACAAGTTCACAACTCAACTTGTGAGATCAGGTTCACTAATTTCAAATGCTGACACTAACAGCGTAAGTCATAATTGGGGTCAACCTGGTGTAAACAGCTTAGAACTTAAATACGACGACGGAACAAGTGAATTTCAATCAATTCTTCCCGGCTCTCCTCCAGGACTCAACAACCCAAATAACTCAACTTTTGCAAGTAAATTTAATCTTTCAGAAGTTGGTTTTACAGGTAATGGTTTGATTGACTCAGTTAAGATTTTTATTCCAACAGGAGCAATTGCAACTTCTGAATACAAAGTCAAAATCCTTTCAGCAACACAAAATGGATTACCAAATAACCTTATTGCAGAAACTGATATTTTACAACAGACTTCACCTTTTGGTGGATTCGTAAACATTGATTTCGTTGACCAAGCTACTGGCTTAGGTGTTGAAGTTGGAAATGGAGACTTCTTTGTCGCAGTTGAACAAGTTGGGATTGACAGAATTTCACTTGGAGGAGACACAAGTTTAAATCTTCCGAATTTATTCAAAAACAACCATTTTTACCTTCAAATTGGAACTTCAAATTGGTCTTTACTCGAAGCATTAGTTCCTCTTTACGGTCAAGTAATTCCAATGATTCGTTGTTATGCAAGCGATACTGAACAACTTCAATCTTCTTATCCTGCTTCAGAATACAAACTCTACCGAAGAGACGGTAATTTCCAAAATGGAAATTGGGTACTTCAAGGTGGAAATGTGGTTTATAATGGAACTGACTTAAGTTTTGTTGATACAGGAGTAACCCAAGGAAATATTTACTCATACGCCACAACCGTTGTTTACGACATCAATGGCAGTCTTTACGAAACTGACGGAAGCAACGCTACACAAGTTTTCGTTGGTACAGGAACAGGACCTTCATTAATTTTCTCTGACAGCGATGTCCTCAATTTTTATAATTCAAACTACACAACAGCACCGAACATTGTCGGAAGTGATTCAGTAACAGTTTACAATGTTGGCGGGCAAATAATTAATGTTACAGGAATTACTCTTGCAGGAGCGAATGCTTCAGATTTTGCTATTACAAGCCCAACAACTTTTACAATCGAACCCGGACAATCTGAAAAAGTTTTTGTAGAACTTGATGTAAATACAATTGATACATTCTTAGCAACCCTTGAAATTCAACACGATGCTCAGGGAACTCCTATACAAGTTTCACTCGAAGCAGACATTACTTTTGTTAGTACAGAAGAAGAACAAAATGTGCCTAAGGAGTTTTCACTATCACAAAACTTCCCAAACCCTTTTAATCCAAGCACAAAAATCAGTTATGATTTAGGTAACAACGAAATCGGAAAAATCACGATTTTTAATATTTTGGGTGAAAAAGTAAACGAGTTTGAATTAGTAACCCCTAAAAGCACAATCGTTTGGAATGGAACAAATTCAAATGGAATGCAAGTTTCGAGTGGCGTTTATTTTTACCGACTTGAAGCAGGAAAATTCTCACAAACCCGCAAAATGCTTTTCTTAAAATAAAAATTTTGTAGAGGCGTAATTTTTACGTCTCTACCTTTTTTCTAACAAAACCTTCCTCACAAAGTTCCTTTCTGTAACCAAAATACTTTTTTTGCAAATTTAAGAGAATTAGAAACTTAGTCTTAGAATTGAGAGAATATTTTAGGGCAAAATCCGCTTAGAATCCTCTCAAAGTTGTGGCATTTAATTTGACTTAACTCCTATTCAATATTTGATAATTTAAGAATTTTAAATTCAATTTGTCTAAAGGTAAAGAAATGGAAAAAAAGTTTAAATATCCTGGAATTCCAACGACCTCTGACGGAACAGGAGCAATTGTTTGGGTAGAAACAAACATTACTCAAGGTGCTTGTGCTTACCCAATTACTCCTTCAACAGAAATGGGAGTTGGATTCCAAAGATCAGTGGCAAACGGTCAAACAAATTTGTGGGGAGACGAATTAGCTTTTATTGAACCTGAATCTGAACACAGTTCTGCTTCGGCTTGTGAAGGTTTTGCACTTGCAGGCGGTAGAATCGCGAATTTCACTTCGGGACAAGGTTTGGTTCTGATGAAAGAAGTTCTCTACACAATCGCTGGGAAAAGGCTTCCTGTTGTTTTTAACATCGGTGCAAGAGCTTTGACTTCGCATTCTTTGAATGTTCACGCTGGACACGACGACGTAATGGCTGTTGCTGACACAGGTTGGGGAATGGTTTTTGGCAAAAATGCACAAGATGCTTGCGACCTCTCTCTAATTTCAAGAAAAGTTGCTGAGAAATGCGAAACGCCTTTTATGAGTGTTACTGACGGATTTCTTACAACTCACACTGTCGAAAATGTTCTTCTTCCCGAAAAAGAATTTATGAAAGAATTTGTAGGCAAACCCGAAGACCACATTTGGGATTTGATGACTACTTCAAAGCCAATTATGAGTGGAGTTGTTCAGAACCAAGACTCTTATATGAAAGGCAAAATCGCTCAAAGAATGTTTACCGATAAAATTTTGCAAGAGATAAAAGACACAATGCAAGAATTTTACGAACTAACTGGAAGGAAACATTCTGTTGTTGAATCTTATAAACTTGAAGATGCAGAATACGCAGTTGTTGGAATGGGTTCTTTTATGGAAACTGCAATGGTTACAGCTGATTACCTTCGTGAACAAGGAATAAAAGCTGGTGTTCTGCACGTCAAATGTTTCCGTCCATTTCCTGCAAACGAAGTTGTGGATGCATTAAAACACCTCAAAGGCTTTTCTGTTCTCGAAAGAATGGACAATCCCTTGGCAGAATCAAATCCTTTGACAACTGAAATTAAGTCATCGTTCATTGATGCTTTAAACGGCGTTAAAGGACATCACCCAATTTCAAGAGTTCCTTTGGTTCTTTCTGGTTCAGGAGGACTTGGCTCGCGAGATGTTCGTCCTGGAGACATTGTTAGCATTTTTAAAAATATGATTTGTAAGGAAGCTGAAAGAAAGGATTACTTCTCAGTCGGAATTGACCACGAAACTTCTTTGAAGATGAAAGAAGACCCTGACGTAAGACCAAAAGGAGCTTTTTCGATGAGAGGTCATTCAGTTGGTGGTTTCGGTTCGGTAACGACAAACAAAGTAATCGCAACAATTGCAGCTGATGTTTTTGATTTGAATGTTCAAGCTTACCCAAAATACGGTTCTGAAAAAAAAGGACTTCCTACAACTTACTACCTAACAATCGCTCACGGTCAAATTATGACTCACTGTGAGCTTAACAGAGTCGAATTCATTCCACTGAACGACATTAATGCTTTTAATGTCGGAAATCCGCTCACAGGACTTTCAAAAAATGGAATGGTTTTCTTACAAACAAGTCAAACAGACCCGAAAGTAATTTGGGACAGGATTCCCGGTTTTGGTAAAAAAATAATTTGGGAACAAAATGCAAGAATCTTTGCACTTGACACAAAAAAGATTGCACGTGAGGTTGCAAGTACTCCCGAACTTATCCAAAGAATGCAAGGAATTGTGTTACTCGGTATTTTCTTAAAAGTTACTCCTTTTATGGAAAGAGACAATTTGGACTACGAACACTTGATTAGTGGAGTTGAAAAGTCAATTCGTAAATATTTTGGAAAACGAGGTGAACGAGTCGTCCAAGATAATTTGAAATGCGTTGAAAAAGGTTTTAATGAAGTTTTTGAAATTCCACAAGAAATCATTTCGGGTGAAAGCTCTTAAAAAAGAAAGGTAAAAAAATGGATAAGCAAATTTTAGATTTTGAATTTTTTAATGAAGAAATTGTAGGTGCTTACAACAACGGAACTGCCGAAGCTTGTTTGCCTGCCGAACAAACTGTTTCAAGAAGTTTAATTCCTCCCGGAACAGGTTCTTTGAGGGATTTTTCTTACATTGCTCCCGATATTCCTGTTCTCATTGGTGAAAACTGTGTCGGTTGTATGGAATGTGTTACAGAGTGTCCTGACACTGCTATTTTAGCAAAAGTCTTTGGTGAAGATTACTTAGAAACCAAAATCTCAAAAGTAGAGAATGAACCGGTGCGGGAATTAATTAACAGCAGTTTTAACAAAACGAAAAAATACTACGAAAACCCGAAGAAAAAAGGAAATGAAGGCGGAAGATTCGGAATTTTCATTGACCCAACTAAGTGTAAAGGTTGTGCAGAATGTGTTGACGTTTGCGGTGACCACAATGCTTTAAAAATGGTTCATAAAGACGATGAAAATTTACCTATTTTCCAAAAGACATTTGAATTTTTCGACGACCTTCCCGATACTCCAAAAGAATTCATCAACGAAAAAGTTTTAGCTGATATGATGCTTGCAGGAGATTCTTTACTTTTTGTCGGAGGAGCAGGCTCTTGTATGGGTTGTGGAGAAGCAACAGCAATCCGAATGATGCTTGCTGCAACAGGTTTTGTTTACGGAAAAGACAGTGTTGGAATTGCAGCAGCAACAGGTTGCAACACAGTTTACGGTTCAACTTACCCTTACAATCCTTACACAATTCCTTGGTCAAATTCACTTTTTGAAAACGTAGCCACTTTCGGAATGGGAATTCGTTCAAGATGGAATCAAAAAGGCGATGCAGACAAAAAACTTTGGCTTCTTGGCGGAGACGGAGCAATGTTTGACATCGGATTCCAGGCACTTTCAAGAATGCTTGCCTCGGGAATGAATATTAATGTAATGGTTCTTGACACGCAAGTTTACTCAAACACTGGCGGACAAGCTTCAACAGCTTCATTTACAAGTCAAGAATCAAAGATGTCTGCACACGGTAAATCTCTTCACGGAAAAATTGAGCGAAGAAAAGAAATCGCACAAATTGCAACAATGCATCCCGACATATTTGTAGCTCAAACGACTTGTGCACACATTAATCATTTTTACAAAGCAATTTTAAGAGCTAATGAGTACGAAGGACCTTCGATTGTTAATGTTTACACTCCTTGTCAGCCTGAACACGGAATCGGCGACGATGTTTCAGCTCAACAAAGTAGGCACGCTGTAAACTCAAGAGCTTTTCCACTTTTCATACACGACCCTGAAGGTGGTGAACGATTACGAGACAGAATTGATTTGAAAGGAAATCCTGCTCTCAAAGATGATTGGTATGTTCACCCTAAGACAAAAGAGCAAATTGATTTTATTCACTTTGCAAAAACAGAAGGAAGATTCCGTAAACAATTCGACAGAGATGGGAATCCAAGCAAGGAACTCAATTTAGCACAAGAAGACAGACTCAAAAACTGGCATCTTTTACAAGAGTTGGCTGGAATAATTTAGATTTGGTTTAGACCTTTTTAGCCCTGACAGGTTTAAAACTTGTCAGTGCTTTTTGGGGCCTGTTGCGTTTCGCCTGCATTCGCATTCGACCCGCTAAATTTGAACTTTTTTACTTGTAAAAAATATCCTTCTCAAGCGGGTTGAACGCTTCCTGTGGGCAAAACGCAAAGAACAGGTTTGTCTCTACATTTTTTACTCACACTTTTTCTTAACAATCTTCAACATTTCCATTCTAATTAACCCGCTAAAAGGTCTCACAAAAAACCAGTAAATCGAAAATCTGTTTTTCATCTTTTTGCCTGAACAAAGAATTCTTGTTTCCGTTTGCACTAAAGTTTGTGAGTCTGATAATTTTTCTAAGGTAAAATTCCAAGCAATCTTAAGAGAATTGTTTTCATTAAACTTCACAAAGAAATCAGAATTTGGGATTTTAACAGTTTCAGGTTTAGAATTGACGAGTAAACCGATTAGAATTTCATTTGGTTGATTTTCTTCCAAAATCGAAAATTTCATTCCTTCAAACATTGATTTAAAATTGAATTCTTCTACAGGCAAGCCTCGAAGCCTAAACAAAATTTTAGAAATCCAAGAATCAGAAAAATCTAAACTTGGAAGAATTGGGTAAATCTTTTCAGGAGTAGAATTAACTTTAGTTTTGTGAATTTCATTGAAGGTGAAATTCGGTAAAAATTTGTCAATCAGCATTTTTCTTGATTTTCCAGTAACGACTTCCATTTTCAGTGCGATCTAAAAATTTCTGTTCAAAAAGTTCTCGCCTCAACAAGGCTGAATCTTTGAAAGTGTGAAAATTGTTCAAGATTTCGTTCACTTCTTTTTCGGTGTAATCAATTCCAAATTCAAATTTTTCAGCTAAAAATTCAAGCATTGGCTTTTGGTTCTTAGACTTAGAAGACCACTGTTTCAGCTTCCCATTCTCGTCCATAAAATTTTTAAGTTTACTCATTTTTTATTCTTTACCCTTAACGCTGTATTTAAAACAAATGCTTTAATTGGCTTTTCTTCTGTGCTTAAATCATTAGCTTGTTTTTCAAAAAAAACTTTTGACTTTTCTAAACTCCATTTTGAAACTGGTTTTCCCGATTTTAAATCTTCACTATCCCATTTCTCACAAGAGAAACAGCCAACTAAGTATATTCCACAATCAATTTTATTATCTTTTAAATACCTATTCAAAAGTTGGGTTCTCATTGCTGTTTTGACTTCATCGTGCCAACAACCTTTTACTTCAATAATGAGCGAGAGACTATCAAAATTTTTCTCATCATTTGGTTTTGCTACTACAAAAATATCCACTTTTTCACCTTTTCTTATCTCTACCTCACGATTCACGACTATTCCATTCAACTCTAAATTATCTACTAAATGACTTACTAAATTATCAGATAAGTGATTTTCATCTTTAGGACTAAACCTGACAACTTGTTTAACTTTTTTCTTTTCTACTCTTTTTGCTGGATTTGGAAATTTGAATTCATTCCACAAATTGTTAATCAAAGAATTATCCCCTTGCAATTTTTCCTCGAATTTTTTCAAAGAAGAAATAACAACACTTAGCAACTGCTCACTATTTTCAACGAAACGAAGATTTTTATCTGAAATGAACCTGATTAAATCATCAGGATTTTTTGGGAGCCAGCTATTTTTTAAAAACTCTTTCCTTGCTTCTTCAACTTGGTACTTCAACCATTCATACTGCGGAAACTCTTCTTTGATCCTAAGTACTTCGTTATATGATTTTTTAGTTCCTATTTTGCAAATGTAGTCGAGAATTGAATCTCTGAATCGCTCTACTTCAAACCTAGAACCTACAGGACTTCCATCTATTATAAGGTCTTTTTCCTTTGGAAAGTTTGTTAACAAAAAAGAGTATAATTTTCCGAGTTGCTCAGTTGTGAGTATTTCAAATAAGTTAGAGCTTTGATGCCGATAATCGGAAGCAATTTTATGAATTAATTTTTTCCCAAATTCAACTTCATTATTTAAAACTTCCCAAACTCTTACCCAAATTTCTTTATCTAGAAAAATATATGCTAAATTCATAATTCTTAGTTGTTTTTCTCTGTGTATTTCTTCATTTGAAATGGTTTTAGAAATTTGTTTTTTTACAAATTCTTGAGCTTGTAGATCATTTTGTTTAAGTAACTCTTCTAAAATTACTTCTTTAGTTTCTGAAAGCTCATTTTCCTCATTAAGTTTATCAATTAGGATATTTAAAACTTCTTGGTTCCTAAGTTTACTAAAAGCTCTAATTAACTTAGAAGAATCTTTGCTTTTGTTTAATAATGATTCAAAGGCATTAATAACCACATTAGGGCTTTTAGAATAAGCTATTTCAATCAACTCATTAATCAATTTTGTTTCTTCATAACTTGAATATTTTACAAAAAACAGGATAAAGAGTATCCATTTTTCCCAAATTAATTTATCAAACTTATTAAGTGTATTCTTACTTTCATTTAATAGAAGAATTAAAGAACGCAATCCTGCAAGTGCTGGTAAGTGAATAACATCTTTTCCAAACCAATTATCATTATTTGCACTTTGTTCTAGTAAATATTTTTTAGCTATCTCAAGAAATCTCTTTTTTTCATTCTTTTGAATAGATTCCCATACATTTATTTGATTTCTTCCAAAGACATTTCCGTTACTGATAGTCAATCTAGTCAAGTCTAAATCAAATCCTCTTCCTATTAAATCCTGAGAGAATTTCCACCAAAAACTATTATCTTTTTCACATCTTGTTAACCCAATTTCTATTTCACTTAATTTATTGCTTAAAATCAATTCATTCTTTTTATTTCTAATAAATCCTTCCTTCACGCTTTTTGCCGATTCAGACTCTATTTCCCAAGCCTCAATATTTCTACTAAGAGTTTTTTTGAGAATTTCTTTTTTCCAACACAAGTCTAATAACAAGGAACTAAAATCATAAATTTGTGTATGAAAGTTCCTAATAAGTTCAGCTAAATATTTTTGAATACATTCTGACCTTTCGTTCCCAATCCAATTAATAAAATACTCTATATCATTTTCTTCACACAAAAATCTAAGATGAGAAATATCATAAATATCACCTTTTTTTTCTTTGAACAATTCAATTACCCTTTTAAGCACAGACCTTCTTTTACTATCATTATTTTTCCATTCATTTTCAAATTTATGGTGCAAATCAATATTAAGCATTTTCCCATATTCATATTTGAGTTTATAGAAAATTAACAAAGAAAATTTCTCAAATATTTCACTATCATTTTCAATTTCTTTCCAAGATTTAAGTATGATTTTATCTATTAAAGATGAAAATTTGTGAAAATAATCTACATCAGATTCATTGAATATCTTTTTCAACCACTCGTTATCTTGAATAAAATTAATTTGGCAGTATTGAGAATTTGAATTAGCCATCGTATTTCGTTTTACTAATAAACACAAAGCCCAATTTAAGGCGATTTTTAAATCTTTTAAGTCAGAATACTCAATCAAGCTGTAACTCAAAAAATGTGCGTATGAGCCAAAATAATTATCACGTTTTCGAGGGGTGATAATCTCTAAAATTTCGTTAATTGGAATGGACTTAAATTTCCAAATTGCCTCAAAGGTACAACCTCTTAATCTTTCGTAATCATCTTCATTATTTTCATTAAGAATAGACTTAAGATTTAAATTTGTTTTTTTATCTCCGACAAAAGTTAGAGCGTGAACGGCTTCTACTCTACTTTTATCATCTTTTGTAAGTGCAATTTCTAACAACTCTTGTTTAAATTCCGAAAGTTCACAATATTCAATCAGGTTAATCAAAAACTTCTTAGCTTTTGTGAATTTAACTGGCTTAGGTAAAAGTTTAGCTATTTGTTTTGATAAATTTCTATGATTTAGTTTATCAAAGAATTGAATGTAATCTCGAAAGAAAAAAGGTAACAACCCTTTATCCAATTTTTTCATAAGTTCTAAAACTAATTTTTCTTTTAAAGAATCTTCAAGTTGAATTGAATCTCCTCTAAGAAGTAATTCAGGTTCAATTTCTAAAAGTTTTCTAGCAAACTCTTTACTCATTGAAGCTAACCAAGAAGCCACTTCTTCAAGTTGGGGAACGACTTGAGAGTTATTAATTAATAGATTTAAGATTTGTTCTATAGGAAGTTTTTTTTCTATTAAAAACTTTGAAGCAAGAAATTCGGCATAACTCTTATGAGCAAAACCAATTCTTTGGTTTCCTCGTCCAGTAAACAAACCTGTATCTAAAGTTTCTCTGAGTAAATCAGATTTTGTTTCTACTCCATAAACTTTCCTGCCTTCCAAATCGGAAAGCTTTAGAAACTTATTTTCTTTCATCAAATTACCCAAATAAACGGAATCTTTGTTTGAAAAGATAAAAATGAATGCTAAGAATTTCGCATTTTCAACTCTTTCGCTGATTGGAAAACTCATTCCTCTATTAGTTTCAATTCTACTTTCATTCAGTACCTCACAGAGCCTTTCACAACCAACTTCATAAATTTCTACCTTAGATTTTGGTAATTTTTGGTCCTCACTAAAACTCTCAATTAAAAATTCAAATGTTACGGGCTTGGAAGCAAATGCTCCAACTTCTTTTTGATACACTTCTTCAATAAATTTAGCTGAATTCAATCCTTTGGAACTCGCTGCTTCGTTAACATCTTTCACTCTCAGAGGAGCTAATTCAAAAACATCAACACTTCCAAAAAAATTTTCTATTTTCTCTTCTAATGACTGACACTGTTTTTCCCAATCAAAGGTACGACAAGCAATTCTGAAAAAAATTTTATTACTTAATGCCGAATCTAATTTATCAAGTTGCTTTTTTACAAAATTAACTAAAGTCTTTATCTCTAAAAGACACTCGTCAAAACTATCTAAAAAAATATGTAATTTGTAATCACTTACAAGAAAATCCTTAAAAGAAGAGCTTTCAAAAAGTTCTTCTTTTAACTCGCTCTTCTCACTAATTCCATTTAAATCAACTAGTAACTTATTCTTTTCACCAAGTTTAGAATACATTTCTTTTAAGATTGTAGATTTTCCAATTCCGGGTTCGCCTAAAATTATAAGTGAATGAAACTCTTGAATCTCTTCAGTTGATTTCAAATTTTTACCGATATTGTAAATATCAAGAAATGAAATATCTTGTAGAAAACCTTCTTGAGTTAGAGGTAATTGTTCACCTCTTTTAATGAAATATCTTTTCCAATTATACTTTTTTTCATTTACCATTTTACTTTGCCTTTTAAAAAATTAAGAAGCTCACTGAAAGCGAAACCTCTCAAAATATTATTCATTATTCATTAGTCATTTATCATTCTCCCAAATTGTTTTGCCCAAAGTTCGAGAGTTAGAATTACCCAAATTTGGTATTCGTAATTTCTTTCGCCTTTTATATGCTCGTCTAAAATTTTTGAGACTTTGTCTTTTGTGAAAAATTCTCTCGTGAAAGCATTCGAGGAAAGAAGGTTTTCTTTTGCAAAATCTTTCAAATCACTTCTGAACCACTCGCGAAGTGGTGGGACAAAGCCTTGTTTTTTCTTCCGCACAACTTGTTCAGGCAAAAGGCTTTTACTAAAATTTTTCAGTAAAAACTTAGAATCGAAACCTTTGAGTTTCATTGATTCAGGTAAAACTGCCGCAAACTCTACAAGTCTGTGGTCAAGAAATGGAACTCGAACTTCCAAAGAATTCGCCATACTCATTTTATCAACTTTCATAAGCAAATCGTCTGGTTCGTAAACTTTTGTTTCAAAATTTAAAATTCTGTTCAACTCACCTTGACCGTTAAAACCATCGCTCAAGTAATGTTTCGCAACTTTATGAAAATCGAATTTTGCAAAATCGTTTAGGATTTTTTCGGTACAAATTTCTTTTAGAAAATCTTGGTTGAAGTTTGTAATCCAACGTAAAAAAGTAAATTCACTTCCGCCGTCAAAATCTCGCCAAACTCTTTTTAATGACTCAAATTTTCCCGGAGTTTGTTCTCTGACTTTTTGAGT
Organism: Calditrichota bacterium; assembly: GCA_008501735.1. Taxonomy (GTDB): domain Bacteria; phylum CLD3; class CLD3; order CLD3; family CLD3; genus CLD3. Next base: position 12,460 of record QQUF01000032.1, on the reverse strand, counting down.
TTTAAGCAAATTTCCTAAAACTTCTTTGCGAATAAAACTTGGGATTTTGTTGTAAAGAATTGCTCCTTTCACAAGTTTGTGCCTCAAGTAACCTGCAAAAAGTTCGTCTCCTCCATCGCCTGAAAGTGAAACTGTAACTTTTGTCTTCGTGAATTCTGAAAGTAAAAATGTTGGAATCACAGAAGAATCTGCCATCGGTTCATCAAGGTGATAAATTATTTTTTCGAGCAGAGAAATTGAGTCAGGTTCAACTACTAAAGTGTGGTGATTTGTGCCGAGTTTTTTTGCTGTTTCGATTGAATCGGGAAGTTCGTTAAATTCTGTTTCGACAGGAAAACCGATTGAGAAAGTGTTAATTTTTTGGCTTGAGTTTTTTTGCATCAAAGCAGCAATTGTTCCCGAGTCAATTCCACCCGAAAGGAAAGCTCCAAGCGGAACTTCACTCATCATTCGGATTTTCACGGCATCTTCGACAAGCTCACCAAATTTGTCCGTTGCGTCTTGTAGTGTTAGGTTTTCGATTGGCTCATATTTTAAATCCCAAAATTTTTCAACGTGAACTCCGTCAGGATTTATTTTCAAAAAATGTCCGGGTTTTAGCTTTTTGATGTTTGAGAAAATCGTCTTCGGAGCAGGAATGTAAAGGTAAGTCAAGTATTCGTAAAGTGCTTCTTTGTCGAGGGAATTTTTGAGATTGCCAAATTCCAAAATTGATTTGATTTCCGAGCCGAAAATTAATTTTTCGTGGTCTTCGTAGTAGTAAATCGGTTTGATTCCGATTCGGTCTCTTGTAACTGTCAAAGTTCGGTTTTCTGCTTCGTAAAGTGCGAGTCCAAACATTCCGTTTAACTTGGAAAAAACCTTGTCTCCGTAAGACATAAAACCACGCAAAATGCTTTCTGTGTCCGAATGAGTTTTAAATCTGTGTCCTTGTTTTTTTAAATCTTTGCGAAGGTCTTTGTAGTTGTAAATTTCACCGTTAAAAACAATCGTGAACTTTTCCTCTTCGTCTTGAATCGGCTGAGTTCCGCCTGCAAGGTCGATTATCGAAAGTCTTCGCATCGCCAAACCGACGTTATCTTTTAAGAAAAAACCTGCATCGTCCGGACCTCTGTGAAAAATTTTGTGGTTCATTCTTGCAAGAGTTTGGAACTCAACTTGCCTATTTTTATCGAAAAAGTAAACTCCTGTAATTCCGCACATTTTTATCTTTCCTGAGTTAAAATTTCAAAACCGTATGGCTCAACAAAAACACTCGAACTCAAAAGCATTGCAATTTGGTTGTAAGTATTTTGGTAGTAAATTCCCCTTTTCGGCAAATCAAGTTTGACTTTTTCGTTACTCAAATTGATTGCAACCCAAATTGGCTTTTCAGGTCCAAAAGAACGTTTGAAAAGAATACTTTTGTCATCAACAAAATAAATTTCAAAAGAGCCTTCAGAAATTCCTCTGAATTTTTTACGAATCGAAGCAAGATAAGAAATCAGTTTGAAATTTTCCTTTTCCGTCGAAAGTGGGTTTTCAGTTTTGAAAAAATCCTCGCGGTTTTCAGGGTCATTTCCACCTTTAAAAGGAATTTCCGCTCCGTAGTAAACAATTGGAATTCCGGGAGCAGTGAAATTGTAAACTAAAGCAAGTTTCAACAAATTCGGATTCGCATTTTCTTGGTAACTCAAAAGTCGTGGTTGGTCGTGGTTTTCGACAAAAGTCATTAATTTGTTGCAAGTTGTTTCACCGAAGGATTTTTTATTTTCCTCCCAAATTTCAGCAAGTTTGCGAACGCTTCCATTTTTTCCAAAAACTTCTTTTTGTGTTCCCCAAAGTGTGTAGTTCAAAACCGAGTCAAAAGTATTTTCGCCGATTGAGTCAGGATTTAAGAAACGTTGACTTTTATGGTCCTCAAATTCGTAGCTTTCTGCAAAAATCCAAAAGTTGTCTTTGCCAAGTTCTTTGGCTTTGGTTTTAATTCCTTTGATAAAATCATTCCAAAATGAAATTTCAACGTGCTTTGCAGTGTCAATTCTAAAAGCATCAACGTCAGTGTGTTCAATCCACCAAGACCAAATTTTCAGCATTTCTTCACGCACAATTGGATTTTCGGTTTTAAAGTCGTCAAGTCCGCCCGGAAATTCTCCGTAAAGAACTTGCTTCGGGTCGTTCCAATCCGCGACGTTTCCGTAGTTGTGAAAAAGTTCAGGATTTTGGAAAATCTTTGGAAAATGCTTCTTCTTTTTGTCTTTGTAAGCGAGTTCGTAACCTTCGGGGTTCCATTTCCACTTCCCACTTTTTGCGTTGAGCAAATCGCCAGAGTGGTTCACAATAACGTCAAGGCAAACATAAATTCCGTATTCGTGTGCAGTTTTGACAAGTTCTCTAAATTCTCCGAAAGTTCCGAGAGTTGGATTTACTGAATAAAAATCTGAGATTGCGTAACCGTGATATTCTCCATAAGCCTGTTTTTGAATTGGTGTCAGCCAAAGAACATCAACACCAAGACTTTTTAGGTAAGGAATTGCTTTTGTAACTCCTTTGAAATCTCCACCGTGAACTTTGTACGGATTCTTTGGGTCGAAATTTCCACTCAAATTGTTGTTTGTAGAATCTCCGTCAATGAATCTGTCAGTAACTGCGAAGTAAAATGTTTTGTCTTGCCAAGTCTGGGGAGAGGGAAAGTAAGTTTTCGGTTTGTACATTTTTTGTTGCGAACAATTTAGAAATGTTGAGAAAAGTATTAGAGTTAAGACCTTGTTTAAGACCTGACAGGTTTTCGAAAACCTGTCAGGTCTTTTGGTGCATTCGAGCATTTTTACCATTTTCGTTTGTACCGAATCGTACACTTTTAACTTTTTAAAGTGTGCAAAACTGATGAGTTTGAATTAAAAACTTCATTTCAGACCTTTAATGGCAAATTTTAGAATTTGGCACAAGTCTTGAAAGAAAGTTAGTCAGGAGCTAACAAATAATTTAAACAACTAAATTCTCAAAGGAGAATCAAAATGAAAGCTAACACTTTTTTCGCAACGGCTTTAGGATTGAGTCTTGGAATCGCTTTAATCGGCTGTTCACAAGAATCCGAAAATGCCCAAACAAGCGAAGAACAAATTCAAGCAGTCGTAGAATCTGATGAAACATTCTACACAGAAGGCGGAAACGACGAGGGAATGAAAGACGCTGAGTACAACAATTTTGACTCAGGAACTTCGATTGAAGATTCAAACGCAACAGATTTGAAATTCGGAAGAAAAATGACTGACAAAACAAAATATTTTTCTTTTGAAATTGACGGAACAAGTGCTACAAGTGTTGTAACTCATATTTTTGATGGAACTTTCAAAGTTGGAACAAGAGAAGACGGTTTGCTTTACGAAAAAAATTACCAACACAAAGTTCAAAGAAATGTTGACTTCACTGCTTCAACAAACTCTGCTGGAGATGAAATTTGGGAATGGGAAAACTCTTACGTTGGAGTTGGTTACTCAAGCGAAGCAGAAGTTCCAAACAACACTTTTGATTTTACAAAAGTTACAATTGACGCACCTTCCTTTGCAGAATCAATTGAAATTACCGACCCGCACACTTTTGTAATCAAAAAAGACGAGTTAATTGAAGTTGTAAAAGATGAAGAAATAAACATTTTTGTTGAAACTAACAACCTTGGCGAAGAACTCGTTGGACTTTTACACTACGGCGTAAACAAAAGACACAAACACAGAGCAAGAACGAAATTCAACGATGAAGGAATTGCTCCAGACTTAGTTGCAGGAGACGGAATTTACTCAGGAACTTGGACTGTTAAACAAAGATACGGCAAACATCTTTTAATAATTGACTTCATTGATAAAGACACAATCGAAGACGAAAATGCCGCTTACAATTCTGTTACTTGGAATTTCCCTTACAAAGTCGTTAGCCAATAATTTTTCTCGAACCTGAAAGGTTTTAAAAACCTTTCAGGTTTACCTTAGGAACTAAAGAAATGAAAAGAAATCAAATGTTTTTTCTACTTGCAATACTTGTAATTTCAGTATTGTCAGGCTTAACCACTAACTTTTAATTAGTCTTTGATAGAGGTATAAAATGTCACTTCTACTTTGCACAAACGGTTTTTTAATTTTAGATGATGATGACTTCTCAACAGTAAGTAATAACAAAGTTTTAGAAGTAATTGAAGAAAGTAATCAAAACTCAACTAAAGAAATCAAAACTCAACTAAAGAAATCAAATCTACTCCCCCTCAAGAATTGAATTCTTAACTATTCTAGCCCAATCTAGAGTGTACAAAAAACAAAAAAGGTCTTGCAGTCTAACTGTTAGACCTTTTTTTATTGTCCAAAATATTTTGTAATGATTTCTTTTTTGGTGGAAGAATGTATTTTTCGCAGAAGTGCTAAGTTGACTTCCTCTCTTAAAGGACTGTTGGTCGGAAGTGCGATTGCGTATTCTTGGCTTTCAAAGGAATTAGCTAAGACTTTAATTTTCCCATTAAAATCATTGTTTGAAGTGAATTTCAAAATCGGGAAATCGAAAACAACTGCGTCTTGTTCGCCTTTTGAAAGTGCTAAAAGTGCTTCATTAAGACTTGGGTAAGAATTGTAATTTATTCTTTTTGACTTCAAATAAATTTCACTTGAAGAGCCTTCAACAGTTGTTACTCTAACTTTTGACAAGTCTTCTGGTCCTGCGACAACTGTTTCAAATTGGCTCAAAGTCAATGAACTTGTAATTGCTGCCGTAAAACCTGAAATCGTGATTATTCCGACAAACATCCAAACCAAAGCGACAAGTCTTCCACCAAAAGTTATTGGCGATTTATCTCCGTAACCAACAGTTGTCATCGTTACAGCTGACCACCAAAAACCTGAACCGATTCCTTTTAAGGCACTTTCGCCAAACTGTCCGGGATTTCGTTTGCGTTCAAAAAGCCAAAGTAAAAAACCAAAAACCAAAATTAACATTGAAAGCCCGAAAAGAACTTTTAAAAACTCAATCGAAAGAAAGCTCTCAAAAAGACTAAACCAACTTTTTTTTTGCTTTGGTAAAACTGCAATTCCAAGTCCTGTTGCATAGTAAGAGTGCGAAAAGTCCAAAAATTCTTCTCTTTCGGCATTTACCGTAATTGCCGAAATTGCTAAGTCAACTTTTCCTGTTTCGACATTTTCAAGCATTTCTTGAAGGTTAGATTTTTTGAACTCGTAAGTAACTTCTAAGTCATCAGCGATTTCTTTCCACAAATCAATGCTGATTCCTGTCAAAGTTCCGTCGTAATTTTCCATCACAAAAGGCGGAGAGATTTTTGTTCCAACGACCAAATGTTTCTCCTGAGAGAAACTCAAATTGGCGAAAAAAGTCAAAAGAATTAAAATGTAGAACTGAGTTTGTTTTTGCATTTCTAATAAGGGAATTTAATTTTTGTCTAAAATTATAAAACTGTAAGAGTACTTATTTTTTTCATTAGGTTCAAAATCTTCACGAGAAGTTTCTTGCCAATCTTTCAAATCAAATTCAGGTGCAAAAGCATCGCCTTCAAAATCTTCGTGAATTTCTGTAAGGTGGATTCTGTCAGCAAATTTCATTGCTTGTTTATAAATTTCAGAACCGCCAATTACAAAAATTTCGGCTTCATCTTTACAACCTTCGATTGCTTCTTCAAGTGAATTTGCAACTACACAACCTTTTGCTTCAAAGTCTTTTTGACGAGTTATGACAACATTTTTACGGTTTGGTAAAGGTCTGCCGATTGACTCGTAAGTTTTTCTTCCCATCAGAATCGAATTTCCAGACGTGATTTTCTTAAACCTTTTTAAGTCAGCTGAGAGATGCCAAGGAAGAGTATTTTCTTTTCCAATTACTCCGTTGGAAGATTTTGCAAAAATTAATGAAATTCTCATACTGCAACTGCTGCTTTAATTCTTGAATGTGATTGGTAATTTTCGAGTGTAAAGTCTTCGTAGTTGAAATCAAAAATAGATTTTACATCTGGATTAATTTTCATTTTTGGCAAAGGAAAAGGTTCACGACTCAACTGTAAATTTACTTGCTCAAAATGATTTGAATAAATATGTGCGTCCCCAAAAGTGTGCACAAAATCGCCTGCTTCAAGTCCGCAAACTTGTGCAAGCATCATCGTCAGAAGTGCGTAAGAAGCGATATTAAAAGGAACGCCAAGAAAAATATCTGCACTTCTTTGGTAGAGTTGACACGAAAGTTTTCCGTTTGCGACGTAAAATTGAAAAAGGCAATGACAAGGTGGAAGTTTCATTTCAGAAATTTCACCAACATTCCAAGCTGAAACAATCATTCTTCTCGAATCAGGATTGTTTTTAATCTGGTCAACAAGTTGTGAAATTTGGTCAATTGTTTCACCGTTTTGTGTTGCCCAACTTCTCCACTGAGAGCCGTAAACAGGACCTAAATTTCCGTTCTCATCAGCCCATTCGTCCCAAATCGAAACTCCATTTTCTTTCAAAAAACGAATATTTGTGTCGCCTTTAAGAAACCAAAGAAGTTCGTAAATTATTGACTTTAAGTGAGTCTTTTTGGTCGTAACTAAAGGAAAACCTTTTGAAAGGGCAAAACGCATTTGGTAACCGAAAACACTTTTCGTTCCTGTTCCTGTTCTGTCTTCTTTGAATGTACCGTTTTCAAGAACAAACTTAAGCAAATCTAAGTATTGCTTCATCGAAATTCTCCGAATCTTTTTTCTAATAATAATATGGCTTGAAATATAGGAATTTAATTTGGAAACTCTAAGTTTTAGATTTAAGTTTCTATCCGATTCCTTCGCCACATTTTTATGGATTTTAAAATAATGTTTAAAAGATTTCAAAAAGAAAAATCTAATAAGAACTTTGACCAAAGTTTGATTTTTTATAGAACTTTAGCAATTCTTGCGGCGGTCTTGATTCCTCTTTTTGGTGTTATAAAAAAAATCACAGACCCAAATGCTGTTGATTGGATGTCATTAAGATTAATCATTTCTGCTGTCTGTTTGAGCTATTTTTTTCTAACGGCAAAAAATGCTTTAGCAAAAAAATATGCTGTTCCTTTTTTCTACTTCGTGCTTTACTGTTTAACTCTTTGGCAGTTTGCATTGATGTATGCAAACAGCGTTTCAGTTGGTTTTTCTTTTGCATTTTTACTTTTAATTTTTGGTTCAACATTAGCTTTTAAGAAACGCAAATCTCTTGCTGCTTACGTTTTTTTTGCAACAATTGGTACTTTCACAACTTCAACTTTTATTTCCGAACCTGCCATAAAACCTTTAATGCTCGTCAGTGTAATTTTTGCGATTGGTTTGATTTCATATTTTGTCCTTTCTTCAAGAATCAAAATCCAAACGGCACTTTCTGACAGTGAAAGGTTGATGAGCTCAATTTTTGAAGATTCAGCAGATGCGTTGTTCTTGGTTGCACTTGAAACTAATAAAATCTTAAACTGTAACGAACAAGCTCTGAATCTTTTCCAGGCAAAAAGCCGAGAAGAAATTATTGATTTGAGAATTCAAGAACTTCACCCTTCTGGTAAATCAGGAAATTTTGAGGAATCAACATTAAAAGATTTGATTAAAGAAAATCATTGGAAAAAAGAATCGAAATACGTTGATTTTGAAGGCGAAATTTTTTGGGGTGACATTGAACTTAAAGAAATAAAATTAAGAGAAAAAAGTGTAATCCTAATTCGTTTGGCTGACATCACTGAGCGAAAGGAAGCAGAGAAGGAACTTAAAGATTCTAAACTTCAAGCAGAGGAAGCAAGCAAAGCTAAAAGCGAATTTTTGGCAAATATGAGCCACGAAATCCGAACTCCTTTGAATGCAATTATTGGAATGACAGAGCTAACACTTGACACTGAACTTGACGAAGAACAAAGCGAGTTTTTGCGAGTAGTCGAGAATTCTTCAGAAGCACTTCTTGGTCTCATCAACGACATTTTGGATTTCTCAAAGATAGAAGCGGGTCAGATGACTTTAGACGATTCAGAATTTGATTTAATCGAGGTTATCGAAAGCATTGTTGACATTCTCGGAACCCGTGCAGAAAAAAAAGGTTTAGAAATGCTTTGCTTCGTTGACCCAAATCTTAACACTGACCTCAAAGGAGACCCTTTACGTTTACGTCAAATTTTAATAAACCTTGTTGGGAATTCAATAAAATTTACTTCAAAAGGAGAAATTTCAATCACAGTTGAGCCTTATGAAAACAGCGATTTAACCTCGTCAGGTTTCATAGCCGTTCACTTTTCAGTCAAAGACACAGGAATTGGAATCTCGCAAGAAAATATTGACAAAATTTTCGAAAAATTCACACAAGCCGATAATTCCACGACTCGGAAATTTGGCGGAACAGGTTTGGGGCTGAGCATTTCAAAATCTCTTGTAAGTTTAATGAATGGTAAAATGTGGATTGAGAGTGAACTTGGCAAAGGAAGTACTTTTCATTTTTACGTATTTTTGGAGAAAAATTCAAAGGACTCAAATCTCATTGCAACACCTCAGAAATACGGCTTCGAAGAAATAAAAATTTTAGTAGTTGACGACAACAATACGAATCTTTTCATTTTGGAAAAAACTCTTAAGGCTTGGGGGTTTGAAGTTGACTTAGCGAAAAGTGGTAAAGAAGGTTTGCAGGCTTTAGAAACTAAACAATTTGATTTAATCATTTCAGATTACCAAATGCCTGAAATGGACGGCGTTGAATTTGTCCAAAAAGTCAGAAAGAACCCTAAATTTGATGAAGTTAAAATAATAATTTTATCATCTTTCGGTGAAGTAAAAGCAGATATTCGTGAAACCTTAGACATTGTTCAGTACGTGACAAAACCCGTTAAACAATCAAGATTATTTGATGTTTTAACCGAAACCCTCAAGGTAAAAAAAGATAGAAGAATCAAAAAAGAGATTCCAATTGAGCTATCAAAACAGAAATTAAAGATTAAGCCAAAAATACTTTTAGCAGAAGATAATTCTACTAACCAACACCTTATAAAGACGATTTTAGAGAAAGGCGATTTTAGAATTGATGTAGTTTCAAACGGGCATCAAGCTGTAAATGCAACAGAAGATTTTAATTACGGTTTGATTTTGATGGATGTTCAAATGCCTTTGCTTGACGGATTTCAAGCAACTGAAATGATTAGGTTTTTGGAACACCAAAATCAAAAAGAAAGAACTCCAATTATAGCTTTAACTGCTCACGCTTTGCAAGGCTACCGTGAAAAATGTTTACAACACGATATGGATGATTACTTGACAAAGCCTTTAAAGAAACAAGATTTAATAAATAAAATTAATGAATGGTTAGATAACAGACCGATAATTTTAGTAGTTGACGATACAAAAGACAATCAAAATTTGATAGCAAATTATTTGAAAAAAGCCAATTTATTTAAAGTTGCTTTTGCTCAAAACGGAAAAGAAGCCGTCGATTATTTTAAGAAGACTCCTGTTTCTTTAATATTAATGGATATGGAAATGCCTGTTTTAAACGGATACGAAGCAACCAAGCAAATCAGAGATTTAGAAAATGGAAAAGAGATTCCAATAATTGCTCTCACTGCTCATCAAGGACACGAAGCAATTCAGAAATGTCTTGATTCAGGTTGTTCGAGTTACCTTCAAAAACCTATCCGCAAAAGAGAGTTGCTTTCAGTGGTTGAAGACATTCTTCAATCAACAATAACTTCTTAAAATTGCTTTGTAGGGAATAAAGATTTTTGTTCCCTACAAAGTTCATTCTCAATCCTTAATTTTTTTACTACATTCTGCGAACTTTAACACAAAATTACAAAGCTAAAAAATGAAAAGAGAAAATTATTTTCGCGGTGGAATCGGATTTAAAGAAGAAGTTGTTGAGGAATTTAAAGGCTACTACGAAAGCAAATTAGTAAAAAAGATAAAAGATTCAGGCGGACTTTACAAAGTCGGGAACGTAACAATTCACCTTGCACAAGAATTCGGTTTTTGTTGGGGAGTTGATAAAGCAGTTTCAATGGCGTTTGAAGCTCGTGAGCGTTGGAAAAATGAAACAATTTGGATTACCAACGAAATAATTCACAATCCTTTGGTAAATAAAAACCTCAAGGATAAAGGCATAAAATTCATCGAACTTGACGAAAATGGTGAAAAAGATTTCTCACCAATTCAAAAAGGTGAAGTCGTAATTTTACCTGCTTTTGGGGCAAGCATTGAAGAAATTGCTTTACTTGAAAAAAAAGGCTGTCCAATTGTTGACACAACTTGTCCTTGGGTAAGTGCTGTTTGGAACCGAGTTAAACACTACGAGAAAAGGGAATTCACTTCTCTAATTCACGGAAAATACAAACACGAAGAAGCTGTTGCTACAAGCTCAAGAGCATCAAAATTTCTAATTCTTTTGAACATTGAAGAAGCAAAATGGGTTAGTAATTTTATTTTAAATGATGGAAACTCAAAAGAATTTATGGAAAAATTTGGTCTCTCTTGTTCTAAAGACTTTGATCCCAAAAAAGATTTAGTAAGTGTTGGACTTGCAAATCAAACAACAATGCTTTCAAGTGAATCACTTGAAATTGCAAAACTTTTTGAAAAAACAATGATGAAAAAATATGGTATCGAAAACTTAAACGACCATTTTAAAAGTTTCGATACAATTTGTAATGCAACCCAAGAACGCCAAGATGCAGTGCTTGAATTGGTTAAAGAAGATTTAGATTTAATGCTTGTAATTGGTGGTTTTAATAGTTCAAACACAACTCACTTAAAGGAAATTGGTGAGCTTCACAACATTCCTTCTTATCACATTGATTGTCCTGAAAGAATGCTTAATTCAAACGAAATCGAACATAAACTTTTGAACGGCGGAACTGAAAGAACTGAAAACTGGATTCCCGAAAAGGAAATTTTAGAAATCGGTGTTACTTCTGGAGCTTCGACTCCAGACAACCTCGTCGAAGAAGTGATTCACCGATTCTTAAATCTTCAAAAAGAATTAGGAGTGATGAGTTAAAAAATGCAAAAAATACCATTTTCACAAATCCCAAAAATATCGCAATTTTTCTTAGATTATTTGGAAGAAAACCCAAAGGTCTCAAAGTATTACCCAAACGGTTTTAAAACAAAAGAAGACTTTGCAAAAGTAATTTCTTCCAAAGCAAAAGAAGAAATCCTTCGTGAAGAACTTGTCGAAGGTTTACTTGCAGAAAACAATTCTCTTGGAGCAACTAAAAAGACTTTAGCAAACATAAAACTTCTCGGCGATGAAAATACTTTTGCAGTCGTAACAGGACAACAAATGGGAATTTTTCTCGGTCCTCTTTACACAACTTACAAAGCACTCACGACTGTTAAACTTTGCGAAAAATTAAAATCTTGGTTTCCCGACAAAAATTTCGTGCCTGTTTTTTGGATGGAATCAGAAGACCACGACTTTGCGGAAGCTGCAAAGAATTACTTTCTTACACAGCAAGGACAGCTTTTTGAAACGAGTTACAAAAATGCTCCTAACAAAAAGATTCCTGTTGGAAGCCTTGAATTCTCCCAGGAAATTTCTGAAATAACTGACGAAATTTTTACTCAAACTGGAAGTACTGAATTTTCAGAAGAGTTGAAGAAAGTATTAAGCGAAAGTTATACTGGAGGAAAAACATTTGCGGAGGCTTTTGGTACACTTTTCCACAAGTTACTTGGTGATTTTGGAGTTGTTACGATAAACCCACACGACACATTTTGGAAGAAAAATTCAGTCGCATTTTTTGAAACTGCAATCTCTAAAAATGAGAAAATCTCTCAAGCACTCGAAAAAATAAAAGGCGAAATTGAAGCAGAAGGTTTTTCACCTCAAATTGCAACACAACCTGAAAACTCAAATTTGTTTTTACTTCTTGAAAAAGAGAGACACAAACTAACTCGCGAAGGTGAGAACTACTCTCTAAGTGGTCGAGAAGAAAATTTCACGAAAGAAGAACTCTTGAGTCTTACAGATGTAACCCCAAATCTTTTTGTTACAAATGTTGTACTTCGACCACTTTACCAAGACTTTTTACTTCCGACAGTTGCTTATGTTGGAGGTCCTTCGGAAGTCGCTTACTTTGCACAAATTCTCAAACTCTACCCTATTTTTGAAATTGCCGAACCTGTTATTTTTCCAAGAAGCAGTGTGATTTTGCTTGAGAAAAGAATTCAGAGACTTTTGGGCAAACTCGGAATTGAGCTAAAGGATTCTTTCCAAAATGAAGATGAATTTGTGAAAGCAATTCTTGAGAATCTTGGCGAAACACCAGAAAAAATGATTTCGGATTTTAGTGAAAAAATTACAGCTCAATTTGCAGAATTAAAAAACAAACTATCCGAAATTGACCCTGTTTTAAATGACATTAGTTCAAAAACTTTAGAAAAAGCTCTTCATCAGTTTAATGTTTTAGGACAAAAGGCTGGGAATTCTTACAAGCGGAAAAACTAAACAAGTGTTTCACAAGCAGAAAAAAG
>QQUF01000049.1 GCA_008501735.1 Calditrichota bacterium | reverse complement strand
GGGACTTCTGTTTTGGCAGGAGCTAAAAAAGTGAAATCTGAAAGCTTCATTCTTTCAATGGCTGACCACTGGTTTAGCGACGGAATTGTGAAAAAATTGAATGACAAGGATTTGGCTTTTCCAAACATTTTAGCAGTTGATGAAAAACTTGAGGCAATAAACGACATTGATGATGCAACAAAAGTTGAGCTTGGAAGAGAAAACAAGATTCTTGAGATCGGGAAAGAAATTGAAACTTATGATGCAATTGATTGTGGAGTCTTTAGGTTAACAAAATCAGACATTGTTGCTTCACTTGAGGAGGCACAAAATGAAAAAGAGTTCTCACTTTCAGATGGAATCAAAAAATTAATTGACCAAAAAAAAATGTTTTATGGAGATGTTACAGGAGTTCTTTGGCAAGATGTTGATACAATGGACGACTATAAAGTAACAATTAAAAAATATAAAAAATCGCTCATTGAGTTTTAATTCTCATTTTACCTTTTTCCTTTAAACAAATATTCCACTACATAGTAAAAATTCCTACATTCAGTGAATTAAAACTAACTTGAAAACAATCTAATTGGATTTGAATCAGAGGTATAAAATGAAACCATTTAAATTTTTACTTTTTGTAATTTTTCTTTCGCCAATAGTTTTTAATAGTTGTGCTGGACCTTCTCACGCTGTTACAAGGCTTTCTGTTGATGAGGACAGAGATTTGAGCGGAAGATGGAACGACACGGATTCTCGTCTTGTGGCTGAGCAAATGATTGATGCTTTGCTCACTCATCAATGGCTTGGAAATTTCATCACTCAAGAAGATAAAAATCCAGTTTTAATTGTTGGTGATGTGAGGAACTTAAGTTCGGAACACATTCCTGTTGATATTTTTATCAAAGACATTGAGAGAGAACTCATCAACAGTGGGCAAGTAAGTTTTGTTGCTAACAAGTTTGAGCGAGAAGAAGTCAGAGCAGAAAGACTTGATCAGCAACTTTCTGCGACAGAAGAAACAGCAAAAAGACTTGCTGCCGAAACAGGAGCGGATTTTATGCTTCGTGGAAGTCTTAAAAACCAAGTGGATGCTATCTCAGGAAAGAAAATCAAATTCTACCAAGTTGATTTGGAACTCATTGACCTTGAAACAAACGCAAAAGTTTGGCTTGAAACCAAGAAAATTAAAAAACTTGTGAAACAACCAAAAGCGAGTTGGTAATTTTTAAAAACTGATTCTTAGGAAAAAGTCAGAAAATGATAAATCTGACAAAATCAATTTTCATAATTCTTTTAGCAATTTTTGCATTTAGTTGTGCGAGTACGCAGACCTTTAAGCAACAATTTCGTTCGATTGACAAAAGCGTTCTTTCTGGAAATTTTGATGGAGCAATTGCACAGCTTGAAAACTCAAAAAGTCAATACTACGATAAGAAAGACCGTGTAGTTTACTATTTGGATTTGGGGCTTCTTTATCATTACCAAGGTGATTTTGCAAAAAGTAACGAATACCTTACAAAAGCCGACGAAGCCATCGAAAGATTTTACACAAAAAGTATTTCCAAAATAGCAACTTCATTGCTTCTCAACGACAACGCTATGAATTACTCAGGTGAAGACTACGAAGACGTTTACTTGAATTTGTTTAAAGCACTGAATTACGTTAATATGAATAAATTTGACGAGGCTTTTGTAGAAATTAGGCGAGTAAATGAAAAGTTGAACCTACTTGAAGACAAGCACAAAGAGGTCGCAAAAGAATACAATAAATCAAGTGATGCTGTAAAAAAAATGGAAGTTGGGAAAAATCAGTTTCACAACTCAAGCTTGGCAAGGTATTTTGGAATTTTACTAAATAGGAAGGAAGGCAAGTTCGACAATGCAAGGATTGATTTGCAAAAGCTCAAGGAAGGTTGGGATTCACAAAGCCAAATTTACTATTTTCCAAAACCAAATTTAGATGGTTATCTTGAAAGAACAAACAAAGTTAAAGTGAATTTTGTGAGTCTTGTTGGTCGAAGTCCAGAAAAATTTGCAAAAAACCTCACTATTCACACGCTCAAAGATAACATCGCAATTTATACCTCAAATGGAAGAACAAGAACCGAACTTGATTTAATTTATTGGGATGGAATTAAAGAAGGACTGACTTTCAAATTTTCACTTCCTTACCTGAGAAAAAATGAAAGTAAAGTTTCGAGAGTTGAAGTCTTAGTCGACGGGAAAAAATATACAAATTTGGAAATGATTGAAGACTTAAGCGAAGTTGCAGTTGAGACTTTCAAAATTAAAGAACCAATGATTTATTTAAGAACAATTACAAGAACGATTTTGAAAGGTGTAGCGGCGGAACTTGCAAATCAAAAACTTGACAAAGAGACAGGAGGAGGTTTTATGGGTTATTTAACTCGTGCTGCTTCTGGTGCTTTGCTTGGATTAACAGAAAATGCTGATTTAAGAAGCTCCCGTTACTTTCCGTCAAAGGTTTTAGTTGGCGAAATAGAACTTCCTGAAGGAAAACATCAAATTCAGTTAAACTACTACTCGTCAAATGGAGTGTTAGTTCATTCTGACAATCTTGGAACAAAAAACATTCAGAAAAATAATTTAAATTTGTTCCAATCAAATTTCCTTGAGTGAAGTAAATTTTAAAAATCAAAGACCTAAAAGGTTTTCAAAACCTTTTAGGTCTGAAAATTCTTAAGTCAAAAATTAGGTAAAAAATGAAAAGCATAAATTTAATTTTCACTTTGATTTTAGCACTTCTTTTCAATTCGTGTGCTACGAAAGTCGCAACTTCTAAAGACAACAAGAAACCCGATTGGTTAGACAATCCTTACAAAAAATACCGTGAAGCACTTTACCTTGCCGCAATCGGTGAAGGTGACACAAGAAAAGCTGCGGAAAACAACGCAGTCGGAAATCTATCTTTAATTTTTGAATCGAAAATTAAAGTAGAAAACACAACAGAGCAACGCTACGAAGAACTTTTTACAGAGGAAGGTTCGACTTTCTCAAAAACCTTAAAGAATAAGCAAAACGTCAAAACAGGCTCTAATCAAACACTTTTCAACGTTCAGTACGGAGAATCTTACACAGACAAAAGTGGTAGAAATTATGTAGTTGCTTACCTTGATAGGCTTGAAACAGGCGAACTTTATGAAACAAAAATCACTGAAAACTCTGAGAAAATTAAATTCTACTTAAAAAATTCCTACCTTTCAAGCGATGTTAAAAAAAGTTACGCTTACCTCAATGCTGCGACTGTAATAAATTCTGTAAACCAATCTTTAGTCAGTCAACTTCAAATTATTTCGCCTGATTTTTGGAGCAACTCAAAACTTGGTTACGACCCAAATGAACTTGAAGAAAAATCGGCAAACGCAACAAAGTCAATTTCTTTTGGTGTAAACATCGAAAATGACGAAGACGGAAAGATCAAAAATATTTTGCAAGAGTTTTTGAGTAATAAAGGATTTATTGTCCACGAAAACCCACTTTTAAATTTGAACGGTTCTGTAAACTTTGAAGATTTAGACTTGCCAAGAGCAGAAAAATTTGTTCGTTGGCACTTGGATTTGAACTTGAACGACACATCAGGAAACACATTAGTTTCTCTTTCCGAAGATGGAAGAGAAGGTCATCTTTCAAAAGGTGAAGCAAAAGCACGAGCAGTTAGAACGATTCGTAGTAAGGTTGAGAAAAAATTCAGCAAAAGTTTAGATAATTATTTTGATAGTCTTGTAAAAAAATAATTTAAAAATAATTTTTAAACACTAATTCCATACTTTAAGTTTATAACTAACTTTGAATATTTGACAATAATTAATTTTTAAAACAATCAAAAATGAGGCAGAAAAAAAATGAAAAGATTCATTTCAATCGCTTGTTTACTTTTAGTTTCCATCGCTTTAATTGGTTGTGGCGGAAACAAAAAAGCTAACAAAACAAAAATGAAAGAAATTCCAAAGTGGTTCTTAGAAACTCCAAATGACCCGAATTATGTAATTGCTGCATCTTCAGCAGTTTCAAGAGATTTACAAATGGCTGTAAACACTGCAACAGAAGAAGCAAGAGTGCAAATTGCCCGTGAACTCGAAACTAAAGTCTCAGGACTTTTCAAAAGATTCAGGGAAGAAGTTGGTGTTGGAGAAGATGCAGAATTTCTTACTCAATCAACAGATGTTTCAAAATCAGTTGTTTCTACAACTTTGAATGGAACTAAAGTTCGCAAAAAAGAAATCGTTCAAGAAGGCGGAGGGATTCGTGCTTACGTTTTAATGGAAATGGCTTTAGGTCCTGTGAACGAAGCTCTTTTGAATAAAATTAAAGACCAAAAAAATATGTACACTCGTTTCAGAGCTTCTCAAGGATTTCAAGAACTTGAAAAAGACGTTGAAAAATTTGAAAAGTGGAAAGAAAGTAATGGCGGTTATTAAAACTAAAATTTGATAAAAATGCCTTTTGGAGTCTCGGCTTTAAAAGGCATTTTTTTTATCTATGAAAAAAATTCTCTACATTTTTTTAAGTATTTTTTTAGTTAGTTGTTCTTCTTCAAAAGAGGTAAAAATTGCAAAGAAGAAACAAGGGGATTCTTACCCAAGTTGGTTTCTTGAACCAAGTCAGAACAGTAATTTTTTTGTGGGTTACGCAGAGAATTTTTGGATTGAATCAAGTTCTGAAGAGTTTGCAATGAGAAATGCCTTAGAAAATTATTCTCGTTTTAAAGGAGTAAAAATTTCAGGTGAAAGATTAACCGCAACTTCAATTTTTCAAAAAGGCTCTCAAGCTTTTTACGAAGAAACTCCTTTAAACAACTACAGAAATTTGAAGGTAGTTCCAATCAGTTCTTTCGAATTTGGCGATAACTATCTCTTACTTTCAGGTTTTTCCAAAGTGACGAATTTTGGTACAACTATGCAAAAGTTAAGTAAAGAAATTCCTTCTGACTTTGAAAATTTGAACGACTCTGACGAAATGAAATTTGCAGTCGGAACGGCAAGTTTGGAAAACTATTCAAGAGAATTTTCTGTTTGGTTAGAAGCTGAAAGAGACGCAAGAATTCGACTTGCAGAAAAAGTTGATTCCAAAATTAGCAACTTGACTAAAACATTTAATGGGATTTCGGAAAGTTTCACCTCGACAAAAGTTGAAAATGTAACTCTTAAAAATGTTCAAGTTTTAAAGCGTTGGAAAGACACCGAAAGTAAACTTTGTTATGTTCTAGTCGGAATGAAAAAATAGAAAAGTGTAAACCGATTTTTAAAATCTAAAATTAGGTGTTAGAATGAAAAATTATTTTTTAGCAATCTTAGGAATTCTCACATTTGCTTTTGCTTTTGCTCAAGATACGAAAAGTGTTGACGAATACTTTGAAGACCTTGACGATGCAGTTACTGAGTTTAAAGAAGAAAAACTCACTTTGCGTTTTTTGAATGCTTTAACAGGTGAGCCAGTAACAGATGCAGAGATTGAGGTTCTTGGAAAAAGTTACATTACGGACTTTGAAGGAAAAGTTCAATTTGAGACTCCCGAAGACGGAAATTACGGAGCAAATTTTAACAAAAGAGGTTTTATTTCTGCAACTTTCAAAGTTACAGTTGAAGCTCAGGCTTTGTTTTTCAACAGGTTTTCAGTTTCGCCAAAATTGGATTTGGGGAATTTACGAGTTGTTCTTGATTGGGACGAAGAACCAAAAGACATTGATGCTCATTTGGTAAAAGAAGGTGATTACCACGTTTCTTATAGAAAAATGAAAGTTGCAAAAGACGGAATGGCAAGGCTTGACAGAGATGACACGAATTCTTTTGGACCTGAAACTATCACAATTAAAAAAGTTGCCAAAAACTCAACTTACTCTTACTATGTCCACGACTACTCAAATCGTAAAAAGAGGCACTCAAGTGAATTGTCAAAATCAAAAGCAAGTGTCAAAGTTTATGGAGAAGGAAAATTACTTAACACCTTTTATATTCCACAAAATCAAAGAGGCAGGTTTTGGGAAGTTTTCAGAATTGAACACGGAGAAATTATTGGCTTGAACGAAGTCTTAGAGGAAAGATAAAATTGAGAAGTTTCTCCATAAAATTTTTACTATTCTCTCTCGTTTTTACGGTTTTTTCTTGTGCTACTCAAAAAACTCTAACAGAAACTCAAAAAGCAGAAATCAGGGGGAAATCCCAAAAAGCACAAAAGGAGCTCGAAAAGCCTTTTGAGCAAGAAATTGTTTATGAACAACCGATTCCAAATGAGCTCCCAAAACCTACTGAAGCTTTACTTGAAGAAGACGACAAAAATGTCGTTGTCGTAAAAGTTGAAGGTCAGTCGCAGATTTATGCAAAAGACTTTCTCGCCGCAAAAGACCAAGCAATTACTCACGCAAAAAAACAAGCAGTTGAGTTCGTTCACGGAACAAAAATTGACTCAGAAATTCGTCTTGTTGATGTTGTCCTCGTTGACAACACAATCATCAACAAGGCAAACGGGTTGGTAAAATCTTACAAACTTTTGAGTGAAAAAGTCTCCGGCAACATTCTTACTGTTTCAATTGAGGCAAAAGTTTACAAAGACTCGAACCAACTTCAAGAAGAATTCCGCAGAAATTTTACTGCAATTGTTGGAATTACAACAGTTTACGACGGTGATGAAAACAAAAGTATCGGACAAGCGAATCGAGTTGAAAATTTGTTAGTAAATGATTTGGTAAACGAAGGTTACGAAGTTCAAGACAAAGAAAGATTGCTTGTTTTGGCAAACCTTTCAGAAAATGAAAAACAAGGAATTCGAAGCAACAAGTTCAGTGAGAGTGAAGAATTTGCCCTTAAACTTGGAAGTTTAGGTTTGTCGAATTTGGTGATTTACGGGAAAGCTGTTGCAGGCAGTTCAGCTTCTTACAGTGTTCCAACTTACGATTTTCTTGGAAGTCAAAAGGGAAATTTGTTTTTTTACAGAGCTACTCTTGACCTCACAATTTTTGAAATTTCGACTCAAAAAACAATCGCAAAAATTAACGTTGGTGGAGTTAAAGGTTTAAAAGCAGGAAGTTCAACTCGTGAAAAAGCTATTTTCAAAGCCCTTGAAAAGTGTTACGAAGAAGCTAAACCAAAAATTATCCAAAAACTCAAAGACTACAAAGGCGATAAATCAAGGCTTGTAAAAATCGAGATTAGAAACATTCCGACTTACGAAGACTACAAAATTCTCAAACAAGCATTCGAGTCAATTCGTTTCAAAGAAAGTTCGATTGAGGAAAGAAAGTACTCGAAAACTTCAAGTACTTTCACTTTTCTTTACTCAGAAAATATTTCATTCATCGCTACAAAATTTGATAATCACCCAAAACTTAGTTTGGTAGAGAAGAAACAAAACAAAGTAAGTTTTGAATTTTTAAAAGATTAAGGAGAAATAATGTTTTACTCAATCTTAATTTTAACTCTTTTAGCTTCTTCAGTTTTTGCCCAAGAAGAAAGTTTTGAAGAATTTCAAAGAAGGCAGCAGCAAGAAATTAAAGGTTTCCAAGAAGCCGAAGAACAAAGTTTGGAAGAGGTTCAAAAAGAGTGGGAAAGGTACCAAGACGAACAAGAAAAAGAATGGGAATCTTACAAAAATCGAATCCGAAAAATGTGGGGCGAATTTCAAGAATCAGGTGGAATTGATTGGGTTGAATACGATGAAGAAAATGGAAGTAAAACAGAGGTTGATTTTGAAGAAGGGGAAATAAAAGTAGAAGTTTTAGTTGAGGTTGAAGAGCAGGAAAAGGTTACTGAAAAACTCGAAAAAGCTACGGAAAAACTTTTAAAAACTTCTGACGACAAAGGGACAGTTTTTGCAAAACAACTTCCGATTGAAGAAGAAAAAGAAGATGAGAAAGTGAAGTTTGAAGAAAAAAAACTTGAGAAATTTGTTAAAAAAGAGGTTAAAGAGAAAATCGAAATTAAACCGATTAAAAGCCCTGATGGCAAAGAACGTATCAAAGCGACTGTAACAATAAAATTAAATTCTGACCACATTTCTAAAAGAGCCCAAAAATATATTCCTTTGGTAGAAAAATATTCTGATAAGCACAACGTTGACCCACATTTAGTTTTGGCAATTATGCGAAACGAATCAGCTTTTAATCCAGTTGCAACTTCAACTTGTAACCAAAAACCTTGTGCAACCGGATTGATGCAACTTGTTCCTTGGTCTGGTGGAAAAGACGCTTTCCAAGCACTTGGTAAAGAAGGACAACCGACAAGGGAATACCTGAAAAACCCTGAAAATAACATTGAACTTGGAACAAAGTATCTGAGCATTTTAATTAGAACTTTTGACGGAACAAATGAAGACGAAAAAGTGCGTTACTTAATCACTTGTGCTTACAACACAGGAGCAGGAAACGTTGCAAAAGGTCTTGTTGGAAAGAGAAAAGTCAGACCAGCAGTTGAGTTTGCAAATGAAATTTCAAGTGAAAGACTTTACAGGAAATTACGAAGTGATTTACCTTACGAAGAGACCAGAACTTATCTTGAAAGAGTTACAAATTCTTACAAGAAATATAGTTCAGTGAATAATATGAAGTAAGGTTCTGTAAAATCCATCTGATGACTTTGGGACATTTGATAGGTGAGAAGTTTTAATTCTCTAAAAGTTCTGTAACTTTCACGAATCTAATTCCTTGTTCTTCAAATTCAGGAATCATCGAATTTATTGCTTCCAAAGTGTTTTTTCTTACGTGACCAATTGCGATTGCTTTGCCTTTTTCGATTGCTCGACTTGCGAGAAGTTGCATTTGCCCTCTGACGTATTCGACTGTGTCAACTTCATCTAAAAAAACATCTCTTTCGGCAGTTCTAACATTTTCTGCAATCATTGCTTCGTAGGCTTGGCTTTCCGAAGAAGTAACGCTATCAATAAAATACAAACTATTTTCGCTAAAATATTCTGCCACAACATTCATTACTTCTGTGTCTGCTGTAGCTTTTGAGCCTTGATGATTGTTTGCACCTTTTGCCATTGGAAGACTTTTTCGAGCAAGTTCAATTTGCCAAATAATTTCTTCCTCTGTCATTCCGCTTTTGATTTGAATTTCTTCCGCTTTTTCATTTGATTCAGGCTCAAAAGGAAGGTGGATTATCACTTCCTTGTTTTTCTTCAAAGCATTCAGACCGATTTCTCTTGAGTAAGCAAGTCCAGGAATTACTGCAAATGTTAAGTCCTTTTTGCATTTCAAAAATTTGTCAACGATTCCATTTGAATTGTAGCCAAAGTCGTCAATAATTATTGCGACTCTTCCAACAATTTTAATAGCGTCTTCTGATTTGCGTAAAGTTATTTTTAAGTGCAAAGAATCATTTTTGCCGATTCGAAAACGAATTTGTTTCTTTTGTGGAACTTCTATGCAGTTTAAAACACTGTATTCTTCTCTTCTTACAGTTTGAGTTACCAAGTGATTGCAACGAATTAGGCTTACATCTTTTGGAACGTCAATCACTAAATGCTTGTGTTCACTGTCTTTTACTTTGCGGATTTTGTCGATGTTAATTCCGATTTTATCCAAACTGATTTTAATTTCTTCTTCTAACTGTTTGGAGTTTTCAGGAGAAGGAGCTGGAGTTTGAACAAATTTTGAGATTTGTTCGATTGGCTCGATAAAAATATCTTCAGCAGGGTTTTTGGATTGCTGGTGAAAAAAGGAAAGAAGTCCAATTAAAATGAACAATCCGAAAAAAATAAAAAAAACAGTTTTAGGCTTCATTAATAAAAAATATGGTTTTAAATTCGGGCGATACTTACTTCTTTAGGGAACTAAAATTAACTCCTTAACTAATAAATCCAATGAATAAAATCTTTCTAATTTTTTTAATTTTTATCTGTGTGAGTTTTTCACAAGGTTTTGCGAATGACACACTTGTTGTAGTTTATACGAGTAATAATTTAGGTTCAATTTTGGACTGTGGTTGTGGAAATGAAAATTACGGTGGTTTTCCAAGAAAGAAGTCTGCAATTGATTCCTTGCGAAAGAAATTTCCGAACTTAATTCTGGTGGATACAGGTAATTTTCTGACTTCTTACTCTGGTAATTTCTTGGACAACGAATATATTCTCCGAGCTTACAAACTTTTGGAATACGATTTCATTTCACCTGCTTTGTTTGAAGGAAACAACGGAGAAGATTACTTTGTAAAAAGAATTTCGCAAGAATTTAACTTGGTTTCAGCTAACTTAGTTCACACTTCCGTCAAACCGATTTCAATTAAAATGCAGAAAGAGATTCGGGCTCTTTTCACAGGACTTTACGAAGTGCGAAGTTTGGATGATTCAATTTTTGCTTTGCCGCACACTCAGCCAATGGAATCTTTGAAAGAAATGGACAAAAGAATAAAGAATCTGGCAAATTTAAAAATCTTACTTTGTGCAAATGGAAATGAATTAGAAGAGAAATATGGTTTGGAATGGCTAAATTTAAATTTTGATTTAGTAATTGGTGGTAATTTTGTTAAACCTAAAAATGGAATTCTAATTGGAAGCAATGGAACTCGTTACGTCGAATGTGGCTACAACGGTGAGTTTATCGGTAAGGTAACAATCATAAAAAGTGGCAGAGGTTACAATTACAAGCACGAGTTGATAAAAATTGATGAGAAAATTCCTGATGATAAAATGATGCTACGACTTATGCGAGAATACAAACGTAAAAGATGATTTAGTTCACTGAAAATCTGGAGCAAGATGGACGGTCGCACGACTTTCAATTTATTGAAAGAGTGAGGAAAGTCCGGACTCCAAAGAGCAAAGTGCTTCGTAACGCGAAGAAGAAGCAATTCTATGGAAAGTGCAGCAGAAAGTAAACAGCCTCTTTTTGAGGTAATGGTGAAACGGTGAGGTAAGAGCTCACCAGTTGCGGAAGTGATTTCGCAAGCTTTGTAAACCCCACTTGGAGCAAGGTCAAATAGGAGAGCAGAAGTTGCTCGCTTTTATTAACTCTCGGGTAGACCGCAAAGAGATTTTTGGCAACAAAAATTCAAGATAAATGACCGTTACTTGATTTTATCAAGAACAGAATCCGGCTTATATTTTTGCTCCAGATTTTCAGTGAACTAAACTTTACTTGTTAAGACTTGTTAAGAAAAAAATTATTGCTTAATTTCGGCAATTCATTTTTGAAAAATAAAAAATAGGACTAAATAAATGTTTGATTTTCTTTATGCAATGGGAACTCCTGGAGGTGCTCAAGCAGACGCAAATCCAATTTTCTCGATTTTACCTTTTGCACTTGTAATTGTCGTCTTTTATTTCTTTTTAATCCGACCTCAAGCGAAGAAACAAAAAGAACAAACTGAAATGCTTAAGACATTGAAAAAAGATGATGAAGTAATTAACAACGGTGGACTTCACGGAAAAATTGTTTCTGTTGCCGATGACACTTGCACAGTAAAATTCGGAAATAATCAGCCAATTGTTGTTACCAAATCATCTTTAACAAAAGTTAATGTAGGTGATGAAGCAAAGTAGGATTTTAATCTTAATTTGCATTTCAATTTCATTTTTACTAATTCACACCGAAGAGTCTTTTACTGCACCAATTTCTTTCGACGAATACAAACTCACTTACCTAAAGATTCCAGCGGTTGACATTAGTTTTAGTTTGGTTGACACTGTGGAGTTTGAAAATAAAAAAGTTTTGCGTTTTGTCGGTAAAGCTAAGACGAGTGGCTTTTTTCATTTCATTTTTAAACTTAAAAATACCTACGAAACTCTAATCGAACTCGAAACCAAAAGACCGCTGAAATTCACAAAGAATTGCGACCAATCAAATATCACTCAAGCTCTTACAACAGTTTACGACCGCGAAAATAACAAAGCTACTTATGATTTTTCCTTCGGTAAAAATTACACACAAGAAGTTCCGCCTGAAACAATTGACTTTCTGACAATGATTTTTCGACTTTTGGAAGCAGAAGTTGCAGCAGGTGACTCTTTAAATTTCACTTTAGATATGGAAGGAATGCTTTGGAAAGCAACAGCCTTTGCCAAAACTTTAGAAGTTGTAGAAACAAAAAAAGGCAAATTTGAGGCAATTCCTTTCCGCTTCGATTTCAAGCAGTTCATCAAAGGCGAGATTCGAGAACACAAAACAGATGTTGTGTCAAACAGAGTTGCTTCAACGAATGCAGGTTTAGTGGTTTGGGTTAGCAAAGAAAAACCGAAAAGAATTGTTAAAGTAATTTACGACCTTTCACCTTTTGACGTAAATATTAATCTCAAATGAAAAAGTTAAAACAAGGTTTCATTCTTGCAGGCGGACAAAGTTCCCGTTTTGGAACAGACAAGGGAACTTTTGTTCTTGAAGGAAAGAAATTCATTGAAAACTCCGTTAGAGTTCTTACTCCTTTTGTCGAAAAAATTACGATTCTGACAAACAAACCTGAAAAATACTCTTTCCTAAATCTTCCAACTTTACAAGACAAAATTAAAGACATCGGTCCAATTGGCGGGCTTTTTACAGCACTTTCGGAAACTGAATCTGAGTGGAATCTTTTCCTTCCTTGTGATTCTCCTTTTTTAACGGAAAAGCCGATTCAGAAACTTTTAGAAAACTTAGATTCAAAAAAACAGTTAATTTTTCCTTCAACAAATGATAAAGTTTTTCCGCTCACAGCAATTTTTAATAAAAGTGCTTTAGCCAAAATTGAACAGCAGATTTTTGTTAAAAATTACAGAATCAGAAGTTTGTTAGAAACCTTGGACTGTATGAAAGTGGATTGTGAAGAGTTCAAAAACGAATTTGCAAATATTAACTCAAAAGAAGATTTATGGGAATTCCAAAAGAAAAAATAGTCTTGCTTGATGGAAAAATTGTCAGCGAAAACGAAGCAAAAATTTCCGTTTTTGACCAGGCGATTCTTTACGGAGAAAGTATTTTTGAAAGTATGCGAGTTACCAAAAGAACTCCACTTTTTTTAGACTTGCACTTACAAAGGCTTGAAGTTTCTGCAAAAATTTTGGGAGTTAAAATCCCTTTTACTTTAACTGAAATAAAAAATTCTGTTTTATCTTACTTACAAAAGACTTCTCTTTCTGAAGGTTTTTTGAGAATGACTCTAACAGCAGGAAGTGAAGACTCTAATGGAAATCTGTTTTGTTTCCTATTAAACAAGAAATTGCCTTCAATTGAAAATTATGAAATCGGAGTTAAGGTAAAGATTTCGGATTTCAAAAAGCCAAGCCTTGAAAATTTCCCTTCAAATATAAAATCAGGTAATTATTTAAATTCCACTTTAGCAAGGCGAGAAGCACAAGAAGATGGCTTTTACGAAACAATTCTTTTAGACACAAAAGGACGAATTGCGGAGTGTGCTAATTCAAACATTTTTTTTTTCAAAAAAAACGTTTTGGTTACTCCTTCGCTGACTCACTCACCGATTTTAAACGGAATTACAAGGAAAGTTGCCTTGAACTTGGCAAAACAATTTAAAATTACAGCCTCTGAAAGAGTGATTCTTCCAAATGAGATTCCAAATTTTGACGAATGTTTTTTGACGAACAGTTTCGTCGGAGTTTTACCGATTTCAGAAATTAAAAATGAATTCTCAAAACCTGTCGGCGGAATGACAAAACTCCTTTTAGAAAGCTACGAAGCCTTAATTCAAGAAGAAGTTTCCAAAAAATAATTTGCCACGAAACACAAAAAAGATTCGTAGAGACGCACGGCTGTGCGTCTTTTCTTTAATTTCTAAATCCCAGTAATTTCTCTTCTCAGCATTTCCAACGCATTGTTTGCTGCACGAATTCTGTTGTCGTCTCTGTCAAAAAGGAAGTTGAATTTTTTAACTTTGATTCCATTTCTTGAAGCAACAGAAATCCAAGTTGTTCCGACAGGTTTTTCTTCTGTTCCGCCAGTTGGACCTGAAATTCCTGTAACGGCAATTCCGTAATCTGCTTCTGAAATTTCTAAAATTCCTTTTGCCATTTGAGTAACAACTTCTTCGCTAACTGCACCGAGTTCTTCTAAAGTTTCAGGTTTCACACCAAGAAATTTGACTTTGGATTCGTTGCTGTAAGAATTTACGCCTCCCCAAAAAATCTCCGAACTTCCTGAAAAATCTGTCAGAAGTTTTGCAATCAAACCGCCTGTGCAAGATTCTGCCAAAGCAATTTTCAAATTTTGCTCTTTGCAAATTCTAACAATTGTTTGTGGCAAGGATTCTTCGTCTTTTGCAAAAACATTCTTGCCAACTTTTTCCAAAATTATTTTTTCTGCTTGGTCAAGGAGTGCGTTTGCTTCGTCTTGAGTTTTGGTTTTTGCCTTAAACCTAACGTCAACTCCAAAAGCGTGTGGAAGTGAGGCAACTTCAAGGTTTGGGAAAAGTTCGTTCGAGTCGCCAAGAATTTCCCAAAGCAAACTTTCACCAACTCCTGCTGTTTTGAGAGTTCTGTAAGCAATTACATTTTCAGTTTTTGAGTCTAGAAAATCACGAATGTAATTATCGAACATCCAACGCATTTCTCGCGGAACTCCCGGAACTGAAAAGATATCAACTCCATTTTCAGTGAAATGACTTCCTTGTGCCGTTCCTGCTCCGTTGTAAATTACTTTTGCGGACTTCGGAACTAATGCTTGTTCAAAGTTACTTTCAGGCATTTTTTTGTAACCGAATCTCAAGAATCTGTCCTTCACCATTTCTAAAGCCTTTTCATCTTGAACAAGTTCGGTGTCGAAAAATTCAACCAAAGTTTTTTTAGTGATGTCGTCGTGAGTTGGTCCAAGACCTCCTGTAATTATCACAACTTTTGCTCGCGAAAGTGCTTGCTCAAGTGCGAAAGCCATATGCTCTTTCACGTCTGCAATCGAAGTCCTGAAATCAACTTGAACTCCAATTTTGGCAAGTTCTTTACCAAGAAAAGCCGAGTTTGTGTCCACAACTAAACCGCTTAAAAGTTCACCACCAATTGTAATTATTTCTGCATTCATCTATTTTTCCTAAAAACCTTATTAAACATTATTCATTAGATTGACCTTGCAAGGTAATTACAATTTTTCTGCCGGAAGCATAATTTCTGTGCTCGCAAAGGTAAATTCCTTGCCAAGTTCCTAAGTTGAGCCTTCCGTTTGAAATTGGGATTGTTACCGAGCTTCCGAGAATCGAAGACTTCAAATGTGCAGGCATATCGTCTGAACCTTCAAAAGTGTGAATGTAGTAAGGAGCATTTTCAGGAACCATTTTATTGAAATGGCTTTCAAAATCTTCGCGAACTGTTGGGTCGGCATTTTCGTTAATTGTCAAACTTGCCGAAGTGTGTTTTATGAAAATTTGTGCAAGTCCAACTTCAAAATCTCGAAGTTCTGGAATTTCGCTTTCAATTACGTGAGTAATTAAGTGAAAACCTCGTTTCAGCGAAGGCAATCGAATTTCTTTTTGTAACCAAGTCATTTTTTGATTTTCCGTTTTTCAAGTTTGAGTTTAGCACTGTTTATTCCTAAAATACATAAATGAGAGATAAATTTTTTTTTTGTATATTTTTATTTATGTAAATAAATAGGAAACAAAAAATAAATTTAATAAAGAAAATATTATTTTTTTAAGGAGTAAGGTTATGGATAATAATATAGCAATATCAATTCTTAGCTTAATAGTTGGAATTTTAGTTACAGTTTTAGTTTCGAGATATTATTTCTTGCTTTCCGATGAGAAATCTAAAAAAGAAATTATACCATATATTGATTTTTTCTATGAGTTACTCTCAGGGATAGATTCTGAAGTTAGAGAAGCAGTGAGTATTAAATATAAAGATATTGAGGTAGAAGAACTAATTGAAGTTCAATTTTTAATTTTGAATTCAGGTGCAAAACCTATTAGGGATCAAATTAAACCTCTAACTTTGGAAATTCCAAAATCATCAAAAATTATGAATGCTGCACTAATTTATGTATCTCCAAAAGGAAGAGAAGTTGTTCTTGAAGTTGATAAAAAGATTAATAAGATTAAGTTTTTATTTAACTTATTAAACAAACGTGAATTCTTTGTTGTCAAACTACTTTTAAATGGTAAAGCAAATATTGATGATTTCAAATTCAAAATAACTGTAGATGATTTGCCTCCAGAACTAGAAGCTGAATACCTTCCTAACGATCTGATTGAAGGAGAAACAAGTTTTCAGGAACCTTTGGTAAACTGGGGACTTATTTCTGGAGGATTTATATTCCTTCTATTAGGGTTCTCAGTTGGATTATTAGCTTTAGAAATTCCAGTTGAACTTCCTAATTATGTAGTAAGTCAGCCATTAATTGCTTATGTATCAGAAATACCGTTGGTTTGGTTTGCACAATGGCCTTGTTTTATTTTAAGCATTCTTGGAATTTTAGCGGGAATTATACAGATGATTTCAGGCATTTCAGTGGAAGAAACTTTTAAGAAAAAGGAAAAGCTTAAACTTCCAATGGATATTCTGAGGTCAAAATCTTTACTAGTCCAAGACTTTGATTTAAATATAAATAATTCTAAAAACTCTCCTTAGTTTAAAACAAAAGGAGAGTTTAAAAGAAAACTTTATTTCAAAGCACTAAGGTCAGCACCGAAATTAATGTGGAAAGGAAGTCCGTTAAGCACTAAAGCAGGAACAGATTTTACACCTGATTTTTCTGCGTTAGCGATTTGGTCTTTTTCTTCGCCAAGATGAACTATTTTTACTTCATACTTTGATTGGTCAATTGCTTCTGCGACCATTTGTTCGGCTTCAACACAAACAGGACAACCTGCGTGATAAAAAACTGCGTTGTTCATTTTTTCGTTCCTTTATTGAAATTAGATTTTATAAGTTCCATCGGATTCTCCGTTTGGAATGAGCCAAATGTATGTTAATTTTCTACTTCTGAAAAGTAGGCACTTTTCGGTTGGGTAGGAACAAAATGGTGTAAATTATTGATTATTATGGACGAAAAAAAATTAAAAAGCTCAAGAAAGTCTTACGAAAGGCTTGAAAAAGTAATAGGTTGCAAATGGTCTGTTTCAGTTTTAGAAGCAGTTCGACTAGGAATTAAAAGACCTGGAATTCTTGAAAGAAGCATTGAGGGAATTTCAACGAAAGTACTTTCCGAAAGGCTTCGGAGGTTGACCGATTACGGTTTGCTTGAAAAACATATTTTTGCAGAAGTTCCACCAAGAACCGAATACACTTTGACCGAAGCAGGCGAATCACTTGTTTTGATAATTTCACAAATTCAAGAACTTGATGAAAAAATCGCAAACTCAAAGTAAAAACTAAAGGCAAAAAATGTACACAACAGAAACTTTACAAGACTTGCACACTCGCGGACACAACACTTTGCAAAAGTTGCTTGAACATTGCGACAAATTTAACAGTGAAGAATTAAATCGCGAGTTTGAAGGATTTGGTTATCCTAATATTTTGCAACAATTCCACCATACAATTGGTGCGGAAGAATATTGGATTGGAGTTGTTGAAGGTTTGATGAAAGTTGACGACAACGCCTCTGATTTCACAACAATCGAATCCTTGAAAAATTACCGAGAGCAAGTTTTTACAACGACAGAAAATTACCTCAAAAATGCTTCTACCGAAGAACTTAACACTGAACGGAAAATGATTACTTGGGGAAACAACGAGAGAAATCTCATTCCTGCACGAGTTTTCCTAAGAACTTTCACGCACATCTACCAACATCAAGGTCAAATCGTTACTCTTTGCCGATTGTTAGGCAGACCAATTTCAGGAACGGATTTCCCGATTCTTTGAAATAAAAAAGCCACCGAAAACCAAAAGCTATTCGATGGTAAAATTACTGCTCACTGAAAATCAGCAACAAGCTCCATCAACACAACAGTCGTTCACAAATTCGTCGGGCATTTTGTCGCCTTCGATGATTTGGAACGCTCCTTTGTAAGGTAAGTTTTGTAATTTTTGTGCAGTGTCTGTGCAAATTTCTACCGCTTCACCTCTTGGGAAAAAATGTCCTTCTTCGTCCATAATTGACTTGAAGGGTCCTTGGTAAATCGCTTTTTGTCCGATAAAAACACAACCTTCTTTTTTCTCAAACTTGAATCCTGAAACAGTTACTGAGAAAAATTTATAGCCTTCAACGGATTTCCAGTAAGTTTTTTTGAGAGTCGTGAGTCCATAAAAACCTGCTTCTTCGAGCATCGAAACAAAATCTCTCTCCGTCAAAGCTCCCGACAAACATTCACCCCAAAGAACAGGATTTACTTGTAAGTAAGGCGGAACTTCGACTTCCGAAACAATGTCAGAAATTACGATTCTCCCGTGGTCTTTAAGGATTCGCCACATTTCCGCAAAAACTTTTTTCTTGTCAGGTGAAAGATTTATCACGCAGTTTGAAGTGATTAAATCGACTTCTTTGTCCTTAACAGGAACTTCTTCCATAAAACCTTCGCGGAAATCACAAATGTCAAAACCAAGATTTTCAGTTACGAGTTTGTTGTGCATTCTCGCTTGTTCGAGGCTTTCTGCAGTCATATCGACTCCGATAACTCTTCCGTCAGCACCAACTTTTTTCGCGGCGATAAAACAGTCAATTCCTGCTCCAGAACCTAAGTCAACAACAGTTTCGCCTTCGGTAACTCCTGCAATGCTCATCGGTGAACCGCAACCGTAAAATCTTTCCAAAACTTCTCGTGGAATGTGGTCTGTATCAGTTGGGTCGTAACTTGTCGGGCAACAAAGTTCAGGTTGTGGCTCGTCCATTGCTTCGCCGTAAAATTCTTGGACTTTCTCGTGAGACTTATCGTAACTGAGGTCAAGCACACAATTTGAGTGCAAAGTATTGACTCCGAATTCGCCGAAAAGGTGAACATTTTCTTCTTCGTCGCCGCAAGTTACACCAAGTTCGCCCATTGAGTAGAAAATAGTTGGAGCGTCAAAACCTGCTTTTGTGTTCAATTTTCTGCGATTTTCAACGTAAAGTTTTTTAATCGCTTCGTCCATCAAGTAGTTGTAAACTTCGTCGTAAGGGTCAGCTCCGAGAATATTTCCTTTTCCTGTGATTGCTTTTGAGTAGTAAAAACTGTGTTCAATGTCTCCGCCTCCTGAAAGAAATTTCATCGAATCAGAGTGTGAAACAGCTTTTTTCTGAACTGTTGCACTCAGAAATTCTTGAACAATTTCGGAAGTTTCCAAAATTTCTTTTAATGAAGTTTCGTTTACGTCTCCGCAAAGAAGTTCTTCGACTTGCACGAAAGCTGCTGAAGGATAAACTCTTCCGTCAGAGTAAACGCAAAGCGACTCGACTCCTGCAACGCTCAAGTCATTTTTAACATTTTTCTGCCCGTTGATTCTTAGCTCAAATTCTTCAAAATTGTCAATCGAAACTCCAAGCGAATCGGCAAGAGGTTTGACTTCACGCAGTTTTTGAATAATTTCGTAATTTTCAACTTCGTAACTTGCACCAACTGCACGACCTTTTCGGTGAAGCCAAAGCAAGTGAAGTCTTTTTACTTTTAGTTCGGAAAGAAGCCTAACCACGTTGTCTAAATCGGGCAAATTTTGTTTTGTAACAGTTGTTGTGATTGTCGGCTCATAACCGATTTCAATTAAATTTTTGATTCCTTTGATGATGTTTTCAAAACTTCCTTTTCCACGAATTGGATCATTGAAAGAAGGTTTTGAACCGTCCAAAGAAATTTGTAAAGTGAGTTTTGATTTGTCGTAATTTTTGAGTTTTTGAAGAGTTTCGCCTTTGAAAAGAATTCCGTTTGAAAGGATTGTGAGTTCCGATTTTTCAAGAGCAGTGTCAATTAATTCAAAAATATCTTTTCTGAAAAACGGCTCGCCTCCTGTGAAATACATTTTTTTCACACCGAGTTCAAGACCTTCACGAATCACGCTCAAAACTTTGTTGGTTGGAAGTCCTTTGTGTTCTTGCGGCGAAGAATTCACCAAACAATGAGCGCAAGCGAGGTTGCAAGAATTGTTCGTGTGAACCCACATTTCTTTGAGATTTGCACTGTTTAGGAATTCTTTTCTTCCCGGATAAGGAGCGTAATTTTTCGGAGTGTCGAAAACGAATTTGTGATGAATTCCTCTTTTGATGAAGTGGTTCACGTGAAGCCAAGATTTTTGGAGGTCAAATCCGAAAGTTTTGCTGTACTCACGAGCAACGTCTTCGAGTGAATTTCTGCCATTGAGTAAGTTTGTAATTTTTGCACCTTTTTCGTCAGTCAAAATCCAATTTGGAGCTTCGTAGTCAATGAAAAAGTAACCTGAATCGTATTGCTTTTGTGCGTAATTTGGTGTGTAAAAAATTGATTTTGGTTCAAAAGAAATCATTGTTATCCTTCTTTTTTTGAGTAAAAAATAAAGTTTTAATTCTTGTCTTGGAGCGTAAAACCCGCTTTGGGCGTGAATTCCGCAAGTTTTTAAAAAGTTTGTTAACATCCCTCTTAATCTCCCTTCAAAGGGAGAAACTGGAAAGTCCCCCTTTGAAGGGAGATTAAGAGGGATGTTTTTTAAGCGAAGATTGGAGGGGATTTGTTGGAGAAAATTCTTGAGGTTTTAGAAAATCTGTTAGTTGTTTTTTCTAAAGAAAAAATTATCGGTTTGAGAATTTCATTCAGGATTGTTTTTACAAATTTTAGGTCAGGGAAAAAATTGAGAAAGTCTTTTAGTGTGTCAAAGTCAAATTTGGTTTTTAGAAATTTGAAATCGAAATTGCCAAGTTTGAGTTTTCCTTCACGCCAATTTTCTGCTGAGAGAACTTGAAAGTTTGCAGAGCCTTTTTTGATTTTTAGAAGGTAGAAACCTCCGTCGGCAGATTTTCCGAGAACGTCTTTTTGCTCTGCGAATGCTTTTCTGATTTCGGAAGAGTTTAAAAGAGTGTCGTTGCCGAGAATGAGAATTTCTTCAAAGCCTTTTTTAAAGAGCAGGGTGAAAGCATTTTGGATTTTTTCGCGAAGGTCTTTTCCTTCTTGTAAAATGTTTTCTTGGAAGTTGAATTTTTCCAAAAGGCTTTCTGAAATCAAAACATCTGAAAACCAGAATTTCTCAAACTCAAGATTTTTAAGGCTTTGGAGAACATTTTTTGAAATTCTGTTTGTGATTTTTTCGGAGAGTTTTTGGCTTTTAGGACAAAAGTTTTTGGCTTGAGATTCTGTTTTGAAACTACGCGAGAAAAAGATTACTGCTTTCTTTGACATTAAAATTTCCGAGCAAAAATTTGGTGTTGTAAAAACTTTGGTCTTACAAAGCGGAAGCTAAAACTTTTATTCCAAGATTTGTAAAAAGTTTTGAATAAAAGTAGGAAACAGTTTCTCACAAAAAGTAAACACTTTTAGTCCCGTAAAATCTTCAAATTATTACTTAACTATCTGTTTTTGGATTGGTACATTTGTTGAAAGGTTTATTTCTTTTTAAATTGATTAACAATTTTTTGGAGGTAAAAATGTTAGTGAGAATTTTAGGATTGATTTTTGCATTTAGTTTTTGTGCAAGTGGAGTTTTTGCACAGTACAATTCTCCCGGAGTCGTAATTGGAACAGGTTTTTGGGATTATCAAGCAAACGGAGCAATTGGCAAAAGAATGGCGATTGATGAGAACGGAAATTACCACGTTGTTTTTATAAGTGCAGAATACTTCACTTCAAATCCACCAACAAACCCATATCGCGGTTCATTTTATTCGTTTTCCTACGATGGGCAAATTTGGGGAAAAGATGATGGAACAGGAACTCAGACAATTACACCTGGTTGGGAAAGAATTGAAAGTTTTAGAGGTGGTTTTCCAAGTTTAGATTTCTACCGTAATAACTCAGTAAATCTTCTTGGTGGTTCAGCAGTAGTTGTGAGTCATTTGCAAGACCCGAATTTCAATGATGATTTTAGGACAGTTGTAAATATTGATTTACTTTCGGGACAAGGACTTTGGCAAAAAGCTAACACTCCGCTTGTTCCAAATTTACCAATTGGAGATGGACAACCAATTTGGCCCTCTTGTGCTGTCGGTTCAAATGATAAATTGCACGTTTTTGGAACTCTTAATGTTGCCGACCAAGCGACTTCTCCAAACTCACTTTATCACACTTCGTTAAGCGACCCACTTCTTACAAATTTTGCTCCTTACCAACTAATGGACAGTCTTGCAGGAGTTAATGTTTTGACAGATGCAGATGCGAAAGTTTTTGTTTCTGATGGAGCAGACCGTTTAATTTTAGTTTATTTTCACGCTTCTGGTTCTTCTTTTCAAGACACAACTTTAGCTTCAAACGCTCTTTACAAATTTGAAAGTCTTGACAACGGAGCGACTTGGAGTTTTGACAACGTAAGCGATGACACTCCTTTGAATTTTGTGAACAGTCAAGCCCCCGAAGATTTTGAGTGGCGAGCTTTTAATCACTTTGACGTTACAATGGATTTGCAAGGAAATCCGCATTACACTTACGTTGAACACAAAACGACTTCTGCGGGAAGTTATTTTCCAAATGCTTACAGATTAGTTTACCAAAATGGAACAACAGGAAGTAAAAATCAAATTTTTGCCTATGACGATTACACTGACAGCGGAACTTTTGGAAAAATCGGAGGAACAGTTTTTGAAGACGGTTCTTCTTGGAATAATCCGACAATTGCACCAAGTGGAGCGGATTTAGGTGGTCGATTTCAGCAAATAATTTCTACTCCTCAACTTGGATTTGATGACAATGGAGCAATGCACGTTATTTTTACAGGTTATCCAGCAGGCGATATTGATTGGGGAAATATGCCAAATGGAGATTCGGCAAATGCACAAGTTCACGGAGATATTTTTCACACAATGTCAGTTGACGGTGGAAATTATTGGGGATTTTATTCTTCCCCATCAATTTACCCTGAATTTGAAAATATTACTAACTCTCTTGGAACAGATGAAAAATATGCGATGATTCCACAAGCAAGAATGGAATCCGGTTTTGTCGAAGTTGCCTTTGAGACAGATGATTTCGCAGGGTTTTATAACTATCCTTTTATTTTGCCATTTGCAGTTCAAACCGATTATCATTTTTACAAGCATCAAAACGGAACAGGAACAATTTATACGCTAAATTTGGGAGATGTTGATGAAAATAAAACCCTTGTAAAAAAAGACTTCTCACTTTCGCAAAACTACCCGAACCCATTCAACCCTTCGACTTCAATAAATTACGATTTGGGAATTTCAAATTACAAAAATAGTAAGTTAGTGATTTTGAACATTCTCGGTGAAGAAGTGAAAGAGTATATTTTGACTGAAAGTAAAGGAACAATTGTTTGGGACGGAACAGATAATCTTGGAAAACCTGTTTCGAGTGGAAATTATTTTTACCAATTAGTCGGTAATAATTTTTCAGAAACTAAAAAGATGACTTTGCTAAAATAAAGTTAAAAAATTTGAGAGGTAAGATATGTTTAAAGAGCTAAAAAATAATGTTAAGATTGTTAAAAAAACCATTTTCATAATTTTGAACTTAGTTCTAATTTCATCAGTGTTTGCAAATGACGATTTGCAAATTAACCAAACTGATACTTTGGTTGTTGGAGATGTTGGAGTCATTTCAATTTCTTCTCCTTCGAATAATTCGGGGTTGGTTTACACTTATGGAGATACGATTTCGCTAAGTTGTTACATTAAAAGTTTCTCGCCAAATTCAGAATCTGTGAATGTCTTAGCTGAAATTAAATCTGATAGTAGTTCGGTTTATTTGGACAATGTCTTTGTGGGAAATTTTGTCCCGGATACAACAATGCTGATTGTTTTTCCAATTCCTTGGATTCCACAAAATAATTGTGATAATGAAGTTTTTGAAATTGAAATAACAATTACAAACACTACTTCCACTGACCCAAATTCATCGAATAACATAATCTCAGAATTTTTTACAATTTACAGCTTTCCACAGTTTACTGATATTCTGTCAACTTTAGGAATAGGATTTCAACCTTCTTGGGATACACAAGGAGCTTGTTGGGGAGATATTAATAATGACGGTTGGGAAGACCTTTATGTTGTAAATTCTAACGCAAACAATCAACTTTATTTAAATAATGGAAATGGCACTTTTACGAGTGGAACTTCTGAGTATGGAGTTGGAGACAATGGAAATGGTTGGGGAGCAGTTTTTTTAGATTTTGACAATGATGGCTGGCTTGACCTTTATGTTCTAAATGCAGGAACAAATACTTTCTATCACAATCTTTCAGGCACAATTGCACCGACTGTTCAACCAAAATGTGTAAATATTATTAATAATGCAGGAGGAACAAGTGGAACTTCAAGTAGTTCACGTGGAATTTCTGTGAATGATTTTGACAATGATGGGTTTGTTGATTTTTATATCGCTAATGAGGTCGCAGATAATTACTACTATCATAATAATGGTGATTCTACTTTTACAGAATTAGCCACCTCAAGTGGTTGTCAAAGTAATCAATTCGGACACGCTGTTTCTACAACGGATTTTAATAATGATGGATTTGTTGATATTTATGTCGGACACGACGGAGGGCAAGGTAATATTCTTTATCAAAATAATGGCAATAATACATTTTCAGATGTGACTAATACTTGGGGAGTTAGCATTGTCGGAAATACTTGGGATTTAGATTTCTTTGATTACAATAACGATGCAAATATGGATATTTTTTGTGCAAGTGCTGATTTTGCTAGTGGCTCATATGAAAATATTCTATTTGAAAACAAACAAAATTATTTCGACGATGTTTCATTTCTCACAAATGTTTCTAATGGCTTTTCCCAAAGCTGGGAAAGTGCAACAGGAGATTTTGACAATGATGGTTGGCAGGATGTTTGGGTAGTTAATATCGGAAGTGATATGGAATTTTTTTATAACAAAGGTGCAAGTTCGTCCAACGTTTTTAAAGAAGTAAGTCAAAAAATTAATATTTCAAGTTCGGACACTTCTACCAAAACAGTTACTTGGTGTGATTTTGATAAAGACGGAGATTTAGACGCTTTCATTGGTGGATTAGGGAAATATTTTTTTTATCGTAATGATAATTGTAGTTCTAATAATTATTTACAAGTTAGGTTAGAAGGAAGTCAAAGTAATAAGGCTGCAACCGGAACAAGGTTAAAACTTTACACTCAGAATTCAGTTCAAATCCGAGAAATTGATGGAGGTTCAGGTCGTTCACAAGGTAGTTCTGTTGCACATTTTGGACTCAGAAATGAAACTCAAATTGATAGCTTAGTTATAGAATGGCACAGTGGAATTCACCAAGTTATTTCAGGCACTAATTTAACTGTCAATAATGAATATCAGTTTAACGAAGAAAGTTGCAACTTGAACCCTATTTTACCGAGTTTGATTGATTTTGGAGATATTCCTGTCGGAGTAATTGATACTTTTACTTTAGTTATCACAGTAGATTCTTCCCTTTGTGACTTGTTTCTTTATAACATTTCGGGAGAATTTCCATATACAGATTTAATCAAGGTTGATACAACAAAATTACCGATAATAATTTCTCCAAATTCTCAAGATTCAATAGATATTTATTTTGAAAATTATTTCTCGGGTTTAATGCAGACAAACTTAATCTTAAATGGAAATGGTTATGTTGGAAGCATTCCACTTATCGCAAACGGTGTAACTGATATTCCTGAAAAAGAAATTTTACCTCAAAAATTCTCGCTTTCGCAAAATCACCCGAACCCTTTTAACCCAACAACTTCGATAAATTACGAATTGAAAAGTAACGAGAAAGGTAAGTTGGTAATTTTTAACATTCTTGGTGAAGAGGTGAAAGAGTTCGCTTTGACTGAACGGAAAGGAACAATTGTTTGGGACGGAACAGACAACTTTGGAAAGTCAGTTTCAAGTGGAAATTACTTTTACCAACTTACTACTCCGAACTTTTCAGATACTAAAAAAATGACATTTTTGAAGTAATTTTATACCTGTCAAATCTCACACCTTGCGATATTTCACAAAGTGGAAGTTTGTTATCTAAATCACAACTTAGGTTACAAGCTACCTGAAAGCACAAATTTTTTTTGGCATTCATTTTGAGTTAACTCTCCTTAAAGTAAACCTCAAACTCTTTCTAAGGAGAATTTAAAATGAAAGCTGCTCACATTTTTCTTACAGTTTTACTCTCAATAATTTTCACAAGCGTAGTTTTTGCACAAACAAATGCAAGAAGTTCTGTACTCCAAAAAACTGCTCGACAACTTAGAATCGAAAATGAAAACCAGGTTCAAGCAGTCCACAAAGAGGCACGTCAAAAAATTGAGAATTTGGAATTAAGAATTAAAAATTTAGAAGACCGTTCACAAGAAATTGAACTCCAAAAAGAAATTGAAAAAGTCAAAAGACAAGCTGAAATTGACGGTTTGAAACTTCGTCTTGAATTTTACAAAGCAAAAGGCGATAAAGAAACAAGCCAAGAAATAGAAACGGCTTTGGAAAAATTGCAAAACCCTGAAAAATTCAGACCTGAACTTCCAAAAGAAAACAGACGAGAAACTCCAAAAGCAACAGCGAGGTAAATTATGCAGAATTCTACGAAATCGCCAATGTTAGCGTTTCTTGTTTTAGCTTTTTTGCTTGCCGCTTCTTTTGAGTTGGCTTTTGCTGAAAGTGAACTAAGAACTAACGATTGGTATAAAAAATATGATGTTGAAGATTCAGACTCACGAGATTACCTGAATGGCTCAACTAAAAGCGGTTACAAGCAATTTAACAGAGCTTGGAATTTTAAATACCAAAGAGCTTTTCCAAATGGGAATATTCCTTTCGGTTATCAAATGCAACAATACGAAACACTTAAGCAAACAATTCCCGGTTTTGGAAAAAATATTCCTGACAACCAAAGCAATGGAAAAGGTGGAAATTCAATCAACGATGCAGCAAATTGGCAATCAGTTGGTTCTGCCGGAACTTGGGCAGGAAGAATTGCTTCACTTGCGATTGACCCGAATGACGGAAACACAATTTATGTCGGAGCGGCAACAGGCGGAATTTGGAAAACGACAAATGGTGGAAATACTTGGAACGCTCTCGACGACAACATTCCAAACCTTGCAATTGGAGCTTTGGCAATTCACCCGACAAATTCGCAGTTCATTCTTGCAGGAACCGGAGAAGGTCCAACAAGGTTTCAAGGAATTGGAATGTTGCAATCTACAAATGGAGGACAAAGTTGGTCTCCACATTCTTTAAACTTTACTTACGATGACGTTGAGAGTTTTTATAGAATTGAGTTTCACCCAACTTCACCGGATACAATTTGGGCAGCGACAACAAAAGGATTGTGGAAATTTGACGGAGCGGTTTGGTCAAATATTCCTGTTGATACTTTACCTTCTTTTACAAATTTTACAGATTTCTCATTCAATCCAAATGACCCTTCAATTGTTCTTTGTGCTATGCAAAGAACTCAAAGTTCTCCTGCTGAAATTTATCGTTCAACAAATCACGGAAATACTTGGACAGCAGTTTCGGGAATTCCTGATTTAGATGTCAGAAGGATTCAGTTGGATTGGGCGAGCAAACCCGGAGTTGATTCTGTTGCTTTCGCGATAGTTTCGGACTCAACTAACAATGCCACAAAAGGCATTTACAGAACTACAGACTTTGGAGCAACTTGGAATCTTTCGAGTGGAACTGACCTTGTTGAAAAACAAGGCGGTTACAATTTGGAAATTATAACTGACAGAGGAAATGAGCTTAAAGTTTATGTTGGTGGTTTTGGTTGGTGGCGTTCTTCAAACGGCGGACAAGGTTGGGCGAAAAAAACAACTCAAAGCAATATTCCACCTTTTCCAAGTAATTACGTTCACACTGACCAACACATTGCAATTCGGCATCCGAGCAACACAAACACTTTTTTTGTCGGTTGCGACGGAGGACTTTTTAAGACAACAAACGATTTCGACACCTTTACAGACATTAGCAACGGACTTGACATAACTCAGTTTAATTTTATTGACGTTCACCCGAACACACCTGTTGACGGTAATTTCTCAACAATTTCCGTAATTGGTGGAACTCAGGACAACGGGCTAATTTCTTTCCAAAATAATCCTTCTCAAGAGTGGACAAGAACAGGTTTTTCAGGAGATGGTGGAAAAGTTTTTTACAACTATAACAACCCGAACATAGTTTATGCAACTCACCAAAATTTTGGATTTGTAACTTCAAATGACGGAGGAAATACTTGGGGAGGTTACAATACTCCTTTCGGAAATGACAGAATGAGATTTTACGGTCCAATGGAAATCGACTTATTTTCTCCAACTACACTTTATGCGGGAACTTTCAGAATTTGGCGAACAACAGACGGAATGGCAACTTGGGATTCTCTGAGTACGGACTTAACTGCCGATTCAACAGATGTGATTTCTGCAATTGGAGTTTCTCCAAATACTCCGAATAAAATCATCACGGGAACGGCAAGAGGCAATATTATGATGACTATGGATTCTTACGCGACTAATCCGACAAACATCACAGGAACTTTGCCAACTCGTTTTGTCTCCGACATTGCAATTCACCCTACAAACAACGCAAAAATTTATCTCACTTATTCAGGTTTTAGTGGAGTGGTAGGAACAGGACACGTTTTTAGAACTGATAACAATG
Organism: Calditrichota bacterium; assembly: GCA_008501735.1. Lineage (GTDB taxonomy): Bacteria > CLD3 > CLD3 > CLD3 > CLD3 > CLD3. The sequence continues at coordinate 40,394 of QQUF01000049.1, read as the reverse complement.
GCGGAATTTGGAATGATATTACTCCTCCTGGAATGGATTTGCCTGTAAATACAATTATCATTGACCCGAGCTTGCCAGAAAATATTTACATCGGAACAGATTTGGGAATTTTCCATTCTCCCGACGAAGGTCAAACTTGGTTCGCTTTCGATGACGGTTTGCCAAATGCAGTTGTTACTGATTTGAAAATTCAAGAAATCCAAAACAGTTTTGTCCCAGCAAAATTAGTTGCTGCAACCTACGGAAGAGGTGTTTGGTTCACGGACTTGACAAGACCAAACTTGACGGAAGCATTTCCAACAGGTTGGACAAATTCAATTGTCCCAAGAAACAACGGTTTGGCTTCAACTAACAATTGCCAACTTCCGACAGTTTTAACAAGTAATACGAACACAACATTTTTGAATTTTGCAAACATAAACGACGGTGATGGTGGAACAGATTTTTTTACCAACAGAGTCTTCCTTGACGGTGAGCTTTTGAATTTGACTTTCTCACAAGGGCTTGAGAGTGGAGGGATTCAATACAATACAAATCTTGGTCCATTTACAATAAAAGGTGGAAGGCACACTTTTACAGATTCGATTGATGTTTTTAATAATGTTTTTGAAACAGATGAAACTGACAATGGAAACAGTGTTTCGTTTATTTTTGAACCTTTACCTTTGGCATCTCACGTTCCTGAGCAAAGAACAGCTCCTCCGGAAATAGGAACAGGTTTTTTCCCAAATTGTGATGGTTTCTCTTATGCAAAAAATAATTTTGCTTTTGGAATCGGAATGCTTCCAATCAACAATTCTGACGACTACGATTTAAGACTTTACGGAGATTACTACGACAGTGAATACGGCTTTTCACTTACAGAAGCGACTTCAGAATCGGGAACAGGAAGTGTTGAACTTGTATTTGGAACTTACCAAGGAACAGTTACAACGCTTTATCCTGCGGTTTTTAGTGCAACAAGTAGCCCAACGAGTAGCTTTTTTATTGAAGCGGCAAGTTCAAGTAACAATTTGGTAATCGAAACAATTATGCCTTACACTTTCTCAGCTGAAACAATTTCTGCAAATCATATTCTTGATGTTTACGAAGTGGAAATGACAGCAGGGGAAAATTACGATTTTATTCTCACAAATATCTCCGGAAATGCCGATTTAGCAACTTCAGTTTACAGTGCAACAAGTGGGCTTTATGGAAAAACTGAATTTGAGATGATAGGAGATTTAAGTGGAAACGGTGGAAATGAAAGTTTTACTTTTACTCCAACGGTTTCGGGTTGGCACATCTTTTCAGTTTGGAAAAAGCACCAAAACGACCTTTCAAAAGATGCGGTTTATGATTTGGAAGTTCGTAAAGAACCTTCAAATTTAGCTCCTGCTGTTCCACTTGGTTGGGATTTTCACCTTGTGCCAACAAACTTTAGTGGTTCAACTCCAACAAATGTAATTCTACCGCAAACTTTAGTCGCAAACGACCCTTTGACTCCGACATATTTTAATGCTGCAATTCAAAACATCGGTGACAATCCGACTCCACAATTTGGAGTTGAGTTTTTTATTGACGATGAATTTGAAAATGCAAAAGTTGTGCAAGGTGGTTTGGGTTCAAATTCGCTTCACTTTGAAAATAATTTGCAAATCCTTTCGTCCATAAAAGGTGGGCGACACACAGTTATGGATTCGATTGACAAACAAGATTTGGTGATTGAAAGCAACGAAAACGACAATGTCTTTACTAAGCAATACATTTGGGAACCTTATATTCTTAGTTATGACACTCCGGTTCAGCGAACTGCTCCTCCAAAACCAAACTCAACAGGTTACGTTTACTTCAATTGCGACGGATTTGAATTTGATTTTCAAGGAAAAAACGGAACTGCTTGGTGGCTCGCTGCAGGAACAATTCCGACAACTTCGAGTGCTGACATTGATATTCGGACTCATAACGATTACACAGGAAGTTTGCAAGGTTTTGGTGCAAATCTTTCGCAATCGGGTTTTGGCTCTGGTGAAACTGATTTTGTGATTGTGAACGGAAATATTGCTCCGAAAACTTCTTACTACTTCGGTGTCTTGAACATTAACGAGACAAACGATGATTTTTACATTGAAGCAGGACACGAAACAGCTCTTTATTTTGCACCTGATTCTGTTGGCTACTTTTCGTTAGGAAGTAATTCTGTTGTTGACGTTCACGAAGTCTATTTTTCACCAAGTAATTTGGGAACTTACGATTTTGTACTGACAAACATCAACGGAAATGCAGATTTGGGGATTTCACTTTACAGTAAAAACGGTGATTTTTTCAAAAAGTCCGATTACTTCACTGACGCAAATGGTGACCAAGCAGTTTCTTACTTGAATGGAAACGGACAAGATGAGATTTTTAAAGTTGAAATTACAGAAAGTGGTTACTACGGTCTAGCAGTTTGGAAAAAATCAAATTCTGACTTGGGAATTAGTGCCGCTTACCACGTAGAAATTCGTGAATCAATTGGCGATTTTGCACCGACAACTCCAATTGGTTGGGATTTCCCGATTACTCCAACCGACTTTAACGGAACAACTTTCACTTTGCCTTCAACTCTAAACGGAAATCTTACAGGTGGAACTTTTGTGAATTTAGGCTTCACAAATTTAGGCCCAAGTTCAATCGAAACACAGAACTCTTACAAAATCGAATACTACTTGGACGATGTTCTTGATAATTTCATCACAACTTTTGACAACGTGAACGTGAATGAAGAGAAATCTTACACTGGCTTTCCTTCAACGGTGAAAGGTGGAAGACACACTTACGGAATGTTTGTTGACTCGGAAGATTCTTATGCAGAAATTGATGAGCTTAACAACACTTTTTACAAACAATTTGTTTGGTCACCGCTTGACATTGGAAACGGAACTCCAATTACTCGTACTTCTCCACCAAAGAAAAATTCTACAGGAGCAATTTTTCCAAATTCAGACGGTTTTGAAACATCTGTGAATTTGGCACAAATTGCAGTTGTTGGAATAATCCCTGAAGACTCAAACGATGACTTTGATGTTAGGCTTCACAACGATTACACAGGAAGTCAGAACGGATTTTCAACAGCTTTAGCGACTTCGGGGTTTAGTGCAGGGAAATCGGATTTTGTCTTTGCAAGTGGTGCGAATCAGGCTTTAGTTGGCGATTATTTTGCAGGAGTTACGAATGAAAATTCGGGAACAGGAAATTTTGTGATTCAGTCAAAAGTTACAGCTTCTACAATTTCAAACAATGGAACAAACGGAACTTTTACACTTGGTGCAAACGAGATTTTCGAAGCCTACAAAGTCCAACTTTTTGCAAACAACACTTACTATTTTTTGCTCAATCCAACGAATGGAAACGCAAACTTAGGCTTTAGTCTTTACCCGAATTCTTCGCCTTCGCAGAAAGGAAAAGGCGATTTCGTAGCGTTTGCAAATTCCAACAACGGAAACGGTGGCGAAGTTTTCAGCTTCACTCCGACAAACACAACTTTCTACGATTTGGTTGTTTGGAAAGACGGAAGCAATGACTTGCCACTTACAAGTGATTACGAAATTATTGTTACACAAACTCCGATTCACAATTTCACAATTACGGCAAATGGCTTAGTGCCAACTTCTCCTGTGAATTTGAACTACTCTAAATTCGGGCAAGTTCAGAACGTCCAAATTAGCGGTGAGTTTTCGGACTTCGTTGACGATGGAACAAACGTGAATTTGAGTTCTTTTACTTTTGCAGGAACAGACGAAAGATTTATGACGCAAGACCAAAATTCTTGGTCAAACGTAACAGCTTCTTTTTCAGCGACAGTAAATTACTTTCGTCAGTGGCGAAATACTTTTACAACGCAAGTTTTTGCTGGTGGAGTTCCTTTGAGTTTTGGAAACAACGCAACTTTTGAAAGAACACTTTTCGGAGCAAAACAAACTGTAACAAGTTCGAGTTCAACTCAGTTTTTCGCTGACGACAGCTCAGTTGTAATTGTTTTTAATGAAACAACAGGAAGTACAAGTGATGAACGTTGGGCGATTAATGATTTTGCAATTCCAATGAGTTTAGGACAAATCACTTCGGGAAGCAACACGATTCCCGTAACATTTTTCCACCAACTCAAACCGAATGTGAATTTGGTTGGAACAGATGTGGCAAATACAACAGATGTTTGGGACAGACTTTCGTTTGGTTCTTTGGCACCTGAATTTGGAGTTCACACAAGTTGGACAGGATTTTGTGACAGAGGCAGTTTGTTAGCTTTCGAAACTTTCACTTCACAAAATTACACAACAAACGACACGACAATTTTCACAGTTGATTCGGCTTTTGATACGACGATTACTTACGCACAAAATTCGCCAACTCTTCCGCCAATTACTGATGTATCAATTTCAGTTCAAAATGGCGACGTTCATTTGGTTTGGACTCCTGTTGCTGCTGCGATTGCTTACAATGTTTATGCGACAGATGGAACGAATGTTTTTTATCTCGGAACAGCAACTTCGCCTGATTTTCTTGATGTTGGAGCTGTAGGAAATAACGAGATGAGATTCTATACTGTAACAGCGATTGACTCTTTTGTCTCACCTTCCAAAGAGGAAGGAAAAACTCAAGAAGTGAAATAACATTTCCCTTAAGAAGTACGATGACTTCCCGAATCACTTTTGTGTGGTTCGGGAATTTTTATTTTGGAAAAGTGATAGTATCATTTGACACTATCAAAAAGTAAAATCTTTTGCTCGATTTGTAGTGGTAATTGGTATTTTCTCAGTTTAGAAATCACACTCTGTAATTTTGGCAAGAATTCAGCTTTCAATTCTGAGTCTTGTGTTTGGAAGCCTTCGACGAAAAGATAAAATGATTTCTCAAAACTTAAGTAAGATTCGAAGCCTTGTTTTTCTAAAATTTCACCTTCTTCTTTGAAAAGTTCAGCGAGAAGCAAGAATTTCTCGTATTCTGTTTCGCCAATCTTAAGTAAGTTTAGTAAATCGGTTGGGGTTTGGGATTTTAAAAAATTAAAATCTAAACCGAATACTTTTTCACAAGCAGTTTGTAAGTCGACTTTTGCATCTTCAAAAAATCCTTGTTCTTTTTTCAAGATGGCTTGAGTAATTAATTTTGAGAATTGCTCAAAAATTCTCATCAAAAAATCTTTTTGTAACAAAACTTACTCGCAAAGTGCTTCGTTTTCAGTACAGCAACAGCATTCTTCTTGGACTCCTTTACAACCGAGAATTGCTAAGTAAGCACCAATTATTGGAGCAACAATGTAAACCCAAAGCCCTGTCAAGTTTCCACTAACAAGAGCAGGTGCAATTGAGCGAGCAGGATTCATCGAAGCACCTGTAACAGGTCCGGCAAAAAGTGCTTCAAGAGCAACTGTTGCACCAATTGCAACTCCAGCCATTAAACCTTTTTCCTTTGCTCCAGTCGAAACATTGATGATTACGAACATCAAAAAGAAAGTTAGAATTAATTCAAAGACAAAAACTTGAGCCAGAGTCAAAGCGGGTAAAGTTGCTCCGAGATTTGGGTGTTCAGGAAAAACAAACCACAAAAGTCCGCTTGCAAGGAAAGCACCGATTAATTGGCTCAAAATGTAAGGAAAGATTTCTTTTGCCGGAAAACGCTTTGCAACCCAAAAACCGATAGTTACGGCAGGATTCAAATGAGCTCCTGAAATGTCGCCAACTGAATAAATCATTGCCATAACAATTAGTCCGAAAGTTAAAGCGATTCCGACGTGAGTTATTGCTCCTTGTGAAAAATCATTGATAACAATCGCTCCTGTTCCTGCAAAAACAAGTCCGAAAGTTCCAAGTACTTCTGCTAAATATTTTTTCATTTCTTTTGCCAATTTTTAGAAATTTATTTTGAAATAGATTTTACGAGAAAGCCTAAAACTAAAAAATTAAAATTAATTCTCAAGCCTCTTTTACTAAAGGAAGAAAATTTGTATTTTTAGTGTGCTAAAAAAAAGCAAAGGAATGATTTTGAAAATTACTTTTTTAGGAACAGGAAACTCAACAGGAGTTCCGATAATTACTTGTAAATGTAAAGTCTGTACGTCGGCAAACCCGAAAAATAAAAGACTCAGAGCTTCAATTTTGGTTACAACTGACGAAGGGGAAAATATTGTAATTGATACTTCGACTGACTTTAGACAACAATGTTTGAGTAGTGAAATTACAAATTTGGACGCAATTTTTTACACTCATCCTCACGCAGACCATATTCTTGGGCTTGACGAAATTAGAGCTTTCAATTTTACACACAAAAAATCAATTCCTGTGTATGGAAACAAATTCACTTTGGATTCGATAATGAAAACTTTCCATTACATTTTGAAACCTTTGCAAAGAGGTGGTGGAGTTCCACAAGTGAATTTGAATTTTATTGAAGAAGGAAAATTTAAAATTTTAGAAAGAATTGAAGTTGAGGCAATTCCGATTATGCACGGAATTATGGAAGTTTTTGCTTACAGAATTGGAAATTTTGCTTACGTTACGGACTTTAACAAGATTTCGGAAGAGTCAAAAAATAAATTAAAAAACTTGGACTTACTAATTCTTGGGATTTTGCGTGAAAAACCTCACTCCACTCATATTTGCTTGGACGAAGGATTGCAACTTGTTGAAGAATTAAAACCGAAAAGAACTTTAGTAACTCACACAACTCATATGTTTGAATACGAAGAATTTAACAAAAATACGCCTGAAAATTTTGAAATGGCTTTTGATGGCTTAACTGTTGAGGTTTAGATGAAAATTTTAGTCTTGAATGGACCAAACTTGAATTTGCTTGGTGAACGCGAAACCGAAATTTATGGAGAGGATTCTCTTGTTGACATAAATTTTTCTTTGGAAGACACTTATCCCGAAGTTGATTTTACTTTTATTCAGTCGAACTCTGAAGGTGATTTGATTACTTGGATTCAGAATTCGGAAGGTGAAAATGATGGAATTGTCTTAAATCCTGCTGCTTACACTCATACTTCTGTTGCGATTCGTGATGCAATTTCTTCGGTTTCGGTTCCTGTTGTTGAAGTTCACTTGTCAAATTTGTTTAAGCGAGAAGAAAGTTTTAGGCAACTTTCTTTGACAGCAGGAGTTTCAAAAGGTGTAATTTCAGGCTTTGGGAAATTTTCTTACTTTCTTGCAGTAGAGTTTTTTTTGAGAGAAAGTTCATAAAAAAATAAAAATTTTGAAAAAAAGAGACCTATCAGATGGCTTTGAGCCATAAGATAGGTAAACCCAAAATCTTTGAATTAGATTTTGGGTTTGGTAGTAAAAATATTAAGTTTACCACCTAATTTTATTAATCATTAATTATTAGTCATTAATCATTAGAAAATGAGAACTTTAGTAACAATTTTATTTTTGGTTTTTGCAAATTTTGCTTTTGGAGCAGAGTTTAGCATTCAAGCAACTCTTGACTCCTACAGAGTTAGTGCCGGTGAGCAGTTTATTTTTGAAGTTGAATTGCAAATTAATGGTTCAACTAATTCTGAAATGCCTATTCCGACTTTGCCTAATCTAAACCATTTTGCAGAACTTGTTGGTTCCTCCGAACCTGAGTCAAGTAGTTTTAGTTTTGTGAATGGGAAAACTCAAAGGTCAGTTACAAAAACTTATCAACTTGTTTACCTTGCTAAGAAAGAAGGAAAATACAAAATCCCAACAATCCATTTGAATTTTGAAGGACGAAGTTACAGAACTCAACCTCTTGAACTTTTGGTAACAAAGGCTTCCACAGGCGAAGTTGACCCAACGAAAAATCTTTTTGTAAAGGCGGAAACTGAGAAAAAAGAATACTACGTCAATGAACAAATCACAATTCATTACAAAATTTTCACACTCCTTGGGATTACAAACATTCCAAACATTTCGATTCCCGATTACCTTGGAGTAACCTCTGAGATTTTAGACCAACCTCAAAGGCTTACGACAAAAAGTATAAACATTAAGGGTAAAAAATTCACAACAGCAGATATTCGGACAGTTGCACTTTTTCCAAACAAAGCTGATGACTTGAGAATTGAACCTGTAAAAGTAACTTGCGACGTTCAAGTTCCTTCAAAAAGAACTCGAAGCAGACGAAGAAGTCTTTTTGATGATGATTTTTTTGGAGGTTTTAACAGAACTGAAAGAAGAATTGTCCCTTCAAATACTTTGAATTTGAAAATTAAACCTTTGCCAACAAAAGGAAAACCTGTTGGCTTTTCAGGAGCGGTTGGTAAGTTCAAATTTTCTGCAAACCTTTCTGCAAATTCTGCAAATGTTGGCGACGCTGTAAGTTTGAATTTGCGAGTTGAAGGAAGCGGAAACCTCAAGACTATGGAACTTCCGAAAGTCAACATTCCCGCAGGAGTTGAAGTTTACGACCCAGAAACTAAGGACGACATTCGCAAAAATTCACAAAAGATTTTTGGTAACAAAGAAGCTCATTACATTCTCGTTCCGAGAAGAGGTGGAGAAATTGTAATTCCTTCAATTAAGTTTTCTTACTTTGACCCGCAAGAAGAAAAGTATTTTACTTCGGAAACAGGGGATTTGAAAATCAGCGTTTCAGGAGATGTGAGTGAAGGTTTTGGCTCTTCAGTTCCTGTTGGCAAACAAAATGTTGTCTCGCAAGGAACTGACATTCGTTTTATTCAATCAGGAATTACGATTTCAGACGGTGGAAAACTTCCTTCAAACTTTTGGTTTTTAAACATTATTCCTGTTTTGTTAATCGGAATTGCTTACATTTTTGTTCAAGTTCAACACAGAAATGAAGCTAACAAAGACCAAATCCGAGTTAAGAAAGCAGGCTCTGTTGCTCTCAAAAAATTGAAAAAAGCAGAATCACTTTTGGACTCTGGTGAACCGCTTGAATTTTACGTTGAACTTCACAGAGCAACACTTGAGTACTTCGCTTTAAAAGTTGGTGTTTCTGAAAAAGGTGTTGTTTGGGAACAGTTAAAAGAAAAACTTGAAGCTAAAAAAATAGAATCCGAATTGATTTTACAACTTGAAGAAACTTTAAATACTTGTAATTTTGCAAGATTTGCACCAGGAAGTGATAAGCACTCTGAAAAAGAAAATTTGCTTAACAAAGTTGTCGAATTAATTACTCAAACGGAGAAAACAATTTGAAAGGTTACAAACACAATCTTATGAATGCTTTTAACAAGGAAAAAGAAGAAGATACTTCATTTAAAGGCAAAGTGATAAAGTCAACGATTAGTATTGCTTGGTTTATTTTGAGTGTCGTAATTGTTGTTTGGCTTTTGCAACTTTTTAAGGATACTCAGAAGCAAGAGTTTTTCAAAGAGCCTGAAAGTTCGACTTCATTTTTGGAGCAACCTCAAAGCAAACCACGTGAAAACAATGAAAAGCCAACGATTAGCAGTTTTTTGTTTCAGAAAATAGATGGTGGTGGAGTTCGTTGCATCGGAGTTGCGGCAGACGATGTAAATGTTCGCAAAGTTTTAGTGAACAATGAAGTTGCAACTTTGCAAAAACGAGGAGGAATTTGGAACTTTGAATTGATATTTGAAGAATCTCAAGAAAAGTACGTTGTAGTTGTAACTGACGACGAAGGAGAGGTTACACAAGAGATATTTGAGAACTAAACTTTTTTTCCCACCACAATCATTCGTTTTGATTTTTCCAAAACATAGTCGCTTTTATCGAAATCCCCAAAGACAAAATCACCTTTAAAATTCGCCTCATCGCACAAATCAAGTAACTCTTGTAAAGTATAAAGCCGTACAGATTCCTGAAATTCGTGTTCTTCTCCGTCTTGTTGAATGATGATATTTTTGACAATTCGGTTGTTTTGGATTTTACGCTTCTGAATGACTTTCATTTCATTGATAATTTTTGTGTCTTGCAAAACAAGCGACTTGCGTAAATAACCGTGATTTATGAAATCAATTACAAAAGTTGCATTTGGCTTTAGTGCTTTGTGAAAGGCTTTGAGTTGGCGAAGGTCTTCATCGGAGTTATCGAAATAACCGAAACTTGTAAAGAGGTTAATTCCAAAGTCGAATTTATTTTCAAAAGGAATTTCCCTTGCGTCGAATTTTTGAAAACCAACTTTTACATTTTCTGCTTCTGCTTGTCTTACCGCTTCGTCAAGAAGTGCTTGTGAAAGGTCAATTCCTGTTACTGAGAATCCGAGTTTTGCAAGTTGGATACTGTGTCTTCCGCTTCCGCAACAAAGGTCGAAGATTTTAAAGTCAGAATTCCCTTTTGGTAAAAATTCTTTAAGAAAATTAATTGCTCTTTCGGCATCTTCGTTATTTCTGTGTTGGTAAACTTTTAAGTAATAATCGTTAAACCACTTTTCGTACCACTGCATTTTTTATCCAATCTTTTTCCATTTTTCTGAGAAAATTTTGTAAGAGCCGTTCTCTTGTTTGAATTTCATTGTCTTTTTACCAATGTCAGAAATTGTTTTTGATTTGTAATTTTGAATGAAAGTTACAATTAAAATGTTGCCTTGCTTGATAATTTTTAAATCAGAAACACCAACTTGAATTCCTTTATTTCTTAAAGAACGAGATTTCTTTTTACTCCAAGACTCATAATTCATTCCGTCAGAATTAAAATCCCTTGAGTAAAGATTTATAAATTTATCAAAATTGCTGTTTTCCCAGCTGCTTTCCCAAATTTCCATTAGTGAAATGATTTCTTCTGTATAAGAATCTTTTGTTGAAATTGCTTTTGTCTTGGGTTCAGTTTCTTTTTTTGTAATTGAATTTGATTGAGAATTTTCTTGAGATAGCATCTTTTCAGAGATTATCTCTTTCTGAATTTCATTTGTGTTGTTTTGAGGAGTCATCATTTTATCAATGTGTTTGGCAGCAATATCACGTGAATTTGGAAGACCTTCATCTGAGAAACCGTAGTGAAAAATTGCAATTGCAACTCCTACCAAAACTACGAATACAAAACCAATTCCAATGAAAAGTGGTTTTTTGTTAGTCAAATGTTCGTATTCAACTTCTTCTATTTCAATCTTTTCTGTTTGAGTTTCAGATTCAAGAAGTTCTTCGCTTTGTTCTTCTAATCCTTCTTCGGTGTTAGATTCAACTTCTTTTGGTTTACCAAAGTTTTTGAGGGATTCCTCAAGGATTCTTTTGCTTTCTTGTTCGTCCATTATTCTTAGCCTACTAAAAAAATGAATGGGAATTTTAAAATTAGATTTTTACGCCCAAGTGAAAATCTAATATAAAATATAAAAAATTTTTTTACCGAGTGAAAGAAGCGTGAAGAGTTTTTGCTTTTTTGTCCAAAGCGAGCTTGGGGATTGACTTTTTCGAGAGAAAATTTTCAGTAAGAATTTTGAAACTGCCATCGTTGTCTTTTTCGAGGAAAAGTTCAATTTCTGCCACAAAATTTTCGAGTGAGGAATTGTAAGTTGCTTCTGCTACCACATAAAAAATATCATCTGCTTCTAAAATTTTTGAGTCTTCAATTTTGATTGAAACTTTTTTGTGCATCATTTTTGCGAGTTGGTGTCTTTTTTTCCAAGCTACAATGTGTTGCCCTCTAACTTCAAATTCCGAAGAATAGTTTGCAAAAAATCTGCTTAGGTCTTTTTCCTCCCAAGATTGTCTCCAATTTTCCAAAAATATGAGGGCTTCTTTCTCAGTTTTTTTGACAGCGTCTTTGGAAGAGTAGTCGATTGTTTTTTCGATAATTACTGGAGTTTCGCCTATTTTAATGTAATTAGAAATTTCAAGCCAATCTTTGTTACTAACGGAAACGCAACCTCTTGTTGGTTCAGGTAATTCTTTGTCAGTTCCGTGAATCCAAATCCCTGTTCCATTTTTTCCTTGGACTTTATCCAACTGATTCGGATAATTCAAAGCTAAAGCCCCAGCTCCATAAATTTCCGCCAAATATTTTGCATTGAAAAATTTTGTTGGGAAGTAAACTCCTCTTGGAGTTCTCAAATCACCTTCACGTGTTTTATTGCCAGCTCTTTTGCCTGTTGTGCATTCATAAGTTTTCACCAAAGACCATTCTTTCTCAAACTTGTAAATTTTTAGTTCTTTGTGGGTTTTGTCAACGAGAATTACGTGACTGTTTGGGAGGTTAAAAGAGACGAGCGAATTAGGGATAATTTGGGCGTTAGTATTTGAAGGAAGTAAAAATGCCACGAGAAGCACTAAGCTAAAAATTCTAACTAACAATCCTTTGGTTTCCCTTAAGATAAAATGTGTAAATTTGTAAAAATTTAGTTGGATTTGAATGTAAAAAATTGGAGTACGATTTTAAACGAAAAAATTACTTTTTATCATTTATTTAGGATTGATTTTTGATAGCTCACTCAATATGTAGTGTATTTTTTTAATCGCAGTTAAAAGTTGATTTGAAAAATTTTAAAATTAAAATCATTATTTAAGTTTTTCTTGGCACATTGATTGAACAATCTATAGCGAAAAAATGTGTGATGTAGCTCAACTTGAGTTAGGTTACAAGATTTTTTGGTTAGGTTACAAGATTATTAACTTACGGTTACATAAAGTTTCAATAATCAGTAAAAACGTGCTTTAAATGCCTACTGCAAACTTGTTGACAAAACTTTTATTTTGCCTTACCTTTGCGAGATGCGTTTTTACGGGTGCTAAATTTAAATGTTTCTAAGTGTTATTAATTTTGTTTAAAGTTTTTATAAAAATTCTCTGGAGGAATTCATGAAAAACCAAAAGTTATTAAGTTGGTCATTCGGATTCTTCGCCTCTATCTTTTTTGTAGCGAGCAGTGTTTTTGCCCAATCGGGTAAAATTTCTGGTTACGTAAAGGATAAAGTTACGGGTGAAGGTTTAATAGGAGCATCTGTGCTGATTGAAGGTTCAGTATTTGGTGCACAAACGGACATTGAAGGTTTTTACTTTATCTCAAATGTTCCGACTGGTACTTACAATTTGGTTTCCGAATATTTGGGATACCAAACTGGTAAGATTGTTGACGTTCAAGTCAAAACTAATCAAACAACAGAAATCAATTTTAACTTACAAGAAGAGGGGCTTACTGCTGATGAAGTTATCATTACTGCAGCTCAAGAAGATGGTAAGGTTAGTATTGACGGAAACAAAACCACTCAATCAATTGAACTTGACTTAGGTAGTGCAATCGTTGATAATATTGACCAATTAATTGGTCAACAAGCTGGAGTCGTTGGTAGTGGAAACACTCTTCACATTCGTGGTGGAAGAAGCGGGCAAGTTTTGGTTCTTGTTGATGGTGCTGACGTTGGAAATCCAATTTTCAATTTAAATGAAGGTCAAGTTGGAACTTCTGCGATTGAGGAAACTCAAGTTATCACAAGTGGTTTTGAGCCTGAATACGGATTTTACTCTTCAGGTATCGTAAGAACAGTTACTAAAAGTGGTAGCGTTCAAGAATACAACGGAAGTATAAACCATAAGAGAGACGATGTTGGTTTTTACAAACCTGAATCTGTAAGAGGATTTGAGCAATACGATGGAACTTTAAGTGGACCTGAACCAATTAGTAATTATTTGTTACCAATGTTGGGACTTGATGCACTTAAAGGAAAGGTATCATTTTTCCTTCAAGGAAATGCAACTTTTGACGATTTTGCTACAAACAGAAGATACAATACAAGTGATAGAATTAACTGGGATGCTTTTGGGGTTTTTAAAGACTGGAATGTTCCAGAAGCTCGTTACAATACAACAGCAAACTTAAAATATCAAATCACACCTAAGACCTATGTCAAAGGTACTTACAAATACTCAACTCAAAGAAACCACGAAACATCTTTTAATCAGACAAAGACACTTTATGATGTAATTGATGAAACTGCAAGTGCTGGTGAATACATCGCAGGAAATGGTGACGGAGTTGATAACGATGGTGATGGACAAATTGATGAAGAGATTTTAAACGGTCTTGATGACGATAAAGATGGGCAAGTTGATGAAGATATTTCTTATCCAAAATTTAGTAATGGTCTTGACGACGACGGTGATGGACTTATTGATGAAGAAATTTTAAATGATGAAGATGACGACGGCGACGGAAGGATTGATGAAGATCTTTCTGTTTTTGACAGAACTTTAGTTTACGACAAAGGAAATGGTAGTAGAAGATATGCTACTTCAAACCAAAGAATTGACGACGACGGTGACGGACTCATTGACGAAGAAGAATTAAATGCAATTGACGATGATGGCGACGGACTCATTGATGAAGATATTTATCTTGAAAACTGGGTTGGGCCTGACCAGGTTAGAAGAAGAATCAGTACGCTTCATACTTCTGGGGTTGAGTTATCTCACGCATTCAGTGCAAGTACTTTTATGAATCTTTCTTTTAATTATACAGTTAACAAAAGAACAAGAGGTGCAAATCCTGATATTTATGGTGAATCACTTTTTGGTGAACTTGCTGAACCATTTATGGACTTTAATGGAGACCAGTCAAACAGTTCTGAGACTTACCAAGATACAAATGGCGACGGGAAACTCACTTTCGAAGATTTAAACGGAAATGGAAGATATGATGCAGGTGAACCTGGTGATGTCTTTACTGATGTAAATGCAAATGGATATTTTGATTACGAACCATTTACAGATCAAGACAACGACGGAATTTGGGATAGAAACAATCCTGGCAATGAATCTTCACGTTTTGCTGGAGATTTAAATCCTTACAGAGGTTATTGGTACGGTGGTGAGGGAAGCGGAACTTCTTCGCTTCTAATCGGGTTTTCACAATATATTAAATCTCAAACTTTTGATTTTAAATTTTCTATCAAAAGTCAATTGAATAAAAATCACGAAGCAAAACTTGGTGTCGAATTCCAAAAATATAAACTCTCATTTAATGAAACTCTTTATGAGTCAATTACTGACCCAGATGGAACTTTCAATGACGAATTTGATGCAAATCCTTCAACAGCAGCTCTTTACCTCCAAGATGTAATGGAGTTTGGAAATGTTGTTGTAAGAGCTGGTGGAAGATTAGAGCTTTACACAGTTGATGATAAATACACTCAATCTGAAACTTACATACAAGTTAATGGACAGTATGATCCTCGAAGAGATAATGCAGTTGGCGAGTTGCCATCTAGGCATCAATTCAGAGCTTTGCCAAGACTTTCAATTTCTTTCCCTGTAACTGCAAAAGATAAATTCAGTTTCTCTTACGGACATTTTTACCAAAGACCTGATTATTCAACAATGTTTACAAGAACAGAAATTGCTCTTGCTGGTGGAAACCCTGACGTAGGAAATCCTGCTCTAAAACCACAACACACTGTTGCTTATGATTTCGGTGTTGAGCATATTTTGACTGACAATGTTAAATTTAACTTAAGAGGTTACTACCAAGACCAAAGAGATGTTTTCTCAACTTCTACAAGTTTGGTCGAAGGAAGAAGAGTAACTCGTTATGTTAATGCTGATTATGGAACTTCAAAAGGGGTTGAACTTGACCTCGTTTCAACTTTTAACCGTATTGACTTTGATGTTAATTATGCACTTGGCTGGGTAACTGCAAAAAATGCTGATACTAACGAATCAACTGATGATGCTACTGCTGGAGTTCAAGGAAAAGAATTTCCTGTACCTTGGGATAGAAGACATCAATTTAATATCAGTTTAAGTTATTCTTTAAGAAAAGGTGAAGGACCAGAATGGGGTGGAATTCATCCTTTCGCAAATACAAGATTTAATCTTTTCACATCTATTCTTAGCGGACTTCCTTATACCAAAGAAAATGCTCAACAAAACATTGACGCTTCAAATCGTTATGGTGAGAGAGCTCCTTGGACAACAGATGTTGACTTTGCTGCAAACAAAAGGTTTTCTTGGATGAAACTTAATTACGTCTTGAGTTTTGAGATTAGAAACTTACTTGATAGAGATGGAATTAGGTCAGATGTTGATGATATTGGAACAATAATTGACCCATTCACTGGTAAAGTTGGTTACAGTAATAATTCTAGCGACCAAGATTATGGAAGTTCTAACATTAGCACTCCGAATGCAAATGCTTTTGCAATAGGTCGAAATTACCGATTTGGAATTGGCGTAACTTTCTAAAAAGAGAAACAAAAACTGGAGAAAATAAATGATAAATAAATTTCTAAAATCAACTTCAAAAATTCTTCTCCCTGCTGTTTATGGGACTTGTTTTGTAGTTGCTTTGCCTCATATTGCAGATGCAATTACGGTTCAAAGCAAACAAAAAGGTCCTCGTCGCAAAGTTGCGGGAATTGCAGGAACAGAATTTAATGTCGGTCAAGACCTCGCAAGAGTAGAAGGTGGTTTACAAGGACTCATCGTTGATAATGATGGGAAATGGTCTTTTGACAGAGATGATAGACCAGATTTAAATGACCAATATACAAAATTTAATGGTTGGCTTCCACGTCTTGAATATCCAATTCTTTCTGGAACTGAATTTTTATTCACAGCAGGAATTTGGGTCGGTGGATTCGTAAATGGGCAAAAAATTGTTTCTACGACAGTTGACGGAGATGACGGAACTGCTGAATTTGGAAGACTTGCAACTTGGTCTGAAACATCTAAAGCGAAATTTCCTAAGGGAAATGATGAAGATGGTGATTGGGCATTAAAACCAGAGAATGATTGGGATAATAACGGAGAAGCATCTTCTGACTATGATGGTGTTCCTGGACTTGACGATGATGGTGACGGAAAAATTGATGAAGAAATCTGGAACTCCAAAGATGATGACGGCGACGGAATTATTGATGAAGACGTTGGTTGTGATGCTACTGTTGGAGTTGTAACGAAAGATATGATGCTTGCAGTTGACGATTTAGACGGAAATGGAGTTAAGGATTTAAATGACCTTATCCTTGCCTATCCACAATGTGCGAATAGAGTTGATAAAGAACAATTAAGTAATATTAAAGGCTTAACTACTTCACATAATGATGTTGTTAGTGGGAATGAGATACTTCATTTTCCAGGCGATACTAATGGAGATTTAGTTTTTGATTATGACCCTGAGCCATTTATTGATGAAGATCCATTTGGAGACAAAGGTTCCAATTTAATTGATGATGACTTTGACGGACTTTATGACTCTGATGATCCTGATTTTGATGGCGATTCACTTGCTTGTAATAGAGATGAACTTTTTGATTACTACACTGCTGTAGCTTACTTCGCAAAAAATGACCCGCTTCAGCCTTCTAAACCGCAACCTCTTCTTTGTTTTGATGATGATGGTGATGGTGTTTTAGATGAAGACCACAGTGCTCGTGCAACTAAAGAATTTTTTGTTGGGTATGTAGATACTATTGAAACAGAAGTCCAAAACCAAGATGGCGATGGCTACACTCCAATGGGAATTTTGGTAACCCAGAAGATCCAAACTTTTGAGGAGTCTTTTGCTGATGACTTTATGATTATGGATTTTGAGTTCAGAAATGTTGGTGAAGCAACAATCAAAAGTACTTACGTTTGTATGTTTTTTGATTACGATGTTTGTCACATTTCACAAGAAGGAGTAGCTTGTTCTGAAAACGATATTACTTACTATCTTCCTGAAGAATCCATTGCTATCGGTGGAAATGATGGAAGTGATGGTGGTTTACTTTCGAGTGAAGTTTTTGGTGGAAAAGTACTTTTCCCAGACCCTGCAAAATCTACAGACCTTAACATTACTTATAGAAACTTCTCAAGACTTGGTGGTGGAGACCCAGAAAATAACAGCGAAAAATACGATATGATGTCTAGCCCTCTAAATTCTCAAGACCAAAAAAATCAAAGCGATTGGAGATTCCTTATTGCTTTTGGTCCAATTGGAGATATGGTTCCTGGACAAGTTCAAAAAGTATCAATCGCTCTTGTAAATGGTATTAATGAAGAAGAGATTGTTGTGAACGCAAGACAATCAAAACAACAATTTGATTCTGATTTAAAAGGTCCTTCTACACCGATTGCTCCTTCTTTTGCTGTAAACCCAACTTCTGCTACTGAAGTAGAGATTTCTTGGGATAGCAATGCTGAAACTCAGACTTTTGACAAATGGATTCAAGACGAAGATTCACCTTACAATCCAGGGACAAGCAGAAGAGCTGATTTTGAAGGTTATAAAGTTTGGAGAACTGAAAATGGTGGTTTGACCTATACTTTACTTCAACAATTTGATATTCCTGCTAATGGAGTAAATCTCGATTTAGGATTGCCAAGAGGTGAATTCTTGACAGTTGGTTTGGACGAAAATAACAATCCAATTGCTGATGAGAATGGTTTCTCTTACAAGTTCCTTGACAAAGGTTTAGCACTTGGTAAAAGTTACCAATACGTTGTAACAGCCTTTGACAACGGAGACAATGCAGACGGAATCGGTGGAGCAGACGATGTTATTGGAGTTCTTGAAACTTCAAGAGGAAATTTGAAAAGTGTAAGAGTTACAGAGCCCGTAGGTTCTAAACCAAATGCATTTAACGGTGATGTTTATGTTGCCCCAAATCCTTACATCGGAAGTAATAGCAGAGAGGCTAATCAAGATATTAGTACTTTTTCAGGCGTTGCTCCAAGATGGTTAAGTTTTAATAATGTTCCGATTGAAGCAAAAATCACAATCTTTACACTTGCTGGAGAGAAAATAATCACTCTTAGCAATAATGGTTCTGATTCGCTTGTTAGATGGGATTTACGTAAAGGTGGAAGTGGAACACCTGAAGTTGCAGCTGGTATTTATATTTACAAGGTTGAAACTACAGATGGCTCTACTCAAATTAATAAATTTGTTGTTGTTAAATAGGTAGGAGACAAAACTATGAAATACGCAAAACTCTTACTATCGCTCGGAGTAATTACACTTTCCGCCTCAATGGCTTTCGGAGCTGATAAAATCGGACAGTCTTCTTTTCAGACTCAAAAGATTAGTAAAGGTGTTAGAGGAACTGCAATGGGAGATGCATACGTTGCACTTGCAACTGATGTTTCTTCAGTTTATTGGAATCCTGCCGGTTTAGTTAAGATTCCACGAGGTCAAGGGCAACTTTTGATTAGTAGAATTAATATGCCTGCTGATATTAGTTATCACACAATTGCTTACGGACGGAATTTAGGTTTCGGTTCTATCGGAGTCAATGTTGACTTTCTGAAAACAGATGAAATGGAAATAATCACTGTTGACGGAAAAACAGGTGAAACTTTTACAGCTTCCGAAATGACAATTGGAATTTCTTTTGCACAAGCAATTATCGATAATTTCTCTTACGGTTTTACATTTAAGTATTTGAGAAATGATTTTGCTGATGAAGACCAATCTGCATTTTCTGCTGATTTAGGAGTTCGTTACAGAACTGACTTTAGAGGTTTGACCCTTGGAATTGCAGTGAAAAATATTGGACCTGATACGAGGTTCGACGGAACTTACACTGACCAAACCAAAGCACAAGCTGGTGGTCAACCTGCCGAAAATACAGAATATGGTGAAGCTCCGCAACCAAGTACATTCCAATTTGCATTAGCTGCAACAGCAAGCGAAATGTTTGGAATGAACCTTGAAGGGCAAGATATCGCTTTTAGTGTTCAGTTGGAATCACCTTCTGATAGACCTGAAAGAGTAGCTTTTGGTGCAGAATATAACTTTCAAGAATTACTTTTTTTGAGAGGTGGTTTTAAGTTCAATGCAGGTGAAGAAGGATTTACTCTTGGGCTTGGTGTAAACCATCAAGTTGGTAAACTCGGTTACGCTTTCGATTATGCTTATTTGCAATTCGGAGATTTTCATACCGCAGACAACAATGACGGTTTACTTTCACAACCACACAGATTTTCTTTAAAACTTGCGTTTTAATTTATTTGGAGATTTTATAGATAATGAAAAATACTTTTAAGATTATTTCTGTCCTAAGCGTTTCCGCATTAATGTTCAATTCTTGTGGAACCATAGATGGAACTAAGAATGCAAATAATCCTCCTGAAACTACAATAACTTTAGCCCCTTTTGCAGTTGGTGATTCGATTAGAACTTCGTCAAGTCGAGTGAATATCTTTTGGAAAGGTGTTGACACTGATGGTTTTGTTGAATCTTACTATGTTGCAAGTCGTGTTGGTAAATTAAGTTATGCTGACTTAGGAGTAGATGCAGACCCTAATAACGAAAATGCTACAGAGGGTTTTTGGGTTAAGACTACAAATACAGATTCAATTTTTACACTTGATGCAAATTCAAGTGTAAGCGATAGTTCAGATGGAACAATTGCCTACAAGACACACACTATTTTTGTAAAAGCAGTCGACAATTTAGGAATGGTTGATGATGCTGGTGCAAGTGTTTCTTTTAATGGAAAAAATATTTTCCCAACAGCAACTGTTGCTTTCCCTCAAAATTTTAATGACGAAGTTGCAATTTGGGGAAGAGCTCAATCAATTTCCATTATTGGAAGTGATGCTGACGGAGACATTGAAAGTAAAGAATTTACTTACCAATTTAAAATTGTTGACTCAGCGAACAATAACATTGTTTACACAACTGGAACAGATGGTTGGTCTGATTGGATGTCAAGTACGATTAAAGGAATTACATTGAACTTTGGTCTTAGTGCTTCTGAAGCAATTAAAAAAGCTTTACCAAATCCTAATGACCCAACAAACCACACAAATTCACTTGATGAATATGCAGGACTCCTTCCAATTGCTGCTGGACAAAATGCTGATACTCTTGACATTTTAGTTAGAGTTAGAGACTTTGGTGGTGCGGTTTCAGATGTTACAATTGCAAAAGATATTACTGTAAATAAAGATTTTGCACCTGTGATTAGATTGAAACAAACTGTAAATGATTCAGCATTTTACCCTGATAACTCTGCTTATGTAAATCCAAAAGACGGTGGAGTAAATATTGTAAAATTCACTTGGAATTCTTACTTTGATTCAACAAATGCTTCACTTTCAAGTACTTGGCAACCAACAACAAATTGGTTTGAACCACTTGGTGCAAACATTAGTTATCAAGGAACTCCTTACAAGTATCAGTACAAAGTTAATTACAATGACGGAAGTGCTGTAGAACTTAAGAGTAATGTTCTTCCTTACGATACAAATCAAGACGGAGTTTTAGAAACAGGTGAAGTCACAAGAACTATCACATTTTCAGACCAAAATCGAGAAGTTGGAACAGGACTTCAAATCAAACCAAATATTGAGTATGCATTTAATTTGAAAGTTTGGGATTCTGGTGGTGCAGAAAGAGATACAACTTTTAGCTTTATGATAGTGAGACCTCATTTCTATGACGAAACTTACAGTACAACTGTAACAATGCAAGATGGTTCTGTAAAAAACATTACAGAAAAAAGCCTTTTAATTGTAGATGAAACTTATAATGTTGCAAACGGAAGCGATTTTAGTGCACTTCCACAAGAAGAAATTGATGCAGTTTATGACTCATTTGACAAAGGAGTTGCGAATGTTGATGAAGTTGTAGTTCTTACTCAAGCTTCGATTCACCACACTTTGTTTAATATTCTACAACCTATAAATGTTTCTGCTGACTCTCAAAAATATTATTTTGCTTCACCAAGAATTCTTGGAAAATTCTCAAGAGTTATTTGGCAAGATGAGGACGGAATTCCAAAATCAACAAGAGGTTCTGCAGATGACCAAACAGGCTTGCAGTCATCTTTTAGTCAAGTTCAGTCAAGGCTCGTCTTAACTGATAAAGACCTTGAAGAGTTACGTTGGATTAGACTTCCAAACAGAACAATCAATGATTATGTTCGCCAAGGTGGAAGAATGGGAGTTGTAACTTGGAATACATTTTCAGGCTTAAGTAATTTCCTTGGCTCAACTAAAATTATTGGAAGCAATGGACCGAACGTAGTAAGATTTGCAAAAGGTGATTTCCTTTATGATATTTATGGAGTCCAAAATGCAAATCCATCAACGGATTTAATTATGGCTGACACAACAGCTCTTTTAACTTCTTCTTCAAGTAACGATTCTTATGGTTACCCAGCAATGTTAAGAGGAAAGAGAATTTTGGGAAGCCCACTTATCGAACCAGTAAATATTCCAAAAGTTAGATCATTAGGTGGAATTGATACTTTTACAAACCTAGCTCCTTTCTCAGAGTCAATTTATACATTTTTGCCAGAAGAAAAGGTAACTTTACCTTTTGGTAAATATGACCCAATAAATAAACCTGGACAAGCACAAGTCAAAAATGCTCATTGTACGATTAGAGTAAAAGGAACAACTGATTCTGAAAGAGCTTACAAAGTAGTTTTAATGACACTTCCACTTTCAAATCTTTCTGATGAAACAGCAAAGCAATTCCTTGAAGCAATGCTGAAAGACCTACAAACAAAAAATTAAAGTTCAATTTAGAAAGAGTAAATTTGCAAAATTTTACTCTTTCTTTTTTATCTGTTTTTATTATAATTACAAAGTTATTTAACGGATAAAAAAGGATTCTCGAATGATTGTTTCGATGGATATTTCCCAAATAAAATTTTCTCCAGTAACACAATCTTATGTCGTTACTCTTAAGGAGCAAGTTGCTTCAAGAGTTTTAAATATAGTTATTGGACCATTCGAAGCACAATCAATTGCTTTTGCAATTGATAAAGTTCCTTTACAAAGACCTTTAACTCATGATTTATTAAGTAAAATTATTGAAAAACTTGAGGCAAAAGTTAAAAAGATAGTCATCAAGAAATTGCAAGGAAACACTTACTTTGCAGATTTAGAATTGGAGAATAAAGAAGGTTTGATAATTCAAATTGATTCAAGACCTTCTGACGCAATGGCTTTAGCAATTCGTGTTAACGCTCCAATTTTTGCAAACGAAAATATTCTTTCGAACCCTGAAAGTAGTGAAAATGAGCCTTTAGATTTCTTAAAAGATGAAAAATCTTTCCCTGAAGTGGAATCAATGTCTGATTCCGAACGTTTGAAAGTTGAACTTGATGCAGCAATCGAGTCTGAAAATTACGAGAAAGCTGCCGAAATTAGAGATAAGTTAAATAAAATTTCTTAAACCTATAAAACCACTGCTTCATAGCAGAAATTCTCAATGGAGGAATTAAATTATGAAACATGCTAATCCTTTTCTTGTTCTCGGAATAGGAGCTTTATTAGCTACTTCGGCTTTTGCCGTTACAGAGGCTAACTACTCTGTAAAAATTAAGCCTAATTCTATCAATGCAACTGGTTCAGATGACTTTGGATACACTTACATTGATAGTAATGACACAACTGCTGCTGCTCCAGTTTATAACTGGATTGACGTAAGTGTATTACCAAATGCAGTAGATATTAAACCTTTGTTTACAGATGATAACTCAATTGGACCATACCAATTAGGTTTTGACTTTAGTTACTACTGGTATTCAGTGGACAAACTTTGGATTAAATCTAATGGTGGGATATCTTGGTCTTCTCCACTTCCTTTCAACCACAATTTTTCTGAATTTAAAAGTACTGCTTTACCAAACGACCTTGTTTGTGGACTTTGCGGTGATTTAGATCCAGGTCCTGGTTCTCCAGGAAATGCTTGGTTTTGGACAAATGGAACTGATTCTACAATTATTTCTTGGGAAGGCATTAGAGAATTTAGTTCAAATATTCCTCCAGCAGTAACTGCTCACACTTTCCAAATTATTATTTCTGGAGCTGATTCTTCAATCACTATGCAGTACGGACCTCAAACTGGTGATTTCACTGACCAAGGTTCACTTGCGAATGTAATTGGAATTGAAACAGTTCTTGGAGCTTTATCTGGTGTTGGAAATGATTTAGGAATTGCATACTTAAGAGATAACCTTCCAATTGAAAATATTTATGCAGATAGTTTAGTTGTAAAATTTGACCCACCTTCTTCGACTACTTTCCAAATTGAAGATGTTGGTCCAGGTTGGGTAAACAATAACTTTAACCAAGCATTTTTCTTAAATGTTGGTGATACTTTGTATCCAACACTTTCTTTACAAAACTTTGGTACTATTAATTCTACTACAGTTCAAACAACTTTAAGAATGTTTTTAATGCCTGCATTCAGTTTACTTTACAATGAAACTGAGCAAATTGGTGTTTTAGATGCTCAAACAAGTCAGACTTTCTCTTTTCCAACTCCTTTTGCTCCAACAGCTAATGACGTTGGTCCTTTCGCAATGGAATTCGAAGTAAAAACTAATCCAACTGATGGTAATAACCTTAACGACAAACTATATACTCAATACAGAGTTGTTGATTTTACACAGCCAGAAGTTTTGGTTCGTTATGACGGAGTTGAGCAAAACTTTACAAGCCGTTCTTGGAATGGAGACTCTTCAGGTTTTGCAAACGAATTTGAATTCCCTGCTGATGCTTATCCTATTTGGATTAATAAAGCAGAGTTTGAATCAGGTGATTTAACAGCAGCTGGTCCAGCTTGGGTTAGAGTTCACTTAATGGATGCAGGTCCAAACCAAGACCAACCAGGAACAGTTATTCACGAAGAAGTTATTCAAGTAACTGCTGGCAACACTGTTTATGAAACAGTTCTTCCACAACCTTACCAACTTAACAGTGGCAAATTTGCAGTTTCAGTTCTTCACCTTGTAAACAGTTCTTTTGGAATTAGAATTGAGCAAACAAATTTCGCTCCTTGTAACAGAGGTTGGGAATACACTGGTGGATTTGCTCCTGACCGTTCAAGAGCAACTGATAACTTGATGATTAGAGCAACAGTAACTTCTAATTTAGGTGTTGATGTTGATGAAAACGATAACATCGTTAAAAGCTACAACTTAGCTCAAAACTTCCCTAATCCATTTAATCCAACAACTCAAATCAGCTTCCAAATTCCAGAAACTGATTTTGCTTCTTTAACTATTTTTAATGTCTTAGGACAAGAAGTTAAAACATTGGTTAGCGAAAAAATTGTTGGTGGTGTAAATCACACTGCACAATGGGACGGAACTGACTTAAATGGAAGTAAAGTTGCAAGTGGTGTTTATTTCTACAAACTCACTAGTGGTAACTTCACTGACATCAAAAAAATGGTTCTTCTCAAATAATTTTATTTGATTAAAATTATCTCAATTTGATAAAGGTGCTAAGGAATTATTCCTTAGCACCTTTTTTTGTCTTAGAGATTTAAGAACTAAGATTTTTGCTTTTTCTCAAAATTCATTTAACTTAACCTTTCAATTTTCTAACTCAAAATTAGACAATTTTCGTTTCGTAAGAAGAGAGCTTTCGTGAAAATACTTAAATTCCTAATTGGCACTTTAATCAGTGTTTTTTTCATTTATCTTGCCTTTAAAGACATTCTTTTCGCTGAACTTTGGCAAACGATTTTGGACTCAAATTGGCTTTGGCTAATTCCAGCGATTGCTGCACACATTCTCAGTTACTGGCTTCGTGCAGTTCGTTGGCGCTACTTGTTAAGCGATGTGAAAGATGTGAAACTGAGCAATCTCTATTCTGCTGTGATGGTTGGTTATATGGCTTTAAATATTTTTCCACTAAGACTTGGTGAATTTTTTAGAGCTTACGTAATTGGCAAAACCGAAAACATTTCTCGCACAACTTCCTTTGCAACAATTGTGGTTGAAAGAATTGTTGATGTGCTTACACTTCTGCTTTTGCTGATTGGAGCAATTGTTCTTAATCCGCATCTCGCTGAACGGGAATTTCTTGGAAGAACTCTTTCGAGTTCAGGAACAATAATTTTAGTTGGAACTCTTTTCGTCTTATCGGGCTTACTTTTTCCGCTTTTTGCGAAAGAGACAGCGAAAAAAATAGCGATGTTTTTCTTAAGCAAGTTTCCTAAAGACCTATCTGAAAAACTTATCGGAATTCTTCGTTCTTTTTGGATAGGTATTGCCTCTTTGCAAAAAACTGAGCATTTCATTCCAGTAATTGCAAGTTCTTTGGTAATGTGGGCTTGTTTCATTGCAAATCTTTATTTTACGATTTACACTTTTGGAATTGAAGACAAAATCGGTGAACTTTTTCCCGCAACTTTAGTGATAATTGTTGTTGGTGGAATTTCGGTTATGATTCCTGCAGGTCCTGGCTCAGTTGGGACTTTAGATGCAGCTTATAAAGAAATTTTAATTTTCTTGAGTAATGGCGGAATTCTGCCAAATTTAGCTTTGGGTTTTGCATTGGTTAATCATTACATTACACAATTCATTCCAATAAACATCATCGGTTTTTACTATTTTTGGAAAGAAAAATTATCATTTTCAAGCATCCAAACAGAAGGCGATAGTTAATGAAGGAATTCGCTCCTTTAGAAGAATTTGTTAATCGAGGTTTCATTTTACTAAAAGATTGTAAACCTGGAATTGCGTTAAATACTTTCCAAGAAGGACTTGAACAGTACCCAAGTTCACCCGAATTAATTAATGGAATCGGAATGGCGAATCTTGAGATTGAAGAATTCGGAATGGCAAAATTAGCATTTGAGAAAGGTCTTGAGATTGAGGCTGAGAACCCAGATATGCAAATTGGTTTGGGAATTTCATTACTCAATTTCAATAGAATTGATGCAGCAATGACCTTGTTTGAAAACTCAATGCTTAATTTTGATGAGGAAGATGAAACAAAAGCCGAATACGCAACTTCAATCGGCAGAGCTTTGTGCAACTATGAATATTTTTTGCAAGCACTTAGGTTCTTTGATTTAGCTATTGAAATTGACCCGATGAATCCTGACGCAAATTTTGGAATTGGAGTTTGCAGACACGTTCTCGGAATGCTTTTCGCAAAAGACCACCTTTGGAATGCAATTAGCGAAGTCGATGAATTTTACGAGGCATTTTCATTTCTTGGAAATATTTACTACGAAGAAGGCGATGTTAAAAAAGCAATGAGTCTTTTTGACCAAATTCCAATTGAATTTAATTGGGACGTTGTAACGCTCAAAAGAATGGTTCGGACAAAAAGAAAAGAACGTCTCAACATAGAAGACTTAGAAGAAAAACTTTCTCTAGTTTTAGAATCTTCCAAAAATGCCAAAGAAATAATTTCCTTAATGAAAAAAGGTTAAAACCTTCTACAAGACTGATGAACTTTTATGCAAGACAAAGTCTACACTTATATCGCAAATCAAGGGAAACCTTGTTCCACAGAAGAAATTTTCACTCATCTTTTTAACACAAAATCTAAAAACACATTAATTCCCGCCGAGAGAATTCTCGAATCTCTACTCAAAAATGACAACCGTTTTGAAAAATTGGAAACAGGTTTTTGGAAAATTCTTAAGACTTTGGACGGCAAGGAAAATTTAGTTCGGTTTAGCGATAGAACTTATGTTGTGCTTGATTTTGAGACAACAGGTTCTGCTCCTCCGAAAGATAGGATTACCGAAATCGGTGCAGTAAAAATCGTAAACGGCAAATTCGTTGATACTTTTGAATCTCTGATTAATCCTGAAAAGAAAATTCCTTACAACGTTCAAAGAATCGTTGGAATCACAAATGAAATGGTTAAAGACTCCCCAAAAATTGAAGATGTTTTGCCAAATTTTTTGGAGTGGATTGGAGAAGATTCGGTTTTAGTTGCTCATAACTCGGACTTTGATTTGATGTTCTTGGATTTTGAAGTTGAAAACCTAACAGGTGAGGTTCTTGCAAACGACTCAATTTGTACTTTACGAATCGCAAGAAAACTTCTCAGAGGTTTAAAACAAAAAGGTCTTTTAGCAATCAGTGAACATTTTGGAATTAAACTGAAACACCACAGGGCTTTGGAAGATGCAACAGCAACAGCTAAGATTTTGCTAAGATTCTTTGAAATGCTTCCGAATGCAAATATTTATGATTTTCATTCTTTGGTTAACTTCCAAAAACCTGCTGTCCGCAAACTAAACCCTGAAAAATTACATTACAACCGAACAATGGTAAGGTTTTTTCCAGAAGTTCCAGGAGTTTATTTTTTCAAAGACAAAAATGACAAAACGATTTACATCGGTAAAGCTAAGAATCTGAAACACAGAGTAAACAGTTATTTTTACCAAAACCAAGGGCATTCGGAAAAGGTTAAAAGTCTCGTCCAAAATACTTACCGAATCGAATACGAAATTCTTGGTTCTGAACTTGAGGCTTTGCTTTTGGAGTCGGAACTCATCAAAAAAAATCAACCGCTTTACAATTACCAAATTAAAAATTATACGAATTTACCATTTTTAAAAATTGACCTCGATAACGATTTCCCAAGAATTTTAATTACTCAAAAAATTTCACCTGACAAAGGAATGTACTTCGGACCTTTTCGTCAATTGAGAAATCTTGAAAGAATTTTAGACGAAATCCATAGGTCGTTTTTGGTTCGTCAGTGTGAAGAAGACTTGAATCCGAAAGAAGATTTTGAGGCTTGTTTTTTCTTTCACCTAAAGCAGTGTGAAGCTCCTTGTAATTTGTCTGTTAGCAAAGAGCGTTACAACGAAACTTTGGTCGAACTGATAGATTTTTTGAAGTCAAAGACTAAACAACCAATTGAGAAATTAATTGAAGTTCGGGACAATGCTGCGAAGAAATTAGATTTCGAGTACGCCCAAAAAACTCAGAACCGAATCGAAAGTCTTGAGTTAATTAATAAGTCAAGACATTTGCTTTCTCGTGAATTAATTGAAAATAATTTCTTGATAATTCTACCATCTGTAAACCCGCGAGAAATTAAAATTTTTGTAGTTTTGAGTGGAAAGTTGAAAAATATTTTTAGCTTTTTTCAAAAGAAATCAAAAATAACTTTAATCGAAAATTTCTTAGACAAAGAGTTTTACAACAGAGAAGCTGGAATAAGAATTCCGTTTGACAAAGATGAACTTGATAAAGTTCGGATTCTTTCGCACTGGCTAAACGTAAGTTCAAACAAAGGCTCTTTAATTGACTTAAACAAAGTTAGGCGCACAAAACTTCGCGAAAAATTGAAAAGTAAAATTGCCGACGCTTTGTTAGTTAAGGATTTGGAATAGTTTTTAAGTTTTCTCAAAAAGGATATAAAGATGCAAAACCCAAAAATTCAAGCAGCTTTTAAAAAGGCTTTCACACTTTACGAAGGCAAAGAAACTCCTCACAGAAGTTGTGGGATTTGTCTCGCTGAAACCTTTAACTTGGAAACGAAACCTTACCAATCTTTACGAAAAGGTGGAATTACAGGAGAAGGTCAATGTGGAGCAATCAAGGCAGGCGAACTTGTTCTTGGAGAAATTTTTGGTGACCCAAGTCCAACAGGAAAAGTTACTCAAAAACTCCAAAAAGCAATTTTAAGATTTAATGAACTTTACAAACAAGAACTAGATTTTGGTAACTCTGAAAGTATAATTTGCAACTCTTTGACAGGGCAGTTTGCAGAATTTCATTCGACTGAAAGACACAGTTTCTGTACAAATCTTGCTTCTGGGGTTGCAAAAATTATTGCACAAATTTTGGACGAGTTTGGCGAAGATTTTGAAATCAAACCAATAAAGTAAGAATTCAGGAGTCAGGAGTCAGAAGTTAGTTTTGCAGTAAACCGAAGAATTTTGGAAAAGCAAACGAGAGCTTAGGAGTTCAGGCTTTAGCCAGTTTTTTCCGTGGTTAGTATTTTCAAAAAACTATGTAGAGACGCACGGCGGTGCGTCTCCAAAACAAAATTTAATTGTCCGAACTATTTTAAACCGAAGAATTTTGGAAAAGCAAACGAGAGCTTAGGAGTGCAGGCTTTAGCCTGTTTGAGTTTTTCGTGGTATAAAAAAATGAAGTTTATTGTTTCTAAAAACTAAGTTCGAGTCTTAAATTTGAATCCAATTCTAAAATTCAGTAGGAAACCATTTTGAAAAATTTTCTCTTTTTCTTTTTATGCGTTTTAACGGTCAGTTGCTCACAAAAAAGCATTTACCTTGACCCGTCAGTTCTAATCGACAAATTAGATTTCAAATACGGTCAGTACGTGAATGTTGATGGAAAAATTTTGGCTCGTGAGTGGTCAGATGCAAGAGTTTTCCAAATTCCGATGTACAACGATTCAAGAGCTAAAGTTTACTACAAAACAAATGGAGGTTTACTCTATTTTGCATTTGAAATTTATGAAAAGGTAATTCCTGACACAACAAATTCTGAGATTAGGATTTGGATTTCCGCAGACCACAAAAATAAAGATAAATATCCAAGTGAAACCGAATACGAGTTTAGGTTAGCACCTTTCGAGAAAGGCAAAGAGAACACAGAATCTTTGGGAAATGGAAAAAGCTACTTTAATTCAGGTAAGAAAAGAATGCCAAATCAAAAAGATTGGCTTGGGAAACCAAACTTAACTTATCAGCACAAATGGACTGCGGAGTTTGTGATTCCAAAAGAGAAAATTAAAGACGGAACAAAGATTGCTGACAAATTGAAAATTGCATTTTACATTGGAAACGGTGAGCAAGAAATGGCTTTTCCAAGTTACTCACCAAAGAAATGGCTTCCTACAACAGTCGAAACTCTCGCTGTAAATCCTAAATGAGAATTACTTTTGCCGAAATTGATTTAAATGCACTTCGTCAAAATTTCCAACTTGCTAAAAAGGCAACAAATGGAAAAGGTGTAATTTCTATTGTCAAAGCCAATGCTTACGGACACGGAATTATTCAAGTCTCAAAAACCTTAGTCGAAGAAGGAACAAATTACTTAGGAGTCGGATTTCTTGAAGAAGGACTTTTGTTAAGGAGAAGAGGTTTTACAATTCCGATTTTAGTACTTGGCGGAGTTCTTTTTAGCCAAGTTCGGCAGTTCCTCAAAAACGACCTTGAAATCACAATTTCATCACTCGGACTTGCTTACTCGGTTAACAGACAAGCTGAGAAGTTCGGTTCAAAAGCAAAAATTCATCTCAAGTTCGACACAGGAATGAACCGAATCGGAATCAATCACACTAAAGCAAAATTTGTAATTTCCAAAATTAAAACCTTGAAGAATATTGAATTAGTTGGAATTTATTCACACTTGGCTGTTTCAGAAGAAGTTGATTCCGATTACACAAAACTCCAAGTCGAACGGTTTGAGCAAATTAAAAAAGATGCCGAAGAGGTTGGAGTAGAACCTAATTTTTATCACATCGCAAACAGTGGCGGTTTGGTGAACAATCAAAATTCAGTTTTTAATCTTGTGCGGACAGGTTTGATGCTTTACGGAATTTCACCTGTTCAAGAGAAATCGGAAACATTAGACCTAAAACCTGTGATGGCTTTCAAGTCAAAAGTTGTGTTCTTAAAAGAGGTTGACGAAGGCGAAGGAATCAGCTACGGTTTGACTTTTCATACAAAACAAAAAACGAAAATCGCGACAATTCCAGTCGGTTACGGAGATGGTTACACAAGGCTTCTTTCAAACAAAAGTGAAGTCTTGATTCGTGGAAAAAGATTTCCTGTTGTAGGAACAATCTGTATGGACCAATTTATGGTTGATGTTGGTTTGGATTCGGAAGTGCAAATCGGCGACGAAGTTGTTCTTTACGGAAAACAGGGTGACGAGGAAATTTCAATCCAAGAAATCGCAGACCTTGCTGGAACAATTCCTTACGAAATTACTTGTTGGTTAGCGAGAAGAGTTCCGAGAGTTTACAAGAAGTAGGGAACAAAAAGTAGGGAACAAAAATTTTTGTTCCCTACTAACGAAATGTTTTCTTTCCTTTTACAAAATACTGCCAAACAATACTTTTTCGGTAAAATGGAAGTTCAGAGTCTGCTTTCTTACGGTCTCTTTGAGCAAATTTTCTTTTCTTTAGTGCAAATCGAAACTTTGTCAGAAGCCAAAAGTAAGCCTTTGAAATTCCTTTTGCTCGCCAAAATTCAAGTTTTAGAATCGCCTGCACAAGTGCTACAAAGTCCAAAATTATCCTAATCGGTAAATATTTTAAAAGTGAAATCCCTGAATAATTTTTGAGAAGCATTAAAATATTGTTTCGGTAATTTAGGTAAACTTTGAACCAACTCTCTGCTCCAAGTGAGGCTCCTGAGTAGTGGTAAACAACTGCACTTGGAACTGACCAAACTTCGTAATCCGCAGAATTTATTCGCCAACAAAGGTCGATTTCCTCCATATGCATAAAAAAATCTTCGTCAAGTAAACCGACTTCATTTAAAACTTCTCGGCGAAGGAAACAAGCCGTTCCAGAAGCCCAAAAAATTTGTCTTGGTTCGTCGTACTGTTTTTCATCTTTCTCGACTGTGAAAAAAACTCTGCCTCTTGCAAAAGGGAAACCAAGAAAATCCAGTTCACCACCAGCAGCTCCTGAGTAATCGAAAAGTGTTTTGTCTTTGATGTAAAGTAATTTTGGGTGAAGTGCAGCAACTTTGGGATTTTTTTCTGCAAATTCTACAAGTCTTTCGAGCCAGTCGTTTTCTTGGGTTGTGTCGTTATTTAAAAAGACAACGTATTTGCCTTTTGAATTACGGAAACCAAAATTACAGCCGCCTGAATAGCCAAGATTTTTTGTTGATTTATGAAGTTTTACAGAAGGAAATTCGGTTTCGACTAAAAGCGTACTTTCGTCAGTTGAACCGTTGTCAACGACAATTATTTCAAAGTTCGGATAAGTGCATTTTTTAAGGGATTGAAGACAATCCCTTAAAATTTCTTCTCCGTTGTAGTGCGGAATTATGACGCTTACGAGCGGGTAAGCGGATTGCATTTTATTCTGCCTTGTTTGTGTCCGAAGGTGCTGAACTTGTCGAAAGTTTTGCTTTTAAGAAATCCAACTTTCTTTGAGCATTTCTATCGGTCGGTGAAATTGTTAACCATTTTTCTAACAAGTTTGCGGCTTCTTGATACTTTTCTTGGTTTTCATAAAAGGCAATCATAAAAGTATAGGCTTTAGATTGATCTTGTCCAGAGAACAAAGAATTCATCAAGTTTTCGATTATCACTTCTGACTCTGGCGAATATTTTTTCGTTGTTGAAAGAAGTGCTTGTGCGACTTCAAGTTTTTCTCTTTCTGCAAGTTGTCTGTCGTTTAAAATTGAGTTCAGTTTGTCATTAAACGAAGTTGCATCTCCTGCTTCGTGGAAGAAAAGTGCAAGTCTCATTGCAATGTCTTTGTGTCTAATCGGTACTACTGTTTCAGGTAAAATTTCTTCCATTTTTTGTAAGAGTGAAAGAACTTTGTCGTTATCATTTTTTTCGCGGTAGTGATAAATTAAACGTAAAAATGCCGAACGATAGTTTTGTAACAAGCCTTTAACATTATCATCGTAGTAAACATTTGGATTATTGATTTCTCTGTATTGGAATTCATTTGTGATTTTGTTTTCCAAAATTTTTGCATCAATACCAAGTGGGTTAACTTGTTGAATTTGGTAAGGAAGAATTTTAAAAGCTAATCCGTCCATTCGCATAAATTGGCTCAAACCAATTTTGTTACTTTCTGCAACTGTCACTGCAAAGTAAACAGGTCTTTTAGCCATATTGTGGCGAAGGAGTTGGATAATCATTAAATCTTGAACACGAATTCCACGACCTTGAAAAGTCGGTTTAACAGTGAACTTCATTTCTTTTTCTTTCAAGTTGTGTTCACGTCGCAAGTGTTCAGGGATTGGGAGAGAAAGTTCTTGAGTCTCCCAAATCGAAGGACGGAATTGTTCAATTTGACCGTCAGAGAAAGGAATGTTTAATTTTGGTTCATTGTCGCGAAGTTGTTTGATGTACCAATCTGTGTTTAGTAGGCTAAGGTTTACAACTTTAATATCTTTGCGGATTCCTTCGACTTCTTGCAAATACCAAAGTGGGAAGGTATCGTTATCACCATTTGTAAAAATTATCGCATCTTTTTCACAAGATTGTAAAATGTTGTAAGAGTAATCCCAAGCAACATAATTTCCATTTCTGTTGTGTTCGTGGAAATTTTTATAACCCATCCAAACAGGAAGTGCAAGAGTTGCGACAAGTAAAAATCCGATAAAAACAGGCGTTTTATTTCCTTTTATTTTTTCGGCAAGTTCTTCCAAAATCGCTGAAAGTCCGACACCAATCCAAAGTGCAAAGGCAAAGAAAGAACCAACATAAGAGTAATCTCTTTCACGAGGTTGTGGGTCAGGTTGGTTTAAATAAAGAAGAATCGCAATTCCCATAATGAAGAACGCAACGAGGTTTGCTAAAGCACGTTTCCAGTCTTTTTTAAAATGATGGTAAGCACCGATTAAACCAACTGCAAAAGGAATTCCAAAAAATGTCATTCCGTAACCTGGTTCGCCAGGTCGATAACCAGCTAAAACTTCTCCGAAACTAGAAGTTGTTTTTCCGATGAACT
The DNA here is from genome assembly GCA_008501735.1 of Calditrichota bacterium. Classification (GTDB taxonomy): domain Bacteria; phylum CLD3; class CLD3; order CLD3; family CLD3; genus CLD3. The sequence goes on along the minus strand of QQUF01000049.1, from coordinate 6,169 downwards.
GCCAAGAGAAGTAACGAATATACATTTTTTCAATTTGGTAAGACCAGAAAGGAGCTTTTCTGTCGAAGATTGTGAGGAATTGACTTTCTGTTCCGTACTGCTCACGTTTCATATAGCTAATGAATTGTTTAGCTGTTTCAGGATTGTTTTCGTCAATGATTGGATTCAAGCCAGAACGAATGAGAATCATCTCGTAACTTGTGAAACCAAGGATCAAAAGAAAAACGGAGTAAGCAGCCACTGAGAGAGTAAGTTTTCCTTCTTTTTGGAACTTGTAACCTAAGAAAGCACTAAGTGCAAGAACAACCAAAATTGCCAAAGGACCTTCTGTTACTTCGTAAAGCTTTGGAATTCCACTTACAAACAGGAAGTTCGTAAATCCAAGTATGGCAAAGGAAATCGCTAAAATCCCAATGATTTTGCCGTAATCAACTTCTTTCTTTTTCTCTTTTTGGAAGTAAATAATTAAACCGATTGTCGGAATTGCAAGAATGTTGAGAAGGTGAACTCCTGACGAAAGTCCAATTATGTAAGCAATGAGAAGGAGAATCGCTTCGTTTTCCATATCGTGTCTTGCCTGCTCTTCCCAAACAAGAATTAGCCAGAAAAGAATCGCTGTAAAGAACATCGAAATCGCATAAACTTCTGCTTCAACGGCGTTAAACCAAAATGAATCAGTAACAGCAAAAGTCAATGCACCAACAGCAGAGGAACCAAAAACGATTAATTTGTCTTCAAAACTTTTAGGCTCACCTTTCCAAAATTTGATAAAACGAACAGTGATTAAGTAAGCGAAAAGCACACAAAAGGCACTTGAGAAAACAGAGATTAAATTCACACGAAAGGCAATGTCGCCGATAAAATCAGGTAAGAGTGTAAAAACTCTTCCGATTAAAAGAAAAAGAGGTGCTCCCGGAGGATGCGGAACTCCCATTGTGTAAGAACAAGCAATGAACTCACCACAATCCCAAAAAGAAACAGTCGGAGCGACAGTCGCAAAGTAGAGAATTAAGCTGACCGTAAAAACAATTCCAGCTACAATATTATTTGATTTATCCTTAAAATCTGACATTTAAAATTCAGTCCTCAAGTTTTAGGTTGTTAATTTTCAAAGAGTTCCAAAGTTATCATTTTTTTAAACTCTATCAAATGAAAAATGGGCAGCAATTTAGTAAAAAACTCATTACTTGACAAAAGTCTTAAAAAAGGTTAATTTTCGTCGCAAATTTTTAAAGTAATCACTTGTATTTTTAGGAGTTAAAAATATGTCACTTAAAGTTGGTATTAATGGTTTTGGACGAATCGGAAGATTAGTTTTCAGAGCCGGTTTAGAAAAAGGTCTTGAATTTGTTGGAATCAATGACTTAACGGATACAAAAACTCTCGCACATCTTTTAAAATATGATTCAGTTCACGGAAAGTTCAACGGAACAGTAGAAGCTACTGAAAACAGCATTATTGTTAACGGAAATGAAATTAAAATTTCTTCTGAACGTAATCCTGCTGATTTAAAATGGGGCGAACTCGGAGCTGATTTAGTAATTGAGTCAACAGGAGTTTTTGCAACAAAAGAACAATGTATGATGCACATCGAAGCTGGAGCTAAAAAAGTAATTTTGACTGTTCCTGCAAAAAATCAAATTGATGCAACAGTTGTTCTCGGTGTTAATGACGACATTCTCACAGGAAGTGAGCAAGTTGTTTCAAATGCTTCTTGTACTACAAACTGTCTCGCTCCAATGGCAAAAGTTTTGCACGATGCTTTTGGAATCGAAAGAGGAATGATGAGTACAATTCACGCTTATACAAACGACCAAAGAATTCTTGATTTCCCACACAAAGATTTAAGAAGATCAAGAACAGCAGCTAACAACATTATTCCTACTTCAACAGGTGCTGCAAAAGCGGTTGGTTTGGTAATTCCTGAACTTAAAGGAAAACTTGACGGTTGTGCGTTCAGAGTTCCTGTTCCTGATGGTTCACTCACAGACTTAGTTGCAGTTCTCAAAACAGAAGTAACAAAAGAACAAGTTAATGCTGCAATGAAAGAAGCTGCAAACGGAGCAATGAAAGGAATTCTTGGTTACACAGAAGACCCAATCGTTCTCCAGGATATTGTTGGCGACCCTCATTCAAGCATTTTCGATTCTCAAGCAACAATGGTTATGGACGGCGGAAAACTTGTGAAATGTGTTAGCTGGTACGACAACGAAATGGGTTATTCAAACCGCGTTGCTGACTTAGCTCTCAAACTCCAACAATGGATGTAAAAATTAGATTCTGATTTTTTAAAGGCAGTTCAAACGAACTGCCTTTTTTGTTTACAGCTGTAAAATTTAGGCTAAAAATAGTTTTGGATTTTTGGTTGATTGATTTTACCTTTTGAGTCCCAAATTTGGAGAGATGTCCGAGTGGCTTAAGGTGTACGCTTGGAAAGCGTATGTGGAATAATTTTTCACCGAGGGTTCGAATCCCTCTCTCTCCGTTTTTGTTTAAAAATCGTTAAAAAAAGCCTTTGAAATATCGATTTCTACTATCTGGTAATAGTAGAAATTTATGGTATTTTACTGATTTTTACTGACTTTTACCGATGCCTTATGACACAAATTTGACACATTGGATTCTAAACTTTTGTTAAAACTAAAAGTTCGTTTGTGCTAATCATTTAGGATTGTCTTTTTAGGGCTCAATAGGTTTTGTCTTAATTATCAAAGAACTAAAATCTTACCAATTTTGGTTTATACTAACATTAGCAGTAAAATAAGTGTTTTACCACACTACATTTCAAGACACGCTAAATTACATATATTTACTTGATTCTAAAAATTCTTTTTGCCTTCTTTTGTGTAAAGTGTCGAGGTAAGAATTGAAAACTCATTAAAATTTTCTGTTTCTCTCAGAAATTGGAGTAGAAGAAATGACTAAGTTTAATGAAGATTCCAAAGTAGAAATTCCTTCCATTTGACATCTATACAGACTTGGTTATGAATATATTTCTCTAAAAGATTCTAATTGGGATTTTGATACAAATATTTTTACAAATATTTTCAGAGAATCAATCTTAAGAATTAATCCTGAATTAGATATTGAAAAAATCGACCGAATTTTACAAGATATTCTAATAACACTTGATTATGAGAATTTGGGAAGAGTATTTTATAACAAATGGTGAACGAATCTAGTTTCAATCTAATTGATTTCGCTAATTTTGAAAATAATACTTTTAATATTGTTACAGAATTGCTTTCAAAACGATATAAAAATGGAAACCAAAGATTGACTGAATAAGAAACTTGCTTTTACTTTTTAAAAACTTAAAAAGTGTGTTAAAAGAAGTTTAAACAAGTTTAAAAGTTAATTTCATTAGGAAAAATCACAAATACCACTTTGCTATAAAGATTTCTATATAAAATCCAAGCTTCCAATTATGTGAAACTTAATAGAGGTGAATAATGAAATGATTTTGTTGTATAAATTATTGGCTTTCATTTAGTTTTTTTTCTTAAATTGAGTTTTAGAGAGTAAAAGCATTTGAAAATTTGTTTTCGAGGAATAAAAGTGGATAAGTTAAAAGATATTGCCAGATTGATTAAAAAGAAAAATTTTAAACCTTTAAATACTTTTTTTGACAAATCTATACACCAAACGAACACTCAAAAGCTTTTTGACGGTGTTATGGAAGGAAAGTATAAAACCGACTCACAGGCTTCGTTAGATATTTTTGAAGAAAGAATTCCTGATGAGAAATATCGGAAACTTAAAAGCAATGTTAAAGAACAAATGCTTGATACACTTATGAATCTTGATATTTCGGTAGGTGCTTCGGAGCGATTAAAGGCAACTTATAAATGTGAGAAAAGTTTGTTTATCGCTAAAATGCTTTCAAAAAATGGGTCTTATCTTGCAAATTATGATATTTTGAAAAGAACCATTAGTTTAGCTAAAACATACAAAATGACATCTGTAATTTTAAATTGCCTTGAAATATTTTTAAATTATTATTCAATAACCGGTGATAAGAAAAAAATAGTAGAGACTTTTAAAGAAATAAATTTTTTTAAAGAAGTTTATTTTGCTGAACTCCAAGCAAATGAATATTTTCACACAATAAGTATCAAGTTTATTAATTCAAAATCATTAAAGCCAAATCTTGCAGAGGAAGCAAATAAATATTCTGAGGAGGTTAGCGAAAATCTTAAGAAATTCAAGAAATATAACTCACTAGCTTTAAATACAATTTATTTCAAAATGAAATCAGCTTCATTCGAGGTAAAAGGTGATTTTGATAAAGCTCTTGCTGTTTATAGCCAAGCAGAAAAATATTTTTTAAAAAATGAAAAAATTATCTCTCCATTTCTTGTTACACAATTTTTGTTATCCAAACTAAATTGTTATGTCTTTTTACAAGACTATCAAAATGGAATGTATGTCGGGGAAAGAATAGCTCAATTATTGCCTAATAACTCCTTAAACTATATTTTCTTTTTGTTTGATTATTTTATTCTGACGGTTCAGTCAAAAAAATTAACCCACTCCTTAAAAATTCTTGAAGAAATAAACTCTCACGAAAAATTTGAAATTTTCTTTGAAGAAGAAAGAGAAATATTAATAATTTTATACTATTATTTAATATTTGCACTTCTAACGGATAAAGATAAAAGCTTGGTTAAAAAAGGTATAAAATTGAGAAAAGAACTAGATGTCTCTTTACAAATCGAGAAAATTAAAAATTTAACTCAGGATAAAAGAGGACTCAATGTTGCTATTCTAATCATAAAACTATTGTTTTGTTTGTTAGATAAAGATTATTCAAAAGCGATGGATAAAATAGAAAATCTAAGACAATATTCATTTAGATATTTAAGAAAGAATGATTATTACCGAATGGATTGCTTTATTAGAATGCTAATTTTAATTGATTCAAGTGATTTTGATTTTCAAGCTGTCGAAGAAAAGGGCGAACAACTTTTAAAGAAATTAAAAGGATTCAGAACATCATCATCAAATAGCTTTTTAAACTGGGAAATCATACCTTATGAGGAATTGTGGAAGAAAACTATTGAACTTTTAAAAAAAAATAAAAGCTCCTCAATGTCATAAAAATCCAATTTTGTCATTTTTTGCCACAAATCTTTATTCTGTAGCTTCATAGTAACATTCTATAAATTAGAAAATAATATTTTTTAGTGATTTTAAACAAATTAGGTTTTCTTTAAAGTCCTTTAAAGAAAGATTTTTTGTAACAGTAATGGGATAAAATCGCCCAACTGTTACAAAGGAAAATAGGCATTTCATCTAATTTTGTGCTGTCAATTAATTAAACTCCGAAAGGACAGCACAATGTATTCCAAAAAAGTATCAAATGTTTTCCCAAGATTATTACTGGGAGTGTTCTTTGTAACATCACTTTGCTCAATTAATAGTTGTTCAAATGAAGCAATATTAAATTCTTCTGAAGAATTAGCACCAGTTTTTTATTCAACACTTTCTTGTGATAGAGACATTTCACTTTCTGGCGGTGAGGCGACTTGGCAAAACCTTCAAAGTATAAGTGTGACCAATGCGAGCAATGCACAAAAATTAAATTCAAATGATGTTTGGGAATCAATACCAAACGGTTCAGGAACTTACAGTTGTAAAGGGTTAAAAGGTAGTATCTCTTTTGAGAAATCTGGGACTTTTGATATAGATGGAGAATATGTTGAAATAGAATGTGATGGTTATGTAACCATTGAAGAAGAATTAGAAGTTAGTTGGAGCATTATAGATACAATTTCCGTTATGAATGAATGCAACAAATGTCCAAATACTTAATGTTGATGATGAATGGATTTCAATTCCTGATACAACAACAATTTGTTTTGATACAAAAGGATTTCGTGTGGAAGCTGATAGTTTAGGAACTATAAAATTTTCTTCACCTGAAAATCAAGGATTTATTATTCGGAAGTGGGATGAAAGTGAGGAGTAAGGAAGGTGTGAAATGGGATTACCTTATAAAAAGGGTTTAAATAAAACTGTAAAGGGAACAAGCGATGAGTGATAACTCAAAGAAATGTTCACTTTGTGGGAAGAGAGGTTATAAAATGACCTTTCTTCCTTCATTGGAGACAGAAGAATTAACTTTTGAATTTGCACACGAAAAGTGTCATAGGCAATATTTTAAAAT
>QQUF01000005.1 GCA_008501735.1 Calditrichota bacterium | reverse complement strand
AGAGAAATCTATGAAGAATTGCAAAATAAAAATGGACTTTCATTCTGTATTTTTTACGAAGCCAAAATATATAGTTCTAAGAAAAATTATGCAAAATCATTGGAGTGTTTTGACAAAGCTATTTCACTTGCAGAGGGATTAAACCATAGTCATTACTTAGCTCAATTTTCTCTCGAAAAAGCAGAACTTTTATATGAAAATGGGGAGTTTAAAGAAGTTAAAAGATTGGTTCAAAAATCTTTGGAAATTACGGAGAATGGAGATTTTGAAGTTTTTTATTACAAAATTAACAACTTAACAAATCTACTTAAATTTGAAGAAGGAAAGCACGAAGAGGCTATTCATTTTTTCAAAATGGTTTCAGAAAAATCAAAACAGGAAAATATTACTTCTGATGCACTTTTTTACATCACAAAACTTGGAATCAAAAGCTATGACTTAGGTACAAAGGTTTTGAGTTTAGATGAAATTGATTCCTACAAAGAAAAAGCTATTGAAAAAGCTGAGTTACTTTTCAAAGAGAGTAATGTATTACTGTATAAAATTAGAGCCGAAAAACTCAAAACATTGGTTTTTCGACCGAAAACAGTTAGTCCTGACCTTTTAAAGTCCTTAGTAAAATGGATGAATCCCGAAACAGCCTTTTCTGAAATTCTTGGGTTTTTAACAGACGAATACAAAGCCAACGGTTGTCAAATAATTTTAAAAAATGAAAAAACAAATGAATTTGAAACCTGTGCGATTTCTTCAAAACTACAAGACGAAGAAATTGATTACAGTTCAGGAATTCTTTCTAAGGCAATCGAAAACCAAAAGGCAATTCTCATTGAAGACGCAACTCACACGGAGCAATTCCAAGAAAATCTAAGTGTAGTTGGCAAAGCATTTCTTTCAGTAATCGCAGTTCCTTTGGAAATTAGCGGAAAAATTTGTGGAGCTTTGTATCTCCAAAGGACAAAAATAAAATTCGGATTTTTTAGCAAAGAAGATTTGAAGCAAGTTGAAGACATTGCAAAAGTTCTTTCACCAATTCTTTTGAGGCAACAAGAAGCACTCAAACTTAAAATAGAATCAGAAATTCGTGGGCTTGGAATTTTCGTTGGGAACAGTCTGAAAATGCAAGAGCTTTACAGTGCAATCGAAAATGCTTCAAAAGTAAATTTCCCTGTTTACATTCACGGAGAAACAGGAACAGGAAAAGAACTTGTTGCAGGAGCTTTGCACAAACTCAGTAATCGAAATTCAAAACCATTCGTTGTTTTAAATTGTGCAACAATTCCAAAAGACTTAGCCGAAAGCGAACTCTTCGGACACGAGAAAGGCTCATTCACAGGAGCAATTTCAGTCAAAAGAGGAAAGTTTGAACTTTCAAATGGCGGAACACTTTTCCTTGATGAAATCGGAGAATTGTCTTTAGAACTGCAAGCGAAGTTCCTTAGAGCAATTCAGGAAAAAGAGATTACCAGAGTCGGTGGTGAAAAGGCTGTAAAAATTGATTTACGAGTGATTGTGGCAACTCACAAAAATTTAGAGAATGAAGTTAAAAAAGGAAATTTCAGAGAAGACCTTTACCACCGCTTGAATGTTTTAAAAATCGAAGTTCCACCTTTACGAGAGCGATCAGAAGACATTCCTTTACTTGCAAATTTCTTTTTAGAAAAACTTTGCAAAGATGCTGGCAAGAAAGTTGCAGGACTTACACCTGATTCCTTAATTCTTTTGCAAGAACAGAACTGGTCTGGCAATGTAAGAGAATTAGAAAATACCATTGCCAAAGGACTTGTAATGAAAAAAGATAATTTACCAATAAACCCCAAAGAGTTGGGTTTTGTACAAAAGAACCAACCGACGAAACAAATTAGAACATCTGAATCCGAGGATTTCGCTGGAGATACTTTAGACGAGAAACTTGACTTCGTAATGAAAAAAATACTTGCTTCAGAATTAAAGAAGAACAGCGGCAACAAGTCTAAAACAGCAATTACACTTGATGTAAAAAGAGAAAAGCTCTACCGACTTTTGAAAAAACACAATCTCTAAAGTGCGAATCGATAGTAACGCTTGAAACGTTACTATCGAAAATCAAAAACTTTTTCTTTTAAGAATATAATTCTATGCAACGGCTCAAAGCTGTTGCAACGTTTAGACCTCAAAACCACTTTTCAAACTCACTCCTAACAAAAATTCCAAAAACTCAAACTGTTCTAAAAAACGTACAGAATTAGTGTATGAAAAATCGCACAGTTAAAATCCTGTACGATATTTCATACAAAGCCTTTCTTGAGTACTTCCAAACTACATTTTTGCACTTAGTTTCATTTTACAAAGCAACTACTGTTCGATAAATCATACAACTTCTTAAAAACCATAAATCCCCAAAACCTCTATTTCAAGCATTAGAATGCATTTTCTCATTTGGCACAGCAGTTGACTAAGAGTTTAGAAAAAGAAATTAAACTCTAAACAAAATTTAGTAGGACTAAACAAATGCAAACTTTTACAAAAACACTTATTCCGACCTTAGCACTCAGCTTTGGAATCTTTACAAGTTGCTTTGCACAAACTGAACATAAAATTGTTGCTAATGATGATGCAGCAAGTGACTTTTTTGGTTATTCAGTTTCAATTGATGGAGATTATGCTATCGTTGGAGCTTATCAAGATGATGATGGTGGAAATTCCTCAGGTTCAGCTTATATCTTTCATAAAAGTGGAACTTCGTGGACACAGCAAGCTAAGATAACTGCAAATGATGCAGCGGCAGATGACAAATTTGGTCTTTCAGTTTCAATTAGTGGAGATTATGCAGTTGTTGGAGCAAATGGAGATGATGATGGAGGAAGTTCATCAGGTTCATCTTATGTTTTCAAAAGAAGTGGAGCTTCTTGGAGTCAAGAAGCAAAACTAACTGCAAATGATGCGGCAGCTGGCGATAATTTTAGTTCTTCAGTCTCAATTGATGGAGATTATGTAGTTGTTGGTGCTAATGGAGATGATGATGGAGGAGGTGGTTCAGGTGCAGCTTATATCTTTCATAGAAGTGGAACTTCTTGGAGCCAACAAGCCAAATTAACTGCAAGTGATGCAGCAGCAGGTGATATTTTTGGGAGGTCAGTATCAATTAACGGAGATTATACTGTTATTGGTGCTGATAGAAATGACGACGCAGGAAGTAATTCAGGTTCCGCTTATATCTTTCATAGAAGTGGAACTTCGTGGACACAACAAGCTAAACTAACTGCAAGTGATGCTGCGGAAAGTGACTTTTTTGGTCATTCGGTTTCAATTAGTGGAGATTATGCAGTTATAGGGGCTGATCATGATGATGATGGTGGAAATGCTTCAGGTTCCGCTTATATTTTTCATAGAAGTGGAACTTCTTGGACACAACAAGATAAATTAACTGCAAGTGATGCAGGAGGACTTGATTTTTTTGGTAAGTCAGTTTCAATAGATGGAGATTATACAGTTATTGGAGCTTACATGGATAATGATGGAGAAGCTGATTCAGGTTCTGCTTATGTTTTTAGCAGAAGTGGAACTTCGTGGATACAACAAGCAAAACTGACTGCAAGCGATGCTGGAGCAAGCGATAAATTTGGCATTTCAGTTTCTATAAGAGGAAATAATACAATTGCTGGAGCTTATTTTGATGATGACGGTGGAACTGATTCAGGTTCAGCTTATGTTTACGATACTACAAATTCAGGAAACTTAGTTTCAAATGCAGGTTGTGAAGATGCACTTGTTGGTGGTGAGATTCCAAATTGGACTGAAATTAGTGGAACGAATTGGACTCAAAGAAATTCGAACCCTTCTGCTCAAGAAGGCTCAGATTACTTTTATGCTGGAGCAACTACAGGAACTGCTGAACTACAACAAGATATTGATGTCTCTTCACATTCAATTAGCATTGATGCAGGTGAAGCGACATTCGTTTGGAGTAGCTTTGTAGCTGATTTCAATGGTTCTGACGAATCTAAAATTATTCTCGAATACAGAGATGCAACAAATACAACAGTTCTTGATACTTACGACTCTGGTTTCTTACACCCAGGACAAACTTGGACTCAAGTTACTGACACAAGACTTGCTCCTGTTGGAACAAGAACAGTTAGAATCAGAATGCAAAGTAGAAAAGATGCAGGAGGTAATAGCGATGGTTACCACGACAATCTTTCACTTTTAACTTTTGCAACTTCTGATGCTGACCAACCCCTTGCAGTTGAACTTGATTCTTTCACAGCTCGTCAAATTGAAAACTCAATTCAACTTTCTTGGACAACTGCTTCTGAAACTGAAAACGAAGGTTTTAATGTTTACAGAAAAATAAGTGATTCTAATTTTATTCAAATCGCTTCTTACAAAAGAAATTCAGAACTTGTAGGAGCTTTAAACTCGACGTTCTCAAACAACTACACTTTTGTAGATGATTCTGAACTTCGTAGCGGAGAAACTTACACTTACTACATTTCAGATGTTGAAACAAATGGTCTTGAAACAAAGCACGAAGACAATTCTCAAAGTGTAAAATTCATTCTTGACGGAGAAGTTACCCAAACAAAACTTGACTACGAATTAGCTCAGAACTTTCCAAACCCTTTCAATCCAAGCACAACAATCAATTTCCAAATCAAAAAAGACCAAAGAGTCAAACTCCAAGTTTACAATTTAAACGGTCAACTTGTGAAAGAACTTGTGAATGAGAAAATGAACAAAGGTTCACACAGTGTGAATTGGAACGGAACTGACCAAAATGGAAATCAAGTCTCTAGTGGCACTTACTTCTACAAGATTTCAGCAGGAACTTTCACACAAACTAACAAAATGATTTTACTCAAATAATTTCCCCGACAAACAATCTCTCAGCGGAATTCACGCCAAGCGGGTTTTCCGCTCTTTTTAAACAAAAAGAGAATTTAAAAAATAGGATTACAAAATGAAAACTTTCACAAAGACACTTATCCCGACCTTAGCACTTAGCTTTGGAATCTTTACAAGCTGCTTTGCAGAAAATGAAGTAAAAATCGTTGCAAATGATGCTGATATATCAGATGCATTTGGATCCTCTGTATCAATAGACGGAGATTACGCAATTGTTGGAGCCGAAGGAGACAATGTTTTAGGTGCAATGTACTACCAAGGTTCAGCTTACATATATATTCGAAGTGGTAACACTTGGACTCAACAAGCAAAAATAATCGCAAATGATGGTGTTCCGGGTGACTATTTTGGAGTTTCAGTTTCAATAGATGGAGAATATGCAATTATTGGAGCTTATTTAGATGATGATGATGGAAATAAGTCAGGCTCAGCATACATTTTTAAAAGAAGTGGAACCTCTTGGAGCCAACAAGCTAAACTCACTGCTAATGATGCTACAGCAGGTGACGAATTTGGATTTTCAGTTTCAATAGATGGAGATTATGCAATTGTTGGAGCTTATCGTGATGATGATGTAGCAAACTTTGCAGGTTCAGCATATGTTTTTCACAGAACTGGAACTTCGTGGACACAACAAGCAAAATTAGCTTCAAATGATTTGGCTGCTGTTGACTATTTTGGTTATTCAGTTTCAATAGATGGAGAATATGCAGTTGTTGGAGCTTTACTAGATGATGATGGTGGAAACTTTTCTGGTTCGGCATATATTTTTAACAGAACTGGAACTTCGTGGAACCAACAAGCAAAATTGGTTTCAAATGATTTAGATGCAAGTGACCATTTTGGTTATTCAGTTTCAATTGAGGGAGATTATGTAGTTGTTGGAACTCATCAAGATGATGATGGAGGAAGTAATTCTGGTTCGGCATATGTTTTTAACAGAACTGGAATCTCTTGGAACCAACAAGCAAAACTAACTGCAAATGATTCAGCAGCAGATGATTTTTTTGGTCAAACAGTTTCGATTAGTGGTAATTATGTGATTATTGGGTCCATTGGAGATGACGACGATGGAGCAGGTTCAGGTTCAGCTTATTTGTTTAGTAGAAGTCTAACTTCTTGGAGCCAACAAGCAAAATTTACTGCTAATGATGCAGCTGCAAGCGATGGGTTTGGTGGTTCTGTTTCAATTAGCGGAGACTTTATGGTAGCTGGCTCTTTTGGAGATGATGACGATGGAACTGATTCAGGTTCAGCTTACATATTTGGAGAAAATAATTTAGTTCAAAATCATAGCTGTGAAGAGGCACTTGTTGGTGGAGAGATTCCAAGTTGGACTGAAATCAGTGGAACAAACTGGACTCAAAAAGATTTTGATCCTGCCCCAGAAGAAGGAAGTTTTTTCTTCTTCGCAGGTGCTGCATCAGGAACTGCTGAACTTCAGCAAGATGTTGATGTCTCTGATTACAGTGATTCAATTGATGCTGGAACTGCAACTTTCAATTGGAGTAGTTGGGCGAGTGATTTTGAAGGTTCAGATGAGGCAAAAATTATTCTCGAATACAGAGATGCAGCAAATACAACTGTTCTTGATACTTATGATTCTGGATTCCTTCACCCAGGACTCACTTGGACAGAAATCACTGACACAAGACTTGCTCCTGTAGGAACAAGAACAATTAGAATTAGAATGCAAAGTAGAAGAGATAAAGGGACAGATTCAAATGGAAACCACGATAATTTAGTTTTGTTCACAACTTCTGATACTAATTCAGATACTCCTCTTGCAATTGAACTTGATTCTTTTTCAGCTCGTCAAATTGAAAACTCAATTCAACTCAATTGGTCAACTGCTTCTGAAACTGAAAACGAAGGTTTTAACGTTTACAGAAAAATCGGAAACGGAAACTACTTTCAAATCGCTTCTTTCAAAAGTAACTCAGAGCTTGTTGGAGCTTTAAACTCAACAACTTCAAACAGCTATTCCTTTGTTGATAACTCAGAATTTCGTAATGGCGAAACTTACACTTACTACATTTCTGATGTCGAAACTAATGGAGTTGAGACTAAACACGAAGAATCTGCTCAAAGTGTAAAATTCATTCTTGACGGAGAAGTTACTCAAACAAAACTTGACTACGAATTAGCTCAGAACTTCCCAAACCCTTTCAATCCAAGCACAACAATCAATTTCCAAATCAAAAAAGACCAAAGAGTCAAACTCCAAGTTTACAATTTAAACGGTCAACTTGTGAAAGAACTTGTGAATGAGAAAATGAACAAAGGCTCACACAGTGTGAATTGGAACGGAACTGACCAAAATGGAAATCAAGTCTCAAGTGGAACTTACTTCTACAAACTCACATCTGGAACTTTCACACAAACTAACAAAATGATTTTACTCAAATAATTTTCCCGACAAAACAACGAGAGTCCCAAAAAAAACTTTGGGGCTTTCACTTTAACAAATTATTCAATTAAAAATTTTAAAAAGGTTAAAAACAATGAAAATATTAACACTTACAAAGTCAGTTTTAACACTTGCTTTAGGAATGTCGCTTTCATCAAATACTTATGCTGCGAAAATGTATTTTACAGATTTTGGGACAAGTAAAATCCAAAGAGCAGACCTTGATGGTTCTAATGTCGAAGATCTAGTTACAACTGGTTTATCTGCACCATCTGGAATCAGTTTAGATGTTATTAACTCCAAAATGTATTGGATTGATTTTGGGATAGATAAAATCAAAAGAGCAGATTTTGATGGTTCAAATGTCGAAGATATTATTACCGGATTAAATTTTCCGAGAAATATTGCAGTTGATGCTACAAACTCAAAAATTTATTGGGTTGATATTGGAACCGATAAAGTCCATAGAGCAGATTTAGATGGTTCTAATGTTGAAGACATAGTTACAGGTATTGCAGTACCTCTTGCAGTTGAAGTTGATGTTGTAAATTCAAAAGTTTATTGGGCTGATAATTCATCAAATAGAATCCAAAGAGCAGGTTTAGATGGTTCAAATGTTGAGGATATTATTACATCAGGATTGAACACACCAACAGAATTAGCTTTAGATGTTTTTAATTCAAAAATTTATTGGCTTGATGATGGAACGAATAAACTTCAAAGAGCAAATTTTGACGGTTCAAGTATAGAAGATTTAGTAACCGGATTAGATAGCCCACAAGGATTAGCAATTGACAAAGCGAATTCAAAAATTTATTGGACTGATGATGGAACCGACAAAATCCAAAGAGCAAACTTAGACGGTTCAAACGTTGAAGATGTTTTAACAACAGGCTTAATTACTCCATTTGCACTTGAAATTGATAATGCAGTTGATCAACCTCTTTCAGTAGAATTAAATTCTTTCTCTGCTCGCCAAATTGAAAACTCAATTCAACTTTCTTGGGCAACAGCTTCAGAAACTGAAAATGAAGGTTTTAACGTTTATAGAAAAGTAGGAAGTGGAAATTTTGCAAAAATTGCTTCGTACAAATCTCATAATGAACTTCAAGGTCAAGGCAACACTTCTGTAGAGACTTTTTATAATTTTACAGATAACTCAAAATTACAAAGTGGTGAGTTCTACACTTACTTAATTTCAGACGTTGAAACAAACGGACTTGAAACTAAGCACGAAAAATCTGCACAAAGCGTTCTTTTTGAAATCAAAACTGAGAAAGCAAAAAGATTTGAATTAGCTCAAAACTTCCCTAACCCATTTAATCCAAGCACAACAATTTCTTACAATTTAGCAAATGACGCAAAAGTTATCCTCAAAATTTACAATGAAAAAGGCGAATTTGTCAAAGAACTGACAAATGGTTTCCGTTACGAAGGCTCACACAATGTAGTTTGGAACGGAACAGACAGCTTTGGAAATCAAGTTTCAAGTGGAACTTACTTCTACAAACTCACATCTGGAACTTTCACCCAAACTAACAAAATGATTTTACTCAAATAATTTCCCTGACAAACACTCCCTTGCGGAATTCACACATTCAGTGTGTTTTCCGCTCTCTTTTACAAAAAAATTAAAACTTTAGGAAATAAAAATGAAAAAACTAACTAAAACACTTTTACCAACCTTAGCACTTAGCTTCGGGATTTTCACGAATTGCTTTGCAGAATACGAAGAAAAAATTGTTTCTAATGATGCAGCAGCTGGTGACTCTTTTGGTAATTCAGTTTCTGTATCTGGAAATTATGCAGTTGTTGGAGCTCGTTTTGATGATGATGCTGGAAATGCCTCAGGCTCAGCTTACATTTACTTCCGCAATGGAAACTCATGGAGTCAGCAAACAAAATTGACTGCAAATGATGCAGCTATTGAAGATACTTTTGGATATTCAGTATCTATAAGCGGAGATTATGCGATTGTTTCAGCAATTCAAGATGATGATGGGGCAGATTTAACAGGCTCAGCTTACATTTTTCATAGAAGCGGAACTTCTTGGACACAACAAGCAAAACTAAATGCGAGCGATGCTGAAGAAAATGACCAATTTGGTTATTCGGTTTCAATAGATGGAGATTACGCAGTTATAAGCACCATTCTTAATGGAATAATAGGTGGTTCAGTTTACATTTTTCATAGAAGCGGAACTTCTTGGACACAGCAAGCTAAATTCAACGCAAATGATGCGACTTCAGGTGATAATTTTGGTCAATCAGTTTCTATAAGTGGCGATTATGTAATTATTGGAGCTTCTGGAGATGATGATGGAGGAAATGGTTCAGGTTCTGCTTATATCTTTCACAGAACAGGAACATCTTGGAGCCAACAAGCAAAACTTACTGCAAGTGATGCGGCGGCAGCTGACTTTTTTGGTTGGTCCGTTTCAATTAGTGGAGATTATGCAGTTGTTGGAGCTCGAGAAGATGATGATGCAGGAAGCTCTTCAGGTGCAGCCTACATTTTTAATAGAAGTGGAGTAAGTTGGTCACAACAAACAAAGTTAACTGCAAGTGATGCGGCAACAGCTGACCAATTCGGTTGGTCCGTTTCAATAAGTGGAGATTATGCGATTGTTGGAGCTCAAGGAGATGATGATGCAGGAAGTAATTCAGGTTCTGCTTATATTTTTAATAGAAGTGGAACATCTTGGAGTCAACAATCTAAATTGACTGCAAATGATGATGCTTCAAGTGATAGATTTGGTTTTTCAGTTTCAATTAGTGGAAACTATGCAATTACTGGAGCTCAAGGAGATGATGATGCAGGAAGTGCATCAGGTTCAGCTTATATTTATTTGACTAAAAATTTAGTTTCAAACGGAGGTTGTGAAGATGCTCTTGTTGGTGGAGAGATTCCAAGTTGGACTGAAATTAGTGGAACAAACTGGACTCAAAGAACCTCAAATCCTTCTGCTCAAACTGGCTCTAATTACTTTTATGCTGGTGCAACTACAGGGACTGCCGAGCTACAACAAGATATTGATGTCTCCGAATTCAGTGATTCAATTGATGCTGGAACTGCAACTTTTTATTGGAGCAGTTATGTAGCTGACTTTAATGGGTCTGATGAATCTAAAATTATTCTTGAATACAGAGATGCAACAAATACAACAGTTCTTGATACTTACGACTCTGGTTTCTTACACCCAGGACAAACTTGGACTCAAATTACAGATACAAGACTTGCTCCAGTCGGAACAAGAACAATTAGAATCAGAATGCAAAGTAGAAAAGATGCAGGAGGTAATAGCGATGGTTACCACGACAACTTAATTTTAAACACAATTGCATCGGGAAATTCAGATGCTCCTCTTGCAATTGAACTTGATTCTTTCTCTGCTCATCAAATTGAAAACTCAATTCAACTTACTTGGACAACTGCTTCTGAAACTGAAAATGAAGGCTTTAATGTTTATAGAAAAACAGGTAACGGAAACTTCATTCAAATCGCTTCTTACAAAAGTCATAATAAACTTTTAGGACAAGGAAACTCAACCTTCCAAAACAACTACTCGTTTGTTGATAATTCAGAATTTCGTAATGGCGAAACTTACACTTACTACATTTCTGATGTTGAAACTAATGGGCTTGAAACTAAACACGAAACTCAATCCCAAGCTGTAAAATTTGTTCTTGGTGAAGAAGAAGTAATTTCTAAGAAAGAATACAAATTAGCTCAAAACTTCCCCAATCCATTCAACCCAAGCACAACAATTTCTTACCAAATTGCTAAAGACACAAGAGTTAATCTTAAGATTTACAACATAAAAGGTGAATTTGTAAAAGAACTAACAAGTGGACTCCAAAAAGAAGGTTCACACAATGTTGTTTGGAACGGAACAGACGAAAATGGAAAGTCTGTTTCAAATGGAACTTATTTTTACAAACTCCAAGCAGGAACTTTCACTAAAACAAACAAAATGATTTTACTCAAATAATTTTTTACTCTCTCTTACAATTAAAAAGCCTGACAATTAATTTTGTTGGGTTTTTTTATGCTTCTGAATTTTTAGAATTTAAATTAAAAAAGAAAAGGAAAAATACGGCACCAAGAACCAAAATTGTCAATTCACCAAATAATGAAAAGATTGTAAAAACTGAGCTACTAAAAATGTATTTGTAAATTAGGAAAAATATGAAAATCAAATTACAAACTGCAAATCCATAAGAAGTGTAATTTATGTAAAGTGGATATTTTATTTTACGAGTTGGAACGTCTAAGAAGCACGTTAAAGTGATTAATGAAAAAATTATAAATAAAAACAAATAGCCCAAATAGCTTGAAATTCCATTTCCTTCAAAAACTTGGAAATAGCCAAAATAAAGATAAATTGACATCGTAAGAAGTCCGAAAATACCACCGAGAACGGGTTCAATTTTGGAAGAAAGTTCTTTTGCTTTTGCCATCGAAAGCAAGCCAAAACCAACAACAAGCAATCCAACCACAAACACAATTCCGATTATCCATTGAACATTCCAAAAGTTCAAAATTCTACCACTTACAATGAATTGTCCCAAAGTTACCAAATCAGCAACTAACGCAACTCCACCTAAAATTGACAAAAAATTTTTGTTGTCATTCGACATTGTTTTTTCCTGAAAATGTTTTTTTAAACGCCCAGCCAAAGTTAATCACATTTTACAATTCGCTAAAGCAATTTTTTAGTTAAAAGATTTTGAAGCCAAATAGTTATTTTGACAATAAATAATTTATGGTTAAAAACCACAAATCTTTTTAAATTGAAACAACCTTAACCAAAGAAGCGAGAGAAAAATGACCTTCAAATCTATTCTGTTAACTTTCCTTTCACTAACTATTTCTATCAGTTTTGCATTCGCCACAATTTCTGAAAACTTAGCTTCAAAGTTAAGAAAAAGCGAAGATGTTTCAGTTTACCTCTTCTTTGAAGAACAATTTGATTTACAAAATTTCAACGAAATCTACAAAAATGCAAGACTTACAAACTCACAAAGAAGAGACATTTTAGTTCCTAAGCTCAAAGAACTTGCAAACAGAACTCAAAAAAATGTCATCAGTTTTTTGGAAATTCAAAATCGAAATTATGAAAATTACGAATCTCTTTTTCTTACAAATTCTATTTTTATCAAAAATCCAAAACCAGAATTAATTTACGAATTAGAGTCTTTTGCCGAAATTCAAGAAATTGAACTTTACGAAGAACCAACTTACGAAAAACCAATCCACACAAAATATTCTCCTGCACAAATTGACACTTCTTCCGATGTTTTCCACGCAATTAAAGCCACTAAACTTTGGAAACTCGGAATTGATGGAACAGGCAGAATTGTGATGAACATTGATTCAGGAGTTGATGGAAACCACACTCATTTGGCTTCGAGTTGGTACGGTTTACAACCAAATGTTTTGCCTCAAAATGCTTGGTTTGATGCTGTCGGACAAGGTTCGACTTTTCCAGAAGATTTGGACACTTCGACTCACGGGACTTCAACAATCAGTTTAATGTGCGGAAGAACAGCAACTGACACAATTGGAACTGCTCCTGGAGCTTGGTGGATTTCTTCAAAACACGAAGACGGAATCGTGAACGGTTTGCAAAATCCATTTTCAGCTTTCACTTGGGTTTCGGGTTTACCTGCAAATGTTTTGAATAAACTCGATGTAATTAACAATTCTTACAACGGAAATTATGGTGGTTGTGCTCCTCTTTCAGCTTTTCAGACAATTCAATCAATCGAATCAATCGGAGTTTCAGCAATTTGGTCAGCAGGAAACGACGGACCAGAACCAAAAACAATCGGACAATACGGAGCAGGAGCAATTTCGGAAGTTCAAGTTTTTTGCATTGGTTCACTCCACCCTGACCAAACAACAATTTCAGGATTTAGTTCTCGTGGACCTTCGGGTTGTGCAAGTGGAGTAATTGTTCCACCTCCTCATCAATCAATTTACAAAATCAAACCTGAAGTTGTTGTTCAAGGTTATAATTTAATCGCAGCTGCAAACGCATTGCAAGGAGGCGGAACAAAACCTGTTTCAGGAACTTCCTACTCTGCTCCTGTCGCTGCTGCAACAATTGCACTTTTAAGACAAATTGACCCTTTGATTACAGTTTCTCAAGCAAAATCTTCTTTGCTAAACACTGCAACTGACTTTGGTTCTCCCGGAGACGACAATGCTTATGGAACAGGAAGAATTGACGTTCTCGCTGCTGCTGGTGAAGTTTCACCTTACTTTATTGTCGGCGACATTTCCGACAATTCAAATGGAAATCCGATTCCTTTTGCAGTTGTAAAAGTCGTTGAAACTGAACAAGTTTTTGAATCTGCAATTGATGGAAGTTTTACAGCAAAACCAATTTTGGACACAATCACTTTGGAAGTAAAAGCGTTTGGCTACCAACCAACGATAATTTCAAACATTCCACAACTTTCGGTCGGAACTCCTTTTACGCAAAATATTTCTTTGATTCCAAATTCAACGGGAACAATTTCAGGAACTTTTACCGATGATTTGGGAAATTCAATTCTAGGCGAAGTCGTAGTTTATGCTGAAACTGAATTTGGTGAGTTTGAGTTTGATTTCACAACAACTGACGCAAACGGAAACTACAGTTTAACACTTCCCGAAGAAAATTACAGAATCGAATTTTTGCCCGAATTTCCATTTCTACAAAAAGAATTGACTCAAATTTCTGTAAACTCAGGGCAAAATTTGATTTTGGATTACAGTGGTTCAGAGGCTTCGGTTTTACTTTTTGGAGCAGACAATTCTTCGGCTGTTGATTCGGTTTACAAAAACTTAATGTTTGAAACTGACTTGGATTTTGTGCTTTGGGATTTAGATGAAACTCCAACCTTGCCACAAATTTCAGAACTTAGTTTACTCGCTCAACCTTCCGTTGTTGTTTGGTATTCGGATTCAAAAAGTGGAGACGTTTTGTCAAATTCACAAGAACAGTTTTTGGTGGATTACTTGAATTCTGGTGGAAATTTGCTACTCACCGGACAAAACATCGTTCAAAGTGAAAATGGTGGAACTTTGATGAATTTGCTCGAAGTTTCTGCAAACGGAAATCACTCAAATTCAAACGACTTTGTTAAAGGTGAAGGACTTTTGCAAAATAAATTAATGAGAACAAAAGGTGCAAACTACGACAACTTCCAAACCTCAAAAGACATTTTAAGTTTGAGTGGAAATGCGATTCCACTTGGTGCTTACGGCGAACTCGGAAACGAAGGAGTTGCGATTTCACAAACAAACGGCACAAATTGGAAAGCAATTTTAATGGGCTTTGATTTAGCTTCTGTTCAATCTGACGACACTTTGGCAACAACAACAAACTTGCAACTTTTGAAAAAAATCTTGTCCGAATTTGGGCAAACAGTTTCAGTTTCTGAACACCAAAACTCAATTCCAAAAACATTTTCACTTTCTCAAAATTATCCAAACCCTTTTAACCCAACGACTTCGATTAATTACGAATTACGAATTACGAATTACGAGAAAAGTAGGTTGGTAATTTTTAACGTTTTGGGTGAGACAGTTAAAGAATTTGAACTTACAAAACCACAAGGAACTGTTGTTTGGAACGGAACAAATTTTGGTAACAAACAAGTTTCGAGTGGCGTTTATTTCTACCGAATTGAAACAGGAAATAAATTTAGTCAAACTAAAAAAATGGTTTTTATTAAATAGGTCTCTTGAAAAAAAGGAGAGTCAAAATGAAAATTCTAATTTTTCTTACAATTCTTTTAGTTTCAAATGTCTTTGGAGCAATTCACACTGTAACAAGTAGTAATGATTCGGGAATAGGAACTCTAAGGGAAAAGATAGAAATATCTGCAAATGGAGATACTATTTTATTTAGTAACAATGTGAATACTGTTTGGCTTTCAGGAGAACCTTATTTATTAGATGAAAAAGCGTTAACAATTGATGGTGGAAGTAATGGAGTAACGATAAATAGATTTGCAGGAATAGGTGGTTTTTTTGAATTATTTAGTCAAGATTTAACCTTTATTGACACAACCTATTTTGCTAACTTATCATTAATAAATGGTGATGGAGATACTGACTCAGCTATTTTTAATATTGGTATGAATATGGAAATAGAAAATTGTGACATCTTAAATTATATAAATGGACGTATTCTTCATATTTTGGGAACTAAGTATGTGAAAGCTATAAATTCTAACTTTCATAACAATACTGGTGATTGTTATTTTTTAGCTGTAAGTTCGGTTCTAATTGAAAATATTTCATTTCAAAGCAATAATGGTTCATTTATTATTGATTCAGATACGTTAGATTTTAATAAAAGTCTTATTACAGGTAATATTTCTAGTAGTTCAAGTTTTATATTGTTTACAAAAAATGGATTGATTAAAAATAGTACGATAACAGGAAATTCTAATGAAGCTTTGGTCAATAATGGGTCAGGGATTTACTTCTTCGACAGCTCCAATGTAGAAATTCAAAACTGCACTATAACAGACAATTCTATTTTATCAGGACAACTTGGAGGAGGAATCTACAATGAAGGTGGAAATGTAACAATCAGAAACTCAATAATTGCAAACAATACGGCTGGTGGCTCACCAAGTAATTTATCAGGTGATTTTGTTTCAGGTGGATTCAACATAATTGCAGATACTTCGGGATCAACAATTACAGGACAAACATTCGTAGATTTTTACAACGTAGATTCCACTTCACTTGGACTTTTACCATTAGCAGATAATGGAGGCTTTACAGAAACAATCGGACTTTCTCCAAACAGCATTGCATTTAACAATGGTTCACAACTTAATTCACCACTAACAGACCAAAGAGGATTTTTGAGAGACAGTTTGCCAGACATTGGAGCTTTTGAGTTTAACGCAGTTTCTAGAATTGAAGAAAATGAATTTGTTTCCCCTGAACTCTTTCAACTCTCACAAAATTTTCCTAATCCTTTTAATCCACAAACTTTAATTAATTACGAATTGGGAAATTGGAATTACGAAAGTAAATTAGTAATCTTTAACATTCTCGGTGAAAAGGTCAAAGAATTTACTTTGTCAGAAACACAAGGAACTGTTGTTTGGAACGGAACAAATTTTGGTAACAAACAAGTTTCAAGTGGAGTTTATTTTTATAGAATTGAAACAGGAAACAAATTTAGTCAAACTAAAAAAATGGTTTTTATAAAATAGGGTTAAAGACCTGACAGGTTTTGAAAACCTGTCAGGTCTCTTTAAAAAAAGGAGAGTCAAAATGAAAATTCTAATTTTTCTTACAATTCTTTTAGTTTCAAATGTCTTTGGAGCAATTCACACTGTAACAAGTAGTAATGATTCGGGAATAGGAACTCTAAGGGAAAAAATAGAAATATCTGCAAATGGAGATACGATTCTTTTTAGTAGTAATGTTAATACTATTTGGCTGTCGGGGGAACCTTATGTATTAGAAGATAAAGTCTTAACAATTGATGGTGGAAGCAATGAAGTAATAATAAATAGGTCTAATGGAACAGGAGGCTTTTTTTATCTTTTAAATCTTGATTCAACTTTCACCGATACTATGAGTTTTTTAAATTTATCACTTAAAAATGGTATGGGGAGTTCAAGTACTGTGATTCAAAATTTAGGATTTAACATAATTATTGAAAATTGTAATATCTTAGATTGTTCTAACAACACAATTCTTTTGTCGTTTTCATACAATTACATAAGAATAAAAAATACCAATTTCTATAACAATACTGGTGACTATCACATAATAAGCGAAAAGGTTGATTTAAAGAATATTAAATGCCAAAATAATGATGATAACAATTTTGGTATCAGCTCAGATTTTGCAATTATCGAAAATCTAGTTTTTAAAGATAACGAAGGACATATTGGAATAGGAGCAGATTCCTTAATTTTTAAAAATAGTCTTATTGCCTCAAATGAATTCGTTTATCCATCTCTTCGACTGACTTCGCAAAATGGATTGATAAGAAATTGTACAATTTCTGAAAATGTTAATTATTCTTTGGATAAGTTCGGAGGTGGAATTTATATTTTTGATAGCACAAATGTAACAATTGAAAATTGTACAATTACAAACAATTGGGTTTCAACAGGACAACTTGGAGGAGGAGTTTACAATGATGGTGGAAATGTGTTAATCAAAAATTCAATAATTGTAGATAACCATTGGGATAGTATTGGAGGAGTAGCTCCAAGTAATTGTTACGGTGATTTCATTTCTGGTGGTTTTAATATCATTTCAGACTCCTTAAATTCTACATTCACAGGACAAACTTTCGTAGATTTTTTCAATGTATCTTTGCCTTCAGTTGGTCTTCTACCTTTAGCAGACAATGGAGGTTTTTCTAAGACAATTGGACTTTCTCCAAACAGCATTGCAATAAACAATGGTTCACAACTTAATTCACCATTGACAGACCAACGAGGTTTTTTAAGAGATAGTTTACCTGACATTGGAGCTTTTGAGTTTAACGCAGTTTCTAAAATTGAAGAAAATGAATTTGTTTTCCTAGAACTTTTTTCACTTTCACAAAACTATCCTAATCCATTCAACCCACAAACTTTAATTAATTACGAATTGGGAAATTGGAATTACGAAAGTAAATTAGTAATCTTTAACATTCTCGGTGAAAAGGTCAATGAATTTACTTTGACAGAACCACAAGGAACTGTTGTTTGGAACGGAACAAATTTTGGTAACAAACAAGTTGCAAGTGGAGTTTTTTTTTACCGAATTGAAACAGGAAACAAATTTAGTCAAACTAAAAAAATGGTTTTTATTAAATGAAAATTGCAGTTTTTGGCTCAGGAAGAGGTTCTAACTTTGAAGCACTTTTGAGAGCAAAAATTCCGAATGCAGACTTTAGCTTAGTCATCAGTAACAAAAAAGATGCAAGGATTTTGGAACTTGGTTCTGAAAATGGAATCAAAACAAAGGCTTTCAAGTCGTCAGAATTTTCAGAAGAAAACGAAAATATTGTTTTGGATTTTCTTCTTGAAAATGGAATTGAATTAATTGTCCTTGCAGGGTTTTTAAGAAAAATTTCTGCAACAATCATTCAAAAATATTCAAACAAAATTATCAACATTCACCCTGCTCTACTTCCTTCTTTTGGCGGAATTGGAATGTATGGAAAATACATTCACGAAGCGGTTTTGAAATCTGGAACTCAATTTTCAGGTCCAACAGTTCATTTTGTAAATGAAAACTACGACGAAGGTCCAATAATTTTGCAAGAAACTGTTCCTGTCCTATTTGAAGATTCTACTGACGACTTGGCAAAAAGAGTTTTGGAAGTTGAACATAGAATCTTCGCTAAAGCACTTGACTTGGTGATAAATGGAAAATTTGAAATCAAAGGTAAACGGGTGAAATTTTGTTAAAATTTAAAAATTGTGAGTGTCTGACTCAAAAGTCAGGCTCTCACTCAAAACGGACTAAAGTCCGCAATCCTATTTTGGTTCTTTTTATCTTCCTTTTGTGTAATAATCTGTTTGCACAAAGTGAACTTGGAAACATCACTTTTAATCTTGACTCAAGTGGTATTAATTTAATTCAGCAATGGAAAGTTATTTTTGAAGATAATCCTGAATTTGCAAACCCAAATTTCGACGACTCAAAATGGCAAGGTTTAGAATCCCTTTCAGAAAATTACAAAGGAGTTCGTTGGTATCGCCAAAGTATTAACCTTGAAGGAGAGTTAAGAGAATTCGATTTTTTGGCAATGAATACTTCAACTCTCGTATCTGCTTATGAAATTTATTGGGACGGTAATTTGATTTTGCAAAATGGAAGTGTTTCTAATTCACTTGAAAATGAAATAGCTGGTGAAGTCTTTCAACTTGCCAAAATGCCTAAAGACATTACTACAAATGGGAAACACACAATTGCAATTCGTCTTTCAAACCAAAACTCTAATGAGCCTTTCGTTTATCCTCAAATCGAAATTGGGTATCACGAAGAAGTTCACGACGTTTTAGAGACTTTTTTCAATATTCAGGTTCTAAACGGAACAGTTTTCTTTCTGGCAATGCTTTTCAATTTTGCAATGTTTTTTGGAGGAGGAAGGCACAGAGCTTACTTACTTTTTGCAATTTATTGTTTTGTTGGTTTAATTGATTTAGTATTCACTACTTACAATTTACAGAATAACATTAATATTGCTTTGCTACCTTATTTTGATAGTTTCTACTACATTGTAAGCCCATTGAGCCTAATACTTTTAAGTGTCTTTTTCATTAATAATTTTGAGATTCCAAAGAGAAATTTACACATTGGAATAATTGCAACTTTATCAATTTTATTATTTCTATTAATCGGCAGAGAATCAATTTTCTTACTCTCTTTTTATCCGATTGGATTAGCAATTTATGCGGTAAAGAAACGAAGGATAGGAAGTTTTACAATTTTCATTGGAATTACAGCTCAAGTAATTTTAGCCTTTCTCTTTGCATTTGGAATTCTTTCTTTTGGTTACACAATTGGAATTATCGCACTTGTTTTTTGTGTGAATCTTTCAATTAGTCGCCAAATTCGTGAGCAGTCTGAACAACTCGAATCCTCAAGACTTTTTTCTGCTAAACTTGAAACAGATTTGCTCAAAAAAAATATTCAACCTCATTTTCTGTCTAACACACTTTTTTCAATTATTAGTTGGATTGAGGAAAGTCCGCAAAAAGCTGTTGAACTCATTCAGGCTTTAGCTGACGAATTTCGTTTGGTAAACAAAATCGCTTCCAAAAAAGAAATTCCACTTTTTGAGGAAATCAAGCTCTGCGAAACTCACCTTGAATTGATGAGCCTGCGGAAAGATGCAAAATTCAAATTAGAACAAATTAATTTGCCTGAATCGGAAATGGTTCCTCCAATGATTTTTCATACTTTAATTGAGAACGGTTTGACTCACGCATTTGAATCTGGCGAAAACGGAACTTTTACTTTGAGTTGTGAAAAATTAGATGGAAACACACATTTTAAATTAGTAAACAACGGCTCACTTTTGAAAGAATTAGAAAAATCAAACGACGAACAAATTTCCGAAGGAATGGGAATTCGTTACATAAAAACTCGTTTGGAAGAGTGTTACCCTAAGAAATGGGAAATGAATTACGGCTTAAAAGATGGACTTTGGCAAGTAAATATTTTGATAAAAAATAAAATTTAAGAAAAAATGAAAATTTTAATAGTTGAAGACGAAAGACCAATTGCAAAATTTATTGAACGTTGTTGTAAAAAGATTTTACACGACCAAGAAGCTTTAGAAATTGAAATCAAACACACTTTAGAAAATGCGTCAAATTACCTTTTTGAAAATCAAATTGACCTTTGCCTTTTAGATTTAAACTTGAATGGAAAAGATGGTTTTGATTTGCTCAAATTAGCTCTTTCAGGCTCTTTTCACACAGTTGTTGTTTCGGCTAATACAGACAGAGCAATCGAAGCATTTCAGTTTGGAGTTTTGGATTTTGTTCCTAAGCCTTTTGACGAAAGAAGACTTAGAAATTCTTTCGACCGATTCTTTGAAAGAGTTGAATTAAACTCCACAACAAAATACCTTTCCGTTAGAAAAAACAACGAAAATGTTCTTTTGGAAATTGAAGAAATTTACTTTTTCAAAGCAGCAGGAATTTATGTTGAGGCTCATTTAAAAGACGGAAGAATCGAACTTTTAGACAAAACAATGGACAGACTCGGACAGATTTTGCCCTCAAATTTCATTAGGATTCACCGTTCTTACTTTGTTGAAATCACTGAAATTGAATCTTACAAACACGTTGGAGGTGGAACTTACTGCGTAAATCTCAAAAATGGTGAAAGTCTTCCTTTAAGTCGCCAAAAATACAAAGAACTTCACGAACTCTTTAATCACTAAAAATTGTTGGAAAACAAGTATTGGCTTACAAAAAATTTACAATCCCACAAACAATTTCTCCCGTCTTTTTCTTTCACGGTGAAGATGATTACTTAAAAAAAATTGCAATTGAAGAACTACAAGAGACAGTTTTGACTCCGCAAGATTTCGATTTCAACTTTAATAAATTTGATGCAGAAGAAGTCAATTTTTCAAAAGTTTTGGAGACGGTTTCAGCTTTTCCTGTTTTTGCAGAAAAGAGAATGGTAATCGTTAGCAACATCGAAAGATTTGACCAAAAATCTAAAAAACAAATTCAAGATTATTCCAAGAAGCCTTTCGACACAACTTGTTTGGTTTTAGCAGCTTCGGGCAAAATCGACAAGACAAAAGCCTTTTACAAAAACCTTTTGAAAAACTCCACAAATTTTGATTTTAGAAAACTTTACGACAATGAAATTCCTGATTGGGTTGTAAACTACGTACGTTCAAGAGGCAAAAAAATCAATGTTTCCAATGCTGGAATACTTGCAACTTACGTTGGAAGTTCAATTCGCGACCTCGTAAACGAAGTTGAGAAATTATTAATTTTTGATAAAAGTAAAGACGAAATTTCTAAAGAAGACATTGAAAAAGTTACAGCAAATTCTAAAAACTTTGATGTTTTTGCACTCAGGAATGCCGTCGGTAGAAAAGATTTGAAAAAATCATTCGAGATTCTCAATAACATTTTTGAGCAAGACAACAAAGCAGGAATTTTGATTGTAATTCAACTTTACAGCCTTTTTACAAATTTATGGAAATTGCACTCACGCGAAATTGCTTCAAAACCAACTTACGAAATTGCAAGACAAAGAATTTTGGACACACCAGTAGAATTTTTTGTAAAAGAATTAATTCAAATGTCAAGACTCTACTCCACTGACGAAATTGAAAATGTTTTTGCAATTTTGCTCAAACTTGACTTAGAATTCAAGTCCATTCAAACGAGCCAAAAACTACTTTTAGAAACTGCTTTTGTAAAAATTATTACTGGAGTTTCGTAGTAGTGAACAAAAATTTTTGTTCACTACTACGAAACTCTTTAGGTGCACTAGCCGTGCGTCTCTACTTTTATTTTAAAATTTCTCTTGTGGATTCTTTGAGCTGATTTCCAACTTTTCTGGAAGAAACTTTCTTAGTTAATTTTCCTTTTGAGTTGTAAAAATATTCTGTCTTTTCCTCTAAAAATGGCTCGTTTGCAAAATATAAACCACTGTTCCAAACCTCTTCAACTGAAATTTTACCTTTTGAATTGTATTTAATTTTCTTTTCAAATTTCGATTCTAACTTTTTTTGGTGATTAAAATTTTCAGTCAGAATTTTTACAAGTCTTTTCTTTGAGTCGTAAGTATAAATTTCTTTGGAAGTAATTTTTGAATTTTTGTCCAAAACTTGCTCTAAATTTTTGCTTTTAACTTTACCAAAAGCATTGTACTCAACCTTAGTTTCGCCTTCCGAAACCCAATCCGAAATTATATTTAAGTAAAAGTAAGTTGAAGTTTTGATTAGCCTGTTTTTGGAATCGTAAAAGTTCACCTCTTTGTTCGATTCAGCAAGGTCGCCATTTGTTAAAATTGAACGATAAAATTTAGTTGTCGGATTTCCATTTGAGTAAGTAAAACTTGTTTTTCCAGACTTTGTCCAAGTCCCATTTTTCCATTTGAAATGTATTTTATCCACTAATTTTCCATTTCTGCCAAAGATGGAAACCTCTTTTTTCTGTTTTGTCCAAACTCCATTTATTTTCTTTTCAGTAATATTTTCCTCCATAATGGAAGTTGAATTTTCTTTTAATTTTGTTGAATAAGTTTGGCTTAAAACCTTTTGGCTACAACCCAGAAAAATCATTGGAAAAATTATTGTTAAAATCTTAAAAATTTGCGATTGCATTTTGTTTCTCCTAAATAAAAAAAGCGGAAACTTTCGCTTCCGCTTTCGTGAAAATCTATGTGGATTTATTTGATTAAGAACATTTTTTTAGTCGCTGAAAATCCGTTTGAAGTTGTGAGTTTGTAAAGGTAAACTCCACTTGAAACTTGCGAACCATTCGAGTTTGTCCCATTCCACTCAACATTGTAATTTCCTTTGTCAAATGCGTTGTTTACTAAAGTCTTAACCAATTGACCTGAAACGTTGTAAACATTAAGAGTTACTTGTCCAGCTCTTGCGATTGAGAAATTGATTTGAGTTGAAGGATTGAAAGGATTAGGGAAATTTTGTTTCAATTCGTAGTCAAGATTTAGGATTTCAGATTCAGTATTCTCATTTCTGACACTAATTTTGATAATTTCGTTTTCATTTCTAATCCCTTCGTAGGAAACGTCAACGAGCCTGTAGTAGTAAGTTGAACCATTTGAAACTCTTGAATCTGTGTATTTGTAATTAGTTTCAGAAGCAGAAGTTCCTCTTCCAATCAAAGCTACGCTTGTTTTGTAACTTGCGATTTCGATAAAATTTTCACTGTCTAAAGAACGCTCGACTACAAATCCTTGATTGTCAGTTTCAGTTGCAGTTGTCCAAGTAAGTTCTACATTTCTACCGTTAACATTTGCTTCAAAACTTTGCAATTCAACAGGTAAAGCTCCGTCGCCAACATCTCCGATTGCCCAATCACTGAATCCTGTAACATTGTTTGCACGTAATTCTGTTCCACCGTTTAGAAGAGAAATGTCTCCAAAAATTTGCCAATCATTACTTCCATCAGGCTTTCTTAAGATTCTATAGTTTGAAGGATTTCCTGCTAAAGTAATGTCAGTAAGGTCAAAAGTTACGTCAGTTTCAAAACTTTCCATCGTTGTGCCTAAGTGCCAGAAGTGATTTTGTTCGATTGAATTAATTCCTTCGGGTAAATTTCCGTCTGGAGCATCTTCGACTCTCATTGCCATCACATCAAATTGGTTAAATTGTTCTCCACCACCAACTCCCATTTCAAAATTAAAATCGACTTGTGAATTTTGAAAACTCAAAGCACCATTTCCAAAAGGAAGTTCTCCAAACTCAACAATTCTTGGAATTGCATTCGGGCTAATTGTTACATTTACATCGTAGTAGCCATAACGGGTCTGACAAGGTGAGTTAGGTGGAAAAACTATCGCAGTTGGCGACATTGAGTTTAAGTTAAAATTAATTTGCCCCGTTCCTTGTGGGTCTAAAGCAGCAACCCAATTTGGGTCGTCGTCTAATCCGTATAAATAACCCATTCCAAAGCCAGAAGAAATATTCCCTTGTCCAAAAGGAGCTGGATAATTCACCCAAAGGTCAAAAGTAATGCTTCCAACTTCAAGAACTGTGTCTCCGTCAACAACTATGTAAGCGTGTCCGCCAACATACTGTCTGTGATCTCCCCAAGAACCGAAAGTTGCAGGGTCATTTTGGTCAGCTGTGTGTTCAAAACTTGAAAGTCCAAATGTTTGGTCAATAATTAAAGAAGCGTTTCCAACGTCTGCTGGAGCTAAAGCTGCAACTGGCATATTATTATTTGAAACACTTGAAGTTGTTGCTGCTTCACCTTGAGGACCAAGTCCGTTGTTGTAACCGAATTGTTCAAAAGCTGTAAAAGTAAGTGGTCCACAAGGGTCGCAAGTTGGGTCAGGATTTAAGATTCCGTTTTGGTCGGTAAACATTTCTGGTCCACAAGAAGGATTTCCAAAAAAGTTATCGATTTGAAATGAAATTGAACTTTGAGCTTGTGCACTTGTTAATAAACCAACTGTTAAAATTGATGCAGTTGCGAGGCTTGTTAAAGTAACGAGATTTGAAAATCTTTTTGAGTTTAGTTTTAAAGTTTTCATTTTTTTGTTCCTAAAAATTAATTGTTAATTGTTTTCAAAATTGATTTCACTTTGGTTTACTCAAACCGTATGCCAATTTTAAAATCAAAGTTTTAGGAGCTTTAACAGCCATTTGTGATGACTTTCACAATTTTTGTAACAAGGGCAAAAGTTTTGGTGATGATATTTCGTCTTTTGTGAGATTGATTTATAAAATTACTTTAGAATCAGGAGTTAATTCTTTAGTTTAAATCAGAATTTTTACAAAAAATGAAGAATATGTTTTATGAAAGCTGTATTTACTACAACGGTTACTGAAAAGATTAAAGATTACTTGCTCGAAAATGTAAATCCAAAAGTTGAATTTATTTTTCCTGAAAACATTGAAGAAGAAAATCTAATTTCTCTTTCAAAAGATGCTGAAATTATTGTTGCTCCAAGGTTTTTGGAAACAATACTTAGGAGTTCTCCAAAAGTGAAACTTGTGCAAATCCCTTGGATTGGTGTTCAAAATGTAACTGAAATTGTGAAGAAATATCCGAATGTGCTTTTGGCAAACAATCACGGAAATGCAAAATCTGCTGCACAATATTCTGTTGCAATGCTACTTTGTTTGACCAATAATTTAATACAAGCTCACCAAATGATAAACGAAGGGAAGTGGGAAAACAGACTGGATTTACACTTTACCAATAACTTTGAAGATAAAATTATCGGAGTTATTGGAACAGGAGCAATTGGAAACTTTGTCGCAGAAATGCTTAAGCCTTTCGTAAAAGCAGTTTACGGATTAAAACGTACGAAGCCACAAATTAAACTTTCAAACTTTGATAAAATTTATACAATTAAGAACAAATCTGATTTTTTCAAAGAAGTTGATTCGGTAATTGTAACTCTCCCTTTAACAGAAAAAACTAAAGATTTTATTAGCGAAAAAGAACTTAGACTTTTAGGGAGAAAAGGTTTTATCGTAAATGTTGGGAGAGGTGAAGTAATAAATGAAAAGGCACTTTTCACCGCCTTAAAAGAAAAACTAATTTGTGGAGCAGGAATTGACGTTTGGTACAAATACAGAGTTGAAAAGAATACAGAAGGGAAATCTTATCCCTTTAACCTACCTTTTCAAGAATTAGAAAATATTTTGATGAGTCCTCACAGAGCTGGTCCAACAAGAGATAAACCTCATTACTGGAAAGATGTTGTAGAGAACTTTAACCGATTGGCAAAAGGAAGAACCGATTTGTTGAATTTAGTTGATTTGGAAGAAGGTTACTAACTCAAAAGAGTTTTGACACTCTCGTCAAACTCAAACTTTTTCAAATCAAAATCCTGTTTGTTGACTTCAATAGCTCTTTCAAAAGAGTTACAATTTAGAACTGCAAAAACCGCTCTACTACTATTGTCAAAAGATGTAATTTTCCTTTGACTAATATCTGCAATTTCAATTTTGTATCCCATTTTTTTTAATAATTTAATTCTTGAAGCATCTTCTTGAGCAGTAAGAGTGATATTTTTTATTTTAGACTTCAAACAATACTCAAAAAAAATAATTCTTAATATTCTTGAAATCCCATTTCTACGGAATTCAAAGGCAGTAGCAAGTTTTTCAAAAACAAAAACTGGAAATTCTAAATCTGAATGAATTTTAATATCAAAGACCTTTTCCAATTCTTCAATATTTGTAACTTTAACCCCTTTCAAAGTAGAAATTGCATTTCCGCTTTCATCTTCAACAAAAAGTACAATACCAGGGCGTTTATCATTTTCAAAAAAAAGAAAAGAGTTGTCGGAAATTTTCATTCCAGTTGCTTTTTTATAAGCCTCTATTCTTAGTTTACTAATTCTCGCATAATCTTTTTCTTCTGCAACTTTAACAATCATTTTTAAAACAACAATTTTTAGGGTTAATATTTTATACTAAAATTTAATAAATTACTCCAAATTTAGAGTATAAAAAGATAGGAATTTAAATGAAACCAATAAATTTAGTGTGTTTTTCACACGGAAAAGAGAGTGGACCTTGGGGGACAAAAATTAAGCATTTAGCCTCGATTGCTAAAAGACTTGGATTTAATGTTATGAGCCCAGATTATTCATCTGAGATGAATCCTAACGAAAGAGTAAAGATGCTACTTGCAAAAAAGCCACAAGCAATCAACAAATTAGTTTTAGTTGGTTCGAGTATGGGAGGTTATGTCTCTTTAGTTTCGTCTAAAGAACTGAATCCTGATGGTTTGTTTGTTCTTGCACCTGCTGTTTTCCTTGAAGGATTTGAAATTCAAAATCCTAAACCAACTGCAAAAATTATTGAAATTGTTCAAGGTTGGAATGACGTAGTTGTACCAACTGAAAATGTAATTTCTTATGCCAATGAGAATAAAATAACACTCCATTTAGTGGATAGTGACCACAGATTGACAAGTGAGCTTAAAAACATTGGAGATATTTTTGAGGTATTTTTGAAAAATGTTTTGAAAATTTCATAAAAAAAAGACCAACTGATTTATAAGTTGATCTTTCGTAGGGGGAAGTAGTAAGTGAATTTATCTTTTTAAGAGTTTCTTCTTTCATCTTTTCTTCTGTCTTTGTGAGACAAATTATCTACAGGAATTTCTTTCTTACGTCTGTCAGTTTTCTTTCTTCTGTTCTCAATTAAGGCTTCTTCATTTGTTTTTTGGGTTCGAATTTCCATTTTTTTCTCCACTGATTAAAGATTAAACATTGCATTAAGATGAGATTAAAAAAATGGAAAGTCTTTGACTCATATCACATTTATTGAAATGAGTTAAAAAGATTTATTAGCTCTTTCTTCTTCTTCGGAATAGTAGCGAATTAAAATTTGATTATTGAGTTTGTTTATTTCTGTTGGAATTTCTGAAATATCTTTTGGAAATTTAAACATTGAATTAAGGATTTCATTGTTCAAAAATTGAGAATCTAAATCAAATTTATTTTGTTTTTGGAAATCTTTCTTTGAAGCTAAAACAAAACCCCATTCGCCAAAAGTTGGAACAAAAATGTGATAAGGTTTCGTTTGAAAACCTGTACTGCGAATCGTGTTTTCAATGCACCAAAATGATTTTTTTGCAAAAAATGGAGAAGTTGATTGAACAGTCAAAATTCCTTCATCTTTTAAAATATTAGAAATGTAATTGTAAAAGGTATTTGAGTATAATTTGCCCAAAGAGTAATTACTTGGGTCAGGAAAATCACAAATTATTAAATCATATTTAACCTCACAATTTCTAGTCCATATGAAAGCATCTTCATTAAAAATTTCAACTTTTTCTTCTAACAATGAGCCGTCATTTAGTCGAACTAAATCTAAATTTTCAGAAAAAGTTTTAGTCATTTCAGGGTCTAAATCTACTAAAGTTATTTTTTCAAAGTCTTCAACATGAGTTAAAATTTCTCGAATTGCGAGTCCATCGCCTCCTCCAAGAATCAAAATATTTTGCGGATTCTTCACAAAACTCAAAGCAGGTAAAACTAATGCTTCGTGGTAACGATATTCGTCTAATGAACTAAACTGTAAATTCCCATTTATGAACAACTTTACATCGGCTTGACTTGAAGTTACAACTAACTTTTGGTAAGGTGATTTTTTGGTAAAAATGATTTTGTCGGAGTAAAAATTATTGTCTAAAGTTTCAGAAATTTTCTCTGAATAAAACAACCCAATTAATAAAACTAAAATCACAATAGAACACATTGAAATTAATTTTTTAAAATCTTCAAGACGTTCTCTAAAAATCCAAATTGCCCAAAAGGCAACGAATGAATTTAGTAAGCCAAATAAAAATGAAGTGCTAATTAAACCAAAATTAGGGACAAAAAAGAAAGGAAAAACTAGTGATGCGAAAAGTCCACCGATGTAATCCAACGCCAAAACTTTTGAAACTAAGTCTTTAAATTCGATTTTGTCTTTTAAGATTCTAAGTAATATCGGAATTTCTAAACCAACAAGAATTCCAATTAAAGTTACAAAACAATAAAGAATGATTCTAAATTGGTCAACAAATTCAAAAAGAAAAAACAAACAGGTTGCTAAGATTCCACCGAAAAAACCGACTGCGATTTCAATTTCAATGAACCTGTCCAAAAGTTTTTTATCAAAATACTTGGACAGGTAAGAACCTATTCCCATTGAAAAAAGGTAAATTCCAATAATTGTTGAGAACTGTGTAACACTGTCGCCAAGAAGGTAACTTGCTAAAGTTGCTGCGATTAGTTCATAAATCAAGCCGCAAGAAGCAATGACAATTACACAGAAAAGAAGAGAGTAAGCAATCAAATGATTTTAGAATTTAAAGATTAAAGGAAGTTGTTTTCTTGCATCCATTCTTCCGAGTGATTTTTACTTAAATACCTTTCACCCGTATCACAAAGAATACAAACAACAACTTCACTAGGAGTCATATTGGAGGCAATTTGGGTTGCTATGTGAACAATTGTTCCTGTTGAACCACCAACAAAAATTCCTTCTTCACGAGCAAGTCTTCTTGACATTGCAAAACTGTCTTTGTCACTAACATTAATGACTTCATCAATAAACTCTGCGTGTAAAGTTCCGTGAACGGTGTCACCACCAATTCCTTCAACTAAATATGGTTGTCCTTCAAAATTTGTAATATTTTCTTTGTAAGATTTTATTACTGAGCCAATTGGGTCTGCACCGATAATTTTTACATTTGGATTTTTTTCTTTAAGAAATTTACCGACACCACTTATTGTCCCACCTGTTCCCATTCCTGCAACAAAAGCAGAAATTTTTCCTTCTGTTTGTTCCCAAATTTCAGGACCAGTAGTTTGGTAATGGGTCAAAGGATTATTTTGATTGTAAAATTGGTTTGCAAAAAGTGAATTTGGAGTTTCCTTTGCCAATCTTCTCGCAAAATTCACATAATAATCTGGGTGGTCGTGAGAATGTTTTGCCGAAACAACAATTACTTCTGCTCCAAAAGCTTTCAACAAACTGATTTTCTCTTTGCTCATTTTGTCAGGAATTACAATAATCATTTTGTAATTTTTAATTGAAGCTGCAAGTGCCAAACCAACTCCAGTATTTCCAGAGGTTGCTTCTACAATAGTTCCACCAGATTTTAAAGTTCCATCTTTTTCAGCGGCTTCAATCATTTTGATACCGATTCTGTCTTTGATGCTACTTCCAGGATTCATAAATTCTGCTTTTCCAAGCACAATCGCACCATTCGGGTCTGCAACTTTGTTCAAACGAATCAAAGGAGTATTCCCAATAAGTTCTAAAACACTGTTACTATATTTCATTAATATCTCTAATTAAAATTAATCTTAAAATTTACTAAGAAATTTGGAATAAAAAGTCAAAATTTTTGCTAAAGTTTATTGGTTTTTAACTTTTTAAAAAGGAATTACAAAATTGAAATCAATATTTGAAAATAACCAAATTCGCAATGGAATAACTTACGAACAGTTTACAAGTGAATTTGAAGCTAAAGTAAAAGAAATAAAAGAACAAAATTTGACTGATGAAATTTCACAGTACATCGTTTTAAATTTACAAAGAACCCAAAGAGTTCACAAAACTTACAAAATTAGCGAAGAAATGAGAAAAGCTGTGAACTCCATTTCAGAATCTCAAACTTGGATGGTAATTACTGAAAATTGGTGTGGAGATTCTGCTCAGATTTTGCCTTACATCGCAGCAATTGCAAATGAAAATACGAACATCACTTTTCGAATAATTTTGAGAGACACAAACCTTGACATTATGAGTCAATACTTGACAAACGGAACTGAAAGCATTCCAAAACTCGTAGCTTTTGACAAAAACCAAAATGAGATTTTCCTTTGGGGACCAAGACCGAAACCTGCGGCAGAATTAATAAAAAATGAAAAAGTTCAAGGCAAAAGCAAAGAAGAATTCTATCCAAAACTTCACCTTTGGTACGCAAAGAACAAAGGTGAAGCAATTGAGCAAGAAATAATTCCATTACTAGAGCTAAAATAGGTAAGAATCAAAAATTTCTTTTAAAGTAGGTTCTAAAAGAAAGTCAAAAAATTTATCAGCAATGTAACCAAGACCTGCTAGAATTAAACTAATAATTGATGAGCCAATAAATCTATCTTTAAACTTATTCCCTCTAGACTCTTTTTCCACAGCTAGTTTACTTGCAGCAGAAATTAGCATTTCTTCACTTGTTGCTAGGTTATTGTGAATCAAATTATTAGGCACAGTACTATTTTGTGCTCCAAGAAGTTTTTCTTCCTTTTTTACAATCCAGTAAAATACAATTATAGAAAAGATACCAACTATTGATAAAATAGTTGAAATGGTAAGTAAGAGATTAGTAAATTTTGAATTCATAAGAACTCCTTATTTAATTAAATTAAATAAAATACAAATTACCTTTGACAACATATTGTCAGTCGCATAAAAAAATATTTTTAATTGAAAGATTTACAGAATGGCTTTAAAAAAATGTAAAGAATGTGCAAAAGAAGTTAGCACAAAAGCGTTGTCTTGTCCGCACTGTGGTTGTCCCACAAAATCTCAAAATAATGCTCTCGGTTGCTCAATCGCTGCAATTGTTTTTGTTTTACTGCTTTGGGTTGCAAAAGAAGTTTTCTTGCAATTTAGTGAAGTAAGGATTTTTGGCAGAAAAGTAAAATTTCGTTAGAAAATCTAATTTTCTGCCAAAACTTCGCCACCTTTTAAACGCACAATTTTTTGAGTTCTTTGAGCAAGTTCAGGGTCGTGAGTTACAAGAACCAAAGTAGTTCCTTGCTCTTTGTTTAGGTCAAAAATCAATTCTTCGACTTTGTGGCTCGTCTCTGCGTCAAGATTTCCTGTTGGCTCGTCTGCAAACAAAATTTTCGGTTTGTTAATAAAAGCTCTCGCTAACGCAACTCTTTGTTGCTCGCCTCCTGAAAGTTGAGTTGGAAAATGCTCTACTCTATCTCCAAGCCCAACTCTATTTAGCAATTCTTTTGCAAAATCACCGACATTTTTTTCACCTCTAAGTTCTAAAGGAACCATTACATTTTCTAAAGCTGTGAGAGTTGGAATCAATTGGAAATTTTGGAAAACAAAACCTACAAATTGGTTTCTGACTTTTGCTCTTTCATTTTCGTCGAGGTTTTCCATTTTTTTTCCGTTTAGAGAAATTGAACCTGATGAACTTCTGTCAAGTCCTGCACAAAGTCCAAGCAAAGTTGTTTTTCCGCTTCCTGAAGCACCAACAATTGAGCAAGTTGTTCCTTCTTCGACTTCAAATGAAACATTATTTAAAACTTTGAGAATTCTATCTGAGTTTGAATAAGTTTTGGTAAGGTTTTCAACACGTAAAATATTAGATTTCATTAAGCAATTTTCTTATTTTGAGTTAGTTAAAAAGTATCAACGAGAGAACTTTGAAATAAGTTTCTAAAAATTAAATAGGTAGCAAAGGAATTAAAGAATGCGGATTTTTACAAACACTTTTTTCGGATTTTGTATTTCACTAATTTTATTCGTTTCAGTTTTTGCAGAAAATAAAGAAGATAAAAAGAGAGTTTTGTTTTTTGGTGACAGCCTAACAGCTGGTTACGGAATCGGAACAGATAATGCTTTTCCAAATTTAATTCAAACAAAAATTGATTCTTCCAAACTAAACTACGAAGCTGTAAACGCAGGTTTAAGTGGAGAAACAACTGCTGGAGGACTTAGAAGAATAAATTGGATTTTAAAAAGAAAAATTGATGTTTTCGTTTTAGAACTTGGTGCAAACGACGGCTTGAGAGGAATTTCGCCTAAAGTTACTAAACAAAATCTTCAAAAAATTATCGACAATGTTTTGGAAAAAAATCCTGAAACGAAAATCATTCTCGCAGGAATGTTAGTTCCTCCGAATTTGGGAATTGATTACGCAAAAGAATTTGCCCAAGTCTTCCCTACTCTTGCAGAAGAAAACAAAATCCCACTAATTCCATTTTTGTTAGACGGAGTTGCGGGTGACAAGAAGTTAAACATTGCTGACGGAATTCACCCAAACATTGAAGGACATAAAATTGTTGCTGAAAATGTTTGGCAAGTCTTGAAAAGTGAATTGGAAAATTAAGCATTTTTAACAGACTAAAAGCCTTCAATCCTATTTTACTTTTTTACACTTTTCTAGTTTTGCTTCTTTCGTGTCTTCCGTGTGTTTCGTGGACAGAAATATTTGATTAATAAATCTCAAATTTCCCGAGTCTTCCATCCAATCCACCGTTTGAAAGTGGCATTTTCATTGAAGTTCTTAATCCAATTCTTTTGAGATATTCTCTTTCACCGAAATAAACAAAGGCAATAGAGTTTGTGCATTTCTGTTTAAAGAAGTCACCAATTTCTTTGTAAAAACCTCCAAGGTCATCAGAATTATTCATTCTAATTCCGTAAGGCGGATTTGTAACAATCACAGAATCTTTAATTTCATCAATACTATTGAAATCTTTTGCTAAAAGCGAAATATTGTGGTTAGGGAGAATTCCTCTGATATTTCTTTCTGTCAGCCGAATCGCTTTTGAAGAAATATCACTTCCAAAGACTAAGCCTTCTGGTAGTTCACGAATTTGGGAATCCGATTCTTTTTTAACTTTTTCCCAAACACTTCTGTCAAAATCTGGCAAGCATTCAAAGCCAAATCTATCTTTTAAAAATCCACTTGGAATTTTGCAGTAACTCATAATTGCTTCACAAAGCAAAGTTCCCGAACCGCACATTGGGTCGTAAAGTGGTTTTTCACCTTTCCAACCAGAGACTCGGATAATTCCTGCTGCTAAAGTCTCAATCATTGGAGCTTCGAGAGCTTCTCTTCTGTAACCTCTTTTGTGCAAAGAACCTCCTGAAGTGTCAATGCTCAAAACTGCGTTGTCGTTGTCAATGTGAAGACTAACCCAAACATCAGGATTGTATTTGTCAACGTCTGGTCTTCTTCCAAATTTATCTTTGTAAAAGTCTGCAATTGCATCTTTTACACAAAGTGCTGCATATTGCGAATGTCGAATGCTACTGTTTGAAGTGTGTGCGAAGATAGCAAATGTTCCATCAATATCAAGAAATTCAGTCCAATCTATTCCTTGAACAATTCTGTAAAGATACTTTGTGCTATGGCATTTAAAAGTTTTAATTGGTGCAAGCACTCTCGATAAAAGTCTTGAGTTATAATTTATTCTGTAAATCGTTTCTAAATTAGCTTCAAAATGAATTCCTCTAAAGACAGGATTCACATTTTCAGCTCCGAGTTCCCTTAACTCATCTGCTCCGTATTCCTCAAGTCCTGTTGAGATTTGAGCAAAAAATCTATTTTCTTCTTGGTAAGTGTACAATGTTTTTTAACAATTTGATTCAAGTTTTAAATTAAAAGGTTAAGTTAATACAAACTTAAAATTAGATTAAAAATATTTTTTTGCAAAATCTCGAAAAAATTGTTTTTATTAAACTTACTTGCAATAAATTTTTGATTTTGTTATGCATAACTTTAACCTTGAGTTAAACGAAATTCTTGTTTTGGAAGAAGAACTTGCAAAATTGCAAAAAGTCTTGAAATTTTTAAAGCAAATAAGCAGGAAAATTCAATTGATGTAGCTTGTCTTTACATTTCGATTGGACATATTTTAAGGCAAGAAAAGACTTAAAAATCACAATAGAAAATTATAATATTAGTTTAAAAATCTCAAAAAAAGCAGGTTACAAATATTCGGAATTTATGAGTTACCTCATAGCGACTTTGATTGCCGTTGCTTACACTTTTTATAGATAATTTAATTTACACTCTTCTTGTTGTGTCATTCCTGCG
This sequence comes from Calditrichota bacterium, assembly GCA_008501735.1. Taxonomy (GTDB): domain Bacteria; phylum CLD3; class CLD3; order CLD3; family CLD3; genus CLD3. Next base: position 37,829 of record QQUF01000005.1, on the reverse strand, counting down.
AAGGCAGGAAACAACCTTTTACTGTAATTTTCAATTTTCAGACTTTTAAAACCCTTTTCCTAATTTTCTTGGTTTTTCAAACTCCTATATCTAAATTGCTTAATAAATAAATTACGATTTTGCTTAAAAAACTTTAAAAACAAATATTTTTTTAACTTTGTATTTCGTGATAAACGAACGAAAAAAGAAATACGTTTAAATTTAGATATAGTGTCTCAAACTATCAAAACCATTGTAATAAATAATTGAAATAATATGGCTAAAACAAATAAATTAAAAAAAGACTTAGGACTGTTCGATGTTTTTGCAATTAGCACTGGGGCAATGTTTAGTTCAGGATTCTTTTTATTACCCGGAATTGCATCTCATTACACAGGACCATCTGTGTTTTTGGCTTATATGCTTGCAGGAATCTTAATTTTACCGGCTATGTTCAGCATTGCTGAAATATCGAGTGCTTTGCCCAAGTCAGGTGGTGCATATTTCTTTTTAGACAGAAGTTTAGGTCCAATAATGGGTACAATTGGAGGGTTGGGAACTTATTTTGCATTAATGTTAAAAACAGCTTTTGCAATCATCGGTATTGGTGCTTATGCCTCAATTTTCTGGGAAGTTCCCATAAAAACGGTTTCCATTATTACAACGCTTTTCTTTATGGCTGTAAATCTAGTAGGAGCGAAAAAAACATCTGCTTTTCAAAAAGTGTTTGTGGTATTTTTAACAGCAATTTTGATAACTTTTATTGCCGATGGTTTTTTCTCCATTTTTTGGTTGGAATCCGTCAAAAAGGATTCTATTGATGCTAACTTAACTCCATTCTTTTCTAATGGAATGGAAGGCATGTTTACAACAATAGGTTTTGTTTTTGTTTCGTATCTTGGTTTAACCAAAATTGCAAGTATTGCAGAAGAAATTAAAAAACCAGAAAGAAACATTCCTCTTGGAATGATTCTGTCATTGATTGTAACAGGTATTATTTATGGCTTGGGAGTTTTTATTATGGTTGCGGTTATACCTCAATCAGACTTTGCAAATGATATGGCTCCGGCTGCCACTGCAGCAAAACAAATGTTTAAATGGTTGCCTGAAAATTCCGGAGTAATGTTAATGTCAATAGCTGCTCTTGCCGCCTTTGCTTCAACAGGAAATGCTGGTCTTTTATCTTCTTCACGATATCCCTTTGCAATGGCACGTGACGATTTATTTCCTTCTATTTTTTCAAGATTAGGGAAGAATGGAAGCCCAGTTATTGCAATATTGTTTACAACTGCAATAATCATTTTATTCATTCTTGTATTATCGGAAGAAGGAATCGTAAAATTAGCAAGCACATTCCAATTGCTTATTTTTATTTTTGTCAATTTCTCTGTTATTGTTTTCAGAAACAGCAAAATTGAATCATACGACCCAGGATATTTATCACCACTTTATCCATATATGCAAATAGCAGGAATTGTTATTTCTTGTGTATTAATTATTTATCTTGGTTGGATGCCATTTCTTTTTGCCACAGGAATCATTGTCGTTGGGTTACTTTGGTATCATTTCCATTCGCGTGGAAAAGTGATCCGAGAAGGGGCAATTTTTCATTGGTTTGCACATTTGGGTCAAAACCGATACGATGAGCTTGAAAATGAGTTAATGACAATATTAAAAGAAAAAGGTCTTCGCGAAGGCGACCCTTTTGACGAAACGATTATAAAATCGAAAATTTCGATATTAAAAACCCCAACCATTTTTAAGAATATTTTAAATAAAGTCTCCGATAATTTTTGTAACAAGTTAAACATTTGCAAAGAAGAAGACATTCAAAAATTTATGCATTCTGAATCCGATGATTCATTAATAACCTTACCAAACGTTTTGGTTTTTCATGCGAAATTCAAAGATGTTTTATATCCTTCAATACACATATTTATTTCCAAAACACCAATTGGTGGCACTTTTCCGATTAAAGACAACGAATTGAAAACTCCAGTACAAATCTGTGTATTTTTAATTAATTCTGTTGAAAAACCTAAACAACAATTACGAATGTTGTCAAGGCTCCTTGATATTTTAGAACGAGAAGATATCGTGAAAACTCTGCTCAATATGAATAGTCACCGAGAAATCAAAGAGTATTTGTTACAAAATGAACGTTTTGTGAGCATAAAACTATTAAATGGAACTCCGCAAGAGGCGATGGTTGGTCTTCAATTAAAAGAAATTCAGCTACCCAAAGATGTTTTAATTGCTTTGGTTGAAAGGGATAATAAAACCTTTACTCCAAATGGTTCAACAATTTTGTTGGATAATGATATTCTTACCATACTTGGCGAGCCTAAATCAATTTCAAAATTATATCAAGAATATATGACCCACGAAATTGATAAATTAGATACATAAACAAGGCAGCTAGACAATATTCAAAATAGAAAATAATGTTCTTCATTAGAATTTTTTAGGCACGCTTAAACTATGAAAGAAAATAAAGCCTGCATTATCCCAACAATGCAATATAAAAATGCACCAACAGCAATTGAATGGCTATGCAATGCATTCGGATTTGAAAAACACCTTATAGTTCAAGGAGAAAATGATACAATTGTACACGCACAATTGACATATGGGAATTCTATGATTATGCTCAATTCTGAAAATGAAAACGAATATGGTAATTTGGTAAGAACACCAAAAAAACTCAATGGAAATAATACTCAAGCATCTTATATCATAGTCGAAAAAATTGATGAACATTATGAGAAAGCCGTTGCTGCTGGTGCAAAAATTCTTATAGAAATTAGAGATGAAGAATACGGTGGCAGAGGTTATACGTGCAAAGATATTGAAGATTACATTTGGAACTTTGGTTCGTACAATCCTTGGAACGATTAGTTAAAAGCCCGAAAAATACAATTTGCATACAATACCAACAGAAAATATGTAATTCTTACCTAAAATTTGATTTCACCGTACTAAGGTTTGGTTGGGTTTAATAAATTTATTCTCTTTTCATTTAAACCAATTTTCAATTTTTGGAAATTGGCTTTTGTTAAAACTATTCACACTCAAAATAAACCATTGGGATTGTTAATCTCAATTCACTTTTAGACTCTGCCAGTTTATTAAGATTTGATTCTAATTTTTCAAAAACCTGCTCTTCAATTTCAGGTTCTATAATTCCTCGCCAACCTTCAAGAAAACCAATTAAAACAAATGCATAATTTAAAAGGGAAGTTCCGTCGGCGAATCTCCAGTGGAATTTGTCTTCGACTTTTTTAGTAATTTTCAATCCGGCTTTATCAAATAATTCTGTAAAAGATTCAATTGTTCCTCTATGTGCTTTCTGTTCTTCAAGTTTACTTTGTAAATGCCCAAGACCAAGTTCTTTTAGTGTTTCACCATAAACTTGGTAAAACTCTTCAAAAGAACCACTAAGATTTGAAGTAGTGCAAAATTTTGCATTTGGCTTTAAAGTTCTCTGGACTTCTGACATCACTTTTTCAGGATTTTCAAAATTATTAATTCCCAAATTGCAAACAGCTAAATCAAAAAAATCATTTTCAAAATCTAAATTTGAAGCATCTGATTCCAAAATTTCAACATTTTCAATTCCCAAGATTTTAGCTTTTTTACGTGCAATTTTTACTGCTTCTGTCCAAGGGTCAATTCCATAAACTTTAGAGTTTTTACCAAACCTTTGAGCAATTTCCAAAAGTGGAAATCCTGCCCCAAAGCCAATATCAAGAACATTTTTAAACTTAGAAATCGGCAAATGCTCGAACATTAAGTTACCAAATTGAGAAGACCAAAGTGAAACTTCGCTGTAAGTAAAAGTGACTTCTGCTGTTCGCCAATCTAGTTTTTTTGACAAATAATTTTTCAAAACACTAAACTCCAAATTGTTGTAAATGGTGGTCAAGATGTTTATAAAACAAATTATTCCACTCTGTTTTTGTTAAAACACCGAAAGAATGAGACTCTTTGTTATGAAAGTGCCCTTCTCCAAGTTCTTGTGTTTTATACAAAAAATCTACCAATCTCTTCTTTTCAAATTCAAAATCTTTTTTATCAACCATTAAAAATTCAGGTGCAGTTTTGCCATTTTTGCGAAAAGGCTTTTCTCCGACCACAAAAGGCTTAATCACAAATTTTAGGAATAGCTTTTTGATTCCGCTTGGTTTGGGTATTTTATTCTCGTAAACCAATTCGTAACTAACATTGCAATGAGCTAACATTTGCGCAATATTCATTTTTCCCCAAACAGCTTTTGAGTTTGGCTGAAGTTTGCCAATGCGTTCAACCATTTCATTCGTTACTTTTTTGTCAAATATATTTTTCAATCCTTTTTCCCATTTTATTACTAGTATCCTTGTTTACAAATTACTACTTTGAATCCGTCAGGGTCAGAAATTAAAATACCATTTTCCTTCCAATAGGGATTTTTTGGTGAGATTTTTTCAATTCTATTTAACTCAATATTTTTCATAATTTTTTCAAATTCTTCTTTTGTCTTAGGATAAAAAACCAACAAATCGTCATCGTCAAATTTGTGTTCTGCTTTAGTTTCGGATTTTGTGAATTCCAAATGCCAATCTAAACCTTCTTTACCAAAGAAAATACCATCATAACCATTATGGTTTTTAAAATTTCCAAGAATTTCCAAACCGAGAATTTCATTGTAGAAATTAATTATTGGTTCAAAATCGTTTGTATGCCTTGCCACTCTAAAAATCATTTTTTAAACCTTAAATTTTAATTTGGGACCTGTAAAAACGAAGCCATTTCTTTTGTAAAAATTGACAGTTCTTTCAAATTTTGAATCTGAAGGAGCTGTAACATCAATTCTTTTCCAATTATTCTGTTTGCCAATTTCTTTAATAAAATCTAATAATTTCTGACCAATTTGAATTGAACGAAATTCAGGTAAAACAAATAGTTCATCAATTAAGCCAAATTTTCCACCTGTGTAAATTGCTTGTGATTCAGTGAGAGTAATTATCCCAACTTGGATTTCATTGAAAAACGCTAAAAATATTTTAGTTGTTTCAGTTGCAAAAAAATCGGAAAGAAATTCCTCGTCTAAATATTCAATTGACTCCTTTTCTTCACCCAATTCTAAATACAACTCCTTTAAAAACCGAATTACAATTTTTGAATCTTCCTGTGTGGCTTTTTTAATTTTTATTTCCATTTTTAAATTCCATTTAAATAATTTTGTGAATTATTTTAAAGTCAATAAATTAAAGATAAAACTTTCGGAAACACAAAAAATTTGGAGCAAAAGATGTGCGGTAGATTTTCAATTATTGTTGAAGAAGAAATTTTAAAGAAAAGATTCGGTGTAATTATTCCAGAACAAGAAACACTTTTTCCAAGATTTAATGCTGCTCCGACGCAAAATCTTCCAGTTATCACAAATCTAAATCCAAGTGAAATTCATCTTTTCCGTTGGGGTTTGATTCCATTTTGGGCAAAAGACATCAAAATCGGAAATAAATTAATCAACGCACGAGGTGAAACTCTTACTGAAAAACCAAGTTTTAAAAATGCCTATACAAACAGACGTTGTTTAGTTTTAGCTGACGGATTTTATGAGTGGAAAAGAGTTGGTAAAAATAAAATTCCAATGAGAATTACTCTTAAAAATGAAGAACCTTTTGCCATTGCAGGACTTTGGGAAAATTGGAAAAGTCCAAGCGGCGAATTCATCAAAAGTTTTACAGTAATTACAACCGAGCCAAATGAATTAATGTCTGGAATTCACAATCGAATGCCTGTTATTTTGCCAAGAGAAATTGAAAAAGATTGGTTAGACAATTCACTTACGACAAATGAACTTAACGGTTTTCTCCAGCCTTTTCAGTCAGAAAAAATGAAAGCATTTCAAGTTTCAAGTTCAATTAACTCTCCTGCTAACGACAATCCTTCTGTCATCTTTCCAATTCAGAATGAATTAAAACTCTAAATCGTTTTGGTTAATGTAATCGAATGTTTCTGCTTTACGTGAAAGGTAGTGTTTTTTGTCATTCACAACAATTATCGCAGGTTTTGGGAAACAAAAACTATTTGAGTAAGAAGTAAAATATGCTCCTGCATCAACAACTAGAACCAAATCACCAACATTGAGTTTTGGAAAAAACTTTGCAGGATAAAGTGTATCACCAGGGTTACAAGTTGGACCGACAATTTTGTAGTTAATTCTTTCCGTTTCTTCCATTTTATTTACTGCAAAGGCTTCTTTGTACTCACCTCGAAGTGGACTTGCAATGTTCATTCCGCCATTCATAATTGCAATTGTTGGGGAATCTGAACGTTCTTTGATTTCTACAACTTTCAAAAGCAAACTTTGTGCAGAACTTGCTACTATTCTACCTGGCTCACAAAAGAATTTGGGAGCAAAACTAAATTTGTTAGAAAGCTCTCGATTTTTTTCTCCAATTGCATTGGCAAAATCTTTGTAAGAAGGAAAATTTACGTCTTGAGGTGGAAAAACTGGAACACCTATTCTATCAGAAAGTTCTTGCTCAGAATTCAACACTTGCTTCACAGTTGGAACACCATAACCTCCTCCAATGTCAAAAATTTTAACTTCTAATCCTAACTTTTCTTTCAAAGAAACTGCAAATGAAAATGCAGAATCTAAAGCAACTGTGTATTTACTTAGCCTTTTTATAAGAGTTCCAAGATGAAAATGTAAAGCAATAAAATTGAGATTTTTTGTTTCTGAGATTTTCTTTACAGCTTCAAAGGCTTCATTTTTAGCGATTGAAAATCCAAATTGTCCTTTCCAACCTTCACCAGTTTGAATTCTGATTCCAACATCAATTGATTTTCCAAGTTTTTCAGTTACGGATTTTAATCTTTCAATCTCTTCGAAAGTATCAATATTTATGAGGCGAATTTGAGAGTTAACTGCATTTTCAAGACTTGCAACTGACTTTGCTCTTCCATCAAAAATTATTTTTTCAGGTTTTACTCCAAGTTTTTGGGCAAGCCAAAGTTCGTATTCGGAAGTAACTTCTGCACCGAATCCTTCACTATGAAAAATTTTAAGCATTCCGGGAACAGAATTTGTTTTGTAAGAAAAGAATGTTTCGATTTCAGGAATTTGCTTTTGAAACTCATTTAAGAAGATTTTTGCATTTTCACGAACTTTTGTTTCATCAACAATAAAAAGAGGTGAGCCATAACTTTTTTCAATTTCTGAAAACGAAAAATTATTCGTTCTCAATTCTCCATCAGCCAATTTCAAATTCCATAAACTTGGATTAAGATGCCCAAAATCTTCAATCTTTTCTTTTTGCCTGTCTTCAATAAAACTTTTAAGTTTTGTTTTAAGTCCTGTTTTAATCATTTTGCTACTTTTTTATTAAAAATCTATCCTACTAAATTGACTTTACTTTTTCAAAATATTGTAACCAAGCTTTAAAATTCGCCATAAATGAGTTATTAGTAAACCTAAATCATCTAATGGCAAATCCTTTGATGTTTTTTTAAAAGGAATCCAACGGAACAATTTTATAATTTTTCTATCGTTCAGAATTCTGTGAACATCTTGAGGAAATAAGTATAAAAATCTATCTTTGGTTCTTGGCGGTAAATATGGTCTTTGTATTTGAGTTTCCTGTTTTTCAAGCGTTTGTCTAAGAGCTTTGGAAAAATTTACTTCTGCAATTTCTCCGAAATGATAAGCAGGAGTCGGTCTCGGGTTAAATTCTATCAATTTTAAATAAGTATCCTTAGAATCTAAAATCCAGTCAATTCCACCAAAACCAGAAAACCCTGTTAGTTTTCCGACTCCCTTTAAAAGGTTTTCAATTTCTGGAAAATCCCCAATTTCACGCATACAAGACATTCCTGTAACACTCGGTAAACAAACTAAGCTGAATGAAGAAAACCAACAAATTGGAACACCTTTGTTGAAAAAAACTTCTGTTGTTCCGACTCTTCCATCAACAAATTCTTGTATTAAAATATCTGTCCTAGCTTTGAGTTGATAATAAAATTTTTCTAATTCTTCTTCTGATTTTACAATTCTTACACCTTGCCCACAAGTACTTACTTCCTCTTTGATAACTAAAGGGAAACCAATTTTTGTTGCATATTCTTTTACTTCCTTTAAAGATTTACACAAGTGAGCAAAAGGAATCATAAGGTTAATTTTTTGTGCTTCTTCAATAAATCTAAATTTAGAATTAACAATTTCTAATTTTTCAATATCAGGAACAGGAATCACTTTTCTCAACCAATCTTCATTTCTGAGTTTAGTAAATTCTCCTAATAATGATTCATCTCCTACTATTACAAAATCGTATTTCTGAGAATTCTCATTCAAATGTTCTTTCAAAGTCTCGACTGTTTTTGTGATATCTTTAGGAGTAACTATTCGACTGGAAATGTATTTTGATTTCGTTACAAGTAGGTCAGGTGGAGAAATTAATGTTACTTCACAATTCGATTTTTTGAGAGTCTTAGGTAATCTAGAAAGACCTATCATATCATCAAAAACAACAATTAATATTTGGAAAATACTATTTGAATTTGACATTAAAACTACTATTTCTACTAAAATTTTACTTTTATTCTAAATAAAAGTAGAATATAGGAAATTCAATACAAAAAATATTAAATCAAATTTATTTTATTAAATTAATTTTCTCACTTATCTTTTGAAAATAAAAAAATATTGAAATGAAAGATTCTACAAATTTACTTTCCGCAATAATCGAAAGCCCAAAAAACATTGTAATTTTTGCACTTAACAAAAATTATGAGTACTTAGCTTTTAATCAAAACCACAAAGATACAATTCATAAAATTTGGGGTGTTGAAATTGAAGTTGGAATGAATATGCTTAAAATAATTAAGATTATTGAAGATAGAAAAAAAGCTAAAAAAAATTTTGATAGGGCATTACTTGGTGAACGGTTTACTCTTATAGAAAAATATGGAGAGCCTCCGAACCGTCTATTTTTTGAAAATACTTACAATCCTGTTAAAAATAGAAACAGTGAAATAATTGGATTAACAGTTTTTTTAACTGACATTACTCAAAAAGTCGAATCAGCAGAATCTATTAAAAAATATCACGAACAGCTCGAGGAACTCGTTGAAAAAAGAACTGCAAAGCTAAAACGAATTAATCAAGAATTACTTAAGGAAAATTTTGAGAAAAGAAAGATAGAGAAACAATTATTTCAATCTCAAAAATTAGAGGCAATTGGAGATTTAGCAGGAGGAATTGCTCACGACTTTAAAAATCTTTTAACAACAATTTTAGGTAATAGTGATGTTCTAGCTAAAGAATTAAATGAAAGCAAAGAGCTTTTAATTAAAATATCTGAAATTCAATCTGCATCAAAAAAAGCAAATGACCTGACAGAACAACTTTTAGCATTTAGTAGGAAGCAAATTTTAATTCAAGATGTTTTCGATTTGAATTTGACAATTGTAAATATGGAAAAATTTTTCCAAAGAATTATTGGAAATAACATTTTCATTAACACAATTTATGATTTTAACATCAAACAAATTCGAGCTGACCAAAATCAAATTGAACAAATAATTTTACAACTTCTAGTGAATTCAAAAGATGCACTTCCAAATGGTGGTAAAATTACAATTCAAACCAAAAATGTTTCTGTGACAAAGGAGCTAACTTCTCAAATACCTTATTCTAGAGCTGGTGAATTCGTTTGTCTTTCAATCGAAGATAATGGAATTGGAATGGATGAGGAAACTACTCTAAAGATTTTTGAGCCATTTTTCTCAACCAAACAAAGTGGAAATGGGACAGGTTTAGGATTATCAGTTGTTTATGGAATTATCAAACAACACGATGGTTGGGTAAATGTAATATCAAGTAAAAATAAAGGTACAAAATTTAATATCTATTTTCCAAGTTTAGTTTTAACCACAAAGGTTACAAAATCCGAAAATTACATTTTTAAAGATTTTCAAGGAAAAGGTGAATTAATTTTGATTGTTGAAGATGAAAGCGAAGTGAGAGAAATTGCAAAAATTATTCTTACCGAAAATGGATATAAAACTTTAGAAGCAAAAAGTGCAGAAGAAGCTCTTGTAATATTTTTACAAAATATTAACAAAATTGATTTAATCTTTGCAGATATTGTTCTACCTAAGAAAAGTGGTTTAGAGCTACGAAAACAGATTCAGACATTCAGGCCAAATTCTAAAATTTTATTTACAAGTGGACACACGACTGAAAATCTTAAATTAAATTTATCAATGGAAAAAGGTTCTAAATTCCTTTTTAAACCTTATAATATGCGAGAATTATTGAAAGCCATTAAAACTTCATTAGAATAGTTTAATACTTACTTTTTATATTTTGAAAAAGCATCGGAAAAATCTATATTTTGCCCTTAATTTGAAATTAGTTTTACAAAAAGGAAAAAAATGTCAAAATTTGAAATTTTTAACAACGACGACGAAAATAACTCAAAAGACAAATCAAAATCACCCGAAAGTCCTTATTACAGATTATTAAAAAGTAGAGTCATTACTATTAATGATGCGGTTGACAGCAAATTGGCAAAAGAAGTAAATGCTCAATTATTGTTTTTAGAACAAGAAGACCCAGAAAAAGAAATTACTGTTTTCATAAATTCACCAGGAGGAGAAATCTTTTCTGGATTTTCAATTTTTGACACAATGAATTTCGTTCAACCAAAAGTAAGAACAGTTGCTGCAGGGCTTTGTGCAAGTATTGCAATTATCATTCTTCTTGGTGGTGAAAAAGGTCAGCGATTTGCTTTTCCTAACTCTCGTCTTTTAATTCACCAACCAAGCGTTCACGGACAAATTTATGGTCAAGCTTCTGACCTCGAAATTGCTGCAAATGAAATTATGATGGCTAAAGAAAAGATTAATCAAATAATTTCAACTCACACAGGTCAGTCAATGGAAAGAGTTGTTGATGACACTGAAAGAGATTATTGGTTAAGCCCTGAAGAATCTATCGAATACGGTTTGATTGACAAAATTATTACTAACCGAAGCGACATTGCCTAAATTTTAAAAACAAATTTCTACCAAAGTCTTTACTTTTTAGTGAAGACTTTTTTTCTTTTAAAAAGACTCTAAAAATGAAGCCAAAAATTTTAATTGTTGACGACGAAAAAAATATCAGGCGTTCTCTTCAAATGATTTTTTTAGGACAAGGAAACAATGTTCTTTTAGCAGAATCAGGTGAAGAAGCGTTAGAAATTTTGACTCAAGAAATTCCAAACTTAATTTTTTTAGACATTAAAATGGGTGGAATGAGCGGAATTGAGGCGTTACAAAAGATTAAAGAACTCTACCCTGAATGTTCTGTTGTTATGATTTCTGGTCACGGAACAATCGAACACGCTGTCGAATCCACAAAACTTGGTGCTTACGATTTCATTGAAAAACCTTTTACAAAGGAAAAAGTCCTACTCGTCGCAGAACACGCTCTCGAAAGATTTAATTTAATTAAAGAAAACCAAAATCTAAAAAGCACTGTTGGTAATTTGGAAATGATTGGCATAAGTCAAGGAATGCAAAGCATTCAAATCCAAATTAACAAAGTAGCTCCTACGAAATCGCGAGTTTTAGTTTTGGGTGAAAGCGGAACGGGAAAAGAATTAATTGCAAAAGCTATTCACTCAAAAAGCCAAATTTCAAACAATCCTTTTGTCAAAGTAAACTGTGCCGCAATCCCCGAAAATTTAATTGAGTCTGAACTTTTCGGTTCAACTAAAGGAGCTTACACTGGTTCGATTCGTGAAACAGAAGGCAAATTTAGTGCTGCAAATGGCGGAACAATTTTCCTTGACGAAATCGGTGATATGAGTTTGAAAGTTCAAGCAAAAGTCCTTAGAGTTTTGCAAGAAGGCGAAATTCAAAAAGTCGGTAGCGAAAAAATCGAAAAAGTTGACGTAAGAGTCATTGCCGCAACAAACAAAAATTTGCAACAAGAATGCAAAGAAGGAAAGTTTAGAGAAGACCTTTATTTTCGTTTGAATGTTGTTCCAATTTTCCTTCCTCCTTTAAGAGAACGAAAAGAAGACATTCCGTTACTCATCAAATTTTTTGCAGAAAAATATGCAGAAGAAAATGGTACACAGGTCAAAGTATTTTCGGAAGAAGTTGTAAACGAGCTTTCAAATGCCGAATGGAAAGGCAATGTTCGTGAATTGGAAAATGTTGTTGAGCGTTTGGTCGTAATGGTTGACAATTCAAATGGAATTATCAGACTTTCAGATTTAAACATTCACACAAACTCTGCAAACACTTCGCAAACTTCATTTTCTCCGATTTTAGACGACGAACCTTCATTAAAAGATTTGAAGAATAAAGTTGAAAAAGACTACATTTTGGCGACTTTAGAAAAGTCAGATTGGAACATTTCACAGGCATCGAAAATTCTTGGAATCGAAAGAACAAACTTACATAAAAAGATGAAAACTTATGGTATTTCGAGAAGTGTTGATTAAAACTTTTAACTTAGTTAACTTAAGAAAGTTCATTGAAAAATGCTTGTTAGATTAACTGTACAAGGTATTGTTCAAGGTGTTGGATTTCGTTTTTTCGTCCAAAAAACCGCTTTGCATTACGGACTTTCTGGATTTGTAAAAAATTTACAAAACGGTGATGTTTTTATCGAAGCAATTGGAACACAAACGAAACTCAATTTGTTTATTGAAGAGATAGAAGTCGGAAACAGGTTTTCCGATGTTAGAAATGTAAAAATTGAATTTGACTCAATTGAAAAAGATTTTGACGATTTTAAAATTGCTTATTAGCAAAGGAAAATTAAATGAAAAGTAAACAAATAAAATTTATGATTGCCGTTGGAGTAATTGTTATCTCAATGGTTAGTCTTGCAATTTCAAGTTTCACAGAAAACAAACAATACTTCTACACAGTTGACGAAGTTTATGCTAAAGGAAGTACTGTCCTAAACACTCCTCTCAAAGTCAAAGGTGATTTGGTTGAAAATTCAATAAAAAAAGTGAACAAGCAAGTTGAGTTCAAAATCACCTTTGCAGAACAAAATATGAGAGTAAAATATGTCGGAGACCACCCATTACCTGACACTTTTCACAATGCAACAGAAGCAGAAGTCGTTGCAACAGGGAATTATGTTGGAAATGGAGTTTTTGAAGCTGACCACATTCAAGCAAAATGTGCTTCAAAATATGAAAACGATTACACGACAACGACAATGGAATACTAAAGTTGAAGATTAGATTTCTTTTCTTATTTTCATTTTCACTGCTGTTTAGTTGTAGCGGCGATTCTGGTTCAAAAATTATTATCGAAGAACCAGATTTAACTGAAGGTGAAATCCAAGTAATTTCTCCTTCCCAAACTCTTTCAGACCAAAATCTACCTATCGTTATTCGAGTGAAGAGTTCTGATGGTTCTACAAATAAAAATTTCTCTAAAAATATCCACTTGGATTTCGAAAACGCTTTTGCAAATCGTGATTTCTTTAGCATTAGAAAAGGTGTTGGAAGCATTATGACACGAGTTCAAGCTGATTCGAATTTCACAATTGGTTTAGAGAATTTTACAGGAAACAGAACTGTTATTTTAAAGACAGAAATCCCACAAAAAGAATACCAAGAAACTTTAGCCGAGTCTCAAACTTGGGATTCTGAATTTGATAGAATTATCACCAAGAGCCTAACAATTCCACAAGGCGTAAAACTTACAATTTTAGAAGGAACAAGGGTTTTACTTTCAGATACAGTAAATATTCGAATTTTTGGGGAAATTGAAGTTCTAGGAACATTAGAGAAACCTGTTCACTTTTCTTCAACAAATTGGAACAACGCTTGGGGCGGAATTACTTACCACAACCAAAATTCAGTAGCAAATTTTGAATATACTTTTTTTACTCGTGGTGGTGGACATCCTAATAAAGTTTTTGGACATTCTTTAAGTCAAGCCGTTGTTTACACAGGCGATAATGCAGAATCAAATTTTGAAAATTGTTTTTTTATGGACAATGTTGGTAAGGCATTTGGAGCTGAAAAAGCAAAAGTTACAATTGATAATTGTTTAGTTACTCGTTGCGATACAGGCGGAGAATTTAAAGAAAGTTTAGCCAAAATTTCAAATTCTCACATTCTTGAAATGCCAATTGATGACGGTAAATTTATCGATGACGACAATGATGGATTTTATTTTTACCGACCTCATTTCTACTCTGATGAATATTCTAAAGTAGAAAATTCTGTTTTTATGATTGGGCGTGATGATGGAATCGACCACAATTGGGCAAATTTAGAAATCAACAATTGTTGGATTGAAGGTTTTATGCACGAAGGTATTGCTTGTTCCCAAGGAAATAACATTAAAATTTTCAACTCCGTTGTTAAAGGTTGTAACCAAGGAATTGAAGCAGGTTACAATGAGCCAAATGTTATAATTGACCACTGTGTGATTGTTGGAAATGATGTTGGATTAAGATTTGGTGATTCTTATGATTGGGGTTATTTTGGTCATATGAATGTTACTAATTCGATAATAATTGACAACAAAGACAATGTTTTAAATTTGGACTTAGGTTCGATGCAACCTGTCGAAGGTGCAATTGAAGTTAGTTTCTCAATTTTAAAAGATACCGATTTTAATGACTGTACGAATTGTCTTGAAGAAACGCCCATTTTTGATGAATCTTACTTTTTACTCCCTGAATCAATTGGAAAGAACGCAGGAAATGACGGTAAAGATTTAGGTTTAATTCCAAATTAGCAAAATGCGAATCCCTCAAGTTTCAAAATTTTTATCTCTACTTTTCGCAATTTCCTTTCAAATCGTAAATGCTCAAACCGAAACTTTAGTTATTAATGAATTTCTTGCAATTAACGACAATTGTTGTACTGACGAATTTGGTGAATTTGAAGATTGGGTCGAAATTTATAATTTTGGGACTAACCCGATTGATTTAGGTGGATTTTATTTAACCGATGATTTTACAACACCAACAAAATTTCAAATTCCACAGAACAACTCTACTCTAACTACAATTCCTCCGAATAGCTTTTTAGTTTTTTGGTTAGACAACCAACCCGAACAAGGTATTTTACACGCAAATTTTAAACTTAGTGGAAGCGGTGAACAAATCGGAATTTTTGCTCCGAATGGTTCAGTTATTGACACAATTTCATTTACTCAACAAGCTCCGAATAATTCTTTTGGAAGTTTAGTTGACGGTCAAGAATTTAGGAATTTCATTTCTGAGCCTTCACCAAATAAAAGTAATTTGAGTTTTTTGACTGAAATTAAAGAATACCACATTGAATGCAACGCAGACAGTTTCGCTTATATTTCTGAAAACTACAGTCAAGACATTTACATTTCAAGCACTTTGACTTACGAAGGTCAAACTTGGAACAACACAAGAATTAGAATTCGTGGAGACAGTTCAAGAGAATTTCCCAAAAAATCTTTAAAACTAAAATTCAATAACGAAAATTTTGTCAATGGAAGAGAAACGTTAAATTTTAATGCAGATTACTTAGATAAAAGTTATTTGAATAGTATTCTTTCAAGCCTTTTGATGCGTGAATCAGGACAAATTAGCTTTGAAGCTGAACCTGCGAAGATTTATCTCAATGGCGAATATTTGGGCTTTTATATTAGAATTGAAAATATTGACAACGATTTTTTGGAATCCAACATTTTAAATCCAAACGACAATCTTTACAAAGCAACAAGAGATGGAGCAACATTAAGTATTTACGATGACGCATTTCTCTATTGGGAGAAAAAAACAAATGACGAAGCAGTTAGAGATGATTTGATAAAATTAATGTCAGACGTAAACCTTGTTTCCGATTCCGAATTTTACAACTTCTTTGTTCAAAATACTTTTTACGATGAAATGATTAATATTTTTGCGATGAATATCCTTTTGGCAAATGGAAGCACTTACTATCACAATTATTATTTGTACCATAATTTAGCCGAAAACAAATGGTTTATGCTTCCTTGGGATATGGACAAATCCTTTTATGTTTATGGTTCAAATCTTATTTACAATCACGGCTCAAACACTTGGGAATCTGATAATCCACTGCACCAAAGAGCATTAATTAATCCTCAAATCTTTTCTGACATTCAAAATAGAATTAACGAATTACAATCCACGATTTTTAATTCTCAGCACATTTTTCCAATTATCGATTCTTTGGTAATTGCCTTTGAGCAACCAATTTTGGACGACACAACTGACTTGATTGAAAATATTACAGATTGGAATGACGGAGTAACTAACGTCAAAAATTTTATTAATGACAGATACAATTTCCTTCAAAATCAATTTTCAAACTACCCAAGACCTTTTCGTGCAAATAAAATCACTAAAGAAAATGTAAACCAAGTTGATTTCAGTTGGATTCCTTCAACCGACCCAAATGGTGATGAATTAACTTACACTTTGAAATACAGTCCTTTGAGAAATTATACAAGCGATGTGAAATTCATTTACAACATTGAAGGGACGAACTTTACGCTTTCTACTGACTCTCTTGAAGCTGGAGATTATTTTTGGACTTTATACGCATCTGACGGAACAAATACAATCAAAGCTTTTGACACAAGAAATGATTTTGTTATCAAAGAAGGCACAAAAATTCCGCAAGAAATTGAAGGGAATATAACTTTTAGTGAAGCAAATTCGCCTTACATCTCAGACCAAGACATCACAATAAAAGAAGGAGCAATTTTAAACATTGAAGCAGGTGTTTCTTTGCTTTTTGACGAGTCAGTAAATTTAATCGTTGAAGGTGAAATTCATTTTTCTGGAACTCCTGAAAAACCTATAAAAATCAATAAATTAAATTCTGAAAACTGGGGAGCAATTTTACTTAACAACTCTCAAAGTTCAACTTTTAACTTTGTTGAAATCGAAAATGCTTCCTTAGGTTTAGACGCTTTTACTTCTCCTTCTGCTGTCTCAATTCAAAGTTCTAATGTTCAAATTTCAAGTTCCACTTTCAAGAACAACGCTAATTCCGTTTTCGCAAATTCAAGCCAAATCGAAATTTCAAACTGCGTTTTTGATTCAACAAACTTTGGCGAATTTATAAATATCAAAAACTCTACTGGGTCAGTAATAAAAGATTGTGAATTTCAAATTGTTCAAAGCGGCGATGCGATTGATTTTGACAGAATCGAAAATGGATTAATTGAAAACAATTCAATTTACGGCTCAAAAGATGACGGAATCGACATCGGAGAAAATTCCGAAAACATTTTAATCAAAAATAATTTCATCGAATATTGTTTTGACAAAGGAATCTCAATTGGCGAAAAATCTACTGCGATTTTAGAAAGAAATTTAGTCTTAAGAAATGGAATTGGTTGTGCAACAAAAGACAGTTCCGTTATAAAAGTTACTAACAACACCTTTTATAAAAATGCGATTTCACTTTCAGCTTTCGAAAAAAATATTGGTTTCGGTGGTGGATTTGCCAAAATTGAAAATTCAATTTTCTCGCTTTCTGACTCACTAACTTTTTACAAAGACGGACTTTCTGAATTTGAATTTTCCTACAGTTTAAGCGATTTGGAAGAATTAGAAGGAATTGGAAATATTTTTGCAAATCCTCAATTCATTGAGCCAAATCAAAATAATTTCCAACTTTTACCAACTTCTCCTTGCATAAATTCTGGAAATCCACAAAGTCCTTTTGATGTTGACGGAACAAGAATTGACATTGGAGCAATTCCATTTTTGGACACTTCGGAACTAATTATTTTTAATGAAATTAATTACAATCCTTCGCAAAGTTTTAATGTTGGAGAATGGATTGAATTTTATAACACACAGGACTTTGAAGTTGACATTTCTAATTGGACTTTCACGGATTCAGATTCAAATAATATTTTTACTTTTCCGCCTCAAACTATTTTAGACGCAAAAAGCTATTTAGTTTTAATTTCAGATTTACAAAAATTCACTTCTCATTTCCCTAACGTTCAAAATTTCATAACAGGTTTAAATTTTAACCTAAGTAATGAAGGTGAAAGATTAAAACTCTCGAATGCTTTAGGAACGACAGTTGATTCTGTTTTTTACCAAACTTCAAGCCCTTGGACAACAGAAGCAAACGGAAGTGGTAAAACCTTAGAACTCATTTCTACGGACTTAGACAATTCTTTAGCAAGCAGTTGGAGAGCTTCTACTTTGAACGGAACACCAGGAACTGAAAATGAAATTATTCTTCCAAATTCTATAAAAATCTTCCAAAACTTTCCAAACCCATTTAATGTTTCGACAAGAATAAATTTTGAAATCCCAAGTCAAACTAAAATTAAAGTTTCAATCTTTAACATCCTTGGACAAAAGGTAAAAACTCTTTTGAATCAAACCAAAGAAGCAGGTTTTCACACAGTCGAATGGAATGGAACAAATGAAAATGATGCTAAAGTTTCAAGTGGAGTTTACTTCTGCAAAGTCGAAATCGGCAAAAAATCAGAGGTTAGGAAAATGCTTCTGCTCAAATAAAAAAGTAGGGAACAAAAATCTTTGTTCCCTACCAAATCCTTAACAAATTCCTTTCCAACGATTCTTGGAATTTTTGTGTAAACCTTCGTTTTGCTTACGTTCTTGGTAAGCGATTTCACGTTGCAACTTTTTGTAACTTTTCAAACGAGCCTCATCTAAATTACCATTTCTTAACGCTTCATTAATTCCACAATTCGGCTCAGATTCGTGTTTGCAATCTGAAAATTTACAATTCATTGCAAATTCTTCAACATCAGCAAAAGTCTTTTCCAGACCTTCCGAACCTTCCCAAATCTGAATTTCTCGCATTCCGGGAGTATCAATGATGATTCCACCTTTTGGGAGTAAAAGTAATTCACGATGTGTTGTAGTGTGTTTCCCTTTGTCTTTGTACTCACCAATTTCACTGACTTTAAGAACTTCGTTTCCAAGCAACTTATTTATCAAAGTTGACTTTCCAACTCCTGAAGAACCCAAAACTGCAATCGTTTTATTACCTTCAAAGTATTCACCAAGCTCGTCAAAGCCAATGTCGTCTAAAGATGAAGTTACGTGAATTGGAACTCCCCAAGCAACTGTTTCAACTTGAGTAATTATTTCGTCCAAATCATCGGCTAAGTCTGCTTTACTTAAAATTATGACAGGATTCGCTCCTCCGTCCCAAGCAAGTGTCAAATATCTTTCTAACCTTCTCAAATTCAAGTCTTGATTTAAAGAAGTAACTATGAAAAGGTGGTCAATGTTTGAAGCAACAATTTGTTCAGAAGTTTCGATTCCTGCGACTTTTCTTGAGAATTTACTCTTTCTTGGCAAGACTTCTTGAATTACTGCCAAGTCATTTTCTTTTGTAAAAACTACCCAATCTCCAACAACAGGTAAATCAACAGAACTTTGGGAATTAAATTTCATTTTTCCTGTAACTACGGCTTTCATTTCGCCGAACTCGGTAAATATTTTGTAAAGGCTTTTATGTTCCACTGAAATTCTACCATAAAAAGTATTGCTTCCAGTGCTTTCTTTTTTGAAAAATTCGTTCCAACCTAAACGGATTAAATCCATTGTTGAAATCTCCATTAAATTAAATTTCTAAAATGAGTTCGGGAAAAACATCCTCCTAACCTCCTTCAAAGGAGGAATTTAAAAGTTGCCACAATCTAAGTCCCTCTTTGAAGAGGGATTTAGGGAGATGTTCTCTGGTTCCCCTTTGAAAAAGAGCTTCTAAATGCTTGTAGAAGCTCTTTAAAGGAAAAATTATTTCTCGAACTCACGTTTTTCTAAAATGAGTGCAAAAATTTTGTTAAGAGCTAAAAATGCTCTTCGATAATTTTATTGGTGTTTTTGGAAAGGATTGTAAAAAAAGTTGGTGGGAAAAAATTGAGAAGTTTTTTGAGAATTTAATCAGCCAAAATTAAATGACAACCCTTAAGATTTTGATTTCATTTACAAGCATATTTTGTTCTCCACTGATTTTGATTAAACTGATTTGTTTGAATTAGCTAAAACTTAAAGAATTATTTTTTGTTTCAAAATTAATTCTCTCTAAAAATCTTTTAACGTTTTTTGAACTTCCATAATTTCTTTTTGGAGTTCGATTTGAGCAGTAAAATCGCTCATTGGAATATTTTTTTGCTGTACAATTAATTTCGTAAGAGAATCTTGTAGATGTTTTTTTCTAATTTTCGTAATTGTATCTTCAACTGTCTTCAACGCATTTGTGTCTTCGTCCAATTGTGTGTTAGCTGCTTCTGTGATAAAAGCTGCTGCTTCCGCATCTTGGACTTGAGAAATCAATTTTTCAAAATTAACTTCACCAAAATCATCGTAATGGTCTAAAATTTTATGAATGATTGTATTAGAAATTTTGTCTTCAAGTTCCAATTCGTCAAGATTTTTTGAAACAAATTTTACAGCATCAGTCGAAAGCAACATTGCAAAAGCGATATTTCTTTCAATTGGAACCAAAGTTCCAAGAACTAAGTTTTTCCCGACTGGCTTCGGTTCACTCTTCTTTTGATAACGAAAAACTCCTGCCAAAATATTTTGGTAATCTTTCCGCAAATCATTTTCATCAACTTCCATTTTTTGAGCAATTGAATTAAGAAAGAAATTCCTTGTCGTGTGTTCTGGGATTTTTGTTACGACTTCCAAAATATATTTTACAGCTTCAAATTTCTTTCTTTCGTTTTCAAAGAATCCTGCATTTTTGAAACTCGCAATCAAAAAATCAATTAAGCTAAGTGATTTTGCTTCAAGTAGATAAAAAGCGTCAGTTCCTTTTGTTCTTACGTAAGAATCTGGGTCTTCACCTTCGGGCATTGTCATAACTTTTACATCAAAACCTTGTGAAACCAAAACTTCTGCTCCACGAATTGTTGCCTTTGAACCTGCCGAATCGCCATCGTAAACAATCGTTACATTTTTTGTAAATCTGCTCAAAAGCTGAACTTGATTTTCTGTCAAAGCAGTTCCCGAACCTGCAACAGTGTTTTCAATTCCTTCACTGAAAAGCCTCACAAAATCCATATTTCCTTCAACTAAGTAAACATTGTCTTTAGAACGAATTGATTCTTTCGCAAAGTTTAACCCATAAAGAACGCTTCTTTTGTTGTAAATATCAGTTTCAGGTGTGTTAATGTATTTTGGAGAATTTTTATCGTCAGTAAGTTGCCTTGCAGTAAATCCAATAATTCTACTTGAAAGATTATAAATCGGAAACATCAATCTTCCACGAAATCTGTCGTAAAAACTACCTCTTTCACTTTTTATTGCTAAACCAGAATTTTCTAATTTTTCGGGATTAATTTTAGAAAAATTCAAAAATCCGTCCCATTTATCAGGAGAATAACCAAGTCCAAATTTTTCAATAAATTTTGGGTCAATTTCTCTTGATTTGATGTAATCAAAAGCCGGATTTGGAAGATTTTTTAAATTGTTTATAAAAAACTCACCAGCCATTTGGTTAGCTCTGTAAAGAACTTCGGTTTCGGAATCAGGTTCAAAATTCACATTACTTTTGGGAACATCAATTCCTGCTCTATCAGCCAAAAGTAAAACCGAATCAACAAAACCAATTTTTTCGTGCTGCATAATGAAAGTAAAAACGTTTCCACCAACGTGGCAACCAAAACAATGAAAAATTTGTTTTTCGGGATTTACGGAAAAAGAAGGTGTTTTCTCTTGGTGAAAAGGACAATTTCCCCAAAAGTTTTTGCCTTTTTTCTTGAGCATTACGTACTCACTAACGACATCTACAATTTCGTTGCCAAGTCGAATGTCATCTATTTTTTGTTCAGGAATTTTCAAGTTTTGTTTCTTATTTAAGTTTTAAATCGAAACAATTTACTAAAGTTGAACGGCTAATCTAATGCGAAAATAAATTCGTTAATTAAAACCTATCTGATGGCTTTGAACCATCTGATAGGTAAGAAAAATTCTACTTTTCAAATTTTTTACCAAGCATTTCTAATTCCTCTAAAGAATATCGTTCAGTAATGTGCTGAGGACAATTCCAGTCGTAGCCAACAATTCTAAAAATAATCATTCGTTCAACATTCGCTTTGTAATCTTTAGGTCTAAGTTTTTCCAAAAGCTCAGGATTTTCACTAAGTTCTAAGATTGAGGACTCAGCCCAAATTTTGAGACGAGTTTTTGAACGGTAATCCATCAAAAACAAAGTCGCTTTTTTAGTTGAAATGATATTCCCAACACTTATGAATTGTTTGTTTCCACTGAAGTCTGCGAATCCGATTGTTGAATCGTCGAGGATTTTCAAAAAGCCTTTTGGACCTCCTCGATGTTGTAAATAAGGAAATCCGTTTTCGCCAACTGTTGCCAAGTAAAAACTGTCTCTTTCGGCAATAAAAAATTTCTCATTTTGAGTTAGTTCAAATTTTTCAACTTCCTCAAACCTTGAGTAAGCATCTCTTGAACCAAACTTTTCTTGAACCTTCTTTACACTTTCAGTAAAAGCAATTTTTGTAAAATTTTTAGTCATTGATTTTTTTATTTTTAAAACCTATCTGATGGCTTTGAGCCATCTGATAGGTATAGGAAATTTATTTTAAAAGTGTTACTTTCATTACTTGCAAAAACCCATTCACTTCTGCATTCAAAAAGTAAGTTCCACTTGAAACTTGTTTGCCAAATCTATCAGTTCCGTTCCAAGAAAAGTCGTAATCTCCTGCACTTAAAACAGAATTTTCAATTTCCGAAACTACTCTACCCTTAACATCAAAAATCGTGAGTTTAACATTTGATTTTTCTTTTAACTCTAAAGGAAAAACCGTTGTCGGGTTAAATGGATTCGGGTAATTTTGACTAAGTTCAAAAGTCTTTTTCTTAACTGCAAAATTATTCGACTCTTGAACGGAAGTTGTGATTGAATCTGCTTGTAATACGAAAAATCCATTCTGAATATCAGAAGCATAAATCAAATTTCCATTCGGGTAAACTCCCCAACAGCCATTAAAGACATCGTTAATTGCAGGCAAATTATTTATTGGGAAAGTATCGTAAAATGCAATTTCTTGAGGCTGCACAGGATTCGTAACGTCAAGAATTCTAACTCCTTCTTGGTAGTGTGAAATTATCGCAAAATTATTTTTGATAATTACGTTGTGAATCACAACTGTTGAATCCGCCGAATACTGAGCAACTTGAGAAATGTTATTTGGATCGCTAATGTCCCAAACTCGCATAAAACCTGCAGGTTGTGTAGAATTTGGAGCATTTTCATCAGTAGTAAAAATGTAGTTTCCATCTTGTGAAGGAAAAACATTGTGAGTAAAAGAATTCGGATAACCTACAACAATTTCATTCACCGGATTTGTTGGGTCAGAAACATCAGCCACAACGAAACCTCCATTTGCAACAATAAAAGCACCGTAAAGTTTGTCGTCAACAACTACCAAATCGTGAATTTCACCGTTAATTGACGGATTGCCGTTTACCGTTCCAATCAGTGTTAAAGAATTTATATTTGAGTAGTCGTAAATCTCAATTTCTTTAGAGACATTTGAAGCTCCATAAAGTGCATTTGGTTCAATCCAAACGTTGTGAAATCCTTTTCCTGTATAGCTGAAAGGCTGTAATTCAATTGGATTTGTCGGGTTTGTAATGTCAAAAATGTAAAAACCGATTCCATTATTAGATTCGTTTGTAGCAAAAAGTAAGTTGTTTAATGTCTTCACATCTTGGACATAGGAATCACCAGGATTAAAAGTAAAAACAATTTGTGGGTTTGTTGGGCTACTAACATCAATAATTACAAAACCTGAATCTCTTTGAGCAACAAAACAAAATCCGTTGTCATACCAAACATCAGCAGTTCCACTTCTTGTATTTCCGTGAATGTAAGGTGCAAGAGTTAAGTTAGAAAGCATTGTCATATTTAATGAGGTTTGTGCAAAGAGTGGAATTGTAAGTCCTAAGAGTAAAATTGCTAATAATTTTTTCATTGATTTTTCCGATAAAGTTAAAAGTTTGGGAAGCTAAACGTTGTGCAATTTAAATTATTCAGAATTAATTTTTGAAGGAAATAAAATTTCAATTTGTTTTCCGTTAGTAAAATTTTAGTTTAGAATTAATTGAAAAACAAACATATGTTAAAAACAATGTTGCGTAATAAACGAATAAAAACTCAAGTTATAGTCCCGATAAACGCAATGCGTTTATTAAGATGTTGGGCGTCATTAGAAAACCCGAACAAACATTGAACTGAATTGAATAAATGAAAGCAAACGAAACGAAAGTAGAAGACTTTTTATCTTCAAATAAGACACAATTTGTAATTCCAGTTTACCAAAGAAATTATGATTGGTCGACAAGTCAATGCAAACAACTTTTAGATGATATTTTGGAAGTTGGAACGAGTAATAAAATGAATGCACATTTCATCGGTAGTGTTGTTTATGTTCACGATGACGTTTACACTTCTTCACGAATTAAAGAACTGACTGTAATTGACGGACAGCAAAGATTGACTACTTTGACTTTAATTTATTTGGCTCTTTATCGTTTGGCAATTGAAATTGGAGATAAAGGACTTGAAGCCGAAATTTCAGAAACATATCTCACAAATAAGTTTGCACCCGAAGAAGAAAAATTAAAACTTCGACCAACTGAAAATAACGACAAAGCAATAAAATACCTTTTAAGAAGCGATAAAGATGAAGAGTTTAGTGACTTCTCGAAAGTAATTGACAACTTCAACTATTTTAAAAGCAGGATAACTGAAGAAAATTTTGAGTTCGTATTGAAAGGGCTTTCAAAACTGATGTTTGTAGAAATTTCGCTTGATAGAGAAAAAGACGACCCTCAAAGAATTTTTGAAAGTTTAAACTCAACAGGTCTTGAATTATCACAAGCAGACTTAATTAGAAACTATATTTTAATGGGTCTCAATCGTAGAGACCAAAATAAGATTTATAACAACTATTGGGAAATCATTGAGAAACTCGCAAAAGATGAAACCTTGAATACAAGCAAAGTTTCTGATTTTATTAGAGATTATTTGACTTTAGTAAACAATAAAATCCCAAATAAAAGCAAAGTTTATTTGGAGTTTAAAGCAAAGTTTCCAACAACTGACTTACAAGAATTAGAAACCAACCTTGCACCAATAAAATCGCTTGTTAAGTTTTATAATAAACTACTAAATCCAAAAAACGAGACGGACAAAGACATAAGATTACAACTTGAATACATAAACAGACTTGAAATAAATGTGGCTTATCCGTTTTTAATGAAAGTTTATGAAGACTATTCAGAAAACGTAATTGATAAAGCAACATTTATAAAAGTTTTGGATTTCATACAATCCTTTGCTTGGAGAAGATTTATTGTTGGTTTGCCTACAAACGCACTGAATAAAATATTTATGACACTTTACGAAAAAGTGGATAAAAACGATTATTTATTGTCCCTGCAAAAATGGTTACTAAAAAGACCAGGCTCACAACGTTTTCCAAAAAACAAAGAAGTTGTTGAAAGCCTGAAACTAAAAGATGTTTACAACATAAAATCCAAAAACAGAACTTACCTACTTGAACGACTTGAGAATTTTGAAAATAACGAACCAGTAATAATTGAAGGAAATGCAGATATAACCATAGAACATATTTTTCCACAAAACCCTGACCCTAAATGGAAAGTGGATTTAGGAGCAGATGAATACAACTTAATCAAAGAAACCTATTTGAACACAATTGGTAATTTGACATTATCGGGTAACAATGGAAAACTTGGAAACAAACCATTTGTGTTTAAAAGAGATTTAGAAAATGCAGGCTATAAAGACAGTCGCTTGTGGCTTAATAAATATTTGTCAATTGCAGACAAATGGGATAAAGCAGAAATAGAAAGACGCTTTGACCTTCTTGCAGAACGATTTTTGAAAATTTGGCAAATGCCACAAATCGAATTAGATGAAAGAGACGAAAACAACGAAGTGAACATTTTTGAAGCAGAAGACCCAAAACATAAAAAATTAGAGTACGCTATTTTCTTCGACCAAAAAATAGAAGTTAATCAAGTCGCTAAATTGTATGTAGAAGTATTTAAGCAACTTTTTGACTTACAGCCAGAGACATTTTTCACAACAGACTTGGCTGAGAAAATAACATTAACCAAAAACCCAAAAGAAGGAAATCCGAGACAAGCAGTTGCAATAAACGACACTTATTTCATTGAAGGAAACATTGACAATATTGGAAAATTTGAGAAGATAAAACACGCATTGACAATATTTGATTCAGAAGACGAACTGACGATAAAATATGCTGAAAAAGAATAACGAACGCCCAACAATGGCTATACGTAATGTGGGCTAAAGTGCTAATATGAAATTAATTACATTAAAGAAACTAAGTGCTAAATTGAAAGGTAAGTGCCTTGAAATCCCACACTACGCATAGCCGAAACCGTTAAACCAAATAATCCAAAATCATATTGGTTGATTCAATAATTCTTTCGTCTCTTGGTCTTAAGTCAGGTTTGAATTCTTGTAATAATTTTAAGAAATACATCTTAAAACTTCGAAAAACAAATTAACTTTGGAACAATTGTAAATAAATAACTTTTACTACTTTGCGTAAAATCAGTTAATAATCAAATCACTTAGTGTAAAACAATAACCAACAAGGAAAAAATGAAAAAATATTTTGCAACAGCACTATTAATAATCTTAGCAATTCAATTTTCTATCGCTCAAACCAATAAATTACAATGGCTTGATATTGAATTATCAAATTACGAATATCCTTATCCTGTTTCATTTTTAAAATTAAATATTCAAGAGCAAAATTTGAAAATGGCGTATATGGATATTAAACCCGAAAATTACAATGGAAAAAACATTGTGCTTTTTCACGGAAAAAATTTTAATGGTGCTTACTGGGAAACAACGATTGAAGCATTAACCAAAGAAGGAATTAGAGTAATTGTTCCCGACCAAATCGGTTTTGGGAAATCCTCAAAACCTGCAAATTTTCATTACACTTTTCAGCAATTAGCAAAGAATACGAAAACTTTACTAGATTTTTTGGAAGTTAAAGAAACTTCTGTTTTAGGACATTCAATGGGTGGAATGCTCGCTACTCGTTTTACTTTAATGTATCCGAATACAACTCAAAAATTAGTCTTGGAAAACCCAATTGGTCTTGAAGATTGGAAAATAATAGTTCCATACAAACCTGTAGAATGGTGGTATCAAAATGAACTTAAAAAAAGTTATGAAGGTATAAAAAAATATCAACTTGAAAGCTACTACGACAACAAATGGAAAAATGAGTACGACCAATGGGTGAATTTATTAGCTGGTTGGACTTTAAATTCAGACTACAAAAGAATTGCTTGGAATGCTGCACTAACTTACGATATGATTTTCACACAGCCTGTTGTTTATGAGTTTGGAAACATCAAAGTTCCGACCTTACTAATAATCGGTACAAGAGACAGAACAGCACTTGGAAAACCATTAGTCTCCGAAGAAGTTAGAAAAACAATGGGACTTTATGGCGAATTAGGTAAAAAAACACAAAAAAGTATTCCGAATGCTCAATTGGTTGAAATAAAAAATGTTGGTCATTTACCACATATTGAAAAATTTGAAAGTTTCATCAAACCACTAATAAAATTTATGAACGAGTAATTCTTTTATTTTTTAGAATTAAAAAGAAGGAATAAAATGAATATTGAAATAAGACCATTGACTAAAGATTTAAAAGATGATTATCTGTTTTTCTTTGACAATATGATTTTCAAAGAAAACCCTGATTGGTCAAGTTGTTATTGTATCGACTATCATTTTATTGGAGATATAACAACCTGTACTCGTGATTCAAACCGTTCTGGCGTAATCAAACTTATCAATGAAAATAAGATGACAGGTTATTTGGTATTTGATAATGATAAACCAATCGGATGGTGTAATGCAAATAACAGGTTAAATTATCAAAGATTATTAAAAGACTATGATTACATTGATAATCCTGATGATAAGGTTTGTTCAATTGTTTGTTTTTTAATTCATCCTGATTATAGAAGACAAGGAATTGCTCAAAAGATTCTTGAAAAGATTATTACGGATTATTCAAATAAAGACTATGATTATATTGAAGCGTATCCAAGGAAAGGAGAGTTATCCTGTGCAAGTAATTTCAAAGGACCGTTGGAATTATACAAAAGATACGATTTCGAGATAAATAAAGAGTATGATAATTATTATGTAATGCGAAAACAACTAAGATAAAGTGCATCAATCGTTATACTCAGACCTTACTATTTGATAAGGTCTGAGTATAACAGGAACTTTAAACCAAATAATCCAAAATCATATTTGTGGATTCGATAATTCTTTCGTCTCTTGGTCTTAAATCAGGTTTGAATTCTTGTCCTGTCAAGTTTTGAACTCCGTCAATATATCTGATTGCAATTTGGTTTGATTGCTCTGCTGTAAATTGTTGACCTTTTTCTTTTACCATTCCTCTTGCAAATTCTTTTGAAAAAGACACAGGACTTCCGTCTTTTGTCATTAAAGAACCGTCATCGTTGAGTTTCCAAAATCTTGAAGAATCCATTGTGTATAATTCGTCAGCAGCAACAATTTGCCCTTTCGCATTAATTCCGTGTTCTGTTTTGGTATCAACTAAAACCATTCCTTTATTTCTCAAATATTCCGTTACAATTCCAAAAGCCATTGTGGAAGAATTTCTAATCTGAGAATATTGTGAAGGTGTACAAACTCCGTTATCAAATAAAAATTGAGGGTCAATTGTCTTATCAATTTTATCTTTAGTCGAAGGAGTGTCCATTAAGTAACTTAACTTACCGTTTGTGCTAAGTTCATTAGTAATAATTTCGTGACCAGCATAATTGAATTTTTCAAGTCCATCTTCTTTAGCTTGTAGCCAATGTTGGTACAAAGAAGTAGAAGTTGAACTTTTTGCATTAAACATTCTCAAAACATTTTCGAGCATAATTAAATCTAAATTTTCTGCCGGAATCACTGTTGAACTTGGCTCTAAGTCAGGAACTTCAAACTGTGACGAACCAAGAACATCTTTAACTAACCCAAGCATATGAGCGTGATTCATTGCAAGAACTTGGTCTTTAAAAGGAATTGCTCCACGATTTTGGTCGTGAGTTGAAATCCTATTCCCTCTGAACATTAACCTAATAGAAATTCCGTTTTTTGTTTTTAATCTGTCTCCGAATACAGAATCTGAAACTTTACCTTCTAAAATGGTTGAGCCTTTTAGACGTGGTAAATCTCCATCTTCAACAATTTGTTTAATTGTTCTTCCCTCGTTTACTCGTTGTCCATAACCTTGGACTAAATCTTGAATTTCATTGGTAGTTAACATTTGATTTCAAATTCTTTTTAAAGGTTAATAAATTTTTATAATTTGAGTTTTTTCTGAAACTCCATAGCTTTTTTACTTATTTCCTCTCCACATTCTTCTTTTAGCAAGTTCCTCCTCCACTTTGTATAATCAAAATTATCTCTCTGAATAAGGGCGACGAACCTTTCAGCTTCAACAACCCCTAAATTTTTACTTAAAATGTCTAAGCCTAAAGTTTTTATTTCAGAATCACTAATCATTTTTATTTACCTATTTACTACAAAGTTTACAGGATTTATAACTTTGATTTCTTGAAAATCATCCATCTTTTTTAGAATTCCGTTATCAACTGTAAGAAAATAATCACAATTCATAAAGATTGCACAAGAAATATGCAAAGCATCTAAAGGCTTTACACCTAAAGAAACAATTTTATTCATTTTTTCTAAAACCTCAAAAGTTTCTAAAGTAAACGAACTTGACAATTTCTTCCATCGTTGAATTTCTTGTTTTCTTTCAGAGTTTGGATTTAATCCATTTTCATAATCAAGAATGTATGACTAACAAAGTGAAAATTCACCGAGTTTTACTTTTTCTTGAATGTCCAACTTTGCTTCTGTTTCAAGTCTAATTTTTAATTGAGATTGGTCGTCGAAAGGACAATTAAAACAACAATTATCAAGATAAATTAGCATTATTAAGTTCCTCTTTTACTTCACCAAAGCAACTTTAAGAACTTCGATTGTTGATTCTGTTGGAGGATTTCCTGTTTCAGAGTCAACATTTTCAAATTCGATTCCTGCGGGAATTGGGAAATGTTTTGCAGATTTCCCATCTGTAACTTGCTTGATAAAGTCTATCCAAATCGGCAAAGCTCCAGAAGCTCCTGTTAAACCTCTTGTTTTTTTGGACTTCATTGGAGAATTATTGTCAAAACCAACCCAAACAGAACAAGCCAAATCAGGCATAAAACCATTAAACCAAGCGTCAACTGATTCGTTTGTTGTACCTGTTTTACCTCCGATTGGTCTTGAAATTCCGCTCGAACGAATTTTCACTCCTGTTCCTCCATCAACAACTCCTTGAAGCATATCGACTAACGGGAAAATTTCTTGTGGTGTAAAAACTACTTCCGATTTCACAAAGTTCTCAATCAAACTTCTACCTAAGTAATCATCAATTCTAATAATTGCAAATGGTTTTGCATAAACTCCTTCTGTCGCAAAAACTCCGTAAGCAGAAGCCATTTCCAAAGGTGAAACTCCTTGAGCTCCAAGTGAAAGACTCAAGTAAGGTTTTAAATCTGTTCTTATCCCAAACTTACTTGCAGTTTTAATAACTTCTTCTGGAGTTACATCATAAATTAATTGTGCAGCAACTGAGTTTAAAGATTTCATCAAAGCCTTTTTCAAAATCAAATTTCCGTAGTATTTGTTTCCAAAATTCTTTGGTCTCCAAGGTTTTTGCTTCTTCCAAACAAGTTCTAATTTTTTGTCTTCAATTACAGTCTTTGGAGTGTATTTTCCACTTTGTAAAGCTGTTAGGTAAACAAAAGGTTTGAATCCTGAACCTGCTTGACGAACCGATTTTGTAGCTCTGTTGTACTGACTAATATTGTGGTCTCTTCCACCAATTAAAGTCAAAATTCTTCCTGATTGTGGTTCGATTGCAACTAATGACGCTTGTAAATATTTTATTTTTTTGTCAGACTCTTCGTAATCTTTGAAACCTAATTTTTCATCTAATTCAATGATTTGTCGCTGAATCGCTCTTTGAGCCATTTGGTGAACATCAAATTCCAAAGTCGTATAAATTTTCAAACCGCCGTAATAAAGCATTTGCTCAGCCTTTTCAGGTTCCAAATTGTATTTCTCAACAAAAACTTCTGTCGCTTCATTTTTGACGTGATTAACAAAGTAAGGTGCTATTTCACTCGTATTGACTAAACGCTTTAGCTCAATTTCAAATGCAACAGCTTCCTTAAATTCTTTTGCGTCAATGACTTTGTTATCGTACATCATTTTCAAGATTAATTCTTGGCGACTTTTTGAGACTTTGAAATTAACGTAAGGATTGTATTTACTTGGCCATTTTGGGATTCCTGCAAGCATTGCCGACTCAGCAATGTTGAGTTGTGAAGCGGATTTTGCAAAGTAAGTCTCGGCTGCTTTTTCGATTCCAAAAGCTCCTGACCCAAAATAAACTTGGTTACAGTAAGCCTCTAAAATTTCTAATTTTGAATACTGACTTTCAATTTGAAAAGCCAAAAACATTTCTGAAATTTTTCTATCAAATTTCTTTTCAAAGCTAAAGAACAAATTTTTTGCAAGTTGCTGAGTAATCGTACTTGCACCTTGTGAACGACTTGAAAAAATGTTCATAAAAATTGCACGAAGGATTCCGAATTTGTCAATTCCGTGGTGCTCTACAAATCTTGAGTCCTCAACTGTCAGAATTGCTTTTTGGAAATTTTGAGAAATTCTTTCGATTGAAACAAGTTTGCGACCACCAAGAGTTGTTAGTAGTTTCCCTCTTGAATCGTAAATTTCGGTTGGAGGAGAAAGGACAATTTCGTTTAATTTTTCAGGAAGTTTTGGTAATTCACCAGAGTAAATCGCCAACAAAATCATAAAAATTGTTGGCGGAATTACAAGAATTGAAATTGTAAAAATTATCGCAATTTTTTTAAAGTTCAACATTCACACAAGCCTTTTTGGCATTTAAATCATTGTTCGCCAAATCATTGTAATCAAAACAAGAGAAATGATTGCGTGTTCGATTCCGCTAAACATTGCATATTTTTTCTTAAAACCTTCAGCTTGAGAAAAATCATTTTGAACTGCATTTACAAATTTACTGTAAGCAGGACGAATCAAAACAAATGAAAGAATAAAAGCAAGAATTGTAAGACTTAAACCAACGTGAATACTTTTTGGCAAACCTTTAAATCCACCGTAAGCCACAAAAATCAAACCAAAACCTGTCCCAACTGTTGCAATTGCTGAAATTAACACTATGTTTGCGGAACGGTTAATTCCTTTTACTGCATTTTTTGCGTAATCTTGACCGTTATTAAATGCTTCGCTAACTCGACTTGGAAGGCTCATTCCCAATCCTAACCAAATTGCTGCTCCCATTACGTGCAAAACTCGTAAAATTATTTCAAATGGAGTTTCCATTAATTTTTCCTTTGTTAAAAAGTGTTTCGTTTTTTCAATTTTTCAAGCACCAAATTTAAGCCTACCGAAACTAAAGTGCAAGTAAATCCGATTTAAAATAAAACCAGTAGAGACGCAAGATTTTGCGTCTCTACCAAATTTAAAATAAACCTGAAATATTTCCATCGTCATCAATGTCAATTTGTTCTGCCGCAGGAATTCTTGGAAGTCCTGGCATTCTCATAATTTCTCCTGTCAAAGGAACTAAAAATCCTGCTCCGGCTGAAATTAATATTTCACGAACATTAATTGTAAAATCTGTCGGTCTTCCGATTAATGCTTTATTGTCAGAAAGTGAATTTTGAGTTTTTGCAATGCAAATTGGCAACTTGTCGTAGCCTAATTTTTTGATTTTTCGCAAATCTTTTTTCGCTTGAGCGTGAAGTTCGATTCCATTTGCACCGTAAACTTCTCTTGCAACTTTTTCAATTTTCTCTTCAACGGTTGAATCCAAATCATAAAGTCTTTGGTAATTACATTTGTCAGAATCAGCCATTTCAGCGACTTTTTGAGCCAATTCTACTCCACCTTTTCCGCCCTCTTCCCAAATATTTGCAACTGCAAACTCAGCATCGTTTTTCTCGCAAATTTCTTTAACGGCATTTATCTCTTCTTCTGTGTCAGTTACAAATTTATTAATCGCAACAATTGGTTTCATTCCAAATCTTTTTGCACTGTCCAAATGTTTTTCTAAGTTTCCACGACCTTCTAAGACAGCTTTTGCATTTGGTTCGCCTAAATCTTTTTTAGCAATTCCTCCGTGCATTTTCAAAGCTCGAATTGTTGCAACAATCACAACCGCAGAAGGTTTAAATTTTCCGTAATGACAAACAATGTCGAAGAATTTTTCTGCTCCAAGGTCAAAACCAAAACCTGCTTCCGTTACTGTGTAATCTGCACATTTCATTGCAAGTTTCGTTGCCATAATCGAGTTTGCACCTTGAGCAATATTTGCAAAAGGACCTCCGTGAATGAATGCTGCTCCATTTTCTGTTGTCTGAACTAAGTTTGGTAAAAGTGCTTCTTTTAGCAAAGCTGTTACTGCACCTTCAACATTCAAATCTTTAACCAAAACTGGTTTGTTGTCATTTGTGAAGCCGAGAAGAATGTTACTAATTTTCTCTTTGAGTTCCGAGTAACTGTTTGAAAGACAAAGAATCGCCATAATTTCAGAAGCCGCTGTGATGTCAAATCCTGATTCTCTTGGAACACTGTTTCCTTTTCCACCAAGTCCAAGCACAATATCTCTCAAAGCTCTTTCATTCATATCCATAACTCGCTTCCAAGAAACATCGCGAGGATTGATGTTTAAATCACTTTTGAAATGGAGGCTGTTGTCTAAAGCCGCACTGATTAAATTGTTAGCTGTTGTGATTGCGTGTAAATCGCCAGTGAAATGTAGATTTATGTCTTCCATTGGCAAAACTTGCGAATAACCGCCTCCTGTTGCTCCACCTTTCATTCCAAGACAAGGTCCAAGAGAAGGCTCTCTCAAAGCTACGTTTACATTTTTTCCGATTTGTTTGAGTGCTTGAGTTAAACCAATGCTAACTGTTGTTTTTCCTTCTCCTGCAGGAGTTGGAGTTATTGCACTTACTAAAATTAATTTCGCATCTTTTTTCTTTTCAGCAAAGATTCTATTAATTGTTGAAATTTTTATTTTTGCTTTGTATTCGCCGTAAGGAATCAAATCTGAATCTTCAAATCCAATTGATTTTGCGACTTCTTTTATTGGTAATAATTTTGCTTTTTGAGCAATCTCAATGTCAGAAAGATATTTCGTCATTTTTATGAACCTCTTGGTTTGGTTAGTTTTGCGAAAAGATAAGAAATACCTTGAAAAAACCTTAAAAGTAAATTGAATAAAAATTAGTTCGTTTGGTTAAATTTCGTAAGTAAAAAGACTAATTTTCTAAAAGGTACAGATGGATTTCATTTTCATTTACATAGGAATTTCAGTTTGTTTTGTAATTCTTGAAAAAGTCTTTCCACAAAGGAAACAAGAATTATTACGCAAAGGAATTTTCACGGATTTACTACACTTCATTTTTAACGGACACTACTTTGGAGTTTGGATTTATGGACTTTCCATTTGGTTCTTAACTTACTTTGATAATTGGGTACAAACAATTGGACTTAAAGATTTAGTTTACTTCAATGCACTTTCGGATTTGAATATTTTTATCCAATTTGGGATTGCATTTTTTATTTTAGATTTTCTGCGTTGGTGCGTTCACAACTTGCTTCATAGAGTTCCTTTTCTTTGGAAATTTCACAAAGTTCACCACAGCATCGAAACAATGGATTGGATTGGTTCGATGAGATTTCATTGGGCAGAAATTGTTTTTTACAAAACTCTACTCTACTTGCCGATTGCATTTCTTGGATTTGACAACAAAATCTTTTTTTACCTCGCAGGTTTTGATGTTTTTATGGGACACTTCAATCATTCAAATTTCAGACTTGACATTGGAGTTTTGAAATATTTTTTCAACTCGCCACAAATGCACATTTGGCATCACGATTACTTTGGTGAGAAATCATTTAACAAAAATTTTGCAATTAATTTAAGCCTTTGGGATTGGATTTTTGGAACTGCTTTTTTACCTGAGAACAGACCTCCAAAACGATTAGCTTTTAACGGAATTGAGAATTTCCCAAAAAACTTTTTTACTCAACATTTATTTCCATTCCTTAAATTAAAATAAATGTCTAATTTTACATCCGATGGCTTCAAGTTCAATGACGTTGACTTAAGGATTTTTAGAAATTTGTCATTCTGAATGAAATGAAGAATCCCGACAACAGAGGCACTTTCTAAGAGATTCTTCACTCCGTTCAGAATGACAGTTACAGTTTAGATTTACAAATTTTAAAAATCCATAGGATAGCTTGGAGCTATTCTATGGAAAAAAGTTCTTATCCAATGGTTTCAAGCCCATCTGATAAGTTGTTTTAGTCTTGAAAAATGGAGAAGGTTATGAAAAATTCAATTACAATTTTTGTTTTGCTTCTGAGTTTAAGCAATCTGTTTGGAATAAATGTTCCACCACAAACCTATAAAGAGCTTGAAAAAGAACTTAGAAATTCTGAAAATGTTCTAATTAAGTTCAATGATTTAAAAGAGAATCAAACAAGAGTCATTTACGGATTTAAGGAAACTCTTGGAGAACCTACACTTTTTCAAGCAACAATTGGACACAATCCATTGATTGAGTGGGAAACTCTTAGTAAAAACGATGCTCATTTTTTTGATTTACCTGTTGAAGAGATTTTACTGAGTGAACGATTTGAAAACACAATTTATGTTTTGAGCAAAGAAGGAATTTTCTTTAGTCGAGACGGAGGTAATTTCTTTCAAAAAAGTGAAATGCCGAAACCGAAGTCTGTTTTAGAATTTCAAGAAAGTGTAAAAGAGATTGAAAACAGTTTGGAGTTTTTAAATTTTGATTCAAATAAATACACAAATCAGATTTATGATTTGCCACCTGACGCTCCTACTGTTTGGGATACAATTTTATGGGATACAACTCAAGTCCTTTTGACAAATAATGTTCTTCCCGGAGGAGCGTATATGCACGGAAGAGTTGCTGTTGGTGATTCAGGTTTAGTTCACGTAATTACAGTAAAAGAGGATGATTTATTACGGTATTTTCGCAGTACCGATTACGGAGTAACTTTTGAACTAGAAGTTGTTTTAGAGGACACAATACCCGGAGTTTATAGAATAATTTCCACAGGAGATTTTGTTTATGTTTATGCAATAGAATCAATTTTTCATCCAAACCCTAAACTGCAACTTCTTGTTAGTCCTGATAAAGGAGCCAATTGGAATCCTGTGATTGAATATTCTTTTGCAACTCATTCAAATATTTCAGCAATTGAGGACACAGTTTATGACTATCAAGAATCTCCTTCACAGGGAGGAGGATTTCAAGCAATAAGCTATAATTCAGGTCAAAGTTTTTCTCCTTATTCATTGATTGGAGGGCCTTTTTTAGCTTCTATCCAACGCCCAACTATTTCGATTGGAGGAAACTCAATACTTTACTTTAGAACAGGAAGTGACAGCACTGTAACAAGCATTTATGCTTACAGATCATTCAATAAAGGAAACAATTGGTTACCTCAACATCTTGTAACCCCAATAGATATTGATACTCAGTTTCCACACTCTTGGTATGATGAAGGAGCTTTTCATTTGGTACAAAATGGTGGTGGAGTAGTTTACAACCGCAGTGATGATTTTGGAAATACATTTACTTCTCACATAACTTTATGTAGTGGAATACCTGATTGTCACGCAGATGTCGGGCAAAGAGTTTCTTCAAAAGGAAATAATGTTTTTACCCTATGGCAAGATGAAATAAATTACCCAGAAGATAGATTAATGCTCAGGTTCTCCCGAGATAATGGATACAATTGGTCTCAACCCTCTTTAGTCTCTGAGATAGACCCATTATTTATTGGGATAGATAGAGAAATCTCAATAAGTGTAAAAGATTCATTGATTTATTCCGTTTTTACTAGTATTGACGGAGCTAGTGGCGATATCAAGTTAAATCTAAGACGAGGTTTTTATCACTACGGCTTGTTTTCTTCATCTCATAAATCAATTAATTATGGGTTAACACCTTCAAATATAGCAATTGATACAAGTATAACAATCACTAACCAAGGGAATAGAAACTTAGAAATGAATCAATTTGATTTCCCACCTGAATTTTCTTCTCAAAGCCAATTACCAATAACAATTCAGCCTGATTCCTCTTTTACTTTTGATTTATCTTTCAACTCATCTAATCTTGGGTTCTTTAATAAAACATTATTTATTCACACAAGTGAACCTGTAGTTCCGATAAAAGAAATTAATGTTACTGGCTTAATTGTAGTTTCTGTTGAAGAAGAAAATAATTTGATAGATGGGTTTCAATTAAGTCAGAATTATCCAAATCCTTTTAATCCGACGACTTTGATAAATTACGAGTTACCAATTACGAATTACGAAAATGCAAAATTGACAATCTTTAATATTTTGGGTGAAAAGGTGAAAGAGTTCGATTTGCTCGAAACAAAAGGTTCGGTGGTTTGGAATGGAACAAACTCAATTGGAAAACAAGTTTCAAGTGGAATTTATTTTTACAGACTAAAATCAGGCGAATCTCAATTAACTAAAAAAATGTTGTTACTTCGGTAAATTCCCAATCTTTTCTATCCGATGGCTCAAAGCCCAAGGGCATTGACTTAAGAATTTTTAAAATTTGTCATTCTGAG
>QQUF01000017.1 GCA_008501735.1 Calditrichota bacterium | reverse complement strand
TGAGTTTAGGTGAAGAAATCAAACTTAATCGTTAATTCTTAGAAGTATAAATATTCTGTTAAAGTGCAAAAAATCAAATTCTTATTTCACAAGGAAATAATTCTTCGATTTTCTATAAAAGAACTCCCGAAGCTCGAATTCGAGAGTTCTTATTTCTTAAAAAGGGTGAAACTTATTTGAAGTAAACTACTTTTACTTTCGCAATATTTCCATCAGGTAAGTTTATGAAAGAAGGAGAAGGATCCGTTGAGTTCGGATGTTTTTTTCTTACAACAAATCCATTATTCCCCAAAATTCCATCTTTCCAATCAACAATAAGTTTGGTGATGTCAAAGAAGACATTTCCATTTCTTACCAAACTTTGAACTTCTGTTGAGCTGTAACTTTCATTAGCCGTTCCATCAGCGTTCAATGGAATGAATTCAGTTATTAATAGTTCACTTGAATCAGCAAAAACTAAGTTTGAGCTAAGTTGCACTTCTGCAAATTTAACTTCTGCCAATGAATCCAAGTCAGTTGGTAAATTAAAACTTCCTTGAAAAATTGTTCCAAAAAGTGAATCTTGAACTGTTGTCAGATTACTTAAAGAAATTTCTGCTTCCTCAGAAAAACTTATGGAAGCCATTAATGTTAAAATTATTATGCTGAAAAGTTTTATAGTCTTCATTTTAAAATTCTCCTATTTGAGAAGTAAAAGTTTTTTGCTACTTACAAAGTCGCCTGCATTAATTCGGTAGAAATAAACTCCCGAAGCTACAGATTTACCATTTTCATCTGTTCCATTCCACAAAATTTTATGAATTCCGGTTTGTCTAACTTCATTGACTAAAGTTTTCACCTCCTGTCCAAGGACATTGTAAATTTTTAGAGTTACAAAACCTTCACCTTGATTCGGAATCCAATACTCAATTGTTGTTGAAGGATTAAAAGGGTTTGGATAATTTTGCTTGAGTGAAAAACTTTCAGGAATTATTTCAGTTGTTACTTTAGGCAATTGTGTTGGTTTTGCAAAAAGTGCCGGACTCCAATTAATTGTTCCGTCAAAATAAGCACTACCATTTGTATTTAATTCTTCTTCCGGAATTCCCCAATAATTACCTACTGCGTGGACAGTGGTTGAAGTAGAAAGATTTTCTACTCTGACAGAAGTATCAAATGATATTGGTGGAGTAGAAGAGTTTAATGGATCAAAGGAGTTTTCTCCATTATCCTCCTCTAAACCTGCATCAATTGTTGTGCTTGAATTGTTTGAAGAAACATAAATGAATTTGTTTTGTTGTTCAAAGGCTGTGTTTCGACGAATTTTTGAAGTGAAGCCCGAACTATTTAACTCAAAGAAAAAAGCATAAGAATTTCTGTGAATTTTATTGGCTTTGTCAAAATCATCTTCTTTACCTACGTCAAGATTTAAACCGGTTTCATTTGAAGAAGCCCAAATTGCTTTTGGGTAACCTTTAATATCTCTATTAGTCCAAACTTTGATTCCGGCTCCCGAAACAAAATTATCAGCTCCATTTATTCCAATTCCTGCTATTGAATTAGCTGTGTTAGCAATAAGATTATTCTCTTCAATATGAGATTCCGTACTATTCGTTAAATAAATTCCATATTTGGTATCTTCGATTTTGTTGTTCCAAATATCCGTTCTGCTATCAGAACAATAAATTCCATTGATAGGTTTTAATGAACCACTTAAAACACCTGAAATCTTATTTCTATGGATTCTGGCAGTACTATTTGAGACATCGGAAATACTTATGGCATCGTAATCAATAATTCCTTCCAAAATGTTTCTATTTATTTCAATATCCGATGCATTTGAAACATAAACTCCATAATTCCTATTACCTAAGAAGCTACAAGTATCTATTGATACACTATAGTCTTTTTCCAAACCTGTAAAGTTTACCTTATTAAGGAAAACTCCTGCTCCATTTGTTCCAAAATTAGACCCTGTAAATTCACAAAGGTAAAGTTTTATTTGGTTTTTTTGATAGGTGGTCAGATTGGTTAAATAAATCTCATACCTTTTCACATTATCTATTGAAGTTTCATTCAAGTCTAATTTAACATCATTAAAAACCGTTGCCGAATTTTTAAATACACCAAACTCACAGTTTGCAATAGTACTACCGGAAATCTCAATTTCTGAATTATTGCTACTAATTCCAATTCCTGTCCAGTCATCATCAGTCCCTGAATCGCCTACTCTTGGAGTCGAATTTTGACGAGTCGAAGAAATTATAGCATCAGAAACTTTTAAAGTTCCGCCATTCAAATCAATTTTATGAGTTGGAGAATCTTTTGAGAAAAAATACAGACCTGCAATACTTCCATACGCTGTCTGATTAGGAGCTAAATCTAAGGTTTTCCCCGTATTAATTTGTACATCACTTACAGGTTCAACCCAAAAACTCCCTCTTAGATTTATAGTGCTATTATTGGTTAACAAATCGGAAATTTCAGTATCTGAAATTTTGAAAATATTATCGGTTTTTGAAACCCATAAGTTTTCGTCAACACGTTTATTACAAACAGCAAACAATCTATCTTCATAATTTCCAAATGATGTTCCGAATAAAGAAGTGCATATAGGATTGCCATTTGCATCAGTAGCTTGAACTCCCCTTTCCGAGTCATTTGAATACCACAAAGACTTGGGGTAAGGCAAAGTATGACTATCAAAATCTGTAACTTTTATCCAATCAATATCTTCTCGTTCAAAAGTGATATTACTCGGTATCGTGTTACAATTTCCAAAGTCGCCTTCAATTAGATTGTTTGTATAAATAATATTATTCCAACTTTCACCACTGTTCGAGTAAACGCAAAGAACTTCATTTTCATTGACTGAACGCATTGGTCTTTCGGAAAAAGTTAGGTAAGATGAATTACTTCCCAAATTCGCAATTGGACTAATATTTTCAAATGTAGTATTCAAGACAGAAGAAAAAGACGGATTCGTTACGTCATCTTCATTAACTCTTTCGCTAATAAAAATTCCATTACTACCTGCAAGCATTACGCTGTAAAACAAATCCTCTGCATCTAAGTTTGGAATTGCAGAAATAAAATTCGTTGTTGCAACACTGATGTCATTAAAAGTTCCTGTTACACCCGTAATTGATGTTTTTGAAGTTATCTTTTTTAGGCTCTCATCAGTATTTAAATAAACTTCCCAAACTTTTGTTCCGTTATCTGAAATACCATAAATTGCGTGATAACCATCATCAAAGAACTCATCTGTTCCAAAGGTTTGAGTCGAAGAAGTTTTTAGTAAATCAGACCATAAACCTAATTTTGTTACATTTACATCAGATGATGTAGGAACTCCATCGTAACTTTCTGAGACATATTTATGAATTCCTTGTAAATTGTCAGGAGTTCCTGCAATAATAAATCTCAAGTTATCTCCATTAGTTGTTGCTGTTATACTTTCGTCGCAATCCTTATTCGCTCCTCCCGGACAATCTCCAATCGCTCCAATGACAATAGGGTTATTTCCTCCAATAAGAGCCAAATCATTTACTAATCTTTTACGATTGTAATAATTTGTTCTTTCACCATAAGAATCACCCGAACTAAAAGTAGCAGGTAGATTATCCCAATTTATTGAATAGCCTTCTTTCACATTATAGATTGTATTTCGTGGGTCACTGACTACTGCACTACTTACTACTTTTACAAAGTCTTCGTGATTACAACCAACAACCATTCCGTCTGTTACATTTGCATCAGTATTAGGCTCAAGTCCATTACTATAAACTTCTAAATCACCAAATCTATCTGATGCAAATGAAGTTATCGCACCACCCGGAGAAAAATAAAATTCCCACTTGGTAGTCTCGTCAAGGTCAGAATCATTAGTCATATTTATGTAAACACTGCCATTTGTTGCTACGATTCCTCTTGGTGTTGGTTCTGTTGAATTTTGGGTGGAAGTGATAACACTAGTATTAACATATTCGATTCCGTGTTGAGGCTCAACATATCCTTTTAAAGCTGTCCATTCTTTGTCATTCGATTTAGGCGAAAGCATTCTTTGGCAACTTCTAAAACCACCGAGATAAATATCTTGGAGTTTATTTTCGTTAGTGTCTTCATACAGTTCACTTTGCAATGTAAAAGCTCCGAAATCTCGGTTTTCTTCAAGATTTGTCAGATGTTCTTTTTGTCCACCTGTTGAACCGTCCCAAGTGTAACTTCCGATTTGTGCTGTGCTTGAAGCTCCATAAAGATTGTTGTAGCTCAAATCTGATAATCTGTAAAGACCATTTCCATAATCTGAAACATAAATAGCTGGCATTCCTGCTGTTTGTGAATCAAATTCGTAAATAAATTCCATATCTGTCAAAAAATTTGCCGCTTCTGTCTGGGAAACAAAATCACCGGAAGAAGTCCCATTTTCGTGACTTAAATTGTATTGGTTCCAATCTCCCAAAGCAGTTCCGTCTGTTGCATCAATTTTCTGAGCAAGAATTCCACAACCGTATTGGTCAACAATTCCGTCATCTTCTTGAGTTACATAAGGTAAAGTAGGTTCGTTGTCTCCAATTCCATCGGGAATGTTATAAACCCCAAAAATAATTTCAGTATCAAACCAAGCACTTGCATTATCCGAATGTTTGTCAGGTGCGGCATAACCAAGACTTGTAATAAAATACTGCTCTTTAATCGGGCTAGAACTTCCGTCAAGAAGCTCTAATTTTGTAAAACCTGCCGATAAATCATCTGAGACCCAAATCCCATTTTGATTTACTTGAGTTGTATCTGTAGGAGAAATATCTACATCTGCTCCATTATCACCCTTCCCATCATTGACTGCTACAAATACCTTTGTTCCATACTCAGAATAATCACTTACCAAAATATCTACAACAGGCATTTTGAATTCAACTCCTGTCTTTTTGTTAATCTTTGCCCAATCTGCAATTCCAACATTCATTGTAGCTTGGTAAAGAGTTGCTTGAGGGGTTCCGCTTGTATTTGTGGCATTCGATAAACCAAGTAAGGTTTTTGTAAAGTTAAGGTCTTCAAAATTAGCAAAGGCATTTGCAGAAAAATTTATAGGCAAGTTTGTTTCTGAGTCATCTTCATCTTCCCAAGATGAACCAGTGTATTTTCTTACTTGACTATTTGTGGTTCCAAGGAATAAAATCTCATCGCTTCCAACTGTTGCAGAAGTGATTGAATTTACATTCTTTTTATCTGTTTTGGAAAATTCGGCTGTTGTTTCATTTATCACAAACTCCGAAAATCCGGCAGTTGGATTTGATTTTAACATAGCACCGACAGTCTCATCGGTATTGTGTTTGAATGTGGTTGTTCCTTCCAAGTAAAAGCTTGAATTAATTACATAGACTTTATCATCAGAAATAGAAATGTCTTTTACACTTCTAAATTCCTTGAATTCACCATTGTAAACCTCAAAATTATTTGAATGTGTTACAGTGGTTTGTGCTTGAATACATATAGCCGAAGCTAAAATTACTGATGTTGCCATCAAAGTTTGCCTTTTCAACATTTTAATAATTCCTTTTTGAATTAATTAATTTGTTGTATCACCAGTAGCAATGGTTCTTGCAAAACTTGACAGATTTTTAAAAGCTGTTAAGCCTAATTTGGATAAAAGCATTTAGAAATTTTCGCAGGTCTCTAATGTTTTATTTTTACCACTACTGAAAATACAGTTAAGAACTGAGAGCCTCACTTTGAGTGAGAATCTCAGAATTTTTTGAGACTCCGACTTTTTTCGTCGGGTTCTCAATTAAATCATTTTAACAAAACCATCTTTTTGGTTTTGTTAAAACTACCGTTTGTTAGACGATACAAATAAACTCCTGAACTTACAGGATTCCCAAAATTATCAGTTCCATTCCAAACTACCTCACCTGAACTGGAACTTAGTTTCCAAGATTTCACCTCCTCTCCAAGAATGTTATAGATTATTAGTTCTGATTTCTCGTAATTCGTAATTCCTAATTCGTAATTAATCGTAGTTGTTGGATTAAATGGATTTGGGTAGTTCTGACTCAATGAGAACTTATTTGGTAAGTTTTCTTTTTCTCCCAAGTCAGTAATAACAGTGTCAACTAAAACAACAAAACTTCTGATTGAATCAATTTGTTGGTTTGTGTGAAAGAGAAGTTCTGCTTCAAGAAGTGGTTGTGTCAAATCAAGTTGAATTTCGATTTGTTTGGTTGAATCAGGTTGAAGTGTAAAACTTGAATCAGAAAGTAAAGTTATCCAACTTGGAAGCTCTATTTGTGAAATTTCCAAATCAATTACACCT
Source organism: Calditrichota bacterium (assembly GCA_008501735.1). Classification (GTDB taxonomy): domain Bacteria; phylum CLD3; class CLD3; order CLD3; family CLD3; genus CLD3. Next base: position 3,266 of record QQUF01000017.1, on the reverse strand, counting down.
TTGTTTCTAACTGTAAAGTTTGTGCTTAATTGACTTGGTAAAAACTGTGAATTGATTTTCAAAGTATCAGGTTCAAAACTCAAAAATGGAAACTTGTAAAAACCTCGACGGAACCTTAGTTTTAATGACTCAAAAGGCGTTCCATTATCATCTACATAAACAACATAAAAAATACTGTCATCTACGGCAGTAGAATACCAAGGAGCTATTCCCAAATAGCTTGGAGCTTGTTGAGAAGCGAGTTGAACTTGAGACCAATTGTCTCCGTTATCTCTTGAAAACCTTGTTATCAAATAGTCTTTTGGTGCATCACCCGGGTCAAGAAAAGTAGTAAAGACATTACTTTCGTGAGCAGTAAGTTGTTGTTGTTCGTCAACAGCACAATTGTCTGTTGGAAGACAAAGCAACCAATGAGGTGTAAAACTGTTTCCATAGTCATCACTTCGATTGTAAACTGCAAAACCATAACCCTCTGAAAAATGAAACTTACCCGAATGAAAATAAACATCAGGAAATTGTGAATCAATATTCGGAGGAGTTATGTTAAAAGGTGGTAGCCAAGTGTTCCCTAAGTCAAATGAACGATAAGCAAAATTATCAGAAAGACTAACATCATCTCCAACACGACAAAGAAGTATTGAATTACCACCGATGGCAATTTTAGGAGTTTGAATTGATGCATAAATTGTGTCTGCAACTGTTTCGTAAGGTTGGAATGTTGCTCCCGAATCATAACTTCTTGCTTGATAAATACTTCCTCCTGCTCCACTTTCTTGGTAATCATAAACTGTATCACCACGAGCTGTTACTCCCGGATGCGCTCCAAATGGAAATTTAGTTGGTAAGTTCCAAGTTGTTCCCTTATCCTGACTTACAAACAAATTAACTTGAGGATTAGGATAGCCTATCGTAGGATTGATTGTATAGAGATAGACATTATTCTCAGTTACAACAATTTCACGGGAGCCACCAATTGTATCAGGAAAGACAACTTCGGGTTCAAAACTTACTCCGTAATCGGTGCTTCTAAAATATCTTAGCAATCTATCTTCTTGAACTGCTGCAATGTGAACAAAACCCGAATCATCAACTTCGATTCTTCCGTGCATAAATGCCAACCAACCTGAAGGAATGTTACTTGTAAGCAAAGTCTCTGTTGAATCCCATAAAATTGTGTCCCAAACTGTCGGTGCATAAGGCGGTAAATCATTTATTTGATTTGTGTATTTTGAAGGGGTCGTTTTTGATGCTTGAAATTCTGAACTTAAATCAAAATCTTTTACAAGTGTTTCAAAATGGGTTTTATTCTGTGGTGCGTCTAAGCTCTCTGATTTTTCAAAACTAAAACCTCCATCAGTTGTGAAGTAAATTTCTCCGCTCTCACTCTGAACAAAAATGTGCCTTGTGTTTCTTGCACTAACTGAAATCGCTTTTACTGGTTCATCGAAAAAGTTGAAACCGTCTTTCAGCAAAACTGTCCATTCATAAGTTGGAACTCCACTTACTACACTTCTGTAAAGTGTTGCTTCTCCATTCTCAGGGTTAGTTACTCCAACCAAAACATAAGTTTCACTACTACCAGAACTTTGGTATCTTTTTGTGATTACTTTTTCATTTGAAAGGTAATTCTCAAATTCTGTGTAAGCTCTCGGAGGACTTTCACCAAAACAAAAACTTGCTTGTAAAACGAAAATTAAAGCTACTTCTACTACTCTTAGTTTCTCTTTTAACATTTATTTTCTCTATTTTTTTAATATTTTATTAACACAGTGAATTGAGAGCCTCACTTTGAGTGAGAATCTCAGAATTTTTTGAGACTCCGACTTTTTTCGTCGGGTTCTCATTTAATCATTTCAACAAAACCATCTTTTGGGTTTTACTAAGACTACCGTTTCTTAGACGGTACAAATAAACTCCTGAACTCACAGGATTTCCAAAATTATCGGTTCCATTCCAGACTACCGAACCGACTTTCTTAGTTAATTCAAACTCCTTAACCTTCTGACCCAAAACATTAAAAATTGTAAGAGTCGATTTCTCGTAATTCGTAATTTGTAATTCGTAATTAATCGTAGTTGTTGGATTAAATGGATTTGGGTAGTTCTGACTCAATGAGAACTTATTTGGTAAGTTTTCTTTTTCTCCCAAGTCAGTAATAACAGTGTCAACTAAAACAACAAAACTTCTGATTGAATCAATTTGTTGGTTTGTGTGAAAGAGAAGTTCTGCTTCAAGAAGTGGTTGTGTCAAATCAAGTTGAATTTCGATTTGTTTGGTTGAATCAGGTTGAAGTGTAAAACTTGAATCTGAAAGTAAAGTTATCCAACTTGGAAGCTCGATTTGTGAGACTTCTAAGTCAATTACACCTGTATTTCTAACTGTAAAGTTTGTATTCAACTGACTTGGTAAAAACTGTGAATTGATTTTCAAAGTATCAGGTTCAAAACTCAAAAAAGGAAACTTGTAAAAGCCTCTGCGGAAAGTAAGTTCGTGAACTCCAAAAGGGTCTCCAACTGTATAATCAACTGCACGATAAACAACATAAAAAATACTGTCATCTACAGCAGTAGAAATCCAAGTTCCTACTGCTGGAAAGTTTGGGTCTTCTTTTGAAGATATTTGAACTTGAGACCAATTATCTCCGTCATCTCTTGAAAACCTTGTTAACATTCTGTATTTAGGGTCTTCACTTGGGTCAACAAAAGTAACAAAGACATTATTTTCGTGAGCAGTGATTTGTTGTTGTTCGTCAACAGCACAATTGTCTGTTGGAAGACAAAGCAACCAATGAGGTGTAAAACTGTTTCCAAAGTCATCGCTTCGATTGTAAACAGCAAAACCAAAACCTTCTGAAAAATGAAACTTACCCGAATGGAAATAAACATCAGGAAATTGTGAATCAATATTCGGAGGAGTTATGTTAAAAGGTGGTAACCAAGTGTTCCCTAAGTCAAATGAACGATAAGCAAAATTATCAGAAAGACTAACATCATCTCCAACACGACAAAGAAGTATTGAATTACCACCGATAGCAATTTTAGGAGTTTGAATTGATGCATAAATTGTGTCTGCAATTGTTTCGTAAGGTTGGAATGTTGCTCCCGAATCATAACTTCTTGCTTGATAAATACTTCCACCGGCTCCACTTTCTTGGTAATCGTAGGCTGTATCGCTACGAGCTGTAAAACCAAAATGAGAAGCGTAAGGATATTTTGTCGGAGAATTCCAAGTTACTCCTTTATCCGGACTTACAAATAAATTAATGT
>QQUF01000029.1 GCA_008501735.1 Calditrichota bacterium | reverse complement strand
CTTCCTAATTGTTCATTTTATTCCTGGTGACCCAATCGAAATTATCCTCGGAGAAACTGCCACGTAAACTGACGTTGCTGCTTTGCGTGCTTCACTTGGTCTTGACAAACCAATCTTCACACAATATTTAATCTTCCTAAAAAACATTTTCTCAGGCGATTTTGGAAATTCGATTTTACTCAAAAATCCAGTTTTGGATTTAATCGTTGACCGTTATCCTGCAACAATTGCTTTGACTTTGGCAAGTCTTTTGGTCTCAATTCTGATTTCAATTCCTGCGGGAATAATTTCAGCAATCAAAAAAGGCTCGATTTGGGATTCAGGCTCTTTGCTTTTTACCCTAATTGGAGTTTCAATGCCAAATTTTTGGCTTGGACCTTTGCTAATAATTTTATTTGCTGTAACTCTTAGAATTTTGCCTGTTGAAGGTTACGGTTTAGATTCTCATTTAATTTTACCTGCTTTAACGATGGGGTTGGGAATGTCAGCGATTGTTACAAGAGTTTTACGATCAAGTTTAATTGAGATTTTGGGAGAGGATTTTGTTAGAACGGCAAAAGCTAAGGGGCTGAAAAAATCGGCGGTAATTCTCAAACACGCTCTTAGAAATGCAATTTTACCTGTTGTAACTGTTGTAGGATTACAATTTGGAGCTTTGCTTAGTGGAACATTAATTACGGAAGTAATTTTTTCTTGGCCCGGAATTGGAAGGCTTTTGATTGGTGCAGTTCAAAACAGAGATTACCCTTTGGTTCAAGGTTGTGTTTTAGCAGTTTCGCTCTCCTACGTTCTGATAAATTTACTTGTTGATTTTATTTATTCAAAAATTGACCCACGAATTTCTTTATAGAAAATTCAGATTTACAGTTTAAAATTTATTAAAATCAAAATTGAACAAAGTTTGCCTAAAAGAAAAAATAAATAAAAATATGGAAAAGAAATGACATTTTCACAAAAAAAATTTGAAGCATTTGCCCAAAAAATGGAAAAAGAAGGTTTACCACAAGTCGTAACAAATACTTTTGAATTTTATTACAAAAAACTCGTAATAGGCGAAACAGGAATGATTTCCGAAAATGAAATTCAAGCTGTCAAAAATCTACCTGATTCAGATTCTTTTAGCGAGGAATTTACAGAATTTGGAAAGTCTGCTTTGCCAAAAACGATTTTGCTAAAACTAAATGGTGGACTTGGGACAAGTATGGGTTTGTCAAAAGCAAAATCTTTACTTGAGGTTAAAAATGGTTTGACATTTTTAGACATTATCGCCAAGCAGGCAATTAAAAGTGAAATCCCTTTAGTTTTGATGAACAGCTTTAACACAAGCGATGACTCTTTAGAGGCTTTGGAAAGTTACACCGAGCTTAAAGGAAAAATTCCGTTAGACTTTTTACAACATAAAATTCCAAAAATTAAACAAGAAGACTTTACAGTTGCAAATTGTGAAGAAAATCCGAATTTAGAGTGGTGTCCTCCCGGACACGGAAATATTTACACAGCTTTAGTTACGAGTGGAATGTTGGATACTTTGTTAGATTCAGGATTTGAGTACGCTTTTGTCTCGAATTCCGATAACCTCGGAGCAGTGATGGACGAAAAAATTCTCGGTTACTTTGCCAAAAACAATTTTCCATTTATGATGGAATGTGCCGATAGAACAGAAGCCGATAAAAAAGGTGGTCATCTTGCGAAGTATTCAAGCGGTCAACTTATTTTGAGAGAATCTGCTCAATGCCCAAAAGAAGATTTGGATTTTTTCCAAAATATTAATTTACATAGATATTTTAACACAAACAGTTTGTGGATTCATCTTCCTTCAATCAAAAAATTGATGGAGGCAAACGACAATGTTTTGGAGCTTCCAATGATTCGGAATAGCAAAACGGTTGACCCGAAAGACAGTTCTTCAACTCCTGTTTATCAACTCGAAACAGCAATGGGCTCAGCGATTGCACTAATCGAAAATTCAGCGGCAATCAGAGTTCCAAGAACAAGATTCGCACCTGTGAAAACGACAAATGATTTATTAGCAGTTCGTTCAGATGCTTACATTTTGACTGATGATTTTGAGGTGATTGGAAACCCTGAACGTAAATTAGGACAAATTCTCGTAAACTTAGATTCAAAATATTACAAATTGATTAATGAAATGGAAAGCCGAATTCCACACACTCCTTCACTTTTGGAATGTGAAAAATTAACAGTAAAAGGTGATGTTAAATTTGGAAAAAATGTTGTTGTTAAAGGCGAAGCAGAAGTGGTAAACGACAGTGAAAATCAAATTGTAATCAAAGACGATTCTGTCTTACCATAAGTTTGAAAAAATATTGTAGGGAACAAAAATTTTAGTTCCCTACAATATTCAAAATTTATTCTGTGTAAGGACAAGCTGCAAAATGATTTTTTGCTTTTTCATCTAAAGGTGGAACTCCGTTTGCACATTCAGGTTTTACGATAAAACAACGAGTTCTGAATCCGCAACCCGAAGGTTTTGCCAAAGGCGAAGGAACATCTCCTTGAAGCACAATTCTTTTGCGATTCTCTTTACTTTTTGGGTCTGGAATAGGAACTGCGGAAAGTAAACTTTGTGTGTAAGGGTGTTTTGGAGAATCATTAACATTATCGGAACTTCCAATTTCAACCAAATTTCCCAAATACATCACTCCAATTCTTGAAGAAATGTGTTCCACAACTGAAAGGTCGTGAGCGATAAACATAAAAGAAAGATTGAATTCTTCCTGCAAGTCCATCATCAAATTTATAACTTGAGCTTGAATCGAAACGTCAAGAGCAGAGACAGGTTCATCAGCGATAATTAATCTTGGATTTGTTGCAAGAGCTCTTGCAATCCCGATTCTTTGTCTTTGTCCACCAGAAAATTCGTGAGGGTAACGAGAAGATTGCTCTGCCGAAAGCCCTACTTTTTCCAAAAGCCAAGCAACTTTATCTCTTTTTTCAGCTTTGGAAAGTTTTGTGTTAATATCCAAAGGTTCTTGGATAATTTCACCGACTAACATTCTTGGATTCAAAGACGAAAATGGGTCTTGAAAAATCATTTGAATGTCTGGTCTGTAAATCGACATTTCTTTTTTGTTGAGTTTGAGCAAGTCAATGTAACTTCCATCTTTTTCGAGCAAAACTTCGCCAGAAATTTCTACTCCAGGAGCAGTAAGGCGTAAAACATTGATTAATGCTTTTCCGAGAGTTGATTTCCCACAACCTGATTCACCAACGATTCCGAGAGTTTCTGCTTTCATAACGTCAAAGGAAACTCCGTCAACGGCTCTAACTTCTGCGACCTTTTTCTGAAAAATTCCGCCCATAATTGGAAATTTTACTTTAAGGTCTCTTACTTTGAGTAAAATATTATTGTCTGACATTTTAAAAATCTATCCGAATTTTTTTCTTTTTAGTTTAGAAACTCTAGTACAAATGACATCTTACAAAATGTCCAGGAGTCATTTCTTTAAGTTCAGGTTCTTGAGATTCGCAATGGTCAAGAACATCATCACAACGAGTACAAAATTTGCAACCAACTGGCATATTCATAATTGAAGGAACCATTCCACGAATTGCTTTAAGACGTTTTTGTTTTTGTTGGTCAGGTCTTGGAATTGAACTTAAAAGTCCTTTTGTGTAAGGATGTAAAGGATTTGCAAAAAGTTCTTCAACTGGTGCAATCTCTTGGATTTTTCCACCGTACATCACAATTACTCTTTCACAAGTTTCAGCAACTACTGCCAAATCGTGAGTAATCAAAAGCACTGCTGCTTCTTTTCTTTTTTCTTTGAGTCTAATCATCAAATCCAAAATCTGAGCTTGAATTGTTACGTCAAGAGCAGTTGTTGGTTCGTCAGCGATTAACAAAGCAGGATTACAAATTAACGCCATTGCAATCATTACACGCTGTCTCATTCCGCCAGAAAATTGATGCGGATAATCTTTCATTCTTTCTGCTGGAGCAGGAATACCAACTGCTGCAAGCATTTCAATACTTTTTTCAGTCGCTTCTTTCCAGCTAAGACCTTCGTGTTTCATCAAAATTTCATTCATCTGTAATTCAACTTTGAAAACAGGATTCAAAGAGGTCATTGGTTCTTGGAAAATCATTGCAATATCTTTCCCACGATAATTCCGCATTTCTTCGTAAGAAAGGTCTAACAAATTTATTCCGTTGTAAATCACTTCACCTTCGACGATTTCACCTGGTGGATTTGGAATGAGTCTGTTGAGTGAAAGTGAAGTAACTGATTTTCCTGAACCCGATTCACCTACAATTCCGAGAACTTCGCCTTGATAAATGTCAAAAGTTACTCCGTTGACAGCTTTTGCAATTCCCGATTCTGTTCTGAATTGAGTGTGTAAATTTCTAATTTGGATTAATTTTTCTCTATTCATTTTTTACCTTAACCTTGAGTAAACTTTTGGATCGAATGCTTCTCTAATTCCTTCTCCGATGAAAATAATTGTGATTAGAGTAAAAAACATTGCAATTAAAGGCGAAACGATTAACCACCAATAACGAATGTCTTGGGTTCCTTGACTGATTAATTCGCCCCAACTTGGAGTTGGTGGAGCAAGTCCGAAACCAAGAAAATCTAAAGCAACTAACGAAGAAATGTAACCAACAATTGCAAAAGGTGCAAAAGTGATAACAGGTGTCAAAGCATTTGGAAGAATGTGCTTAAACATTACATTTAAATCGGTCGTTCCAATCGAAATTGCAGCAGAAACGTAGTCCTTTGCTTTTTCACGATAAAACTCGCCTCTTACGAAATAAGTCATTCCAATCCAACCTCCAATAAAAACAAGCATTGCTCCAAGAAGAAGAAAAGATGGTTTGACAAAAGAAACTAAAATCATCATCATAAAAAGGAATGGAATTCCACTAAAAACTTCGATAATTCTTTGACCGAAAATATCAACTTTTCCACCAAAGTAACCCAAAGTAGCACCGATTGAAATCCCAATTGAGTAAGCAAAGATTGTTACGAGAATTGCAAAAGAAATCGAAATTTGAAATCCATAAGCAAGTCTTGCAAAAACATCGCGACCTCGATTGTCAGTTCCAAAGATATGTTTTGAATCAGGAGCAGTTGGAGGTTCACTGCTAATTTCAGAAAGTAAGTTTTCAACAGGACTGTAAGGATAAATAGGCATTAAAACCCAATTACCTTTTCCTTCTTTTTCAAATTGTTTTTGAAGTTCGCGGTAATTTGGCTCACCGAAAAGAGTTTTGCCGAAAACTTCAGTCTGCCCAAATTGTTTACCTTCGTAATTCGGCGTGTCAAAAATAGGTTTGAACAAACTTGACACAGCTGGAAAGAAAGTATTTCCTTCGTAACTAACGATTAGTGCTTGGTTGTTGACTAAAATCGGATTTAAGAACGAAAGGACATAGAGTGTACAAATTAAAATGAAAGAGTAGTAACCCCTTTTCATACTTTTGAATTTGCGAAGTCTTTTCTTTAAAATCGAATCTGATTGTGGTTTAATATCGCTCATTTCCTTCTCCTAATTAAATCTAATTCTTGGGTCAATTGCTGCATAACACATATCGGAAATCAAATTTCCAAACAATCTAATTGAAGTACTAATCACCAAAAATCCGAGAACAATTGGGAAATCAACAGTAATAATTGCATTAAAACTCAAAAGTCCAATGCCTTCAATATTAAAAACTTTTTCAATCAAGTAAGAACCTGCGATAAAAATACCAATCAAGTTTCCGATTCCAGTTGCGAGAGGAATGAGAGAATTTCTTACAGTGTGGTAAAAAATGACTCGTCTTTCAGAAAGCCCTTTTGCAAAGGCAGTTCTAACATAGTCTTGGCTAAGATTTTCCAAAAGTGAGTTTTTCATCAAAACTGTAAGAGTTGCAAAAGAACCAACCATATAGGCTAAAACAGGTAAAAATGTGTGATGAATCTGGTCCCAAACTTGTTCTAGGAAAGTCATCTGATTCCAAATTTCTTGAGGTGAACGAAACTCTCCAAGTGGGAAAACGTTCCAAAAACTTCCGCCTCCGAAGTAAACAAGAAGCAAAGCACCAAGTGCATAACCCGGAACTGAATAACCAATAAAAACAATCGCACTCGAAAGAAAGTCAAAAGCCGAACCGTGTTTCAGAGCTTTAAAAATCCCAAGTGGAATACAAATTCCGTAAGAAAGCAAAAATCCAAGAAGCCCAAAATAAAGTGAGATATGAAGTCTGTCTTTAATGAGTTGAGTAACAGGCTCATCGTAAACGTAAGAAACTCCTAAATCACCAGCTATAACACCACTAAAAGCGGTTTGAATCAAAGAGACTTTTTCGCCAGTATTTTCTTTAATTTCCCAATCTGAATTAGGATACCAATTTGCAATTTCATAAGCTGGAGGAAGCTCTTCGTAATCATCTGAAAATTTAAAATCGGAACCTAATCCGCTTTCAAAAATTACAATATTACCATTTTCCTCTTCGACTTTAATCCATTTCTGCACCTCATAAGTAGTGCCTTCAACTTTGACGTATTCAATGTTCTCGCGAAAAGTCTTTCCAATTGTGATAGTTTTACTTTTCACTTCTCTCGGATAAACTCCAAGCCAAATTAAGTAACGAACGAAAATTGGTTTGTCTAATCCGTACTGCTTCCGTAGTTGGTCAAGGACTTGTGGAGAAAGTTTTGTACTTCCAGTTGCTTCACCACCTCCAGCTCCTCCGCCTTCTCCAGACGTCATTTGAGCTTGTTTTAGTTGTAAAACGGCTCTTTCAAAAGGACCGCCAGGAACAACCGCGAGAATGAAAAATACCATCATTGTTGTTCCGATAAAAGTCGGAATCATCAATAAAAGTCGCCTGATGATATAAGTAAACATAGATTCTTAAAATCCTCTTTAAAATTTGAGTTGACCTTAGATTTTAGGCTTGGCTCAAATTTGGTAAATTAAACCCAAGCCTAAAACCTTAAATATGAATTTAGTCTTTTAAATAAGGGAGAAAACCTGAAAGGTGAAATACCTTTCAGGTTTATCAAAAAATTATTTGTTAGCCATTCTATCTTTACGTTTTCCCCAGTAGTCCATAATTGTTTCACGGATTGGTAACGTTTTAGATTTGTCTTTTTTAGCTTCTTCAAGGGCTTTTGCTTTGTCTGCGTTGTACCACCAAAGCGAAGGAATTACTCGCCAATCACCTGAGTAAGTCAATCCTGTTTCAGGAACATCAAATTTGTTCCAATAAACACAACGAACTCCGTAAGGTGCAACCCAACCCCAAGCGTAATGCTTTTCAGCTGTTGCAAGTCCGTCTAACTCTTGTAAAAGTTTGATTCTTTCTTGAACATCGTAGGATTGGTCATAAAGGTCGCAAATTTCATCAATTCTTTTGTTAGCCATTCCAGTAATGTTGTTTGTCTCAAGCTCTTCAGCATATTTAGAATGCACTGAACTTTCAGGATTTGGGAAGAAAAGTCCTGTCCAGCCTTGAAAACTTACTTTGAATTTTTTCTTCATAACTTTTTCAAATTTGGCTTGTGGAGTCATATTTACAAGATTCATTTTGATCCCAACTTTTTCGAGGTCTTGTTGGAAAGGAGTGAAGATTCTTTCTAAACTTTGGTCGCTCATAAAATCGATTTCAAAGTTTTTACCATCTTTTGAAAGCCATTTTTCACCTGATTTTTTAGTCCAACCTGCTTCTGTAAGTAGTTTTACAGCTTTGTCTGGATTGTATTCAGGAGTAGGATTATCTTTGTTTTCATAAACACTTCCACCGTAGTAAGAACGGCATCTTTCGTATTCATTAAAAAATAATTTTTCCATTAATTGGTCAACATTCCAAAGGTACTCAAAAGCTCTACGAACTTTGATGTTGTTGAAAGGCTCTTCTAAAGTATTGAATGCAAGACCAGAAGTTCCAAGTGGTTTGTAGTTGAAGATTTTTTGTTTTTGAATTAAGCCGCGTTTGATGTCGTCAACTGATTCTGGAGTCAACTCTTGATGCCACCATTGAGCTCTTGAAGGAATGTAAAGGTCAAATTCACCAGCTTTGAATTTCTCTAATTTTAATCTGTCATCAAGTACGAAAACAAATCTGATTTGGTCAAAATTGTTGAGACCGATATTTCTTTTTTGATTTGCTGCCCAATAATCAGGTCTTCTTTTGAGGACAAGAGTTTCACCTTTGATTGTATTATCTGTGTCCAATTCGTAAGGTCCGTTTACAGGCATCATTTGGTATTGATATTTTGTTAAGTAACCAGCTCCGTCAATTTTACTCAAGTAGTAAGCAGGATAAATTGGAATCCCTGAAAAGTAAATGAAACTTCTCCAATTTTCTTTTTTACACTTAACACGAACGATGTATTTACTTTCTGCAACAGGAGTTTCGTAGTTTTCAAAATACAAGCCTCTTGAAGAAGGATCTTCAATTCCTTCGTCAACGAGCAAGTTATAAGTTGCAACAACGTCTTGAGCAGTAATTGGTTTTCCGTCAGCCCATTTTGCTTCTGGGTTGATTCTGTACCAGTAAGTAGTTTTGTCCTCTGAAATTTTCCAGTGAGTAGCAATTGCAGGTTCCCATTCTAAAGTTTCGGAATCCATAGCAAGTAAACTTTCGTACATCATTCCTTCCATCATTGTAAGAATAATGTGTCTTGTATCTTTTCCCATTCCACGATAAGTTGGTGGAAATTCGTCCATAACCATTGTGAAATCGCCACCTTTTTTAGCCTTAGCAGAACCTGAAGGTTTCGAGTCTGTGTTTGTGAGCCAACCTTCTCCAGTAAATCCAGCTCCTCCTAATTCTGCTGAAACATCAGTTCCTGCATTTGAGGTTGAGGCTTGTGTACCTGAATCAGATTTTTTGATTACTCTTTTATCACTTCCACTGTCTCCGCAACCCGTAAGTGCGAAAGCAACTAAAAGTGAACTACAAAAGAAAATACCAGTCTTCTTTAGTGTAGATTTGAGCATAAAATTTCTCCCTTCTTTGGAGTTAGTGTTAATGTTAATTTATTCTTCATTCGTATTTTTATGTTTTTAGTTTCGGGTCAAGTGCATCGCGAATTCCTTCACCGAGCAAGTTGTAAGCTGTCACTGTGATGAAAACCATCAATCCAGGAAAAATTGCAAGCCACCAAGCGTAAGTTGAACCTCTTGCTCCAGCAAGAATTGAACCCCAAGTAACTTGTGTTGGTGGAACTCCGAAACCAAGAAAACTAAGTGATGATTCTGTCAAAATTGCACTTGCAATGCCAAAAGCGGCAGAAATCAAAACAGGTGCAAGTGCATTTGGTAAAATGTGTCTAAAAATTATTTTTGTGTCTCTAAAACCTAAGGCTTGAGCTGCGGAAACAAATTCCTGATTCCTAACTCGTAAAAATTCACCACGTGTAAATCTTGCAATTCCAGTCCAACCCGTCAAACCAATCGCAAGCATTACAAGCCAAATTGAAGATTCGTAGAGTGCAGCAATAATTATGATTAGGAAAAATGAAGGAAAAGTGATTACAACCTCAATCAGTCTTGAAAGTGCAATGTCAACCCAACCTCCGTAATAACCTGCCAAACAACCAAGAAAAATTCCGATTGTTAGAGCAACTCCCATCGAAACAAGTCCAATTGAAAGCGAAATACTTGCACCTTCGATTAAACCTGCGAGAACGTCTCTTCCCGTTTCATCTGTACCAAGAAAATGTTCGCTACTTGGAGCAGCAACAGGATTCATTAAATCTACAGAAGAGGCTTTGTAAGGAACAAGAGGCCAAATTACAGAATCGTATTTTAAGTCTTTCCAGTCTTTAATTGCAAAAGTTCCTTGCCATTCAGTAATTCCGAGAGAAACCCCATAATCTTTGAAAGCAGGAAACATAACGTCGCCTTCATAAATACAAAAAACAGGTTTATTGTTGGAAATCAAATTGCCAAAAGTAGCAACCGCAATTAAAAATAAGACCAGATAGAAAGCACCAACTGAAAGTCTGTTCTTTTGGAATTGTTGCCAAACAAGTCCCCAATAAGATTGTGTCTTTTTTTGTGTCATTTCTACCTCTTGCTGAATGCGATTCTTGGGTCAACGACTGAATAAAGTAAATCGGAAATTAAAATTCCAATTAACGTTAAAACAGCACTAAAAGTCAGTGAAGCCATAATTACAGGGAAATCTCTTGCAGTCAGTGCAGCAAAAGTCAATTTACCAATTCCGTCGATTGAGAAAATTTGTTCGATGATGATTGAGCCACCGACAAGATTTGGTAACAAGTAACCAAGTAAAGTGATAATTGGAATCACAGAGTTTCTGAGAGCGTGTTTGAAAACAACGACATTTTCAGAAAGCCCTTTTGCTCTTGCAGTTCGAATGTAATCTTGACGAATTACTTCGAGCATTCCACCTCTCATTTGTCTTGAAAGGAAAGCAAGTGAACCGTAAGTGTACATTGCAATAGGTAAAATTAAGTGATGAACTTTATCCATAAAAATATCCCAACCTGTCCAATCATTTGGAATGAAAGTTGAGTTTAATCCACCTGGAGGAAAAACTTCAAAATAATCTCCACCTCCAAGAAAAATTATCGCCATTGTTGCAATCCAAAAATTTGGAAGCGAGTAGAGGACAAAAAGTCCAAAAGTCGAAATTTTATCGAAATTTGAGTATTGTTTTGTAGCTGAATAAATTCCGATTGGAACAGCAATTACATAGGATAAAAATATTGAGAGAAAACTCAATAACATAGTAATCGGTAAAGCGTGTTTGAATTTATCGATTACAGGTTGGCTGTCAACAAAAGCAACTCCCAAATCTCCTGAAAGAGTATTTGTGAGCCAAATATGGTATTGGTTTTCAGTTCCATTCCACGAGAAAGGATAAAGTGTGAGATAAAAATTAGGTTTATCTAAGTTAAATCTTTTACGAATTTGTTGGAGAGTAATTTCGGTAAATTCTTTGTTCTCGGTTGTAGATTCCATATTCATTCTTCCTGCGATTATTTCCGCAGGGTCACCAGGAGCGAGCTTTGGCATAACGAAAATGACAATCGAAATCAAAATGATTGTCGGAATCATTATTAGAATTCTTTGGGCAACGTAATTAAACATTAAAGTTTCTCCGAGTTACAGTAAGCAAAGTTTAGGTTAATTAGAAGCTAATTTGTTACTGTATCTTTGGAGTGGAGTTGGAACCCACCATTCTTTAGCGTCAAAACCTGGACGAACAGGATACCAATTTACATTTTGAAAACGTTTATCAACTGCTACTCTTTCTTTTACCCAAAAGAGGAAAGTATAAGGTTGGTTTTCATAAAGAATTTCTTGGAATTCGTGCATATATTTTTTACGAATTTCTGGGTCAAGCTCTTCACGGTTAAGTTCAAGTAATTCGTCAGTTCGTTTATCTTTCCAACTAACGTGATTTGAACCTTGTTCTTTTGCTTGAGTTGAATGCCAAATCTGATAAGGATCAGGTTGAGAAACTGGTCCAACCCAACCTAAAATTGTACAGTCAAATTGGTGTGTGTCAACTTTATCAAGGAAAACAGCCCATTCCATTGTCCTTACGTCAGCAAGAATTCCTGATTTTTTGTAAGAATCAGCAAGAATGATTGCAAGATTTTTCCTAATATCATTTCCTTGATTTGTGAGGAAAGTAAAAGTAAAGTCAACTTTTTTACCGTCAACTATTTTATCCAAAATTCCGTCATTGTCGGTGTCTGCCCAACCAGCTTCAGCTAATAAAGCTTCACCTTTTTTGGGGTCAAAAGGATGTGGAACAATTTTATCGTTGTACTCTGCCATTTCAAAGTAAATAGGACCAGTGCAAATTTTACCTTGACCGAACATCAAATTATTAATTATCAAATTTCTATCAGTGAGGTAAGTCATTGCTTTACGAACTTTTACATCTCTGAAAATTGGGTGTTCATTGTTCCAACCTAAATAGTAGTAGTAAGGAAGGAAGAAATCATCTTTTGTAAAATTTTCTTTGAATTTTGGTGTATCAAGTTGTTTAGAATACTGAATCGGTTTTATGCCTCTCATAAAATCAATTTTTGTAGCTTTGAGGTTTACGAGAGCAACTTCTTGGTCATTGATAATTTTGAAAATGATTTTGTCTAACCAAGTTTCGTATTTTGTTTCTTTTTGTCGCCAGTAATTTGGGTCTTTGACAAGAACAATTTTATCGCCTTGGTCCCAAGCTTCGAACTTGTAAGGTCCAGTTCCCATTGGTGCTCTGTCGGTGTCTTTTGAATTAATTTTTTCAGCAAGTTTTTTCATTGCTATAACGGCAGGGCGAGCTTCTAATTTCTCTTGTGGGATTTTATCAATTAAGCCTTGGTTATAAGACTCAATGTCTTCAAAAGTGAATTTCTTAGCCCAACCTTCTGGGTCGTAATAATGTTCAGGGTAAACAGTGTAACCTAAGAATGAGTCATTTTTGAAGTAAATTTTTGTGCACTCGTAACGAATTGTGTGTTCGTCAACAACAACAGCACCTTTTGCAGCATTAAAATAGTTTCTTAAAGGAGCATCGTCAACGAATGGGTTTTTGATTGTTTTTAAAGTGAAAAGGCAGTCGTAAGCGTCAACTGAATGACCATCTTGGAAGTGTGCATCTTTACGAATCTTGAAAGTATATTTTAATTTGTCTTCTGAAATTTCAGGTAGTGATTCTGCAAGAGCTGGAATGAGGTTGTAGGGAGCAAAATTTTCTTGGCTTAAAAGAGCTTCAAACATATAATTTTCAATTAGGGTTGAACTTGCTCCTGTACTTGTAATTGGATTGAGTTTGTCAGGGTCGGAAAGTTCATGCAAAATTCCTTGGTCACCGGCAACTTTTGTATTGAAATCAACGTCAATGTTAGATTGTTTTTCGCCACTTGATTTTCCACAGCCAGCAACGATTGCTAAGCCACAAAAAGCAAGAACGAGTTGCTTAATAGAAGTTTTCATTAAATTTATTCTCCTGAGTTTAAATTTTTCCAAAATGGATTTTGCAAATGAAATCGTAGAAAATGCTTTACAAAGTAAAGATTAAGAATCTACTTTGCAAGTGCTTTCTCGTAAGTCTCGGCAAAACTAAAGTTTCCAAAAGAGTTGCTAACTTTGAGTCTATTCACTTCTGCTAATTCTTGCAAATTTTTAAAACTATGTTTTTCTAATTCTTGAACCAAACCTACTGCAAAATTAGGTTCTAATTTTTCTTTTAAAATTCTATTTTCAAGATTCATTTCAAAGATTTTTAATTTTAAATCATCAAAACTACCCCAAACTGTAAGGTTTTTTATTCGATTGTCGGAGTTTAGCTTCCAATGAAAATCAAGTTTAGTTTTTCCACCTCTCAAACTAACTTGAGTAACCAACTTTTCCCTGTTTTCAACAAAATCAAAAACTTTACCCGTAATAATTGCATCAACAATTAATTCGGCTGCAAAATATTTATGTTTAATGTCATTCAGAAATGAGTGAACCAAAAGAATTGCATTTCTATTTAAAGAGCTTAATTCATTTAGGTTTTTAGGGTCTAATGAGTTGAATTCAAAAAATTCTTTTTGGCTTAGAGCAGAGTAGGGGTAGTAAAAGTAATCTGAATTATAGAGCCAATTTTTTCCTTCTCCATCGGATAAATTAAAGGAATAAAGCTTATTACTTTTGTAAACTACTTTTTCAAATTTCTTTGGGTTCTCGGTGTCTTGTTTTACATCTAAGTAAAAGCCTTTTGTGGAATTACTAACCATAAATCCTTCATCGTAAATTGGGTCAAATTCACGAATAAAAAAATCAACCTGAGTGTAACTTGTTCCGATTTTGCCGTTGTCAAAAAGCCAAATTGAGTTTTTGAGAATAGTCTCTTCGGACTCTGTTTGTGCGAAAAAAACAATGTAAAAAAGGATGGAAACTAAAACAGCTTGTGTGGAAACGAGTGCGATTTTGAATTTACTTCTGGGTTTGTAGTAAAGATCAATGAAATCTAAAATGAGAAGTCTTTTGGTACTTTCTTGAAAATTCAAATCTGTCTTAAGTTTTAGGTGCTTACTTAGTCTTAGTTCGTCAACAATTTTTTGGGATTCTCTTTCAAATTCGTTTTTCATTTCTTTTCCTCCAAATAAATTGGTGAAACCATTCCCTGAGTTTTCAATGACTTTTTGAGCTTGGTTAATGCTCTGAATTGTTTAACATAAAGTTGTTCAACAGTGCAATCCACAATTTCTGCTGCTCGTGCAGGTTTTAGCCCTTCAAAAAACCTCAAAGTAATAATCAATTGCTCTTGCTTAGAAAGTCCTGAAACAGCTGCACGAATTAGAGCGTCTCTTTTTTCTTTTTCAATTTCGTCCCAATCAATTTCTGACGCAATTTCGATTCGTGAAATATCGAAATCTTCTACAAAATATTTTTTCTGACGGAAGTAATCGTTTACCAAATTATTTGCAACTCTGTAAAGCCAACCTGAAAAACAGCCCAAATCCGTTGAAATTTTTTCGAGGTTCATTAAGGCTCGCCTAAAAGTTTCCATTGCTAAATCTTCGGCGGTCTCTTTGTTTCCAACTCTGTGAATGATGAAATTATAAATCTTTGGGAAGTAAAGGTCGTAAAGTTTTCCAAAAGATTTTCTATCGCCTTTTTTGGCTAAAGCCAGTAAAATTTTTTCGTAAAGTTTAATCATTCACAAGGTGTTTTTCTGTTTTGGGTTTAGATTGAAAACGAAAGATTTTCAAAATCTTTCAAAAAAAATAAATTTTTATAAAATAAAAAAGGAATTTACTCAAATTTTGCAAAGAATCACTTTTGAAGCTACTTTCAAATTTTATATTTTCAAGGTTACTCAGTCTTTAAAAATTTAATACAATTTATTAGGTGAATTTTTGGATAAGAAATTAAAAATTTTATACTTGTTGGACGACGGCTTTTCGCAAGCACATCTTCAAAAATACTTTACTGAAATTGTTCAAAATGAAGTTGAAATGGTGAGAAAGGTTTGGGTAAAAAAAGATGGCTTAGATAAAATCAAAGAAATTCTTGCTGAAAATTATGACGTAATTATTTTACCAATTTCACTTAATAACTATTCATCTTTATTTATGATTAAGTTAGTTCACGAACAGAATTTACCTATTAAAATGGTTTTGGTAAGTAACAGTCGTTATATGCAAAAGGGGCTTTTTGATGCTTGGCTTGCTCCGACTTGGACAAAGGAAATTATGAATGACGTAATCTATAACACTCCTTTAACTCTCAGACTTCCAGAAAAAGAAATATCAGACAGGATTGGGGAAATTCTTCACCGAGTAAGTTATTTCTACTCAAAAAGTCATAGTGTCGAAATATTAAAAGCTCTTGGGGTTCCGGAAGGGAAAGATTTGGAGGTAAAATCAAAATTTCAAGTGAATAAGACAATCGTTGGGATAGCTTTAGGATTTGTGGTAGGAATTATTTTTGTTTTTCTATTTCTAACTTTTTATAAAGGTTAAAAATAGAAAACCCCCGAAAATAATTTACTTTCAGGGGTTCTAAACTTTAAGGAAAAAATGACTATTTAACTTTTTCTTGAATGTATTTTACAACAGCCTGAATTTCTTTTTCTTTTAATTTTTCACCAAGATTCGCTTTGATTGATTTTTCGTCCCAAGAACTAAGAGCATTCAAAACTACTTCCATTTCTTTTTGCTTTAATTTCTCACCTTGCTCAACTCCAGCATTTCTTGCTTCTTTTAAAGCGATTTGCTCTTTTAAATCTTTTTTATTTTTACTCGCAGAAGGTTTCATATCGTATTTAGTTTGCATATACTTTGTGGATTCTTTCAAAATTTGCTCATAGCTCATATCGTCAAAAGCACTTCTTGCACCTTCACCTGATGAAGCAGCAATTTCGTCAGAAGCTGTTTTGCTTAGTCCTAAATTTCTAAGAGCAGAATTTCCATTGTAATTCTGAACCATATCGACCAATAATTCTGAAACTTGGTTTTTTGCTTCGTCATCTCCAAGAGCCAACTTGAAAGTATTAAAAAGAACTCCTTCTTGGACGTTATCTAAATCTCCTCCTTGTGCAATTGGTGCAACGACATCGTAAGAACTTTTAGCTTTTACTTGTAGGGTCTTGAGGACTGCTTTTTCAAATGCTTCTGGATAATTTCCTTTTTTTACGCCGTCTTGAGCTACAAGTGAACTTGCTACAAAAGCAGAAGCTGTAAAAGTTAAACCAATAATCTTTGTCAATTTTTTCATTGCATTTTCTCCATCGAAAAGTGTTTAATTTTGAGACTTATTTTTTGTAATAAGAATTAAGCCAATTTTTATGCCAAACGGAATTGAAAAATTATTTTTCATAAAAAACTACTTGAGTGCTTTAAAAACACTAAATTGAGAATCCAAAAGAATTACACCCTGTCTCATTTTGAGAATCGGTGTTTTGTTTTGAGTCGTTTGGCATTTTAGTTCTTAATTCAATTTTAGAGAATTTATGGCAGGAATTTACCTTCACATTCCTTTTTGTTCTTCGATTTGTCAGTACTGTGATTTTTTTGTTACGACGAAACGAGATTTTCAAATGCAAGAGAAATATGTTGCTGCGATTTTGGAAGAAATAAGTTTTTATGCGAATCCTCAACTTGAAATAAAAACGATTTACTTCGGTGGTGGAACTCCTTCACTTTTAAAAATTGAATTTTTAGCAAAGGTTTTAGAGGAAATTTATAAAAATTTTAAAGTCACCTTTGAACCTGAAATTACAATTGAAGTAAATCCGAAAGAGGTAACTCTTCAAGATTTTTTAGTTTACAAAAAACTTGGAATCAACCGACTAAGTATCGGAACTCAAAGTTTTGAAGAAAATGAACTGAAATTTCTTACGAGGCTTCACAGTTCAAACGATGCGATAAAATGTTTTACAGAAGCACGAAAAGCAGGTTTTCAAAATGTGAGCCTTGACTTGATTTTTGGACTACAAAATCAGACTCTTGAGTCTTGGGCAAAGTCTTTGGAAAAAACCGTTGAACTAAACCCCGAACACATTTCACTTTATGGGTTGACCTTTTATGAAGGCACCAAATTTACCCGAAAACTTGAAAAGGGTAAAATTCAAAAATTACCTGAAGAAACCGAATTAGAATTTTATCTAAAGGCAATCGAAGTTTTAACGAAAAATGGCTTTGAACACTACGAGGTTTCAAGTTTTGCAAAGCCGAATTTTTATTCAAAGCACAACTCAAGCTACTGGAATCACACAGAATATTTGGGAGTTGGTGCTTCGGCTCATTCATTTTTTGCGGGAAAAAGATTTTGGAACTTTGCGAATCTTGAGAAGTATTTTGAGAGTGTTTTAAAGTTTGGGAATGGAATTGAAGAAGAAGAAAAAATTACAACTGAAACTTTAGAACTCGAAAAATTAATGCTTGGTTTGAGGCAAAAAAAAGGCGTTAATTGGAACGACTTAGAATTGCTAAAACAGATTCCGAAAGACTTTTACACAATCGAAAAAAATAACCTTCGATTAACCTCGAAAGGCTTCGCAATGTACGACTCAATTGCTGAAAAATTAGCAAGTTACCTTTAGCACTAATTAAGTTGCATTAAAAGAACCTTGTTTTTATATTTCAAGGCTCAAAAATCGAAGTAAGTTACACGAAATAAAAAATTGGAGATTCTTTCTAAAATGGAAGAAGCATTAAGCATTCAAAGAACAGAAAAATCAGGTTGCGAAATTGCATTAGACGTTGAAATAAAAGCAGAAGCTGTTGAAGCAAGTTTCAAAGACGCTCTCAAATCAGTTACTAAAAGCGTTACAATTCCGGGTTTTAGAAAAGGTAAAGCACCTATAAGTTTGGTCAAAAAGATGTACCAAAAATACATAATCCAAGACTTGACACAAAAATTAATTGAAGATTACTATCCAAAAGCTCTTGAACAAGAAGACATTACTCCTATCGCTCAAGGACAAATTGAATCAATGACTGACATCGAAGAAGGCAAAGGTTTTTCTTTCAAAGTCAATGTTGAAGTAAATCCAAACTTTGAGGTAAAAGACTACAAAGGTATTGAAGTTACAAGAAATAAAGTTGAAGCTACTGGTCTTCAGGTTGATGAAAGGTTAAAAGCACTTCAAGAGAACCAAGCAATTGTTTCTACTGTTGAAGGAAAAGCTAAAAAAGGAAATCTTGCTACTGTTGACTTGCAAAAATTGGATGAAGAAGGAAATGAAATTGAAGGCAATTTGATGCCTGATTTGAAAATTGAACTTGGAAAAAGTACAGGAATTGGCTCTCAGTTAGACGAATTTTTAATTGGTTCAAAGGCTGGTGAAACTAAAGAATATACTCATTCTTACCCTGAAGATTTTGATGACGAAGAACTCGCTGGAACAAGTGAGAAATTCAAAATCACAATCAAAGAAATTGAAAGTAAAGAACTCCCTGAAATTGACGATGATTTCGCACAGGATTTAGAAGAAGAAAACCTCGAATCGCTCAAAGCAAACATTAAAAAAGATATTCTTGAACACGCTGAGAAACACGAAGCAGAAAGAATTATCAATACAATTGCTGACGAAATCTTAAAGAGAAATCCTTTCGATGTTCCAAAAACAATGGTTAGCAATTTCATTCACAATCTTGAACACGATTACAAAGAAAAAAATCCAGACCAAGAAATTGACCACGCAGAATTTCACAAACAGTATCACGATTATTCAGTGAATAGTGTTAGGTGGATTTTGATTCGTGAGCAAATTCTCAAAGCTGAAAATCTTGAAGTTACTGACGAAGAAGTTGATGCAAAAATTGCTGAACTTTCTGAGGCTTCTGAAAATCCGACAAGAACTAAAGTTTTTTGGAAAACTGACAAACAAAATGAGTTTTTGAGAAATCAGTTATTGGATGAAAAATTCTCTAACTTCTTAAAAGAAATTTCTGTTCTCAAAGATGCTGATTCAGCTGAGTCAGAAGAACCTAAAAAAGAAGCAAAAGAAGTTAAGCCAAAAGCTGTTAAAAAGACAAAAAAGACAGAGTCAAAAGCAAAAACTACTAAGAAAGCTCAAAAAGAAGAGCCAAAAGAAGACAAAGAATAAAGGAAACCCAATGGCAATTATTCCAAGTATTTCCGAACAAACCGCTCGTGGTGAAATTCGCGGAGATATTTTTTCGATGCTTTTAAGGCAGAGAATTATTTTCCTAAATACTCCTGTTAATGATATGGTCGCAAGTTTGATTGTTGCACAATTGCTTTACCTTGAAGGTGAAGATCCAGAAAGAGACATTAATTTTTACATTAACTCTCCTGGAGGTTCGGTTTCTGCTGGAATGGCGATTTACGACACAATGCAATACATTCGTCCAAGTGTTGCTACGATTTGTATTGGACAAGCAGCAAGTATGGGAGCAATTTTGCTTGCCGCTGGAGCTAAAGGAAAACGTTCGATTCTTCCGCACTCAAGAGTAATGATTCACCAACCACTTGGTGGGCTCAGCGGACAAGCAACCGATATGGAAATTCACGCAAAAGAAATTCTAAAAATTAAAAATCGCTTAAACGATATTCTCGCTGAACGCACTGGGCAAACCGTCGAGAAAATCAAAAAAGACACTGATAGAAATTACTTTATGAGTGCTGAAGAAGCAAAAGCTTATGGAATTGTTGATGAGTTAATAACTTCTCGATAATTTTTGGATAAAATCAGAAAAAGCGGTTTCTTTTAAACCGCTTTTTTTATTAAAATAACTTAGTTTTAATAAAATTTAAATCGGACTAAGGCAATGAAAAAATACACTGATTGTTCAATCAAAGCTGCAACCTCTGAGCAAAGAATAGGAAAGATTTTTGGTAACAAGATATTTTTACCTTTTCTTGCAGATTTCATTTCTATCACTGAAGAAACTACAGGATTTTATACTGGTGGAAACAACAAAGTTCTTGACTTTTCTTCGGCAGGTGAAATTGAAATTGATGAAAAAAAGTATTTTACCTCAATTTATTTTAAAAAAGAAAAAGACTTGCAGGAGGAATACGGTGAGGGAAAAGGTAATTTGATTTTAGTCTGTTGTGAAAAAGATGGAAATGTCTTTGACGAGAAAACTTACATTACTTTAGAACTTTCAATGTCTGAAGGTTCAGATGAAATCCGAATTAAGAAAGTTGAAAACTAATTCATTGGTATCTAAATAGATGAGACTCTTAAAAAAGTGTGCTGAAGTTGCAGTCAGAGATTGTTTGCGTGTTAAAAAGGATGAAGATTTATTAATTATCATAGATGAAAGTCTGTTTGAAATAGGTTCTGTCTTTTGGGAAATTGGCTCCAAGTATGCAAAAAATGCTTTTTTAATTCAAATGGCAAAATCTATTGGGCACGGAGTAGAACCTCCTGAAAAGATTGCAAACTTGATGAAAGAGTTTCCAGCGATTATTATTCCGACAACCTTTTCAATTTCTCACACAAAAGCAGTTAAAGATGCCTGTGCAAGTGGAGCAAGAATTGCTACACTTCCTTCTATCAAACGAAGTGTAATTGAAAGAACAATGAATGCCGATTACAATGAAATTGCAAAACTTACAAATTATATTGCCGAGCAAATTGAAATTTCAGAAACCGTAACGGTAACTTCAGCTTCCGGTACAAATTTAACGTTTTCTGTTGAAGGGCAGAAAGTGTTTCGAGACACTGGAGTCGTTTGCGATTCTGGGCAAATGTGTAATTTACCAGCAGGAGAAGTTTATTTTAGTCCCAAAAAAGGAACAGTAAATGGAAAAATTGTTGTTGATGGCTCGATGTATCCAATTGGGAGAATTGAAAATCCAATTGAGATAACTTTTATAGATGGTTTTGCAACTGAAATAGTTGGTGATTTTGAAGCTGACCTTTTGCGTAAAGCTATTGAACCTTATGGAAAGAATGCAACTTATTTAGCAGAATTCGGACTTGGGACTAATTACAAAGCAAGTTTTTCAGGAAACGTAATTGAAGATGAAAAAGCAATGGGAACATTTCACTTTGCTATTGGAAACGACACGATTACAGGAGGAGGAAACAACGTTGCTTGTCATTTGACAGGAATTGCTCTTAAGACAAGTTTCGTAACTGACAAAATTCAAATCACTCAAGAAGGACAAATCGTTGCTAAGCCTTAAAAAATATTCAATTCTAAAAACGTTAATTTTCTTACTTATTTCTACAAATTTACTTTTTGCTCAACAAAAAAAAGGTCTCAAAAAAGAAGGACTTTTTTCTGAACAAGTAAATGGTTTGATTGAAACAACTCCTTTAAGAACAGAAATTAATAGAGTTGACGGTTTTTTTGTAGCTTATCAATTTCCTAAAGATTATTTGTTGCAGTGGAACTGGGCGAAGAAGACTTTCAATCTAAAACCTGAGCACAAATTTGATATTCATTTTTACGTTGGTTATGCTTTTAATGCCATAGAAGACACGAAAAAGAAAAAATGGAGATTTAGTGGAGAAATTTCAAAAGGTTTTTTTGAAACAATTCCTGTTTACGTTGGAGCAAGATATTACCGAATGACTGATTCAAAAGACAACTGGAGAGTTGGACTTTCCGAAAACTCAGCGTCAACAGCAATTCTTTCAAGAGATTACCGAGATTACTTCAAGAGAATTGGTCAAAGTCTTTTCTTAAAATTTGGCTTTGACGCAAACACAGTTTTCGAAGTTGAGTACAAATTTGACAAACATAGAAGTTTGGAAACTACAAATACAAGAATCTCACTTTTTCGCGAGGATAAACTCCGTTACAACCCTTCTTTAGGTCCTGAAAGTGTAATCTCAAATGAAATTTTAAGACCGAGCGATGCAGCACAAGCTCACGGAGGAAAATACAATTCTTTGCGTTTGGCTTACACTTGGAAAACTTGGGAAAGAAAAAATAAAATCCGACTTGGTTACGAATTGAATGCAGAAATTGAAAAAACTATGGGTAAAGAGTCAACTAATGATTTCGGTTTTTACTTACTCGAAGGAAAGGCTTACTTACCTGTAACTAAAAAAATTAGCTACAACACGAGAGTTCGTTTAGGTTCTTTGACGGAAACAGATTTGCAACAAAAGCGTTTTGAAATCGGTGGAATTAGTACTTTAAGAGGTTCTGATTTCAAACAGTATCGTGGAAATCGAATGTTCCTTTGGAACAACGACCTTTTCTTCCATTCTTGGACAGACAGCAAAACAACAGAAATGATTGGTTGGCTTGGTCAGCTTAATTTTATTTTAATGTTAGACATTGGTCAGGTTTGGAGTGAAGATGAATCCGATAATTTTTATAAAGCTGGTGGATTTTCCTTCTCTGACTTAGAAGCCGACGTTGGAGTTGCTTTAACAGAAAAAACGGGTGACTTACGTTTAGAATTAAACCGAACTCTAAGTCAAAAAGAAAACCAATGGGCTTTTTACGTTAGGTATTCTTGGGACTTTTAAACTAATGATTAATGATTAATGATTAATAAAATTTTGCAAAGTAAAATTTACTTTTTACTGCTTATTGTTTACTGCTCATTATTCGCTACTCCTGTTTTTGCACAAGATGAGATTCTTAATTCGCTTCCTGATTCGACGAAACAAAACTACCTCAAAATCATTAACAATTCCGACATTAGTTACGAGTTTCCAAAATTTGAAATTCAAACTGACTCACTGACCTTAAACAGGATTCTTGAAAATTTGGACATAGCTTCTGTTTTGTGGCGAGTTTATAGATTAAAACCAAGATATGACATCACTGCAACTGATTACGGAAAGTTTTATCTTGAAGACCACAGGACAATTCGCGGAACTCTTGAACTTGAATACTGCAACCGTTACAAAATGGGTTTGTTATTCTCAGGCAAAATGAACAGCTCAAAGCCAATCATCAAAAATATCACAATTGATGGCGACGGAATTTTATTGGCAAATTTTGAATACGTAACAAAAAATGGAAAATCTTTTGTTGTTGTTGAGTGTTACGCATACGCAAAAATTTACAACTCTTTTGTAAGTGTTCTTGCAAGTGTATTCAATTCAGCAATCAAAAAATTCGCAATCAAAAGAATGGACACTCTGATTAATCGCTCAAAAGTTATTTTTACAGAACTTTACCAAAATCCAAATTTTGTGGCTAAGAAGCTAAAATTTTCTCGTTATAAAACAGATGAAAATTGGGAAAAATTACTTAGAATTTTCCTTTCTCCAAAAGAAGAAGCAATTGAAACACAACCTTTAACGGATTAGAAAAAACTACAGAGTTTTAAGATTATTTTTTTGCCTCTCTAAGTTATTTCAGAACTTTATCTTAGCAAAAGTTAAGAAAATCCTTATACCTTTTTTCCTTTGAAAACTAATTTTTTGACTTATCTT
This sequence comes from Calditrichota bacterium, assembly GCA_008501735.1. Lineage (GTDB taxonomy): Bacteria > CLD3 > CLD3 > CLD3 > CLD3 > CLD3. Next base: position 60,372 of record QQUF01000029.1, on the reverse strand, counting down.
GCGTCTCGCAAATTAATACACACTATATTTAGGGTAGTCTAAAAATGAATTTCAAAATGAAACAAACACTTATCTCACTTTTACTTTTTTTGACTTTAGGTAACTTAGCCAAAGCTCAAGATCTTGTTGTTATCGAAGGATTTTCAAATCAGCATTTATCAATTGTAATGAATGACTCTGTTTACAGTAATGTAATGGCAGTCGGAGAAGTTGCTAACAAAGTTGTTTCGGTAGAGGCTCTTACTTTTGTTGTAAACTCAGGTTCTTTTCCAAATGGAGATGGGGCAAGACTTCTCAAAATACCAAATTTCGAACTTTGCAATGCTGCTCTAAGCGGAACTCAAGCAATTCCTGATACAATTGATTTGCCAAATGGTTCAAATCCTTGGGATTTAGAAGTTGATTATGGAGTTTGGGGAGCTTATACAGGTTATTTAAGTGCTTTAAATGATAATCAAGTTTATAAAATTTCTTTGTTAACAGGAGTTGTGTTGGACACTGTTGACGTTGGAGCAAATCCACAAGGTTTATTAGTCAGAGGAGACCAACTTTTTGTTGCAAATTCTGGCTTTGGCTCTAACAACACAGTAAGTATAATTGACTTAACGACTTTCACTGTTTCTGACACTGTAATCGTTCACGATAATCCACAAGATTTAGCTTACTTTAATGGAAAAATTTATACAGTTTGTTCAGGTGCATTCGGTGATAGTTCGGGAATGGTAATTGCTTTTGATGAGCAAACTCACGCTATTACAGATACTTTTTTAATCGGAAATTCTCCAGGAAGCTTAGCAATTATGGATAATGGAATTGGTTTTTGTGGAGATGCTTTTGCAGCAACAAATGCTGGAGTTTACAGCTTTGATGCTGTAAACGGTTCAGTAATACAAGACGCTCAGACTTTGCCAACAATTGCAGGTGGTTTTTCGATTAAAGATATTGAACAAGATTTGACAGTCTCTGATTTTAACACTATTAATTTCTATGACCCTTCAAACCTAAGTTTGGTGAACACATTGAATTTTGCTAACTCAATACAAGATTTCGATTTAATATCCTTGCTCGTTGATGATATTTCTGAGAATGAAGGTTCCTTTAAAAAAGAAATTGATTTTCAGCTCCAACAAAATTTCCCAAATCCTTTTAACCCAACAACTACAATTAGCTACGAATTCGAAGTTGCAAATTTTACAAAAAGTAAGTTGACTATTTTTAATATTTTGGGTGAAGAAGTTCAAGAATTTGTTTTGACTCAACCACAAGGTTCAGTTGTTTGGAATGGAACTAACAAAAATGGAAATTCTGTTTCAAGTGGCGTTTACTACTACTCGCTTTCAAACGGAAAATTCACACAAACTAAACGAATGACTCTTTTGAAATAATTTTTCTAAGCGTGAATTCCGCTCTCAAATTTTTGTGAGTGTCTGACTCCCAGTCAGGCTCTCACTTCTTTTCACTTTCCAAAATCCCAATCACAAAAGCACTTTCCTCTTTCTCTTTCAACTTCCGCAATTTTTTAGAATCAGGTTTAATTTTCAACAAAGCCTTTGCCGAGTAACCTCTCACAAGTTCACTTTGACTTTTCAATAAATTTTCTAAAATTTTCCTGCCTTCTTTTGAACAATCTTTTCCAACAAGTTCAAGAACACCGATTAAGTGAAGTCTTTCCTGTTCCAAAATATTTTCTGCCTTCAACTTTTCTAAAACAGAATTCTCCGAAAATTCAAAAGTCATTGCCAAAGAACGCTCTGCTTGGTGGCGAACTGCCTGACTTTCGTCTTTCAAAAGTTCAAGTAAAAGCTCAGTTGAATTTTGAGCCTTGATTCTTCCAAGTCCCAAACTCGCCGACTTTCTTACCAAAAAGTTTTCATCTTTACAAAGCTCTTGCAAAGTCTTTTCAGCTTTTAAAGATTTGATTTTTCCCAAAGAAGTTGCAGTTACATCTCGAATTTTCCAATTTTCATTCAAAGCCATTTTTTCCAAGAAAGGAACTGATTCTTCTTTTCCAATTTCACCAAGAATGTAAATTGCCAAACCGATTTTTGTCTTTTCGTTTTCTTTTAGAACTTTGTGTAAAAATTCTTCTGCACCTTCAATTTTTGGAATTACAAGTCGCAAAGCCCAAGCTTCACGAGGACTGAAAGTATCGAATTTTGACACGAGAAAAGGCATTGCTTTCAAGCCAATTTCGATGATTTTGTCGCGTGCAGGCTGAACGTCTTTTTGGAATTTGTGCAAAGGAGTTGAAGCCTGAACGAAAAGTTTTTCAAGTTCAGTTTCCAATTTTACAGAATCTTTTTCAGCTTTTTCGGTTTTAGAACTCTCCTTCAAAATTTCTTTGTCCACTCCGTAGCCGTAAGTTGAGTGAATCCAAGTTGAATTTTCGCCTCCGATTAGTTGCGTGTAAGTGTCTTTTCCGCCCAAATCGAAGAAAAGTCCGAGCATTCCAAAATCTCGTCTTCGGTCTGAGTAACCGAGAGTGTTTCGTTTTTTCTGTAAGTAACCGTCTTTGCCTTCTGTGTCACAAAAAAATGAAATTGCGTTGGCATTTCCGCCGCCTTGTGAAAGGTCGTGGCAAACGTAAGAATCCTCGCCTTTCAAGTCCAAAAGTCCGCCAAAAGCGAAGTCGTGTCCGCAACCTTGAGAAACTCCGTAAGAAACGTAGTTGTCAGTTCCCGAGTAGTCGAGCAAGTTTCCGAAAGCAAAATGAACTCCAGAACCTTGTGCGTACTGATGACTTGAGTAAGTGTCGTTTCCGCTAAAGTCAACAATTCCGCCGAGTGCAAACCAGTAAGCTGAACCTTGTCCGAAAATGTCTGAACGGTAAGTGTCGTTTCCTGAACTGTCGGCGAGAATTCCAATTCCACCGGAAGCTAAAGGACGAATTCCAAAACCAAAACCTTGTCCTAGAAATTCAAAACGAGCTTCGTAACGCAAAACGTCAACGTATTTTCCACCCGGAAGGTAAAAGTCGTTTCCTTTTTTGTCGAAAAGTCCGCCGAAACCTTTTACTCCGCCGAAAGCCTGTGAAAAAATTTCTGATTTATAAGTGTCAGTTCCGTCAAAATCCCAAAGTAAACCGATTCCGAAAAACCCTGCTCCTTGAACGCAAGTGTCTCCTGTAAAAACGTCGTTTCCGCTTTTGTCGGTAAGAATTCCAATTCCGAAGATTCCAGAGCCTTGTGAAAAAGAAAGGCTTTTGTAAGTGTCATCTCCTTTTTCGTCAATTAAAATTCCCAAGCCGAAGAAACCGCTTCCGAGTCCGTAACTTTGGCTTTCGTAAAAATCATTGCCGTTTGCATCGAAGATTTTTGTGTTTTGAAATTTGTCTGTTTTCTCCGAAAGTCTGTAAGTGTCAGAGCCGCCGCAGTCTAAAATCAAAAAATAATTTCCTTCAAAAAAATCATTTTCCCGTGTCCCAAAAGCAATCTTCCCAAACTTAGTTTCGATTTTAAGAACTTCTTTTGGAAAGAATCTTGTCTTTTTGAAATCCTTGACCAATTTCTCAAAAACTGTTTGCTGAAACTTGCAAACCTCGAAAATTCTACTGAGATTAATTTTCTGAACTAACTCAAAATATTTTTTAGAACTCTCGTAAGATTCGTACTCATTTTTTCTTGAAGTGAAAGGGTTAACTTCTTCTTCGGAATCGCTTTGGGTCAGAAAATCGGAAGTTTGCTCAAAAATGAATTCCTTCTCTTCCTCTGAAAAAACTGAAAGTTCACTTTCAACTGTCTTTTGGACGAGGTTTTCAGCTTGTAAAAATTTTTCCAAGCTTGATTTTAAAAGTGGCGGAAGTTTGGTGTTGTTTGGTAAAAATTGTTTTTCCGAAAGTTTTGGAATTCTGTCAGTTTTTACGTCAAGAAGTGAAGAAGCAAAAGTTAAAAATTCAGTCTGATTTTCTGCAAGTTCGAAACCTTTTCGGGCAATCGAATCTGTAATTGAAAAAGTGTAAAGTGGCTCATCAAAAAGTTTTTTCACTAAATTTAAACGGAAAGAATCTTCTTTCACGTAAGTGTGAAGCATTTTAAAATCTTCACGAGCCATTTTGATTGTCGTAAGTGCAGTGTCAATGTGAGTGTAAATTTCTTCCAAAGGGTCTTTTGCAAAAACTAAGTTTGTAAGAAAAAGTATAAAAATTAAGGTCTTTTTCATTTTAGTTTGAGTAGTCAATCCATTGGATGATTTTCCAACGTTCATTAGAAGAATTTTTCTTTCTAAAAGTAAAATCCGATGTTCCTTGCAGAAGCTCCGAATCCAATTTTAAGTTGAAACTCGTAACAACAGAAGCTGTGGAGTCACTAGTTTCACCGAACTCAGAAGAGTCCAAATAAGTTACCGTCAAGTTGTCGTTGAAGGTCAAATCAATTGTTCCGAAAGCACGAAAAAGTCTTCCTGTAGTTCTCAAATCAATTTCTCTTCCCCAAGCAAAAGTACCTGGATTTTCAGGGTCGTTGTAAATAAACTTAAAATCTTCGTCCAAAAGTTCACTGTAAAAAAGTGAATCTTTGCTATTGTAAGCACTTTGAAAATCTCTTAAAACACTAATTGGAGTGTAAGGTCCTGTTCTATTATCAGTTTGATTCGTTACGATTCCTTCCTCTGGAGCGAAAGGATTACTGCAAGCAAAAAGTGAAATTGAAAGTAAAAGAATAAAGATAATTTTCATCTGTCAGCTTCGTTGTTTAAAACGATAAATTTTAGGTTTGTCCAAGTTTCCTTTGCTGATAAAGTTGGTCTGTCAAGCCAATCTACAACTTTCCAAACATCATTTTTTCTTTTAATCGAGAATTCTGAATAACCTTTAAAAGTGTTAATTGAATCTTGCGAGCCATAAAAATGTTCAAAGTTAATTTCGTATTCAAACTTAATTTGTGCCGTTTCGGTGGAGAAATTTTGGTATTCAACATTTAATGTGTCAAGGTTTAATGTTGAATTTAGAGTTTCTCCGTCTGAAAAAAATCTGTTAACAAAATTGTCTTCTTCTGTTAAAGTCCAGTTTTCAAAAAAAGGAGTGTTTGCTGTTTCGGAGGGTCTAAAAACTAAGGAGGAGTCGAAAACTTCTGTATAAAATTTGGATTTTTTTTCCTTAAAAGAATTTATGAGATTGTGAAGAATGTCTTCTTGTTCGGAGAGATTTCTGAAATTATTTGTGCCGCTGAGAGGAGTTTCAGCGTTTCGTGTGTCGAAAGGGTTTGAGCAGGAAAGTAATGAAAAAATTAGAAAATTAATTGGCAGGAATGACCGAGAAAGAACCAATTTCAGTAAATCTATTTTGTAATTCTTCACCTGTTTGTGTTGCTTCTTCACTTTTGTTTGCCTCAGTTTTTACCCAAACCAAATGCAAGGTTTGGTCATTTCTAACTTTCTGATTGAGAATTACGCCGTAATTTCTTTTTTCCAATTTTTCTTTAAGGAGCTGAGCGTTTGTAGGGTTGCTGAAAGCTCCGACTTGGACAAAGAACTTAGTTGGCTTTTCCTTACTTCTTTTAATTTGAGTTGGTGTAAAAATATTCCTTTGAAGTCTTTTTAGTCTTTTCCGGTACTTTGAATTAGGATACTTTCGCAAAAAAGTGTCAGTTTCTTTTTGGAAACGTTTTGTATCTTCTTTAAGGAAATAAACGCTAATTAACTCGAAACGAGCTTTTTGTATTTTTTTTGAAGTTGGAAATTTTTTGACAAATTCTTGAAGTGTTTGTTCAGCTTTTTGACCGTTAGTTTCAAAAAGATAATTTGCCCAAGTTCCAAGTTCGGTTGATTTTTGAGAAGTAGATAATTGTGAATAAAGTTGTTCAGCTTTTTGAAAATCACCTTTTTGTAATTCTTTTAAAACTTCTTTTGGAGTTGTAGCAAAAGTAAGGCTCGAAAAGAATAAAATTAGAATTAATGATTTCACAAATTTATTTTGAAGAAGGAATTGGCAATTCACTAGTTGGAGTATTTGAGGAAGCATTTTGTGATGATTTTAAGTAGAACCCTAAAGTCATTCCAATCATAATTATTACTGCAACGATTGCAACGTAACGTTTTATGTTTTGTTGGCGTTCAACTTGTGCTTGTCCTGGATTACTTGATTTACGTTTTCTAACGTCTTTAGAAACCATCAAAGTAACTTTTGCACGGTACTTATTTTCAAGTTTTATTGCTTGTGCTAACTTTAAAGCTTCTTCGTCACGTACGACTACTTCAAACTCATATTTATGGTTATCAGAATATGAATCCCATTTTAAAAGAGTTTTTGTTTCATCTTCTAAGGAGTCTTTATTTTCAATAGCAAAGACTTTCTTTTCTTTACCTTTGATTATCAGCAAATCTGGTGGAAACCCTTCCCAATTTTCAGGCTGAGTTGGAATATCTGGAAGTAAAGCTGAAAAAACAACATAACTTCTTCTTTGGTATCTATCTGCTAAAAAATGTGCAAGATTTTCGCTACTCAATTTTGCTACTTCCTACTTAAAATTTTGAAAAAATTACTATCTAAAGAGAGCTTTTATACTTCCCCAAGTAGAGCCGATTCCTGCAATCACACCAACTGGTTGATTGAGAGATTCAATAGTGTTTCCATTGGAATCTTTAGCATCTATTCGGTAATAAAAAACTGTTGAAGATGGTTTTGGGAGGGAGCGAAATATTTCATTATCTATAAATTCAAATGAATTATCAATACCCGTTGAGAATGGAATTACTGAAATAATATTAAAAGAACTTCCGTCCATACTTCTTTTAATCTCAAATTCTTTGATATTATTAGAAGTATTTTCTATAGTCCAAGCTAAAGTAACTTTCCCACTTCTTGAGTTGTAAATACCACTTGAATAAGTAAAGATACTTCCAGCAAATGCCATAGAAACAGAAAGTAAAATTCCAATAAAAATTTTAATAAAGTATGACTTGTTCACTCTTGATTACCTGTTAATTTCTGCAAGTGAGTAGGAAAAACCTAATCTCACTTGCACAAAAACTTTAGCCTTGGTTCTTGATGTTTTGAACATCGACTCTAATATCTTGAGCCATGTTTTTAAGATCAAGCATTGCTTTACGAACTCTTGTTCCAGCGGCTTTGTTACCTTTGTCATAGAATTTTGAGAAGTCGCCTTCTAATGATTCTACGAAACTTTTAAGGTTAGCATATTTGCTCATTGAATTTATTCTCCCCTAGAAGGTAAAAGAAACACTTAACTACAATTGAAAAAATAATTGATTTTTATCACAAAACAAGTAAAAAATTGTCTTTAAAGTGCTTAAAATTATAATTTATAAGGATAATGTCGAAATTATTACAATTTTTGTTGTAAAATAACTCGAACATTTCCTCTGTAATCACTCAAAAGCTCTTTTGCTTCGGTAAATCCAATACCTAATTTTTTAATTAAAATTGCTATTTTGAGGTTTCCTTTTGAGGTTGCAATCAAATTTTTCGCTTCGTCTGCTTCAATACTAAGTGCTTGTCTAAGAATTCTGTTACTTCTATCAACTAATTTTACATTTAAAGGTTTTAGGTCAACCATTAAATTTTCGTAAACTTTTCCAATCTTAATCATAGTTCCTGTTGTTACTGAATTCAAAACAAGTTTTGTGGCTGTTCCTGCTTTCATTCTAGTTGAACCCGTTACAACTTCAGGTCCAACTTGTGGTAAAATGTAAACATCAACGGAAACCAAATTTTTAGCTTCAGAGTTACAACTAAAGAAAATCGTTTTACAACCTAATTTTTTACCTTTTTTCAAAGCTCCAAGAACATAAGGCGTTGTGCTTCCTGCTGCGATTCCGAAAATTGTGTCTTTCGCCGAAACATTTTTTCCCAAAATTGCTTTGGCACCATCTTTTTCAAAATCTTCTGCTCCTTCGATTGAACGAGTCAAAGCCTTTTCGCCACCTGCGATGATTCCTTGTACAAGTTCTCTTTCGACTCCAAAAGTTGGCGGACATTCTGAAGCATCAAGAACTCCAAGTCTTCCACTTGTTCCTGCTCCAACGTAAAAAAGTCTTCCACCGTTTTCAAAAGTTTCAACAACCAAATCAATTGCTTTGGCAATGTTTTCTAACTCTTTTTCAATTGCCAATGGAACAAGTTTATCTTCTTCGTTGATAATTTTTGCAATTTCAAGACTGCTTGCCGAATCAATATTCATTGAGTTTGGGTTTCGACTTTCTGTTAAAAGTTTTCCTCTGTCCACTTTCACCTACTTTAAAATTTTAATTAATTCTGGTAAAACAGTTCCTGATTTTTCCAAAATACTTTCACTAACTAAAGTAGAAAGCCTCGTTCTTTCAGGATTAATTTCTAAAACAAACGCTCCTTCATTCAAAGCATAAATCGGCAATTCTGCAGCTGGATAAACAACAGCAGAAGTTCCAGCTAAAATGAAAAAATCCGCTGAACGTGCAAAAATCGCTGAATCCGAAAAAGCGTTGAAAGGTAAACTTTCTCCGAACCAAACAACTCCAGGGCGAATCAAATCGCCACAAAAAGTGCAACTTGGGATTTCTTCTTGCAAAGGCAAACCTTCCTCAAAATCTTTTCCACAACGAAAACAACGACACTTAAAAATATTGCCGTGAAGTTCGGTAACGTTCTGAGTTCCTGCTCGTTGGTGAAGATTGTCAACATTTTGAGTAATCAAATGAAACTTCTCAACTGAATTTTCAAGTTCGGTCAAAGCAAAATGTCCTGCGTTTGGCTCTGCTCCAAGAATTAATTTTTTGCGAAAAGTGTACCATTCCCAAACAAGCTCAGGATTTTGTAAAAAGGCTTGAGGAGTTGCAAGTTCTTCAGGAGAGTAATTTTTCCAAAGTCCTTTTTCGCCTCTAAAAGTAGGAATTCCACTTTCGGCAGAAAATCCTGCTCCTGTTAGACAAACAATATTTTTGGCACTTCTTAAAGCCGATTTTAATTCTTTAGAAAACATTTTTAATAAAGTTCTTCGCGTCTATCAGCAAAACAAGGAATTTGCGTTCGGATCTTTTGCACTAATTCAAGATCAATTTCAACGTCCAAAATTCCTTCTTGCATTTTCATTTCGCCGACAAAATCTCCGAATGGATTTGCAATTGCAGAGTTTCCTTCAAAAGTTACTCCTTCTTGAAATCCTTCACCGACAACGTTGCAACCAACTACAAAACATTGATTTTCGATTGCACGGGCTTTCAGTAAAGTCTTGAAAATTTCTGTTCGTGGTTTAGGCCATTCCATTGGAGCAAAAATAATTTCCGCACCACTCAAAGCCAATTTCCTTGTGATTTCAGGAAAACGCAAGTCGTAGCAAATAATTTGTCCGCACTTTGTTCCGTCAAGTTCAAAAAGGTTCAGCGAATTTCCTGCGACGAAATATTTTTCTTCTTCCATTAAACCAAAAAGGTGAGCTTTTGAGTAAACGTTCAAAACTTCTCCTTCACGCGAAAATACGAAAGAAGTGTTGCTAAATTCTCCATTCTCATTTTTGTAAGGAATGCTTCCTGTAACGACGTTTGTCTTAGTTATTTGAGCAAACTTACGGAACTTTGTTAAAGTTTCACCGTTTGAATTCTCAACCAAATTTGAAATATTTTCGAGTTGGTAGCCTGTATTGAAAAGTTCAGATAAAACTACAACATCAACACTTTCGATTCCACTTGAATTTGCGAGAGTAAGAGCTTTATTTAGGTTTTCTGATTTTTCTAATTTTGGTTGGAATTGAATTAGGCGAATTTTCATTTTAAATCTTTTTAATTAATGTTTGAGTCTGTAAATTTCACATTCATCTTAAATCTAAGAAATAAGTATGCAATCATTCGAGATAATTTTAGAAAAAGTTCAACAGGTTAGAAATAAGATTAACCAAACCGAAGCACTTGCGGGAACTTTGTTAACGGTTTCGGTAGGTTTGATTTTATTTTCTGTTTTCGGTCTGTTTGAGGGAATTTACTACTTACCAAAATTTTTCAGAAACATCACTTTGGGAATTTCAACTGCGATTGTTTTGGCTTTTTTCTTCTGGAAAATCTTTCTCCCGTTTGGAAAGATTTTCGGATTTGTGAAAAAACAAACAGACGAAGAAATTGCCAAATTTATTGGTTTAAAACGTCTTGAGATTGCTGATAGACTCTTAAACTCAATTCAACTTTTTAAAGAATTTTCAGAAAAAAATATCTCGGAAGGCAAAATCTTTGTTGAAAGAGCCATCAAAAATTCTGCTGACCAAATTCAAAATTTAGACCTGACTTTAGACGTTGACCAAAAGCCTGTCAAAAATTCGTCAAAAATTTTTGTAACAGCAGTTGGGATTTTCCTTCTGCCTTTTTTACTACTCGGAAATATTTACCTCAAATCTTTCGACAGAATCTTTTCTCCGACAAAAGACTTTGCTCCACCAGCCGAATTTGCTCTTGAAGTTTTCCCAAAAAATATAAAAGTTTTGAAAGGCGATTCGCTTTTTGTTTCTGCAAAAGGAATCGGAGACTTGCCTTTGCAAATCAATTTAGTTTTGACAGAGGGAATTCGTAAAGACACAAGAGTTGTAACTTTGGATTCCGATTCAACTTACAAAATTCGACTTGACGGAGTGCGAGACAATTTTCTTTACAAATTCGCAGGTACGAAAGAAAACAAGTTCGGGAAAATTACTCAAGTCGTTACGCCTTCCTACAAAGTTACGGTTCAAGAAAGACCGTTTGTGAGATTCTTCAAAGCAAAAGTGATTTCTCCCGGTTACTCAAGAATTCCCCTTGCAAAACTTCCTCCGAACACTGGCGAAATTATTGCCCTAAAAGGCTCGAAAGTGGAAATTGACCTTTCTGCAAACAATATTTTGAAAGAAGCTGAAATCCGTTTTGGCAAATTTCAAACAGCCGAAATGAAAATTGGTGAGCAATTCGCTTCCGCAGATTTTACAGTTTTGGAAGACGACGTTTACTCCTTTCATTTGCGAGACCAAAATGGAATCGAATCAATAAATCCGATTAACTACCGAATCGTTGCTTTGGAAGACGAATTTCCTTTGATAAAATTGGTTTATCCATCGGAAGACATCACTTTGAATGAGAATTTGGAAGTTCCGATTGCAACGGAAATTATGGACGATTACGGATTTTCAAAGTTACTTCTAAAATACGCTGTGAAAAAATTTGACTCAAACGAAGAGGCTTTAAAATTCACTTCAAAAAGACTTCCGCTCGACAAAACAACTGTAACCTTTGCACAAGTTCAAGAGCTTTGGGAACTCAAGTCCTTAGGTTTACAACCCGAAGACGAAGTGATTTTTTACCTCGAAGTTTACGACAACGACACTGTTTCCGGTCCGAAGAAAACTGCGACTGAAAAAATCAGACTTCGTTACCCTTCAATTGACGAAATTTTTGCTCAGTTTGAAGAAGAACAAATGCAAGTTGAAGAAACTTTTGAAGAACTAATCGAGAAAAGTCAAGACCTTGAAGAATTTATGGAAAAGACAACTCGTGAATTCAAAAAAGAACAAGAACTTGATTGGCAAGAAAAGAAAAAGTTAGAGGAAAGCCTCGAAGCACAAAAAGAGTTAAACGAAAACATCGAAGAAATGGCTCAAAAGATGCAAGAAATGGTTGAGGAGTTAGAAAAGAACAACTTGATTTCCGAACAGATTTTGGAAAAATACCAAGAACTTCAAGAAGTGATGCAAGAAATTGTTTCGCCTGAAATCAAAAAAGCGATGGAAGAATTACAAAAAGCACTTGAGCAACAAAACCCACAAGAAATCGAACAGGCAATGGAAAATTTTCAAATGTCTCAAGAAGAGTACTTAGACCAACTTGAGCGTTCTTTGGAACTTTTCAAAAACATTCAACTTGAACAAAAACTTGACGAACTCGCCCAACGTGCCGAAGAACTTTCGCAAAAACAAGTTGACCTAAACGAAGAAACTGCAAAGTCCGATTCTACAGACACAAAGAATAATGAAAAACTTGCAGACGAGCAAAAGGCTCTGGCAGAAGAAGAAAAGCAAATGGAAGAACTTGCCAAAGAGGTTGAAGAACTTTTTAAAGACACAAAAAATAAAACTCCCGAAGCATTTCAAGAAGCAACTGACCAACTTGAACAGGCTCAAACTCAGCAAAAAATGCAAGAAAGCTCCGAGCAACTTCAACAAGGACAAAAGCAACAAGCACAACAAAATCAACAACAACAAACTCAAGAAATGCAGCAGTTTGCAACTCAAATGCGACAAGCACAACAGCAATTTGAGCAACAACAGCTAGATAAAATGCTTTCTGAAATGGGCAAACTTGTCCAAAATATGCTTGAAATTTCACGCCAACAAGAAGCACTCAAAAATGAATCAGCAACTTTACAACCTCGAAGTCCAAGAATGAACGAGTCAGCAAAAAATCAGTCAGACTTAACTCAAGCGACAAAACAAAGCACTCAAAAACTTTCCGAACTATCTAAGAAAAGCTTTTTCATTTCGTCAGGACTTCTTGGAGCGATGGGACAAAGCATCGAAGAAATGGAAGAAGCAACTCAAAGTCTTGGTGACAACAAAGGGCGACAGGCTTCAAAAAATCAGGAAAGAGCTACTCAAGGAATCAACCAAGCGATTTTGCAAATGAACCAAGCGATGCAATCAATGCAAATGTCAGGCTCAGCTTCAGGAATGGAACAGTATATGGAAGCATTACAGCAAATGGCTGGACAACAACAAGGTCTTAATGGACAAACTCAAGGAATGATGGGAATGCAACCTGGAGGACAACAAGGTCAAAAACCTGGAGGAATGCAACCTGGTGGACAACAAGGTCAGGGACAAGGAGGAAATAATCCGAGTCCACTTGGAATGGGTTCTTTGGCAGCACAACAAAAGGCTTTGCAAGAAGCACTTGAGTCTTTGCAACAGAAAATGGAAAGAGGTGGTAGTGGAAAACCTCTCGGAGATTTAGGTGAAATCGGAAAAGAAATGGGCGAAATTGCTAAAGAATTGAAAGAACGTAACGCAAGCCAAAAGACAGTTCGTAAGCAACAAAGAGTTCTTTCGAGACTTTTAGACGCTCAACGTTCTGTGAACAAAGAAAAACTTTCGCGAAAAAGAAAATCTCGGACAGCAGAATTTTTCACAAGAAAAAATGTCGGAAACTTGCCTGAAAATTTAGGTCAGAAACAAAACACACTTCGTGAAGATTTGCTCAAAGCACTTGAAGAAGGTTACAACAAAAATTACCAAGAAATTATCAAAACTTACTTCGATGCTTTACAGAAACAGCAGTAGTTCTCAAATTTTCACAAAGAATTAATTGCGAAGAACAAAATGCAACATTAAATTTAGAGTTGTAGTTTCACTTTAAGTGGAAATTTTTACAAAGGTTAAAAAAATGAAAAAATTAAATTTAACACTCACGCTTTTGGCACTTTCTTTCTCTTTGAGTTTGGCTCAACACAAGCCAGAAAATTACACTTTTACTCAAAGGCTCACCCAACCAGCTCCACAATCTTTGATTGAATTTATGAATCCTGAAAAAATCAGTTTCTCGCATTCACTAAGTTCATCGTTTGCTTCTTCTGGTGGTGGAAGTTCTTTAACAAATCTTTTTATGACAACGATGAATTACAAGTTTACGGAAAAATTTCAGGCAAATGTTACTCTCGGAGTTGCAAACCAACCTTACAATTCTTTTCAAAAAGACTTTAGCGATTCTGAGAAAAATGATTTTGTTGGCGGAATCGAATTCGGTTACAGACCAACTAAAAACACGTATTTCTCATTTTCTGCCTCAAAAGGTCTAATACCTTCTAATACAAGATTTAGCACTTTTAGTCATTAATGCCCAGAAAAATTATTGTCATTGTTGGTCCAACTGCTGTTGGGAAAACCGAACTTTCCCTAAAACTTGCAGAGAAAATTAACGCCGAAATTATTTCAGCAGACTCACGGCAGATTTTCAAAGAAATGGACATCGGAACGGCAAAACCTACCGAAGAAGAACTTTCAAAAATCACACATCATTTTATTGACTACAAAGAAATCGAAGACTACTACAGTGCAGGGAAATTCGGGAAAGAAGCAACTGAAAGAATCCACGAAATATTTGCAAAAGGCAAAATTCCACTTGTCGTTGGAGGTTCAGGACTTTACGTGAAAGCACTTACCGAAGGCATTTTTACAGGTGATTTCCGAAATGAAAAAGTTCGTTCAGACTTGAGAAGTGAAATCGAAAAATTTGGTCTTGAAAGCCTTTACGAAAAACTCAAAAATGTAGATTCTGACTACGCAAAAATTGTCAAACCAACTGACGAAATTCGGATTGTTAGAGCTTTGGAGGTTTTTGAAGTTTCGGGGAAACCTTTGAGTTTGCACTTTTCGGAGCAAAAAGAAAGTGAGTTAGAATTCGTGCAGTTTTGTTTTACTCGTGAACGTGAGAAACTTTACGAAAGAATAAATTTCAGAGTTGACGAAATGTTTCGCGAAGGTTTTTTGGAAGAAGTGAAGAATTTGAAGAGTGAAGGTTTCAGCGAGTCTGAGAGACTTTTGAACACTGTCGGCTACAAAGAAGTTTTGCAATTTCTCAAACGAGAGTTGACGCTTGACGAAGCAGTTGTTTTGATGAAACAATTCACAAGAAATTTTGCGAAAAGGCAAGTTACTTGGTTTAAAAAGGTAAAAGGAATGGAGTTTTTGAACCTTGACGAACTTTCACAAGACGAAGTCCTCGAAAAAATTCAATCAAAAATTTAGTAGCTTTTCACTTTCAAAACTTGACCAATCTGCAAACTTGAACCTTTAAGATTATTCCAATCTTTCAATTCTCCAATGCTTACACCGTATCTTTTTGCGATAACCCAAAGACTGTCGCCGTTTTGAACTTTGTGAAGTTTTTGTTCTGCAAACGAGTTTGATTTTCCTGAGACTTTGAGTTTTTGCCCGACTTTAAGTTTTGAGTTTGGAAGCCCATTCCAGTTTTTCAAATCTTTTACCGAAACACCATACTTTTGTGCAATTAGTGAAAGATTCTCACCGCTTTTTACTTTGTGAATTTCACCACTTTGTGTTGTTGAAGATAATTTTTTTGATGTCTCAATCTTTAATTTTTGCCCAACTTTCAAATTGTTACTTTGCAAAGCATTCCACGATTTTAATTCTGCTACTGAAACACCATATTTTTGAGCAATGACAGAAAGGTTCTCGCCACTTTTAACTTTGTGCGAAATCGAATTTTTAGAACCAGAGCTTGTTTGTGTGATATTTTTTGATTGAGTTTTTGTTCCAATTTTAAGTTTTTGTCCAATTTTAATGTTAGAGCTACTTAAGCCATTCCAAGACTTGATTTGGTTAATTGAAACTCCATATTTTTGTGAAATTGTCCAAAGACTTTCGCCATTTCTAACCTTGTGAGTTTTAGCATTTTCGAGTGAGTAATTTTGTGAAGGTGAGTTAGAAGAACTCTTTTTACCATTTCCAATTTTTAATTGTTGTCCGGGTTTAATGCTGTTGTTCCTAAGGTTGTTCCAAGATTTAATTTGGTTGACAGTTGTCTCGTATTTTCTTGCAATTAACCAAAGGCTTTCGCCATTTTCTACTTTGTGAGTTCCTTGGAAATTAGGCTCTTTTTTGGTGTAAGAAGAATTACTTTTTTTAGACCAAATTTTTAGTTTTTGCCCAACTCGAATTGTTGAACTTTTGAGGTTATTCCATTTTTTGAGCTTGGAAATTGTTGTTCCCTTTCGTTTAGCAATTTTTCCTAGAGTGTCGCCTCGTCTGACTTTGTAAGTTGATTTTGAATAACCGTAATCTTGAGGTTCGTCATAACCTTCGTAAGTTGAATAAGAACCTGCTGAACTTGTCGGAATAGTTAAAACTTGCCCAATTTTTAATCTGTTTTTGTTACGGAGTTTGTTTGCCGAAGCAATCATTCTAACAGAAGTTTTATAATTTTTTGCAATTGATGAAAGCGTTTCGCCACTTCTTACTTTATGTTCCAAAAAGTTCACTCTTTTGTCAGCAGGAATCTTTGCGTAACTGTCTTCAAAATCCCATTTCTTGCCGAAAGGAACTTTTACAAGAAAATTCTTTTTGGTAGGAGGAGTGCTTAATCTTCTGAACTCAGGATTCATTTCTTGAAATCTGTCAAGTGAAACTCCAGCACATTTAGCTAAAATCGACAAATCTGTGCAAGTCTCAACAACAACTGTTTCGTAAAGTTCAGGTTGTTCGTAGTTTAAATCTTTGAACCCGTATTTCTCAGGGTGTTTTGCAATTAAAGTGGCTGCAATGTAACTTGGTACATAATTTCTTGTTTCTTTTGGAAGTCTGTTAAGTCCCCAAAAATTATTTGTTCCGTACTTTCTGATGTGTCTTCCAACTCTTCCTTCACCACAATTGTAAGCTGCTAGAGCTAAGTACCAATCGCCAAATTGGTTGTAAAGTTTCTTTAAGTATTTTGCAGCAGCACGAGTTGATTTTTCAGGGTTTCTTCTTTCATCAATCCACCAATCTCTTTTCAAACCGTAATCTCTTCCAGTTCCGGGAATGAATTGCCAAATTCCTGCTGCGTGAGCGTGAGAGTAAGCTTTAACTTTGTAACCACTTTCGATGATTGGCAAGTAAACTAATTCCTCTGGCAAACCTTCTTCGGCAAAAATTTCTTTCATCATTGGAACGTATTTTCCTGAACGTTCCAAGTAAGTTCTGAATCTGTCAGGAATTCTTTCAGTAAAATAGCTTAACGCCTTTAAGACTTTGGAGTTAATTACCAAAGGCATTTCGCTTCCTACTAATTC
Source organism: Calditrichota bacterium (assembly GCA_008501735.1). Lineage (GTDB taxonomy): Bacteria > CLD3 > CLD3 > CLD3 > CLD3 > CLD3. The sequence continues at coordinate 43,649 of QQUF01000029.1, read as the reverse complement.
AGACTCATCAGGGATTGGAGATAACGTTGCTGTTGAATCCTCTAAGAAATCTGAAATCTCGTGAGAAATGTCCTCGTAAGTAGTTTCAGTTTCAATGTTGTAATTGAACTTAAAAGTCTCAAATTCCGCAATCAAATTTATTGCAGTTGTGTCTTCCGAGCTAATCTCGGATTCAGCTAAAATTTGCAAAGCTGTTTCGTATTTCTCTTGAGCTAAGAGTGTGTCTTCAAAGGTAATCGCAAGAGTTGCAAGTTCTCTTAGTTTCTGAATCTCTAATTTATCTTCTTGGATTTGAATGTTTTCAAAAGAATCCTCTGCTGATTTTTTTGAAAATGTTGAGCAAGAACTACAAAGAATAAAAAAACAAAGTGTTAGTAATAATTTCAAGGGTAAAGCCTAAACAATTAATGAAAGGTATTGAAAATAAATTGTTTATGTTAAAAACGAATAAACAATCTCATAAGTTAAAAAAAATTGTTGCGTAATTTTACAAATTTCAAAATTAATTATCCTCTTGCAACAAATTAATTTGCCTAACTCAAAGTAGAACTTTTAAATGAAATTCTTAAGCAACGTCGTCTTAATATTTCTAATTTTCTCGATTTTTCCAACCTTGGCATTTTCTACTGAAAAATATTCTCCTCAGGTAATCCCTCCAAAAATGTCTATAAAAGTAAAAAAAGAAAGATTCCTTTACTTAGTAAAACCTGTAGTTGAAGAAGTGTTTTTGGAACTTAGCCAACAATTTAATGAAATATCCGAAGCAATTAAAAATGGAACTAAAAAAGAGAAAATTGCACTCCTTAAAAAGAAATACGAAGTTTTAACAAACAAAGAATTACTAATGGCTTTGAAACCTCACCCCAAAAGCATTGCTTTGGGACAAGCTGCTTTGGAAAGTGGTTGGGGAACTTCAAGATTTTTTACGAAAGCGAATAATATCTTTGGTACTTGGTCATTTGAAGAGAACGAGCCAAGAATTGCGGCAAATATAAAACGAAAAGGCAAAACGATTTGGGTAAAAAAATATTCTTCTTTGAAGGAATCTGTTAGAGATTATTACTTAACTTTAGCTAGTAGAAAACTTTTCAAGGGATTCCGGACTTTAAGAATGCAAACAAATGACCCTTACCAATTAGTAAAAAAATTGGATAATTATTCTGAACAAGGAGCAAAATACGGGAAAGAATTAACCTCTTTGATTAAATACAATCATTTTTATAAATATGACAAATAGGTTTTAAATTTTGCCTGCAAGTAATTCTTTTAGAAAACAAAAGTTTACCCAAATTTTTCTTCTAAAATTAGTTGAAAAATTCGGGCTATTTTTCTTCAAAAAAATCATTTCTCGGATTGAGTCAGTTGAAGTAATTGGCGAAAACCTTTTTACTGAAAAAAAGTTTGGTGAAAGTTGGGAACTAAATTTTGTGAATCCAAAAGAACCTTACTTACTTTGTTGTTGGCATTCTGAACTTTTATTTCCGATTTGGGCTTTTCGCGGAGGAGGAATGAACACAATTGTTAGCCAAAGTTTTGATGGCGAACTTGTAACTACAATTATGGAAAAACTAAATTATCAAATTGTAAGAGGGTCTTCACACAAAGGAGGTTTTTCGGCTTTTAAGGAAAGTTACAAAATCTTACAAAATGGTTTTCCTTTGGCGATTACTCCTGACGGACCAACAGGACCAAACAAAAAAGTAAAACAAGGGATTTGCGAACTTTCCGAGAAACTCAAGATTCCAATTTTACCAATTCGGATTTTTTCCTCAAAACCTAAAAGGCTTAATTCTTGGGATAAATTTTTGATACCAAAAGGCAAAGTTAGAGTCGTTTTTGGAGAAGTTCTTTTTCCCGAAACAACGTCCGAAAACCTTGAACAAAAAATGGAAGAATTAGAGAAATGGGATTTTTGAGAAATATTTTTTGCCCACGAAACACACGAAAAAAAGAATAAAAAGAAAGAATTACAAATTTTAAAATTTGTACCAACCCAATTTCTGCCCCCTGAATTCTTCCCCTAAAACTTAAACTCTACGTTTTTCAACGCAGTTTCTTTCCCAAGAATCTTTCCGAAATTTAAAATTCCTTTTGGGTCGAAGAGATTTTTTACTTCTTCAAAAATTGGAAAGAGTTCTCCAAATTGGAGTTTTACGTAACCCGAACGCAAAATTCCATCTCCGTGTTCACCTGAAATTGTTCCACCACATTCCAAAACCCAAGCGTAAACTTTGTCGGCAAGGTTAAGCAGAAGTTCTCGGAAGTCTGATTTTGTTGGGTCAAGCAATGGATTAATGTGAACGTTTCCGTCTCCAGCGTGACCAAAAACAACTGCTGTTACTTCAAGCTCTGCGAAAATTTTCCTCAAGCCTAAAAGATACTTTGGTAAAAGTTCGGGATTAACTGCTGTGTCTTCGATGACTCTAACACTTTTTAAAGAGTCAGTTCGTTCTTTCAAAAGTGGTGAAGCAGATTTCCTTAAAGCCCAAATTCTTGCTTTCTCTTCGTCATTTTTTGCCACTTCTGAAAAGTAGGAAAGTTTTGTCTTAGCGATTTTTTCGGTGATTGTTTGTACTTCAAAATCAAGTTTCTGTTTGCTAGAACTTGTTACTTCAACAATTAACAAGGCTTGTGTTTTGTCTGAAAAATTAGGCAAGTTTAACTTTCCTTGTGATTCAACAAAATCTAAAAATGTTTTGTCTAAAAGCTCGGCAGCAGAAATGGTTTCAAATTTGCGAAGGAGTTTCACGCTTTGAGCCATTTTCTCTAAGTCGTCAAAGTAGAAAAGAATTGCTGTGTCTACTTTTGGCTTTTCAACGATTTTGAGAGTCGCTTCTGAAACAATTCCGAGAGTTCCTTCCGAGCCGACAAAAATTCGTGTGAACATTTTTTCGGGATTTTCAAGGCAACCAATTAAATCGTAGCCACAAGAAGTTTTCGCTGAATTTGGAATTTTGGAACGAATGAGTTTTTCGTTTCGGCTAATTATTTTGGGTAATTCTTTTAAGATTTTTTCTTGAAGTTCTGAACTTGTTTTTTGCGGAAAAGCTGTGTCCCAAATTGAGCCATCGGAAAGCACAATTTTTAAAGATTCAACGTAATCTTTTGTCATTCCGTAACGAATCGCTCTTGCTCCACTTGTGTTGTTTGCAATCATTCCACCGATTGAACACCATTTTGAACTTGCTGGGTCTGGAGGGAAAATTTTATTTTCTTTTGACAAACTTTCATTCAAATTGTCCAAAATTACTCCAGGTTCAATTACAACTTGGTTTTCGTTTTGGGAAATGATTTTGTTGAAGTTCTTTGAAGTGTTTAAAATTATTCCGTCTCCGAGTCCTTGACCTGCAACTGAAGTTTTTGAACCGACTGTTGTAACAGACAGAGAATTTTGAGATGCAAATTTTAAGACTTCTGAAATTTCGTCAATAGTTTCGGGAATGGAAACAAATTTGGGTTTGATTTTGAAAATACTTTCGTCAGTACTGTAAAATTCAAGAACCTTGTCAGAGTTATCGAAGGAAGGCATTGGTTGGCTTTCAAAATTTTGTAGAATAAAAAAAGCCTTAAACTAAAACAAGTCTAAGGCTTTTAAAATTTTAAAAAAAGAGATTTAACCTACTGACTCAAGTTGGTCTAGTGGTTGTTTCAAAACGTCTCTTAATTTTTTACCAGCTTTAAAGTGAGTTTTTCTTCTAGCTTCGACGTAGATAATTTCACCAGTTTTAGGATTACGAGCTTTTGGTTTTGGTTTAGTCTTTTTGACTTCAAAGACACCAAAGTCTCTAATCTCAATTCTTATTTCAGGGTTAGCTTCGGAAAGAATTTCTCTTAAAGCGTTAAAAACGGAATCGACTAATTTTTCTGTATTCACAACTGGCTGATTGAGTGCTGTAGCAACTCTTCTTGTAACATCTTTTTTTGTGACAGTATTCATTGAAATTTATGCTCCTTAAGTTCAATTTTTACAAATGGAATCGCCAATGTAATTGATTTTGAATTTTCTACAAAATGAAAATTCTAATTTTTAAATCAGAGTCGAAACTGAAGAGTTAACCTCCATAATTCCAACCTGTTTCTTTAAGAATGAGTGAAGGCATTTCGTTGTTAACACCTGCATCAACAACTTTTCCAAGAATGAGAATGTGGTCTCCGTCAGTTTCAACGACTTTAAAAAGTTCGCATTCAAAGTATCCTGGAGTATCTAAAAAAATAGGATTTCCAGTTGTTCCTTCTTTTGTTTCGTAACCGTTGATTTTGTTACCATCGACTTCACAATTTTTGAAAAAAGCTCCACCGATTGCTTTTTGTTCATTCCCAAGAACGCTGATTGCAAAAGATTTTTTGTCTCTGACCAAGTTAACCATATCGCTTTCTTTGTGAACTCCAACTGTAACAAGTGGCGGTTCAAAAGACATTTGAGTAACCCAACTTACTGTTCGAGCATCGATTTTTTCGCCGTCTTTACAAGTCATTAAATAAAGACCGTAATTTATCATTCTTAGAGCTTTTTTCTTTGCTTCTAAATCCATTAAAATATTTTCCTTAAGTTTTAGTTTAAAAAGGGCTTTAAGGTAATTCAATTTCTCTCTAAAAAAAAGAGTCTAAAGAAAAAAATACACAAAAAAAGCCGCAAGTTACAAAACCTGCGGCTTTATCGAGAATCTATGTTTATGCTTCCATTATCCTAAGTTGACAGCAAGAAAAAGGCTTCCTGATTCACGTTTGATGTAAAAAGCAACTGGAGAATCTTTTGAGATATTTTCAGTAGCTTTTTTGAAATCTTTGAGCGACTCAATTTTCTGTTTTCCTATTTTTTGGATTAAATCACCTTCTCGAATTCCTGCTGAGAAAATTGAACTATTTGGGTGAACTAAAGTTACGATTACACCTTTTTCACTTTTATCAAGTCCGAATTTTTTTGCAAAATCTTCATTGAAGGGTTTGACTTTCATTCCAAACAAATCTTCTGAATTTCCGCTTGATTTTCCTTTTGTACGTTGCCATTCAGCAATGTCTTCAGGAAGTTCGCCAAGTTTTACTTTTACTGTTTTGTCTTTTCCATCGCGAATTACTTTGAGTTTGACAACATCGCCTGGGTCTTTTCCTGCAATTTTATTTCTTAATGAATTGAGTTCTTCAACATCTTTTCCGTCAAGTTCGATAATTACGTCTCCTGATTCCAAACCTGCTTTTTCAGAAGGACCGTTTGCCAAAACACTTGAAACTAAAATTCCTTTGTCAACTTCCAAGCCCATAGCTTCTTTGAGTTCTGGAGTTACGTTTTGAATTGTTACTCCGAGCCAACCTCTAACAACTTTTCCTTGTGAAATTAAGTCGTCCATAACTTCTTTTGCTTGGTTGATTGGAATTGCAAATCCGACTCCTGCAAAACCTCCACCACGTGAAAGAATTGCTGTGTTAATCCCGATTAACTGACCTTTGAGATTCACTAAAGCTCCACCAGAATTTCCTGGATTTATCGCTGCATCGGTTTGAATAAAATTATCGTAAGCAGTGATTCCGACTTCTGACCTTCCGATTCCACTAACAATTCCTTGTGTTACTGTGTGGTTAAGGTTTTCTGAAAAAGGATTTCCGATTGCAAGAACCCATTCACCAACTCGCATTTTGTCAGAATCACCAAGTGAAATGCTTGGTAAATTTTCTGCATCAATTTTAATTACTGCAACATCAGATTTCGGGTCTCTTCCAATAACTTCTGCTGTGAAAGTTCTTCCGTCGCTAAGTTTGACTTGCAAATCGTCAGCTCCTTCGACAACGTGGTTGTTTGTCAAAATCGTTCCGTCTGACTTTACCACAACTCCTGAGCCTAAACCTTGTGATTTTCTCTCTTGTGGCATTTGACGAGGATTAAAAAATCTATCAAAAAGTGGGTCATTGAATTTGAATTGTTGAACTTTTTCAGTTTTTGTGCTAAAAATTGTAACAACTGTTGGAGTTACTGCTTCCGAAATTACGGCAAAACCTTCACTAAAAGTTTGAAGTTGTTTAACAGCAGGATTCTGTGAAAGGTCAATTGGTTTGGTTATGGAAGTTTCAGAGTGAAGTTCTGAAAAGTTGAATGTTAGTCCGGTTACAAAACCGATTAATGCGATAGTAAAGAGTAAAGAAAAACCAGTGGTTCTTTTAGAAATCATTTTTTATTCTCCGTGTAGATTTTTGATTTAAAAACACGAACTCTTACGAGGCAGTCTTTAGTGTGTTTCAAGGTTTTGTGTTACTTTTTTGAGTACCATTTTTTTATAAAAAAAGAAAGGTTCAAAAAATTTGAACCTTTCTTTAAGTCTTAGGAATAATTAAGAAACTTTAATTTCAATTTCTTTTGGTTTTGCTTCTTCAGCTTTCGGAATTGAGATTGTTAACTGTCCGTTTTTGAAGTTAGCGTCAATTTCTTCTTGTTTTACTTCCTTTGGCAAAGTGAAAGAACGGTAGAATTTTCCGTAGGCTCTTTCGACTCTGTGGTAATTTTTGTCTTTAGTTTCGTTTTCAAATTTACGTTCACCACTAACGCTTAAAGTGTTGTTTGTGAAGTTAATTTTTACATCTTCTCTGTTGAGTCCTGGTAAATCAAGTCTCAAAACAAAGTTGTCTTTTTCTTCAACGATGTCTGTCAACGGAGACCAAACAGCATTGTCAAATGCCTCGTCGTTTTTTCGGAAAATTCCGAAGTTGTCTAAAAGATTGTTCATCTCTTTTTCAAAATTGAAAAGAGATTTTTCAGGGTTCCAACGAATAATTGACATTTTTTATCTCCTTTCTGAGAAAGTTTTATGTTAAGAATTATTTTTAGTAACCCTTTGCTATTCCACACTTTTAAGGATAGCAAAGGATTTTTTAATTTAAGAAACTTTAATTTCAATTTCTTTCGGCTTAGCTTCTTCCGCTTTTGGAATAGTTACGAGTAGAAGTCCATTTTTGAAGTTAGCAGAAATTTTGTCGGCTTGAATTGTTTCAGGCAATTCAAAAGCTCTATAAAATTTTCCATAACTTCTCTCAACTCTGTGAAAGTTTTTACCTTCTGTTTTTTCCTCGGCTTTTCTTTCACCATTAATACTTAGTTTTCCTTCTTTGAAATTGATTTTCACTTGTTCAGGTTCAATTCCCGGTAGATCTATTTGTAAAGTATAATTCTCTTTTGCTTCAATTATGTCTGCACGAGGCGACCAAATTGTGTTTTTGAATTTTGATTCAGGTTGTTTTTTGTCAATTCCAAAATCATTTAAGAACTTGTTGATTTCTTTGTCGAAGTTTGCGATTGTTTGGTCAGGTGTCCAGTGTTTGATTAACATTTTATTTTTCCTTTTTAAAGATTGAGTTTGTTTCAAAAGTTCATTTTTCTTTCTTGCAAGCAGAGTGCCAAAAAATAAAAAATGTCGTTTGGTAGATTTTAAAGTAAGGTTTCTGATTTTGGACTTGAACAAGAGGTTTGAGAAAACTAAAAATCAGAAATTTTGGCAAGTGGCGATTTTAGTACTCGGAAAAGTTTGCAGAGATTCTGAAAGTGTGTCAAGAATTAGAATTGAACAAATTTTAAATTTGGAAATTGTGTCGGAGAAATCTGCCTAATCTTCTCAAATCTTTCTATTCTTACAACAGATTGACAGAAAAATAAATACCAAATAAAAAATCGTACGTTTGTTCTAAAATAATTTTTATATTCTCCGCCTATGATTCAGTTTACAAAAGATACAGCTTCGGAAAAATACAACACAAGATTGCAAACAATCTTCAATGCAGCTTCTGAGATTTTTGCGGAAAAAGGCTACCACCAAGCTTCAATCAGAAACATCGCAAAAGCAACAGGAGTTTCGCTTGGGCATCTTTACTATTATTTTTCTAACAAAGAAGAATTACTTTACAAAATTTCACTCAACTGCTTTGAGAGTGTAAAATTCTCTTGTGTGGAAAAACTTGAAAGTGCAACTGACTCGGAAGAAAGACTTTTGATTTTCATTGAAAACCACGTTTCCTACTTTGTAAATCATTTGAATGAAATGAAAATACTCGCTCACGAATCCGATTCTTTAACAGGCGATTTTAATGAGGAAATTCTTGAAATTAAAAGAAATTACATTAGTATTCTTGAAGCAATTGTAATGGAAATTAATCCGAAAATAACTGACCCAACAATCATTACTTTTAGCATCTTTGGAATGATGAATTGGATTTACACTTGGTACAACCCAAAGATAAGTTCTGGAATCTCACAAATTGTCGAAACGATTTTTCAGATGGCAATTAGCGGAATCAAAAATTTTGAATTAAAGAAAAATTAGAAATAAAAAACTAAAGAAAAAGAAAGCAAAAAATGAAACCAGTTAGATTTAACATTGACCCAAAAGATTACAAGCACATCAGAGTAGAAGTCGAAGGTGCAATTGCAAAATTGATAATTGCGATTCCTGACGACGGCGGATTCAGAGACGATTACCAACTAAAATTAAATTCTTACGACATTGGAGTTGACGTAGAAATTGCAGACGCAACTCGCAGACTTCGTTACGAACATCCAGAAGTAAGTGTTGTTTGTATAACAAGCGGAAGAGACGATGGAGTTTTTTCTGCAGGTGCAAATATTTTTATGCTCAGAACTTCTGACCACGCTCACAAAGTGAACTTCTGTAAATTCACAAACGAAACTCGTTGCTACATAGAAGAAACTCACGAAACAAGTAACCAATATTATTTTGCTGCTTTAAACGGACTTTCTTCTGGAGGTGGTTACGAACTTCCTCTTGCTTGCGACGAAATTCATTTGGTTGACGACCGCAGAAGTGCAGTTAGTTTGCCTGAAGTTCCTTATCTCGCAGTTCTTCCTGGAACTGGTGGACTTACAAGAGTTGTTGACAAAAGAAAAGTTAGACGAGACAGAGCAGACATTTTTTGCTCACTTGCAGAAGGAATCAGAGGAGAAAAAGCTGTTGAGTGGAAACTCGTTGACGCTGTTCACCCTGCTTCTTCTTTTGACGAAAAAATTGCTGCAAGACTTGAAGAACTTGCTGGAGACGGAAACCCTCACAAAGGAATTGACCTGAGTGTTTTAGAAGTCGATTACCAAGAAGACAGTGCAACTTACGAATTTGTAAAAGTAAAAATTGACCAAGAAAAACGAGTTGCTACAATCGAACTCACAGGACCTTCTGCGGAAGATTCTAAAATTCCTAAAAATGCTGCTGATTTAGGTTCTGATTGGTATGGTTTGAAATTTTGGCGAGAACTTGACGACGCAATTCTTAACCTTCGTTTCAATTACTACGAGGTTGGAACTGTAATCATTAAGTCAAAAGGAAGTTGTGAAAACGTAATCGCTCTCGACAACGCACTTGAAGCTCAAAAAGACGATTGGTTCATTCGCGAAGTTTTGACTGAGATGAAAAGAGTCTTGAAAAGAATTGACTACACTTCAAGAACGCTTTTCACTTTTATTGAACCAGAATCTTGTTTTGCAGGAAGTTTCTTTGAAATTGCACTTGCAAGTGACAGAGCTTATATGATGAATCACGAAGACGAAGAAAATTTCATCGGAATTTCAGTTTTGAATGGCGGAAAATTTCCAATGGGAAATGGAATTTCAAGACTTGAAACAAGATTCCTTGACGACGCAGAATCAGTGAATAATGCTCTCGGAGCAATTGGTAAAAAACTTAACGCCGAACAAGCTTATGAACTCGGACTTGTTACAGAAATCCCAGATGACATTGATTGGGAAGACGAAGTAAGAATTGCAGTTGAAGAAAGAGTAAGTTTTTCACCTGATGCTCTTACAGGAATGGAAGCATCTTTAAGATTTCCTGGTCCTGAAACAATGGAAACAAAAATATTTGCACGTCTCACTGCTTGGCAAAATTGGATTTTTACAAGACCAAATGCAGTAGGAGAACGTGGCGGTTTGACAATGTACGGTGATGTTAAAAATGCAGAATTTGATTGGAAAAGAGTCTAAGGTGAAGAATTCAGTAGGCAGAATTCAGAAGTCAGAATAGCGGTAAAGTGAACGAACCTGCTAAAAGTTTTCAGGATTTGATTTTGTGGAAAAAAACTCATCGTTTAGTTTTAGAAACTTATGCTTTGACAAATTCATTTCCAAAGTCTGGAATCTACGGTTTGACTTCACAGTTGAGGCGTTCAGCAGTTTCAATTCCTGCAAATATTGCTGAAGGTTTTAAGAAAAGAGGTAAAGCTGACAAAATTCGTTTTCTGAACATCGCTCAAGGTTCTTTAGAAGAAACTCGCTACTATTTTATTTTGGCGAGAGATTTAAATTATGGCAACACAGAAGAATTGCTAAATAAAATTGAAGAAGTAAGCAAAATTTTGGAATCTTACTCAAAATCAATTTCAAATTCTTTAAAAGCGGAAAATAAAAAGTGGAGTTCGTAGCAGAATTTTAAAAGTTAGCACAAAACCAACTTCTGAATTCTGACTCCTATCTCCTGACTACTTTAAAATTTTAATTCTAACTTAAGGATAAATAAAGATGAGTATCGATTTAAATGCAAAAATTCCTAATAATGTGAATTTGCACGAAGATAAAAAATTACAAAGAGCGTTGGAGCATTGGCTTCCAAATTACCTTAGTTGGTGGGACGAAGTTGGTCCAGAAGGTTTTCAGACAAGTGACATTTATTTGAGAACTGCTGTAAGTGTTGACTCTGGAGGTTGGGCTCATTTTGACCACGTGAAAATGCCTGATTATCGTTGGGGGATTTTCCTTACTCCAAACGACGGAAATAAAACAATTCAGTATGGTGACCACATCGGCGAAAAAGTTTGGAATGACGTTCCGGGTGAGTACAGAAAAGAATTAAGAAGATTAATCGTAACTCAAGCTGATACTGAACCTGCTTCTGTTGAACAACAAAGACTTCTCGGACAAACAGCTCCAAGCCTTTACGATATGCGAAATCTTTTCCAAGTAAATGTTGAAGAAGGTCGTCATCTTTGGGCAATGGTTTATGTCTTACACAAACACTTTGGAAAAGATGGGCGTGAAGAAGCAGAAGAATTATTGACAAGAAGAAGTGGACACGTTGACCACCCAAGAATTCTCCAAACTTTCAATAACCCAATGACAAATTGGTTAGACTTTTTCTGTTTCACAATGTTCACTGACAGAGACGGAAAATATCAACTTGGGGCTTTGGCTGAAAGTGCTTTTGACCCACTTGCAAGAAGTTGTCAATTTATGCTGACAGAAGAAGCTCATCACTTGTTTGTTGGTGAAACAGGAATTCGTAGAATCGTAAAAAGAACTTGCGAATTAATGAAAGAAGTTCCTGACGGTGATGTTACTAAAGTTGGTGGAATTCCTCTTGAGGTACTTCAAAAACACATTAATCATTGGTTTTCTTCTTCAATGGACTTATTTGGTGGCGAAAATTCAAGCAATGCTGCAACTTATTTCTCATCTGCTCTTAAAGGAAGATTCAACGAAAATGACAGAAAAAGACATCCAAATGCAACTGCTCTTGAAGAAGATTATTCTTACACAACGGTTGACGAAAAAGGTTATGTAAAAACAGTTAATATTCCATTAAGACGTGCGATGAATGCAGTTCTTTTAGATGATTACGTTACGGACTGCACAAGAGCTTTGGATAAATGGAATCGAACTTTAGAAAAAGCTGGAGTCGATTACAGATTTTATCTTCCAACTACCAAATTTCATAGAAATGTTGGAATTTATGCTGGGCAAAATTATACTCCTGATGGGACGCAAATTCTTTCTGATGCAGAATACAAAAGACACTGTGAAGAAGTATGGTTTCCGACAAAAGAGGACAAAGAATACATTGACAGTTTGATGGTTTCGGTAACAGAACCAGGAAAATTTGCAAATTGGATTGCTCCTCCAACTCGTGGAATTAATGCTCAACCACTTGATTTTGAATACGTAAAATTTCATTAAGAAATAGAAAAAGCCCGATAAATTTGTCGGGCTTTTTTGTTTGGGGAAAAATGAAAATAAAACTCGATACTCATTGGGAAAGAAGGACTAAACATTCTTTTTTAACTCAAGAAGAAATCCAAAATCTCTTTAAAATTGCGGGCTTCAAAAAAACTGTTTTCAGTTCAGAAGTCATTACGAATGGTCTTGCAAACACAAATTACAAAGTTGTTTTAGAAAATTTTGCAAAGCCTTTTTTCTTGAGAATTTGGACAAGAGATTCAAATGCTTGTCAAAAAGAATTCTTGTTAAACGAAAAACTGGCGAAGTTCAAAGTTCCTGTTCCAAAAATCTATTTTACTGACTGGGGTAAGTCAAAAGTTGATTTCTGTTGGGGAATTTACGAATGGGTTGAAGGTGTTCAAATGACTCAAGCACTTTTGAATTCAACTGAAAAACAAATTGAGAAATACTTTCAAGAAGCCGTAAAAATTCACAATTCTTTTTCAAAAATTACTTTTGAAAAGTCGGGATTTTTTAACAACGGCTTGGAAATCATTCCTTTTGAGAAAGGCTTTGCTCTTGAATTTTTTGGTGAACTTTTGGGAAATCCACAAATCCGAAATTTACTTGGCAAAGCGGACTTTGAGAAATTGGTAAAATTTATCGAAGAAAACAGAAGTAAATTCTCGAAACTTGAAACTGAAAACCATTTAATTCACGCAGATTTTAAGTCGTCGAATTTTTTGGTAAATCCTAAAACTCAAGAGATTACAGGTCTTGTAGATTGGGAATTTGCATTTTGTAGCTCACCGATTTTTGATTTAGGAATGCTTTTGCGTTTTGAAAATGAATTGGGAAGCAGTGTCAAAAAATCCGTCGAAAATTTTTCAGAATTAGACTTAGAAGAAGATTGGTACGAAACAGCAAAATTATTCGACTTGATGAATCTTTTAGATTTTATGACAAGAGACTTGGTGGAATTTAAAAATGTTGTTGAGCATTGCACTGAATTAGTCAAAGTAACTTTGAAAAGATTTTCCTAATTCACAGGAGAAAAATGCGAGAATGGAAAACCTGCTTCTTCAACAGAGCTAATTGGAATGTAATCGCAGACTTCTGTAAATCTATCCCAAATTTTCATTACTTCCGAATTTGAGTGAGCATTTTCAACCGCTTCTTCGGAAACCCATTCGAAGACTTCAATGATTGTTCCGTCTTTTGCTTCCATAATTATCGAAGAGCGGTCAGTCACCAAATTTTGGGATTTTAGAACAGGCAAGTGTTCCAAGACGATTTTCTTTAACTCGTTTTGTTTACCTTCTTTTGGCTTAAAAGCACTGATTACAATTCTACCCATTTTTTAGTTTTCCTTATTTTGCATTTGATTAATTACTTCTTCCATTTTCATTCCTCTTGAACCTTTGACTAAAACAAAGTCTCCTTCACTGACTTCTTCTCTCAATTTTTTAACTAATTTTTCTTTTGAGTCGAAATGAAATCCGTTAAAGTTTTCTGCGATAAATTTTGCATTTTTGCCAAAAGTTAGAACCAAGTCAATTTTAAGTTCCTTAGCTTTTCTTCCGACTTCGGCGTGAAGTTCTTGCGAAAATTCTCCAAGTTCGAGCATTTCTCCGAGAACTGCGATTTTTTTACCACTTGGGAATTTGCTCAAGGTTTCAAGTCCTGCAAAAGTTGACTCTGGATTTGAGTTGTAAGAATCGTCAATGAAATTCACACCGTTGATTTTTTTAATTCCAAATCTTCCTGAAACTCCGTCGAAATTTTCTAAAACAGAAATTATTTTTTCTTCTGAAATTCCAAACTCTCTGCCAACAGCAAAAGCCGAAAGTGAATTAAAAATATTGTGTTCACCGAAAGTTTTCAAATGAATTTCTTTAGAATTATTCACAGAAAAAATAGGTGTACTACTTGTGGATAACTTGTGAACAATTCCCAAAAAATTAGGTTTCCGTTTGATTCCATAAGTAATTGGATTTTCTGGAGAAAGGTCGATTAATCTCAAGTCGTCAGAATTTACGAATGCCTTTCCACTACATTTATCAAGCCAACGAAAGAGTTCAGTTTTGGCTTTGAGAATGTTTTCTTCTGAGCCGAATTCCCCGATGTGGCTTCTTCCGACATTTGTAATCAAACCGAATTCAGGTTGAGCAATTTCGCAAAGTTCAGCGATTTCCCCGACGTGATTTGCTCCCATTTCAATTACTGCGATTTCCGTTTCTTTTGGTATTCCCAAAATTGCTAAAGGTAAACCGATGTGATTGTTGAAATTTCCGGGAGTTTTGTAAGTCTTAAATTTTTGGCTGAGGACTTCAAAAAGTAAGTCTTTAGTTGTTGTTTTACCGTTTGAGCCTGTTAGCCCAATAATTTTTGTTGTTAGCTGTGAACGGTAAATTTTTGCGAGTTCTTGCAAAGCCGACAAAGATGTTTTGCCGACCATAAAATTTTTGCCTAAGAAATTTTGTCCATTTTCATTAAACCAATTTTCTGAAACAACGCAAGTAGAAGCACCACTTTGAAAAGCCTTTTCAATGAATTTGTGTCCATCAACTTGAGTTCCTTCAAGAGCGACAAAAACGGAATTTTGTTTTACTTTTCGTGAATCAATTTGAAAATCTGAAAGAATTGTTTTTTGTCCGAAGAATTTTATTTGTATGGAGTTTGGAATTTCGTTTGAGTTTAAAGACATCTTTTTAGATTTGATTTTGAAGTTTAAAATTGGAAAAATTTAAGACAAAACTTTTAAAAAATGCTAAGAATTTACCGAAAGAGCAATTTTGTTTTGTTTGTTTAAGGGTTGTAAAATTCTTAAGTTTAGGAATTAATCTTCTAAAAATTTTTAAGGAAAACAAAATGAAAATCGACTGGCTTTATTTTCGTAAAGGTTGAGTCTCTTGTAAAAAAGCTCAAGAGTTTCTTGACGAATCAAAAACTGAAGTTTCGGAAATTTCTGATGCTAAAAAAGAAAAATTTGACTTTGAAAGTGCTTGGAATTTTCTCAAAACTGCCCAAAAGTTAAAAATTGCTCGCGGTAAAAAAATCTTAGAATTTGAACCAATTGATGCAAACAAAGATGAAATTCTAAAAATTGCAATGGGAAGAAGTGGTAATTTACGAGCTCCAACAGTTAAACTTGGAAGTGAAATTCTTGTTGGTTACAATGAAGAACTTTACCAAGAGAAATTTTAGACCTCAATCGGCAAAATTTCATAGTTCAAGTTCTCGTCGGAAATAAAAATTGAGTTGTTTGGCACACTTTGCCAAACATCTTTTTCATTGGACAAAGGTTCGGAGGCAATTAAAATTCCAGTTCGTTTCTCAGGATTTCCGCTTAAGCAGAGTTCCTTGTTTTTTATTTCTATTTTCTCAGGTAAAGCGTAATATAGAGAAACAGGTCCTTTACTTTTGTTAGATGTAAATTTTGTTGCCAAAAGTTTTTTCCCGTCTGTCAAAGCAAAGTTAAGATGAGGAACTTCTTCTGTATCGGCTTGGTTTTGTAATTCAATGATTTTAGCGAATGTTTTCTGCATTGCTGAAATCAATTCTTCTTTTGTCGGGTTTAAATCATTTTTGAGGTAATTCACAAAAAGCCAAAAAATATGTTCCGAGTCTGTTGAACCGACAATCTTTTCGTAGTTTTCATCTCCCAACTCGTTCTGAAATTTTCTCCTAAGTTTTGGAAACTCCCAAACAATTCCATTGTGCATAAACATCAAATTTCCCGAAACAAAAGGGTGACAATTTTGAATTGTAACAGGAGAACCAGGCGAAGCAGCTCTAACGTGAGCGAAAAAATTGTCAGTGAGAATTTTGCGTGAAAGGCTTCTAAGGTTTGAGCTACTCCAAGCAGGAAGAATACTTGTAATTACACAAGGATTTGGCTCAATTTCTTGAGAGTACCAACCTAAACCAAAACCATCAGCATTGACAGGTTGATGAGTTTCTTTTGCCTTTCGGCTTTGAGAAATTATTGAATTTTCCGAGTTGTAAAGTAAGTCTGCAAGAAGAACTTTTTGTCCTTGGTAAGCTAAAAATCTACACATTTTTTTCTCCGATTTTGGGAAAGGGAATTTACCTAACCGAACAAAAAAAGCCGAACAAAAATTTGCTCGGCTTTTTCAAAAATTCTTAAACTTGAAATTATTTCAAGAAAGTAGCTTTGTTGGTTTGTCTGAAACCAGAAGCAGTTTCTAAAGAGTAGAAATAAACTCCACTTGAAACTTGGATTCCGTTTGCGTCAGTTCCATTCCAGTAAACTCTGCTGTTTCCTGCTTGAACTTCGTCGTTGACTAAAGTTTTAACAAGTTGTCCTCTTTCATTGAAAATGCTAAGAGTAACAGATTCTGTTTTTTCAAGAGTAAATTCAATAGCAGTAGTTGGGTTGAATGGGTTTGGATAATTTTGTTTCAAAGCATATTTGAAAGGAACAGCATTTGAACCATCATCAATGTCTGTTACCAAATCAATTGTAATGTCATCAATTATAACATTGTCAGAATGAGTTCCATTAGGACCACCATCAACTATAAAATAATTAAAAGCTACGTGAACAGTATTTCCACCAAAAGCAGTTAAATCAAGGTTTCTTTCAGACCAAGTATCAACAGGACCAGGAACTAAGAAATAATCAACTTCTGTAAAGTCAGCAGGGTTTGTTCCAGTTGTAGAAACCCAAATTTTAAGTGAGTCTGCAAATTGTCCACCTACAGAAGAAACCCAGTAATTTAAGTTGTAGTTAGTTCCACCAGAAAGATCAATTGCAGGAGAAATCAACCATTCGTCAATCAAACCATTTCCATTTGCAGTATTAAAACTACCGTGAATAAAACTCATTCCAGAATGAGGGTTTGCTGTTGCACCAGTAAAATTCAATTGTTGAACTACTGTATAAGATGTTCCACTTCCATCTCCATCAACAACTGACCAACCTAATGGTAAAGTCGCACTATCAAAGTTTTCAGAGAAAGGAAGAGGGTTTGCAGAGTTATCAAAGCCTTCACCAGCTAAGTTAACAACTAAATCAGTTCCTGAAGAATTTTGGAGTGTTAAAGTTCCGTTGAAAGTTGAGATAATTGGTGGTTTGAACCAAATGTCAAAAGTTGAGCTACTGTTTGCAGGAACATCAGTTGGAACAGTTCCTGAGAAAACACCACTACTGTAATTAACACCAGTAATGTCTAATTGAGCTCCATCGAAGTTTGTAATTGTTACTTGCATTGAAGTTGAATCACCAACTGCAATAGAACCGAAGTCGATATCATCAGGAGCAATTGAAGCACCAGCAGGAACACCATTTCTTACTTGAACATTATCAATTGACACATTGTCAGAAGCAGAACCATTTGCACCACCATCGGTATGATACCAATTGATTGCAACGTGAATATCATTTCCGTCAAAAGCATCTAATGACCAAGAATATCTATGCCAGTTTCCAGTTGGTCCGTCAACTTTAAAATAATCAACTTCTGTAAAATCAGCAGGGTTTGTTCCTGTTGTTGAAATATGTACTTTTAGGGAATCATTCCAACCGCCGTCAACAGCAGTTGCCCAAAAAACAAGTGAATCGCCAGTAGCAATTCCTGTTACCTGAGGAGAAATTAACCACTCATCAATAAGGAATCCATTAGCACTATTAAAGTTTCCGTGAACAAAATTACCGCAAGTTTGTGGTAGAACTGCACCTGTCAAAGCATTTGCAACTAATCCAAAACTTGTTCCACTTCCGTCACCGTCAGCAATTGCCCAACCACCTGTTGTAAAAGCAGTTGAATCACAAAATTCTTCCTGTAATTTCCAGTTTACTTGTGCATCTGCACTTGAAGCAAACATTGTTACAGCTCCGATACCAATAATCATTGGCTTTAATAATTTTTTGATAGAAATTTTCATTGAATTTCCAATCCTAAATTGGTTAATATTTAAATACTTGAGACTAAAACTCAAGGTAATTGATACTTATCACTTTAGTCAAGTATAATTTGTTAATAAAATCTCATTTAGTTTGAGATACTTGAGAATATTTTTTTTGCCTTTCTGTCGTTTGGAGCTTTGCTAAGGTAGTTTTTAAGTAACCTTTTTGCTTCCGTAATTTTTTTCTGACCGATTAAAGAAAGTGCCAAATTGTATTCAATCGCAGAATTTGAATCGCCTAATTTTGCAGCTTCTCGAAAATCCTTTTCGGCTTCTGAATATTTCCTTAATTCTAAGTAAAAACTACCTCTGTTTAAAAATGCTAAAGAATTTGACGACTCTATTTCGATTGCTTTTGTTAAATCCAAAATTGCCAAATCGAATTTGCCTGTTAAACCGTAAAGGGTTCCTCTGTTGTAAAGTGTTTCAACATTTTCAGGGGCGAAATTTAAGGCTTGAGTAAAATCCTCGATTGCATTTTTGTAGTCTTTGAGAGCGAAGTAACAGTAACCTCTGTTTGCGTAACCTTCAAAACTTTTTCTGACAGCCAAAGCATTTCCAAAATCCTTGGTTGCGTTCGTAAAATCTCTTTGTTGAAAGTAAACGTAACCTCTGTTTGCATAGGCTTCTTCAAAATTTCCGTCAAGTTTAATCGCAAAATTTAAGTCTTCCAAAGCCTTTTCAAATTCGCCGATTTCCTCGTAATAAACTGCTCTTGAAAGCAAAGATTGTCCGTCTTTTTGGTTCAAACTGATTGCTTTTGAAAAATCCGAGAAAGCATTTTTAAGGTAGCCTTGATTCAAAAAATTAACTCCTCTTTTGTAAAATGCTGCGGAGTTCTCAGGCTCTTTTCGGGTAACTCTTGTGTAGTGTTGAATTGCTTTTTTGAATTCAGAATCTTCCAATTTTTGTGCTAAAGGTCTTTCCAAAAGTTCAAGATTTAGAGACACAAATCTTGTGCTTCTATCTTGTTTGGGTTCGACTTTCCCTTTGGAAATTATTGTTTCCTCAAAGGTAAACCTTGTTTCTTTAAGTTTTACTTTAAACGGTTTCTCTAAAGAATTATGGTCGATTTCAAAGTCATTTATCTTAAAAGTTCCTAATTCGATTTGTGTCGAACTTCCGAAGATTTCGTAAATTCGACTGGTTAAAAACGTTTCTTGCCCATTTTGCTCAATGTAAAATTCTACTGTAAATTCGAGACTACTAAAGCTTTCGGAGGAATTAATTATTTTTGCTTGAAATTCGGATTGGGTTAATTCATTAATTTTTACTAAATTTGTGTCCGATTCTTCAAAAGTAAAAATTAGATTCCCCGAAACTTCAATATTAGAATTTCGAATCGTGAAGGATTGTTGGTTTTCATTTGCAAAAGAGATTTGCGTGAAAATAAATATTAGAATTGGAACGATAATTTTCATTTTTTACCTCAAAGTTTGAAAATATTTACTTCCATTTTAAATTAATGTTTAAACTATTGCTTTAGTTTTAATTTTTAATCCAGAGACAAAAATGACTCAAGACATAAATTTTATCGAACAGTGTAAAGTTGCAAAAGAGAACGGAAGACTCCCAAAAAGTATTGCAATTATTATGGACGGTAATGGAAGATGGGCAAAAAAGAAAGGGAAATTACGAGTATTCGGACATCGCGAGGGAATTAATTCTGTTCGTGAAATTGTCGAAACCAGTAGTGAGTACGGAGTAGAGTATTTGACACTTTACACTTTCTCACAAGAAAATTGGAAAAGACCTGAAAAAGAAGTTTCATTTTTGATGGGACTTTTGCTCAAGTCAATTAAAAGTGAGGTTGACGCTTTACACAAAAATAACGTTAGAGTTTTGACAATCGGCGACTTGTCAGCTTTACCCGAAAAACCTCGTCAAGGAATGATTGAGGCAATGGAAAAAACTCATAATAACACAGGCTTGACTTTGATTTTGGCTTTGAGTTACAGCTCGCGAAATGAAATTCTCGATGGAGTCAAAGAAATAGCTAAACAAGTGAAAGACGGAAGCATTACAATTGACGAAGTTAATGAAACGATTTTTTCCAATTCTTTGCAAACTGCTGAAATTCCCGACCCAGATTTATTGATTCGTACAAGTGGTGAACTTAGGATTAGTAATTTCCTCTTGTGGCAAATTGCTTACTCTGAAATTTACGTTACTGATACTCTTTGGCCCGATTTTAGAAAAAATGAATACTGCAAAGCAATGATGAATTATGCTACAAGGGAAAGACGTTTCGGATTAGTCAGTGAGCAACTAAAACAGAATATTTGATTTGAAAATCTTTAGAAGTCGAAAACGGTTTCTTTTACCTCTTCTGCTAACTATCCTTTTAGCAGTCGTTTCCTACGGAACTTGGAAAAGTCCGGAAAGGTCTTTGGCAAGATTTGTAAACGGTTTTGTCTTTCCTTTTGGTGTCAAAATCAAGAAACTTTACCCTTACCCAAACTCCATAAAAATTGTCGCTCCATCAGTTCGGACTAAAGATTTTAACATCAGAGCCGACACTCTTGAGATTGAATTTAGTCTGACAAATTTTATAGCAAGTAAGTTTAATCCTTACCAATTTGTCCAAGCGATAAACCTTGTCTCGCCAAAGGCAACTTTTTACTTGCCTGACACTTCAAGCAATGATTCCATTGCAATCGAAATCCCAGAAATTCCAGATAAAATTTTTCAGCAAATCCGATTTTATTTTCACATTGACTCGCTAAACGTAAAAGACGCTTCAATCACTTTGAGGCGAAATAAAGACAACTTAAAGTTTAAAGTCATTAGCAATTTTTCAGGTAAAATTACCAAAACTACCGACTCAAAACAAATTTCTGTCAATTTTGAAGGCGATTACGGGGAAGTTGAAAAAACGAAACTCAAGCTCAAAGGCGAAATTTACCCCAAAATTAAAACCTTCTTTTTACTGACAGAGGTTGACGAAATCTATTTGGAAGATTTTCAGAAATTCATTCCAACTGATGCGATTAGTTTGGGAGGGAAAATTTCACTCAAAGCAACAGCGAACAAAGTTGCTTCTACAACCAAACCCTCTGTTTCTGCGAAAGTGGATTTTCTTGGAGTAAACCTCAAAATCGTTGACGCAATGGAAATCACTGGACTCATCGGACAAGCTCGTGTAAAAAATTTGAATGTTGAAGAAGTGAACTTGGCAGGAAAGTTTGAAGGTGCAGATTTTCAAGTCTCAGGAAATTTAGGTGAAGTAACTTCGCCGACTTTAAGTGCAACTGGACAAGTCAACAACATTGATTTGAAGTTTGTCGAAAATTTTATCTCTGAAGAAGAGATTCGTAAGTATTTACCAAAAGGAAAAATCGCAAATTTAATTTTTGTGGCAAACGGAGACATTATAAACCCTGACGTAAATTTTACTTTCGTTGCAAAAGAAATAGATGTTTTACCATTCCTTAAAATCAAAAATGTTCACACTCAAGGAAATTATTTCGACCTTGAAGTGGATGTTGAGAATTTTAGTGCGGAAGTTTTGAAAAAAACTTTTCAGTCTAAAGGAAATTTGAAACTTACCGATTTTGAAAATTTTTACGATTTAACTTACCAAGTCAAAGGCGATTTGTTAGCAGATTTGAATTTAGGAGTAGTGGATTCACTTTTGGGGAAAATTGAAACGAATTTACGTGGTAAGGCGGCAGGAATTGTGGAAGTTCCTTCAATCAGAGGAGTTGCAAATCTCGACTTTCTTGCAAAAGGTTTGAGTCTTCAAGGAAATTATTTCTTCGGGAAGGATTCGTCTAAAATTTTTCTTTTAGATTCTTTGCGAGAAAGTAAAATTATTTTGAGTGTTGAGAATCCAATTGATTCGCTAACCTACGAATTGCAGACAGAGAAATTTAGTGCAGTTTTGGCTAAAATTTTCCCTGACTTACAAAATGAATTTGAGAGTTTCGAAATCGAGTTTAGCTCATCAGGAACTCTTCAACAAGGGAAATTGGTAACAGTTGTCAGAGAGAAAAGACGTAGGAAACTTGATTTCTTTGAAATTAAAAGCGATTACAAAATTGTTGGCGATACGACCGAATTAATTGGAGAAATAATTTATCACCCAACAAATGATGTTAGGTTAAACGGAGATTTTGAAGTCCAAATTGACAGCGAAAAACTTACAGTAAAGAGGTTCAACTTTGCAAATTATTTGATGGTAAAAGGAACTTATTTTTTCGATAAAAAAGAGGATTTGGATTTTGACTTGGAAGTTACGAAAATAAATTTTGAGGATATTTTCACAATTTTACAAACACGAAACTCACTTGGGTTTCAAGGTGGGCAAATTACAGGAAGAACTAAAATTAGAGGCAATTCGACCAAACCTTTAATCAACTCAAGTTTAGAATTTATTGAGGTAAAAGCAGGAAATTTGGAAGGTCTAAGCGGGCAACTTTTGTTCGATTACGACGGAGTTTACCCGAAAACTCAACTTTTCGTGAATGAAAAAACGACTGAACTTGTAAATCTAACTTCGGTTCTTTCGGACAAAGTCTTGAAATCAGTTTTTGCACAAGAACAGATTTCCTTAAAATCAATTTTTCAGTTTGCTGGAATTGATTCAACCGAAATCGCCAAAAATATTTTTGGTAAAATCCGTTACAGCGGAGAATCTCAAATTGATGAGGACCTAAATACTTTTTATAAATTTAACATTGCGAATGGCGATTCATTTGGCGTTAATTTTGGTTTCCCTCAAGATTTGCCAATTTCTTTCAACTTGAATGCTAAAGACAAAGTCAACGATTTCAAAACCCTAAAAGAGCAAAGTTTTGAGATTGAGAGTTTTGATGTCGTAATTGGAAATGATTTTGTGTTTTCGGCTCAAGGCAAAATTCCTTACTCGAATACTGGCGATAATATTGATTTGGAAATCAAAGTTACAGGCGATTTTACTTCAATTTTGCCTAAGGTTTCAGATTTATTCATTGCAAAGAAATCTTCAAACTTACAAACAAGGACTTCAAAAGATACTTTGATTCTAAAATTTGAAGGCAATTTAGACGATATTGAACTTGCAAAAGCTCATTTAAAAATCGAGAATCGAACGTTACGTTTTACCGAGCTTTTCAAGAGAAAAGACTTTGAAATCACGAATATTGATTTAAATTTCGAGGCTCAAAACGGCAATTTTTTAAGACTTTACGCAGAGGCAAAATTTCGTGGGAGAAAGATTCTGATTAGAAATTTCGAGAACCCTTACATCGCATCTGAAAATAAATACCTGTTCGATGAAAGCCCAATCTTTTTTGAAGATTTTGGCGGTTTGAATCTCGGGCTTATTTCTGTTGAAATTCCCAATGGTTTGAAGGACGTGAATCTTACAGGATTTATGAATGAAAGCGAGTTAATCAAAGCAGAGATTCTGAAACCTTCTCGGGAAAGCGATTTTTTGCGAAATGCTGTCGGAGACCCAATTTTTAAAGATTTAGCTCTTGAGAAACTTAAAAAATCTGGTGTTTCTGAAGAATATGTCGAACAAATGAATTCGATTTTTATCTCTGGCTACGAAGATACTTACAAACTTTCAGGGAGAGCAACTGCTTACGACGGTGAATTTACACTTGACTTTTTGATTGAAGAAGCGAGTTCTGACACGACTTTTTCTACTAAGTTAGTTGATGGGATTGAGTGGAATTTGGATTTGTTAATCGGCGACAATACTTGGCTTTATCAAAGACCTCAGTTTAAGGGGAATAAGTTCCGTTTGGACGAAGAACTTTCTCACTACGAATTAGATATGCGGCTTGACGAAAATCCTAAGGGGATAAAGATCAGAGGTTCATTCGATGATTTTACTTTTGGAATTGATGGAGACATTAGTTCAACTCTTGGAACAATTGAGGTTTGGAACAAAGATTTTCGTATTGAAGAGTTCAAAATTATTTTTGACCGTTACAACGAATTCCCGATTTTTGAAGGAATAGCGACTCGTGTTGAGCAAGTTGGTCAAGTGAATTACGAAATTTATGTTGTTCCAGTAAGAGTCGATACTTTGCACGGAGTTATTTATGAACTGACTGACAATGTGAGACTTGACCCTGAAAAGATTCGTTTTAAGATATTTTCAAACAATCCTGATTGGGCGAATCTTTACGATATTTTGGCTTTCTGGGGAATTTTGGGAACAACAAAATCAAACGACCCTTTGGCAGCAGAAAATGAAGAAGAGCAGTTTAGTGTCGGACAAACAGGTAAAAATTTTATCATCGGAGCGGGTGCGAATTACATTGATAATTTTTTGCATCGTTACTTGAAGTACTCAGAACGTCGCCTGACAAGATGGCTTCCGATTGATTACATTAAAATTCGTCCTTCTTTTATTCAGAATTTGGCTGAAAGATTGATTTATACTGCTGAAACAACAGGAACGGAAGCTGCAAGAGACCAAAGTGCAAACTTTGATATTTTTTCTGGCAGTAGCTTCGTGAACAGTAGTCTTTCAATTGGAAAGAAAATCCCAATTAGCCCTGAAAAAGGTGTGATGGTAAATTACACAGGAAAATTAGTAAACGGCTTAATTGACCAAGAAGAAAATAAATTTGGCGTTGGAATCAAACACAACGCAAGTTTGGAATATAGATTTACAACAAGATTTTCGGTTCGTTACGAATATTCTTACGATTTTGAATTTGCGACTAATAGAAATGACCAAAGAATACTTTTCAGACACACAATCAAGATTAAATAAAAAAACTATGTTTATAAGAAAACTCATCATACTTTTTTCAATCTTCCTAATTGCAGGAAATTCTTTTGCACAGCCTAAAAGCGTCGAAATTTTAGATATTCGAGTAGAAGGGAATGAAGGTGCAAGCCCTGAAATGATAAAATTAAACTCAGGTCTTTACGTAGGACAAAATGCTACTGGCGACGATATTCAAAATGCAATTAAGCAGCTTTGGGCTTTGCGTGTCTTTTCTGACATTCAAGTTATTTCTGAAAAGCAAATCGGAAGTGGAATTTATCTTTTAATAAAGGTGAAGGAATATCCAAAACTTGCAAAAGTTGAGTTTAGTGGAAATGAAGAACTTGACGACCAAGAAGCAGCACAAACTTACGGTTTGATTCGAGGGCAAACAATTAGTCCGACAACAATCAAGAAAGCAGAGAAAAAAGTTCGCCGTTACTACCTTGAAGAAGGGTTTTTACTTGTCAAAATTAAAACCGAACAAGAAGAAACAACGCCTGGAAGAGTTAAGCTAAAAGTAAGAATTGACGAAGGGAAAAAGATTCAAGTTGAAAGAGTAACTTTCACAGGAAACGAATCTTTTAGTGATGCAACTCTGCGTAAGCAAATGAAAGAAATCAAGGAAAATGCTTGGTGGAGAAGTGCCGATTTTAACCCTAAAAAATATGATGAAGACAAAGAATTCGTTTTAGACTTTTATCGTAAGAACGGTTTCCGAGATGCACAAATCACAGGCGACACAATTTATTACGACCCTCAAAAAGAGGATATGTACATAAATGTTAAAGTTCAAGAAGGAATAAAATATTTTATTGGAAAAATTACTTGGGAAGGCAATTTACTTGCTGAAAAACTCAAAGATTCGACCCTTTCAAGAGCGGACTCGATTAAATACAGTTTCTTTACAACTGAAAGACTTAACCGAATTCTTGATATGAAAACAGGTGATACTTACAACAAAGAGAAATTAGATTTAGCGATTTATGACAAAGTCAGTGGACTTTACTACGATATCGGACACATTTACGCACAGATTGATGCAAGAGAAATTCCAGTTGCAGAAGATACAGTTGACTTGCATTTCTCAATCTTTGAAGGTAAACCTGTAAAAGTCAAAGAGATAAAAATTATTGGTAACACAAAAACCAAAGAACACGTAATTCGCCGTGAACTTGTGATTGCTCCTGGAGATACTTTCAGTAAAGCAGCACTCGTAAGAAGCCAAAGAGAGCTTTTTATTTTAAATTATTTTGGAAACGTTGTTCCTGATATTAAACCAATTCCTGAGTCCGACGAAGAAATCGACATTGTTTTTGAAGTCGAAGAGCGTTCAACAGACACAGCAAATATGTCCGCAGGTTACAGCCAAAGAGACAAATGGGTTGGAAGCATCGGAATTGCGATGAATAACTTTCTTGGAAACGGACAAAGGTTAGGATTTGATTGGCAATTTGGTAGAGGCTTCCGTTCTTTTCAAATTAGTTTCTCAGAGCCTTGGTTCTTGATGACAAGAACAAGAGTTAGTGTTTCAGTTTTTGATGTTTCAAGACAAAGAAGCTCACTTTACAATTATACTTCACGAGAAACAGGCGGTTCACTTGGACTTGGAAGAAGATTTTCATTCCCAGATGATTACTTTAGAGGCGATTGGATTTTGAGAGTTTCAAACAGAAGCTACAAAGACTTTGCAGATTCAAACATTGAAGAGATTTTGGAAAACAATGAAGGTGTTCGTGCAGGTTTAACTCAAATTATTACGAGAGATTCAAGAGACAAAGCTGATTTCCCGACTGAAGGTTCGGTCGTGAGCTTGACAACTGAATACTCAAATGCTTTTAAAGGTTTGGGAGCAGATTACCACAAGCACATTTTCAGAATGGAAAAATACACTCCACTTTGGTGGAAATTCGTTCTTTACACAGACTTCACAACAGGAATTGTTGACGAGATTCAAGAAGACCGAGACATCGACATTAATGAATTATTTTTTATTGGTGGAGGAGTTTTGACTTTTGGAACTCCGCTTAGAGGTTATGGAAGTAGAGATTTAGGACCTTTTAACAACAGTGGAAACCAAATTGGTGGTAAAGCATTAATCAAATATTCATCAGAAATTCGAGTTCCAATTGTTCCTGACCCTCTCGTTTACTTACTTGCTTTTGCAGAAGCTGGAAAAGTTTACAGAAGTTACACAGCAACTGACCCGTTTGACCTTTATCGTTCTGCTGGTTTGGGTTTCAGAGTTCTTTTGCCTTTAGTTGGAATTCTAGGGCTTGATTACGGTTACGGTTTTGACCACCTTGACAGCAATGGAAAAAGAGTTGGGAAATGGTTACCTCACTTCCAATTCGGAGCTCCTTTTTAATGACTATGAATAATTGTTAATAATTATTGCGATGCTAACGTTTCGGACGTTAGTAACGCTCCAATTTAAAAAATAAAATCTAAACTTTACTCGAAGGTCTTAGTAGAACAAAGACTTTCAAAAAACAAAAATATGGAGAATTCAGTGAAAAAATTAACCTTTCTTTTAGTAGCTTTAGTTTTTACGGCAAATTCGGTTTTTGCCCAAAAAATCGGCTACATTTTTTCGGAAAAAGTTTTAATCGAATCTCAAGAAGCAATTGACGCTTCAAAAGAATTTGAAAAAGTTGTTGCAGAAATGCAAAAAGAATACGAGCAAAAACAAGTTCAATTCAGAAAACTTAATGAAGACATTGAAAAACAAAGTTTGCTTTTAAGTGATGAAAAGAAAGCCCAAAAGCAACAACAACTCGAAGCTCTTTACAAAGAAATTTTGGAGTTTGAAAAAGTTAAATTTGGTCCTGGTGGCGAAGCAGAAAGAAAACAAAATGATTTGATGAAACCAATCATCGAAGACATTAACAAAATCGTTAAAGAAGTTTCTAAAAATGAAGGTTATGATTTTGTTCTTGATGCAAGTGTTGCAGGAATCATTGTTTACGCAAAAGAAGATTTTGATTTAACAGACAGAGTTGTCGAAGCATTGAATAAGGGAACTGGTGAGTAGAGATTTTTCAATCAAACAAATTGCCGAATTAGTTTCTGGAGAAATTATCGGCAATGCTGAAAAGTCAGTTAGTAAAGTCGCAATTCTTGACGATGCGACCGAAAACCAAATCAGCTTTTTAGCCCATACGAAATACAAGAAAGTTGCACTTCATTCAAAAGCAGGTGCAATTTTGACAAAAGAGAAAATCGAAACAGACTCAACACAAATTTTAGTAAAAGACCCTTACTTAGCATTAGTTAAAGTAATGGGTCTTTTTTTTAAAGAAAGTTTTGTTCCTCGAATTGCTCCTTCCGCACAAATTAATCCAACTTCAAGAATTGACGAAAACGTAATTATCGGTGAAAATGTAGTCATCGGAGCGAGATGCAAAATCGCTGCAAACACTGTGATTTTTCCAAATGCAACAATTTGTCCTAACACAATAATCGGTGAAAATTGCCGAATTCATTCAGGAACAGTAATTGGTAGTGACGGGTTTGGTTTTGTTGCTTCTGAAGAATCAATTACAAAAATTCCGCAAGTTGGAAGAGTAAAAATTGGCAATTTTGTAGAAATAGGTGCAAATTGCACTGTCAATTGCGGAACTCTTGGAGATACTGTAATTTCCGATTTCGTAAAACTTGATTCGCAAGTTCACGTTGGACACAACGTAAAAATTGGTAAAGGGACTTTAATTGCTGCACAAACTGGAATTTCAGGAAGTGTAGAAATTGGAAATTTCGTCCAAATTGGTGGACAAGTCGGAATTGATGGACATTTGAAAATCGGAAATTACTCTAAAGTCGGTGGAAAGTCTGGAGTTACCAAAAACGTCTCAGAAGGCGAAATAGTTTTTGGTTATCCTGCAAAAGAAATTCATTTTGCAAAAAAAATGGAAGCAATCTTACGCAAATTAGTTAAGAACGAATTTAAACACGATTAATAATTCCCTTAAAATTCAGGAATAAAAACAATGGGATTTTCAACAGACGCAATTCACGCGGGACAAATTCCCGACCCAACAACTGGAGCAATTATGACTCCTGTTTACCAAACTTCAACTTACGTTCAAGATGAACTTGGTAAACATAAAGGCTACGAGTATGCAAGAACTCATAATCTTACTCGTGCTGCTTTAGAAAAAAATGTTGCAACTCTTGAAAAAGGCAAATTCGGTTTTGCTTTTGGTTCAGGAATGGCTGCTACTTCTGCACTTGCAGTTTTCTTCAAAACTGGATACCACGTAATTGTTTCAGACAACGTTTATGGCGGAACTTTCCGTTACTTTGACAAAGTTGTCAAAAATTGGGGTGTAAAATTTTCGTGGGTTGACACAACAAACCCACAAAATGTAAAAGATGCAATCACGCCTGAAACGAAAATGATTTTCATCGAAACTCCGACGAACCCAATTTTGAATATTTCAGACATTGAAGCAATTGGAAAAATTGCAAAAAATGCTGGAGCAATGCTCGTTGTTGACAACACTTTTATGAGTCCTTACTTGCAAAGTCCTTTGACTCTTGGAGCTGACATTGTTTTGCACAGTGCGACAAAATATCTCGGCGGACACAGCGACGTTGTTCTCGGAATGTTGCTCACTTCATCGGAAGAAATCGCCGAAAGATTAGCTTTTATGCAAAACAGTAGTGGAATGATTCCAGGACCTTGGGATTCTTGGTTAGTTCTTCGTTCGACAAAAACACTTGCTTTAAGAATGAGAGCTCACTGTGAAAATGCACAAAAAATCGCTGAATTTTTAGACTCTCACCCAAAAGTTGAAAAAGTTTTTTATCCAGGGCTTGAAAGTCATCCGCAACACGAACTTGCAAAAAAACAAATGCGAGGTTTTGGCGGAATGGTTACTCTTGAAATGGGAAGCGTCGAAAATGCTAAAAAGTTCTTAGACAATGTTAAAATTTTTGCTCTTGCTGAATCGCTTGGTGGAGTCGAAAGTTTAATTAGTCACCCTGTTTCAATGACTCACGCTTCTGTCCCGAAAGAAGAAAGACTTAAGTTTGGATTAACTGACGGAATTGTCAGACTTTCGGTTGGTGTCGAAGATTTGGAAGACTTAATCGAAGACTTAGAAAATGCTCTTTCTAATGTTTAAGAATTAATGGAAAACATTAATATTTTAGAGGCTTTACCTTTTGGTGAATGCCTCTTTTTTTGTTCAAAACCATCTAATCCTTTAATTCTTTCCTCAAAAATTCTGCTCTGTTTTTGGAGTTTTCGACTTGAGATTTTTTGCTAAAAAACATTGGAAGTGTGAAGTAGAAATACTTGTAAATTTTGCTTGTTGAGATTTTTTTGAAAGAGTAAAAAGTTGTGAGAATTGAGATTCCTTCTTGCCAATTTAGTAACAAACACTTTTCCAAAATTGCTTCTGCTTTAGAAAATCTGTCGTAAAGCACCAAACCATTTTCTTCCTTTTGCAAAAACGTTTCCCATTTTTGTTTTTCTGTTCCGACAAAGTTTAGGAGATTTTCATACTTGAGTTTTACACTTTCGAAATTTTCATTTGGAGTTAAGTGGAAACTCAGAAAAATAAAGCTCGGAAATGTTGCAACAGCTTCAAAATTAAAGCCTCTTTCTTTTACTTTTTTGACAAATTCTTGAAAGCGAATTTTGTCGAGAAAATTTTCCATATTTACAAGAATCGAAACTGTTAGGGCTTCTCCAGCTTTGTAAGGATTGGCTGTGAAATAAAAATTTTCACGTGCTTTTGCGAAGTTTAATTTTGAACCTAAGTAATCGATTAATTCTTTTGACTCGGCTAATTTTTCTTCAAATTCTTCTTGAAAAAAATAAGTGAAAAGCGTCAAGTGACTTTCTTCGTTAATCAAAATCCCCAATTTTCCGTCAGGTGAAAGTAAAAGTGCTTTTGAAGACGAGTTTTTTGTGTTTGTTGTCGGAGGGACGAAGTGCAAAGTTACTAAAGTTGCTAATTCATTTTTAGTCAAACTTTCCAAAGAAAAGAACAAAAAATTATTGAACTTGTTTTCTTCTTGGAAAATCTTTATGAAAGTATCAAGCACTTTTGTCAACTTTGTGTCGTCAGCAGTTTCGGGGAAAATGTGTCCGTAAAGATTTCTTGAAAAAGTAATTTTCCCTCTTAGGAACAGTTCTGAGTTAATTTCTTCTGGAAGAGATTTTACAATTTCGAGAACGTCTTTAATTTTTCCAATCTTCATTTGAATCTTGATTCTTTTTCAATTTTATGGGCAGTTTCGAGTTCTTTAGTGTAAGGAGAACTTTCTTCAAAAGCAACATCAAAAGTTTCTTCAAAGGCTTTGGTGAATGAGTTTTTGATTTCTTCAAAACAAGGAGTAGAGTCCAGTTCTGTAGCAATTTCAGTTGTTTTTTCGACTAAGTCTTTTCTTAGCTTCTCGCGTAATCTTTCAGAAGAAAGGCAAAGAAAATCAATCAATTTGAGATGAGATTTTCTGACCAAAATACTTCCGTGTTGAAGAACTCCTGCGTTTGTACGTTTTTGAGCACTTCCAATAATCTTCTTGCCATTTATGACGATTTCGTAACGAGCAGAAGCGTTGAAGCAGGAAAATGAATCTTCAGTTTTGTAGAAATCTTTGAAATTAATTTGGGATTTTTCAAATTCGGCTTTTTCGATTCCAATATTCTTTAAGCCTTTCAAAAGTGCAACGGAAATTCTGTTGTAAGTTTCCGTAACTCCGTTTTGAGTAAACTTATGGTTGTTTGGTAAAACTACAGAGTAGGTTAGTTCTTCTGAGTGAAAAATTGCTCTTCCACCTGTAGGTCTGCGAACAATTTCAAAACCTTCTGCAAAAATTTTTTCAGAATTTACAGAACTTAATTTTTGTCCATAACCAAGAGAAACTGCAAAAGGTTTCCACTGAAAAAATCTTAAAATAGGAGTTTGAGTTTCGGGAATTAACTTTAGCAAAGCAGAATCCAAAGCCATATTGAAACCGCCTGAATTTTCACCTGTCTCAAGAAGTCGCCAAGTTTCGGTCATTCTACTGGTTTTGGTTTAGGAATTGGTGAAAGTTCTGTTTCAGAAACTCCATTTCGGTCAAGAATCATTTTCCTCAAAATTTGACCGTGAACTCCTGGAGTTCCAATTGAGTCCCCTTCAAAGATTACAAAAATTCCACCTGAGTTTCCTGTTCTGACTTGGAATTTCTCAGCTGCTTTGCGTTGGATTTTTGCGCCATTGCGAATGTTTATGTTTAGGATTTTAGTCGAATCATCGTCAGGGAAAACCTGAACCCAAGTGTAAACTGTATCGGTTGCAATAATTTCTAAAGAAAGTGAATCACCTATAAAGACTTTTCTCTTTTCTTCTTTTTGTGCAGCTACGTTTTCTGACAGTAAATTTTCGAGAGATTCGACAGTTGTTTTTTCTTTATTAGATTCAGTAACTTTTGCTTCGGTAATCTTTTCTTCAACTTTTTGAATTTCTTGCAGGGACTCAGTTTTTGGCTCTTCGATTACTTCTTGAGTTTTTTCAATCATTTCTTTTGGTGAATCTAAAATTGATTTTAAAAGAAAGACCAAAACTACTAGACCAATTACAGAAAGTAAAATAATCCAAAGTTGGTTCGGTTCTAAGTTAAAGCTGTCATCAGAAGCATAATTTTTAGGATTGTATTTAGGTTTGTAAGTTTGCTCTCCGCCAAGTTCTTGAAGTAATTCATCGGCATTTAAGTCAACTAACTCTGCGAATTGCCTGATGAACGAACGAACGTAAGGAGCAGGAACTTCTGAAAAATTGTTAGCTTCGATTGCTTGGAGCATTCTAACGCTAACACCAATCTTGGTGTTAACTTCTTCCAAAGAAAGTTGTCTCTTCTGACGTTCTTGTTGTAATTTTTGTCCGATATTAGACATAAATTTTCTTGAGTGCCTCGTAAAATCTGTTTAAGGGAAAGCCCATAACATTAAAGTAACAGCCGTTTACTTTTTCGACTAAAATACTTCCGAAGCCTTGAATTCCGTAAGCTCCAGCTTTATCCATTGGTTCTTTTGTTTTGACGTAAGATTCGATTTCTAAATCAGAAAGTTCCTTGAACTTTACTTCTGTTGCAACTGCTTCGCTGACTTCGATTTTTTGGGTTTTGTGTAAAATCGTGAAACCCGTGAAAACTTTGTGAGTTTTACCACTCAAACTCCTTAGCATTTTTTGTGCTTCGGCTTTGTCTTTAGGTTTACCCAAAACCTCATTTTCCAAAAGAACAATTGTGTCTGCTCCGACAACTGCAAGGTTTTCAGAAACTTTGTCTGCAACGTCTTGTGCCTTTTGTAAAGAAAGACTTTGAACTAATTCTTCAGGTGAAATACTTTCGTCGTGAATTTCTTCAACATCGCTAGGCTGAACTTTGAAATTCAGTTCCAAAAGGCTAAAAAGTTCTTGCCTTCTTGGTGAAGCAGAAGCCAAAATAAAATCAGGAGTTTTTAGGTTAAAAATCATTTCAAAGCCAAAGATAAAAGTCCGAACAACATTCCAATTTTTAGAAGTTTGTTGAGTTTGTTAAGGTTTTCAGGACTGTGATTTTTCCACGCCGAAAGTAACACAAAGACAAGTCCCAAATCAACTGTAAAAAATACAGTTACGAGGTAAAAGTAAGAATAGTTTTCTGTAAAAAATACGACGATGGTTAAGGTGATTAAAATTAAAATTAATAAAGTTATGAGAATTTTGGAATTTAAAATCCCGTACTGAATCGGGAAAGTTTTTGCACCGTCTTTTTTATCGCCTTTTACGTCTTCGATGTCTTTTAAAATCTCTCTCGCAAGATGGAAGAAAAATCCCAAAAATGCAGGGACTAAGGCTTCTCTAACGTTTGTAACAATTGCTCCAGCGTAAAGAAAGGTCATTCCGCTAACGAGGCTAACGACAAAATTTCCGACTAAAGGCAAGCGTTTGAGTCTCCAATCGTAAATCGAAATCAGACTTGCGGCAAAGATTGAAATTATAAAAAGTTGAGTTGAAAATTGGGAAGCAATTGAAATCCCTGAAAGCAAAAGTAGAATTGCGAAACTTAAGGCTAAATTTGGTGGAATTTTTCCAGATGGAAGTGAGCGATTTGGTTTGTTAATTTTATCGATTTCAAGGTCAAAAAAATCGTTCAAAACATTTCCGCCTGCACAAATTAAAGGAACAGGAAGAGTTTGCCAAAATTCTAAGAAGGGATTCTGATTTTTTAAAATCCACATTACAACAAAGGTGGTAATCCAAGCAATCAAAACATTGATTGGTCTTGTGAGATTTAGGAGTGAAATTATTTTCAATTAAACTAAAAAACCGACTTTAGTCGGCAATCCTTTGGTTTAAAATTTTACATTTTGATAACAAAAAAAGCCCGTTAAGAATTTAACGGGCTTTTAAAGAAAAATTGAAAATTTTATTTCAAGAAAGTAATTTTTTGGGTTTCAGAAAATTTATCGGCAGTTACTTTCACGAAGTAAACTCCTGTCGAAACTGAATTTCCCAAATCGTCTTTACCGTCCCATTTGTAAGAATGGTATTGTGCAGCTAAGGCTTCATTGTTCACCAAAGTCCTAACTTCTTGTCCGAGAAGATTGAAAATTCTTAATGAAACTTTTGAGTCTTGAGGAAGTGCAAAAGAAATGTTTGTTGAAGGGTTAAAAGGATTTGGAAAAGCTTTTTCAAGAACGAATGTTTTTGGTCTCAAAACATTTTCACTAACGGTTGTAGCTTTTGCTGTAAGTTCATTTAAATTTGAATTTCCTTCTAAGTCAACGTCGAAAATTCTGTATTCATAAGTTGTGTTGAACTTCAAATTATCTAAATCTTCAAAAGTATAATTTTGTGAAGAGGCAGAGTTACCATTGAGTGAGAAGACTTTTTGAGAAATTCTTTCCCAACTTTCTTGTCCAAATTCTTTTCTTTCTAAGACGAAGTAGTCATTGTTTGTTTCAGACTCAGTAGTCCAAGAAATTGAAATTCCAACAGTGCTATTTTGCAGATTGTAAATTGGCTTAGCTGAGAATTCTGTGAGTTCGACAGGAAGTGAATTATCACTTGAACTAAGAGGGAAAGTTCCCGCAGGAGTTCCACCAGTGAAAGTGAAATTCGATTGCTCATTTACATTAAACTGAACGTTATCAGTAATTACTTGTGTTCCTGAGCGTCTTGCTGTAAGGAATAAACGAGATGTTGAAGTTGAGATAGATTGGGTTAAACTTGAAAAAGTTATTGCACCTGAAAAATTTTGTGTTCCAAGAACCGTATCCGTGTCATTGTCAAAAGTTGAGTTGCCATTTGAATCTAAAACAAGTTGCATTCCATTTGTCGCAAAATCACTTGCAGAAGCTGTTCCTGTTGCATCAAAAATCACAGAATTTAGCGTTGCTGATCCAGAAGTTGTTGACATTGTTAAAGTATAAACTAAGGTATTAACATTTGTAATTGTATCGTTATTTGGAGTTCCTGTTATGTTTACAGTTGCATTTGAACCTGAGAAAGTAATACTTGTGTTTGTTGTGCTTGCTTCTGAATTTCCTAAAGCATCTTGGTATTTAAGTTCAATTGAATAAATTGCTCCAACCGCTAAAGCCGCTCCACCTGAAAGGCTGACCGTTCCACCAGAAATTGTTGAACTTCCAAGAGTCGAAGTGTTTAAAGCTAGTGTCTTCGCACCACTTGAGGTAATTCCGTTAATTGTTAATTGATGAGGTGAGCCAATATCAGTGCTTCCTGCTGTTCGGGTAATCGTTGCGATTATAGTTCCACTAGTTGCGTCTTCGGGTAAGTTAAAATCTACGTCAAAGTCAGTTGCTGCTCCTGAACCTGTTGTTGGTGAAGTAATTGTTGGAGCAGAGGTTGAACTGTCGAAAGTAAAATTAGTGTGGTCAACAGTTGCAGCCGCATTTGGAGTAGCGTCTTGGTAAGAAAGTTGAACGGTGTAAATTGTTCCGTCAACTAAGCCAGAAGTATGAGATGAGGTAAGGCTTAGTAATCCACTGGAGACAGCAAAAAATGGACTTGAGGTTGTTGCATTAATTGAACCAGTATACTGAATTGCTGTTGTATTTGAAAAGATTAGAGTATGAGGTGAATTTGCATCTGCTGTCCCACCTGTCCGCGTAAAAGTAAGTTGAACCGTTCCAGAAGTTGCTTCTTCGGGTAATGTAAAATTGTAAGCCAAAGTCGAGTTGTCCGAACTTGAAGCTGCAGGAGAAACAAAGGTCGGAGTTTGGGTTGAAGGTTGGACAATGTCAATGTGAGTGAAATAGCCTGCAGGTGCAGAGTTAACTTTTGTGAAATCGGCACTTGAGGGCGATTGGGCACTCCAAAAACTACTTACATTTCCAGAAGAACCGTTGTCAAGTCCTCTTGCTGCTAAACCAATTTGGAAAGTATTAATCGAGTCTGGCAGAGTTGGAATCGTAACTTCAAATGTTGCTCCAGTTGTACCAAAAGAGGTATTTGAAATACTGATGGTACTTCCAAAAATTGCATTGCTTGTCGTATTGTCAGAAGGTGTTGTCGAAGAAGTATCTCCAATTGCTCTGACTCGATTTGAACCTGTGAAAGAATCACTCCTGTCAATTAAGTCAATTTCTTCGTCATCACCGTCAATCGTTGCTTCGAACTTTACTTCAAGAACTTCACCAGCTTCCGCAGATTGTCCACTATCAGATTTTCTACGTAAACCGAAACTCGTAATTGTAACACCCGCAAAAGCGGCATCAAATGCTAATGTTAATAGCATTACTTGTAAGATTAGAATTTTTTTCATTTATTTTTCTCCTACTAAAAGAATTAAATGATGTTTGTTAAACTAATTGTTTTTAAAAAGATTCCTCTTTCTCTTTTATAAAATCGATTTTTTTTGTAAAAAATTCCCAGAAAAAGTATCATCTTTTATGAAAGATGATACTTCTTTTGAAACTAAAAGAAGTGATTTATATCAATTTTTTAATTTTTTAATTTTAGTGTTTTATGGTTTTCATTCTTAATTTTCCATTTTTTTAAAAAAAATTTGTTAATTTATAGTTTAGATTTTTTTAAGACTTCAAAATAACTGTGGAGAAATTTTAAATGGATGTTACACTTTACCTTAAAAAGGTTCCGATATTTGCAGGCTTGACACAATTTGACTTAGATAAATTGGCTTCTTTAGTAACAGTACAACATTACGCTAAGGACAATCTAATATTATTAGAAGAGGATATGGGAAGAGTTTTATTTATGATAGGCAAAGGGAAAGTCAAAATTTCTCAAATAAATGATGACGGTCGTGAAGTGATTTTATCTATTCTTTCTTCGGGGGATATTTTTGGTGAAATGGCTTTATTAGATGGAAGCTCTCGTAGTGCAAGTGTAACTTCTCTTACTGATTCTGAACTTATGATTTTGCGACGTGGTGACTTTTTAAACTTGCTTGAAGAATACCCAAAAGTCTCAATTAATTTGCTCAAAGAATTAGCTCGAAGGCTTAGAAAATCTGATTCTCAAATTAAAAGCCTTTCGCTTAAAGATGCGACTGGGAAAGTTGCTTACGTAATTTTGAGATTGGCAGAAGAAATTGGAATTCATAGAGATAACAGCATTGTGATTAACGGTTTGCCAATGCAACAAGATATTGCAAATATGGCTGGAACTTCAAGAGAAACGGTTTCAAGAGTTTTCTCGAAGTTACAGCAAAATGGTTTGATTATCAAAAAAGGTAGTAAACTGACAATTACAGATATTGAGGCTTACAAAGATTATGTTTCTTAGGAGACAAAATGTTAGATAAAACTATTCTTGCTTTACCAACAGTTCTAATTAGTTCAATCGGATTATTTTATACCTTCTTTTTTACTGAAAGTCAAGATTTTGTGATTTTAGGGTGTTTTATTGTGATTTTGATTCGAGGACTTGCAGGGCTTTTTGCAAAAGAAGAATTTATTCCGCCAGAAGAAATGTCACTTAGTGATTACGACGAGGAAGAGTTT
This sequence comes from Calditrichota bacterium, assembly GCA_008501735.1. Classification (GTDB taxonomy): domain Bacteria; phylum CLD3; class CLD3; order CLD3; family CLD3; genus CLD3. The sequence continues at coordinate 6,125 of QQUF01000029.1, read as the reverse complement.
GAGAAAAAAGAAAAAGAAACTTCTAAGGACTAATCTTAGACTTTATTTCTTTGACAAAATTTTCGTTTCCTAAAAAAGAGTCTTTGAACCAACTCTCGTCTAAATTTAGAAAAATACAATTAGAAACATTTGATTCTATCACTTCCTTTTTTAGCAAATTCTCAGCTTTATAAGAAATAATTCTTGGGATCCCGTTAAAATATTTCATCTTTTGTGAAATAAATTTCCCTTCTTCTTTTCCATACTTATTAAAAGATAGAATTGAATTTAAAGAGGTGTCAACTTTTGTAAATTCGTAAACAGTTTTTGCTTTTCGCTTACCTTGTGATTCAAAAATAAACAAATCCTCCGTTTCTTGAAAATTTTGTAAAGTAGGAATCTTACTACTGAAAAAAATCTCAAATCCAACTGAAAGTGCTGAAAACTCTTTATCATTTCCTTTAATCTTTTTAATTTTTTTTGATTTCGGAAAATAAATCGAATAACTGTCAAGTTTTTCTGAATCGAAAAGGATTCTAACACCTTCCATTTTTTTTGCTTTTTCAATAAAAACCAAAAAACTAGAACTTTTCTCACTACTTTTTCTTAAAAGCAAAATTTTCCCTTCGTCTTTCAGTTTGCCTTTACGGAAGTTTTTAAAATCAATTGTTATAATTTCGTCTTGAGTTGTTTTGAATTTTGAAACCCAATCGGTAAAAATTTTCTCGGCTCTTTCTTCCGCAAAAATATTAAAAGCCAAAGTAAAAATGAGAAAAATTGTCAAAAACATCTATTGACTAACGGTTTGAGTTGTATCAACTATGAATTCTTCCCAAGCACTTTCAGCACCTGAAAAAGGTTCGTTATAGCTTCCGATTCCATCAATTCGCCAAGAATATTTTCCATCTTGTTCAAGCAAAGGAATGCTCGCCTTACCGTCTTCATTAAAAACAACTTCGTAGTCTTCAGGAAATGCATCAGGAATGTTTTGGTAAATCCAAATTGTCTTACCAAATTCGTCCCTTACTCTTACCAAAAATTGTGGGAAACTTAGAGGGTTCCAATTCCATTTTAGAGAAGGAGTTTGTGAGTTTGTTTGTTTCTTAGGTTCTAAAATAGTTGGTTTCGGTTCAATTCTGTAAGACACAGTATCGGAAGGAGAAGATGGATTTCCTGATTTATCGAAAGCACGAATGTAGTAATCAAAACTTTGTGCAATGTTAATTGAGTCGTCAACGAAGAACAAATACTGACGAATTAAACCAGAGTCTTCACCTTGTGTAACTAAAAGACTGTCTAAGAAATCTTTGGAGTCTGCTTCAATCGAAGTAAGCTCTGAGAAGGTAGTATTTACAGAATCTTTTCTTCTATAGATTGTATAAACATCTAAATCATTTTCTGTATTTAAAAACCACTCAAATCTAATTCCATCAGTTTCTGGGATTGCGTCAATCCCTGTTTCAACTTTCGCTGAATCAAGAGATTTGTAAACAAAAACAGGTTTTCTTGGAGGAGTTGTGTCTTCATTTTTATCTTGACCACAAGCAAGGATAGTTCCTACTAAAAGAACAAAAAGTAATTTCTTCATTTCATAAAAGTCCGATTAAAACTGAAAAGCTAAGTTAATCCTGTGAGGTCCTTCAAGTTCACTGTGATTCCAAAATGCCCAGTCAAGTGTGAAACCTTTAAAGTTTACTCCAAGTCCATAAGTAATATCACCGTCATTTGAACCTAAACGAATTGCAAACATTTTTTTTATTTGAAATTCGCCTCCAAAATGGTTAGAACCACCATTTCTTGAGTTACGAGTGTAAGTTCCAGTAATTTTATCAACAACCCAATCAAGCTCTTGAACGTAATGAAATCCAGTTAAATAAGCTCTTTCAACTTTATCTTTAACATTCGCACTCCATTTAAGTTCTTCTTCGTTCAAATCTTGAATGTTGAAACCGATTCCCAAGTAACCTAAATCTTCACGACTTACAACTTCGTTCATATTCAATTTTATCAAGAAACCTAAATCCATTCCGATTCCTGTTACAGATAAATCTGTGTAACTAATCGCAGGGTCAACAGTATCATCTCTTTTTTGGTCTGCATCAAAAATTTCTGCATCTAACTTGTCGGTTCCGACTCTGATTACTTTTACATTAAAACCGTAAGCTGCTTCAATTGGAAGATTAAAGTAAAGCCAACCTAAGTCAAAATTAAATTTATGTTTTTTTCCAAAAGTGAAAAAGTAGGCTTGTTGAGTGCTACTAAAGTTATTTCCTGTTTGGAACTCGCTGTAAGGATCGTCTGGGTCTCGAGTTTCTTCACTGAGAGAATTATTGATAGGAATGTCATTAATGCTGTAACGAATCCAATTCAAACCAAAAGAAGCATCTTTTGGAAGTTTGTGAGTGTAACCGAGTAAACTGTAAGAGGTTTCTAAGAAACTCGAAGCATACATCGCCGAAATTTCTCTTCTTTTTGAAAAGGAAATTGCTGCAGGATTCCAATAAAAATTGTCTCCATTTTCCCAAGAGCCTGTGAATGAATTACCCATTCCAAGAGCTTTTGCTCCAACTCCACTTTCAAGAAAAGCAGTTGTATTTTCTTTTGCAAAAGCTAAGTTTGCAAAAATGATTGTTAAAATAAAAACTCGAAATAACATTTATTTTTAAACTCCTAAATTACTTTGTTTTATTGTTCTTCACGCTTGAATTTTGCAAGTTTGCCTTTGAATTTCTCACTAATATTCTCGGCAATTACGCTTTGCCCTTTGATTGAAATGACGTAAAAGTAAATTCCGTTAGCAAGTTCTCTTCCTTTGTCATCAGTTCCGTCCCAATAGATTTCTTTACGGTTGTTTGGAGAGAGACTAAGTTGGAATTCAGGGGAAAACTCACTTGCATCACCACCTTCAGATTTCATAAACATTTTTTTGACTTTTCTTCCAGCTACAGAGTAAATATCAATCTTAATCTCCCAAGGAACTGCATTGTCAATGTTTGTTATCTCAAAGGCAAAAATGGTTCCGCGATTCGACAAAGTAACGTCATAAATTTGTCCAGTCGTGATTGCTGCTGCATCACCAAATGGATTTGGAAAATTACCAAAGACTTTCAAAGTCTCGTTTCCGACAGTTTTGAAAGTTACTTGCTGAGTGTTTAAGTTTCCAGCGTAATCGAAAACTGAGTATTCCAAAAGGTAGTTTTGGACAATTGTGCTTAATTCTACGTTTAGAGGGATTGAGATAATATTTGCATTTGTAGTCGAATCTGGCAAAAGCAATTCGTTTGTACTCAGAGTGTCTCCGTTCAGAATTACAAAAATTGTTTCTATATCAATTCCACTTTCATCTTGCATAATCAAAGATATTTTTGATGAAGTTGGTACGAAGTTTCCGTCTGCAATTTCAGAACCAGAAGCATTGACTTCAACAGCTGGACTTCTTTGGTCGTCGTTACTGAAAAGCGCATAAATTCCTTCTTGAGTAATCGTTACTTTAATAAATTCTCCATCAGATTCCGAAATGATTGCTTTCCATCTTTGGTTTTGAGTGTCAAAGTAAGCAATCTGCGAAGTTGCAGTTGAAGGAGCAGAGTTTTTGAGGTTTTCATTAAGTCTAAATTTAACTTCAACTCCATTTGGTAAATCGTTTTCTAATTTTGAAAAATCAATTTTGTAAGCTAAAAAGCTATCGCTTGATTTTGCATTTTTGTAATTGGAAGGATAAGAATCAGGCTCAAAAGTGAAAGGAACAAATTTTGCTTGTTTTGCATCATTTGCCATTTCTAAAGACTGAATCTTCAAAACATTAGCTTGGCTCAAAATACCTGAATTAACATTTACAAAAACTTGTTCATCAACACTAACTTCAGAGTGAGTCGAATTATTTAATGTTGTTCCCGTGTTTGGCAAAGCGTTAAAGTGATTAAGTTTGAAAGAAGCGTTTGTTGAATTGTTTGAGTAGCTTTTTTCGATTAAATTATTGTTTGGGTTTATTTTGACATTAACCAAATATTCAGAAGCATCGAAGTTATAATTCGAAGCAAAGTCTAACTCTTCTGAAAGAACAGAGAACGAATCAGCAGGAATACTAGGAATCACGTGCGAAAAATTAATTCCTAATGAATCGTTTGCCTTTGCAAAATTAAATTCGATTGGAACATTTGTTAAAGGCACTGACGAATTGTTACTGACTTTGTAATTGTAAGTAACAAAATCTTCACCACCTAACCAAAAGTCCTCATTTGCAGCAACAAAGTCAAGTTTATCATTGAGAAGGAAGTTAAAAATTTGCGATTCAAAAGTGGTTCCATCGGCAGTTGTAACTCTAAAGAAATAAATTATTGTAAAACCACCACGCAATGAACTTGGAACAATCCAAGGATTCGTTGTGTAGTATTTTTTTGAGTTAGTTGAATCTTGAACCATTACTAAGTCGAATTTGTCGTCCAAATTGCTTGTGTTAAAAACACCTCTTTGGGTGTAATGCCCAATACAAGTTACTTCTTGAATATCTTTTCCATTGTCTTCAAGGAAAACGTTAAAAAATATTGAGTCTCTTTCAATTGGGTTTGGTGGGGAAATTTCTGCTGAAATAAAATTAGGTCCATCAATTGTAAAGTGTTCGAATTGATTTGCTGCTCTTAAATTATTTGGATTTTCGTTATCGGCATAAACTTTAATATAACCAGTCTTTGTGTTCAAAAGGTCATCGTCAAGTTTAAGGGAGTAAACAGTTGTATTTGTTCCTGGGTCAAAACTACTTGTTGTAATCGGACCTTGATTTGGAATCGTAATTTTTTCGCTAAACTGATTTGAATTAGGTGAAAATTTCCATTCTGCGATGTCTCTACCGTGAGAATTTGCTATTGCGATTTTTAAATTCTCAACTTCAAAAGGAGCTTCACCGCTTATAGTAATTGAATCACCATAAGTAACACTTAGGTTTGAGATTTCCAAAGAGTTGAAATCATCTTGGGAAACATAAAGTCGCATTGCTGGGTCACCAATCAAGTTGTATTGAGCAACCATACTAAATTCTTGTGGTGAAGGGTTTTGTGGATTTGAAGCAAATTTTTTCAAATACCTTTGTTTTGCAAGCCAAACTGACTCACCGATAGTTCTATTTTCTTCAAGAAGAGGTCTCCAAATTTCTTGAACAATAAAATAATCGTTCCAAGTCCAACCTAAACCTGAAGAAGCAAGAACTCCAATTGCTCCTTTATCTTCTACAATAAGCATTTTTTCTGAAAGGCTTAATCTTTGTGGTTCATCAAAAGCACCTGCAAAACAAGTCATACTTGTTACAAAAGGATACTTTCCTTGATTGGTTGTTCGGTCAACATCGTTAAGCCTGAAAAGTCCTCCGTCAGCCCAAATCGCTCCTCCTCCGTGTCCCATAAAATTTATAATAGAAATTCCATCATCGAAAAATTCAACTAAATTTGAAGTACCACCATTACTCACATCTTTTTCAATATTATTGAGTAATTTTTTATCGTTTAGAAGAGATTCTGGGTTTTGTGCAGAATTATTTGTGGTATTTAAAGATGTATTTAATCTTTTAACATTAAAATCTTGAGGTAAGTGATCTCTAATTAAGATATTCGTTTGGTCAGAAAAGAGCGAAGCACCGCCTGAAATCATCAAACAATTATTGAATGATTCATCATAATTTGGGTTTGTTCCGTGTTCAATTGTTTTGTTTATAATTGCCTCTAATTGAAACCTATCGTTAACAGGAAACCTTCCTACGTAAAGTTCTGGAGTGAAATCATCATCAAGTAAACCATACCAAAAATCGCTAATTGAAAGTCCCCAACTTAAAGTATGAAGCATTACAGATGGAATAAAGTTTCCACCACCTTCTTCAGGTAATCTTCCGTTCCAAGAGGTATCACCAACAAATAAAACATAACTTGGAGCAGGTGAAGGCCAGTTTTCATAAGCGTGAACTAAAAATGCTTTGATTGCTTCTGGAGAACGGTGTCCAAAACCGAATTCATCGTAAATATCCATCACATTAACAATTTTAGTATTCAAGTTTGAAGTGTTGTCGTGGAAATCAGCAAATTCGTTAAGTTTTGAGCCAAGAAAATCAGGGTGTGAAACTATTATGTAATCAACTTGTTCATTAATATTTTTAAGATTTG
>QQUF01000043.1 GCA_008501735.1 Calditrichota bacterium | reverse complement strand
GAAATCAAAATTTTTGGAATGTTCGGATTGTCTTTTACACTATCAGGGTGAAAAAAGTTAAAACCATTTACTCCGCCAAAAAACAATTCTCCTGAACTTGATTTAAAAGCAGAATTCCCATTAAATTCATTGCTTTGAAGTCCATCGCTAACGTCATAATTTCTAAATGTTTCGTCTTTTGGGCTGAACTTTGAAAGACCTTTGTTTGTGCTTAACCAAAGATTTCCGTTGTCGTCAGGCAAAATCGCATAAATTAAATTATTCGGCAAACCATCTTGAGTTGTGTAGTGTTTGAATGTTTTAGTTTTAGTGTCAAATTTTTCCAAACCGTTGTAAGTCCCAATCCAAACTAAATTCTCACTCTCTTCATAAACAGACATAATTTCATTACTACTCAAACCACTTGTGTCGTTTGGTTTGCTTTCATAAAGTTCTAATTCTTCCGTTTCTTTATCAAATTTGTAAAGTCCAACAGGAGTTCCAATCCAAAGATAATTTCCGTCTTTTGAATTTGTTAAAGTGGAAATTCTGTTACTCTGAATTGAATTTTCAGCTTTTGAAAAATGTTTGAAAGTTTTAGTTTTCGTATCAAACTTATTCAAGCCTCCAAATGAAGTTCCAATCCACAAAATTCCATTTTCATCTGCCAAAAGGTTTGTGATGAAATTATTACTTAGACTATTTTCATTTCCTTCAATTCTTGAAAAATGCTCAAAAGTTCCTTTCTCCCAATTTAAAAGATTCAAACCTCTCATCGAATTTCCTACCCAAATCTTACCTTCACCGTCAACAGAAATTGCTGTTACAACATCTCCACTAATACTTTTTGAATCGTTTGGATTGTGCTGAAAATTGGAAATCTTTTTAGTTTTTTTATCTAAAACATTTAATCCACCACCTTGAGTTCCGATTAAAATTTTCCCATCTAAAGTTTCATCAAAATTCCAAATAATGTTGTTGCGAAGTGAATTGGGATTTCCAATTTCATTTTTGACGTGATTAAATTTCTTTTGAAAAGGATTAGTTTTACAAACTCCGCCAAGTCCTGTTCCGAGCCAAATTGTTTCTGAGTGGTCAATTAAAATTGAAAAGATTGTATTGTCGCTAAGGCTTTGAGGGTTGGAATCATTTTTTCTAAAATTTTCAAAAGCGAAATCATCTAAGTTCAATTTTACTAAACCTGTTTTCCAAGTTCCGATTAACAAATTGCCTTTTGAATCTTCATTAAAATCCCAAACCGAGTAAGCGGGAATTGTAGTTTTATCTTTTTTCAAGGGTTTAAAATGTCGAAAAGTATCAGCTTTTTTATCCCAAAAGACAATTCCATTCTCTAAAGTTCCAAGCCATAAATTTTTATTAGAGTCTTCAAAAATTTTTGAAAAAACTAATTCTTCTCCTGAAAAAGTATCGATTTCATTTTCAACTCTTTCAAACTTTCTTAAAGCATCAACTTCTCTATCAAAAATAAACAGTCCAAACAAACCAGCTACCCAAAGTGTGTTTTCAGAATCTTCGTAAATGTCAAAAACACGCTTGTAATTCAAATTTCCGTGAGGAACTTCAAAATTATAAAACTCTTTTGTGTCGCTGTTAAATCTGCTTAACCCTTCAAAAGTTGCAATCCAAAGATTTCCTTTTCTATCTTCGTAAATTCTACTAATCTCATTGCTAATAATTGATTTTGGATTTTTGGGGTCTTTTTGAAAATGCCTAAAACTTTCGTCTTTTGCTACGTAAAGATTCAAGCCTTTGTCGCGAGTTCCAATCCACAAATTTCCTTTTGAGTCAGTAAAAACACAAGAAATTATGTCGCTTGAAATGCTTTTAGGATTGTTTTGTTCATTTCTGAAAACTTGAATTTCATAGCCGTTGTACTTGTTCAAACCATCAGAAGTTGCAAACCAGAGAAAGCCTGTTTTGTCTTGTGCAATCGAACGAACTCCACTTTGCGAAAGTCCTTCGTCCAAAGAAATCGTTTGAAAATTCGGACTTTGTGCAAAAGCCAAATTCTGCGATACAAAACAGAAAATAAAGATTTTCAGTAATTGTCTAAGCATTAGATTTTTAATTTTATTACCCGTAAAATTTCTTCAATTTAACTCTTAGGTTTTGTAGAATCAAGAGTTTGTATTTTATAGATTTTTGACAGAAGGTTTTAGCTTTTGCGAAAAAAAGAAAATATTTTATCTTAAGTAAAATCAAATATTTTAAAATATAAAACAGGGGCGATAAAATGAAAGTTTTAGCTATTGCGATTACCTTAATGATTTTTTCATTAGTATTTGGACAAGACCAAATTCACACAAAAGATTTTGAAATAATTGAATGTGAAATTGTTGGAATGAAAGACCCTTTCCTTTTTTTTACTCAAAAGAAGAAAAAATATAAAATCAATTATTTTAATATTAAAAAGATGATGAGAAATGAACAAACATTATCATTTAGCAACGTAAAAAACAAAAAATCCTATTTTAACAATTTTGAAGATTTTAAAACTTGGAATGGTGGTACTGAAGAAAATGAAAATCCACCCGTTGATTTGGAAAAATTCACAGAAAGAGAATTTCAAGTCTATTTAAACTCTCAGTCAAACCATAAACTCTCAAAGATTGAAGAAAAGGTGAATCGAATTTCCAATACAATGATTGGATTATATTTTACTAGTATTGGTTTAGCAATTATTTCTACAATCTTAATTGCAAATTAGTTTTTCAGTTTTTTTATTTTCATAATTATTGCCATACCACTTTTAGCTGTGTGGCTTTTTTAGTTTTATAGCTGCTCATTGAAACCCAAAATTCCTAAGAATAGATTTTATTTTGGAATTAGAACTGTTTAAATTGAAGTTTATAAGTAATAGAATAAAATCTTAATTAAAATTTTGGAGTTACAAATCAAATGGTAAATAAAAATATTTTCAGAGAATACGACATCAGAGGCATTGTTGATACGGATTTGACAGATGAGTCAGTTGCTTTAATTGGAAAAGGATTCGCTTCTTACGTCAACAAAAGACTTCCTGAAAAAAATGGAAAATTGACAATTACTTTAGGTCGAGACGTTAGAACTCACTCAAAAAGATTCAGAGATATTTTGGTAAATTCTTTTATCGAATCAGGAATTGATGTGATTGACATTGGTGAAGTTACAACTCCAGTAACTTACTACTCAGCAACTGCTTTAAAACCTGATGCAAATTTGATGATTACAGGTTCTCACAATCCTTCAAACTACAACGGTTTCAAAATGGGCGTTGGAAAAGGCTCTGTTTTTGGTTCTGCAATTCAAGAAATCCTCGAAATCATTTTAAAAGAAGATTTCGTTTCAGGTAAAGGAAGTGTAAGAGAACAAGACATTGTCGAAGATTACATCGAAATGGTTTGCGAAAGAATCAAGCCTTCTAAAAAAATGAAAGTCGTTGTTGACTCAGGAAATGCAACAGGAGCTTTGTTTGCTGAAAGATTAATGAAAAAACTTGGAATTGAAGTTATCGGACTTTTCGGCGACGTTGACGGAAATTTCCCAAATCATCACCCTGACCCAACAGTTGAAAAAAATCTCGTTGACTTAAAAGCCAAAGTTGCTGAAACAGGTGCAGACTTAGGAGTTGGTTTTGACGGAGATTGCGACAGAATCGGAGCAGTTTCTAACAAAGGAAACGTAATTTGGGGCGACCAACTTCTTGCAATTTTTGCAAGAGACGTTCTTTCTAGAAATCCAGGACAAGAGGTTGTTTTTGATGTAAAATGCTCACAAGGTTTGGTCGAAGACATCGAAGCTCACGGCGGAAAACCTTTAATGTGGAAAACAGGTCACTCTTTGCTCAAAAATAAAATGAAAGAAATAGGCGGTTTAATCGCTGGTGAAATGAGTGGACACATTTTCTTTGGTGAAAATTATTTCAGTTTCGACGACGCAGTTTACGGTGCTTGTAAACTCACAGAAATTCTCTCAAACTACGACGGTACTTCTGACGAAATGTTAAAATCAATTCCTTACTACCACTCAACTCCTGAAATTCGTGCCGAGTGTGCAAGTGATGAAGAAAAATTTGAAATCGTCAAAAAAGCTGTTGAATATTTCCCACAACACTACAAAGTTATTGACATTGACGGAGTTAGAATTTTACTCGACGAAGGTTGGGGATTAATTCGAGCTTCTAACACTCAACCAGTGATTGTTTTGAGATTCGAAGCAAAAACTCCTGAAAAATTGGAAGAATATCAAAAAACAATCGTTGGTAAACTAAGAGAGTTCGGTGAATTTACGATTTAAGTTTTTTTAGACCTGACAGGTTTTAAAAACCTGTCAGGTCTAACTCTTTAGTTTTTTGAAATTTAACTTCAAGGAGAACAAAATGGATTCTGCAAACAAGATTATCAATTTCATAAAAGACAAACAAGACGCTAAAATTTACAAAGCATTAACTTGGTCAGGAACGATTGAGGAATACTTTGACATTGTTTTAGAAAATCCAAATGTTTCAAGAACTTCTTACCAAAGGCTTTATGATATGATTATGAGCTATGGAACTGAAGTTATTTATGAAAACAAACAGAAGTTAATCAAATACAATTTTTTCTCCGACCCAATCGGTAACGGAAAAGATGCAATTTATGGAATTGAAGAACCACTCCAAAAAATTGTTCGTTTTTTCAAATCTGCTTCGCGTCGTTACGGAACTGAAAAACGCGTTTTGCTTCTTCACGGTCCTGTTGGAAGTGCAAAAAGTACAATTGCTCGTTTACTCAAAAAAGGAACTGAAGAATATTCAAAAACTGATGAAGGAGCTCTTTACACTCATTTTTGGAAAGATATTGAAAAAGATGGAACTGAAAACTGGGTTCAATGCCCTGTTCACGAAGAACCACTAAAATTGATTCCACCTGAACTTAGAAAAGAAATGGAAGAGCGAATCAACTCAAGCGGAAAATCTCAGCACGAAATCAAAATAGAAGGTTCACTCTGCCCTTATTGCCGTTTTATGTACAACAAAGTTCTTGAAGAAAATGACGGCAAATGGTCTGCAATTTTAGACAATGTTAAAGTTAAAAGACTTGTTCTCTCGGAAGAAGACAGAATCGGAATTGGGACTTTCCAGCCAAAAGATGAGAAAAACCAAGATTCAACAGAGCTCACAGGTGACATAAATTACAGGAAAATTGCAGAATACGGTTCTGACTCAGACCCAAGAGCTTTTAATTTTGATGGAGAATTTAACGTCGCAAATCGTGGTGTAATTGAATTTGTTGAAGTTTTAAAACTCGAAGTTGCTTTTCTTTACGATTTGCTTGGAGCTTCACAAGAGCATAAAATCAAACCAAAGAAATTTCCTCAAACCGACATTGACGAAGTAATTATCGGACACACGAACGAAGCGGAATACAAAAAACTTCAAAACAATGAATTTATGGAAGCACTTCGCGACAGAACAATAAAAATTGACATTCCTTACATCACAAAACTTGAAGACGAAATCAGGATTTACTCAAAAGATTACAACCAAGACAAAATCCGAAACAAACATATTGCACCTCACACAATTGAAGTTGCTTCAATGTGGGCAATTTTGACTCGTCTTGAAGACCCAAAGAAAGCGAATCTTTCTTTGATGCAAAAACTCAAACTATACAACGGAAAAACTCTTCCCGGTTACACAGTCGAGAATGTCAAAGAATTAAAACAAGAGGCTTTGCGTGAAGGAATGGACGGAATTTCTCCACGTTACATTCAAGACAAAATTTCAAACGCACTCGTTAGCGAACTTGAAACAACTTCAATTAATCCTTTTATGGTAATGAATGAACTTGAGGAAGGGCTTTCGCATCATTCTTTAATTTCAAACGAAGACCAGAAAAAGCGATTTTTGGAAATGCTCTCTGTCGTCAAAGAAGAGTACGAAGACATTGTCAAAAATGAAGTTCAAAGAGCAATTAGTGCCGACGAAGAAGCGATTAAAAAATTATGTGCAAACTACATTGATAATTTGAAAGCTTACGTTCAACACGAAAAAGTCAAAAATAAATACACAGGCGAATACGAAGGTCCAGACGAAAGACTTCTACGTTCGATTGAGGATAAAATTGGAATTACAGAAAGCAGGAAAGATGACTTTAGACGTGAAATTATGAATTACATTGGAGCTTTGGCAATCGAAGGAAAGACCTTTGACTATTCTACCAACGAAAGACTTCACAAAGCTCTTGAATTAAAGCTTTTCGAAGACCAAAAAGATTCGATTAAACTCACAAGCCTTATTTCAAACGTTGTTGACAGAGAAACACAAGAAAAAATTGACGTTGTAAAAAGCCGTTTAGTAAAATACTTCGGTTACTCTGACGAGTCTGCAACAGATGTTTTGAATTACGTTGCAAGTATTTTTGCTCGCGGCGATGCAAAGGATAACTCTTAGGTTTTTATGTTCTTTTTTCCAATTTTCGGTTACGCAGAAATTCATTACAGATTCAAGTATTTTTTTAGTTACCTCAAAACAAAAGAACCTGAAATTCTTGCAGATGCTCCTTACAGAATCGAACCGAATCAGAAAATCCCTGTTTTGTTTTTGTTAAAAGATTCCGATTCTTATCCAATCACCTTAACAAAAATTTCAGTTGAAATAACATTAGGCGAATCTAAAAAAGTAGAAGTCTTTTATTTTAATGAAAAAATCAATTCTCAATTTTGGTGGAAAGTCGAAGATATAGAGCCACTTGGAATTGGCAAACATTTTTTGAATGTTACTTTTCATTGGGAAAACTCACAAGGTAAATCCCAAAAAGCGACAAACGACAACTACAAAGGGCTTTCAAATTCTCCTTTGGAAACTTTTGTAGCTGAAGAAAATTTACCAAAGTTTGAGGATTTCTACTTTGGTGAATGTCATTGTCATACAAACTTAACAAGTGACCAAGTTGAGTACGGAGCTCCAATCGAAGCTTCGAAATTGCTTTCAAAACCAATAGGCTTGGATTTTTACACAACAACAGACCACTCTTACGACCTTGACGATAAATGGGAAAATTACCTTGAAACTTCCCCAACTTTGGAAAAATGGAAATTTCTACAAAATGAAGTAACGAGACTGAACTCCCAAAACGATAATTTTGTTGTAGTTCGTGGTGAAGAAGCAACTTGTGAAAACTCTCTTGGCAAAAATGTTCATCTTTTAGTTTACGGAAATCAAAAGTTCTTTTATGGAAGTGGTGATTCTGCCGAAAAATGGTTTCAGACAGATTCTGAAAATTCTATTTCTCAAATTCTTCAAAACTTAGAATCTAAAAGTGTCGCATTTGCTGCTCATCCTGGTTGCGAAGCTCCAACTTTGGAAAAATTATTGATTAATCGTGGTGAATGGAATCTTGACGATTTTTGCACTGAAGGTTTAAATGGAGTCCAGATATTGAACGGAACTTTAGACCATTCTTTTGAAGTTGGGAAAAAGCGTTGGATTCAGTCTTTGCTCAAAGGGAAAAAAATCTCAATAATTGCAGGAAACGATGCCCACGGAAATTTCAACCGTTTCAGACAAGTTAGTTTTCCTTTTTTCAAAATGACGGAACATAATGAACAGATTTTCGGGAAAGTAAAAACGTTTCTAAAAATTCGAGATTATTTCTCGGAAGATTCTATTTTAGAAGCCTTCAAACTTGGAAAAACAGGGCTCTCAACAGGAGTCATCGCAGATTTTGAGTTTTTAACTGAAAACGGAAACTTTACTTTCGGCGACACAACAACTGAAACCAAGGGAACAATTTCTTTCACAGCCAAAAGTTCAAAAGAATTTGGAATGATTACAAAAATCACAATGCTTTCAGGAAATTACACGACCCAAGACGAACACGCGATTAAGGAAATTGCACCAAATTCTTACTTTTTCGCTGACAGGTTCGATTTGGATTTTCAAGAAGATTACATTCGTTTTGAAGGCGAAACTGAATCAGGTTCAATTTTTATGTTAACTCCACTTTACAGAGAAAATTGTGAAACTATTGACGAAGAAGTTGATTTTGAAGGATTTTCTTAAAATCAATTTGTAAGTAACCATTTTGTATCGGGATTACTAGTTTTCCATTTTTTCCAATTTGAACGTTTGACAGACGAAACAACTTTCAATGATTTTCCTTCATAAAATCCACTTATACACTCTAATTTATTTTCTGTAATATTTGGGTACCAGAGACTTTCCGTCTCATAATCATAAAGCACAAAAGTAAAAGCGTAAGTCCAACCACTTGCCGCAAGTGTCAAAATATTTCCACCAATTTCCCGACTGTAAACTGCAGCCAAATCTATCAATGGTCAGTAAGCAACCGCAACAGTTTTAGTTGAAAATCTTTCATTAACAACCTCTCGTCTCGAAAGTTGATTTTTTGAGTAAGCTCTTGCATCTTTGCTCATTGTTACACCCAAAATCAAAGATTCATCTGAGTTAGAAGGGTAACCTGCTTCACCATCTTTTAAAATTCTTGGATTTATCACAGGAGGAATTGCGTCAGTTCCTAAACCAAATTGAAATTTATCAGCTTTCATTTCATACTTTTCAATTGCACTTGTAACGTCCCATTTTTTGCCCGTTCTGTCTTGGATAAAAACTTTATCATTCTCTTCAATAATTTCAATTTGCGAATCTGCACTTTTCTCTTCAGAAATCAATGAACAGCTTGTAAAAAGTATAAAGATTAAAAGGAAATTTAATTTTTGCATTTTTGTTCTTTTTTAAAGAATCCTGTTTGTGAAACTCAAGAAAATCAAACACTTTAGAATCAAAGTTATTCCAAATTACAGTGAAACTTTTTCCTTGACAAAAAAAACATAACTCTCTACTTTCGATAAATTTTAACTAACGAAAATGAGGTAATTTATGGATTGTATTCCATTAATTGAAGACGATACAATTCAAGAATACACAGAACAAAAAGCAGCAAACTTTTTACTTGGAGCTCAAAGCCAAGCTGAGAGAATTATTGGTGATTTACGTTTTACAAATCCAAATTTAGCGAAATTCATTGAATTCGAGTCTTTGCAAACTAATGACACTCGCGAATTAGCAGTTGCAATTTGTCTTTTATTAGAAATCCAACTTAAAAAAGACAGAGTAAAATATGCATTAGGGAAAAACCAATAAGTCTAATCAAATCCATATCTTTAGTGTTTAAAGTAAGTGCAAAAATCTAATTTTAGCTTTATATTTACTAATCTTTACACTACTGATTTTAATCTAAAATAATCTTACATTCACCTAACTAAATAAAAATAATCTTAATTATTTTGTAGTGTAATTAACGTTTTTAAGAAAGGTTTTTAGTGAAAAAAAAGAATGTTGTCGTTGCAATGAGTGGTGGAGTTGATAGCTCTGTCGCAGCTGTAATGCTCAAAGAGCAAGGTTACAACGTCATCGGAATGACAATGAAATTGTGGAATTACGAAAAACTCGGAATCGATATAAATCACGAATCAGGCTGTTGTTCTCTTGATTCAGTGAACGATGCAAGAAATGTTTGCAATTCCATTGATTCCCCCTACTACGTTGTGAATTTTTCTGAAGAATTTGACAACAACGTAATTGATAATTTTGTTAGCGAATATCTTCACGGAAGAACTCCAAATCCTTGTGTAATGTGTAACACAACTATCAAATGGGATACTTTAGTCAAGAAAGCATTTGAAATCGGAGCGGATTTCGTTGCAACAGGGCATTACGCGAGAATTGGTTTTGAAAAAGATGAAAATCGCTTTTCACTTCTCAAAGGTCTAGACGACTCAAAAGACCAATCTTACGCACTTTGGGGAGTTCAACAACATAGCTTGGAACACACAATGTTACCACTTGGTGAGCTTACCAAAAAAGAAGTTCGTGAATTAGCCCATAAATATGAAATTAAAACAGCAGATAAACCAGAATCTCAAGAAATTTGCTTCATTCCTGATAATGATTACGAAAAATTCCTCAAAAAAGCAGTTCCTGAGCTTGAAGAAAAAGTTGCTGGTGGCAAAATCATTGGTGAAAGTGGTGAAGAATTAGGAATTCACAGAGGTTTCCCATTTTACACAATCGGGCAAAGAAGAAGAATTGGAATAACTACACCAGAACCTATTTACGTAAATAAAATTGACTTCAAGACAAACACAATTCACGTTGGAAGTAATGACAAATTGCTTGACATTGGACTTACAGCAAAAGGTGCAAATTGGGTTTCAAAAAAACCAACAACAATTCCTTTTCCTGCTGATGTCAAAATCCGCTACAATAGTCCTCCTTATCCCGGAACTGTTTACTACGATGGTGAAGGAAATTTTAAAGTAATTTTTGATGAACCGCAAAGAGCCGTAACACCAGGGCAATCTTTAGTAATTTATGAAAATGACAAAGTTGTTGCAGGTGCTTTTATTGAAGAGGCAATAAAATATGATTAGAAATTTTAACGTTCCAAAAATCCAGCAAATGAAGCAAAAAGGCGATAAAATAGTTGTCCTAACTGCTTATGATTACCTAACTGCTAAATTAATTGACTCTTGTGGAATCGAAATGATTCTTGTTGGAGACTCTTTGGGAATGGTCTTTCAAGGTGATTTGACAACAATCGGCGTAACTTTGGAGCAGATGATTTACCATTGTAAAATTGTTTCCAAAGGTGCAAAAGATTCTGTAATCATTGGAGATATGCCTTTCGGAACTTACCAAACCAAGTCCTCTGCTCTCAAAAATTGTAGTAAAGTTATGAAAGAAGGTGGAGTTCAGACGATTAAAATGGAAGGTGGAAAGTGGCTCGCACCAACAATCAAAAAACTTACTAAAATTGGAATTCCTGTCGTTGGGCATTTGGGATTAACTCCACAGAGTATTTATAAATTCGGAACTTACGGAGTCAGAGCAAAGAAAAAAGATGAGGCAGTTCAGCTCAAAGAAGACGCTCAAGCACTTCAAGATGCAGGAGCTTTTGCAATAGTTTTAGAAAAAATCCCAGCAGACCTTGCGAAAGAAGTTACAGAAAGTCTCGAAATACCGACAATTGGAATTGGTGCAGGAAATCATTGCGACGGGCAAGTTTTAGTTACTCAAGACCTTCTTGGACTTTTTGATGAATTTCACCCAAAATTTGTAAGACGTTACGCTGAAATCGGAAAAGATATTCAAAGTGCAATTTCAAATTTCAAAGGTGATGTCAAAAAAGGTGGTTTTCCAAATGAGAATGAAAGCTACTAAAATGACAATTTACAAAGCAATTCTTTATTTTTCACTGTTCGCTATTCACTGTTCACTGTTTTCTTGCTCTCCGAACCCGATTTACCAATCTCAAGGCGGAAAAGTTGGAACCCTTGGACAAAGCTCAAGTTCTAAGATTTACCAAAAAGGATTAGCTTCTTACTACGCTGACAAGTATGAGGGAAGATTAACAGCAAACGGCGAAATTTACTCACAAAAAAAATTTACTGCTGCTCATAAAGACCTTCCTTTTGGTACAAAATTGAAAGTTACGAATTTATCAAATAACAAATCTGTAATTGTAACAGTTAATGACAGATTTACACCGAAACCTGGACGTTGTATTGACCTTACTAAAGCTGCTGCACGTAAGTTAGATTACATTCAAAAAGGGCTCACTGAAGTTACTTTAGAAATAATTTTGGATTAAGGCTTAAGAATGTTTGAAGATTCAAGTTGGGACGACCTATTACTTTCAGATATTGATAAACTCACAAGTGATTTAGAGCCCTCTAAGGTAAAAACCGAGAAGCTCAAAGAAGGTGAAAGGCGAGTAGTTTGCGTACTTTTCGCTGATATTAGTGGTTTTACAGCTTTAAGTGAAAAGTTAGACCCTGAACAAGTTTATATGATTTTGGACAAAGTCCTCAAGGTTTTCACAAACGTAATTAATAATTATTCTGGTTATGTTGACAAATACGAAGGTGATGCAATTATGGCTCTCTTCGGTGCAAAGAGTGCAAGTGAAAACGATACTGAACGAGCAATTCGTGCTTCTTTAGAAATGGTTGAAAAACTTAAACAGATAAATTTACTTTTAAGAAAAAACCCAAATTTAACTGACATTGATTTAAAAATTAGAGTTGGAATTAACACTGGTCTTGTAACGACGGGGAAAGTTGGAGTTGAACGTGAAGGCGATTTTACAGTTTACGGTGATGCTGTAAATCTTGCTTCGAGAATGGAGTCAAAAGCTCCACTTAGTAGAATTATGATTCCTGAAGAAACAATGAATCTCGCTAAAGAAGAAATAGATTTTGAGCATTTCGGTGAAGTTAAAGTAAAAGGTAAAGAAAAACCCATTAATACTTTTTTGGTTAAAGGAGTTAACCAAACTCTTGGGAAAAGATGGGAAAGGATTTTGGACTCCAAGAGGTCAAAATTTATTGGTAGAGATTTTGAGTTAGATGAACTTTGTAACAAGTATGATTTAGTAAAAACACAACTTGATGAGAATAATAATTCTCCCATAAAGATTGTCGGCTTAAAAGCTCCAGGTGGGTTCGGAAAAACTCGTTTAATTTATGAATTTTTCAAAAAACAATACGAGGAAGTTGACAAAAAAAATCTTACTCTTTATGGTCACCCTCACCCGTATTTAAAAATACCTTATGGGATTTTAATCTCAGTTTTGCAAAAATATTTTGGGATTTTTGAGTACGAGCCAAAAGATGTTTCTGAAAAAAAATTCAGTGAGGGTTTTGAAAACTTGCAAAAATTTTCAAAAGATTCCGACTTGGAGAGACTTAAGAAAAGTGAGCAATTTGTCAGATATCTTTTAAGTTTAAGTTTCGACAAATCTAAGTTTGCTGACTTAACACCTCAAGCCAAACAAACCCAAATTAATGTTTCTTTAAGGTTTATTTTAGAAGCAATTGTGAATCGTGCCAATTCTTTTGGGTTTCCATTAGTTTTGACTCTTGACGACATTCACTGGCTTGATGAAAATTCACATAAATTTTTGGAATACTTTTTTAGTACTTTTAACATTGAAAACGAAGGAAAAACAGAGCATTCTAAAAAGATTCTTGTCTTCTTGCTCTACAGACCTGATTATGAAATTTCTGAAAAAACCGTTAGCAAAATTAAAATTGATGAATACGCTTTAAAACCGCTTACTTTAGAACAGTGTTCTGAATTAATCAAATCTCGTTTAACAAACATTCATTTATCAATAAAAATTTATGACGAACTTTTCCAAAAGTCAGGCGGAAATCCTTTTTATTTAGAAGAGTGGATTAAATCATTACTGGCACAATTTTCAGTTAAGGAGTTAAGTGAAATAAAAGAAATTGATGAAGAGCAAATCTCAATCCCGATGAATATTAACAGCATTTTACTTACGAGAATGGATACACTCGAAAAAGGACATAAAAGTTTAATTCAAGTCGCAAGCGTAATCGGAACAACTTTTACTTCAAAAATTTTATCAAAAGTTTCCGATAGTTTTGAAAATATTGAATTTAGCGACTCAACTTTGGATTCTTTAGTTGATTCTGGTTGGCTTACAAAAACTGAAGAAAATGACTTTAAAAGTTTTTCCTTTAACCAATTCTCAGTACAGAATGTTGCTTACAATACTTTACTTATTCACAACAGAAAGTTACTTCACAAGATTACTGCAGAAATCTTAATTGAAGAAAACGAATTAAATCCCTTTGTTATCTATAGCCACTACAAGCATACAGATCTTGTAAAAGAGAAAATTGAGTTTGGTTTTAGTGCCTGTAAAGAATTAGAAAAAAATTGTGAGACACAAGAAGCAATAAAGATTTACAATAATATTTTAGAATTAGAATTTGAAACCTCTGAACAAAAACTTGAAACACTTTATGGTAGAGCCTGTTTAGAAACTCAAATTACAGAATGGGATAAAAGTGAAAAAGATTTATCTGAATGTTTGGAATTAACTGCTTCAATAAGTTCAGAATTAGTCAATAACTATAAAGGCAAAATATTTTGTGAATTAGGTAAAATTAGCAATTTCAGAGGAGATTTTGACCAAGCAATAGATTTTTTGGGACGTTCAGACAAAAACTTTGAAACAAATTCTACAGATGAAAATCTGATAAATTTAAACTTAATTTATACAGATGTATTAAGGAAAAAAGGCAGGTTTGAAGAGGCTCAAAGCAAATTAGAGTCAGCACTTAAAAGCTCAATGCAATTAAAAGATTTCATTCTTTTATCAAGATGCACTTATGCAAAAGGACATATTCATTGGTTTAAAGGTGAATATCTAAAAGCAAAAGAAATGTATCTGAAAAATTTGGAGATCTGTGAAAAGATAGGTGACAAAAGGGGAATTTCCCTTGCAGTAGGAATGCTTGGTGCAGCTTCGATGCAACTAAAAGAAAATATTGCAGCTTTAGAATTTTATTTTCGTAAAAGAGAACTTGCAGAAGAAATTGGTGATAAAATCGGTGTTTGTGGTGTTTTAATAAATATTTCTATATTGGAATTTCAAATTGGAGAATTTCAAGAAGCAATTGAAAATTTGACAAAAGCACAAAATCTTAATTTTGAAATTGGCGATAAAACTGCAGAAGCTTTAATTCTTGGGAATTTTGGAAATATTTTTAAAGCAACTAATAATTTGGAAAAAGCTGAAGAATTTTTCAATCTCGCGATTAGTAAATTTGAGAAAATTAACTTCAAATACTATATTTGTGAATTTAAATTCGAACTTGAAGAACTTAATTTTCAACGAAAGAAATTTGAGAATTTGCAAAAAAGATTAGAAGAACTTGAAAAATTTGCAGAGGAAGTTAAGCACACAGAAGCAGTTCTAAAGTCTCAGATTCTTACAAAACAAATTCAATTTGAAGAATCTGTAACAAAAGATAAAAAGTTAGAAGCAGTTTCTGAACTTGAAAAGTTACTCAACCCTAATCTTAAAGAGATTGAAAAAGCAAAAGTGAATTATGAGATAGCAAAATTATATTCAGAATTAGAAAAATTTGAAGAAGCTAATAAATTTCAGAAAGTGGCTTTAGAGCTTTACATTAGTATCTTTACACAATGTGAAACTTATGATGTTAGTTTAAAAATTAATGAACTTGAAAATTTAAAATTAAAATAGAATTAAAATACTTAAAGAATAAAAATGTCAGAAATACTTGCAACTCAACCAAAAAAAGAACGCGTTAAAAGACCTGACTGGCTTAAGGTTAAAGTTCCACAAGGTCAAGGGTATAAATTTGTTCGTGAAGTAGTTGACGAACACCAACTTCACACAGTTTGTGAAAGTGCTCGTTGTCCAAACATTGGTGAATGTTGGGGAAACCGAACAGCAACTTTTATGATTCTTGGAGATATTTGTACAAGAAGTTGTGGATTTTGTGCAGTCATTACAGGAAAGCCAACAGAGTTGGATTTACAAGAACCTGTAAAAGTAGCTGAATCCGTAAAACTTTTGGATTTAAGACACGCAGTAATTACTTCTGTAAACAGAGATGAACTTTCAGATGGAGGAGCAGATATTTTTGCGAGAACAATCTATGAAATTCGCAAAGCAAATCCTGAAACAACTATCGAAGTTTTAATTCCTGATTTTATGGGAAATTGGGACGCATTAGATTTAGTTTTGGAGGCAAAACCTGACATTCTCGGACACAATACAGAATCAGTTCCAAGACTTTATCAACTCGTTAGACCACAAGCACAATACGAAAGGACTTTGGAAGTTCTTGAACGTGCAAAGTCAAAAGGACTTTTGTCAAAAACAGGAATTATGCTCGGACTTGGCGAAGAAAATCACGAAGTTTTTGAAGTGATTGAAGACTTGGTAAAAATTAAATGCGACATTTTGACTTTGGGTCAGTACTTACAACCAACAAAAAAACACCTTCCTGTAACTCGTTTTGTAACTCCTCAAGAATTTTTGGATTTTAAAGTAAAAGGCGAAAAAATGGGATTGAGACACATTGAATCAGCTCCTTTAGTTCGTAGTTCTTACCACGCAGACGAACAAGCAAGAATGGATAGGCAATAAATGAAAAGTTGTAAACTTTGAATTAATCTTCCCAAGTAACAAAATAAAAATATTTATCACTATTTTGAGAAGTTCCATCATCTGTAAAACTTGGTTGGTTAAAAGAATTTGATAATGTTGTTAGCAAGACTGCATTGTTAATATTTGATGTGGTACTTCTATAAATTTTATAATTAACTGCAATAGGAATTTTACCCCAAGTTAATTTTATATTATTCCCAAAAGTTTCGATTTGTAAATCACTTATTCTATAATCTGGTTTTAGTGAACCAATAACTGCATCCCAATCACCCCCAAAAGAATTATCATAGGAATTTATTGTTGATGGAAAGTTTGAATTAGTGTATCCTATAAAAGAAACATTACCATTATTATAAGTTAAAGGATTTCCATAAATATCTTGTGAATCTTCTAAAGGGCTTCCTAAATAAGTTGAAAAATTTAAACTATTATTTAGAACATTTAAATGAGAAATAAATATATCATTTCCTCCACTATAAGTTGAATCTATAGAATTTAAAACTGGTAAATCATTTGAAATTGTATTGCCTGAAATAAATACTTGTGAATTTTCTCCCAAACTTATTCCATAGCCAAATTCATCAGAACTCCCACCAAAAAATGAAGAATATAAAAGTGCTGAACCATCATTTGAAACTTTACAAATTATTGCATCTTGACTTCCGTTTAATATCTGTGAAAACCCATTTGCAGTTGGAAAGTTAGTAGACAATGAATAGCCTGTTAGAAATACGTCATCATTCAAATTAGTGACCAATGCATTTCCAATATCATTTCCTGCACCTCCTATAAAAGTAGAAAATAACAAAGTTTGACCATCAGCTGCGAATTTTGAAACAATTATATCATTACTACCACTTTTAGAAATATCAAATGAACCTGTTATTGTCGGATAGTCTGAAGAATGAGCAAAACCAGTTAGAATTGGGTTGCCAAAACTATCTAATGTTAAACAATGACCATATTCGGACGAATTTCCACCAATAAATGTTGAAAATATTATTCCATTTCCAACGGAATCAAATTTAGTTAATGTCATTTCTACACTACCTCCAAAAGAATTATCAAACGCATTGACTTTTGGGTAGCTACTTGATTCAACTGAACCTAATAAAAATAAGTTTTCATTATTATCAATTGCTAAATCATAGGCATAATCATACCAATTACCTCCGATATAGGATGAGTAAACAATTGTAGCACCATCAGATGATAATTTGCAAACAAAATTATCGCTATATCCATTATATGAGGAATCATAAAAATTTACGGTTGGGAAACTAGAACTCCAAGTTCTTCCAATTATAAAAATATCTTCGTATTTACCTAGTTTTATACCATACCCAAAATCATTTCCTTGACTTCCAATTGATGAAGAAAACAATAAATTAGAACCATCTTTAGAAAATTTACTGACAAAAATATTTTTACCTGAAAATCCAGCGGTATAAGTTCCTGATGTTATTGGAAAACCTGAAGCTTGAAATTCTCCAGTAACTAAAACTTCTCCACTATCATTTGAAACAATATCGTAACCTTTTATTGTTCCCCAAGCACCTAAAAATGTTGAAAAGTCTAATGAAGCTCCAAATAAACTATTCGAAAATGAAATAAAACAAAAAACAAAAAATATATTTTTCATCTAATTCTCGCTAATTTTATGTTTCTAATGAAACTTAATATAAGTTGAAACTAAATTTTAGTCAACTAACAATACTTTATAATTTTTATTGATTATTCACACAATATTATCCACGTCTTCATAGTTTTTTGTTTTGCTTCTAACAAGGCTTTTGCTTAACTTTCGGCGACTTAAAATCAAGGTAATTTTCTTACTAAATTTGGCAAAAAAGTAACCAATGGAATACCTACTTAGCGTTTTAATTTTTCTTCCACTTGTTGGAGCAATTTCGATTCTCTTGATTAAAAACGAATCGGTTAACAAAATACTTGCTACCGTTACAAGCCTTTTAGCTTTTGTCCTTTCAATTCCATTGATGATGAACTTTAACACTGAAACTGCTCAAATGCAATTTGTACAAAAACTTGATTGGATTCCTTCTCTTGGAATTTCATACAGTGTTGGAATTGACGGAATCAGCCTTTTATTAATTTTACTTACTACTCTGCTCACTCCTCTTTGCCTTTTCGTTTCTTTTAACATTAAAAACAACCTCAAAGGTTTTCTTGCTTGTATGCTTTTGCTTGAAACAGGAATGATTGGTGTTTTCTCTGCGACTGACGTTGTTCTTTTTTACGTTTTCTGGGAAGCAATGCTAATTCCGATGTATTTTTTAATTGGAATTTGGGGCGGGAAAGAACGAATTATGGCAACAACAAAATTCTTCCTATACACAATGGCTGGAAGTGTTTTGATGTTAGTTGCAATTCTCACACTTTACTTCTTGCACGGAAAAGCAACTGGAAATTATACTTTCGACCTACTAACTCTTTACAACTTTAACACTCCATTAGAATACCAAGCTTGGCTTTTTGGTGCTTTTGCTTTGGCATTCGCAATTAAAGTTCCACTTTTTCCATTTCACACTTGGCTTCCTCACGCACACGTTCAAGCTCCAACAGCTGGTTCGGTGATTCTTGCTGGAGTTTTGCTAAAAATGGGAACTTATGGATTCATCAGATTCAACCTTCCACTTTTCCCAGAAGCAACGGTTGAATATGGACCTGTTTTACTTGCACTTGGAGTTTTTGGAATAATTTATGGTGCTTTAGTTGCGATGGTTCAACCTGATATGAAAAAACTCGTCGCTTACTCTTCTGTCTCTCACTTAGGTTTTGTAGTTCTTGGAATTTTTGCTCTAAATGCCGAAAGCCTTTCAGGTGGAATTGTTCAAATGATAAATCACGGAATTAGCACAGGAGCTTTGTTCCTTTGTGTCGGAATGATTTATGAAAGAAGACACTCAAGAATGATTAAAGATTTTGGAGGAATTGCAAAACAAATTCCTGTTTTCTCTGCAATATTTTTAATTTTCTGTCTTTCTTCACTTGGTTTACCCGGAACAAATGGATTCATTGGAGAATTCTTAATTCTATTTGGAGCTTTTGAAACTCACCCAACAGCTGTTGTTTTCGCAGCAGTCGGAGTAATTTTAGCAGCAGTTTACTTACTTTGGATGTACCAAAGAGTTGCTTACGGGGAAATTAAGTCCAAAGAAGTCGGTGAACTTAAAGATTTGACTCCTAAAGAATTAGGACTTTTGACACCACTTCTAATTTTGGTTTTTGTTTTCGGTTTCTATCCTCAACCTCTCTTAAAAACAATCAAGCCTTCTGTGGATAATATTTTGGAAATTATGGAAACTAAGTATTCACAAAACCAATCGAACAAAGAGTTTAAATTTTTTACAAGTGCTTTGGAGGAGTCTAAATAAATGCAATTTCAAGTTCCTGATTTAAATTGGGTATTTTTAGCTCCAATGACAATTGTAACATTTTTCGCAATTGTTGTTTTAGTTCTTGGTTTGGAAAAAACCAAAAGACCTGAATTCCTAAATTACGTTGGAATTGGTGGAGTTGTTTTAGCTTTAGCTGCAAATGTTTTTTGTCTAACAGGTTATTTCGGTACTGAAAACCTAACCGCAAATGGTATGTTTACACTCGATTACATTACAACAGGTTTTAATTTCATTTTCTTAACCGTTGCACTACTTAGCATTTTAGCTTCCTCAAAATACGTAAAAGATGAAAACATTCCACCAAACGAGTATTTTGGACTAATGCTTTTTGCAGTTGTTGGAATGATGGTTATGGCTTGTGGAACAAATTTAGCCGTGATTTTTGTTGGCTTAGAAGTAATGTCAATCGCTCTTTACATTCTTGCAGGAATCAAAAAGAACGAAATGAAATCGCTCGAAAGTGCTTTAAAATACTTTCTTCTTGGTGCATTTGCTTCAGGATTTTTCCTTTACGGAATTTCTATGATTTATGGTGCAACAGGAACTTTAGATTTAAACGTAATGGCTCAAAAAATATCTACTGAAACTTTAGAGTTCCCAATAATTTTAATGGTAGGAATTGCATTTTTGATTGTTGGATTTGGTTTCAAAGTCGCTTTAGTTCCTTTCCACTCTTGGACTCCTGACGTTTACGAAGGAGCTTCTTCACCAATTACTGGTTTTATGTCAGTTGGAGCAAAAGCAGCAGGATTTGCAGCTTTTGTTAGAGTTTTCGTAACTGCTCTTGCAGGGGTCAGAACTGAATGGACTGATATTCTCGCAATTTTAGCAATTCTCACAATGGTTGTTGGAAATATTTTGGCACTTCAACAAACCAATTTCAAAAGACTTCTCGCTTATTCAAGCATTACTCACGCAGGTTATTTACTTCTTGGAATTATTGCAGGAAACGACTTGAGTGCTCAAGCAATAATGTTCTACCTTTTCAGTTATGCTTTTATGAATATCGGAGCTTTTGCAATTATCACTTTAGTTGGAAACAAAGGCGAAGAATTTGTTAATCTTTCCGACTTCACAGGGCTTGGAAAGAAAAAGCCTTTTGTAGCTTTTATGCTCACAATTTTCCTTTTCTCATTAGCTGGAATTCCACCAATGGCTGGATTTTTTGGAAAATATTTTATCTTTACTTCTTTGATAAAATCTGGTGCAAACACTTTAGCTATTATTGGTGTTTTAAATGCTGTTGTTGGTGTTTACTACTATCTTTCTCCAATCGTCTTGATGTGGATGAAAGAGCCAAACGAAGTAGAAGTAAACGATGCAAGTCCAAGTTTAAAACTTGCTTTACTTCTTTCATTTATCGGAACAATTCTCATTGGTATTTTCCCATCACAAGTAATGCACTTCCTTTTCCAAATCTGATTTGATGCCCCAAAACCAACGTCCTTTATTAGGATTTTTATTAGCAATCAACACAGTTGTTTTTTGGGGAGCTTTACCAATCGCACAGAAAGTTCTGATTCAAGTAATGGATCCTTACACTATTACTTGGTACAGATTCTTGAGTGCTTCCATTTTTCTTTTAATCGTTCTTGGTGTTAGGAAAAGACTTCCTTCCAAAAGTAATTTCACCAAAAATGTAATTTTACTTCTAATCGTTGCAACTGTTGGCTTAAATGCTAATTACATTCTTTATTTGATTGGTTTGAGATTTATTGAACCTGCTCACACTCAAGTAATTATTCAAACTGCTCCACTCTTTTTCTCACTTGGTTCGATGTATTTTTTCAAGGAAAGGTTTAACGTAAAACAATGGATTGGTTTTGGTATTCTAAATTTGGGCTTCATTCTATTTTTCAACAAAAAACTATTCGAGTTCTTCTATAACTTCGACGACTATTTTTTTGGAACTTTAATTATTGTTTTAGCAGCTTTAACTTGGGCTTTTTATGCAATCGCACAAAAAAGGCTTTTGAAAGATTTGAGTTCACAAAATATTATGATGATAATTTACATCGGTTGTACTTTATCACTTTCTCCTTTCATAGAACCATCGTCGATCTCTGCTCTTAATGATGTTGAAATTTGGATTCTGATTTTCTGTGCATTAAACACTTTGCTCGCTTATGGAAGTTTCGCAGAAGCGTTAGCTCATTGGGAAGCAACAAAAGTAAGTGCTGTTTTAGCAATTACTCCAATTATGACTTTTATTTTTGTCGCTTTAACAAATAATTATTTCCCAGAAATGATTCACAAAGAATCGTTTGATTTTTTGGTAGTCCTTGGTGCCTTAATGGTTGTTTTAGGCTCAATGGCAATTTCTCTTTCAAAAAATAAAAATGCAGTTCCTGTTAAAATTGCTCCTTCTAAAACTTAAAATTATTTACCCAAAATCAATGCGATTAATTTAAAAAGAAATTCCAATAAGGCTTTTGCTAAAATCTCAATATTTTCTAAAAATAATTCTATTAAAAAATCAATTAATTCCATTTTTCCAATCCAAAATTTAACTCGCCAAATCTAATTAATTTATTACTGATTCTGTAAAGTAAACTCTCGAAATTCAAAATTCTTGTCATAGATTTCAAATATTTCTTCAAGGCTTTGCGACCTTAAAATCCTTTGTTTTAAATCTATTCCGTTTCCAATTCCTTGACATAAAAATCCCGAAAACTCTTTCACTCTTCCAATTGTTCCCCGTTCTGAGAAACCGTATTCGACAAGTTCATTCGCATAATTTTTAAGAATTTCTAATTTTTCAAAGTCATTTGATTTTTGGTAAACTCCATTGTCAAAAAACTCTTTAGCTTCTCTAAAAATAAGAGGATTTTTCATTGCTCCACGACCAATCATAATTCCGTCGCAGTTTGTTTTTTCAAACATTGCCTTTGCCTCTTCGGAAGTGCAAATGTCTCCATTTCCGACAACTGGAATTTTCACAAAATCTTTGACTTGGGCAATAATTTCTTTGTTCGCTTTTCCTGTGTAAGATTGTTTTTGAGTTCTTGGGTGAATCGTCAAAAAGTCAATTCCCTCACCTTCTAAGATTTCCAAAATTTCAAATAAATTTTCAGTTCCACTAATACCTGCTCTCATTTTTACAGAAAAAGTGTGGTTTGGAATTCCATTTCTAATTCCTCTTACAATTTTCGTTAGTCTTGGTAAATCTCCAAGCAAAGCAGCTCCTGAGCCATGTTTATTTACTCTTTTAGAAGGACAGCCTAAATTTAAGTCTATTAAATCAGCACCTTCTTCGAGTAAAATATTTGCAGTTTCAGGGAAAAATTCAGGCTCGTTTCCCATTAGTTGAACGGAAAGATAAATTCCATCAATTTTCTCAAGGTCTTTTGTGAGCTTACTTCGGCTTCCAGGTTTCCCTGTAATCCTGATAAATTCTGTACAAACGCAGTCAATTCCACCATTTTTTGCAATTACTCTACGAAAAACTGAATTTGAAACTCCTTCCATCGGAGCAAGAAATATTGGCTTACTTTTGAATAAATCTATTTTCATTAATCGATTTGAAAAACTTTTTTTAAGAAGTTATAAATTTTGGGTAACAAATTTAACAAAGAGTTTTGGACAATTTGAAAAATTCTTAATTCTTAATTCTTAATTCTTAATTTTCATTGTAAATTCAGACCGCAAAAACAAGATGAACTTAAAACTTTCGGAGAAATAAATGGGTTTCAAATGCGGAATCGTCGGACTTCCAAATGTTGGTAAATCAACAATTTTTAATGCTTTGACAGCAGCAGAAGCAGAAGCTGCAAATTATCCTTTCTGCACAATCGAGCCAAATGTAGGAATCGTTGAAGTTCCTGACGACAGATTAAAAACACTTGAAGAATTAGTTCAGCCTAAAAAAACAGTTCCTGCCGTAATCGAATTCGTTGACATTGCAGGTCTTGTAAAAGGTGCCTCACAAGGCGAGGGACTTGGAAATCAATTTTTGGGACACATCAAAGCAGTTGATGTAATTGTTCACGTTGTAAGATGTTTTGAAGATTCAAACATTACTCACGTTGATGGAAAAATTAATCCAATTGACGACATTGAAGTCATCAACACTGAACTTTGTTTAAAAGATTTGGATACAGTTGAGAAAAATATTTACAGAGTTGGAAAACTCACGAAGTCTGGCGACAAAGAAGCTAAAAGACAAGTTGAAGTTTTCCAAAAAGTAAAAGAATGTTTAGACAACGGAAAAGCAGTTAGAAGTTTAGACTTAAACGACAGCGAACTCAAAGACTTAGCTCCTTTAATGCTAATTACTCTAAAGCCTGTAATTTACGTAACAAATGTTAGTGAAGAAGATTTGCCAGACGGAAAAGATAATGAAATGGTTAATCAAGTTCGCGAATTTGCTAACACGGAAAATTCTGAAACAGTGGTAATTTCTGGAGCAATCGAATCTGAAATTTCTGTAATGGATGAAGAGGAGAAATTAGAATTTCTTTCAAGTTACGGACTAACAGAATCAGGTTTGAACAAATTAATCCGTCAAGGTTATGAAACTTTAGGGCTTAGAACTTATTTTACTGCAGGAGTTCAAGAAGTTCGTGCTTGGACAATTCACGTTGGCGATACAGCTCCACAAGCAGCTGGAGTAATTCACACAGATTTTGAAAGAGGATTTATTGCAGCTGAAACAATCGGTTACGAAGAATTTGTAAAACAAGGTTCAAGACAAGCAGCAAACGAAGCTGGTGTGATGCGAAAAGAAGGAAAGACTTACATTGTAAAAGATGGTGATGTAATTCTTTTCCGTTTTAATGTCTAAAATATAATAATTATGTGATGTTAGTCAATTTTTCATTTACTTCTTTACGAAAAATAAATAAATTTTACAATTATGTTTTTCTTTATTAACTCTAATCTTGGAGAAAATGTAACAATGAAAAAAAATTTACCAGCATTATTAGCTCTTAGCTCAATAACAATATTTAGTAATCTCTTTGCAACTCCAACAATTGATGGAGACTCAAGTGATGGCGATTACACTGTAATCGCAAGTTACACAAGTGGAAGAGATGGATTTGGTTCAGGTAACAATATTGATGAAATTAATTATTTCGCAGATTTAACTCATATGTACATTGGTATTCCTTGTGATTTAGGTTCAAACGATAATATTGTATTATTTTTTGATTTCTCAGGTTATGATGGAAATGACAGCGGAAATCCTGTAGGAGAAAGTGGAGCTTCTGGAGTATTTGGTGGAAGTGGTTTTACTAATACATCTGGAAGTGGTTGCAGAATGGACTTTGAAGTTGATTACGCTTTCGCTTTTAATGAAGGTAATGGAACTACACAATTTTTCGTTGATGCAGCAAGATTTGGAACTGGTGGTTCTGGAGACCCGATTATTGATTCTGGATTCTTAAATAATGGTTCAGGTTTAAGTTGCAACCAATCTGGAACTGCTTCAAACATTCCTAATACTACTACTTCGGGTATTTCTGCTAATGGTATCCAAATTGCTTATAATAACGGTGGTGGAGCAGACCAAGGAATTGAAGTTCGTTTTGATTATGATGCAATGCCAGGTATTGATAATTCTCAAACTGTAAATATGTTTGTTTTAATTACAAACTCGACTGGATTCTCATCTAATGAAACAATTCCTGGAGATCCTGGAGGTTCTAACTTAGGAGATGATGCAGATTTTAGTTCAAATCCTAATTCAGGTGGTCCTTTTCATACAACAGGAGATCATTCCCTTCCCGTTGAATTAAGTTCGTTCACTGCTCGTCAACAAGGAAACAATGTCAGATTAGATTGGAGAACAGAAACAGAACATAACAATGCTGGGTTTAGAATTTATCGAAGAAAATTTGAAGCTAAGGCTTATGAAATGATTGCTGACTTTAGGACTGACAAAACTCTAAAAGGTCAAGGAAGTACCCCTTTTGGAAATGATTATTTTTTCTACGATAATCAGGGGTTAGCCTCACATACAAATTATTCATATATTGTCGCCGACGTTGATTTTAATGGAAAAGAGACAAAACATAAGGATAAACCTGCAACAATTTTTATAGTTTTTTCACCACTTCCAAAGGATTTTACTTTGTTAGGTAACTTCCCTAACCCATTCAACCCTGAAACAACTATTGAATTTTCAGTTCCTGAACAGGCGAAATTCAGTATCGAAATTTTCAACGTTCTTGGGCAATCAGTAAAAGTTCTTGCAGAAAATGAAATTGCAAAAGAAGGCTCAAATCAAATTTCTTGGAATGGAACAGACGAAAATAATTCTTTAGTTCCTTCTGGTGTTTATTTTTACAAAATCACTACTGGAAATGAAACTCAAGTAAGCAAAATGCTTCTTTTGAAATAGACAAAATTTCTTTTATAAAAAAAGCCGATTCGTTTTGAATCGGCTTTTTTTATTTCGCTAAGTTTAGCAGAGAATCTTTATCAACTCTGAAAACTGTCCAACCTTCCATCGGAACAGCCCCGAGTTTTTTATAAAATTTTATTGAAGGCTCATTCCAATCAAGGACTGACCACTCTAACCTTCCACAATTTCGCTCAACTGTAATTTTAGCTAACTTTGTCAAAAGTGCTTTGCCATAGCCCTTACCTCTGAACTCCTCTTTAACGAATAAGTCTTCTAGATAAATTCCAGGTTTTCCGAGAAAAGTTGAATAATTGTGAAAGAAAAGTGCAAAACCAACTTCAACTCCACTCTCACTTGCTATCAAAACTTCCGCAAAAGTTTTTTTACCAAAAAGTGTGTCGTGTAAAGATTGTTCTGTTGCAACAACTTCATTTTCCAACTTTTCATATTTCGCTAAATCTTTGATAAAATTTAAGATTATCGGAATATCTTTTGCTTTGGCAAATTTTATTTCAAATTCTGAATTTATCAAATTTAAAATTCTTGAGTTTTAAGCCAAACTTTGAAAGACTTAACTTTAGAATGAATTTCTTTTACTTTTTTGATGTTGACAGAATAACCTTCTTTGTTAAACCATTCAAACATTAAAGCAAAATCTTCATTCATACTTCTAAGTTGCTCCATTGGTAAAACAACAAATTCTACATCTTTTCCTGTTTTCTTTGAAAATGCATCTGCTAATTCTTTACAATTTTTAGAATCGCCTGCAATGTCAAAAGATTTTCCTTTAAACTCTTTTGGGTTCGCAAAAATTTTTCCAACAATTATCCCAATATCTTCAACTGAAATTAATTGAATTGGCTTTTTAGGTGTCATTGCCATAACAAGTCGTCCATTTTTAACACCTTCAAACCAATCTCCGACCAAAAAGTTTTCCATAAAAAACACTGGTCTTACAACCGTAGTATTTTCACTTAATCCGATTCTTTTAATATGGTCTTCAATATCCCATTTTGTATCAAAATGTGGAACACCTGTTTTCTTTTCAGCTCCTGAAACACTTGTGTAAACAAAATGTTCAATTCTGTTGGCTTTGGCAACGTTAGCCATAGTTTTTCCTTGCTCTAACTCACCGTCAAGTCCATCTTCCCAAAATTGCTGAACGCTAAAAACGCCGTAAACTTTTTCCATTGCTTTTTCTAAGGAATTAAGATTTGTCATATCTCCTTGAAAAATTTCAGCACCAAGTTCTTCTAACTCTTTTGCAGCAGGCTGTGAAGCATCTCTTGTCAATGCTCTCACTTTCCAACCATCTTTTAATAATTGGCGAGCAACTGCTCCACCTTGTTTACCAGTTGCACCTGAAACCAAAATCATTTTATCGTTCATTTTTTATCCTAAATTTTGAAAGTAAAAACTTTATTTCTGTCCAAAAGGTGCAGAAGTTAATAAATTTAATTTTAAAACGCAATACAAGTCTAAAACTTAAGTTACTGAAAATGTTAGTCTAACAAAATTTCGCCGATTAATTTTTGAATCTCTAATTCGCTGATTTTTGCTTGGTATTTTGCAGTAATTAAATTTGTTTCTGCATTTATAAATGAAACTTGAGCATCACGAAATTGGAGTGAATTGATATTTCCGACTTCAAAGTTTTTCTTTTGTAAATCCAAGTTTGCTTTTGCAGCTTGAAAATTTTCTTCCTGAATTTTTATAATATCAATTTCATTTTTGAACCTTTCAAGCAAAGTTTCAGCATTTTGTCGAATCTGATTTTCAAGGTTCACCAAACTTAGCTCAGCATTTCTTTTTGCAATCTTTGAATTTTGAACTTTAATTTTGTCTGAATTTCCGTTCCAAAGATTCACAGAAGCTGTAAGACCTAAAGTAAAATCTTCTCCTTTTGTTTCAGAAATTTGCCCGTTAAAAACAGATTCTCTATCACTTGAAGTCAACTTTCCAAAAGCAGAAACTCTTGGATAAAAATTTGATTTTGAGGAAGTAATGTCTGACTTCGAGCCATTTATATTTTCTTTAGCAACCTTAAGCTCAGAATTTTTTTCAAAAGCTAAGGTTGTGGTTTCTTCCAAATTATAAAGCCTCTTTCCAAACGAAATTTCATTTTGTGTTTCAAAAGACTTTGCAAAATCTTTATTGAGTAAAATCTGTAAATTATTTTTTGAAGTTGTGAAATTTGTCTTTTGTTGTAACAATTTAGACTTGTCCAAATTCAATGATATTTCCGCATTGTAAAGGTCAAATTTGGAAATCTGCCCTAATTCATTTCGCCTTTTTGCAGTTAAAAATCGGTCTTCGGAAATTTTCACAGATTCTTCGAAAATCTTTAACAAGTTGCTTTGCAAAACAACATTAAAGTAGCTTTGCAAAATCCCAAGTGAGATTTCTTGAACTGTGTTTTTGAGATTTTCCTCGTTTGCTTTTTCTAAAGATGAAAATTTACTTTTCCTTGCAAACATTCCAAAGCCATCAAAAATTGTCCAATTTAAACTGACTTCACCACTCAAAGAAGTAGTTGAATTATCATTTTTTGATTCAACTTGCCCAATTTTGGTTGTTGTTGAAGGAAAAACTTTTTGAGCCGAAAAACTCGCATCAAGTTTTGGTAAAAATCCAGCGTTTCCATAAGAATTGTTGTTTTCAGAAATTGCTTTTTGGTTTTCGACAATTTTGATTTGTAAATTATTTTCCAAGCCAATTTTTACAGCTTCTTTAAGAGTTAGAATTTCTTGCGAAAAGGCTTTTTGAAAATCAGCAATTCCTAAAATGCAAATTGAAATAATTACAAAAAAATTTATTTGACTAAGCATTTGTTCCTCCTTTGTGAGCTTTTTCAAAAGCGATTTCTTTTACAGCAGGTTCTACAAATTCAGGTTTTGGCCATTCGCCATTCAGAACCCAAAACCAAACTTGTCGAATTCGGTTAATAATTAAGAACAGAACAGGAATTTCAATTAGAATCAGAATTGTTCCAATTAAAAGTCCGTAAGCAATTGAGATAGCCATCGGAATTAAAAATTGTGCTTGAAGAGATTTTTCCAAAATCAAAGGTGCTAACCCAGAAACTGTAGTTAATGTTGTTAAAAGTATTGGTCTTAATCGTGAAATTCCTCCATCAAAAACAGAATCAAAAAGTGACATTCCATTCCTCAAATTCCTATTAATTACGTCAACAAAAACAATCGCATCATTAATCACAATTCCAGTTAAAGCAATGATTCCAAAAAATGATAAAATATTCACAGGAACATTATGAATTCCGTGTCCTAAAATTGCTCCGATAATTCCAAGTGGAATCATCACAAAAATAATTCCAGCTTGTAAAGAAGAACGAAAGACAGTGATAATTATTAAAACTATCGTGATTAAAGCTAATGGGAATGCCTTCTGTGCCGATTTTTGAATCTTCGCTTGTTCACGAGATTGTCCTTCAAATCTTACTTTGATTCCTTGAGTTTGGGATAATATTTTAGGAAATACAGTTTCTTCGATACTTGCTAAGATTGGTGGAATTTCTTCATTCGGATTTACAAGTTCCGCTTCAACTTTAATTTCTCGCATTTTATCAATGTGCCCAATCGAAACAATTCCTCTTTCAAGAGTATAAGTCGCAATTTCTGAAAATGGAACTTCACTACCTTGAGGTGTTCGGATTCGCATATTTTCTAAAGTTTCGATTTTCTTTCTGTCTCTTTCTTCAAATCTAACCCAGATTTTTAACTCGTCTCTACCACGCTGAATTCGTTGTATTTCTTGCCCTAAAAAACCTTGTCGAATTTGTCTTGCGACCGCTCCACTCGTCAATCCTAAATTGTATGCAAGTGGTTTCAACTCAACTTTTATTTCTTTTGCTCCAGGTTTACTGTTGTCTGAAATATTCTTTAATGAAGCAAACTGTGAAAGTTCTTCTCTAAAAAGCTCTTTGGTTTTTTCGAGTTCATCGTAGTCATTTCCAAGAATACTAATCGAAACAGGTTTTCCAAAGATTGCCTCTTGCCCAAAAGTTGATTCAATCGCTTCTGGAATCTCGCCAACTCTTTCTTTAATTCGATTGGCGACAAGAAAGCTGCTCATATTTCTCGCTTCGTTGTCCAAAAGCTGAATTTGTAAATAACCCAAATTTCCCGAAGTACTATTACTTGAAGAACTTCTTCCAGGTCCTCTTCCTGCAGTTCCTGTTGTCCCAATTTCCTTTTTAATACTTAGGACAACGTCTAATCCGTCAGCTCTTTCTTCTTTAATTTCGTTGTTCAATTCCCAAACAGCTGTTTCGATTCGGTTAAGAATTTCTAGAGTTTTACTTTCTCGTTCTCCACTTGCCAAAGTGATTCTTACTGGAATCACATCTCCGTCAATGTTTGGAAAAAATGAAAAACCTATCAACCCTCCACGCATTAATCCAATTGTTAGAAAGAACCCAGCTACAGGAATACAAAAACCGAACCACTTATTTTTCATAAAAAATCTAAGAGTCGGTGCGTACAATTGCATAGTAAAAAACTCAATCGCTTTTTCAATTTTGGCACGAATTGGATTTATCTTAACCTTTTTTGTGTGTTTCATATGAGCAATATGAGAAGGCAAAATCAAGATTGATTCAATCAAAGAAAAAATCAAAGCCGCAATTACAGCCGCGGCAATATTCCAAATAAATTTTCCAATTGTTGCTTCTAAAAAGAAAAGAGGTGTAAATGCAATAATTGTAGTCAAAATCGAAGTAAAAATCGCAGGAAACATTTCTGTAGTTCCTTTGATAGCAGCTTCTACAGGGTCTTCACCAAGCTCAATGTATTTGTAAATATTTTCACCGATTACAATTGCGTCATCAACCAGAATTCCAACAACAATTATCATTCCAAACAAAGAAATTAAATTGATTGTCATTCCTGCTAAACTTATAACAATGAACATTCCTGCAAAAGAAATTGGAATCCCGAGAGCAACCCAAAATGAAAGTCTAAGATTAATAAAAATCGTCAAAACTATTAAAATCAGAATTAACCCTACAATCCCATTTTCAATTAATATGTCAATCCTTTGTGTCAGATTAATTGTTGAGTCATCAATTATCGAAACTTCAAAAGCTCCGTCAGCTTCGTTAAATGATTGACAATAATCTTTAATAAAATCGTTAATCGTTAAAACATTCTCTTTTCGAGTTTTTTGAATCGTGATGCTTACAGCTTGTTTCCCATTGAAGAATACTTTGTCTGGAATTTCTTCAAAACCGTCAAGAACTGTTGCAACTTCTTCGAGTAAAACAACTCCTCCATTTTTTTCTGCTCTAATTACAATTTTTTTATAAGAGTCAGCGTCGTATTTTCTGTTGTTTGAACGGATGAGTAATTCTTCTTCAGTGGTTTTGATTTTTCCACCTGTAAGGTTTTGATTTGCAAGTCTTACTCGATTTGCGATTTCATCAAATGTCAAATTGTATTTTCTAAGAGACTCATCACTAACTTCGATTGAAATTTCTGGTGAAGGAATTCCCCCTATTTCGACTTGTGAGATTTCATCAAAAGCTAAAAATTCATCTCGCATACTTTCTGCTTGATTTTTTAAAGCCTGTAAGTTCACATCACCGAAAAGCATAATCGTCATAACACGAGAAGTTTCTGGTTGTTTGTAAATTCTTGGTTCTTCTGCATCTTCTGGGAAAGAAGAAATTCGGTCAACAGCATTCTTTACATCGGATAAAATGTCATCAATGTCATAATCTTTTAAGCATTCGATTGTAATTGAACCATAATTCTCACTCGAAGAAGAAGTAATTCTGTCGATTCCTTCGATTCCTTCAAGATTGTCTTCGATTTTTAAAATTACGCCTTCTTCAACTTCTGTTGGTGAAGCTCCAGGGAAAGTTACATTAACAAAAATCTTGTCCGCAGGAAGTTCAGGAAATGATGAACTTTTCATATTCATAAACCCAAGAGTTCCGAATACAAAAATCGAAATCATAATCATATTTACTAAGATTGGATACTTTACAAGGAAAGCAGTTATTTTTCTAATCATTATTCAGAACCCTTTGCCAATCTCACAGGAAAATTTTCGTATGCATTTTGTAAAGCTTCCGTCAATAAAATTTCATTTCCCTCAAGCCCATTTGAAATTATTGCAGTTCCTTTATTAAACTTGGCAATTTCGACTTCACGTTTTTGAAGTTTATTTTCATTTACGAGATAAACAAATTTATCATTGTAAATTGCTTTTCTTGGAATTTCAAACGAGTTTTCAATTGGCTTTCCCTTGAACTTCGCAAGCAAAAAATCGCCTTGAAAAATATTTAGTTCATTCGGATTTCTAACTTCAAGAAAAACATTAATTGTTTGCTCATTCAAATTCACTTTTTTAGAAACTCTTTTAATTTTACCGCTTGTCAAAAAAACTGAACCTCGCGAATCGAAAATTTCCACTTCTTGATTTCTCTCAACCCAAATAATTTCTTCAGTGCTCAAAGGAACTTCCAATTCAAATTTATCCGAACGGATTATCTTTGCAATTTGAGAGCCAACTCTTGCAGTTGAAAAAGTATTCGTAAAAACTTCAGAAATTTCACCATCGAACTCTGCTTTGAAAAAATGTTTTTCAAATAAAATTTCTAATTTTTTAACTGCGTAAAAATTTTTCAAAACTCCGTATCGAACTAAAAAGATTGTTTCTTTTGGGTTTTGAGTTTTAGGTAATTCAGAAGTTTCAGCATTTAAATCAAAATTATCAAAATACTTTTGCCAATTACTGTAAGATTTAGGCAAGTCAAGTTGCAACTCAGGAAGCATTTGTGAAATAGAATTCAACAAGTCATTTCTTTTGCTAAGCAAATCATATTTTGTTTGTCTTTCATCAACCTTAAAAATCAAATCACCTTTTTTGAACCTTGCACCTTCTTTTAAGTCAACTTTTCCTTTTTCAATTTTTCCACCAACTTCTGCAATTAGCATTACAGGTTCAGTTGAAGTTGCTCTACCAAAAGCCTCAACTTTTGGAAAATTATTTGACAAATTCACTTTCACAGTTTCGACAAGTTTTGGTGGAATTTCAAATGCTTTTCTAGGAGGAGTTTTTTTCATATTTGCAAGAAAATTCATTCCTACAATTGAAAAAACAATAATTAGAATTCCGTAAACAATTGTTTTTCTATCCCAAATTTGTTTCAGCATCTTTTAGTAGCCTTTAAGTTTAGTTGTTTTAATTTTTCCATTTTTTCTTCAATATATTTATCAGTTTTTGGCTCGAAGTCTTTCAGATTGACTTCAATTTTTGTAAGTAAATTCAAAAATGTTTCTTTCTCATCTTTTGTAAAATCATTAAAAATCATTTGTTCAACTTCTGAGACACCACAAAATATTTCAGGCATTAATTTTTTGCCCTTTTCAGTAATGTGAACAAGATTTACTCGTCTATCAGTTTCACTTTTTTTTCTTTTTAAGAATTCTAATTTCTCAAATTTATCTAAAACTTTAACAAGAGTTGGTGTATCGCAAAAACAATTTTCAGCTAATTCATTTTGCTGCAAAGGTTTATCTAACAATGCCAAGACTCCAAGTATAGGAAAATCTCTACCAACAGCTTCTGGTAATTTTTCAGAAATCGCGTTTTTGACTTTTCTAAAAAGTATTGCAAACCGCCTTCCAAGAGGAACTTGCATTTTGTTCTCCAAATTTTAAAATTGACTTACCACTTTGGTTAGCAAAATTTAGTCGAATTTAAAGCATTTATTTTAATTAGAAAGTAAATTATTTAAAAAACAATAGTTGTTTCTACAAATATTAAAATTCGTAATGAACAAAAGTCTTTGTTCATTACGAATTTTGTTTAGTGATGGTACGAATTGTCATTTCCATATTTTTGAAAAAGTTCATTGAATTTCAATTTCTGCTCTGAATTCAAAATTTTATGAAAACTTACAAATTTGGAAATTACAGATTTACGCATTGCAGAAAATTCTTTTTCTTGAGTTTCGAAGAGAAAGTTTAAGTCTGCCTCGTTTGGGTTCTCTTTTTCAAGTTGGGCAATAATTTGAGTTTTAACTTTCTTGTGGGAATTTTCGTGTTCGAATTCCATTGCCAAAAGTTCATCAACGATTTTGTCAAGTTCTGACTTTTGTTCTTCATTTAAACCAAGCTCGTACGAAATGAGTTTGACAGCAAAGTCGCCTTTTGTGGATTGTGTGAAGAACTTCCCTTTTCTATCAGAACAACCTGAAAAGACGAGTCCGATTAGTGCAATGAGTGAAATTCCGAGAAATGATTGAGTAAACATTTTGTTACTCCTTAAAATTTTGATTGAAGTTTTGTGAATTGTTTGGATTTTAAGGAGGAAAATATTTTTTGCCTAAAGAACCGATAAGTTTGGCTTTCTAACTTATCGGATAGGAAGAAGAATTGCTTTGGAATTAGAATTTCCCAAATGATTGAATTTAAGATTTAGATAATAAAATATATTTTTTAATTGAAATGGAATTGATAATTTTGGAAACTCTGTTTCAAGTGGAATTTATTTTTACAAACTTAATGTTGGCAATCTTTCATTAAATCGTAAAATGTTGCTACTCAAGTAATTAAGTTTTAAATGCTCGAAACTCCAAAATTATCTACCTATTTTTAAGTCATAAAAATAACTTTTAAATGAATCATTTATTACTTATTTTCGTTGTTTACGAATTCTATTTTATGGAATAAATAATTAAATTTATGAATTTTAAAAAGATAAGTTTTTTGATGAATTTTTACGAAGAGTCAAAACTTACTAACCTTTAACTTAATTTGGGAGGATTTTCAAGTATGAAAATTCAAAAACAAAACTTTGTAGCTCTTTTTGCTGGTTTGGCTATTGCTGGAACTGCTTTTGCAGAGCAACAATTTTCAATGGAGAGATTTGCCGACAGAATCGAATTAAATCGATTAGAAGGTACAATCTCAACAGGTAAAACTAGCAACGAGATTGCTGGTGGAATCAACCAAAATCTCCTTGATAACAACCCTGGTGACTTAGTTGGTTCAATTGCTATTTCTCCAGCAACTGCTGCAACTCCTTTTGGAATTACAGCTATTGGAGATACGGTTTATGTAGCGAACCACAGAGCATCTGCGGGAAATTTAACAGTTTTTCGTTACACTTACAACCCTGCTGCTCCAGTTCCTCAAACATTTTTTCAACCAAACGGAAACTTTACTGTTGCTGGAATTGACAGTATCACTGGTTTGACTTCTGATGGAAATGGAAACCTTCTTTTTATGAAAGGTTTTAATTTTGCGGTCAGTGCAACTGGAATCCAAATCGAATTTATTCCAAATCCAGAGGTTCACGTTTATAACATCGCTTCAGCGACTGTGACTTCTTCAATCACACCTGACATTACAAATTTGGGCGGTGCAAATGGAGTTGCTTTTAACGGAATCGCATATGACAATGGCGATTGGTGGGCAAAAGAAGTTGTAAACTCTGAGTTTGTAAAATTTGATGCTACTGGAAATGTTTTAGTCCAATCATCTTATACTTCTGATGATTTTGCTGGTGGATTTGGTTATGACCCAGTTTCAAGTACAATTCACGATGTTGGTGGAAATGCTTCAGGACTCAATGCAACTGACATTTTTGTTTTAGATAACTCTGGAACTTTCCTTGGTGGAAATACTCCAGTTGCTGGAATTACTTGGGCTTCAACTGTTGATGGAAGATTTTTCAACAACTGTATTAGAAAAGATGTTGACAACGCTGGAAACATAACTGAGTCTTATTTTGCAATCGGAATTGACCCAGCAACTTTCACAGGTGCAAATCTTTATGCGTTTGAAGGTGCTTCTACAAGCCTTCAACCAAATATGGAAATTGACGGTGAAAACGGAGTTGATGTTTTCGAAGCTCCTGCTGCTTTAGGTGGTGGAGAATTTGACTATATGTTTTATGACTTCGGAGATGTAGTTACAAATACAACTTCAACTCTTAATTTAACAATTTCTAATACCGGACAAGCTGATTTACAAGTTGACAGTATCTCTGTTGAACCTTTTGGTGGTTCTACTCCTGCAATGTTCAACATCACAAATGCAACTCCTGCTGCAACTGTTTCTCCAGGAAATGATTTAGTAGTTGATATTGAATTTACTCCAACTTCTGAAAACACTTCTGGAATTCCTTATTTTATAGTCATAAGAGTTCATACAAATGATGAAAATCCTTATAAACAAGCATTAATTTATGGAAATGGAGTTGCAATTACTCAACCTGTTGGTGGCTTCTTAGCTTGTTTGCCAAATCAAGGTGCAACTGACCAAACTGAATTAAAATGGACAACTCCTGGAGTAGCTTTAACTGATTCACTTTCTTGGGACGACAATGTTTCTGAAGGTGGAATCGGAGCTGGTGCAAATACAATTGAAGGTGGAAATAAATTCCAAAATACAACTAACAGTGTAATTTATGTAAATTCAATCTCTTTGTTTTTTGCAAATACAGCTACTTCTTATGTTGGAGATGCTTATAGCTTCTTAACTTATACTTGGAATCCTTTTTCAAATACTCCTTCTTCAACTCCAGTAATTGGCGGACAATCACAAACATTCAATGTTGTTGCTGCCGATGTAGGAGTTTGGAAAACTCTTGATTTACAACAACCTGTTGCTGTTAACCCTGGTGATTATTTTGTTGCAATTGCAAGAGTTACTTCAACTGTTGCTGGTCACTTTGCAATTGGTTTTGATGACCAATCTGCTGCAATCGGAACTGTTTTCTTACCAACAAATCACTGGGTTAGAATTAATCAAGGTGCTTGGACTGATATTAGCACTTTAGATCCAACTACTAGTATTGGTGGAAACATTCCACAAGTTAGAGCAAACTACAGATTAGTTGATTGTATTGCTGGACCAACTCCAAATGCTGCTTTTGCTCAAAATGATAACGAAGTTTTCACTATGAGTCCAAATGGAGATATTTCTTCTTTAAGTGCTCAAAGAGTTAGCAACTCTTCAATTACTTTAAATTCTGTAAAAGCTCCAAAACCAGCTGCTATTTTTGGTATTGATGCTTTACAGACTTTTAAAATTCATTCAGGTGAACTTCCTAACTTCGTACCAAATAGCAACAATATTGTTGCTGGTGCTGAATCAATTCCTTTTGTAAACGGTCAAGATGTTTACTCTTTTATTGATAATGCTCCAGAGCAAAACTTTGCAAACCCAACAAATGGTGTTGCAACTGTTCACTACAAAATTGTTGCAGTTTATGACGAAGGTGATAGTCAATTTACACCTGCAAGTGTTGACGTTCAAAT
Source organism: Calditrichota bacterium (assembly GCA_008501735.1). Taxonomy (GTDB): domain Bacteria; phylum CLD3; class CLD3; order CLD3; family CLD3; genus CLD3. Next base: position 47,524 of record QQUF01000043.1, on the reverse strand, counting down.
TGTAGATGTTAATGACAGAACAAATGTTCCTGCTGAATTCGAGTTAGTTGGAAACTTCCCTAACCCATTCAACCCAACTACAAATATTGAGTTTACAGTTGCTAACCGTCAAGAAGTTACATTGTCAGTTTTTAACATTAACGGGCAACTTGTTAAAACTTTAGTAAACGGAACAGTAAACGCTGGAAACCAAAATGTTACTTGGGACGCAACTGATAACAATGGAAACAAAGTTGCAAGTGGAATCTATTTCTCAAGATTCTCAACTCAAAATGGTGTTCAAACTAAAAAAATGGTTCTTTTGAAGTAATTTAAAAGAGGCTTTAATTTTAAACTCCTCGCAAGTTTTCTTGTGAGGAGTTTTTTGTTTTTATGAATTATATAAAAAAACATTCAGACTTAGCAATTTTGGAATTCGAATCAAGTGAGCTTATGGAACATTTGCTTAAGGTTTGTGGCTTGCAGTGGCTAATTGTTTCAAAACTTTCGGATAAAATTGCTTTAATCTCTCCAAATAATTTGGAGCAAGTCCAAAAAGCTCTCAATGATTTTGGTTACTCTCTAAATAATTTCGAGGTAAAATGAATACCTTATCCATCAAAGAACTTAACCGCATTAGTAAAACAGGAAGTTCTGAATTAGATGTAAACAAGAGTTATGAATACCTTGAAAAACTAAACCTCTCAGATTTAAAGTATGCAATTTTTCTCCTTTCAAATGAGACGAGAAATTCTTTTAACAAAGTTCAAGCCATAAAAGAAATAGTAAGCATTCTAAAAAATGACAAAAAAATATCAATTTTTTTTCATAGGCTAACAATTCCTGAAAAAAGTATTTTGTATGAATTAACATTCAGAACTCAAATTTCATTTTTAGATGCTTTAGAAATTTTGGTGAAACAAAATGCATTTTCAACCTTATCAATTTTTAAATTAGTTAACGTTGGAATATTAGAAAAAATTGATGAAAACTCTACCCTACCAAATTTGAATTTTAACTTCAAACTCAAATTATCTCCATTAATAAATCACAAAATTATTCCAAACATATCAAAACGAATTTCAACATTTTCAAAAGAAGAAATTCCATTCGGAGAGTGTTTGCCAATCAAAAATGCTCTTTCAAATTTTATATTAAAGAAACACAGCCTTGCAAATTCTTCAGAGGTTGAAACTTTCTATAAAAGAATTTTTGAGAACCTAACTTCTGAGTCATTGATTAAAGATTTCTCAAATTTAGTTTCAAATAATTTCAAAGAAGTTCACAAAGATTGTTATAACAGTTGGATAAAAACTTTCATACCAATCTACTTCCCATTTTACCACCCAAAAGATTTTGAAAATTGGTCAAAGTTAATTCTTAACGCTGTGAGAAATATTTTTAATGAGAGACAAGAACTATTTTTAGAAGAAATTTCTCAAAAAACTGAAGGGTTTCTAATTCATTTTTCTGATGCATTTACCCTAAATAATAATTTTCGATTTAATTCAAAACGGATTTCATTTTTAACCAAAATCATTGTTGAAGATTTTGTAAAACTCGGTTTCGTTTCCATTAACTCCAAAAATCAAAAGTTTTCAATCACAAACGAATTACTTGGAAATTACTCTTCCGATACAAACAAAAGCTATAATTTCATTAGGGAATCAATCGTAAAATTTGACGAATTAAAGAGCTTTAAAACAATCTTTGTTTCAAATTTGTTTGGTGATTTGTTTAAGGAAAATACTTTTAAGTTGAACCCCAAAAAAATTCTCTCTCTGACTGAGAATGGCATTTCACTCTCTCAAATTGAAATTTTATTAAAAGACGTGTTTTTTGACATTCCCGAAATTTTTCGAGTAGAGATTAATAGGTTAAGTAAAAGAAAAGATTCTGTCAGACTTGCAACAAATCTTTTGATTTATGAAATTGAAGAAAGGGAACTTTGGAAAGAAATAAAAGCTAAAGGATTTAGGTGTGCAAAAGGAAAGTTTGTTTTTGTTACCAAAGAAGAAGCAAAAAATTTTGAAATGAAATATTTGCGAAATTACCAAGTCATTGAGACTAAAGATTTTAAACCTTTACATTTAAATGAAAACAAAATAAAATTAGATAACTCTAAAAGTGATTTGAGATTAGAAAGTATCTTAGAAAAATTAACTTTTGAAACAAAAACTCCTAATGAATTTGAGTTTACAAAAAGTTCGATTGAGCGTGGAAAAGATTTAGGCATAAAAATTGACGATGTAAATTATTTATTCTCAAAAGTTGCATTTGGCACGATTAACAAAGAATTTAAAAGATTAATTTTGTCCGAATGACCCCACAAGTACACTAATTTTAATTTTTTGTACCAAATGAAACACATTGCAAAAACTCTATTCAAACTATTTATTGCTATTTTATATCTGAATCAAATCGCCTATTCTAATCCTTTACTTCTCAAAGAGATAGAAAGAACAGAAAACCTAATTCAAATTTTAGAATTTCAGAAAAAAACTTTAATTGAAAATGGAAATCTTGAAAGTGCCAAGAATAGTCTAAAAAAAGCACGTGAAATGCAATTAAGAAATAAATTTGGAATTGCACTAAAAAGCACTTTTGAAGCCAAGCAATCAATTTTTAATCTGCTTGATTCAACTTATGGAGCTAGTACTTCAAAAACCGTTAAAAATTTTTTTCAAACAGAAAATTTTTTGGAGAAAATAAGACCTGACGTTCGCAAAGCACAAAATTTCGAATCAATTAACACATTCATTCTTGCAAATGAGAAGTTGGACTCAGCAAGAATTGAAATGAGAAATGTAAATTTTTTAAGAGCAAAAACTCATACTGACAAAGCAAATTATTTAGCACAAACTGCTTATAAAATGGCGAAGATTAATAACGCAGACTTAACCGAAACAGATGCTTTTAACTTCATAAAAATCACAGATAGTTTCCTTAGAAAAGCCAAAGGTTTCATTTCAATTGAAAACTATAACACAGCAAAAAATTTACAGGATAATGCTTGGCAAAATTTCAGTGCAAAAGATTTTCATAAAGCTGTTGAGCTTTCAGAATCTGTTAGAAAAACCCTTAAAACAAACTTTAACGAAGAGTTTGGAGAAGACAATTTATCCACTGAATTTGTCGAAAATCTTCTCTTAGTTGCCCATAACCGAATTAATTTATTACAAGAAAAAATTAAAACAAACCCTTCCAAACGAAAAATGCGAATTCTCAAAAGAATAAAAACTCACTTTAATAAAGCTAAAAATGAATTCCAAAATGGGGATTTAAAAGGTGCTGTTCTTGAGCTCAAGATTTGTAGAAATATCAAAAATGAAATTCAAGAAGATTAGGTTAACCATTTGAAAATTTTCTTTAAAATTTTACTTTGGGTTCTCATAATATTTTCAATTTCACCTCTTTTCGTTTTCGAAGAATTTGCAAAATCTTCGCTAATTTTTAGTTATCCTCCAAGATTTATTTTGGCATTTTTATCAATTCTGATTTTTGGTTACTTTGGTTTCCAAAAGAAAAGTTTAGTGTCAATAATCTCTATATTCTTCTTTTTTATCAATATTTATTTTATTGGTTTAAATTTTGGAAACTCAATAGAAAGTGAAAATGGGTTCACAGTTTTAAGTTTTAATATTCACAACACAAAAGAAAAACTTTCCGAGTTCAAAACATTTTGTAAAAAAAACAAAGTAGATTTTCTAATCTTACAAGAAGTCAAAAAAAGAGACCGTAGAACTTTTTCAGATGTTCTTTCAGATTATAAATTTTATGCTATGAATGAAAACGAAGAGTTTGAGCATAAAAACTATAGCCCTTTTTCATCAGTTATTGGAATCAGAAAATCATTGCTCACTAAAGAGTCTTTTATAGAAACAGCAATAACTGGCTACAGAACTTTTGCTTTAAAAATTGAAATTCAGGAAAGAGAAATTTGGCTCGTGAATGTTCACACAACGAAGGCTTTCTACCTTGACAAAAAAAGTAGTTTGAGTGATTTAATCGAAAAAGCAAGCGACAAAGCAGATTGGCATTTAAAAGAAAGTGAACTTTTGAACAAATGGATTTCTTCAAAAAATGAACTGCCAATTTTGATTTCAGGAGACTTTAACGCACCTTTTTACTCTTCAAATTTAAATTTGAGTGGAATGCGAAATGCTCATTCGGAAGTTGGAATTGGGTTTCACCTAACATTTCCAAGAGCTTTTCCTGTTTGGGGAATTGACCACACTCTAGGTAACGAGAAAGTTAGATTTCAAAATTATGAAACAATTAATTTCGGGTTCAGTGACCACAAAGGGCAGCTTTTTAAAATTGATTTTTGACCGTAAAAAGTTGTTCTAAGTTTCCCGACGTAATTTTTTTTGGAATTAAAATGATTTTTTATTTTAACTTCTCCAAATTTTCAAACTAAACCTTTAGACTTTTAATGCCAATAAAAAACATTCACATCATAACAAGATTAGACGAAGGTGGTTCTGCTGGAGTTACTTTAGATTTAGTCGAAGGGTTGAAAAAACAAGGTCTTGATGTCGAATTAATTTATGGTTTAACTTCTTCATTTCACTCTTCATTCAAAGATTTTGAACAAAAAACTGGAATCAAAACTCATTGCATTCCTGAAATGATTCGGGAAGTAAACCCACTAAAAGATTTGGTTGCGACTTTCAAACTTTATAAAATTCTCAAAAAACAGAAACCGCAAATTCTTCACACTCATACTTCAAAAGCTGGGATTGTTGGTCGTCTCGCAGGTTTTTTAGCAAGAATTCCTGTTCGAGTTCATTCTCCACACGGACACATTTTTTATGGTTACTTTGACAGATTTACGACTAAGTTTTTTATTTTAATTGAGAAATTTTTTGCTAAAACGTCGCATAAGATTTTGAATCTTACAGATGAGGGGCGAAGCGACCACATTAAAGAAAAAATTGATAAACCCGAAAAATTTGAAACAGTTTACTGTGGCATATTTTTGGACGATTTCAAAAATTGTACGAAATCTGAAATTCGTACAGAATTTGGAGTAAACGAGTCTGAATTTTTGGTTGGTTTTGTTGGAAGACTTACAGAAATTAAAGGTTGTGACATTTTTCTTAAAGGTGCAAAACAAGTTTCGGAGAAAGCTGATAACGTAAAATTTATGGTTGTTGGAGACGGCGAATTACGAGAACAAGTTCACACTTTAGCTAAGAATTTAGGAATTTCGGATAAAGTGATTTTTACAGGAATGAGAAACGACATTCCACAAATTTTCAAAGCTTTAGATGTTTTTGTTCTTACCTCTAGAAACGAAGGTCTTGGAAGAGTCCTTGTTGAAGCAATGGTATCAGGAATTCCGATTGTTGCTTCAGAAGTTGGTGGAGTTCCTGAAGTCGTTGAATATGGTAAAAGTGGCTTACTTTTTAGCTCTGAAAATATTAGTGAATTATCTGAAAATATTCTTAAATTGGTTTCTCAAAATGACTTAAAAGAAAATTTAATTAGTAATGGCAAACGTCGAGCAGAAGATTTTGAAATGCAATTGATGATTGACAAGGTAAAAAGTATTTATGACTCTTTTCTCTAAATTTTTAGTAATATTTTTAGCACTTTATTTTCCATTTCAGGTATTTTCGCAAGATCAATCCAAAAATTCTACTTTAGAAGATTTTTTGAAAGTGATGAAAGAAGAAGAAAGTAAAACTAAAAGCCAAAAGAAAAAACAGTCAAAGTCTGACTCATTGAATATTGGTGTTATTAAAGAAGACAAAAAAATCATCAAAAAATTTCCGAATAAAGACAGTAACCCCTATTCTGAATATCATAATTTACTTGCAGCAATTCATCTTGATTCTCAAATAAGTGGTGGTGACTATTCTTTAAGAGAATTAGCAGATATTTTAAATGAGAATAAAATTGATATTGGGATTTTCACCGACCACGACAATATGAAAATTGAATACGGGCTTCCCTTTCTAAGAAATTTTTCATTTTCTCAAGAAAAAAATTCCATCTCAACTCTTGGTGAAGAAGAATATATTTCAAGAATTAATTCACTTAGAAATCATTACGGTAATTTAATTTTACTGCACGGTTCAGAAGTCATTCCTTACTATTTTTGGGAAATTGATTGGGAAAGTTTGACTTTTAAAATAATGAATTTCCATAAACATTTATTGGTTTTAGGTTTAGAGACAGCAGAAGATTATGCAAACTTACCTTCAATTAAAAGTGGTTATAAAAACAATTTTTCATTCTGGTATTTACTAAATATTATTCCCTTTATAACTCTTTGGTTTGGCGTCAAAATTTTTAGAACAGTAATTAATACCCAAGTTCGAAAGTATGGAGTCCTGCACGATAAGAAACGAGGTTTCAAAAGAGAAGGTTCTATCATCATAGTATTATCAGTAATTTATATTTTGAATAATTTTCCTTACTTTGTTGCTCCGATTTATGACCAATATGAAGATTCTGGTGAGAAACCTTACCAAGAATTAATTGATTACGTCAATGCAAAAGGTGGAATGGTTTTTTGGGCTCATCCTGAGAAAAGTAATAATTTAGATTTAGGGAAAACTCTTGGAATGAATGTCAGAATGCAAACTAAAGATTATTCAAATTCTCTAGCACAAACTACTGGTTGGACAGGTTTCGCAACATTTTGGGAAGGGGCAAAAAGGACTGGTTCAATTGGTGGAATTTGGGACCAACAACTCAAACAATTTTGCCTCTCTAATCAAGAAAACCCGACTTGGTCAATTTCAGAATTAGATTTTGACGGAGGCGATCCCAAAAATATCGCAGAATCTCTTACACTGCTTTACACTCACGAAAGAGATAAAAAGGGAGTTCTAAAAGCTATCCGCAAAGGAAGAATGGTGAATTTCAGAAATTTTGCTCATACTTACTTAAGTTTTAACGAGTTTTCAGTAAAAAATTCAAAGGATTTCAAAAAAATAATTGGTGAAACTTTAAGTTTAGAAAAAGGTGAAAACCCTGTTTTTAGACTTGATTTTGATATTGATGAAAAAATGAAAGAAAAGCTCACATTATTTTTTATAAAAGATGGAAAGATTCTTGAAGAACGAATCTTAGAAAAAGGTGAAAATTATTTTGAAATCGAAGATGCTGAATACACCCACCGACAAAAATCTTTTTACAGAGTAATAATTGGCAAAGGAGAACAAAAATTCTTTGTTTTTATGACAAACCCAATTTTTGTTTCTTCAATCGAATAGAACTAAACTTGCAAAATACTTCTTATCGCTTTAATCCAATCAGGATTTGAGTTTAATCCCTCAACAAGTTGAACTTTGTCACCACCATTTTGACGAAATTCTTCGTTCAGCTCAACACTGACTTCATAAACTGTTTCCAAGCAATCGCAAATAAAAGCTGGACAAAAGACTAAAACTTTTTTAATACCTCTTGTGGCAAAATCTTTCAAAGTATCAGTTGTGTAAGGTTTAATCCACTCTTCTCTACCCAATCTTGACTGGAAAGAAATTGTGTAATCATCAGCCTTTAAATTCAATCTTTTGGCAATTTGCCTTGCAGTTTCAAACGAAGATGCCTTGTAACAAAATCGGTTTTTTTCATTGTAACTTTCGCAACAATCCTTTGAAACTAAACACAAATTTGAACAATCTGTTTTCTGAATTTGGCGTTCTGGAAGCCCGTGAAAACTAAATAAAATGTGGTCGTATTCTTCTGCTTTTAAATATTTTTTGCCAAGATTTGCAAAAGCATCTAAAAATTGCTCATTTTGGTGAAAATCACTAATGAATTCGATACTTGGAAAGAACTCCCATTTTGATGTAATCTTCATAATTTTTTCATAAACTGAACCTGTTGAAGCAGAAGCATACTGTGGAAAAAGTGGTAAAATTATTACTTTGTCAAAAGAATGACTTTTAAATTTCTGAACTGCTTCTTCCAAAGATGGGCTTTGATAACGCATTCCAAGTTCAACTACAAAATCATCACCTAATTCTTTTTGTAGAAGATTTTTAACTTCAATTCCATAAAACAAAAGTGGCGAGCCTTTTTCTGACCAAATTTCTTTGTAAAGTTTTGCACTTTTTGGGGAACGAAACGGAGCAATTATTAAGTTTACAAGTAAGAATCTACCGATTGGATTAATGTCAATTACTCTTGGGTCTAAAAGAAATTCGCGTAAATATTTTCTAACGTCTGCTGTTGACGGTGAATCAGGAGTTCCTAGATTTACTAATAGAATCCCTGTTTTAGTTTTTGAGTGCAACTTCTAAACTCTCTTTAACTGCATTAACTGTGATTTTCAAATCTTCTTCCGTGTGTGCTGCTGAAATAAATCCGACTTCGTAGCCAGAAGGTGCAAAGTAAATTCCACGTTCAAGAAGTTCATTGTGAAAAATTTTATAAATTTCCATACTTTGAAGGTCAATCTCTTCAGCCTTCTGAACTTTCTCTAAGTCCGTAAAAGCAAACCAAAAAATTGAGCCTACAGAAAAGACTTTAACATTAAAATCATTAGCTTTTGCAAAGTCATTAATTTCATTTACAAATTTGTGAGTCTTTTTTTCAAGTTTCTCATAAAAGCCTTCTTCAAGACATTGTGTAACTTGAGCTGAACCAGCAGCCATTGCAACAGGATTGCCAGAAAGAGTTCCAGCTTGGTAAACAGGTCCTTCAGGAGCTATAAAAGACATAATTTCGCGACTTGCTCCATAAGCACCAACTGGCATTCCACCACCAATTATTTTTCCATAAGTCAAAATATCAGGCTGAATTCCGAAATAACCCGAAGCTCCTTCAAATCCAATTCTGAAGCCTGAAATAACTTCATCAAAAATTAACAATGAGCCATTTTTAGTTGTAATCCCTCTCAAAAATTCCAAAAATTCTTTGTCTTGAATAAGCAATCCGTTATTTGCAGGAATCGGTTCAATTAAAATACAAGCTATTTCGTTGCCAAATTCTTCAAATGCCTTTTCAACTGCTTCCTTGTTATTAAGTTCACAAACGATTGTTTCTTTCGCAAAACTTTGTGGAACACCAGCCGAAGAAGATTCTCCAAAAGTTGCCAAACCCGAACCAGCTTTAACCAAAAGATGGTCAACGTGTCCGTGGTAACAACCTGAAAATTTTAAAATTTTATCTCTTCCAGTGTACCCTCTTGCAAGTCTTACAGCAGACATTACTGCTTCTGTTCCAGAATTTACAAATCGGATTTTTTCAATTTTTGAGTTATTCTTTAAAATCAATTCCCCAAGCTCATTTTCCTGCATCGTTGGAGTGCCGAAAGAAGTTCCATTAAGAGTAGTTTCAATAATTTTTTCACGAACATATTTGTTGTTGTGTCCAAGAATTAAAGGTCCCCAAGAACAACAAAAGTCAATGAATTCATTTCCGTCTGCGTCCCAAGTTCTCGAACCTTCTCCACGAACAATAAAAATTGGATAACCATAAACTGCTTGAAATGCTCTAACTGGTGAATTAACTCCTCTTGGAAAGAGTTCGAGAGCTTTTTTATAAGATTTGTTTGAATTTTCTCTTTTCATTTTTTGAATTATTCTTTCAAATATTTGTTATTTTTTCGACCCGCAAATTTAACAAATATTTTTTTTCTTACTAAGGAAAACTGACTTCAATTTTGTTGTTTTCACTTTACACCCAATCAATATTAAATTAATTAAAATTCTAGCAAAAGTTTTTTATCTTTGTGCGTTAAAGATTTAAATAAGGTTAATCTAAAAGTGAAAAAAATAATTACTCTAAATGTGAACGGCAATGACTATGAAATTGCTGTTAGAGACAACAGAACTTTACTAGAAGCAATCCGAGAGGAATGCAATTTTACAGGAACGAAACAAGGTTGTGATGTAGGTGATTGCGGTTCTTGTATGGTTTTAATTGATGACATTCCAATTCAATCTTGCTTGACTTTGGCAGTTTCAAGTCAAGGTAAGAAAATTGTTACAGTTGAAGGCTTAGCCAAAAATGGTGAACCTCATCCTGTTCAAAAAGCATTTGATGATTGCGGTGGAGCTCAATGTGGATTTTGTACACCTGGCTTTTTAATTACTTCTAAAAATTTATTAGACCAAAATACAAATCCATCAGTTGATGAAATCAAAGATGCTTTGTCAGGAAATCTTTGCCGTTGTACTGGTTACACAAAAATCATTGAAGCTGTTCAAGTTGCTTCAAAAGCACTAAACTAAATTTTTCGGAAAACAGTTTGGAAAAACTTCTAAATTCAGAAGAAATCAAATTAGAAATTGAAAAGGCACTTAAAGGTGACCAAAAAGCCTACGAGATTATTGTAAACCGTTACAAAGATGGGCTTTTTTTAATGCTAAAAAAGATGGTTTACGACCCAATCCAAGCTGAAGATTTAGTCCAAGAAACCTTTCTAAAAGCTTTTCGAGCTTTAGAATCTTACAACCCCGAACACGCATTTTCTACTTGGCTTTACAAAATTGCACGAAATAATTGCATTGATTTTATCCGCAAAAAAAAGTTACAAACCTACTCGATGGAAAATCCAATCGAAGGTAAAGACGGCGAAAGGCAACGAGAATACGAAGATACCGAAGCAGTTACTCCAGAACGTGAAATTATTCAAAAAGAGCGTTCAAATTTAATCCAACTAGCAATCGATGATTTGCCTAAGAAATATCACGAAGCAATTGTTCTTAGACATCAAGAAGACAAATCTTACGAAGAAATTGCACTACTCCTTAATATTCCGATTGGAACAGTAAAAGCCCGAATTTTCCGAGCAAGAGAAATGCTCAAAGTTGCACTCAAAAATAAAATTTTAAACTAAGCAAATGCTTCCTCTTTGCATTTTGAGCTTCCTCTTAAGCCTTACACAAGCGGTTTTTGCTGGTGGTGGAAGTTCTTCAAATATTTCAATTCCTCGAAGTTCTGAAAAAATCGTTAATGTGAACTTAGAGTTCAGTAGCGGTAAATTAGAAATTGAATCTGATGAAATCAAAGATATTTTAGAAGCAGAAATCTCATTTTCTACTGAAACTCAAAGACCCAAAATGACTTATGAAATTTTGGAAGATTCTATCGGTTACTTTAGACTTTTCCCGATTAATAAAAAGATGAGTATTTTAAATTCTAGTGATTTTGATGAAAATCATTGGAGAATATTTCTAACTGACGATTTAAAATTTGATTTAAACTTTAGTTTGGGAGCAGCAGAAGCCGATTTCGATTTGGCAGATTTGAGATTAACAAATTTTACCCTCGAAAATGGGATTGGCGAAGTTGTTTTAAAATGCGGGAAACAATCTCAAAGTTCTTTGCAAAAAATATTTATAGAAAGTGGTGTTGGTGAGATTAGTTTTTATGATATTCTAAATACAAACTTTGAAGAATTATACTTTGAAGGTGGAGTCGGAGAATATATTTTTCAATTTACAGGCAATCATATAAGCAAATCAGCGAAAGCCGAAATCACAGCAGGTTTTTCGGAAATAGAAATATTTCTCCAAAAAGGAATTTCAGTTGAGATTAAAGAAGAAGCGTCAATTTTTACTGACAAAAATTATGAGAAGTTTGAAAAAGTAGGACCAAGTCTTTACCGAAACATTGGTTTTGACAGAAATGACTTTATCCTTTACCTTAAAATCGAATTAGGATTTGGAGAATTCAACGTGAATTGGGAAGAGCCAATTTCACAAAAAGGTAGTAAAAATTAAAAAAACTATTACTACCAAATATTCAAAAATTATATTCTGCCTTTAGCTTTCATAGCTTTTACAACTCTATCTTTTGCAATTCTTTCCGCAATATCTCTAATTTCGCTTATAGTTTTTACTTTATTATCAATTGCCTCTTTTAAAACTCTTTCGACGTTGTATGGCACTGTTTTTCTGATTCTTTCAACTGCTTGGTCGAGAGTTCCATTAATGTATTCAACGTAGGCGGCAATTACTCCACCACTATTAATTACAAAATCTGGAAGGTAAAGAGTGTTATTTGGGTCAAGCATTTTTTGAGCTTCAGGAGTTACAGGATTGTTTGCTGCTTCAGCCAAAACTTTTGCTTGAATTCTGTGAACATTTTCTTTTGTAATCACACCACCCGCAGCCGAGGGAACAACAAAATCACAATCTAAGAATAATTCCTCACCACCTTCAAGAACTTCTGCATCTTTGTAAAGTGTTACACTTTTTGAAGCATCAGTAACTAACGAATTCAACTTTTCAAGGTCAATTCCTTTAGGATTGTAAATTGCTTTTGCTGATTCACCACGAACCATATTTGAAACCGCAACTATTTTTGCACCTCGATTAGTAGAATATTTTGCAACAGCTTTTCCCATTGCTCCATAACCTTGAATGGAAATTGTCGAAGAAGGCATTGTTAATCCCTGAATAAATTGACAAGAATTTTGCATTCCTTCAACAACTCCAAGCCCTGCTAAACCTTCTTCGTCGTAAGGAATTCCGCCCATATATTTTGGTTTACCAGTTGAAGCAAGTCTGTTGTTTCCAAGTTCATCAACAACTAAAGCTGCGTCAGATTCTGAAAGTCCCATATCAAGCCCAAAGACATACTCGTTAGGAATAATATTTCTTAGTTCTTTTGCGTAAGAACGAATAATTGCTTCACGATTTGGGTCGTTTGGGTCAGCAACAATTCCACCTTTTGCTCCACCGAAAGGCAAACCTGCCATCGCATTTTTAAAAGTCATAGTTTTTGCAAGAAGCATTACTGTTTCAAGAGTAAGGTTTGATGCCATTCTAACTCCACCTTTTCCGATTCCGCGAGCAGAGTTGTAAATAACCAAATAACCAAGCATTCCAGTTTTTGGATTACTAACAATTAAAATTTTTTCAGGTCCCAATTCTTCGGGAAGATTTGTCGGGAGAGTTCCCAAGTTAAGATTTGCCATAAATGGCTTTCTCCTAATTTTTAAAGTTCAGTGATTACAAAATCCTATTGAGGAATGCTAATTTACAGAATTAAACATTTGTTTGAAAAATATATTTTCAAATTAAAAAAGTATTTTTAGTTAGATTTTTTATTTGGGAAAAATTACAAACAGAGTTAAATTCCGACTCAATTTTGCACCCGTAGCTCAATTGGATAGAGCATCTGACTACGAATCAGAAGGTTTTGAGTTCAAATCTCGACGGGTGTATTTTTATAAAAAAAGTTGTTCTTTTGAACAGCTTTTTTTATTTCCCCTGCCAGAATCTGCCTTTCAAAAGGTTAAAAGCAGATTTTCCAACTTTTAGTTTTGGTTCGATAAGTTTACACAACTAACTAATTCTAACAGAATCTTTCAACTCTTCGACTCTTGCCGGAATAAAAATCAAATCTTTGTCGAACTCTTTGGAAACATTTTTTTGATAACCTGAATTCAACAAATGTTCTTCAATGTGTGTTTCAAAATCTTTTTCTGTATAGCTCATTTTGTCTTCTAAAATTAGATTCTTAGTGAGAATCTCACTGAAAGTCAGAGCCTCACAACTCTGTCAGATTCTCACTAAAAGTGAGGCTCTGACTTAATTTACTTTAACTTTCGACTTGGTCACTAACTTGCACGGTTGCAGTAAAATATTTTTGCTTTGAACTTCTCGGCTTGTCGGGAATTGTCATTCCTAACAATCCTTTTTCAAGCAAAGGTTTTAAAATGCTTTTCCTAAAATGCTCTCTGTTCTTAATTCCAACGTGGTTTTGAATCTCATCTCTGCTTTTAGGTGTTTTGCAAAACTTGAGAATTCCTTTAATTCTTTTGTCTTCAACTTGCGTGGTAACTTGCGTGATAACTTGCGTGGTAACTTGAGGGAATTTAAGATTAAATCTAAAAATTTCATCTTCGATTAGTTCCGGGTTTTGTCCGAAATAAATTTTGCAATACTTGAACAAGTTCCGAACTCCGGAACCAAGTTCGTCAGCAAAACCGATTTCTTTAAAAAATGAAGCAATTTTCGGATTTTTGGAAAAGAGAATGAAAGACTTTGGATTAATTTTTCCTTCTGTGTGAGGAATGTTGAAGTTTTCAGTAAAAATTCTGCCTTTTTCAATTACAAATTTTGCAGGAAAAGAATGAAAGAACTCACGATGAATCAGGAGGTTTGAAAAACCTCTCTAAATATTTTATCTCGAATGCTAATTCTTTGAACTCCTTCGAGGTGAAATTTATCGGGCAAATGCTTCCTTGCAAAATCCATTAATCTTTCAAAGCTCTCAATCAAATTCCTGTCAATGTACTCTCTGTCATCGTAACGCATTGTGTTTTCACGTCTCAAAATCGCATCGGTTTTGTGGTGTGAAATTATGCTGTGAATCGTGCAATCTTTTCCCAAAAGCATTACTGAGGCGAGTGTAAAATTTTCTTCGCCTGTCTCTGGATTTTTCACCAAAAGTTTAGCACTTCACATTACTTCCAAATCGTCCATTTCAAACCAACGGTTCTTTGGTGAATTGTGCTTTGTAAGTCTTCGAGCACGTTCAATTAAATTGCTTCTGAAATCAGAGATTTTTAAAAAGGATAAACAGTGTTTTCCGTGTGATTTGAATTCTTTTTTAAGTAAAGATTTGCGACTTGTGAAGAATAGTTTGTGATGTCAAAATCACCGTCTGAATTTCTGACAAAATATTTGCCTTTTGAACGGTGAACTTGTGTACTTTTGGAAATCGGAATGTAAATCACCGTTTTACCTTCAATCTCAAAAACTTCCGGTGAGAAATAAAAAGTCGGGTTTAGTTTTTGTGGATTGTTAGCCAAAGTTACAAAGTCGTTTAGGATTTGATTTTTAGCTTTCGGCTCGATTCCGCAAATTGTTCCGTCATCACAAACACCAAGAAATAAATGTCCACCAAAGCCATTAAGGAAAGCACAAACGGAGTCAAAAACATCGTTACTAGGTTTTGAGCGTGATTCTTTGAACTCAACTTTTTTGCTTTCGCCTTGTTCGATAATTTTTAGAATTTCGTTTGTGTTCATTTTCTAATTTTTGTCTTTTGGTGATTTTGTAATCTTTTTTACATCTCTCTAAATCCCTCTTCAAAGAGGGGACTTTTTAACTGCTTACAAATTTGATTTTACTCTTTTGAGAGAAAATTAAAAAGAAGGATTTTTTGTTAAGAATTTTCTCTTTGAATTTCTTCAACTCTTTTTTGCAATGCGTTAAAAACACCTATCAAATTATTCATAACATCTGAATTGTTAAACCTAATAAATTTTACTCCTAAATCCTGTAATTTTGTTTCCCTTCTGTAATCGTATTCATATTTATTATCGTGGCTACTTCCATCAATCTCAATCGCTAACATTAATTCGTGGCAATAAAAATCTACAATAAAATTATCAATAGGAACTTGTCTATGAAATTCAACTCCAAGAGCTTTTCCCTTGATTTGCTTCCAAAGAATAATTTCTGGTAAAGTGCTGTTTTTCCTTAAATGTCTTGCGTAATCTTTCAAATGACTTTTGTAAGGAATAATTTTATTACGTGCCAATTATTTTGTCCTTTTGGTGAAGTTAAGCGTTTTTTACATCTCCCTAAATCCCTCTTCAAAGAGGGACTTTAACTCGTTGCTCGTTCTTAAATTCCTCCTTTGAAGGAGGTTAGGAGGATGTAAAACGTTCCTTGCAAGAAAGATTTGGTCTATCAACCCCTAACATCAATTTTGCCTGTAACTGCTTCGGAAATCAAAGCCGTTCTATATTCTTTCAAAAATTCAATTTGGCTTTCTGCTTTGGAAATTGAATCGTCAGTTTTCGCTGTCTTTTCGTCAAGGTAATTCGCAATCGTTTCTTGTTCTGGAGGTGATGGAAGAGCAAAAAACATATCGCGAAAATCTTCTTTCCCAATGTTCGGTTGCCCAGTTTCTCTTTGTGCAAAATTAATTTGTGCAAAAAGTAATTCTGATTTCATTATCCAAAAAATAAATTCTTTTGAAATTAAATTAATATCCTTAGGGAAGAAATTCCCGACACGATAATTTTGTAAAATAATTTCTTTTACTCCATTTGCCTTAACAACTTTTCCGATTGTTCCTCCAGTCAAAGCCATTAAAACATCACCATTCCTAATTACAATTTCCTCAAAGTTTGAAATTCTATTTGAATCAATTGTATCGCAATTTTCTAAATCCAATTTCCCTGAGGGTAGAAGTTGAGAAATTTTAATAATTTTACACCCAAAGTCTGTAAAATCATAATCTCTAAATTGAAATCCATGTCGTAAATAAATGTAGTGACTCACTTTAACTTTTTCCCAATGTTCGGGGATTTCGCCGAGCCATTCAATGCCTGAATCTTTCATTTTTGCGTTTGGATTTAAACCTTTGGTAACTTGCTTGGTTAATTAGTGCTGTGCGTTGTTCTTTGAGCAATTCGATTTGTTTTTTCTTCAACTCAACCAACAAATCAATTTTCGCCGTCTTTTCGTCAAGGTAGTTTGCGATTGCTTCTTGTTCGGAAAGTGGTGGTTGAGAAATTGAAGTATTTTCAACAATACTAACTGAAATAGCTTTGTAAGTTGAACCAGTTCCTAAGCTATTTAGCTCATCTTCCGAAGATAAAATCAAGTAATAAAGATATTTTGAAATGAGTTCTTTGAACGAATTGCACTTAACCCACGACCAATTCCATAAATTTCATTTGCAATGTTTACCGCTCCGATTGGTGCTCTAACAGAAAGTAAAATATCGTTTTCATTTGCCATCTTTCTAACATTTTCACACCAAATTCTTGGACTTGGAAAAACTTCCTGAAAATCAGCATTTCCTTGTAAAAAGGGAAAACCTTTCTTTTCAGTGTTGTAGTCCTTAGAATCAGGTGATTGTCCCATAATTACTAAATCTGAAAACTTCAACTTTTTCGCTTCCCAATGTTCGGGAATTTCGCCAAGCCATTCAACGCCTGAATCTTTGTAATTTGGATATTTTTTCATACTTTAGTTTTTCATTTTATTTTGTCGTTTGGGTGTTTTACATCCTCCTAACCTCCTTCAAAGGAGGAATTAGAAAGTTCACAGAATTTAAAGTCCCTCTTTGAAGAGGGATTTAGGGAGATGTTTACAACTCCTTCAAAGAAGAAATTAGAAAGTCCAAACATTTAAAGTCCCTCTTTGAAAAGAAATTTAGGAAGATGTTCTCCACTAATTCAAAGAAGAAATTAGAAAGTCGCAACATTTAAAGTCCCTCTTTGAAGAGGGATTTAGGGAGATGTAAAAACGTCCCTTCAAAGATAAATTAAAAATGTAACTAAATTCATTCTAAGATTTCCTTTAAAAGTCCTTCGGTTTGCTCCTCGACTTCCAAAATATCCGCTTTGATTTCTTCAAGTGAACGCAAAGGCTTGTATTTGTAAAAATACTTCGTGAAATTAATCTCGTAACCGATTTTGTCTTTTGCTCTGTCAAGCCAAGCATCTTTCACGTGAGGCAAAACTTCCTTTTCAAAGTATTCCTCAACGTCTTGTTTGAGAGGAATCTTTTCGTAATCTCTTAACTTTGAATCAGGTTTCGGATTTCCTTTTTTGTCAGTAACTGTTTTGCCGTCTATTTTACCAAAGGTCTTTCAACAGTTACTTTCGTGTAACCAAAATCATCATTGTCAAAGATTTTACAAAACTCATTTTCTCCAAATCCAGTGTAGATTTGAGTAATTCCTTGGATTTGCTCATCGGTAATGAAATTCCTTTTACTGCCAAGACTTTTACGCATTTTTTTGTAAAAGCTAACTGCATTCACAAGTTGAACTTTGCCTTCTCTTCTTTTCGGCTTTTTGTTGGTAACAATCCAAACGTAAAAAGTTTAGGGATTGACCAAGTTGTAAATTTCTTCGTGAAGTTTAACCATCGCTAAGGTATCCAGTTTGCAATAATCTAATAAATCTTTTCGAGTTTCCTCAATTTTATCCTTAGGAAATCTCCCTTGAAGCATCATTGCAAAAACGCACATTGCATTTGTGCCGTTTCCAATTGCCATTCCTTCGTAAGTCATTTCGGGAACAAAAGCAGGAAGAGTATTTTTGATTGAAAAGCTTCCATAAAATTTCGGGTGGTAAATTCCCTTTTCGATAATTTTTTCCAAGTCCACCAAACGAGAAATGATGTTTTCAAGCTCTGCGGTAAACTGCGGAAATTTTTTGATTAAACCATTGATTTGAGTTTTTTCAAAATTTGTGTAAACGACAATACTTCCTTCTGTTCCAAGTGCTTGAATCAGCCTTTCAGTTAGTTCCTCTTGATAATCTTTGTCCGTTTCTACTAAGTAATCAAAATGATTTTCCACTTTACCAAGCGAACCACATTTGTGAATTGAAAATTGAGTTAAGATTTGTGTGTGAGGTGCAGTTTCAGGGAAAACAGGAAAAGCCGTTTTTGTGGTTTCAAAATCTAAGTAGTAAGCAGGAAAAGTAATTTGTTCCAAACTTTGTGCAAGTCCGTTTTGAATCAAAACCTTGTTTGTTTTTGTGGAATCTCTAACAATTTGTTGGTTAGCAGTTAGCTTGTAAGAATCGGGAACATCTTTGATTAAATCAACTCCCAACTCTTTAAGGTCTGAATATTTTTTCTGTGAAAGTCTTGGTAAAGAAAAAATGTGCTTCTTGATTTTATGCCCTGAACAATCGGCAAAGAAATCACATTTTTTACACTTAAATTCGATTGGGTTCAAAGGTTTGTTTTCTGTTTCTAAAACCTTTACAACACTGTCGGCAACTGCTTTGAACTCTTGGACTCTTTCTTTGACTTCTTCGGTGTGTTCAATTCCAACAAATAGTTTTTCCAAAGGCATTCCAAGTCTGAAATCTTTGGAAACCAAGTAAAGAAAAGTCTTGTCAATTTTTACGCCACAATTTTCAATAATCATTGTGGTGTAAGCCATATCGTCAATAAATTCATCTTTGTCATTTACACTGGATTTAACTTCGATTAAATCCCAAGTTCCGTTTTCATTTCGGGTTAAAACATCGGCTTTAGTAACAAAGTTTTCGTGAATGAATGTTGCTTCAAAGATGTTCTTAATGTCGGAGCTTTGCATAACTTCTTTTGTTTCAAGAGAAGCTATTTCAGACCTTAGTTCCGAAATCAATTTTCCACTTGGGAAAGATTTTCTCGCCAATTCTCCGATTTGGTTTCCTTCATCAATTCTAAATTGAGCATCAAGGCTTAATTCCTCGCCTTGTTCTCTGCTCTTTTTAGAATTCCAACCAAGAGTTGTGCAGGAAATTGTGTTTAAGAAAAGTTGTTTGGTGATTCTCATTTTAGCTCCTACTTTTGCTTCTGAATTTTAAACTTCTTAGACTCCTGCTAAAGCTCGGATTCTTTTTCGGACTTCAAAAACTAAAACGCTGTCTGAATAATTTATGAGGAAATTTTCGTATTCTTTTATTGCTGTGATTTTGTCGTTGAGATTTTCTTCGTAGATTTTTGCGATTTCAAATTGAGATTGTGGACCGAAACCACTTTCTGGAAGTTTCGTTTGTAAATCACTGTAAATTTTTATTGCCTCTAAGTAATTCTCTTGCTCAAAAGCCATTTGTCCGAGTTGCCAAAAAGATTCTTCCTTTAACTTTTCCTCTTTTGAAGATTGAATGACTTTTTCAAAATTCTCCTCTGCCTTTTCATAACTTTTTTGGAACTTTTGTAAAGATGCACTTGCAAAAATTGACAAAGATTTTGTGTCTTCAACATTGATTACAAAACCAAGGCTAATCAACTCATTAGTATAATCATTTTGCAATCCCATTGTAATTCCTTGATTTAGAAAAACTCTGGCACTGTCAATGTTTGAAGCAAAAAACTCTAATTCTGTAAGTTTGAAAATCAACTTTTGTTTTCTGTTTTTGTCAGGCATTAAAGGAATATTTGATTTGTAAAGTTGTCTCGCTCTATCCAAATCTCCCTGCAAAATGTAACACTCACAAGTCAATGCCAAAACGTCCCAAAAGTTCTTTGCCCTACGATTTCGCAAAATCGGTAAAAAGTAAGAAAGTGCTTTTTCGCTTTGATTGTATTTATTTAAATAAATATTTCCCAATCTAAAATTAGCTTCATCTTTCCAAGAGTTACCAAATTTTGTAATTTCCTCGTAATCTGAAATCGCACCTGTGATTATTTTTTCGCCTTCTTTTTCGTTCTCATAAATCCCTAATTTCTCTTTTGTTTGTGCAAGTAAAATTAAAATTTCAGCTTTCGTGTTTTGGTTTTTTACAGTTTTTAAAGCGAACTGTAAGGCATTTTGGGTTAGTTCAAACTCACTTTCTGCGAATAAATCTGAAGCAAAATTTAAAAGTAATCTACCCTTCTCTTCTGATTTTGAATCCAAAATTTTGTAAACTTCAAGAACTTCTGCGTAACGTTTTTCTTTAAATAAAAATGCAGATTTAATTTCTAGTAAAACTTTATTCTCTCCTGTTTTTTTGATTCCTTCGTCTATCTTTTTCAGAACTTGTTCAGAGCTTGGAATTTTCAAAAGCTGGTTTGCAACTGACGCAAAACGGTTTTGTGAATTACTAATGTAAAGAATGTATTCCTCAATTGCATCTGGGTAAGCAAGCTTTGTAAAGTAAATACTTGCAATATTTAAAGCAAACAAATCTGGAACACCAATCTGTTCTCGTGCGAATTTTAAAGTTTCGATTCCTTCGTCGTAAAGTCTGTTGCCAAATTGTAAATTTGAAACCGTACGGTAAATTGCTTGACTCTTTGGCTGTTTGAGAATCAAATTTTTCCAAACTTTTTGTGCATCATCTTTTCGTTCCATTTTAAAAAAGATGTCACCTAACTCTGCATTATAAAAAATGTCGTTTGGATTTTTTGCGAGTTCTGAATTTACGATTTCTAACAAAGGCTCAATGTCATTTAAAGCAACTAAAGATTCCTTTAAGCCGTTGTAGTAAATTCTGTTTTTCGGATTATTTTTTTGTAAATCTGTATAAATTTTAGCTGCATCTGCAAATCTTTTTGACCTTACATAATTTCGAGCTAATACCAACTTTTGTTTTTCACTCACTTGCCCATTAACTTCTGTGAAAATAAAAGCTAATAGAAGTAACAAAAGTATATTTTTAAATCGCATTTTCTTTTCTTTCAGTTTAAAATTTGATACCAAAACGTAACGCAGGAATTAACTTTCGGATTCAAAATTTATTCAATTTCTAAAGAATACAAAAGGTCAGAAATTCCCTCTTTTGTTTTACTCGAAGTTCCTAAAATTTCTTCCAAACCAAATGTCTTTTTAAAAATTTTGAAATTCTTTGTTCTTAAACTTTGATTCAGTTTATCAACTTTTGTAAAAACAGGCAAAACACTAATTTCATTGTCCAAAAGCCAATTAAACATCTCAACATCTGATTTTTGTGGAGTTAATCTTGAATCAATCAATTGAATTACAAATTTTAGGTTTTTGCTTTCTGTATAATAATCGGTAATCAACTTCCCCCAAGTGTTCTGCATTTTCCCCGAAACTCTTGCGTAACCATAACCGGGTAAATCGACGAGATAAAACTTTTCATCAATGTTAAAATAATTAATGCAACGAGTTTTACCAGGTTTTGAACTGATTTTTGCAAGTTCTTTCATTCCGACGATACTGTTTATGAGAGAAGATTTTCCAACGTTTGACCTTCCTGAAAAAGCAATTTGTGGAAGTGGATCTTCGATAAATTCTTTTTTTGAGTAAACACTTTTGATGAATTTTGAGTGATGAATTTTCATTTATAAATTAGACCTTAGTTTCGGGTTGAGGTAAAAGTAAATCAAATCGACGAATAAATTTATGAGGACAAAAGCAGTAGCAATGGCAATCGCTCCACCTTGAACAGAAAGAAAATCACGAGCAAGAACAGAGTTCAAAACCCATCTTCCAATTCCAGGCCAAGCAAAAATTGTTTCAGTTAAAATCGCTCCTCCGAGCAAAAGCCCAAACTGAATCCCAATTACTGTAACAATTGGGATTAAAGCATTTTTCAGTGCGTGTTTGAAAACGACAATTTTTTCTTTCAAACCTTTTGCCCTTGCAGTCCTGACAAAATCTTTGCTCAAAACTTCAAGCATACTTGAGCGAGTCAGTCTTGCAATTATTGCTAAAGGAATTGTTGCTAAAGTAATTGCGGGTAAAATTAAGTGCTTTAGAGCGTCCCAAAAAGCAGATAAGTTTCCCAATAAAAGTGTGTCAATTAGATAAAAATTTGTTATTGGTGTAAAAATAAATTCGGTAGAAATTCGACCAGAGATTGGTAAGAAATCAAAATTTACAGCAAAAATCAGAATCAAAACTAAACCTAACCAAAAGACAGGCATAGAAACTCCAACAAGTGCTGAAATCATACTAAAATAATCTAAGAATGTTTTGCGATTTACAGCTGACGAAATTCCTGCCAAAACACCGAGAAAAGTTGCAATCAAAAGACTTGTAAAAGCTAACTCCATTGTTGCAGGAAAGTAATTCTTAAGTTCTGTCGTTACTTCTTCTCTCGATTTGAAAGAACGTCCTAAATCGCCTTTTGCTAAATTTTTGATAAAAGTAAAATACTGGTAATAAACAGGTTCGTCTAAGCCTAAATCTTTTCTCAAATTTTCTATTGCTTCTGGTGTTGCTCTTTCGCCAAGCATTACCCTAGCTGGGTCTCCTGGAATCATTTGAATCATTAGAAAAACTAAAGTTGAAATCCCGATTAAAGTAGGTAAAAGTGCGAAGATTCTTTTTAAGAAATAGAGAAACATCAAATTTTCATTTAATTTTATTTTTGAGATTCAGAAGTTAACGAAATTAAGATTTTTTAAAAATCTTTTCTTTCGTTAAAGAAAACCTTATTTTTATTAACCAATTCAAAATTCAAGAAATTCAAATATGCCTAAAATACCTCAAAATTATGCACTTGAAGAGTGTAAAAAAAATATTGATTTTGCAGAAGAAGAATTAAGAAACTCTCCTAAAAAATGTCTTGAATTTTCTAAAAAGGCATTAGAATTTGAAGAAATTACAAACTTCCCGAAACTACATTTTAATGCTTTGCACAAAACTTCGATTGCTCTTGCACGGCTAACGGAACTTGAAGAATCTTTAAAATATAATTTAGCTTCTATTTCCGTAGCTTCTGAAAATAAAATGAAATTGGAGCTCGGAAAAGCGATTTTCCAAAAAGGCGTAATTAACAGCGTAAGTGCAAAATATCATACTGCATTGGAAAATCATTTTAAAGCATATAAAATTTTTAAAAGGCTAAATTACAGTCAAGGAATTTCAAAATGTTTGCACGCAATTGGAAAATGCTACTATGATTTAGGAAATTTTGACGGAACAATGAAAGCAAATTTTAAAGCATTAGAGTTAAATGAAAAATTAGGTGATAAATTTTTGATAGCTTCTTCACTTAACAATATTGGTATCTCTTATTTTCAAGCTGATAATTTTGAAAGAGCCTTGGACTTTTTCCAAAGAACGAGAAAAATGGCTCGAGATATATCTGATATTTTCCTTGAATCTTTTGCTTCAAATAATATTGGCGTAATTTTTAGACACCAAGAGAAGTTCCAAGAATCTATAGATTGTTTTGAAACAGCTTTAAAATTAAAAATTCAACTAAATGACCAAAGAGGAATTTCACACACACTTATTAATTTAGGTGAAATTTACTCACAATTAGGTAATCTCGCTAAAGCCAGAAATTATTTTGAAAATGTTATTCAGGTTACAAGAGAAACCAATACAAAGTATGAACTAGTTAGAGCAATAAGAGATTTAACCGAAATTAACGAAAAAGAAGGCAACCTGACTCAAGCAATTAATGGTTTGAAAGAGGCAATGGAAATTGCCGTCGAAATTGATGTTAAACCTGAATTAATTGAAATTTACAAATCACTTTCAAATCTATTTTATAAAACTAAGGATTATGAAAAAGCATTTATTTTTCAAAAGAAGTTTGCCGACTTGAGAGAGATTATTTTTACAAATGATAAGGAAAAATCAATTGCAGGAATGCAAGCGAAGTTTGAGACTGAACTTTATCGTTTGAAAAATATTGAACTTGTAAATATGAATGAAAAGTTGGTGAGCACTCAAAATAAGTTGGTTGATGCTGAAAGAAAATCAATGTATCTAGCAACGGTGGTAACAGCAAACCATGAAATCAGCCAACCGCTTACTGTACTTTTAGGTAATGTAGGATTATTGCAATCTGAAATAGAAAGTAATCTCAATCCTCAAAGACTTGAAAAAATAGCTTTTTCAATGCGAAAATCAATTGATAGGATTTCGGATGTATTACAATCTCTTAATGAATTAGAAGACCCAAATTTCACAAACTACATTGATGAAGTCAAGATGGTAAAAATTAGAGAATAAAAATCCTAATTTAGAATAAAAAAGGCTATTAAAAATTTTGGCTTTAATTAAGAATTGAATGACTCGGAGGTTCTTTTATGAAATACATCTCCATTAACTTATATCGAAAAATGATAGATTATGCTCTGTCTGAAGGTCTTACACGAGATTATTTTGAGAATTTGCCAACTCCAATTGATTCAATCGAAAATATTCAAGCTGTTCCTGCATCTCATTTCTTTGAACTTCACGAGAAATTAGACGAAAAATTAGGTTCAGGGTTTTCAGTAAGATTGGGTCAGCAAATGAAAATAGAAGATTATGGAGTGCTTGGTTTATCTTGGAGAACTTGTTCTTGGGTAGGAGAAATTTTTGATAGGTGTGAAAGGTATTTTAAGTTACTCTCAAATACCTATTTATTCAAAGTTGAAAAAGGTGAAGAAATTTCTTATATCTATTTGTATCGCGAAGCAAATCGAAGAGGTGTAGAATTATCAAATGAAGCAACTTTTTCCGCTACGGTTGTTGTACTCCAAGCAATGACCGAATCAAATATTGCTCCTGTTGAAGTCTCTTTCAAACATTCTCCTCCGAAAAAAGATGAAAGTTACATTCAAGCATTTAAATGTCCGATTTTATTTAATCAGGCTCAAAACTACATTGCTTACAAAACGCAAGACTTGGAGATGAGAACCGCTAAAGCAGATGAAAGTATCAATAAATTCCTCGTTGAAAGAGTAGAAGAAGAAACAAATGGAATTGAATTAAGTACAAACAAAATAGTTTCTGATGTTGAAAATTTGATTAAAGATGCACTTCCAAGCGGAATTCCAAGCATTAACCAAATTGGACAACTTATCGGAATGAGTAATCGTACACTCACTCGCAGATTGTCTGAAAGTAATCTTTCATTCAGAGATTTAATAAAAAAGACACAAGAAGAAGTCTCCAAAGAACTTCTTAAAAACTCCAAAATGGGAATTACTGAAATTGCTTTTGAAACAGGTTTTTCTGAGCAAAGTGCTTTTAGTCGTGCTTTCAAACGTTGGGTTGGTAAATCGCCAGCAGATTACCGAAAACAAAATAAAAACTCCTCTTTGGCTTAAACTGTCATAAAATTGGCTTGAATAGTCAAGCATTCATAAACACCTTTCCTTATTTTCTACTGAATTTAATAATTAACTAATTTATAAATTAACAAGGTAGAAAAAATGCAAGACAACATCTTAGTAATAGGCGGAACTGGAAAAACTGGTCGTCGAGTTGCCGAAAACCTAACTAAACTAAATCAAAATGTAAGAATCGGAAGTAGAAATAATACTCCTTCATTTGACTGGGATAACCCTTCAACTTACTCAAAATCTCTAAAAGGAATGGATAGAGTTTACATTACTTATTATCCAGACCTTGCAGTTCCCGGTGCAAAAAAAGCGATTTCAGAACTTACTGAAATTGCACTCAAAGAAGGAGTGGAAAAAGTAGTTCTACTCTCAGGAAAAGGAGAAAAAGAGGCAGAAGCTTGTGAAGAAATCGTAGCAAATTCTGGTTTAAATTACACACTCGTCAGAGCTTCTTGGTTCAATCAGAATTTCAGTGAAAGTTTTTTGCTTGACCCAATTCTTGCAGGTAACGTTGCATTACCGATGTCAGAAGCAAAAATCCCATTTGTTGACGCAGACGACATTGCTGACGTAGTTGTAAAAGTCCTTTTAGATGATTCTTACAATGGTCAAACTATTACTGTTACAGGTCCAAGGAGACTAACCTTTAAAGAAGTTATAGAAGAAATCTCAAGAGTAACTAATAAGGAAATCCATTTCCAACCGATTTCAGTTGAAGAGTTTAAAACTGGAATGAGAACTGCTGGTTTACCTGAAAATTATATTTGGCTCTTTGGTTACTTATTTAAAGAAGTTTTGGGTAATTCCGAAAATCAGGTTATTTCAAATGACATTGAAAAGGTGCTTGGAAGAAAAGCTACTGACTTTAGTGAATTTGTGAAAAAAACAGCTTTAACGGGTGTTTGGAATCAAATGATTCCCCAAAGTATTTAAAAAAAGTTATTATAAAGGATTGCTTAAATTTAGCAGTCCTTTTTTTATGCAAAAAAAGAAATATAAAACTTACTAAAACAATTCTTTAGAAAGTGGTAAAATTAGCCAAATGTTAACTTTAAAAGCACGAGGAAATGAATTTGTTAAAACTTATAAATTTTTCGTTTATTAAGAATATGAAAAAAATATTTCCAATCATTTTGAGTTTAATTTTCTTCATTTCTTCTGATTTAGAAGCACAACAAGAAATCAAAGATGCAAATATTCAAAATCGAATTAGTAATTACTTAGATAGCAGTGTTCAGAATGGTTTTTCAGGTAGTGTTTTGGTGGCAAAAGATGGTGAAATTTTATTGGCAAAAGGATACGGTTGGGCTAATAAAAACAAAAAAATACCTAACACTCCTTCAACGATTTTCAATATTGGCTCTGTTTCTAAACAATTCACTGCTACAGCAATTCTAAAACTTGTAGAACTCGGAAAACTTAGCATCTCTGACAAAGTTGAAAAGTATTTCCCGCAAGCACCAAGTGATAAGAAACAAATCACTATTCATCAGTTACTCACACATACATCTGGAATATCTCATCAAACAGAAGGATTTAGATATGATATATCAAGTGAAGAACAATTTTTGGAAAAGTTCTTCAACTCTGAATTATTATTTCCTCCTGGTACAAGGCATACTTATGCAAATGCAAATTACATCTTTTTAGCCATTATTATTGAGGAGGTTACTCAATTAGGTTATGAATCTTTTCTAAAAGAAAATCTTTGGAGACCTTTGCAAATGAATCACACAGGTTATAAGAATATAAATTGCAATAAAGAATTGTTTGCAAATGGATATTACTTCAATTACACTGATGGAGAATGGAAAGATTGGGGAACAACACAAGAGTATTTACCTCAAGGTAATAATCATTGGAATAGTATTGGAAAAGGTGATATTTATTCTTCAGTTGAGGATTTATATACTTGGCATTTGGCTCTTAAGAAAAATACAATTATTAGTGCGAAAGCTAAAATATTATTAGAAACTGCTTACGTTCCAGAGAATGAATCAGAAACATCATTTTATGGATATGGTTGGGCGATATTTAATTCTTCAAAAAGCACAAAGATTGTGGCACATAATGGTAGTAATGGAATATATTTTGCAGATTTTGTTAGATTAATTGAAGATGATATTGTTATCATATTTTTATCAAATGTCGTTTTAAATCACCAATCTGAAAATGTTGCTTGGGAAATTACTTCTATGCTTTTGGATAGCACGTATCAAGCTCTAACGATACCGAAAAATAGTTATGAATTAGTATTTGATTTTATGAATGAAAACTCATATAGAGATACAAATAATCTTCCGCAATATATTAAAGAAAAAACAGGAAACCTAATAACTGACAAAGCAATCCTTAACAGAATTGGTTTTAAACAAATATCCCAAAAAATGAACTTTAATTGGGGTATAGAGTTATTAAAACTAAATGTAAATTTATTTCCTGATGACGGGAACTTATGGGATTCCTTAGGTGAAGCATATTTTTTATATAAAGATATAAAAAATGCTACATTATGTTTTGAGAAGTCCTTGGAGTTAAAACCTGAAGATAATTGTCATTGGTGTCAAAATTCTACAAAAAGATTAGAGGAAATGTCAACTAAGTAATCTTATTTGTCAATTCATTTTCTAACAAAAGCAATAAAACAAGCTACATTGCAAACCATTTATTTCCGAAAATTATTTATAAAATTAATTTTGATTAAAACAAAAAAAGGCGGAAAACCATAAAAAGATTTCCGCCTTGAAATTTAACTTTTCAAAATTATTTGAGAAGTGTCATTTTTCCGATTTTTTGAGCTTTTCCAACGTTTACTTGGTAGAAGTAAATTCCTGAACTTACAGGAGTGTTGTTAAAGTCAGTACCGTTCCAAACTACATTTCCACTATTAGTAACGCCTAAATCAAATGAATTGATTTCTTGACCTAAAACATTGAAAATTGAGATTTGAGCTGGAGCAACTTGGTCAGCTTTAAATTCAATTGAAGTTGTTGGGTTAAAAGGGTTTGGGTAATTTGAAGCAAGAATGCTTGTTTCAATTACACCAGGATTTGAATTTTCTTCAACATCTACAACAACACCAAACATATCAACAGCGTTAACCATTGTTGGATTTGTATCATCAATTAAGATAATGTGGTTATCACCAATTCCTGTTTCGTTGTCAGGACCATTTACTGAGAATTTATATTGTTGTTCTTTTCCAGAACCTTGGTCAAAAGTAATATTAGTTGTGTAAATCATATCACCTGCAACCATATCAGGAGCA
Source organism: Calditrichota bacterium (assembly GCA_008501735.1). Classification (GTDB taxonomy): domain Bacteria; phylum CLD3; class CLD3; order CLD3; family CLD3; genus CLD3. The sequence goes on along the minus strand of QQUF01000043.1, from coordinate 18,872 downwards.
ACTCCGTCATCGTGCATTTCCCAATCTGGATCAGTAAAAGCGTCCCAAGGCCAGTTATTAAAGAAACCAGCAATGTAAACATTATCAATACTTTGGAAAGGAATTGGAGTTCCTCCGTTAAAATCCATTGCATTTGTTACATCAACTTGAAAAGTAACTGTAACTGCTTGAGTAATAATATCATTAGGAGTAATATCATCAAAATAAACTACAGGTAATGTTTGAGCATTTCCGTCAAAAACAAAAGTTCTATTTTGAACTGATTCCCAACCATCAACAAATCCACCTGCTCCATCTGGTACTAAGTGAACGAATTTGTACTCTACTGTTGTTCCAGCTGTTGCATTAATTGTAGCGGTTGCTGTGTGGATTCCAGTGAGAACATCTTCAAAAAGTTCATCAGCTGCTCCACCCCAACCATTGAAAGAACCTCTTACAACGATTTTGTCACCATTTGCAGGGTTAAAGTTACCAACAGAAGTTTGAACACTCATATCACATTGAAATGTAATATCTGCGTCAACTCCACCACCAGCATTATCATCAAAAAATACTGTTGGAATTACAACTGTTCCACCACCAGAAATATCAACAGTTCTATTTGCAACTGTTTCCCAAGAATCTGCTGTTCCACCAACAACATTTACAAATTTGTATTCAGGCATTGGTAAAGCAACTTCATCAATAGTGAAAGTCCCTTCATAGATCATATCATTATCAGGATCCATTAATTGCTCAGCATTTCCTCCCCAAGCATTCATATCACCTCTAACAACGACCAAATCGTTTGCAGGGTCAAAATTTCCAAGTGTTTGTTGGACACTCATATCAACAGAAAATGTTACATCAGCAGCATAAACGCTAGCTGATAATGCGAGTACTGAAAGTCCAGCTACTCCAGTTTTTTTTAATAAAGAGAACATTATTATCTCCTTTGTTTAATTAAAGATTAGTGAAATATTCCAAAAAGTAGAATTACCGAGTAAACCGTAATCCTTAAAAGCATAATCTAAAGCAAAAGTTGCACTTTTGGCAACCTTATATTTTACACCGAAACCAAATGTAAATCCTTCTTCTGTATCACCTTCGAAAAGTGAGTTGTAACCTGCTCTTGCGAAAAACATTTCACGAAAAGCATATTCTGAACCAAAACTAACACTAACATCTTGGTCATTTGGATGAAGTGCATCAGAAGAAACTGTTAACCGATTCCATTCAGTTTTTAAAGGGTCAATTGCAATTCCAAATCTAAATAAAAGTGGAATGTCAAATTCACCTGTTTGATAATTTACAGGAACGAACTCGTCGTGACCAGTGGAATTTTCATAACCATCAAATGGTCTTGTTAAGTCATTACCTGTAAGTTGCATTTTTCCACCGAAATTGTTAATCACAAATCCTAATCTTAAATTTAAAAAATCAGCAGTAAATTTTCCGCCAAAGTCCAATGCAAAAGTTGAAGCCTCTGTTGCAGCAATTTCAGTTGAAATAAATTTTGCAGTTACTCCAAATTGAAATCTGTTTGTAATTATGTAACCATAATTTATAGCAAATGCACTGTCTTTAACTTTAAAAGTTTTTCCAGTACCTTCTTGTTCTTGATGAGTTGTAATTTCGATGTCGCCAGAATCAAAAGTCAGTAATGAAACTCCAATGACTCCTTTTTCTCCCATTGGAACTGCTCCAGAAGCGTAAACTAAATCTGTTCCGACGAGATAATTAATCTTAGTTACTTGAAATTGAGCTTGTTTGAAACTCGCTATTCCCGCAACATTCCAATAAGGAGCAGAAGCGTCGTCAGAAATTGCGGAAAAAGCTCCGCCCATTCCAACAGCTCTTGGACTTGGGTCAATTGTTAAAAATGTTGCCGCAGTTGTACCGACGTTACTCTGTGCAAACAAGTTTGTAGCTCCAAAACTTAAGATTAATCCACCGACTAATGTTTTAATAACTTTATTCATATTTTGAAATTCCTTATTTGATTAGAGCGAACTTACCTTTTTTCTCACCAACACCAGGAGCATCAACGTGATAAAAGTAAAGCCCGAAAGCAACATCTTGGTTGTTTCTATTTCTTAAATTCCACTCTTGGTCACCATCTTCGGCTGTCGAATCGTGATTCAATGTTTGAACTAATTCACCTCGAAGATTAAAAATCCTAATTGTCGCTTTTTTGGGAAGATGAGTAAAACGAATTCGTCTTTCACGACCAATACTTCTTTCAATATGTGGTTTATCAAAAATCGAATTTGCTACGTATGGATTTGGAACAACTTTGATTGCATCTAAACTATTTTTGGCAATTTCCGAATCGACATCAGATTTTTTGATTGTGATTTCATAAACATCGCCAACATCAACTCTACTTGCACCTCCTCCGTGAAGAGGTTTTTTAGTTTTAAAAAACCATTTTTCCCCAACTTCAGGTCTAATTTCTTTTGTCGCACTTAAGAATGATTTAAAAAACCAAGATAACTCAGTTGCTCCATTTACTGGATTTACATCTTGCAAAATAATTCTGTCGCCATTATCAAATTCACCCTCTAAATTACTTTTTGCATAATCAATTTCTCCAGAACTTGTGTAGAGTGTATCAACATTTTCGATGAAAATGAATTCTGCGTCTGTACCTAAATCTATGTTTCGAATTTTGAAGTTCGTTTCTTTTGATTGAATTGTCGCACCAAAAGCAATCGAAGAATCTTTAACGCCAAATTCAATTGAGTAGTCATAAGAAAGTCTTGTTCCAAGCAAACCTCCGCTAAGGAACAAAGAAGCACTAATCGTCATACTTGAATCGTAAGGAATTTCCCAACCTGATGCAATTGGGTCATAATCAACTTGACTTGGATTTCTAACGTAAAATTCCATTCCATTAATGAAATCAACTTTATTTTCTGTGCTTTCAAGAATATTCGGAACATCTGTATTTTTGTAAAAAATTGTATCAATTTCATTTCCATTAATTTCATAAACAGAAAAAGCAGAAGTTGTAAAATACGCCTTTAAATCAGATTCATCAGGGTCATTTTCATCAATATTTGGTTCACCTGAATCTGGTCTCCCATTTCCTTGAGTTCCGTCAGCATCAAAAGTACTTTCGTTTCCGTCAGAACCGATGTCATCAAAGGCTTGGTCAACTCCGAAATCATAAACGTCATTTGCATTTAAATCCACCCATCTTTTCCAGTCCAAATCATTATCAAGTTCATCAGATTCCCAAGAGTAAAATTCAAATCTGTAAGTTCTGTCTTCTGTGTATTGGAAACTGTTCAAAACCTTTGCAATCACTTCTGCTGAAGAAGTTCCTTGAGTATGAACTAATTCGCTAATTTCTGCTTCTTCAAAACCTGGACTTGGTTGGTTTGGAGTTACAACAACTGTGTTTTTGTCAAGAGTAATAATTACACCATCAATTGCACTAATAGAAATTGAATTCTCTGTTGGTGGGATTACCAAACCTTCAACTTCGCCTCCAACATCGTAAGCAGTTAGTGCGTAATAATAAGTGATTCCATTTACTAAACCTGAATCAACAAAAGAGTGAGTCAAACCTGTGTCATCTCCAAGATAAAAGCCTGTTCCTGTGTTATCCACGTAAGGTGAAACTCCTTCAGTTCCGTCAATTTTATCCCATTGAGCAATCGGAATGTTGAAAGTTTTTGAGCCAAAAGCATCAGTTCCTGTAAAAACATCTCTAAAGTTCGGGTCTGTTGAACGGTAAAGTTTGTAACCTTGAAAGTCGTTAGTTTCAAAAAAAGAGTCGTAAGATTCTTCCGAAACTCTATCCCAATAAAGTGTAACTTTCCCATTTCCCGGATAAGCCCAAAGAGTTGGCTTTATTGGAGCTTGAGCAAATTGATAATTTTCGTCATAAATTCTCTGTACTACATCTTTGTTTCTTCTAATGTCAGCAGGAGTTTCTCCGTAAAGCAAAGAAACTGAAAATCTGTTAATTCTTTTTGAGTTTAACGGTGCAAAACCAGCTCCGTAAAGAAAATCCCAATCATCAGGAACACCAACATTTTCATCGAAAAATCCTGGTTCCATTGCGTCCCAAAGTGCTTGGGCTTGAGACATAAAAATATCACTTGATTTAAAAAGGTCAAAACTCGTTAAACCAATTTGGTCAGATTCTGTGATGTCAGTTTTATCAAAATGAGGCTCTCCAGAAGTTGGAATTCCGTCACTTTCACCAAAATCCGGTCCAGGATAACCTGGGTCAGCAGGACCTAAACCATCTGTTCCAACATCGTCGTCATTTGTCCAATCTCCGTCATTGTCAATGTCATCGTCTCTTCTTTCATCAACCAACAAATCACTTAAACCTTCTCCTGTGAAGTAATTGATGTATTTCGAAGGAGTTTCTCCACTAAAAATTCTTTTGTCAAAATGTATCTCGAAAGACTCGTCAATCAAACCGTCAAAATCGTTGTCCAATTGGTCGTTTGCAATTTCACAAGCAATTGTATTTCTTGAAATTGTAAAAGTTTCACCGTGAGTTACAACTTGAATCTCACCAGTTTGTGGAAGTGTGATAATTTCTCGGCTTAAAGTTTTGTCCTGACCTTGTCCAATTTCTGTAATTAAAACCACATTTCCATTTCCGTCTCCGACTAACTTTTCACAAGCTGTAAAAGTATTTGTGTCAAAATCTGCGATTGTAAAAGTTGGAGTGTTTGGGTCAACACTATCTCCATCATTGTCAATTCCGTCAACTGGGTTTCCAGGAGCTTCAAGAAATGCGTAACCAACAACTCCAATTTTTCTTGTTGAACTTACATTCACCCAAGGAGCATCAGTGTCATCGTCAACATCTTCTGAATAAGTAATTTCTTCACCAAGTCTGAACTCAGCTAAATCGTCATTTGAGTCACCTTCACCACCAACGAGAGTTCCAACAACCATTCCAAAAACAGTTCTATCCCAATCGTGTTCAGAAGTATTTGTAATCTCATAAAGCCAAAAAATGTTGTCTTGTGCGAGTCTTTGAGCCCATTGCAACCCTCTTGTTCGAACCAACATTCCAAGACCTTTTCTTTCAGGCTCTTCTGTAGGGTTTGGTAAGTATTTGCCCATTGTTCCATTAATGTCAACTTCAGCATTCGGTCTTGCATCTAAATTATCATCAAAGACAAAATAAGATTCTTGGTCTGCATTTTTTACATCACGTCCAAAAAATCCATTCCATTGAGTATTTCCATTAATATCAACCCAAGTTGGTTGGTCTGGCCAAGGACCTTGTGGATAAGTTTCGGGCAAGTGGCTCATTGCAATTGATAAAGAATCTGATTTTGAAGTATTCAAATAACCACTCAAAGCTGAGAATCCACCTTCTGGATAACTTCCAATTCTTGGACCTTTTGAAACAGGAACGTTTATTCCTTTTGTTCCATAAATTAATTGACCGTTTTCTTCATAAAAAGGCTCATACTCTACTCCGATTGCTGGAGCAACATCTCCAAAATATGAATTTGGAGTTCCTGATGGCCAAATTCCTGAAACTTCCAAACCTTCACCTCTATTTCTTCCAACCAAACCATTGTTATAATATTTGGTTGAAACTTTGTTTCCTGAGTGAACGTTTGCGGCAAAATTATCAGTATTTCCTGGAGGTTCCAAATCTTGAGCATAAGAGTCAATTCCAAAACTCAAGACAATTAAACTACTTAGTAATATTTTTTTATTCATTTAAAAAACCTAATCTAATTTTCATTTTCATTTAGAAATTGATTTTTACACCAAATTGAACTCTTCTTGGTGGCTCGTAATGAGTTGGAACTTCTCTCAATCTGTATTCATCAATTGAGTTCACAACTTCGTCGTGATTTTCTCTGTCAATTGTATCAATTTCTGTGCTGTTCGGTTCACCCGTATCAGAAAAAACATTCTTGATAATTTTTGTGTCCAAAAGATTAAAAACTTTTGCAAAAACTGTAGCATTCAAATTACCAATTCTTAAATATTTATGAACCTCAAAATCCAAGTTAAGAGTTGAAGGCTTTCTTTCAGTATTTTTCAAAACGATAGAATTTCCTTCTCTTCTTGGTGGTTCGTAAGGATAACCAGAACCATAAGAGCCGATAAGACTTGAACCCCAAGCTCTAGATTGTTCGTAACTTACGAAAAAGTTTAATGTGTGAGTTTGGTCCCAATCTAAACTTGAAGTTTGTGGGTAAGTGTAATCTGCGTTTGTAAATCTTCCAGTTGTTACCAAATAGGTGTAATCAATACTTGCAAAGATGTTATCGCCGAAACGATTTTCAAAATTAACAAGAACCCCTTTTGTGTTTCCGTAATCAGAGTTTGTGTTGACTTGGTAAGTTTGAGTATCATCTGAATTTGCTACATCATCAGTTGCCTTGAGATTTTTTACATCTCTGTAAAACAAGTTCAAACCGACTGCTAAATTATCACCAATTCCTTGTTTGAAGCCAATTTCGTAGCTAACAGTTTTTTCAAATTCAAGGTCAGGATTTCCAATAGTTTCAGAAGCTCCGTCGATAAAATCTCTGTCAGGTCGATAAGAGCTATTTAAATAAAGGTCTGAAAATCTTGGGGTTTGAACAAAATGACCGTAAGAAAAACTCATATAACCATTTTTAGAGACAGGAAAACTAACACCAAGTCTTGGGCTAAAATTAATTTTTTTAGAAGCATCTTTGTACTCGACATCTCTATTGTCTTGTAGAATTAAGCCTGTCTTTTGGTCAAGCAATAAATTTGCTTTTCCGTCAGCAACGTCAGCACTATCAAAACTAACTTGAGTTACCAAATTTGCATCATTAAAATTTTTAGGAACTTTTTTGTTCGGGTCAAAAATATCCATTCTGAGACCGACATTAATTGTCATAAAATTGTATTCGATTTTGTCTTGGATAAATGCGGAATACTCACGAGGCTTAACGTTGTATTTATCTCTCCAAATATCTTTTCTGAGAAGTTGGTCAACGTAACCTGGAGCAATTGGGTCGATGAATTCACGACCTGATTCTAAAAAATCATTTACTTGTCTCGCATCTGTATCAAAAACCCAATAAAATTCAGAAACATCTTCATTTGCCCACACAAACCCATTGTATAAATTTCCATTAGGTGAATTTGGAACAGTTTCAATATTATCATAATCAATTTCGTGAGTTGTGAACTCACCGCCGAATTTGATTAAGTGATTCTTATTAATTTGCGATTCCAAATCACTTTTAAAATTGAAGGTCTTAGTATCTCTTGCAAAGATTTTATTTGGGACACCTCCAGTGAAGAAATTATCTTTAAACCTTTGTTTAACCATATAATTGAAAAGATGTCTGTCGTCGTCAAGGTCTTTGTAATTGTATTCATCAAAAACTTTATTGATTGCAGAAAATTTAATGTTCAGAATTGTGCTATTACTTAATGCATTATTGTAAGTAAGAATATTTGTGAATCCGTGACCTTTTTTTGTAGGTCTTGCATCTGCATTTAAAAGATAATCTGAACCCCAATCATTAAAATTCTGAGAATCATAAATTCCTGTGAAAGAAAGATTACTTTTTCCAGTAATTACCCATTGAAGTTTCCCTAAGACAAAAACATCTTCGCCTTTGTTCATTGAGACAAATTTATTTTCACCACTTTGCCCAATGTAGTAAAGACCTGACTCAGTTGTATCAGGAATTAAACCAGCGGAATCGGGAGAAACCAAATTACCATTTTCATCAATTGTTCTTAAAAGAGCTCCATTACCTGTTGCAGCATCTTTTAATTCATCAACATTTACAGTAACATCCCAAGGGTTGTAAGTATTTTTCCCATAAAGAAAACCTTCATCTTTTTTGTAGCGAGCATTTGCATAAAAAGTAACTTTTCCAGGAACAATTGGACCTTCAATATTTGCTTGAATTGAATAATTATCTAAAGGAGTAACATCATCAACATTTTGCCAAACATCATCGTTAGCAGTCAAATAATCACCAGTAAAAATTTGCAAACCTCCGTTGTAATCACTTCCACCAACTTTTGCGACAGAGTTGATAACTCCTGATTGAGCTCTTCCGTACTCAGCGTTAAAAGCTCCAGTAATTACTTGAAGTTCTTGAATTGAACCTGCTTCAAGCTCAACTGCTTGTCCGCCGTCGAAAACGTCTGTAACAGAAACTCCATCAATCAAGTAAGCAACTTCTCCTGTTCTTCCACCACGAATGTGAATTCCACCTCCAGAGTCTTTTGTAATTCCTGCTTCGATTTCAATAAGTTCACTAATTCCGTCAACAGGCGAACTTTCGATTGATTCAGCATCAAGGTAAGAAGTTGTTGCTGTTACACCTTTTTGAACAAGTTCTTGTTCAGCAACAATTATAACCTCTTCAACTTGCAATGACTCTTCTGAAATTGCGATGTCTTGTTTTGTTGTAACGTCAATTGAAACTTTAATTCCTTCAATTTTGACATCAGAATAACCAATCGAACTTGCTTTTAAATTATAACTTCCAGGAGGCACACTAAGGATAAAATAATTCCCTTCAACGTCTGTAGAAGCACCAAAAGTTGTTCCTTCTAGAAGAACAATTCCACCAATTATGCCTTCTCCAGTGGATTTATCAATGACTTTTCCGGAGATTTTACCTGTTGTTCCTGCAAAGGACAACGATAAGACACTAAAGAGAAATAGAAAACTTAATAAGTGTTTATTCATTTATTTTTCCTGTTTGTGTTTACAAAACTACTTACGTGTAACAATAATTCATTCAAAAACTAAGCCAAATTTAAATGTTTTGATAAAAAATTCCTAAAGTTTTTCTAACTTTTGTTTAGAAAATTTTAGCTCACCATTTGCCACTGTAAAACGCTCAATCGTCGTTTTTTTATCTTTTAGCTGCATTTCAAAGAACAAATCCTTAACAACTTTATAACTTTCTTGAAATGTTATCTCGTTTCGAGCTTGTACTTTAAAGTTCACATATTTTTTTTTCTCTTTGTCAAAGAATTCACCAATAAAATCACCGACATTAAAAGTAATCACTTTACCAGAATCGCGAATTAGTGGAATGCGGTTAATTCCAGTGGATTTTAATGTATCAATTTTTATTTGATTTTTATTACGAAATAAGAACTTTTCGTCTTCAAGCTGTTCTTTGTTCAAACTTTTTTTAGAAGTAAAACGAACAAAGTCAAAATCATTATTTTTTGAAAACAAATGTTTATTTTTTTCAAAAAAGTTTTCAAGAACTTCTTTCGACGTGTCAATTTTTGCAAATTCATTTTGAAAAAATCGATTCTTTAACATTCGTTCTTTTTCAATTTCAACTTTTTCATTTAAAACAAAGTTATCACCAAAACCTTTTTCAATAGCCATTTTGGAAAGCACTCTGTATTCGATTACAGTTTCAACGGTATTCAAAAAATTACTTTTCAAAATTCTGTGTGAAAGGTTCGGTAAATAAAACATAAATTCCTCAACTGAAAGTTCCTGTCCACCAAAACTTGCCAAGACATCATTTTTAGAAATCAATGAATTCTCTTGCTCAATTCCCAAGTTCAAACGTAAACTTTCAGGATTAATCTCACCTTTTAAATAAGGTTTTAAATACTCGCGAAGATTTAAAAGAACTTTAGTTTTAACTCTCACATCATTTTCAACAAACTGCTTTTTCACAAATTTATCAGTTTCATTTTTATTTCTACGATTTTTGAATGAATTTGCCACGTCGCCTCTCCGTTGTTGAAAATCCGATTCCTGTAAGAAAGCATCTTCTTTGATACTTTTTAATTTGAGTAAATGAAAACCGTAAGATGAACGAAAAACATCTGAAACTTCATCTTTTTTGAGCTTGTAAGCAACTTCTTCAAAGTCGTAGTCCATTTCACCAAAAGTAAAATATTTGTCAAATCCAGCATTTGCAGCGATTGTAGAATCTAAATTTTTGTAATGCTCTTTTGCTGCTTCCTCGAAGGTAAATTGACCGCTTTTAATCTTTTCAGAAATTGAATCCACGATAGCTTTTTGGGTTGAAAAAATATTACCAACTTTGAGCTTTGTATGCATTCGTTTGTAAGTGTCACGAATTTCTGTTTCAGTTGGCTCGGGCAATTTCTCGTCAATTTCCTTTTTCCAAAGTAACTCTGTAAGCAATTTCATTTTGTAGAATTCAAGAGTAACAGAATCTTGTACTGTAAGCTGAGTATTTTCATTCTTTGCTTTTTCGGCAATTCCCTTGTTGAGATAAATTTGCCTTAAGAATTCAACTTTAGATTCGTAAGTATCTTGAAAAGGAGATTTTGCAATGAAGGTTGTGTAAAGTTCATCGAATGCTTTAGTAGAAACTTTGCCGTAATTCGACTCGAAGATAAAATCTTTGTGTGGGGAACTTTTATCTTCAGAACAAAACTGAAAACTTAATGCTAAAATTATGAAAAAATATTTAAGAGACTTCAAAAAATTGCTTTTCTTTTACTTTGAAATAGTTACTTTCAAAAAATTTTCGGAATGTAAGCCATTGTTTATGGTAATCACAACAAAATTAGGTATTTAAACTTCAATGAAATTAATCTTACTTTTTCTAATTCTAATTACAACATTTTCCTCTTGCAATGAAAAAGAAATTTCTCAAGAAATGGAAAATGGAATCTTTGGTCTTGCAACTCCTATTACCTTGAATCCCAATGAAACTGAAATTCATCTTGAAGATTTTTTTACCGATGTTAGCAAAATCGATTCAATTCAAATTCCAAACTCACTTTCAAAAGAAATTACAAAAGACAAAAAGATTCTGACTTTACAAGAAAATGGTAGTGAAATTCCTTTAATTTCAACCGCAAAAGTTTGGGTTGACGGAATCCCTTATTCTTTACTTTTGAAAAAATCTCGTAAAATTTCTCACAAAATTACATTCGACTCAAAAGGTAAAAATTACGAAACTGTGCAAGTTGCAGGAGCTTTCAACAATTGGTCGCCAAAAAATTCTCCTATGCAAAATAAAGGTGGAATTTGGGAAACCAAACTTTTGCTCGACCCGGGAAATTATCACTATCAAATTGTAGCAGATGGAAAGTGGTTTCTTGACCCTGCAAATCCTGATTCTGCGGACAACAACATCGGCGGTTTCAACTCAGTTTTGCAAGTTGGTGAAAAAAAAGACTCTGCTCCCAAAATTTTCACAAAAGAAGCCAAAGATGGAAAAATTATTCTTGAGCAAAGTCAGGATTTAGACAAGGTTTTAGTCTTTTGGCAGAATTTTGAACTTACCAATTTTACACAAAATTTAAACCAAATTGAAATCCCAATTCCAAGAGAGTCAACAATTTTAGACCGCTCTTTCCTCAGAGTTTTCGCCTCAAACAAAAACGGAACTTCAAACGACATTTTGATTCCACTAAGCAAAGGACACACTCTCAAAACCTCATCTGAAATTACGCGTCGAGACAAAGAGGCGACGATTCTTTACTTTTTGTTAGTTGACAGATTTTTTAATGGCAACAAAGAAAATGATGAGCCTGTTGTTGACTCGGAAGTTCACCCAAAAGCAAATTATTTTGGTGGAGATTTGGACGGAATTACACAAAAGGCGAAAGAAGGTTACTTCAAAGACCTAAATATTTCTACGGTTTGGATTTCTCCGATTTCTCAAAATCCGCTTCAAGCTCACGTTGAGTATCCTGAACCACACAGAAAATTTTCGGGTTATCACGGTTATTGGCCCATTTCTTCGTCAAAAGTTGACCACCGATTCGGCGACTCAAATTCAATGAAAAAATTAGTTGAAACTGTTCACTCTCAAAATATGAATTTGATTTTGGACTTTGTTTCAAATCACGTTCACGAGGAACACCCGATTTTTCAAAACAATCCAAATTGGGCGACGAAACTTGACCTTCCAAACGGCAAGAAAAATATTAGAATTTGGGACGAACAAAGGCTAACAACTTGGTTCGACACTTTCCTACCAAGCCTTGACTACTCAAACCCAAAAGTTACCGAGGTGATGACAGATTCGGCACTTTACTGGATTCAAACTTACGGAATTGACGGTTTCAGACACGATGCGACGAAACACATTCCGATTAGCTTTTGGAGAGAAATGACCAAAAAAATTAAGAAGGAAGTAAGCATTCCACAAAATCGAAATCTTTTCCAAATCGGCGAGACTTTCGGAAGTCGTGAACTTATCGGAAGTTACGTAAATTCGGGATTGCTTGACGGACAGTTTGATTTTAATCTTTACTTCGATGCAAGAGCTGTTTTTGCACTTGAAAACGAATCATTTTCAAGGCTCAAAAATTCGTTAAACGAAAGTTTGACTTTCTACGGAAGCCATTCTTTAATGGGAAATATTACAGGAAATCACGACATTCCAAGATTTATTTCTTACGCAAGTGGAGCTTTGAAATTTGACGAGGATTCACAAGAAGCAGGTTGGGAGCGAAACATTAAAGTCGAAGATAAAGTTGGTTACAAAAAACTCTCGCAACTTACGGCTTTTGCCTTCACAATTCCGGGAATTCCTGTGATTTATTACGGAGACGAATTCGGAATGGCTGGAGCTGGCGACCCTGACAACAGACGACAAATGCGTTTTAAAAATCTCACGAAAGAAGAACAACAAACCAAAGAAATTGCCAAAAAAATCACAAAACTTCGTAAAGAAAACCTTGAATTGATTTACGGCGATTTAGAAATTTTGGAGTGTTCGGACAAAACTTTTGTTTTTGCGAGGACTTACTTTGACCAAATTTCAATTGTTGCTTTTAACAAAGATTCTAAAAGTCGTAAAATCAGAATCAAAGTTCCTGAAAGGTTCAAAGGCGTTCCTTTAAACTCTAATTTTGGCTCTGTTTACGGATTTATGGGACGTGAAAAAGCAAGTGAACTTAGAAATCTGGAAATTGACTTACAACCAAATTCATTTGAAATTTTGACAAACTAAAAATTATGCAAGCGACAATCGAAGATTTCCTAAAACTTGACATTCGTGTCGGTAAAATTTTGGAAGCAAAAGAATTTCCCGAAGCAAAAAAAACTGCTTACAAATTGAAAATCGATTTTGGAGAAAAAGTTGGAATCAAAAACTCAAGTGCTCAAATCACAGAAAATTATAAAATTGAAGATTTGGTCGGTAAACAGATTCTTGGAGTTACGAATTTCCCGCCAAGAAGAATCGCAGGTTTCAAATCCGAAGTTTTAGTTCTTGGAATTAACGACGAAAATGGTTTTGTTACACTTCTCAAAGTTGACAAAGAAATTCAATTAGGTGAAAAAGTTTATTAAATGAATTATTCAAAACTTGCGGAAACTGCGAAATATTCAGCAATCAGAAGCGGAAAAATTGCACTTGCTTACTTCAAATCAAAATACGAAATCAGAGACAAAAGTTATGGAAATCCCGTTACAACTGCCGACATAGCAATCGATGGAGCTTTAAAAAGATTTTTGATGCGAGAAAATCGTGGTTTTGGCTGGCTTTCAGAAGAAACAACAGACAACCCTAAAAGATTTGACAAAGAATTTGTGTGGATTGTTGACCCAATCGACGGAACGAAAGAATTTATTCAAGGAATTCCTCAGTTTACAATTTGCATTGGTTTGGTCAGAAATGGGAAACCAATTGTTGGAGTGATTTACAATCCAGTTACAAAAGAACTTTACTGGTCAATCAAAGACCAAGGAGCTTACCTAAACAGCAAAAGAATTTTCGTGAGCCAAACTGCAAAACTAAAAGAATCAAAGGTTTCAATTAGCATCAACGAATACAAACGCGGCAATTATAAAACTTACGAAAATGAAGTACAGGAAATAGAAACTCTTGGAAGTACAGCTTACAAAATCGTAAAAGTCGCAGAAGGAACTCACGACTTGACAGTGAGTTTGAACCAAAAGTCCGAGTGGGACATTTGCGGTGCAGAAGCAATATTGCAAGAAGCAGGTGGAATTCTTACCTTGCATAATGGTGATAAAATAAAGTATAATCAGAAGCAAGTTGTAACAGAAACAGGACTTTACGCTGGCAACTCAAAACTTGTAAAAGAAATTATTGAATTACACAAAAAAGATTAATTATTAAAAAATGAAAGAATAGAAAAATGCCCGAAATTAACAAATTCGAAGACTTGGTTTATAAAAGACCAAACATTGAGGAACTAAAAAATAATTACACAAATCTAACAACAAAATTCAAATCAACGAATTCTTTAGAGGAACAAAATTCTTTAGTTGCAGAATGGAATTCTTTAAAATCTGTATTTGATATGGCTGAAAATTTGGCAATGATAAAATATGACATTAACACCGCTGATGAAGATTCTAAAACTGAGCAAAATTTCATTGACCACAACAAACCACTTTTTTCAGAACTAAACAAAAAATTTTCAACTGAACTTTTGAATTCTCCATTCAGAAAAGATTTGGAGCAAAAATGGGGGAAACAAATTTTCAGATATTTAGAAGCTGAAAGCCAAACTGTTAGTTCAGAAGTTACAGAGTTAATCCAAAAAGAAAATGCTCTCAAAGTTGAGTACAGTTCGCTCAAAGCCTCAGCCGAAATTAAGTTTGACGGAAAAGTTTACAATCTTTCAAGCATTGGTGCTTTCACTCAGGCAAAAGATGCAGCAACTCGAAAAAAAGCCCATCAAGCAAAATGGAAATTCTTCAATGATAATTCTGAACAATTTGATAGAATTTATGATGACTTAGTCAAAGTCAGAACTGAAATCGCTCACAAACTTGGCTTTGAAAATTTCATCGAATTAGGTTACAAAAGACTCCATAGAACAGATTACAACCCTGCAAAAGTTGAGATTTTCAGAAAGGGAGTAATTGAATTCGCAGTTCCTTTAGCTAAAAAATTAAGAGAAATCCAAAAGGATAATTTGCAACTTGATACTTTGACTTTTAGCGATGAGTCAATCCAATTTTTAAGTGGAAATCCGACTCCAAAAGGCGAACACGATTGGATTGTTGAACAAGCTCAAAAAATGTACAACGAACTTTCTCCTGAAACTTCTGCTTTCTTTAATATGATGGTTGAAAGAAACTTGATGAATTTGAAAACTTTGCCTAAAAAAGCAGGCGGCGGATTTTGCACAAGATTAATTGACGAAAGAGTTCCTTTCATTTTTGCAAATTTCAACGGAACTGACCACGATGTTACAGTTTTGACTCACGAAGCTGGACACGCATTTCAGGCTTTTTCAGCAATGCAAAATGAGGAATTAATTGATTACAGTTTCCCGACAATGGAAGCCGCAGAAATTCACTCAATGTCAATGGAATTTATCACTTGGGATTGGATGAAATATTTCTTTAAAGAAGACACACAAAAATTCAAACTTCTTCATATAATCGGTTCGATTTTCTTTTACTGTTACGGAACAGCTGTTGACGAATTTCAGCACATAATTTACTCAGAGCCAAATCTCACGCCACAAGAACGAAAACAAAAATGGCAAGAAATGGAAGCAAAATACTTGCCTTGGAGAAAGTACGAAGAAATGCCTTTTGTAGAGAATGGTGGAGTTTGGCAGTCCCAAGGACACATTTACTCTACTCCATTTTATTACATTGATTACGTTTTGGCACAAACTTGTGCATTACAGTTTTGGAAAAAAAGTCAAGAAAATATGGAATCGGCTTTTGAAGATTACAAACGACTTTGCAAAGCAGGTGGAAGTAAATCTTTCTTGGAATTAGTTGAATTGGCAAATTTGGAATCACCTTTTAACGAAGGTTGTTTGGAAAAAATTGTTACTGAAGCTGAATCTTGGCTCAAATCTCAAGATTATTTGTAGAATATTTTATTGTAGGGAACAAAAATTTTTGTTCCCTACAGTTTGTTCCCTACAATTCTTTTTTTATCACAAAAAGGTAAAAAAATACATCTCTTAAAAACTCACTTTTCACATTCCAACTAAATGTTTTAAAGTAGCTTGGAAAAAATCCAATTTGGAATTATTTTTAGGCAAATTTTTTTAAGGTTTGAAGCACTCATTTGGACTTCTAACCATTTATTTAATAAATAATTATGGAGTATTTTTTATGCAAATTAAAAAAGTAGGTGTTTTAGGTTGCGGATTAATGGGCTCGGGAATTGCCCAAGTTTGTGCCTCAGCTGGATTTGAAACTTACGTCAGAGAAGTTGACCAAAAGTATCTTGACAAAGGTTTTGCAGGAATCGAAAAATCACTTTCAAAATTCGCTGAAAAAGGCAAAATCACTGCCGACCAAAAAACTGAAATTCAAAACAGACTTCACGGAACAACAAGCCTTGATGATTTAAAAGACTGTGATTTAATTATCGAAGTTGTTATTGAAGACATAAAAATCAAAAACGAAATGTTTTCTCATTTAGACAAAATTTGTGGCGACCATACAATTTTTGCCTCAAACACTTCTTCTCTCACAATTGCTGAAATGGCTGCTGCGACTTCAAGACCAGACAAAGTTGTTGGACTTCACTTCTTCAACCCTGTTCCACTTATGAAATTAGTTGAAGTTGTTCGCTCTGTAACTACTTCAAAAGAAACTTTCGACATTGCTTTTGAATTCGGAAAAGCTCTCGGTAAAAAACCAATCGCTACAAAAGACAATTCAGGTTTTGTTGTGAACTTGCTTTTAGTTCCTTTCTTACTTAGTGCAATTCGTGCTCTCGAAACTGGAGTCGCTTCAACAGAAGACATCGACAAAGGAATGATGTTAGGTTGCGGACACCCAATGGGACCACTTACTTTGCTTGACTTTGTTGGAATTGATACAACTTACAAAATTGCTGAGATTATGTTCCAAGAGTATAAAACAATTGAATACGCTTGTCCTCCTCTTTTGAAAAAAATGCACTTAGCAGGTTTCCACGGGAGAAAAACAGGAAAAGGATTTTACGATTACACTGACCCAAGGAATCCAGTTGCAATGGATTTGGGAATTTAAGTTAATTTCAGTGAGAGCCTGACTTTGAGTCAGAATCTCATAAGTAATTTTATCTGAGATTCTCACTTTTCGTGAGGCTCTCAGTTTTACAAAACGGAGATAAAAAATGTCATTTGAAAATTTAATTTATGAAGTAAAAGACAATATTTGTGTCATCACAATTAACAGACCAAATGTTTTGAATGCTTTGAACCAAGCTACAATTCACGAAATCGGCGATGCTGTTACTCAAGCTGAAAAAGACAAAAACGTAAGAGCTTTAATTTTAATCGGAAGCGGCGAAAAATCTTTTGTTGCTGGTGCAGACATTAACGAACTCGCTTTAATGGGACCAGCAGAAGGCAAAGACACTTCTTGGAACGGTCAATCTGTTGCTTTAAAAATCGAGAATTGTTCAAAACCTGTAATCGCTGCAATTAACGGATTTGCACTTGGAGGAGGTTGTGAACTCGCAATGGCTTGTCACATTAGAATTGCTGCTGCAAACGCACTTTTCGGACTTCCTGAACTTGGACTCGGAATTATTCCGGGATTTGGTGGAACTCAAAGACTTCCAAGAATTGTTGGAAAAGGTCGTGCTTTGGAAATTATGCTCACAGGAGATTTTGTAAACGCAGATGAAGCTTATAGAATCGGTCTTGCAAACAAAGTTGTAAATCACACCGAAACAATGGAAATCGAAAAAGACGGCAAGAAAAAAAATGTTCCAAACTTAGCTGTTACTCGTGAAAATCTTATGAAAGAAGCAATGAAAATGGCTTCAAAAATGACCGAAAGAGCTCCAATTGCAATTCAGTACGCAATCGAAGCAGTAACTCGTGGATTAGAATCAAACATTAATGAAGCACTTTGTCTTGAATCAAATCTTTTCGGTCTAATTTCATCTACAGAAGATATGAAAGAAGGAATGCAAGCATTTCTTGAGAAACGAAAGGCTGTCTTTAAAAATAAATAATTTTTACGTATATTGAAAAACTTCGTAAATTTACTTTACGGAGTTTTTTTTTGATTTTATAAAAATAAGGTAAAGAAAAAAAATATGTCACAACACGATGATTTAATTTACGATTGGAATAAAGTAGAAGATAATTTCAAGCCAGATTTTAAGATTCAATTTGACGATGAAACTTTAAGAGACGGTATTCAATCTCCATCAGTTCACGATCCAAATATTGAGCAAAAAATCGAAATATTGCACTTAATGAATCAAGTTGGAATTGATACAGCTGATGTTGGATTACCAGGAGCAGGCGAAAGACAAATCGAACACGTAACTAGTCTTTGTGAAGAAATTCGAGATTCAAAATTAAACATTACTCCAAACTGTGCCGCAAGAACTGTTATTCGAGACATTGAGCCAATCGTTAAAATTCAACAAAAAGTTGGAATTCCAATTGAGACTTGTACCTTTATTGGTTCAAGCCCAATTCGCCAATTTGCAGAAAATTGGCCCCTCGAAAAAATGTTAAAACATACAGAAGAAGCTGTGAAATTTGGTGTCAAAAATGAACTACCGATTATGTACGTTACAGAAGACACAACAAGAGCAAATCCTGAAAATATCCGCAAACTTTATCAAACTGCTATTGAATGCGGTGCAAAAAGAATTTGTATAAGCGATACAGTTGGACATTCAACTCCAGAAGGTACTTACAGCTTAGTGAAATTTGTCAAATCAGTTGTTGAAGAAACTGGTGAAAATGTTGGTATTGATTGGCACGGACATAGAGACAGAGGACTTGGAACTGCAAATGCTTTAATGGCAATTCGTGCAGGAGCAACAAGAATTCACGGTTGTGGGCTTGGAGTCGGTGAAAGAGTAGGAAACGTTCAATTGGATATTTTGCTTGTGAATCTAAAATTAATGGGTTGGATTGACAATGATTTGACAATTTTACCAGAATACTGTAAGACAATCTCAAAAGTTTGTAAAGTTCCAGTCTCAGTTAATTATCCAGTTTTTGGACACGATGCTTTT
>QQUF01000009.1 GCA_008501735.1 Calditrichota bacterium | reverse complement strand
ATTCTGTTAGCAAAAGGAAGACTTTCGTTTCCGTTAATATCAACACTTCCGACAGCGTAAGAAATCGCTCCAGAAACATCGTTGAAAGTCTCACTTTGTGTTCCTGAACCGCTTGGTAAAACTTGTATAACAAGTGTAAAACTGTCTAAAGAAACTTCTGCCCAAATTGTGTAAAAGTCTAAGTCAGAATCAAAAACTGAACTCCAATTTGCGGTTGTTGTTCCGTTTCCGTTGTTCGTGAAATTTTGGTTTGGTGGAATTGTTGGAGGCAAATTGTCAATTGAGTAACCTAAAACTACCTCTGAAACCGAGTTGTAAACAGGTGAAACACTGCTAATCGCTCTAACCAAAAATTCAAATTCGTTTGTGCCTGTTGAGTTCGAATCTGCAAGAGTCGGAACAACTGTTGTGTAACTTTGTTCGCCTGCTGCAAAAATTGATTGAATCACTTCCCAAGTTCCGCTTGGTAGAGTTTCAAAAATTTGATTGTTAATTTTTGCACTTGGTGAGAAATTCGGATTTACTTTTCGCAAAATCGAGTAACCGACACAATTCAAACCTGTTCCGATTGTGTAATCGTTAAGACTTGCGTCAAAAGTAATTCTGACGTTTCCGCCGTTGTCGTTTTGAACGTCAGTAATCGAAGTGATTTCAGGTCTGTCAAAACTGTTTGCAGTTGAAATTGGGCTTTCGTTTCCGTCGTTGTCAATTGCTTTGATTCCAAAGTAGTACTGAGTTCCGCTTGTCAAACCTGTAACTGTTACACTGTCTAAAGTTCCGCTTGCAGAAGGAGTTGGAATGTTTGAAACAAGAGTTGCCGAAGCAAAATTTAGTTCTGAGATTTCGTTTGTGCTTTGTCGAATTTCATAACTTGTTGCAGTTCCGCTTGTTGTGTCGTCGCCTGTTGCTATCCAACGAAGTTTCACACTTGTTCCGTTGTGTTCGACTAAAGCAAAGTTTGAAATCTCAGAAGGCGGAAAAATATCAACTCCTTTTCCACTTAGGGAAATTGAGTAAGAAGGTGTGTTCCAATCGTTTGTAAAAATTTCAAGGCTTCCAGAAACATTGCTATCATCAATCGGCGTAAAACTCACATTAAAAGTCGTTGAATCTCCTGTCAGAACAGAAACATTTGTTAAGTCAGTTGAAAATCCACTTCCCGAAATTTGAAGACTGCTAACATTCAGGATTCCATCTCCATTTGAGTAAAGTGTTATAGATAAAGTAGAAGTTGAATCAACTATAACATTCTCAAAATTAACTGAATAATCAGAAACATAACCATTAATAAGTTGAACTAAACAGGAAGAAATGCTTCCAGGTGTTCCTTTGTTGTTTTCTGTTCCATATACTGTTGTTCCAAGACACCAAGAGTTTTCATCGCTTGAATCAAGTTTGTAATTTTTTCTCTCGAATGTTTCACCTTGAGTGATGTTGTTCCAACCGAAATAATTTACAGAATCCACAACTTGAGAATTTGAATCTTTGACTAAAATGTAGCCAGAATTGTCAGTCAAAGTGAAAACAGTTGGATTGAAAAAGTAATCAAAAGGAGTTCCACCATTCAAAATTCCGTTGTCAAATTTTGTGAAGACAAAAAATGAATTTGCAGGAATCGTTGTTCCATTTGCGACTGCAATTACATTTCCAAGTGAATTTCGTATTGTCCAATTCGAAATATCAACAGCTTGGTTTGTTGTGTTAGCAATTTCAAAAAATTCTGTAAAAGTAGGGTCGAAAGCTGAATTCCCAATTGGCAAAAACTCATTAATTGCTAAGTCTCCGATAACTTCAAAATTTGTATAAAGGGTGTCGTTACTTGTATTGGAGTCACCTCCAAATTCGGTGAACACAACAACCTCATAATTCCCACTTTTGTAAGGTAGTATTGAAGTAAAAGTTACGGTTGAGTCGGAAAGAGGAGCAATTTCAGGAACTATTTGAGTGTCAGAATAGAATTGATTTCCGTTAAAAGAAATTTTCATTGTTGTAGTCGTTGTATTTGAAATTATACTTGAATCTAAATTTGATATTTTTATCTGTGGAATGTAAGTAAGTGCTGAATTAGTTGAGGTTGAAGAAACTAAAGAATTTGGTGTCAAGTCCCCTGTTTTGATTTGGAAACTTGCAACTATTGCGTCGCTTCCACCATTAGAACTTACGTTATAAGCACCATTTGTAGTTGGGAAACCGTATGAGGCATTTGTACCAGTAATGTACAGATTACCATTTTTATAGACAACTGGATTACCAGCAGGATCTCCAAAATCACTTTGAGTTTCATTTGTGCTTCCACCAAGAAAAGTAGAAAATTCTAATGCAGAGCCTGAAGAATTTAATTGAGTAATAAATAAATCACCATTTCCATTATATGAGTCATCATATGCATTCTGAACTGGGAAGTTACTTGACAACGTCATTCCTGTTAATAAAATATTATCGCTTTCGTCGAGCCCTAACCCATAACCGTAATCACTTGAAGAACCGCCTAGGAACGTGGAATAAATCAGAGCTGAGCCATCGCTTGAAATTTTAGAAATGAAAATATCATAGTTTCCATTTAGATAATAATCGAATGCATTTTGTGTTGGGAAGTTTCCTGAATTGGTAATTCCTATTAGTAAGGCATTCCCATTCCCATCAACAATAATTTCGTTACTTTTCTCATTTCCAGAATCACCTAAGTATGTCGAATAATCTAAACTAGAACCATCTGCTAATAATTTGGTAACAAAAACATCATAAGTCCCACCATTTTGAGAATTGTCAAGTGCGTTTTGAGTTGGAAAGTTGGTTGAATTCGTGAACCCAGTAATTAATATATCTCCATTAAAGTCAGTTTGAATTGCACTACCATAGTCATCTCCCGAACCACCAAGAAAAGTAGAATAATTTAGAGTTGAACCATCACTTGTAAACCTAGAAATAAAAACATCATAATTTCCACCATTATAAGAATTATCGAATGCATTCTGAGTTGGGAAGTCAATTGAAGCAGTGTTTCCAGTTAGTAAAAAATTCCCACTTCCTTCATATGTAATTCCGTAACTGTAATCGATTTCGGAACCACCAAGAAAAGTAGAATAAATTAACATTGAACCATCTGAGGAAATTTTGGAAACAAAAATATCATAATTGCCATTATAAGAATTATCGAAAGCATTCTGCATCGGAAAATTCAATGAATTTGTAATTCCTGTCAAAAGTGCATCTCCAGTTCCGTCAAGTATTATTCCAAATCCTCTATCATCTCCAGAATCACCAAGAAAGGTAGAGTACCCTAAGGAAGATCCATCATTTGTTATTTTAGTAACAAAAATATCCCAACTTCCACCATTATTAGAAGTTTGATAAGAACCTGCTGTTGTTGGAAATCCGCTTGAAGCAGTCAATCCGATAATGAATGCTTCACCATTATCATTAACATCTATATCAGTACTTTTGTCAGAACCACTAGATCCTATATATGTGGAATAAGTGATTAATGCAGCAAAAGCACAACTTGCCCAAAGCACCAAAACAAAACTAAATAGGCATTTCTTCATTTTATTTATCCTCAAAATCTTTGAAATTTGTAAAAATTAATCTTCTAAAGTTAAGCCGAAAAAAGTGTGGTTTCAAGCTAAAAGCCCTAACAGGTTTTGAAAACCTGTTAGGGCTAAAATTGGTTTTCTGAGCTTCTCACTCGTAGTGAGGCTCTCAGTTTTCGGAAAAGAGTGAGAGCCCGACTTTGAGTCGGAATCTCACTCTTTTCGCAGTTTAGTGTTTCTTCCAAAAATCTTCTAAAACTTTTTCGAGGTTTGGTTCTCCGATTTCTTGGAGTTCGTAGTCTACTCTGACACAATCTTTTTTGATGTCAATTATATCTTGCTTATTAATCACAAATCTTTGTTTAGAGGATTTTAAAAAAAGTTTAGAGCTTTAACTTTCAGAAAAAATTAAATTTTTCTAAGAAATAAGATTTGATAAATAAATTTTTTGGGATTTTTGGCGAAAGGTTTTAAAACAAGACTTGTATTAAAATTGAAAATTTTGAAAAATACTTAACTCAAATATTAACAAAGGACGAATAAATGTCAGTTCAAATCGACAAATTACCTTACAAAGTAAAAGATATTTCCCTCGCAGATTGGGGAAGAAAAGAAATCACTTTAGCGGAAGCTGAAATGCCAGGTTTAATGTCTTTACGTACAGAATACGGAGATAGCAAACCACTTGCAGGTGCAAGAATTGCAGGTTGTCTTCATATGACAATCCAAACTGCTGTTTTAATTGAAACTTTAGTTCACCTTGGAGCAGAAGTTACGTGGTCATCTTGTAATATTTTCTCAACTCAAGACCACGCTGCTGCTGCGATTGCTGCTGCTGGAATTCCTGTTTTCGCTTGGAAAGGAATGAACGAAGAAGAATTTGATTGGTGTATCGAACAAACTTTACACTTCAAAGATGGTCAACCATTAAATATGATTTTGGACGATGGTGGCGATTTAACAAATATGGTTCTTGACAGATACCCAGAATTAGTAAAAGACATTAAAGGTCTTTCTGAAGAAACTACAACAGGTGTTCACAGACTTTACGACAGAGTGAAAAACGGAACTTTACCAATGCCTGCAATTAACGTAAACGACTCAGTTACAAAATCAAAATTTGACAACAAATACGGTTGTAAAGAATCTTTGGTTGATGCAATTAGAAGAGCAACTGATGTAATGATGGCTGGAAAAGTTGCAGTTGTTGCTGGTTACGGAGATGTTGGGAAAGGTTCTGCTGCTTCTTTAAGAGGTGCTGGAGCAAGAGTAATTGTTACAGAAATTGACCCAATTTGTGCTTTGCAAGCAGCAATGGACGGATTTGCAGTTAAAACAATGGACAACGCAGTTTCAGAAGCTGACATCGTTGTTACAACAACTGGAAACAAAGACATCATTTTAGGTCGTCATTTTGAAAAAATGAAAGACAAAGCAATCGTTTGTAACATTGGTCACTTTGACAATGAAATTGACGTTGCTTGGTTAAACGATAACTTCGGACACACAAAAGACACTGTAAAACCACAAGTTGATATGTACAACATCAATGGAAAAGACGTAATTTTGTTAGCAGAAGGTCGTTTAGTGAATTTAGGTTGTGCAACTGGTCATCCTTCATTTGTAATGAGTAACTCTTTTACAAACCAAACTTTAGCTCAACTTGAGTTATGGCACAATTCAGACAATTATGGCAACGATGTTTATATGTTACCAAAACATTTAGACGAAAAAGTGGCTCGACTTCACTTGGCAAAAATCGGTGTTGAGTTAGAAACTTTAAGACCAGACCAAGCTGAATACATCGGTGTAAAGGTCGAAGGTCCTTACAAACCTGAATATTACAGATATTAATCTTTTAAGATTTTCAAGAGATTATTTCTTTGAGATTTGCTTCTTAATTTGAAGTAAAATCGTTAAATTTGAAGCCGCAGGAATTTTTCCTGTGGCTTTTTTTGTTTACAAAGAAAAAGAAAGAATCTTCATAAAAAATGAAGAGAGGAACAATGCACAAGAACTCTTCTAAAACCTGTAAAATGCTAGTTGCATTTGCGGACATTAACGGCTTTGTAAAATTCTGTTCTAGGAAAAACCCAAGTGAAATTTTTAAATTCCTAAGTGAATTTTATCTTCATTCAGGCAATGTCATTTCAAAATATCAAAGTGGTAAAATTGTAAAATTTATGGGTGACTCTATGCTCATTGTTTTTGACGAAAATTTTGTCAAAGAAGGTGTTGATTCGCTCAAAGAACTGCAATCACAAATTGATAAATTTCTCTTAAATTTTGGTAAAGATTTAACTTTAAGTATCAAAGCTAATTTTGGTGAAGTTGCTTGTGGCGAAATCGGAACTGAAACAGACAAAAGGTTTGATGTTTTTGGTAATACAGTTAACAAAGCAGCTTTGTTAACTGATGGTGATTTTGTGCTTTCTGAAGATTTGAAAAACTTTATTAAAAAAGGCTTTGTCTAATTTGCTTCTTAAAGAACTTCTCAAAAATATTGAATTTGAACTTTTGCAGGGTGAACTTGAACCTGCAATTTCAAGCATTCATTACGACTCACGAACCGTTGTAAATGATTCGCTTTTTGTTGCGATAAAAGGTTTCCAAACAGACGGTCACATTTTCATTTGCCAAGCAATTCAAAAAGGTGCTTCGGTAATAATTCTTGAAGATGAAGTAGAAGTTCCCAAAGGAATTACAGTTCTCAAAGTCAAACAATCTCGCAAGGTTTTAGCCCTACTATCTTCTGCTTTTTATGGAAATCCTGCCGAGAAACTCACATTAATTGGAATTACTGGAACGAATGGAAAGACAACAACCTCTTTCATTCTTAAATCACTTTTGGATTCGATGGAGGTGAAAACAGGCTTGGTCGGAACAACAGGTTACTACATCGGAGAAGAAAAGTTAGAAGCATCTCACACAACTCCTGAATCTTTGGAACTTCACCAACTTTTTGCTAAAATGGTTTGTGAGGACGTAAAAGTTGTAATTATGGAAGTTTCTTCACACTCACTTTCAATGGACAGAGTTTTTGGGCTAAATTTCAAGATTGGAGTTTTTACAAATCTCACTCAAGACCACCTTGATTTTCATAAAACAATGGAAAATTATCGTGAAGCTAAAGCCATTTTATTTGAAAATTTATCAGAAGATTCTTTTGCAATTTTGAATGAAGATGACATAAATTCTAATTTTTTTAGAAAAGTTACTAAAGCAAAAACTTTTACTTATGGGCAAAGTCCTAAGGCAGATTTGACAGCCTCAAGTCCAAAATTTGATTTGGGAGGAACAAGTTTCAAATTGGTTTTTGACGATTCGAACTATAATGTTAGAACAAATTTATTGGGAAAATTCAATCTAAGTAATACTTTAGCTTCTTTACTTACAATCTTCACCTTACAACTCAACAAAAGAATAATTATTGAATCACTTGAAAAAGTCCAAACAGTCGAAGGGCGTTTCGAAATTATTCGCAAAAATAAACTAACTGCAATTGTAGATTATGCCCACACTCCTGATGCTCTAGAAAAGATAATTCTTTCTGTTCGAGAAGTTACAAATGGAAAAATTATTCTCGTGTTTGGTTGCGGAGGAGATAGAGACAAAGAGAAAAGACCTTTGATGGGAAAAATTGCAACAGAATTAGCAGACAAAGTAATCATTACTTCTGACAATCCGAGGACGGAAAATCCATTAGGAATTATCGAAAATATCGTCAAAGGACTTGAAGCAAATTCTTACCAAGTGATTCCAAACCGAAAAGAAGCAATTGGATTTGGAGTTAAAATATTAAATTTGGGAGATGTTTTAATTGTTGCAGGCAAAGGACACGAAACTTACCAAATCATCGGAAGAGAAAAATCTCATTTCGATGACAGGGAAGAAATTAGAAAAGCATTTGAAAGGAATTAAAAATAATGCATAAAGTAAATATTTTCTCAGAAATCAGCCGTTTACAAAAAATTATGATTCACAGTCCTGGACGTGAACATAATTTTGTAGAACCAAATAATGTTGCTGAGTACATCGAAAAAGACGGGCAAATTATTGCAAACCCAGATTACTTGCTTTTTGATGACATAGTTTTGCTTTCGAGAATGCAACAAGACCACGCACATTTGAAAGATGTTTTGGTTGCAACTTGTGGCTATGAAAATGTTTATGATTTTACTCAACTCCTCGAAGGAGTTTTACACTATGAAAAAGTCAAAATCGAACTCATTGATAAAATCGTAAACCAAGAAAAATCTTACGGTTGGAAAGTTTCTGATAAGCATAAAAAATTAATGCAAAACAATCTTGACCCACACGAGCTTTCTTTCGTTCTTATGAGTGGTTACTTACCTAATAATTACGAGAAAGTCTTGAATTGGCCACTTCCTAACACAATGTTTGCAAGAGACTTAGTTGCTGCAGTTGGAAATGCGTTTGTACTTAGTTATGCAAGTGAAAATGCACGTAAAAGAGATATGCTTTTAAGCCGAACAATTATTCAGAACCACAAAGCTTTTGCAGAATGTGAAATTATTGACCTTCAAGGAACAGAGAAAAAATTGACTGTTGAAGGCGGTGATATTTTAGTCATTTCTGACAAAATTGTTTTAATCGGAATTAGTGAAAGAACAAGATTTGATGTCGTAAAACATTTAGCTCCTCAAATTTTTGCACAAGGTTTTGAAGTGATTTATGCAGTTGATATGCCCAAGAAACGTGCAACTATGCATTTAGATACAATTTTCACAAGAACAAACATAGATGAATGTTTAACTTTTTCTCCAATTATTCTTGCAGAGGGAACTGATGATTTACACTTAAACATTTACCGTTTTACTTCTGATGAAAAGAAATTTGAACATAAGAATCCCGTTGGTTCAAATTTAATTCGTGTTTTAGAGCAAGATAATTTACACCTTAATCCAATCATTTGTGGTGGCTCAAACCCAATTCACCAAGCTCGTGAACAATGGTCTGACGGAGCAAATGCTTTTGCTATTGCACCTGGGAAAATATTAATGTATGAGAGAAATAAACATACCTTGAAAGAACTAAACAAAGTTGGCTATGAAGTAATTTCATCAGATGAGTTTGTAAGAAATGCCGATTTATTCTTAAATGATTTTAGTAGAAAGATGGCAATTACGATATTTGGTTACGAACTTTCGAGAGGAAGAGGCGGACCAAGATGTCTTACTTGCCCAATAATTAGAGCATAAAAAAAGCCTCAAAGGAATTTCCTTTGAGGCTTTAAAATAAAAATCATTTTATTCTTATTTTGCTTCCATTGCAACAGCTGGTCTGTTTCCACTTTCGTATTTTTTCTCAGCAGCAAAAACGATTTTTCTGTTTTCAGGCTCAAGAGATCCAACCATATAAAGTAAAGACTCAGAACCTACTTTTTGGTAAGTTACAACAACATCTTTTCCTTTAAGTGCAATTGAAGGTCTAGCACCTTTTTTGATAAATCGAGCTGGCTGTCCTAAATCAATTGATTTGTTTGCAGCGTTAATAACACCTACTGTGCAATATAAATCTTCGTTATTGTAACCTTGGTGGATAATAACTACATATTCTCCACTCATTGCTACTTTAGGACTTTTTCCGCTAGTGTATTCAGTAGCTGTTCCCCAAACAACATCAACAGAACTTGTTCCCATAGTTCCGACTCTGTAGTAGAGCTTTTTACCTTCTTTAGCTTCGTGAACTTCTACAAGGATATTATCTGCAAATGCAAATGAAGCTAAGAGCATTAATAACCCGATTGTAATTGTTTTCATTCTTTTCATTACTTTGTTTCCAAAATTTGATTAAATATTAAAGTGAGTTAAATTTTTATAGATGACTTTTTGGTTTTTAGAACAATAATTATAAGGTTACAGGAGCAATCTTTTTAATCATTGTTAAAATATTTTTACCCTCTGAAGTTGCGTACTCCATTTTATCCATTACTTCGCTGATTATGTAAAGTCCCATTCCACTTTCAGGTAATGATTCCATATCGTCAGGATCAAACTCTAAAGTTGGAGTTTCTGACTTTCTTTGCATTGTCTGCCCTCTGTCACAAATTTCAATTTTAATTTCGCCGTTAAAAAATGTAAAAACAACTTCAACTTCGCTACCACCTTGAAAGTTATATGCATGTTTTACACAATTATTTGCCGCTTCAACAACACAAAGTTCAATGTTATAAGCTTCAACATCAGATAAGTTCATAGTTGTACACAATCTATTAACAGATGTTCCAATCAACGCTACATCTTCCAAATTGCTATCAACTGTAAATTTTATCTTTCTTTCTTTCAAAAGAAATTTCTCCAAAAGTTTTGGGATTTCAAATTTCTATCGTAAATCAGCTTCTAAGTAAATTACAATTTTAATTTTGTTATTCAAAAAAATTTTTACAACTATTTTGTTAATTATTTTTTAAAATCAGAAATTGCTTGCTCTTCACTTTCATAAATCTTGAAAACTCTATCCATTCGTGTCAATTTTAACATACTCATTACAGTATCTTTTGGTTGACAAATGCCAAATTTTCCTCCTGCTCCAATAATCTTAAAACAATAAACCAAGGCCGCTAAGCCACTACTATCGACAAAATCAACGTAATTTAAATTGAGTAAAATTTTATTATTACCATTTTCAACTTCCGCAGTGATTTTTTCCTTAAAATCTGAAACTGACATTGAGTCAAACCTGTCTTCCAAAAATTTTAAAATCCAAATATCTTCGTCTTTGATTTCTTCAAATTTCATAAATTTTTCTCCTAGATAGAGTTTTTACACATTTGCTCTGACAAAAATCCATTTTGTAACTAAGGTTTTTCTGCGATTGTAATTTCCAAAGCAAAATTTAATTTTTCTAAAATCTTACTTAAGTCTGCTAAACATAAAATTCTTTCTCTCAAATCCAAACCGTTCTTTTCAAAATCATCGAGAATTATTTCCTCTTTTGAATAAATCAAAATTGGAATTGAAGTAAACTCTTTGTTTTCACGAATTTTGAAAATTAAAGCAAAATCATCTTTTTTAACCTCTTCAAAATCTAAAATCAAAGCAGAGACCGCAGCTCTTTCAAATTTATTCAAAATCTCATTTTGACTTTCTAAATTACAAACTCTAAAATTTTCGCCACTAAGTTCAGACGTAATCTTTTTATTAATTTCACTTGGCAAATTCCCAATCAAAATTAATGGTCTAAAATCAATCCATTCTATAATTTTTGTCATCAGAAACTTTTTATTTATTGGTTTTGTAACGTAATCGTCCATTCCATTTGCAATACATTTTTCGCGATAACCAGCCATTGCGTGGGCTGTTAATGCAATTATTGGAACCCGTTCAAGTCTGTTTAATTGCTCATTTTCACGAATTTTACGAGTTGCATCAAATCCGTCCATCACAGGCATTTGAATGTCCATCAAAATCAAATCATATTCATTTTTCCCAAACATTTTCACCGCAATTTCACCGTTATCAGCAATATCAACAAAGTAACCTGCTTTTTTCAAAATGATTTTTGCTAATTTTTGGTTGTCCAAACTATCTTCAACAAGAAGAATTCTGTGCCTCACTTTTTTGGAACGCAATTTTACTTTTGGCTTTACAACTTCTTTCTTCTGATGTAAAATCTCATCAATGACAAGTTTCAGACTATTTTCTAATTTTTCACGTTTGACAGGTTTGTTAAGAAGTTCAAAGATATTCAAACTCTTGAAAACCTTAGGTTCGATTCTCATATCTGAAGAAAGCATTAAAATTTGAAGGCTGTCATTTTTCAGCTTCAAACGTATTTCTTTCGCCAAATCAATTCCACTCATTTCTGGCATTTGGTGGTCAAGTAATAAAAGATGAAATTCTTCTTTTTTCAACAAATTGTAAGCAATTTTTCCATTTTCTGCTTCTTTAACTTCAAACTTCCAACTTTTCAAAGCATATTTTAAAATGAACCGATTCGTCTCATTATCGTCAACGACTAATACTTTGATTTTTGAGTAATCACCTTGAAGGTTGTCTGAATTTGAAGAACTTGATTTTAAATCAGAAAGATTAAACTTTGAGGTAAAGAAAAACTTACTACCTTTTTCCTCTTCACTTTCAACCCAAATTTTTCCACCCATCAATTCAATTAGAGATTTTGAAATCGAAAGCCCTAAACCTGTTCCACCGTATTTTCTTGTTGTAGATGAATCAGCTTGAGAAAATTTTTCAAAAATTGTAACTTTCTTTTCATCGGAAATCCCAACTCCAGTGTCTGAAATTGTGAAAAGTAAGTCCACATTTTTTGCTTCTTGGTCAAAAGAATTAACTTCAACCTTTACAAAAATCTCACCTTTTTCTGTGAATTTTACGGCATTACTTAGCAAATTAATTAGAATTTGTTTGAGTCTTAAAGGGTCACCTTTAAGAGTTTGCGGAACTTCTGAATCAACAAAATGAATTAATTCAATGCCTTTTATGTAAGCTTTTTGAGCAAAACTTTCTGATACTTCCTCGATTACTTCGATAATTTTGAAATGAATTTCTTCAAGGTCAATTTGCCCGACTTCAATTTTTGAGAAATCTAAAATGTCATCAACAATTTTAAGTAGAGAATTGGTTGAAGACTTAACTGTATCAAGGAATCTTTTTTGTTCAACAGAAAGTTCCGTTTCCAAAGTCAATTCCGTCATTCCAATAATTGCATTCATTGGAGTACGAATCTCGTGAGACATATTCGCCAAAAATTCACTTTTAGCTTGGCTTAAGTTTTCAGCTTCTTCTTGAGCTTCTTTTAACTCTTCTGTCTTCTCACTTAATTTAAAAATCAAACCTTTAGCCGTTTCGATTGATTTAACTGTTTTCATTCTTAATTTTTCGGCAGTTTGTGCAGTTAATGAGATGTAAATATTAGAAAGGTAAATGCAAAGTGCTTTTATTAATTCGACACTCCAATCCACAGGGGTATTGTCAACATTTTCGATGTAAACTAACATTCCTAAATAGGAAATCGTACAAAGGTGAGAAAACAAAAGTACTCTTTTAAAAGTCGTATTAGTTTGGTCAGCAACCCTAATTATTAAAAGAATAAAAAGCCAACTTTCCGTTCCACCAGAAAAATAAACAGGTAAAGTGAAGAAGAAAATATCAAGGCTTAAAAAGAAAATTCCCAAATCAAAAAATTTAACTTTTTCATAAAAAAGATAAAGAACTCCCCAAGAGATGAATGAGTAGGAAAAGGAAATTCCAAGCAAAAGCAAGTAGTCTGATAGGGAAAAAGATTTGAGAATAAAAGTGTTGTGAAGATAAACGAAAATTGCAATACAAATGAAGCCAAAAACTCTAAGAAGAGGAACTCTTTTTACGTTTACAAAATATTTTCGTTTTTCATTTCTGCGAGTTACTTCTTCGGAACTAAGAGCGATAGATTCTTCAAACTCAAGAATATTCTGATTAGATTTTGGGTTTTCTTGAGTCATAAAATTACCTGAATTTATTAATCCCGATTTGAAATTAAAATTTTACCATTCACTTTCGATGAATTCAATTTTGATAACAGACAAGTAATGTGCTAAATCATTTACAAGTTTTAGGATTTCATCTTTGCTTTCTGATTTGGCAAATTCTTCGATCCCCTTTCCTATTTCACTAATTTTGTCGAATCCATAACCTCCACCAGAACCTTTCATACTGTGTCCAATTCTTTGAACATCTGGAAAATTTCCATCTTGAATCAACTGTTTAATTGAATCAATATCTTCATTTCGGTTTTCTAAGAACCCTGGAACCAAGTCTTCTAAATCTTCATCAACGTAAACAACAATTTGTTCGCTCATTATTTTAAAACCTCAAATTTTCAATCTTAATTTATAAATGCCAACTTTGATAAATTAAGAAAAAGCATTTTTAACTCAAGCAATTTTTTTACTTTCATCAGTCTTGGCATTTTCACCACTTTCAAAGTAACTCTTGATTAATTCAATTAATTTCTGTTTCCTAATCGGTTTTCCAAGGTGGTCATTACAGCCAGCACTCAAACATTTTTTTACAGCTTCAGTTCCGTGATGAGCAGTCAAAGCGATAATTGGAACTTTACTACCATTTTCTAGCTCACGAATTTTTGTAGTTGCTGTGTATCCATCCATAACTGGCATTTCCATATCCATTAAAATTAATGAAATACTTTGACGATTAAACTCATCTAAAGCCTGTTGCCCATTCGTAACAAATATAAATCTGAAATCTTCTAATTTTTTAGTATAAATCTTGAATAATTTTTGATTGTCAACCGAATCATCAGCTATTAAAATTTTTGGTCTTCTATCAATCCAACTGTCAATTTTTTGCAAAAAAGTCTTTCTTTTCAAAGGTTTAGTGATATAATCGTCCATATCATTTTCAAGACATTTTTCATAATAACCAGTAACTGCGTGTGCTGTAAAGGCAACAATTGGAATGCGTTCTAATTGTTCTTTCCTCTCGAAATCACGAATTGCTTTGGTTGCTTCAAATCCATCCATAATAGGCATTTGAATATCCATTAAAACCAAATCATATTGGAAAGCCATAAATTTTTCGTAGCCAATTTTACCATCATCTGCAATTGAAACCTCGTAACCAGCTCTTGTCAAAATATTTTTTGCCAAATTCTGATTATCTGGATTGTCTTCAACTAGTAAAATCTTAGGTTTGTTTTTCAAACTTGTTTCAGTGATTAAACGGTTTTGTTTTTCATCAACAATTGATTTTTTAAGCCTAAAAACCTCAAGCAAAATATTATATAAATTTGATTGTTTGACAGGCTTTGTAATTGAATGAGAGATTCCATACTTTCTTGCAATTTCAATTTTTATTCCACCCCAAGAAGAAAGCATTATCATTTTTGTTTTACTTAATTTCGGGTTATGTGAAATTAGTTCAGCTACTTGAACTCCATCCATTCCAGGCATTTGGTGGTCAAGAATTACCAAATCAATTTGCTTTGCTTGAAGTAAATTGAGTGCATCTCTTCCACTGCTAACTTCTTCAACTTTGAAATTCCAAGCAAGGAGCATTTTTCTAAGAATTAAACGATTAGTCGAATTATCGTCAACTATCAAAACATTAAAGTTTTCAAAACTTGGGTAGATAAATTCGGTTTTCTCAGGTTGCTGTTCAGAAATTTCAAAAGGTAAAGTAAAGTGAAATTTACTTCCCTTTCCTTCTTCACTTTCAACCCAAATTGTTCCGCCCATCAATTCGACAAGAAGTTTACTAATACTCAACCCTAGTCCAGTTCCCCCAAATCTTCTAGTTGTCGAACTGTCTTCTTGTGCAAACTTTTCAAAAATTTTACCGACTTTTTCTTGTGCAATTCCAATTCCAGTATCCGAGACAGTAAAGTGAAGTTGTATTTTTTTACCATTTTGATTTTCTTCTACACTTTCCATTTCAACTTTAATGACAACTTCACCAATTGTTGTAAATTTTATAGCATTACCAACAAGGTTTATCAAAATTTGTCTAATTCTATCAGGGTCTCCGACTACAAAAGGCGAAATTTGTTGTTCGACAAAACAAATCATTTCGACTTTCTTCTCATTTGCTTTAACACTTAAAACCTCAGCAACGCTCTCTGCAACTTCGCGAATATTAAATCCAATGTGTTCTAATTCAATTTGCCCTGCTTCAATTTTTGAAAAATCAAGAATGTCATTAATGACTCGTAAAAGTGCTTCAGAAGAGGAAAGCACAACTTTCAGAAATCCATCTTGTTCGCGATTTAAATCAGTATCTAAAGTTAACTCCGTCATTCCAATGATTGCATTAAGTGGAGTTCGGATTTCGTGACTCATATTTGCCAAAAATTCACTTTTAGAAACATTAGCTTGCTCAGCAGCATTTACTGCTTCAATCAAATTATTTTTGTCTTTCTGTCGTTCTATCGCTTCGCCAATACTTGCAGAAGCCGAAAATAAAATTGCTTCCTCATTTTTTGACCATTCTCTTTCAGAATGACAATCATCAAAACCAATAAATCCCCAAAATTTATCACCTACGAAAATTGGAGCACTTAAAAAAGAAAGAACTCCTTGTGACTTCAAAATAAATTGCTCTTTCTCTTCAAGATCTTTCACTTTTGAAGAAATGGTTTCTCCACGGCTGAACAAATCAAACCAACGCTCAAGACCAAATTTCCCCCAAGTAAAAAGTTTGGATTCCGGACTGTGGATTAATGAATTTGAGTGAGATGCCGTCCATTCATATCTTTGAGAATAAACTTTAGTTCCATCTTCCAACTCCAAGTTTTGGAAAATGTGAATTCTATCTGAAAAAGTAGCTCTTCCCAAAGTTTCAAGAACTTGTTTAATTGAACTTTCAAGGTCTTTTCCCCTAAGTAAATAATTTGTTGCTTGTGAAGCAGCTTGAAGTAAAATATCCCTTTTGAGAAGCTCATTTTCAGCTTTTTTACGTTCTGTAATATCTCGCACTGTGGCAATGAAAAGTTTTTCTTCACCAACTGTCATCGAACTTACAGCTAAGTCACTTGGGAAAACAGAAAGATCCTTTCGACGTGCAGTCGCTTCATCACGAATTTTAGTTGATTCGGAATCCTTGTCACTGAAATACTTTTCTATAAAATTTTCAAAATCATTATTAATATTTTCAAATAAATAAGTAACACTTTGTCCCAAAATCTCACTTGCGGAATAGCCAAAAATTCTTTCTGCTGAAGAATTGAAAGATTCAATTCTCCCTTGACTATCAATAGTTAGAATTCCATCAACAACGTTATCCATTATTCCGTGAATTCGAGCTTCACCCTGTTCTTTAATCTTACTGTTTAAACCTAAAAGTTCATCAGACATTAAAGAAAGTGAGCGATCTCTAAGACGACGTTCTTTGTCTGCTTCGTCATAAGTTGCCGAAATCATTTCAAGCAACTTTTCCAAATTCGGTTCGCCGTCAGAGGTTCTTTTGGAAGCTCTTTTTAATTGTTTTTCAAGGAGTTTATGCATTTTCCGAGAGCAAAGTAATAGTCATTGTTTGATTGTGAAGTTCACAACTGCCTGAAATTTCAACGTGAGGAGAAATTTCTCCGTAAGAATAAAATCCAATTTGTGCAACATCTTCACCAAGTAGTTCGTGAACAGCTTCTACTTCGTCAGGAGTTCTTTGTCCCAAGACCATTTTTCTGCCAACACAACTAATTAAAATTGCTAATTTTTCACCGTCAATTTCATTTTCGGTATTTGCAATTTTTGCTGCTTCTTCTGCTCCGTCAATGAGTCTTTCAAAATTAGCTCTCATAAGTTGTGCAGAGTAACCTTCTGGCAAATCACCTGCAAAAGTCATACTTTGCTGCTCTTCGTCAATCGTAAGAATTGTTCTTACAACTCCCTGTTCTTTGCTGTCTTTTGGTCTGACAGAAAGTGGGAAAAGTAAAGCACTTCCTGGTAAGTTTGCTGCTTCTTCACCAAGATAAAGTTTGTAAAGTTCTAAAGCAGGCTTACCATCAAGTTCAAAAAGCACGTTGTCTTTTGAGCGAGTGATTTCTCTTTCAGGTCCGAAAGTATCCCAACCACCAACTGAACCGTGACCAATTGTAATTTTATCTCCGTAAAGTCCGATAGCGACAATTCTTCCTTGCTCAGGTCTATTGTTAAAACCGACTAAAGTTTTCTGAAACCTTGCTCCATCTCCTGCTAATCCACCAGTAATTGGAATTTCAGTTCCTAAAATACTTGAAAGCCCTTTAACTAATTGACTTCCATTTACCATTCCTCCATCTGAAATCACCATAACTCCAGCTAATCCGTCAGAATTTAATTCTTCTGCTAATTTCTTTCCTGCTTCTGTTGAATTTTCGACATCACCTATTTTTAAAGTGGCAATTTGAGTTTTTGTTGAAGCAAACTCCATAGCAGTTACTACAACTGAATCATCAAAAACATCTTCTTCAATAATTTCACCTGAAGTCGTACAACCGATTAAATTTGAATTTGGGTAACGTTTTTTTAAATCATCATAACGTTCTCCCGATTCCAAAACCCCTGTACTTCCGAAGTAAAGAACAAGTTGTGGGTTTTCAACACTTTTTTCAGGTGATTCGTTTTGCCAACCGTTTTGTTCTGTCCAAAGTAATTGTTCAAGTTTCATTTTGTCACTTCCTTTATTTTAAATAAAAATTATTACTAAGATATTACTTACCTAAAAATTCAAACATTATTTTTTAATGTAACGTGAAATCCGTAATTAAAAATTCTACTTTTTTAAATTTATTCAAAAGAAATTAGTTTTTTATCCGAATCATAAATTTTAACGCGGTGTAAATATTCAACTAAGCCGTTTGTTAAGACCTCAATTTTTTCGCTATTGTTATCTTCCGATGCCTTTTCAATTTCCTTTCCAAGAATGCTAATTTCATTAAAACCGTAAACACTACCAGAGTTACGCATTGTCAAACCAATCTTTTTAATTTCTTGATAACTTTTACTTACGAGTAGCTTTTTAATTGTGTCAACGTTAAGAAATTGGTTATGTAAAAACTTAGGCGTTAACTCTGTAAGTTCACCTTCGACGTAAACATCAATTTCATTTTGGTGAAATTTTCTCGAAGAATCTTTACCTGTTTTTGAAGAAGGTTTCTCTTGAAACAAATTCTTTTCAATTATTTCAAACAAATCTTTTCTTCGAATAGGTTTTGGAATATAATCTGAACAACCTGAATCAATACATTTTTTAATTTCCTCTGCACCTTGATGAGCAGTCATTGCTACAATGGGAATCGTTTTCCCTGTTCCTAAAGCACGAATCGTCTTCGCAGCCTCATAACCATTTTTAACTGGCATTTCCATATCCATTAAAATCAGAGAAACAGGTTTTTGCAAAAATAATGAAACAGCTTGCTTACCATTTTCAGCCATTAAAATTTTGTAAGAGCCGTCTTTTTTCAAATAGCTTTCAATTAAAAGTCTGTTTTCTTCCAAATCATCAACAATAAAAATTATTGGTCTTGTGTCAACCCAATTGTCAATAATTTTTATTAAATCTTTTCTTTTTAGAGGTTTAGTGATGTAATCGTCCATATCATTTTCAAGGCATTTTTCTCTATATCCTTCCAAAGCGTGAGCAGTCAAAGCAACAATTGGAATTCTTGCGTGCTTGGTCTCTTTTTCCCATTTACGAATTTCTGTAGTTGCTTCAAAGCCTCCCATTACAGGCATTTGAATATCCATCAAAATCAAATCAAAAGAAAATCTCTTCACTGCTTCGTGAGCAATTTGACCATTGTTAGCAACGTCAACTGAAAAACCCGCTTTCTCCAAAATTTTCTTCGCTAAATTTTGATTGTCAATATTGTCTTCAACTAAGAGTATTCTAATATGTTGACGGTTTACAATTTTACGTTTTTCTTTTTTGACTTGAACTTCGGTTTCCTGAGTTTGAACTGTAGCTTTTTCAAACCTCAATCCCTTCATCAAAACTTCAAACAAAACAGATTGCTTTATTGGTTTACTTACAGAATCTGCCAAATCCAAAGCAATTTTGTCTTTCTGTAAAAGTCCTCCCCAAGAAGAAAGCATCACAATTTTTAAGTCTTTCAAATTCATATCATTACGAATTGAGTAAGCAACTTGAACTCCATCCATTCCAGGCATTTGGTGATCTAAGACAACTAAATCAACTTTATTTTCAGGATTCTTTAAATGATCGATTGCTTCTTGTCCACTCGGAACTTCTGCAACAGTAAATCCCCAAGAATTAAGAACATTGTTTAGAATGAAACGGTTTGTTTTATTGTCATCAACTACCAAGACCGAAATATTTTTGAAATCAGGATAAGCAAATTCTGTAATATTTTCTTCAGATGGTTTGAAAGGAAAGTCAATTTCAAAAAGAAAATTACTACCTTTCCCTTTTTCACTTTCTAACCAAATTCTCCCGTCCATAAGTTCAACGATAGATTTTGAAATTGTCAACCCAAGTCCTGTGCCACCGTACTGACGAGTTGTTGAAGAATCTTCTTGAGAAAATTTCTCAAAGATTTTTTTCTGTTGTGTGTGAGTAATTCCAATTCCTGTATCCGAAACTGAAAAAAGTAACCTCACTTTTTGACTTCCATCTTCCTCGTTGACAATTAACTCTTTCTTTTCAACTTTCATTACGACTTCGCCTGTTTCTGTGAACTTAATCGCATTACCAACAAGGTTCATCAAAACTTGATTTAGTCTTGTCGAGTCGCCTTCAACATTAATAGGAATTTCAGGTTGGACGTAACTTATTAGCTCTAAATTTTTATCGCTTGCACGAATTCCGAGAATTTCACCAACTTGTTCAACAACATCTCTTACTGAAAATGGAACTGATTCGACTTCCATCAAACCTGCTTCGATTTTTGAAAAATCTAGAATATCATTAATTACCCTCAAAAGTGCTTCAGACGAAGAATGCACGACTCTAAGAAAATTTCTTTGTTCATCTTTTAATTGAGTGTCTAAAGTAAGCTCCGTCATTCCAATAATTGCATTCATTGGAGTTCGGATTTCGTGGCTCATATTTGCAAGAAATTCACTTTTTGCAATGTTCGCAGACTCGGCTTCTTCTTTTGCATTTTGTAATAAAGCCTCAACTTTTTTACGTTCTGCGACTTCTTGTGCTAATTCATCTCTCGAAACTGTAACGTGCTTTAGGCGAATAATTGACTTTTCAAGTTCGTCGTGTTGCTTTCCTGCAATTCTTGAAAAGAAAGCCAAAACAAATGGTGCAGTGTCAATTATCCAAAGAAGTGGTTGGGTCATTTGAGATTGCCAAATTGCACTAATTCCCAAACTTCCGAAACTAACTAACGCCTCAATTAAAGTTGCGATAATTGGAAAAAGTAGTCCAAAAGCAAAGCCGTAAACAGTGTATTTTAGTTCATTCGTTTTCATTGTAATTGATGAACCTAAGGAAATTTTAAAGTTAGAATCAGATAATTTCGATAGCTAGCAAAGTTACATCATCTTCAAATTCAGGTTGATTATGCCAAAGTCGTAAAGAGTCTTCAAGTGTTGCTAAAGTATCTTTTAAAGGAGAGTGCCTTTCTTCTTGAAGAGTTTGAAGCAGCCTTTCCTCTGAAAAAAGTTCATTATTTTCGCCAGTACATTCAGTTACACCATCAGAATAAAGGAAAAGTCTATCACCTTTATGAAGGTATAATTCGTGTTCATCAAATTCGACTCCTGGCAACATTCCAACAGGAAAACCTCCATCACCGATGAACTTTACTCCTCCGTCGTTGTGGACAAAAATCGGTGATGGATGACCAGCTTGAGTTAATTTTGTCAAACCTGTTTTTGTATTAATAATTCCATAAACCATTGTAAAGTAAAGCATTGTATCTTCGTCTGCTTGAAACTGCTCGTTCAAACGACTGACAGCAAGAGCAGGGTTTACAACTTCATATTTTGAAAGTTCAGAAATGTATCTTTTTAAAAGGCTTGTTTGTTCAGGAAGCGGATTTACAGCTCGACTCAAAGTTACTGATTGCATAGCAGACGGAATTCCGTGTCCTGCAACATCAAGTAAATAAAACCCAATGTGGTCTTCGTCGAATTGGAAAAAGTTGTAAATGTCTCCAGAAACGAAACTACACTGAATGTAAATTGAATCAAACCTAACGTTTGAAAGTGTCGAAGGGGTTGGTGCAAGTAAGCCTTTTTGCATTTTTGCTGCGGAAACCAAATCCTTTTCGATTGTTTGTAAAGCAGCTGTAAGTTTTTTATTCTTTTCATCAAGATTTTCTTTTAACTCAAGAATTCTTTCACCGGCTCTAACTCGTACTTTTAAAACGTCTTTATCAAAAGGTTTAGTTACAAAATCATCAGCTCCTGCATCCATTCCTTGAATCAATTCAGTTTTCGATTCTTTAGCCGTAAGAAGAATCACATAAGTATAGCCAGAATTTGCTTCATCAAGTTCGCGAATATTTCTGCAAAGTTCCAAACCGTCCATATTCGGCATCATCCAATCACTAATTACAAAAGTAATATTTTCACTTTTAATTAGCTCTAAAGCTTCCGCACCATCTTCAGCAGTTAAGACTTCGTGTCCCCATTTTTGAACAGTTCTTGATAAAAGTAATCTGACATCAAAATCATCATCAGCAATTAGGATGCGCATATTTTTCCTTCGATTGTGAGTTTTGTTATTTTGGGAATTAAACAATTCGTAAAATCTAAACAAAAATAAAAAAAAAGAAACTTTTTTTTGACGAGTTTGAACTTAACTTCGACAAACGTAAAAATCACTTAAAGTAATTTCTTAAGAGAAAGCCCTAACATTTTACGTTTACAGAAAAAAAGTTAATTTTTCTTCAATAAAATTATGAGTAGCTCAAGTTTTAAAACTCACTAAATATTGACACAAATCACACAAAGCACACAATATTTAGTGCCTTTACCCAAAAAATTATCTTTAAAGATAATTTTTTGGGCTTTCCGAAATTAATTTTTTATTTGACATACGTCACATTTCTTCTTAGAATTAGCCAAATGGCTCTTTCTTTTGACCTTTTACAAAAATAAAAAATTTGAAAAATTACCACATTTCTGTTCTTCTCAATGAAGTTCTAAATTTTATACCTTCGGAAAAAGAAGGCTACTTTATTGACGGAACTTTAGGAGGTGGAGGTCACACAAGAGCAATTTTAGAAAAGTTCCCTCAAATTAAAGTTTTGGGAATTGATTGCGACAAAGATGCATTAATTGAAAACAAAAATAAATTTCCTGAAAACCGTTTCACTTTTTGTGAAGGAAACTTCAAAGAAATGACTTCATTTGCACTTCAACACAACGCTCAACCTCTTTTGGGAATCCTTTTGGATTTAGGTGTTTCATCTTTTCAGATTGATAATGCTGAGAGAGGATTCAGTTTCCAAAAAGATGCTGAACTTGATATGCGAATGGATAAAAATCTAACTTTAAGTGCAAAAGACATTGTTAATTCTTACTCACGTGAAGATTTAACAAAAATTTTCAGAGAATTTGGTGAAGAAAAAAATGCTTGGAAAATCTCAGGTCATATTTTTCAAGTCAGAAAGGAAAAGTTAATTGAAACCACCTCACAACTTGTTGAAGTCATTTCTCAAGTAAGTGGTGGCAGATTTTTAACAAAAACTTTAGCTCGAATTTTTCAAGCTCTTAGAATTGAAGTGAACCAAGAACTTGAAAGCCTAAGAATTGCATTGGGAAGTGCAATTGGACTTTTGGCTAAAGGTGGAAGAATCGGAGTGATTTCTTATCACTCATTAGAAGACAGAATTGTAAAAGAGTTTTTTAGGCACGAGAAAATGGATTGCGTTTGTCCGCCTAAAATGCCGATTTGCACTTGTGATAAAGTTTCAACAGTTAATATTTTAACAAAAAAACCAATTATGCCTGCTCAAGAAGAAATTGACATTAATTCTCGAGCAAGAAGTGCAAAATTGAGAATTGCAGAAAAAATTTAGTAAGAAAAGCTCAGTTAAATTTCACAAAAATGAACTTCTGAGGGGGAGTAAAACATAGTGAATAACTTACATCCAAAAAATTCTTTCAAGACTTTCGTCGTTTCAGGTATTGGCGTTGTCTTGGTGCTTGCATTTTTGTTCCAACAAAATTATTGTAACAAATTAGCTTTTGCAAACAGGTCTCTGAAAAAAACTAAAGAAAATTTAGTTAAAGAGAACTCAAGACTTAATGCTGAATTTGCTTCTTTTGCAAGTTTTGAAGTACTTGGCAAAATCGCTCAAGAGAAACACGGTTTGGTCTTTGATACAAAAGAACCACAAAAAATCGTTGTTAGTGCTGATTGTTTTTTCAAGGACGAAAAACGAACATTGCGTAAGGAAATTCACCAAGATGAAGAAACGTTTGATTTTCAAATTAGTACAGAAACTGCTCAAGCATCAAATAATTAAACTCATCTAATTTTTCTGAGTTTTTGGAAAATTTTTAAATGGAAGAAATCCAAGCTCACGAGAGACGTTGTAAGAAAAGAATTAATTCTATAATTCTTTTCGGATTAATTTTTGCCCTTATAATTTTGGGCAAACTTTTTACAATCCAAGTCAAAGACAAAGGTTACTACGAAAATCTCGCCGAAAGGCAACACAAATCTAAAAAGATTCTCTATCCTATTCGAGGTTCGATTTACGACAGAAACCTCAAAATTCTCGCAACTAATAAAATCAAATATTCCTTTTCAGCAAATCCGCATTCACTAAGAAAAAAAAACAAAGAAAAAGAAATTCTTCTAAATCTTCTTGCTGAAACTTTCAATAAACCCAAAAGTTTTTACCAAAATAAACTTCAATCTAAAAAACAATTCGTTTGGCTCGAAAAAGACATTGAGGAAGACTTAGCGAAAAAACTAATTGAGGCGAAAAATAAAAATGTCTTTACCCACAAGAATCCGAAAAGGTATTACCCAAGAAATGAATTAGCTGCTCAGATTCTCGGTTACACAAACTCTGAGAACAATGGGCAAAATGGCATTGAAAAAAACTTCAATACTTTATTAAATGGACGTGAAGGATTTTTAGTTGAACAAGCTGACGGTTGGGGAAGAAGTTTACCTTCGTTAGAGTATCCGCAAAAACAAGCTGTTGATGGAAAAAATATTGTCCTTACAATTGACGGCGAAATGCAAGCGATTGTTCAAGAAGAGCTTAGCAAAACTGTAATTGATTCAGAAGCAAAAGGTGGAGTTGTAGTTCTGATGAACCCTAAGAATAGTGCGATTTTAGCAATGGCTAGTTATCCGTTTTACGACCCAAATACGACACTAAATTACGACCCAAGTGCAAGAAAGAATAAAGCAATAACAGACATTTATGAACCGGGTTCGACTTTTAAACTTGTTACAGCAGCTGGAGCTTTGAACAATGGAATTATTTCGCCTGATGATTCTATTTTTTGCGAAAATGGGAAAATTAAAATTTATAGAACAACAATTAAAGATTCTAAAAAATATGGCTGGCTTTCCTTCAAAGATGTTTTTGCAAAATCAAGTAACGTTGGTGTAATCAAAGTTGCCGATTCACTTGGAAACAGTGAGTTATTTCGTTACGCAAGAGCTTTTGGCTTTGGAACAGAAACAGACATCGAGCTGATTGGTGAAGTTAAAGGGATTTTGAAAAACCCACTTGATTGGTCTGGAATTTCAAGGGCTGAAATTTCAATCGGGCACGAAGTCGCAGTTACAGCTTTACAAACTGCAAATGCTTATTGTGCGATAGCAAACGGTGGAAAATTAATGAAGCCAATGATTGTTAAAGCTGTTTTAAACGACCAAATGGAAATGCTTGAACGAAAGGAATCTGTTTTTGTAAGAAGAGTCGTTTCAGAAGAAACAGCCGAAAAGATGATTCCATTTCTTGAAGGAGTTGTGCAAGAAGGTGGAACTGCCGAACAAGCAGCTGTAAAAGGTCTTAGAGTCGGTGGAAAAACAGGAACAGCTCAAAGACCTGGAGAAGAAGGAGGTTATTCACAAAGAGATTACCTTGCTTCTTTCGTTGGAATTTATCCGCTTGAAAATCCACAAATTGTTTGCCTCGTAATGATTGACACTCCGAAAAAGGGAAATTATTGGGGAGGCTACATTTCCGGTCCAACTTTCAAAAGAATCACTGAACGAATTATTCGACTTTTGCGAGGTGCAAACTACCAAATCGACCTTGCACTTGAGTCAGGCGAGAAATTCTCAAAAAAAGTTTTACCTGAAATCGACGTTCCTGATTTAAAAGGAATGAATCTTGACGATGCAAAACATAAGCTCAACCAAATCGGCTTAGAAATTAAATTTTCGGGTGTTGGTAAAATCGTTGTTGAACAAATCCCCGAAGCAGGTGGTGATTTAGAAAAACAATC
The DNA here is from genome assembly GCA_008501735.1 of Calditrichota bacterium. GTDB lineage: Bacteria > CLD3 > CLD3 > CLD3 > CLD3 > CLD3. Next base: position 59,475 of record QQUF01000009.1, on the reverse strand, counting down.
TTTCGTTGAAGTTAAACTTGCCCAAGAAAAACCTCCTGAAAATGACTTGCGAGAAGTTCCTTCAGTTGTCGGACTTTCTGTGAGAGAAGCCGTAAACCGCTTGGCTTTAGAGCAGATTGACTTCGCTTTGGTCGGCAACGGTTTCGTCAAAAAGCAAGTTCCACCTCCAAACTCAAAAGTGAAAATTTACTCTGTCTGTAAACTAATCTGCGACTAACTAAAAACTCTTAGCACAAAATTCTTAATTCTGAATTTTCAATTTTTTAGTTATTTTGAAAGAGAAACAACTTCCATTCAAGAAAATAAAATGAGAAAATGAATTTAGAAAATTTGATAAAACTGAGTCTTGTTCCTCGCGTTGGTCAAGCAAAAATCCGAAAATTAATTTCAAAATTTGAAACTCCCGAAAATGTTTTTAATGCCTCAATCCAAGATTTAATCCAAATTGAAGGAATCGAAAAGGCAACTGCCGAAAAAATCCTTTCTTTTGACTCTGACAAATTTTTAGAGAAACAAATTTCGTCTTTAGAAAAAACTGGTGCAGAAGCAATTCACTTTTGGCATTCCGATTATCCACAACTTTTGAAAGAAATCCATTCTCCACCATTAATACTTTACGTTTTGGGAAAATTGCCAACACTCAAAGAAATCCCGATTGCAGTTGTCGGAACGAGAGCTCCCACTGTTTACGGTAAGTTTGTTACTGAAAAAATTGTCAACGAACTTGTAGAAAGAAATTGCACAATTGTCAGCGGTTTTGCTCGCGGAATTGACTCAATTTCACACCGCTGCACTGTCGCTAAAGAAGCAAAAACCGTTGCTGTTTTAGGTTCTGGTTTAGATGTAATTTATCCTTCTGAGAACAAAGATTTAGTTGACAAAGTGCTTTTTAACGGAGGTGCAATTGTTTCGGAATTTCCATTTGGGACAAGACCAGACTCAAGAAATTTTCCAATCAGAAACCGAATCGTTAGTGGAATGTCTCTTGGAGTTGTAGTTGTTGAGGCAGGAATCAAAAGTGGTGCAAAAATTACAGCTGACATCGCACTCGAACAAGGAAAAGAGGTATTCGCAATTCCCGGTCCAATCAATTCCCCAAAAAGTGCAGGAACAAATCAGTTAATCCAAAATGGTGCAAAACTAACGACAGGAATCGAAGACATTGTTCAAGAATTAGAGTTCTATTTTAACGTTGATGCAAAGGAAAAACAGACTTCACTTTTGCCACAACTTTTGCCCGAAGAAGAAAGTTTTGTAAGCTCACTTGAACCAAATGGAACTCACATCGATAAAATCGCAGAAATTACAAAAATTCCTGTTTTCCGTTGCCTAACAATCGCCTTAGCATTAGAACTAAAAGGAATTGTAAAACAGTATCCCGGAAAATTTTTTATTAAAAGCTGAGAAATAAAAAGCAAAATTTTGTAGAATATTTATTCAAAATAATATTATTTTGAATAAATATTAAAAACTACGGAGCTTTTTAATGAGAGCAATTATTTTAGTTCTAACGATTTTTTGTCTTTATTCATGTTTTGGAGACGATATGGATATAAAAATTGACAAAAATGAGAGTATTTTCCCTTCCCCTGATAGTTTACAGACAAGTCAAATTTCTGATTCTAAGGTTCAATTATCTTGGCAATTTTCAAAAGATGTTGAAATTCTAAAAAAACTTCAAGGGTTTAAAATCGAGAAAAAGATTAATGAGGAAAACTCTATTGAGATTATTTTTGTAAATGCCGATTCAACAAGTTTTATTGATTCTGGTCTTTCAACTTCAAAGATTTATTCTTATAGGGTAAGTGCATTTGCAAAAAATGATTCTTCCTATTACTCGCAATCTTCAAATGTCCAAACTAATTTTCCCGTACCAACAAACTTAGAGATTTTGCAGATTTCAGATTCAAAAGTTAACCTTTCGTGGTTAGATAATTGTGAATTTGAAAGCGGTTACAAAATCGAAAGAAAAGAAATAAATAATACTTACGAAGAACTTGCGATATTACCCTTTAATTCAACCAGCTATTTGGATTCTACACTTTCCGAGACACAAACTTATAATTATAGAGTTAGAGCATTTAGCCAAATTAACAATTCTACTTACTCAAATGAAGCCCATATTAACACTGGCTTTTCTGCTCCTACAAACTTAGAAATTGCTCAAGTTACAGACTCAGAAGCAAACTTGAACTGGCAAGACAATTCAAGTTTTGAAGAAGGATTTACAATTGAAAGAAAAGTAAACAATGGAAATTTTTCGGCAATTCATTCCACTTCATCAGGTTCAACAAATTTTAAAGATAGTGGTCTTCTTATTTCAAATAATTATACTTATCGAGTCAAAGCATTTACAAATTCTACTTATTCGGCTTATACACAAGAAAAAAGCATTCAAACAAACTTCCCTGCTCCATCAAATTTAGAAATAATTCAATACACAGGCTCTGAAGTAACATTGACATGGCAGGATAATTCTACTTTTGAAAATGGTTTTATAATCGAAAGAAAAGAAGAAAATGGAAACTTTACTGAAGTTCATTCTACTTTACCAAACTCAACAAACTTTACTGATAATGGTCTATTACCTACAAAAGAATACAGATATAGAGTCAAAGCATTCTCAAACTTTAATGTTTCTTCTTACACTCAAGAAAAAAGTATTCAAACAAATTTCCCAGCTCCGACAAATTTCAAAATGCAGATAATCAGCAATTCTGAGCTTGAACTAACTTGGGAAAGTAATTATAGCTTTGATGTCGAATATAAAATTGAAAGACAAATCAATAATGGGAATTTTCAAGAGTTAGCAATATTACCCTCAAACTCAGTTTCTTTCATAGATACTGATATTTTTACTTGGTTAAATTATACTTATAAACTAACTGCATTTACAAATTCAAACAATTCAAATGTTGCATTACTAAAAGTAAGGTATGGCTTGGAAGGAACAACTGTTTGGACAGCAAATCATTCTGATAAAGTTCTAACAGTTCAATTTAGCACCGATGGAAATAAAATTATAAGTGGGAGCGAAGATAAAACAATCAAAGTTTGGGATTCGATAGATGGTTCATTACAATGGACAGGACTTCATTCACAAAGAGTATCTTCTATTGCTAGTAATCAAAATGGTTCACAAGTTGCAAGTGGAAGTCAAGGAAAATTAAATATTTGGAACCTTCAAACAGGTTCTTTAATTTGGTCATATGATGCTTCTGGGTTCGTTACCCAAATAAAATATAGTCCTACTGATAATCAAGTTGCAATGGTTGGTAATGGATTAAAGATATTTAATGCTTTCGATGGTACAATCTTACACAATTTTGGTGGTAGTACATCTCTTGATTTCAGCAATGATGGGCAAAAAATAGCAGGAGCACAAAATCCATATTTATATCTTTCATCACTGGAAGGCGATTCTATTATTTGGCGTAGCAATCACCCTGACATTCATCCTATTAGGTTTAGCCCTGATGGCTCTAAACTAATATCTGGAAGTTATCAAGATAATATTAAAGTTTGGGATATAGCAACAGGCTCTGTTTTATTAACAGGCTATCATTCAGGATATGTTCTTTCTGTAGATTTTAGTTTTGATAGTAAACTAGCTGTAAGCGGTGGTGAAAGTCCTTACGTAAAAGTTTGGGATGTTGAAAATGCTTCTGAGAAATGGAGCAAAACTCATTCTGGTACAACCCGTAAAGTGATTTTTAGTCCTGATGGAACCAAAGTGTTAAGTATTGCAGGTAAAACTCTTAAAATTTGGGATTCTTCAAATGGGCAATTACTTTGGGAAGGAACTCATTCAGAAGCAATTTGGTCATTTGATATAAGCCCTGATGGTTCAAAAGTAATTATTGGAGACTATAACAACTCAATAAACCTTTGGCAACTTAACTGGGAATGGCGAGAAGTTGAAATCGAATAAAATCCTGAAAGGTTTAAAATCCTTTCAGGATTGAGAAAAACTATTTCTTTTCTTCGATTTTTTTAAGGTCTTCGTAAGGTTTTGCGAAAGAGTCAATGACTCCTTTTGAAACGAGGAAGATTTGTTCTGAATCGGAATACTTAACTTGGAAAAAGTTTTTGTCTTCCAAATCCAAGACTGCTGCTACTGACTTCTCACCCGAGGTAGTCGTTACTTTTATCAGGATTTCAGGTTTTGAGAAATCTGCTCCCGAAGTTTCATCTTTGAACTTTGAAGTGTAAAAATTACCGAATCTTGTATTCCAAGTGTTTATGAAGTTACCGTTTGCTTCGGTTCTTTTTTCCTTTTTACGTTCTCCGCTAACAAACCAAAGTGAATCAGCTTTTTCAACTGTGATTTTTCCAATTGGAGAAGTTACTTCGTAACCCGTAATCGATTCAGACTCTAACTTACAAATCACTTTATCACGGAATTGCTCTGCCTTTTGTGCAAAGGCAAAAGAGTTGAAAGTGCTTGTGAGAATTGTAACATCACTGTTTGGTTGTCTTATGAAAATTCCGCCGTTAGTTCTTTTGCCAATAACATATTCTGCTGCCAAACCGTTTGCAGAATAAAGTTTGACAGAAGTTCCTAAAGAATCATCAACATTAAATTTTGCGTGTTTTGTTGGGTTCGAGGAAACCTCAGGGTTTATAACTTTAATGCTTTTAGCTTCTTTAAGTAAAGAATAAACTCTCGACGTGTCAGCTTTGTAATTGACAGGTTTTGTGAGCATCCAAGTTCCGCTTTCTTTTGAAAGAATAACATCACCGTTAGCTACAGAATTCATTTCAATTTTTGTAATGCTTGCAGAGTCAACTGCAAAGAAATCCTTTGTCAAATCCGAGTCAACTGTAGAATCACTACTGTTCACGACAAAGTAAGCGATTCCACCAAGAACTAATAAAATTACAACTAAAATTCCTACGTTCTTCATTAGATTTCAACCTTTCTATTTTTACGCATTTGCCATCTTACGAGTCCGAAAAGTAAAACGAGTAAAGGCAAACCAACACTGTTACCCCATTTAATCATATTTTTTGTTCCGTCATCAATTTCTTCAAGAGGTCTATCCGTAACTCCTCTTGAACGAATTTGAATCAAACCTTCTGTCGAAGCAAGCCAATCAACTGAATTCAAGAAAAAGTTCAAGTTGTCAGGTTGGTTCATAAAGTTGTCTTGCATAAAATCACCATCAGCAGCAACAAAAATTCTTGCATTTTCTGTTTCAAGCAAAGTTGATTGAGGGTCAAAACCAACTGTTGAATCTTCCTTCAAAAACTGTGGTTTGTCTTTGTTGTGGTAGTAAGAAGTGAATTTTCCTTGAAGTGTTGCTGCAACTGCTTGTCTTCCAAGATTGTATTCATTTGGATTCAAAGTTTTTGGGTCAGGTGGATAAAGTGAGTAATTATTTGAAACTAATTTGGTTTTTGGTGAAGTAAAAGCTATTGGAGTAAAAGTTACGTCAGGTTTGTCAGCCGCTAAAGTTGTGTCAATTGTACTTGAGAAATAAAGCGAAACATTTTCGAGGTCTTTTACCATCGCATCTTCTTTTGCAAAATCACGAATCAAAGGTAAAAACGGATAAGGCACCTGTCTTTGAACATTAAAGATTCCACGTCTTTCAGAAACGCTAATCGGTTGATTTAACAAATCTTGAACAAGATTTGAATTTACTTTAATTCCGTAATGAGTCATTAACCCGTCAACGTTCAACTCAATATTTTCAGCGGTTTGAGTCGAAATATCTGCACTAACTTTGTTCAAGTAAAAACCGACTTTTCCGCCAGTCATAATGTATTGGTCAATTGCGTAATTATCCCAATCTGAAAGTGCTTTTTTCGGAGCAATAACAAGTAATGCTTCAAGGTCTGCTGGAACTGTTTTTCCAAATTCCAATGAAACAGGAACGAGTTGGTATTGTTCAGAAAGATGAGAACGAGCATTTTGTAAAAGGTCATTTCCAACTTCGTCGTGTCCAGTTAAGAAACCGATTTTTTTCGTTGATTCTGATGTGAGTTTCAAAATTCTTTTGGTTAAGTCATACTCAAGCCCGTTTGAATTTTGAATGAAAGGCATTACTTCTTGTTTGTCTTCGTATTGCATTACGAGACCTAAGTAAACCCTTCTAACCGAAACTTCGTCATTTTCTACAACACGCAAATCCACTGGCTGAATTCCAGCTTTTGTTCCGACTTCGTCAAGATTTTCAGAGATGAATTCGTAGTCAAGTTTACCGTCTGAGTAAGCTCTAAATTCATCAAGTTGGTCTTGAAGAAATTGTCTTGTGTTGGAAAGCGGTGCAGGAATGTCTGCACTAAAATAAGCACGAACAAAAATTTTGTCGTCGAGATTGCTAACCGATTCAATACTTATCGGTGAAAGCGTAAAAATATTGTCTTCAGTCAAGTCAAGTCTTACAAAAAAGTAATTCGAGATTACATTTACCGCAATAATTATTCCGATTAGCAAACCTAAAATTGCTGTTGAATTGACTTTAAAATCTGTTTTTCTATTTGCCATTTTTGATTCTCCTTTCTAAGCCCATTTTCTACCGGCAAGTGAACGAGTTGCAAGAAACAAGAACAGAGTGATAAAAGAGAAATAATAAATTATGTCTCTTGAGTCCACAACGCCACGTTGAATGTTCGTGAAATGCGTGTCAATTGCGATAAATTCAAAGATTCTAACATTTCCACCGATGAAGATTAAAATGTTGTCCAAGAAAATCCAAAAGAAAATCACTGCAACACTTACAATCAAAGCAACAACTTGGCTATCAGTTGCACTCGAAATATAAACTCCAAGAGCAATCAAAACTGCTCCCATCAAAATCAGTCCAATGTAACCTCCCATAACAATTCCTTCGTCCAAGTTCCCAAGAGTGGAAACTGAAAAAGTATAAACAAAAGTTAAAGCAATTGTAATTGTGAGAAGTGTAAGCGAAGCTAAAAATTTCCCGAAAACAATTTGAAAATCTGTAACAGGGTAAGTTGTAAGAAGTTCTAAAGTTCCATTTTTGAGTTCTTCTGAAATGAGCCGCATCGTAATTGCAGGAATTGTAATTATGTAAACTGCACTGCAAAAGAAAAATAAATCTCTCACGTCAGCTTGTTTTTGTAAGAAAAAACTAAAGTTGAAAAACCCAACTCCTGTAATTATTAGAAAAAGAAAAATCGCAATGTAAGCTAATGAAGAGTCAAAAAATGAATTCAGTTCTTTTTTGAAAATCGAAATTATATTTGTCATTTTCGTTGTCCTTCCTTTTTACTGTGTTAAACTTCTGAAAATGTCTTCAAGGTCCATTCTGTCTCTGTGAATTTCAAGAAGTTTCCAATCATTAGAAACTGCAAGATTAAAAATCTCTTCCCTTGGGTCAGAACCACCAGTTGCATCAAGTTGAATTTCATAGTTTTCATTTGATTGGTTCAAAGTCTTCACATTACTGACACCATTTATTGCAGAAAGTTTTTCGGCAACTGAATTTGTACCACCAACTTTAATTTCGAGATTAATTTTGGTAGTTCCACTTGCTTGGTTTTGCAAATCTTCTGATGAACCATCAGCAACGATTTCACCACGATTAATGATTGTAACTCTATTTGCAATTGCTTTGACTTCTGAAAGAATGTGTGTCGAAAAAATTACAGTCTTGTCTTGTCCAAGTTGCTTAATCAAGTTACGAATCTCAACAATTTGATTCGGGTCAAGACCAGTCGTCGGTTCATCAAGAATCAAAATCGGTGGATTGTGAATCAATGCCTGTGCAAGCCCGACTCTCTGTCGATAACCTTTGGAAAGTTGCCCGATGAGTTTTGATTTCATCTCACCAATTCCACAAAGTTCAATAATCTCACGAATTCTACCACTTTTATCAGAAATTTTACGAATGTCCGCTACGAATTTTAAATAATCAACGACATTCATTTCTAAATAAAGTGGGTTGTGTTCTGGCAAATATCCAATAAGTTCACGAACTTGAAAACTTTGGTCGAACACATTGAATCCGTCAACTTCTATGGTTCCTTCGGTTGGTGGAAAAAAACAAGTAATCATTTTCATCATTGTTGTTTTTCCAGCACCATTTGGACCTAAGAAACCAAGAATTTCCCCTTTTTCGATTTCAAGGGAAATATTATTTACGGCTTTAGAAGCACCGTAGGATTTTGTTACGTTTTGAATACTAATCATAACTATTTCCTTTTGTTTCTGATTGTATCATTTATTTAAAAACTCCCATTTTTCCCATAAATAATGAAAAAAGTAGTTTTTAACATTTTTAAGGGCAACGAATTTAAGAAATCAGAGTTTTAATTTCAACGACTTTTGAAAATCTTTACTTTTTAAATTTTTTGAAAATTCAAAAGTGGTTTAAAAATGAAGCAGTGCAAAAATTTTACCCACTAAACCAACGAAAGAATTACTTGGAAAGTGTTTTTCTTTTGGCACATTTTATGAATATGCAACTAATTGATTAAGTTTTTTAAAGAAATTGTACTTACGAAATCTAACTCACAGGAGAAATGCAATGTTATCAGTAAAAGTAAAAGACAACGAATCTTTTGAAAAGACTTTAAGGAGATTTACAACTGAGTGTAATAAAAACAAAGTAGTTCGCGGATACAGAGAAAGATCATTTTATGTAAGCCCAAGTGAACGAATGCACGAAATCAGAATGAAGAAAAAAAGATACGGTGTTTCAGAACCTAAGTAATTGAAAAATAGCTAAGAGTTGCTGAAGTCAAAAATTTCATTTGGCTTCGCAACTTTTATGTAATCCCTAACTTTCATTCTTATACTATCCTCTAAACTTCCTGCGTTAAAACAAATTACTTCATTTTTACAAATCGAATTATCCACGAAAAGTTCAAAATCTAAAATAGGCTTTCCGAAAGGTGGAACAGAACCCGAAACAAGTTGAGTTAGTGTGTACAGCTCTTCTTTGGTAGAAAACCGAATACTTTTAACTTTAAAATTTTTTTTAATTTTCTTGGAATTTAGTTTTTTATCAGCTGCCAAGACAAAGAGTTTAAAACCTTTATCAATTTTTAGCAAAAGTGCTTTTCCGCCTGTTTTTAGTTCTTCACCTCGAACTTTGGCAGAATCTTCGGAGGTCAAAGTTGGCTCGTGATGAAAAACCTCGAACTCAACTTCGTTCACTTGGAGGAACGATTTTATTTTTTCAAAAATGATAACTCTACTCTAAAAAAGATTTACACTAAGTTCATCAATCTCATTTATTAAGATTGAATGGATTTTACTAAATTCTTCAACCAAACTTTCTAGTTCTGTAGCACCACTTTCAAGGTTTTGAGCTTTTTCTTCAATTGCTTTTGCTTCAGCCTCTACTCTTGCTTCACCTTCTTCACCTTGGAAAATACTCTTAATTGCAGAAAAAGCTAATTTTAGTCCGTCTTTTCCAACAAGAATTCCTTCTTTACCAATCCCTTTTCCTGCTTCAAAAGCCTTATTTGCTAATTCATAATATTTTTGAGAAATTTCTTTTTGTGATTCTGTAATTTCGACTTTTTCAAGATTAACAAAAATTTCAGCCTTGTCATTAATTTCAAATAAAATTTTGTTTGAGTCTTTTTTAAAAACTTGGACTCTACCATCTAAAATTTCAAATTCAACATTTTTTAAACTTGAACAATTTTCAAAATAAATTTTCATTTTTAACACCTATAAATTTTTGTTTGAAGTTGAATTTGTTACGGAGTAAAAATTAAAATTGTTTCAAGTGAAAATTTGGAGTGTGCATTCCGCTGTAAGCGTAAAACCAGCAACTTTGTTTTAACTATTTTTCGTTATTTTCTCGTTCCAATGCTCTTGAGTCCTAAATTCTTCTAAAACAATTTTTCCTGCATACCACTTTTTGGAGTAAAACCCATTGTTGTGTAAGCTAATGGAGTTACTTCTCTCCCTCTTGGAGTTCGTTGCAAGTAACCTTGTTGAATCAAGTAAGGTTCGTGAACTTCTTCCAAAGTTCCTGCATCTTCTGAAACAGCAACAGCAACTGTGTTAAGCCCAACAGGTCCGCCATTAAACTTTTCGATAATTGTTTTTAAGATTCGTTTGTCCATTTCGTCAAGACCATTTTGGTCAACTTCAAGCATTGTCAAAGCATAATCTGCGATTTTTTTTGTAATTACTCCGTTGCCTTTGATTTGGGCAAAATCTCTTGCACGTCTCAACAGCCTATTTGCAATTCTTGGAGTTCCTCGTGAACGTTTGGAAATTTCGAGTGAACCGTGTACGTCAATTTCCAACTCCAAAATTCTCGCTGAGCGTTTTACAATTTTATCAAGTTCTTCCGCATCGTAGTAATCCAAACGGCTAATCACTCCAAATCTTGCTCTCATTGGAGCTGTCAAAAGCCCTGCTCTCGTTGTTGCTCCAATCAAAGTAAATTTTGGTAACTCAAGCTGTACACTTCTTGAGTTTGGTCCTTTGTCAATTAAAATATCGAGTCTAAAATCTTCCATCGCAGAGTAAAGGTATTCCTCAACAACATTGTTCAAACGGTGAATTTCATCAATGAACAAAACATCATTTTCTTCAAGTCCTGTCAAAATTCCTGCTAAATCTCCAGGGCGTTCCAAAACAGGACCAGAAGTCGTAACCATTTGAACTCCAAGTTCCTTTGAAATAATATTGGAAATTGTAGTTTTACCAAGACCTGGAGGACCGAAAAGTAAAACGTGGTCTAAGGCATCATTCCGCATTTTTGCAGCTTCGATGAAAACTTTCAGATTTTCAACAATTTTCCTCTGTCCAACAAACTCATCAAAAAGCGAAGGACGAAGTGACTGTTCAATTTCTAAGTCTTCGGAACTTATAGATGGATTTACAAACTCGTTTTGCATAAATAAATCTTATTTTAGAATTAAAATTTTTATTACAAATAAACTTAGTTTAAAGTTTCAACAAGATAACAAAAATTTGATTTTTAAAGGTTAGATTAATTGATTTTGATAGCAAAGCAAAATCTTTTATCTTTCAAAACTTTTTGTAAATAAATAGTTAATTTAATTTTTTTTTAAATAAGCAAGGTACTTCAAAATGGCACAAAAGGTTGTCGAGACCTTAAAAGATGTTACAGTAATTTTCGCAGGTGATTCTGGAGACGGAATGCAGTTAGTCGGTAACGAATTAGCTAACACTTCTGCGATTGTTGGTAACGATATTGGAACATTACCGGACTTTCCTGCTGAGATTAGAGCTCCACAAGGAACTCTTGCAGGTGTTAGTGGTTACCAACTTAAATTTGGTAACTATGATTTAAGAACTCCTGGTGATATTGGCGATACTTTAATCGCAATGAACCCAGCTGCATTAAAGGTAAATTTACCTAAATTAAAACCAAATGGTGTTTTGATTGTTGATACTGCAAATTTCGAGAAAAAAAATCTCGCTTTAGCAAAATACGAATCAAATCCTCTTGAAGATTACACTCTTGATAAGTATCAAGTTTTCCCTGTAAATATTACAAACCTTACAAGAGAAGCACTAAAAGAAACTGGTTTGGATACAAGAGGAATTGACAGATGTAAAAACTTTTTCGCACTCGGAATGGTTTTCTGGCTTTACAACCGACCTCTTGATTTTACTATAAATATTATTAAGAAAAAATTTGCGAAGAAAGAGAAAGTCGCAGAAGCTAATATTTTAGCTTTAAGAGGCGGTTACGCTTACTGTGAAGCAACAGAAGCATTTGCAATTTCTTACGAAGTTAAGCCCGCAAAACTTGCTCCTGGAAAATACAGAAGTATTATGGGGAACACTGCTCTTGCACTCGGTTTGGTCGCAGCTACAAGCAAAGCTAAAAAGCAAATGTTTTACGGTGGTTATCCAATCACTCCTGCAAGTGATATTTTACACGAACTTGCAAAGCATAAAAACTTTGGTATAAAAACTTTCCAAGCAGAAGATGAAATTGCAGGAGTTTGTTCTGCAATTGGTGCTTCTTATGCTGGAGCAATTGGTGTTACTGCAACAAGTGGTCCTGGACTTGCTCTTAAGACAGAAGCAATCGGACTCGCAATTGCTACTGAACTTCCTTTAGTAATAATTGATGTTCAAAGAGCTGGACCAAGTACTGGAATGCCAACCAAAACTGAGCAATCTGATCTTTTTCAAGCAGTTTATGGAAGAAATGGAGATGCTCCAATTCCTGTTATGGCAGCAGCAACTCCTTCTGATTGTTTTGAAATGGCTTACGAAGCAACAAGAATTGCAATAAAATATATGACTCCTGTCATTCTTTTAACTGATAATTACGTTGCAAATGGTGCTGAACCTTGGAAAATTCCAAACATTGACACCTTAAAACCAATTGAATACGACCACACAGCAGACCCTGATAATTTCCATCCTTACACAAGAAATCCTGAAACTTTAGCGAGAAAATGGATTATTCCAGGAACTAAAGGTTTGCAGTACAGAATCGGTGGAATCGAAAGACAAAACGTAACAGGGAATATTAGTTACGACCCTGATAATCACCAAACAATGAATGACTTAAGATTTGAAAAAGTCGATAGAATTGCTAATGAATACCCTGCAACAAAAGTTGTTGGAGACGAAAAAGGTGATTTGTTAGTTATTAGTTGGGGTGGAACTTACGGTGCAACAGCAACAGCTGTTGAAAGAGCAAGAGAAGAAGGTTATTCTGTTTCTCACGCTCACTTAAGATATGTCTATCCATTACCAAATGATTTAGGTGGGATTATTAAGAACTTTAAAAAAGTTCTTATTCCTGAATTAAATAATGGTCAACTCGTTCATTTGATTCGTGATAAATACGTTGTTGATGCAATTTGTTACAGCAAAGTAAAAGGGCAACCTTTTGTTGTTGGTGAAATTCAGGCAAAAATTGCTGAAGTAATAGGTAAATAGTTTAAAAACTCTGAAAGAAAAATATGTCAACAGAAACTCAACAATTAAAGAAAAAAGATTTTGTATCTGATCAGGACGTAAGATGGTGTCCAGGTTGCGGAGATTACGCAATTTTAGCATCAGTACAAAAGATTATGCCTGTTCTCGGAAACACTCAAGAAGGAACTGTTTTTGTGTCAGGAATCGGTTGCTCAAGTCGTTTTCCTTATTATATGAATACTTATGGTTTTCATACAATTCACGGAAGAGCACCAGCTTTTGCAACAGCAATCAAAGCAACAAATCCTAAACTTGACGTTTGGCTTGCAACAGGAGACGGAGATTCGTTAAGTATTGGTGGAAATCACTTTATCCACTTACTTAGAAGAAACCCAAACATTAACGTAATTTTGTTTAACAACAGAATTTATGGTTTGACAAAAGGACAATATTCTCCGACTTCTGAAAAAGGTAAAATTACAAAATCAACTCCTTTCGGTTCGATTGAAGAACCTTTCAATCCTTCAGATGTTGCACTTAGTGCAAAAGCTACTTTTGTGGCAAGAGGAATTGACAGAGATACAAAACATCTTGGTGAATTGATGGAAGTTGCTGCAAAGCATAAAGGAACTTCTTTTGTAGAAGTTTACCAAAACTGTAACATTTTCAATGACGGTGCTTTTCTCCAATATACAGATAAAGTATCGAAACTTGAAAATTGCCTTTACCTCGAACACGATAAACCAATGGTTTTTGGAAAAGACGATAATAAAGGAATTAAACTTGACGGTTTGAAACCTGTCGTTGTTTCTCTTGAAGATGGTAAGCATTCAATTGAAGATTTATTGGTTCACGACCAATATGCTGAAGATGTAACCTTGGCTCATATTTTGAGTTCACTTTCTCAGAAACCTGACTTTCCAACACCAATCGGGGTTTTACGTTCAATCGAAAAACCTTGTTACGAAGACGAGTTAGTTAAACAAATTGATTACGCTAAAGAACAAAAAGGCGAAGGCGATTTGGAAGCACTTCTCAATCAAGGTGATACTTGGATAGTTGAAGATTAAAAAATAATTTTCTATTTTTAAAGGCGATGACATTTGTTATCGCCTTTTTTGTCTTAAAATTGACTCCTCAAATAGAATTAATTTTATTTGATACTTTTATCTATGGAAGTAATCTTACCTTGATACCAATGTTCTAACTCACCTTCACTATTAATTGCATTATGATGAAAAGGGGAACTTCCGTATCTCGCCTTAAAACATATCCTTTCATTACCACATTCAATCTTCTCCATTTCAAACAAAATTGTTGTTTCGCTACTATCTGAAAGTAACAAACTCTCAGAAAAATACCTCCCTTCTACAAATAGGAATCTAGTACTACTCTCTGTAAAATCAAGTTCGAATTGGTTACTTCTCCAAGTACCAATTATTTCGCCATTTGATTTAAATTTGGATTCAATGAGTTTTTTCTCAGACCCTTCAATGAAAGGTCTTAAAATTTTCACATTTAAATACGGTGTAAAATGTGAACTTGCCCAATACCCCAAAGAATCTTCTTTATCTATTAAATATCTAATAAAAGTTTTATCATAGTCAACTGGGTCGCTATTTCTAAGTTTACGAGCTAATTTAGATAAAACCTTTACATCTACTTTTTTATTTAACAAAACTACAATAGACCTTTTAATTCTCCCAATCATTTTGGCATCTTCAACTATTGTATATTTTAGATCCTTTGGAAGGTTTGGTTCGGAAATTGAACTACGACAACCAAAACCCATAAAAACAAGCATTAAAACTAAACTTATAAATTTAGACAATTTTATCTCCTTAAATTTTTACGTAATTTACTTTTTTCTATAAGAAACAAACTTAAACCGTTGTAAAAAATAACTCATTCCCATCAACATCCAAAATTTTTATTACTGGCATTCCCCAAGTTATTTCTTCTGAATCAATTGATTTTGCTTCAATTTCAGTTTTTAAAAATTCTGTTTCCTCTTCTTCGAGTGAAATGAAAATCCGTCCTTTTCCACACTTTTCTTCGTCCAAAGTCAGAATAATTTCCAAGTCGAATCTGCTCACTTGAGCGACTAAAATTTTGCCATTTTCAGAGTGATTCCAAGCTAAAGTGAAATCAAGTTTCTGAGTGTAAAACTCAATTGCAAGTTCTACATTTCTAACAAAAAACACAGGTCTTGAATACCAATTACTCATTCATAAAATTCCTTTCTGTAAAAAAATCAAACAAAATTTTTGCCTTAACCTTTTCACCTTCTTCATTCAAATGACAATTATCCAAAAACCAAGAATCTTCAAACAATTCTTGTTTGGGAATTATAAACGGGACTTCATATTTTTGCGAAATCTCTTCCATAATTTTGTAGTGCTTTTGTAATCCAATCGAATAGGCTTTTTCTAATCCTTTGAGAACAGGTTTGTTTGTTGAAAGGTTCCCTTCTCTCGCTTGTAAAAAGCCAAAAAGTAAAACTTTTACACCATCATTTTTTGCCATTTTTACAAGAGTTTCTAAATTTCGTCGGAAGCCCAAACTTTCATTTTGCCTGACCCTTTCAAGAGCTTTTTCTCTGTCAATCAAATCCAAAGTGTAAGGTTGAGATTGGTAAACTGTTTCTTGAGTATTTAGCCAAATTGTGTAAAAAAGCCTAAGAGTTGCACTAATTTTTAAAATGTATTTTTCAAATTTTCGAGGTTTTAGACCATTTCCTGAAGCACGAAAATGCGTGTATTCCGAATCGTAATTTTCGTAAAAAAGTGGAGTAATGTCATTCCCACCTGTGTGAATTATCAAAATGTCAGGCTTTAAAAATTGATGTCTAAAAGCGTAAGAGGCTAAAAGTTCAGCTGTTGTTGCGTAAGACAAACCTGCATTTATGACTTGAAACTTTCCTTTTCCTTGTTTATTCAAATGATTTTCAAGTTGCCCAACCCAAGTATTGTTGGGATTTGGAACGTAAGGAAACATATAAGTTGTTGAACCACCAAGAGCAAGAATTCTCGTTACAGAAGAATCTCTTTCAATTTCAAACTCCTCATTCCGATAACGCAAAGAATTGTGTTGTAAGAAGCCCTTTCCACTAAAATTCTTTGTTGTTTGGTAAAGCAAGTAAGGATGAGGTTCGATTTTACTTTGAATTTCAGGCTCATTTCCTAAGTAAATTGCTACAATTCGTTTTCCATTGTTGAAATGCTCAGGTAAGAATTTATAAACTACCAAAGAAGCAACTTCAAGGAGGAAAACTGAAATTAGAATTGAAATTAAGAGGAGTTTGGAATTAGATATTTTCATTTTCTAACTTCATTAGTAAATCATTTTTTAACTCAATCGGAAGTTCTCGCCAATCCATATTTAGTTCTGCACCAAGCAAAGCCCAAAGCATATTTTTTGTAACACTTGAATCAATTTTCTTGAGTTTGAGGTAAGTCTCCAAACCTCCAACTCTTCTCAAATCTTCAAGGTTATAAATTCCAACTTTGTGCAGAAGAGAAAGAGATTTATGTCCAATATTTCTCACAAGTTACTAACAACTTTTTTCATAATGTTAGTAACATCGTCAACAAGAGAATCTAAATTCTTATTTCCAATTGCTCCGACAGTAACTCTTGGGTTAATCGCTGATACCTCGACTTTCCCGTCTTCCGTTTCCTGCACAATAACGTTGCAAGGCATCAGTGTTCCGACTTTGGCTTCGGCAGAAATTGCTTGAATTGCAAAGTTCGGGTTACAAGCTCCAAGGATTTTATATTTCCTAAAATCAACGTCTAATTTGTTTTTGAAAGTTGCTTTTACGTCAATTTGGGTCAGAATTCCAAAACCTTCGATTTTGAGAGCATCTTCAACTTTTGTAAGTGCTTCCTCAAAAGTAACATCTATTTTTTTTGAAAAATGGTAAGTCATTTTATTTCCTTCTTATTTTTTTGAGTAAACTAATTCGCCGTTCTTATAAGTTCTTTCCACTAAATTGCCACCGAAGTAGTAAGGCAAAGTTTCTAAATCTTTTGCGTCCCAAACAACAAAATCTGCAACAGAGCCAATGTCCAAAGTTCCAAGCCCTTCACGAGCAACTGCTTTTGCAGAATTGACAGTAACAGCGTAAAATGCTTCATCAGGTGTCATTTTCATTTGTGTACAAGCAATTGTCATCATCAACGGCAAACTTTGTGTGAATGAAGAACCAGGATTAAAATCTGTTCCGAGTGCAACAGGTAATTCCGCTTCAATCATTTTTCTTGCAGGTGGATAATTCTTAAGTCCAAGAAAAAGTGCTGTTCCCGGAAGCAAAACAGGAACTGTTCCACCGTTTTTCATCGATTTAATTCCAGCATCAGAAACGCATTCCAAATGGTCGGCTGAAACTGCTCCGAGTTTTCCTGCAAGTTCTGCTCCTCCAATATCAGTAAATTCTTCGACGTGCATTTTAATTTTTAGTCCAAAATCTTTCGCTACTCCGAGAATTTTTTCAGATTCGGCAATTGTGAAAACTCCTGTCTCAGTGAAAATATCACAGAATTCTGCTAAACGACTTTCTGCAACTTCGGGAATCATTTCCTGAGTAATTATGTCAATGTATTTTTCGCGGTTGTCTCTGTATTCATCAGGAACTTCGTGGGCTCCAAGAAAAGTTGGAATCAAGGTAATTTTGTGGACAGCGTTCAATCTACGCACTACTTTTAACATTTTTAATTCATCTTTTAGACTAAGCCCATAACCACTTTTGACTTCTACTGTTGTTGTTCCAAGTTCAAAAAACCTGTCTAAAAATGGAATTGTTGCTTCGACTAATTTTCTTTCTGAAAGTTTGCGAAGTTGACGAACTGAGTAACGAATTCCACCACCAGATTCTGCAATTTCCAAGTAAGATTTTCCTTCACTTCGCATTTTAAATTCATTCTGACGAGTTGCTCCAAAAACACTGTGAGTATGAGGATCAACAAGCCCTGGAGTTACGATTTTCCCTGAACAATCTAAAACTTCTGTGCTTGATAGAAAATTGTTCCAGTCATCTTTAAGATTCTTTTTGAGTTGTAAGTAAGAAGATTCATTTGAGCCTGCTGCAACAACTTTTCCATTTTTTATAAAAAGACTCGCATTTTTGGGTCGTTTGATTTTCCACATTTTCTTTTGTGGCAAAATTAATTGGCTGATATTTCTTAAAATTAAATCCATTTTTTGTCCTAAAATATTTTTTTGGGGAATTAAAGTGTGATGAAATTAAAACCAAAATCGGGGTCTGGCTTTCGCTCCAATTTTGTTTCACTAACGTAAATAAAGATTTCTGCTGTAACAGCGATTTGCCCTTCAACCAAATGTCCGCCAAAACAATTAAATTCTGTATCAGAAAGTGTAATGTGAGTGTGGCAAAAAGATTCGCCATCAAGAGTAGAAATGTTTCCTGTTAAATTCAAAATCTCGTAGTAAGCTGAAAATTCTTTTTCAACATAAAGTTTTGTTTTCAAATCTAAATAACCGAGTGTGAGAATATCTGCTCCACCAATTCCTGTGTAAGAAGCATTTTCGATTTTTTCCGCAACAGCAAGCTTTTTGATTGATTCGTTAATTTTGTCGTCTTTGTGAAGAATCAAAACGTAGCGGTCATTTTCTTTTAAGTATTTCATTAAAGTCCTCAAAATTTTCAAAATAATTTAGGAATGTTAAGCAAATTATTTTGTGCGACCAAAGAGTTTTAAGAAAAAAAGACCTAAAAAGTTTTAAGAACCTTTTAGGTCTTTAAAATTGAAAATGAAAATAGGAGTGCCGACTTTAGTCGATTAAATCAAAAGAACCGACTAAAGTCGGCACTCCTGTAAGTGTTTAAAATTTTTAAAAAAATTTGCTTTTCTAAAGCACTGAACTTTTGAAAACCATTAATTTTTTCGCTGTCATCTCTTCCATTGAAAAAGGAATTCCACCAACGCCAATTCCCGAATCCTCTCTTCCACCAAACGGCATCCAATCGACGCGAAAAGCTGTGTGATCATTCACCATTACTGCTGCCGCTTTTAATTTTTGTAAAGTGTCAAAAGCTGTGTCCAAGTTCGTCGTAAAAACAGATGCCTGAAATGAGTAAGGAAGTGAATTTGCAAGTTTGATTGCTTCGTTTCTGTCTTTGTAAGAATAAACACAAACAACAGGTCCAAAAACTTCTTTCTGTGAGATTTCAACGTTTTGCGGTGGATTTAAAATTACTGTCGGCTCGAAACAAAAGTCTGAAATTCGGTTTCCACCACAAAGTATTCTCCCACCGTTTTCTTTTGCTTCGTTTACCCATTTTTCGACTCGGTCAACTTCACCTTTTGTAATTAAAGGTCCAACTTCTGTTTCAGGACTTAAAGGGTCGCCAACTTTTAGATTTTTCGCAAGTTTCGACAAACGATTTGCAACTTCGTCACAAATTGATTCGTGGGCAAAAACTCTTTGTACTGAAACGCAAACTTGCCCAGCGTGATAGAAACCACCTTTTGCCAAAAGTGGAAGCATTTCATCAATTTTTGCGTCAGGTTCAACAATTACAGGAGCAACTCCTCCGTGTTCTAAGGCTGAATGAACTCCGTTTGCTAATTTTGATTTTAACCTCCAACCAACTCCACCAGAACCTATGAAGGAGAAGAAACCAATTCTTGAATCTGTAACAAGCTTTTCAGCTTCATTTCTTCCACAAACAATTGCTTGACACCAACCTTCAGGAAGTCCGGCTTCTTTTAGGATTTCAACAAAATTTAAGCAAGAAAGTGGAGTTGTCGAAGCAGGTTTGATTATTACTGGACAACCAACTGCTAAAGCAGGAATCGTTTGGTGAATTGTCAAGTTTAAAGGGTGATTAAAAGCACTGACTGAAACAACAACTCCAATCGGTTCGCACATTGTGAAAGCCATTCGATTTGCAGAAGACTTTGTGTGTCCCATTGGAATTTCTGTTCCACCAAGTTGTCCGATGTTTTCGATTGCAAGTTTTACTCCGTTAATTGCTCTTAGCACTTCAACCTTAGAATCGACATAAGGCTTTCCACCTTCCTCTGCTGCGATTTTAGTGAGTTCCTCTACTCTACTTTCCATAATTTTTACAACACGTTCTAAAATTTCAATTCGTTCATATTTTGGAATCCACTTTGAACGGTCATCGAATAAATTTTTAGCTGTTACTATTGCTTTTTCAACTTGATTTGCATCTTGAAGCTCTAACTCTTTAATCAAACTTCCATCAAAAGGAGAGAAAACTTTTAAAGTACTGGACATTTTTTACCTCTTAAATTATGCAGGCTTTTGCTTTTAACAATTCGTTTAAAATTGGGTGATTTAGTGAGTAATCAACTGCCAAATCAACCAAATGAACACCTTTGGAATTTACACATTTTTCTAAAGTTTCTTCAAAATCTTCTGTGCTTTTTGGTCTGTGACCAAATGCTCCGTAAGCTTCTGCGTATTTTACAAAATCAGGATTTCCATAGTCAAGTCCGAAGTTTTGAAATCCCATTCCTTCTTGTTTCCACTTAATCATTCCGAAGGCATTATCATTCAAAATTATCACAACTAAATCAAGCCCAAGCCGAACTGCTGTTTCAATTTCCTGTGAATTCATCATAAACCCGCCATCGCCACAAACTGAAATTACCTTTTTGTCTGGATTAATCAATTTTGCTGCTATTGCAGAAGGAAGTCCAGCTCCCATTGTCGCTAAAGCGTTGTCTAAAAGTAAAGTGTTTGGCTGATAGCATTTGTAATTTCTTGCAAACCAGATTTTATAAACTCCGTTGTCCAAAGTTACAATTCCATCTTCTGGAAGAATTTGACGCACTGTTTTCACTACCCTTTGTGGCAAAACAGGAAAATTTGTGCTGTCTGAATATTTTGAAAGTTGAGTGTCAATTTCCGTTTTAACTCTGCCGTAGTAGCCAAAATCCCAAGAATCATTTTCATCAAGAAATTCTGTTAATTTTTTTATGGAATCCGCAATATCTCCAACAACTTCCAACTGTGGAAAATAAACTTCATCAACATTAGCAGTGAAGTTATTGATGTGAATTACTTTTTTTCCACCTTGTTCCATAAAAAATGGTGGTTTTTCGATTACGTCGTGTCCAACATTAATAATCAAATCTGCTCTGTCAATTGCACAATGGAGAAAATCATTGTCAGAAAGTGCGGCAGTTCCCAAGAACTTTTTATGCCTTTCATCAATCACACCTTTTCCCATTTGTGTGTTGAAGAATGGAATTCCTGTTTTCTCAACAAACTTCAAAAGTGCTTTACCTGTTCTGTTTCTATTTGCAGCTGCTCCGATTAAAAGCAAAGGCATTTTCGATTGGTGAATCATTTTTTTCGCTTCTAAGACTGCACCGTTGTAGGCTGTTGGTCTTTTGGGTTTTGTAACTTCAAAAACTCTGTCAATTGCATCTTCACTTGCGATGTCTTCTGGAAGTTCGATGTGAACTGCTCCTGGACGTTCTTCACTCGCAATTCTGAATGCTTCTCTGACTACAGAAGGAACATTATTCCCATTCACAATTTGTCTTGTAAACTGAGTAATCGGTCTCATCATATCCACAACGTCAATGATTTGAAATCGACCTTGTTTACTTTTCTTGATGGGTTTCTGACCTGTAAGCATTACCATTGGCATTGCTCCAAGATGAGCGTAAGCAGCAGAAGTTACAAAATTTGTTGCTCCAGGTCCTAAAGTCGAAATACAGACTCCAGGTTTCCCTGTTAATCTTCCATAAGTTGCTGCCATAAATCCTGCACCTTGTTCGTGTCTTGTCAAAATTAATTTGATTTTAGAATTCCTAAGCGACTCAAGGAAATCCAAGTTCTCTTCTCCTGGAATTCCAAAAATATATTCAACGCCTTCGTTTTCTAAGGCTTTGACGAATAAATCTGATGTTTTCATATTTTGTTTCTCTACAATAAATTGATTTTTTTATTACGCATTTCTTATAACAGCTTAGGGAATATTTTATTTCACGTTTTTAGTAATGCAGGTAACGTATTAGATTTAGTCGAGATCTATCTTAGTAGTAGAGAAAGCATCAAAGTTTTAGACAAAGAAAATATTATTGCAAAAGAACTTTCAGGTAAAACGGTTTACTTGAGTTTTGAGGCAATGCAAAGTTTCATTCCTCCTGTAGATGAGTCAATTATAACAGATATTTTCTCACTGGAAATAGTTTTGAATGAGGTTTTGGCAAAAATGAAACTACTAAATCCTTATAATTTACATTCGTAGAATCTTTGGCTCACACGATAAAGTTTAGATTTTAGGTCGCAACTATTTATCAAAAAAACAAGTCAGAATCTAAGAAACTGAACTTGTTTTTGTAGTAAGGCTTCCCTTTGTTGCACAAAATAGGAAAAGTGATTAATCTAAAATTAAAATTCACCTCCGTCATCACCACCGTCACGACGTTTATTTCTTTCAGGTTTGTAGTTATTAAGGTTCAAACTAAGGTTTAGCAAAATTGTTGGAGAGTCACGGTCGTGAGAACTAAATTCATAAAATCCTGGTCCTTCGGTAGTTGATTCACGTTTTGAACTTCCAAAAATGTCTTTTGCTTGAAGAGTTGCTGTCAATTTTTTCGGAATAATATTATACTTTAATGCAGAGTTAAAAGTCAAAGTTCCTTTGTTTTTCCCTTGGGCAGAAGCTGTTGAACTACGATAATTGCTATTTAATTGAAACCTAATATCTTTACTAATTTTAAAAGTATTATTAACTTGAGAACTCCAACTATTACTATTTCTATCGAATGATACTCCGTCTAATTCACCTTTAACTCTGTAATTAAATAAGTTTAGCATAAAATTTACATCCCACCAAGAAGCGAAACCAGTGTTTAGCATAAATTCTGCACCAAGTGAATGGTCTCTTCCAACATTTGCAAAACTGAGTAAAGTGATATTTTCACCATAAACAGAACGAACTCGCTCAATTTTATTACCAGAAGTTCGGTAATAAATTTCAGATGAGAAAGAACTGTTTCCAATAAATGTTTGATAGCCCATTTCAAAAGAGTCAATATTTTCAGGCTTTAAACTTGGATTTCCACGACGAACATTGTAAGAATCTGTCCAAGTTTCAAATGGCTCAAGATACCAGCCTCTTGGTCGCTCAATTCTTCTCGTATAACTTGTCATAAAACTACTCTTTTTAGAAAATTCGTAAGAAAAATGAGCTGTCGGGAAAAAGTCCCAACGATTTATTTTAAATTCTGAGTTATCCTCTTCAACTGAAATATTTCTTCCTGTGTATTCTGCTCTTACTCCAAATTGGTAACCAAGCTTTTCGCCACTATTTGCATAAAGTCCATAGACAGAACGAATATTTTGGTCGTATTCAGTGTGTCTGACTGAACCATCTTGCAAAATATAAGCTGTTTGCAAAGTATCGTAAACTGATAAATCAGTCTCTTCCTCTGACAAACGAAATCTTGTTTGTGTTCCAATCTCCAAACGTCCCTCTTCGGTTATAGGAAGAATGTAATCTAATCTTGTTTCAATGCTTGTTGTTGGGTCATCAATTTCATTAGAAATTTGTCCGTCAATAATTTTATTATTCGCGTCGGTTAATTCATTTGTGCTTTGTTCGTCTGCATTTCGTCTATTGTAAACAAATTGAGCAGAAATTTCGTGACCTTTTTTCTGGAATTCGTGTTTGTAATCCGTAGAAACTGAATAAAAATTTCCTGAGCGTTTAAACTCATCTTCACTTTGATAATAAAGGCGATTCTCAGATAAATCAGAATACTGCTCATAATCAAGTGAAGAAGCACGACCGAAACTACGATTTCCAATTTTTGTTGAAAGACTCAAAATATCGTTAGAAGTTAGGTTAATTCTTGTGCCCAAATTAACTCCCATTGATTTTCGATTCCGAGCACTGCTTCCGTCGGAATTAATGTAAGAGTTAACTCCATTTTCAGTAGTTCGGTTAATATTTGTTACAGAACCCGGACGTTTATTATTTTTGTAATCCGCTCCAAGAAAAAATTGGTAATTCTTCTTTCGGTAATTAATCAAAAAATCTGCACCGTGACTTTTGTTTGTTCCACCGTCTAAATTCACAACTCCACTTGTCCCTGAAAGTTCACCTTTTTTGAGAATAATATTTATTATCCCTGAATCTCCGTCTGGAGCATATTTTACAGAAGGATTTGTGATAATTTCGATTCTATCAATTGTGCTTGCAGGAATTTGTTGAAGCGCTTCACTTGATTCCAAAACACTTGGGACTCCATCAATCAAAACACGAAAATTTTCACTCCCACGAAGACTAACATTCCCGTCAATATCAACTGCAACAGAAGGAACATTTTCAAGAACATCAGTTGCATTACCAGAAGTCGAAGTAATTTGACTACTAACATTCACTACCTTTTTATCAATGTGAGAAGTAACAGGCGAACGCTCCGCTTCAATCTGAACTTCATCTGAAAAAACAGCGATATTTTTTAAAGGAATATCTCCAAGAGTAATTGGAGATTTATTTGATGGAATACCAACTTTTTTCTCTTCATAACCGATGAAAAATACTTCAATAAAATATTCTCCCGAAGAAGCTAAAATCCGAAATTCTCCTTTTTCGTCTGTCGTTGTTCCTGTAACCTGCAAACTATCACTTTTATTGTAAAGAACAACATTTGCGTATTCGAGAGGAGTTTTTGAGGAGGAATCTACAATTTTTCCTGTGATTCGCATTTTAGGTTTTCTCGAACCTTGTTGGGCAAATGCTGTTGAGATTAGAAGACTTAGTAAGAGTAGTAAACGCAGAAGTAGATTTTTCATTTTTATACCTTGATTAGTTTTGATTTGTAAAGACTGTTTGAAGATTCAATAATTTGAATGGCACAATTTTAAGGAAAGATTCTGTAGAAATTCTGTAGAAATAGAACTAAAATTTTATAAATCCAAATTTTTTGAAATTAATTTCTGTTCTTTGTTTTCAGAAATCGAAAAGACGTGCTGACCTGATTGGTAAAAATATTCTACTTGAAGATTGCTTAACTCACAAATTTCTTTAACCAAAGCCAATCCGAGTCCAAGCGAACCATTAGAATTATCTTTTCGGTAAAACCTTTTGAAGAGAATTTCAGAAGGAACTGTGAGTGGTTCTCCTTCGTTCCCGACAGAAAATTTTCCTTCTTCTGTACAAATTCTAATTTTGCCATTAATGTTGCCGTAACGAATCGCGTTTCGTAATAAATTTTTGATAATTATGTCAAGTAGAAATGGGTCAATATTTATCGAATGTTTGTCGGAAAGGTCTAACTCAATACTCATTGATTTAAGTTCAATAAGTTCGCGAACAGCCTCAACGTGATGTTCAATAATTTCACGAAGTCCCACTCGGCGTGAATTGTTGAACTCGTTATTTTCAATTTTTGTAAGTAAATTCAGAACATTTCCCAAGCGAGTGAGATGATTTACTTCATCATAAATTGTTTTCACTGCTTTGGCTTGTTTTTCCATAATTTTTTCATCAGAGATAAGACTTTCAGTTTTATTGAGAATCACAGCAAGTGGAGTCTTAATTTCGTGAGCCATATTTTCTGTGTACTCTTTGAGGTTTCGGTAATCTTTGTCAACTCTTTCAAGCATATAATGGAAAAGGCGTTGCATTTTCACAAACTCACTCGTTGTGGTTTTTTGTTTTTCAATATGTATTTTCTGCCCAGTCTGATAGCTTTGCATTTGTGCGAGGATTCGGTTAAAAGGCTGAAACAAAAATCCTGAAAGGAAAAAATTAAAACAAACAATTCCGACTGCCAACAAAATGAATGCTGGAATTATTAAAGCAAAAATGTTATTCCGAAGTTTATCAAAATCTTCAATTGACTTCATCATCTGAAGTTTATAATTTTTTCCGTTAACATTAATTACTGTAATCTTTTTGCGGTAATGTTCAATTTCTTCTGTATGAATATTTAAAAGAAGTGTATCGCAATAAACTGGAGAAAAATCTTCCGCTGATGAGTTTTCAACTGATAAAACAGATGAGTAAGGTTTTAACAAATGGACTCTTTTCCCCTTTTTGATGAAGTGAGAGATTTTCCTTTCTTCTTTAGAAAAACGGTAATCTAATTCTTTCTCAATAAAAGTATCAACCTCGTGAGCAATAAAAATTGATACTATAAAAAAAGCAAAAAACGTTACGCCAAGATAAATCAAGGTAGTTTTAGTTAATAAACTAATATTTTTTAGTTTCTTCATTTTGAAGTTTCCATAAAACGATAGCCAATTCCATACATTACTTGAATGTAGTTTTTCCCATTTTTAGAAGTAAGTTTTTTTCGCAAATTTTTAATGTGATTGTAAATAAAATCAAAACTATCAGCTTGGTCAAAATGGTCTCCCCAAAGATGCTCTGCGATATTTTCCTTTGTAAGAATTCTGTTTTGATTGTACATAAAATAAACCAAAAGGTCGTATTCTTTGCGTGTAAGCGAAACCAATTTGTCAGCGAGAAATACCTGCGAAGAAAGTAAATCAATGCTAATTTCATTAAATTTTAGAATGTTGCTTCCTTGCGAATTTCTTCGTCGAATGATTGAACGAATACGAGCATTAAGTTCAGCTTTGTGAAATGGTTTTGTAATGTAGTCGTCAGCACCAATTTCCAATCCTTCAACCTTTTCGTTTAATGAATTTTTTGCCGTTACAATAAGAATACCTGTTTCAGGATTCTTTTCCTTGATTTCAGGAATCAATTGCAAACCATTTCCATCAGGTAATCCTAAATCAAGCACAACAACGTCGTAATTGTAAGTGGATATTTTTTCACTTGCAGCTATCAACATTGCTACGTGTTCGACAAGGTAACCGTTTTCAGTCAGAAACTGTTGTGTATCACTCGCCAAGTGCTGATTGTCTTCAACTATGAGAATTTTCATCTATTTTTATGCTTAGTATTTTTAAAAGTTAGGTTTGAAATTAAACATTAAATCTGTAGAGATTCTATGCAAAAAATATTTTTCTCTCACACAGTTCACTTCATAAACCTATTTTATACTTAATTTCCTTTTAAGGCAATTCATGAAAATCGAATAACATTTTTTGCGATTAAAAATTAACTTTTCCCAAAAAACACTCGTAACGAACGAAGTTTGAGTAGGTGAATTCACTGCTACAATCAAAATAAGAAAATATCTTTTAATAAAATAAACACTACAAAATGAATAAGTATGCGAAGTCATTTGGAATATTTGGAATTACTTTTTTAACATTTTTTTCTTCTGCTTTTCTAAGTAATTTGAAAATTGCCAAAGCAGAAAATAAAAGCCTGAATATCAAAAAAAGCATTTTTTCTCGTAAAGAAAATATGAACGAAATTGAAATAATTATGCAAGTGAATAATATAAATATAGGTGGAACTTTAACCATTCCACCTCAGCAACGAATAAATTCATTAGTAATTATGAGTTCAGGAAGTGGACCTCAGGATAGAGACGAAACTCTTGATGGCTTTAAAATCTTTAAAGAAATTGCTAAACACCTTTCTACACAAGGTATTGCGACTTTCCGTTATGACGATAGAGGTGTAGGAGAAAGTACAGGCGACTTCACTAATAGCACACTCCAAGACCATTCGGAAGATTTGAAAGAAATTATGAATTTTTTCAAATCACACAAAAAATATCAATTTAAGGATTTTATTCTATTTGGACATAGTCAAGGAGGAATAGTTACAGCAAATGTAGCAGCAGAAAATCAAGATGTGAAAAAAATTGTGTTAATGGGAGCTCCGTCAGTTCCTTTAATTGAAGTTGTTCTTTATCAAGTTAGGCAAGAATACATTTCTACAAATCTTGATAAGGCACTTATTGAAGCGGAAGTATCAGCTCATAACAGACTAATGAGAGCAATTAAAGACAACAACAAATTAGACAAAGCACTTAAAACATTCAAAGAAAGCTCAAAGTCCATTTTGTCTAAATTAAAACCCAACGAACCTAATGCAAAAATAGAAAAAATGGCGACTAACAAAACCAACGAGTTTGAAATAGTTTATGCATTGCCTTCCCTTACATCTTTTCTTTACTATGACCCTTCTAATGACTATGAAAGATTACAATTACCTGTTTTAGGGTTATTTGGAGGCAAAGATTTGCAAGTTACAATTGAGCAAAACAAAGACCGTATGGAAAATGCACTTCTCAAGTCTCAAATAAATTTTCACTTTGTAACATTTGATGATGCAAACCATTACTTTCAAAAAGCAAAAACAGGACAAAGAGAGGAATACGGAACTTTAGATAAGAAATTTGTTGATGGATTTTTGGAAGAAATATCAACTTGGATTCTTAACAACTAATCCTAATAGAATCTGAGTTAGATAAAGTTCAGTTTTTCATCTAACTCATTCCATAAAAATTCCGTAATGTCAAAGAATTATTTTACAGATTGATTTCTAATAAAAATCTGTTTCTATTAGAAATTTCTGTAAAAATTCAATCTCATAACATACTTTTTAGCTCTCTCAAATATTACTTGTTAATCATACTTTTTTTACTAATTTGCACGACGATTTTACAACTTCACCTAACAATCAATCAAACTCTAAGGTTATCAAAATTGAAAAAAACACCTGTTTACTTAATAATGCTAATTTCGGGTCTGACATTCTCTTGTAGCAATCAAAAGAAAATTATTGAAAAAGAAATTTCTCAAAAGATTGAGAATCCAACCAATAAAGTTGTGTTAAGTTCTGAAATCGTTTGGGAAAAATTAAATCCTGTACGTGGAGACAAAAGCCCACAAGCAGGAACAATTTGGGGAGATAGAAAAGGAACTGCTCCAACGGGATTTCTCGCTAAATTTGTTGACGGATTTTCTTCACCACCTCACATTCATAATGTTACTTACAGAGCTGTAGTTATTAAAGGGAAAATCCACAATGACGACCCAAAAGCTGAAAATATGTGGATGCAATCAGGGAGTTTTTGGACTCAACCACAAGGAGAATCACATATTACTTCCGCGAAAGGAAAAGAAAATATTGCTTTAGTGGAAATTGACAATGGACCTTATTTAGTCAAACCACCAAGTGAAGCATTTGATAATGGTGAACGTCCTGTAAACATTGATGCTTCAAACATTGTTTGGTTAACTGCTGATAAAACAAATTGGGTTAGTTCAAAAAGTAAGGCTGCGATTAGCTTTCTTTGGGAAAGCAAAGAATCAAATGGAGAAAAAGGACTTTTTGTGAAACTTCCGAAAGGGTTCAAAGGAAAAATTAAAAGCGATGGAAATATTTTGCATTCAGTTGTAATTCAAGGTGAAATGAATTATAAAATGCCAGAAACAAAAGAAACAAAAAAATTAGATGCAGGAAGTTATTTTGGTGCAACTGACAAAGCAATTCATAAAGTATCAAATAGTTCTGAAAGTGAAATTATCATTTACATAAGAACCAATGGAAATATTTGGATTAACTAAAAGGTTGAATCTAAATTAGGCAGAGTCCTTTTTCGATTCATTCACAAACTAAAGAAAGAAATATTATGCAAACTTTAGTGCTTGGTGCAAGCGGAGCAACAGGGAAAAAGTTAGTTGAACAACTTCTAAGTCAAAATCGCAAAGTCAAAGCAATTGTTAGGTCTCCTGAAAAGTTACCTAAATCTTGGCAAGAAAATCAAAATCTCGAAATCATTACTGCAAGCATTTTGGATTTAAGCGACAAAGAAATTAGTGAACAAATTTCCGATTGTACTTCAATTGCTTCTTGCCTTGGACACAATTTAACTTGGAAAGGAATTTATGGGCAACCAAGAAGACTTGTAACAGATGCAACTCGAAAAATCTGCGATGCAGTAAAGATGAATTCGCCAAAGAGTCCCACTAGGTTTGTTTTGATGAATACAACGGGAAATAGTAATCGTGATTTGGACGAGCCAATTTCATTCGCACAAAAATGCGTTATTGGAATTCTTCGCTTACTACTTCCTCCGCACACTGACAATGAAAAGGCCGCGGATTTTTTACGCACTCAAATTGGACAAAGCAGTAAATCTGTTGAATGGGCTGTAGTTAGACCCGATAATTTGATTGACTTAGAAGAAGTAACGGAATATGAAATTTACCCTTCACCGATTAGAAGTGCAATTTTTGACGCAGGGCAAACAAGCCGAATCAACGTCGGAAATTTTATAGCTCGTTTAATGACTGAGGATAAATTATGGGAAAAATGGAAAGGACAAATGCCGGTAATTTATAACAAGTCTGCTGCCAACTAAAATTAAATGAATGCTTTGAAAAGCACACTTTAGTTTTCCTTTTTGAATTTCGTTGTCAAGGAACTGAATTTTATTTTTGAAAAATTAAAACAATTAACTTTTACCCAACGCAACTTGTGAACAAAGAAAATATAATCTGATACCCGCAATGAGTTTGTGCGGCATAAAAAAATGAAAAAGCGAATGATAAATAAATTATATAATTTTCTATCTAAGCCATTTATGGTAATAATTGTAATGATTATTGCTCCAATTCTGTCTATTACCGATAAAAACTTTGGCTACTTCTTTGGCATTTTTATAGCATTATTCCTGTTATGGAAAAGTGGTTGAAATTGGGCGAAATTTGGATTCGGTCAAAAAATAAGTTTAGAACAAGGAAAAGCAAATTTAGAAAATTGATTGGATAACAAATTATAACTTTAAGTGAAAACATATGAGCAATGAGAAATTTTTTAGAACTTTTTTTCGTACGCTTCGTGTTTTACGTGGTCAATTTTTATTTTTAAGGAACAATAAAAAATAGTTCAATTTTACTTAAACAAATTACTCTATGGTAATGTAGAGGCTTTTCTACCATTTACTAGAGTTTTTTAACATAATTTTTTACGGAAAGGGACTAAATGGAATGCGAAAAATTCCAATATTTTTACTCATTTTTTTACTACAATTCACAACAATTTATTCACAAGATAAAGGAACTTTGAGTGGGTTTGTTACTGATGCTTCAGATGGAGAAGCATTGATTGGTTGCAGTGTTTTCTTAAAAGAAAGTACGCAATTAGGTTCGATTACAAATGTTAGTGGTTACTACGTAATTCCAAGAATCCCTTCTGGGGAATACACAGTAATTTGCGATTACGTTGGTTACAAACAACACCAAGAAAAAATCTTTATAAAAAGTGGCGAAAGAAAAACTTTGAAAATTGTTATCAAACCAGAAGGTTTGACAACAAATGAAGTAGAAATCGTCGCCGAAAAAGAAGAAGTTGCAGTAATCGATAAACTTTACAAAAAGTCAATTTCCAAGGTAGAACTTTCACCTTCTGAAATTAACGCTTTACCACAAGTTGCCGAAGCTGACTTATTGCGTTCTCTCCAAACTTTACCGGGAGTTTTACCGCTTTCAGATTTTTCTTCTGCACTTTACGTTCGAGGTGGAACTCCTGACCAAAATCTTTATATGATTGACGGAACAGACGTTTACAATCCTGAACACGCTTTCGGAATTTTCTCAACTTTCAATACTGATGCAATCAAAAAAGCTGAGCTTTCAAAAGGTGGTTTTGGAGCTGAATACGGAGGAAGGCTTTCTTCAGTTTTGGACGTTACGAATAAAGACGGAAATCGCGAGGAATTTGAAGGTTCGGCGGGAATTTCACTACTTTCGGCAAAAACGACTTTACAAATGCCAATCGGAGACAAAGGTTCTCTTTCAGGCTCATTCAGAAGAACTTACTTTGACCAAACCGTTGGTAGAAAATTCGATAAAATCCCAGATTATTATTTTTATGATGGAAATGTGAAAGCATTTTATGACATCGATTCCAAAAATAAATTAACAATTAGCGGTTACGGTGGACGTGATTTCTTAGACTTAAATTTTAATGAAGATTCAACTGACCCAACTGGAATTTCTTATGATTGGGGAAATAAAACAGGAAGCGTTCGTTGGACGAGAGTTTTCTCACCACAACTTTTCGGTAACTTTTGGTTTACTGCGAGCAAATTCAGTTCAGACTTTGAAATTGACATTGTGAAAATTGAAGAAAGAAATGAAATCACAGACTTAACTTTCAAAGGAAACTTAGAATATTACCACTCAAGAGCTTTAAAATCGAAGTTTGGTTTTGAACAAAAAAACCTTGACGCAAAATATATTCAAACTTTTCCAGAAGGTTTAGTTGACGTTAGAGATAAACCAAAACACTCAATTGCTTACGCAACAACAACTTGGACTCCATCAATTTATTGGAACATCGAAACGGGGTTGCGTTACAATTATTTCCATACAAAGAACAAAGACTTTCACGACATTGACCCAAGGTTCTCTGCGAAATACCGTCTCACAGGTGATATAAATTTAAAATTCGCTTACGGAAGTTATAACCAATATTTGCAACGAATTCCACGATTCTTCGTAGCTGACATTTGGACAACTTCAAATGAATTCTACAATGGCTCAAAATCAAGACACTACATTTTAGGTTACCAACAAGATTTGACAGAAGGCTACGAACTTGAGGTCGAAACCTACTACAAACAGTACAAAGATATTTTGGAATTTGACCAAGCATTTTTGCCAGACCTCGAAACGAATACTTACAATGAAAATGGAGACCCAATTTATGACAACACGAAAGGTCTTTTTAATCAAGGCGACGGAAACTCAATGGGTTTTGAAGTTCTCTTGAAAAAAAATACTGGTGCAGTTACAGGTTGGCTTGGTTACTCTTTGGCAAAAACTGAAAATAAATTTGAAGACGTTAACAGAGGAAAAACTTACACTCCAAGACACGACAGAAGCCAAACTGTAAACTTTGTTTCAAATTTTGACATCAAAAATTTAATGAGAACTTTCAAAGGACAACCGCACAAGAAACACAGCGGAACTTGGACAATCGGAATGAATTTCGTTTACGCAACAGGTCAACCTTTGACAGCACCAAGTTCAGCTTACGTAAACTCAACAGTTCCTGATGGAAACTCAGATTTGTTTTTAAACCCTGACAAAATTAACTCATTAAGGCTTCCTGCTTACTCAAGATTAGATGTAAGTTTTACTTATGAGAAACAGTTCAAAAGTTGGTCAATTGCACCTTATTTCCAAATTTACAACATCGGAAACAGAGGAAATGTTTGGTTCGTTGAATACGAAGATAATTCTCAAGGACTCAATGTAAATCAAGAAATTGAAGAAATTACAATGTTTCCAGTACTTCCTACTTTTGGCGTAAACTTTAAATTTTAGGTAAAAAAATGACGAATAAAATTCAAATAAATTTACTCTTACTACTAACTGCAATTTTAATGGCTTCTTGTGGAAATCCTTCAGTCACTTTTGATAAAAATGATTACGAGCCACAAATTGTTTTTGATGCTTACATTTTTGCAAACGAGCCTATAACAAGAATCGGAATTAGAAGGAACTTTCCTTTAAATTCAAACATTAGCATTTTAGAATTACTTCTACCAACTGCCGATGTGAAACTCACTGACGAAAATGGAAATGATTACCAACTTACTTTCAATGACAGCACTTGGTATCACGAATATTTAGGAACTGATTTGGTAATCGAAACAGGTAAATCTTACACTCTTTCAGCAACAGCAGAAATTGACGGACAAACAGTTTCGGCAAGTTCTACAACAACACTTCCCGAAGCAGGATTTAATATTGCTGAGTTAAGGAAACTTTTCCCAAATGGAAATACAGTTGCTACTGATTCAATTACTTACAGAGAGAAAGATGAAAATGACGAACCAATTTTACTAAATGTGAAATACAATCGTTCACCGGGAACAACATTTTATGCTTTTTCTTACGAGGCTTTGAATGCAGATTCTGCGAATTACATTTACGACAATCCATTTACAGATGAAAAGCCAGAAGATGTTCAGTTTGATTTAGAAGATTGGCAATACCAATGGGATTGGATTCAAAATACTCCGAAAGATGCAGGAACTTCTGACTCAGATATTCAGTGGTTCAGTACTTGGTTTTATGGAGAATACGAAGTGAATATGTATGCAGCTGATAAAAATTTCGGTGATTATATGTCAACTCACACAGAAGTCCAAGAACCAGACGGAAATTTCCACGAAGCAAAATTTCACATTGAAGGCGACGGAATTGGAATTTTTGGTTCAGCAATTCGCGAGAAATTCTACTTCACAGTTTTACCTTAGAAATAATTTTATAAGGACTTCAAATTTTGGAGTCCTTTTATTTTTTCTTTAGCTCCTTTTTTAGTTCTTCAAGTTTTTTCTCTTCAATCATTCTTTGTTGTCTGATTTCTTCGAGAGTTTTGTTCATTCTTTCTTCGTATTTCATTCGCCTTGAAACGTATTCGTAAGTTTCGCCAATTGCATAAGAAGTAGAAATTATGTGTGATTGTCCAAAAACACTTTCTTGATTACTTACAAACGCATAATCGAAACCGAAACTATTTTTCTTAAAACCAACTCCTGCACTAAAACCTAAATTATCAAAAGAAATTGTGTTTACTCCACTTCGAAAAGCAATTTCAAGGTCGCTTGTTTTATCCCAAAATTTCCATTCCACTCCAAAGGCATAACCTATTTTAGAATTGCCTTCTACTTTAGTTAAGTCAGAAGCAAAAGTTAATTCCTCAAAAATTTCTTGAACTGCTATTCCCATTTTGACATTCCAAGGAAGCCTCCCAATTCCCGACTCTTTACCGACTTTTGTGTAGATGTCGTGTGCAACTAAACCAATTTTCACCTCTTCAATTGGACGATAAAAAGTAGCCAAATCAACTCCAAAACCACTGTCAGTTTGATTTTCAACTTTATTCATCAAAAATTTTATATTTCCACCAAATGAGAAAAATTGATTTACGGCATAACTCCCCGAGACAAGCAAAACATTATCGCTTGCAGTAAAAGTTCCTTGCTTCTGATTGTCTAAACTGTAACCTTCAATACCAGAAGTTCCTGAATTAATAAACATCGCTCCGAGTGCAAAATCCTTAATTTCAAATTTATGAGAATACGCTAAAACATTGAAACTTCTGTCTAAAGAAAGATGCGAGTAATTTCCTTGTAAATGCTTTTCACGGTTGAAAATTGTTCTTGCAGGATTCCAATAAATTGCACTTCCATCATCAGCCAAAGCAGTGAATGCTCCACCCAAACCTTCTGCTTTTGCACCAACATTCATTCGCATAAATGGTAAAGCGTGATTATTTCCACAAAAAGCCATTTCCACACTGGAAATAACCAAAACTGTAAGGATTAGTATTATTTTTTTCATTTTTCTTCCCTTACTTAATTAATGCAATTTTAACAACTTTTTTACTTTTACCTTCTCCGTTCTTCTCTTTGACAAGAACATTTGCAAAATAAACTCCTTTAGCCAAATTGCTTCCTGAGTCATCTTTCCCGTCCCAGACAGGAACAATTTCTATTTCGTTTCCTTGAGGTCTAAATTCTCTCTCTTCTAACAAAGTCCTAACTTTTCTTCCCAAAAAATCATAAATATGAATCGTTACAAGTGCATCTTTGGTTGCTGTAAAAACAAATGTTGTTGTTGAGCCGATTTTGAAAGGATTCGGGTAATTGTGAATGTCTTCAACAACAAAAAGGCTTGAGTTCACTCTAAATGTCGTTACTTGACGAGTAGAATTTCCAAGGCTGTCAGAAGCTGTGAAAATTACTTGGTAATTGTCAGCTTTCAAACTTTCACTAATAAAAATTTCAGCGAATCCAACTGAAGCACTTTCCTGAATTGTCCCTTGAACCTTTTGGATTTGAATTCCTTCGGAGTCAACTACCTCAAGTTCCGAACTTTCAATTCCAATTCCAATGTCTTCAAAGTCAACACGAACCGAGAAATTTGTTAGTGATTCTATTAGTGTGTTATTCGTTGGAGTAATTTGAGTAATAACAGGAGAATCTTGGTCAATTTTGTAGGATTGAGTAAAGATTTTTAAGTTTCCTTCAAAATCCGTAATGCTTGCCTCCAAAACGACTTCCAAATCTTTTGCTGAGCTTGTGTTACTCAGTGAAAATTGAGCTAAGTAATTTACAAAAACAGTGTCGTTTTGTGTTGTTTGGTCAAATTCTGCTGATTCTTCTATAACTTCCAAAACTCCTTCGGGATTTTCAAAAGTAGCTCTTAGTCTTGAAATCTTTAGAGTAACTGTTGAAATTCCTTCATCGTCATAAGTCAAGAAATTGAAATTGTGTGGATTACTTCCAAAGGTAAATGGTGCATCAAATTTAATTTGCGGAACAGTTGTTGGAAGAACTCGTTTGTTAATTTTAAATTTTTGATTTAAGAGTTTAGTGTTTCCAACATTGTCTGCAAGAACCAAAATTGCTGCATAATTTCCCGGTGTGTTTAGTGGCTCTGTTGTCAGAGAAAACGAATTTGGTGTTACAAGTCCGTTTCTAACCTCTTGATGTCCGTCAGGAAATTCAAGCCTAAAAACTACACTTGAAGTATCAATTCCTGAACCGTTTCCTAAGATTTTGTTTTGGCTTTTGCGTGAAGTTGTTTGCTCTCTTTTAGTTTTAGCAAATCTGCTTTTCCCGTTTGGTTTAGTGGAAAAGACAGAAGTTTGAGAATCATCAAAACTAAAGAAAATATTTACTTGGGAATCTTGAATAAATTCTTCATTTGGTTCAGGAGAATTAGCTGAAACTTCAGGAGAAATATTGTCTATCGAATAAATTTTACTCAAAGTGTCGGGTGTAAAAAGTGGGTGATTTAAAATAAAGTCAACTTTCATTCCGATGTCAGAAGTTGCAAATGTAAGGCTTGGTAAAAAACTAACTTCAACTTCATTACCATTTCTGTTAAAATCAAACGGAATGTTTGTGCTTCCGGGAATAATTCCACTCTCAACTACTCTACTAACATTGATTTTTATGTTGCTTGGTGTAAATTGAGTTGAACCATTTTCTATTAATAAAACAGTAAAAGAGTTTGGACTTGCAGGATTAAAAAAGTCTCCGAATTGAGATGTTTGGAAGTTTAAAACTGGTTTTTCTTCTAAAACTTTTATCTGTGTAACAATTGTATTCAAATTTCCAACATTATCAGCAACCTTTAATTCAATCAGATAATTTCCAACCAATGTCAGTTGAGAGCTTATAAAATCAATTCCTGTTGCTGTAATATTTGTAAGTGAAGTTACATCAGTTTTTAAACCATCAGGAGATGTAATAACTAAAGAAACCGAACTCAAATCAACTCCTGCTCCAAGTAGTTCAGAAATTTTGGAGTTTGACTTTTTAACCATTTTTAAAATTTCATTTTTGCTAAGTCTCAAACCTATTGGAATTTCATCTGTGTAATTTGCAATAAAATTAAAATTTGAGTTTTTTGCAAATTCTTCACCAACTTGAGGAGAAAGTAAAGTTACCGAAGGTTTAACCCCGTCTATTAAAAAAGTCTCCGTAGTCATTTCACTTATTCCAATTTCATTTGTCGCAATTACTTTAACATCAATAGCTTCATCATTTTGTGGAATATTCAAGGTTACATTTGTTGAAATTTGAATCGTGTCATTAACAACATAACTTGGTTGAAATGGTCCAAAAATTAAATTACCAGAGGGTTTTCCAAAAATTGAAATGGAAATTCCATTTGTAGCTTGAACAGGTATTTCATCTTTTTGAATAACAGTAAAATTCAATAAGTTTGGTGGGTTCGGATTGAAAAAATTATTAAACTCTGCTCCTCCGAAAGTAATTTCTGGCGGTGATGATTTCACAAAAAATTGAGCCTGTTGGCTTACCAAGTTTCCTACATTATCCGTTACACTAAAATTAACTGTGTAATTTCCTGCAACAGTTGTTGAGTCAAAAATAACTTGGAAATTATTTTGGTTGTTACTCGTGAAATTCAAACTTCCCAAAGGTGAAGGTCTAACAATCACAAATTCACTTAAAGAAATACCTGAAATTGAATCATCAAAATTTGCACTTAAAGTAAGGTTCTCGTTTATTCCAACTGTATCAGCAGAAATTGAAAGCAAAGAAATTTCAGGTACGAAGTAATCAGGAACAAAATTTGTGCTTGTTAAAGTGCTATCATTCAAAACATTAATTGCTAAAACTTCCAAAGTAATTTCGGTTACACTTGTGTCTAAAACTGTCCCAAACGAGTAAGCAATGTCAATTGTATCGCTTACAGAGTAATTTGGAACAAAGGTATCTTCCAAAATATTGCCGTTTGCAGTTTCCAAAACTCTAATTTGAATTCCTTGTTGAGTTTGTGGTTTGAGAAGCACGTTTTGAGGTTGAATTACAGAAAATGAAAAAATATTCGGAGGACTCGGATTAAAGAAATTCCCAAATTCAGATTCTGAGAATTCCACAGTGTGAGGTTCTGCATTCACAACAAACTGAGTTGTATCTCTGTTTACATTACCAACATTATCAGTAACTCTTAAAAATAATTGATAATTTCCTGCAATTTGAGTTGTAAAAATTGTTGTCGAATTAACAAACTGTGCATTTGTACCACTAAAAATTGTGCTTGTTGTTTGATTACCAACTTTTTTAACTCGAACAAAAACTGTGTCAACTCCTGAACCAACTACACTTCCCGAAACGAAATCTACAAAATTTCCTAAAACATCTGTCGTGTCACCGATTGATATGGAACTTTGCGAAACTGCAAAAGTGTTCACCAAAGGAGCGTGAAAGTCAGGTAAGTAAATTTTTGAAACTGTGGAAGTGTCATTAAGAACATTAATTGCTTCCGCTTCAACCCGAATTTCGTTAACTGTCGAATCGTTTAATCCTGAAATAGAGTAACTAAAGTTGTAAACTGTGGCTGTGTCAGGTGGAGTAAAAACTATCGGATTTTGAATTGATAAACCATTTGCATTATTGAAAACTCGAATAGTCAATTTATTGAAAGCAATGTTGTCAATTTCACTGACTGAAAGATTAAAATTATTTGAAGTTTGAGGTTTGAAGTAATCTCCAAACTCTGAACTTGCAAAATTAATTTGTGGTGGATTTGCATTCACAACAAACTGAGTTGTATCTCTGTTTACGTTACCAACATTATCAGTAACTCTTAAAAACAATTGATAATTCCCTGCAATTTGAGTTGTAAAAATTGTTGTCGAATTAACAAACTGTGCATTTGTACCACTAAAAATTGTGCTTGTTGTTTGATTACCAACTTTTTTAACTCGAACAAAAACTGTGTCAACTCCTGAACCAACTACACTTCCCGAAACGAAATCTACAAAATTTCCTAAAACATCTGTCGTGTCACCGATTGATATGGAACTTTGCGAAACTGCAAAAGTGTTCACCAAAGGAGCGTGAAAGTCAGGTAAGTAAATTTTTGAAACTGTGGAAGTGTCATTAAGAACATTAATTGCTTCCGCTTCAACCCGAATTTCGTTAACTGTCGAATCGTTTAATCCTGAAATAGAGTAACTAAAGTTGTAAACTGTGGCTGTGTCAGGTGGAGTAAAAACTATCGGATTTTGAATTGATAAACCATTTGCATTATTGAAAACTCGAATAGTCAATTTATTGAAAGCAATGTTGTCAATTTCACTGACTGAAAGATTAAAATTATTTGAAGTTTGAGGTTTGAAGTAATCTCCAAACTCTGAACTTGCAAAATTAATTTGTGGTGGATTTGCATTCACAACAAACTGAGTTGTATCTCTGTTTACGTTACCAACATTATCAGTAACTCTTAAGAAAAGCTCATAAGTTCCCGCAACTTGTGTTGTGAATGACGTTGTAGAATTGACAAATTGTGAATTCTTACCACTAAAAAGTATGTTTGCGTTTAGTGTTCCTATTTTTTTAGAAATCACTTCAACACTGTCAACTCCAGAACCTAAAATTCCATTTGAATTTGGGTCTGTTAAATTATTTAAAAGAATGTCTGTTGTATCACCGATTGCTATCGAAGAATTTGCTGGACTAAAATTTGTAAAAGTTGGTGCAAAGAAATCGGGTCTGTAATTTTGGGTTTGAAAAGCAACATCGTTTAATACATTAGTTGTTGTTACCTCAACTCTAATTAATGCAACGGATGAATTTAAAGGAGATGACAAACCAAAAGTGATTGGAATTACACTCGCTAAATGATCATAATTTGAGAAAGAATTAGTTGGAATGTTTTCAATCAAATTGTTAGTCTGGGCATCAAAAACATTAATTTGAACTCCGCCATTTGTTTTGCTTTTCAAGTTTACTGCTTGGTTTAGCGGTTTTGAAATCACAAAACTAAACGAATCAGATTGAGTAGGTAAAAAGTAATTTTGAAAATCTTTTTCAAGAAATGCAATTTGGTGAGGCTCTGCACTTACTTCAAGTATTGTTGTTGTGCTTGTTTCATTACCAACATTATCTCTCAAATCCAAAGTTAGTGTGTAAGTTCCAGGGTTGTTTGTTGAGAAAGTTATTTGAGAAGTATTGAATAAGGCTTGCGTTCCACTAAAAATAGTTGAACTTGCTGAACTACCGTTTTTACTTACACTAACCAAAACAGAATCTAATCCCGAACCCGAATCTGAGAAACTTGCAGAGATTATCGTCAAACTGTCAATTTCAACAGAGTCTGGAGTTGCTAAGAAATTTGTTACAACAGGACCTTGTGAATCTAAAATGTAAGTTTCAAGTTGTGTATTGGAGAATCCAAGAACATTTGTTGCTGTTACACTAATGTCAATTTCCGTGTCTGTTTGAGGTAAATTTGTAAGGTTTAGTTCTGCTAAAATTTGGTGAATTGTGTCACTTGCAGTGTAATTTGGAGAAATTGAATTTAAAATAGTTCCAGAAGGTTGACCTAAAACTGTGTAAGAAACTCCGCCTGTATTTGGTAGAGAGATTCCAACTTGTT
The DNA here is from genome assembly GCA_008501735.1 of Calditrichota bacterium. GTDB lineage: Bacteria > CLD3 > CLD3 > CLD3 > CLD3 > CLD3. The sequence continues at coordinate 18,800 of QQUF01000009.1, read as the reverse complement.
CTGAGACCGTTATCGAAAGCGGATTTGGTGGAGCAGGATTTACAAAATTCAAGTAATCCGAAGCGTTCAAGCTAACCAAAGGAGCTGGAGTGTTGTCAACTTGATAAGTTGTTGAAAATGTTTGTGTATTACCAACGTTGTCATCAAAACTAAAACTTACATTGTAAATCCCTGAAACATTATTTGTCGCAAAAGTAGTGAACACAGAGTTGCTACTCACTAAGTTTGCTTGTGGCGAAAGTGTAAAATTAAAAGTTGCTCCACTTGGTGCAGGAGCGATAATTTGCAATTCAAAACTTGTCGTGTCTAATCCTGAAATTGTGTCAAGCATTGAAGCAGAAATTTGGACAGACTGCGAAACGAAAATTGGGTTCGGCTGAATGTCAAAAGTTACCAAAGTTGGAATTTCTTGGTCACTTGTAAAAGCCTGACTTCGAGTAACGGAATTTCCGAGTAAATTTGTTACTGTTGCCTCAAAAATCACATCTGAAATTCCCAACGGAATGTTTGTTGAAAGCGAAAATGGAATCGTTGTATTTGAATTTGCAGAAAAGGATTCTGTGTTTGAGACAAAAACTTGTGAAACATCATTTGCATTGTAAACCGAGCCAGAAATTGTTGCAATTGAACTTGTACCCAATTTTATGGCATTCAAACTGAAAGAATCTATTCCTGTTGGATTAAAGAAAAAGCCAAAATCAGCTGGTAAAAATTGAATTTGAAGTGAATCGTCATTTACAAAAAAGTTGGTATTTGTTTGATTACTGTTTCCAACGTTGTCATTTACAGTTAAAGTAGAAGTGTAATTTCCCGCAAGAGTTGCTCCGTTAAACGGGAAATTACTGAAGCTTTTATTGAAATCATTTCCTGTTGTTGGTGGGAAAAGACTGCTTACACTTCCGTCAGGTGCAAGAATTTCAATCTCAATTGAAGTTTGGTCAATTCCTGAACCCAAAACTGTTTCGCTTAGGTTTCCACTAAAGAGCAACTGCTCACCCAATTTTATAATTGTTGTGTCAGTTGAAAATGAAAGTATCGAAGGAGATTGCGAATCAACGTTATAATTTTGAAAGACTAAATTTGAAAGCCCCAAATCATTTGTCGCAGTTACTTCAAACCTTATAGAATCAATACTTGAAGTAATTCCGCCCGAATTAAAAGTGATTGTTGAATCGCTAATTGAATTCAGTGTTACAGCATTCATAATGCTTAGAACATTTAGATTTGATGCGTTTAAGACTCTTGCATTCACCAAAATAGGAGTTGTTCCAGTGTCAATTCCTGTTACTGTAAAACTTAAAATGTTCGGTGGATTTGGATTTAGGAAATTATTAAAATCTGCTGTTGTTGGAATTAAAACTATTGGAGCAGTTCCATTAACGGTGAACAAAGCGACGTGAGTAGAATCCAAAACATTTCCAACATTGTCCTCCATTACAACTCGTAAATTGTAACTTCCCGGAAGTTGAGTTTGATTAAACTGTGCTTGACCGCTTGAGTTTGAAGCAAAATTAAAATTAGGTGAAATTATTGAACCGTCAGGGCGAATCACTTGAGTCAAAGCATTGTTTGTAACAGGCAAAGAACCTTGGAATCCACCAATTGTTGGGTCAGAGAAATTGATAATTAAACTAATCGACTGTCCTTTTGTGATACTCACAGGACTTCCCAAATCCGTTGTTACACTTGTCAGAATCGGTGATTTTCTATCTAGAATGAAATTTCTGTTTGCAGTTGTCAGAAGTGAATCTTGTAAATTCACAACCGTAACTTTTACGTCTAAAAATGTTGCCGTTGAATCGAATGTTCCTGATGGAAAATTAGCTGTAAAGTTATAAAAAGTGCTGTCTCCTAAAACTGTTGAGGAGCTAAGAGTTGGAGATTTTGTTAGCGTGTTTACTAAAACATTTGAAACTGAAAACTGGTCAATTTCCAATGGCTTTAAACTAATTGGAAGGCTAGTTAATTGACGAACTGTAAAATCAATTGAATTGGCATCTTCAGGATTAAAATAATTGAAATTTCCCTGTCCGATTGTCCCGATTAATGCTTCTGTTGATTTAACAATCACTTCTTTTGTCGTAGATTTTACATTACCAACTCTGTCTCTAACCGATAAAATTATCGTATAAGTTCCGACTTCGCTAAAACCTGAAATCGAGGTGTTAAAAGTGCAAGTGCTATTTGGGCTTCCATTAACTGTCGGAATAATTAGTGTGTTTGAACCACTTGGGGTCAGAAGATTTACTCTTGCAAAGGTTGTGTCAATTCCTGCTCCAACTCCTGAACCTGTTGAATCATTAAAAGTTGCAGAAACATTTACAGAAGCATTTAAACCCACTAAGAATGGAATTTGTGTTGGTGTAACGGTTGCATTCAAATTAGGAATATTTCGGTCAATTATATAATTCCGTGAATTTGAGGAAGAGTCTCCAATAACATTAAAAGCTATAACTTCTGCTTTAAATTCTGTAATTGTTGGATCAATTACACTGAATGTATCAGTTATTGCAATTATTTCATTTTGTCCATTACCATTTGTTACTGTGTAAGAAGGAAGAACTGTTTGGAGTGGAACTGTGTTTGTAATCGGTGAGTAATAATTTATTGTTACACTATTTTGAAAAACATCAATGTTTCCCGTCTCTGTCACTGTTGCACCAAAAGCTCCTTGTGATGCGTAAAATACTCCTGTTGTTCCATCTGTTAATTGTGCGTCCAAAAGTTCAATTACTGGACCAACAACGACTGGGTCAGGGTCATAAACTGTCAAAACAAAAGTATCTGAGCCTGTAAGCCCTGTCGCCAATTCCGCGGCGGTAAAAGTGAAAGTAACATTTCCGTACTGAATCGGCGGAGTAGAATTAACAGTTATTTTGGGAATGTAATTAATCTGCCCTGTTTGGCTTGTATCATTGACAATTTCTACATAGGCAATATTTGGAGCCGAACTTGAAACAGTGTAAGAAGTTACATCTATTGCATTACCTTCAATATCTCTAAACCCAATATTTTGGTCGTTCAAAGGAGCAACAACAAAAGGTGAAGTATTTATGACCGATTGAGTATTTCCAATTACTTGAATATTCTGATAACTTGCTCTTGGAGGGTCATTAACTGCTAAAATAATCAATTCTAAAGTATCAGTTACTGTTTGAAGGTCTTTATCTGTTGCAGCGAATATTATATTTTCAGAATTTGGATTTAATACATCTACTGTATTAAATGAATCAGAGACCAAGGAAATTGTTACAATATTTTGTAAAACTCCTTGTAAATTTACAGAAAAGTTACCTGAGTTTTCAAAAAATGAGAACTCAAGAGTATCACCATCAGGGCTCTGAAAAAAATCATCTAAATTAAAAGTAAGTTGAGAGTTTGTATATTCATCTTCAAAAACAGTTATTAATGAAAATTGGTTTCCTACTAAAGGAGGATCATTAAGAGGCAAAACTGTCAAAGAGATTGTATCATTTACTGTTTCTCCAAATGAATCCGTTGCTGTAAAAATTAATGTGTCAGGCTCTTCATTAAAATAATGTTCAGTCAGCGTAACTATTGGAAAACCATTGGAAAAATTAACACTAATTCCACTTGTGTCAACAAAAACAGAAAAATTTAAAACATCATCAATGTCTGTGAAAATCGTATTCAAATTTTCTAAAGCAAAAGGTGGTGAATCTTCATTAACAATTGCATCTTGCATAAACCCAATTTTAATAGGTAAATCATTGACATTTGTAATATTCACAAGAAGAGTGTCATTTTCTGTTAAACCACCCGAATCTTGTGCAATAAAAATCACTGTGTCAGGAATCGTATTAAAGTAGTTCGGTATCGGCTTAATTTTTGGTTGTTGACCTATTAAACTCACTTGAATCGAAGCAGAGTTTTTATTAAGAAACGAATAGCTCAAGGTTTGGTCTTCAACATCACCAAAATTATTCGAGAGATTTCCCAATGTAACGCTGTCTTCTTCCAAAATCGTCGTGCTTCCGTAAGGATTCGTAACAAAAGGCTTGTCATTTACAGAGTTAATTGTAATACTAAAACTTGTACTAACGGAATCTTGTCCGTCGTTGGCTGTAACATTCACCAAATAAACTCCAAATGAATCTTGAACTGTGCTAATAAAAAGTGAATTTGAGTTTACACTTGGAGTAATTCCACTACCATTTACGGAAGTCGAGAAAATTAAACTTGGAGAATCAATGTCTGAAAAAATATTGTCCAAATTATTTACAATCAGATGAGTTCCACTGTCTTCTTGGAAATTTTGGTTGGAAATTGTATTTGTCACAAAAGGAGCATCATTTTCAGGTGAGACACTCACTGCAAAAGTATCGGAAACAATTCCGTCTGTGTCTGTTGCTGTAATGATAAATATTGCAATACCCGAAGAGTCGGAAGAAAGTGAAACCGTAAATTCATTGTTTCCATTAATCGAATGCTGAATCAAATTTAAATTAGAATTTTGAACTTGGAAACTCAAAACATCGTTATCCAAATCTGAGAAATGATTATCAAGGTCAAAAAGAAGTGAATCTGAAGCATCTTCAATTAATGAGAAATCTAAAATTGGAAGTGATAAAATTGGTTCGTTAAAAATTTCCAAATTTCCGTCAATAGAAATTGAGTTCACTAAACCTGAATTGAAAGTTGACTCCAAGTCAAGCAAAGTATTTCCTGTGTTTGCAACCAAATCAAAACTTGTATTCAACAAAATTCCTGAACCAACCAAAGCAGAAGAGAAAGTGGCACTCACTGTAACTTGTTCAGAATTTACTCCTGTTGGAATTGGTGGAGTAACAGAAATATTTGAAGCACTTGTTGAAATTGTTCCTATTGTAGAAACAGTATCAAAAACTACAATTGACGGATTGTAGTCGATTGTTAAAGTATAATTTAGAACATTCTGAGCAAAAGTAATGCTTGTAGTAGAAATTGGTAATTCTACTTTAGAAACACTTCCATTTTGAAAAGATGTGTCAGGAATTGCAACTGTAATGTCTTGTGCAAATGACAATTGGGTAAGAATTGCAATGAAAAGAGTAACGAAACCCGAAATGGATTTCTTAAATAAATCACTCATTTTGAATTCCTTGAAATTTTTTTTAGCCTCGAAGTGAAAGTATGTGCTTTAAATCACATACTTTTAATCAACTTAAAAAAAAGATTAAAAATTCCTATCTTTTTAATCTTTGAAATTTTCCTAAATCATTTAATTTGATAGCTCTTCCTTCAAATTAACAATTCTATTTGTCTTGAAATGAGTTTTGCTATAAAATTTTACTCTTTACTCGTTAGAACACTTTCAATTTTGATTTTGAAATTTCCGAGTCAAAATTTTAAAGTTAAGCATTGGCAAAAATCACAAAAATCTTTTAGCTTCTCACAAATTCCACCTAAGAACAAAAGATTAAGAATTTGGTTTCACTGTGCTTCTTGGGGAGAATTTGCAAAAATTCAACTCTTAGCTGAAGAGCTTACTTCTGACTTTGAAATTTTTGTAACATTCTTTTCAGTTTCTGGAATTCTATCCTTAGAAGACATTCGTAGGACAAAACCTGAAAGTATTTTAGGCTTTCAACAAAACATTGCAAACTTACAAAAAGTCAATTTTCTTCTCCTTCCACCCGATACCAAATCAAACTCTGAAAAACTAATCTCTAAAATTTTACCTTCATTCGTTGTTTGGACAGAAAGCGAGATTTGGTTGAATTACAGTTTAGAATTGGAGAAAAGAAAAATTCAGCAAATTGTTTTGTGTGGCAAACTAAAGTCAAAATCTTTCAAACTAAACCCGATTGTGAAACCGCTTTTTAAACAACTTTATAATCAAGCAAAATCTATTTCAGCTTTAGATGAAAATTCGGCACAGAACTTTGCAAAATTAGGAGTTGAAAAAAGTAAAATCTCAACATTAGATGATTTGAAAATTGAAAAACTTTTGCGATTGAAAAAAAACTCTATTCCAAAAGTTTGGCAAGAGCTTAAAAAGGAAAAAAAGATTTTCGTATTTGGAAGCCTACACAAAAGCGATTGGAATATTTTCAAAAAAGCAATTTTAGAACTTCAAGAAAAATTCTATTTAATCTTAGTTCCTCACGAACCAAAAGACCTTTCCTTTTTACAAGAAATCATTACTAATTTGAAACTTTCAGACTCTCAAATTTTGAGCAAGACAAAGTCACTTTCTAAAAATTTAATTCTAATTGACAGAGTTGGTTTATTACAACAAATTCTGTCAATTTCTGACTTAGCTTACATCGGCGGTGGATTTGAGCCAAAAGGAATTCATAGCATTTTGGAAGCAAAAATTTTTCAAGTTCCTACATTTTTTGGAACTAACTTTCAGAATTCAACAGAAGTATTGGAAGAAGATGAAAAGTTTGTAGTTTCAACCTCTGAAGAATTTTTAGAAAAAATTGAAAAAATTGGCAATTCACACCCAAATTACAAGATTCCACAAAGCAACTTCAAAAAGATAAAAAATATTATTCTAGAAGCAGCAAAATTAACTTCTTAGGGTTTGTAAAATTATATTTTTTCTTTAAATTGGCTGTCCAATTTTAACAAAGGTTTTCAGATGAAAAAATTATTTTGGCTTCTACTTTTTACCTACAGTTGTGCTTCACAAGGCGATACTACAGACACTAAAAAATCAACAGCACTTTACACAAAAGACAACTATACTCTCTCAGTTTCTTGGAATTTCGATGAATCAGTCAAAGCAGTAGTTGAATTCGGAACAAATAAAAATGATTTAAATATGTTCGCCTACGATGCAAGTGTATCAAATTTTAGCAAAAACGGTCAAATCAACCTTCTTGGTGTAGATTCAGGGCAAAAATATTTCTTCCGAATTCGAGGAACGAATGTTAGCCAAGAAGTTAGTTACACCGCTATTGACTCGGTAATAACTCCAACAGATCTACCAAATGAAGACTATTTTATTTTTGTAACGATGGACGTTTCAAGAGATGGAAGTGGTATTTCTTGGGGAGATGCACTTTTTATCCAAACTCCATCAGGAACAAATGTAATTGTTGATGCTGGACCTGAAACCTCACAATCAAACACTAATATTCGTGAAGTCTTGCAAGCTTACGGTGTAACAAAAATTGATTACGCTTTTATTACTCACGACCACGCAGATCATTACAGAGGTTTTACAAGTTCGATTTTTAGTTCTTCAAATTTTCCAATCTCAGAATTTTATTACCCTCACAACCCTTCTGATTTTGGTGGAATTAGTGATTTGGTTGGAACTCTGCAAGCAAGAGGAACTCAAACAGCTGCCGCACTGCCCGGAACAAAAAACTCTGCTGGAAATTATTTGCAGTGGGAAAATGGAGATTTTGAAGCAGAAGTTGTAAGTTCAGGACTTGGACGGGAAGTTGGTAACAGTAGTTCAGATGTAAACAATGATTCGATTGTCCTTTACGTTCGCTATAAAAATGCTGAATACATTCTTACTGGAGATTTTGAAGTTGACGGACAAGCAGTCGTGAGTTTCCCTCAAGCAGATGTTTTGAAAGTTCCTCACCACGGAAGACTTGACGGAACTTCTGACAAAATGCTCAACGAAATCACCCCGCTTGTAGGAGTAATTTCGACAGTAAACGATGGACTTTTTGAACCGAATGTTTTGAATGCTTATTCACGTCATTCAATTGATGTTTACCGAACTGACAAGCCTAACCCAGAAGAAAATAGCCCAGAATGTTTTTCAAATGTTTACTCAATTTCTGATGGAGAAACGATTGTTTTCTCTTATGAGTGCATAAATTAATCAACTACGAAATCATTGAAAGAACTTCTGAAACTAACTTCGAGATTCCCTGTTCGACATTTGCAATTTTTACTCCACTAATGTTGTAGGCAGGAGTTGTAACAATTTTGTTTTCAATGTCAACAACACAATCGGTTTCTTCGCAAACTATGTGATTAGCATTCAGTGAAGTAACTGCATTGGCAATTCCTTCGTCAGTTCCGATTGTGAGTTTTACGGATTTAATTTTCTCGAATATTTTTGCAATCAAAGCTGGTGAAATGCAAATTGCTCCGACAGGTTTTCCTTGATTGTGAACGTCAAGAACCATTTTTGCAATTTCCTCATCAAAAGAACAGTTAGGTCCTTCAAAAGCGAAAGAACAAAAATTCTTCGCAACTCCAAAACCTCCCGGAAGAATCAATGCATCAAGTTCGCTTACTTCAACTTCATTAATATTTTTGATGTTGCCTCTCATCAAGCGTGAAGACTCAACCAAAATATTTCTTGTTTCGCCAGTTTCTTCACCTTCAATGTGGTTTACAACGTGATGTTGGTTTTTGTCAGGAGCCATTGCAACAACTTCAGCACCAGCCTTGTCAAGGTGTAAAAGTGTTAAAACAGTTTCATAAATTTCAGCTCCGTCCAAAAAACCGCAGCCCGAAAGAATTACTCCTACTTTTGCCATTTTTAAAATCTCCAATTTTGTTTACGAAAAAGCCTGAGAAAATTTCCTCAGGCTTTTTTAAGTTTTTATTGTTTTGTGAGAATCGTTGTAAGCTCTCCAACAGAGTCAAAAGGTGTTGTAACTGTAAAATTGCAAATAACTGATTCATCGGTTTGCATTACAAATTCTCCCTTCACAGCATTAGTGTAAAGAGCTCCTGCTGAATCTTCGTAAGAATGATTGAACTCAAATTCATTGTTAAAAAATTCAGTTTCTTCCGAACCAAGTCCAGTTTGAACAGTTGTATCAACTCCAGCATATTTGATTGTTGAACGGTAAAAGACGATGTGATTTCCAAGGTCATTTGTGAGCGAATCAACACTTAGTTCCAAACCTATCTCTTGGTAAGAACTATCAGAAGAATAAAGGGAAGCACCTCGCCAAATCCCGCTTAAATTATCGAAATTTTGAGGTTTCTCACCAACTATATCGTCGTCTTGACAACTTGTAAAAGTTAGTGCGGAGAAAAGGACTCCTAAACCGAGACAGATTAATCGTTTCATTTTTTGTAACTCCTGTTTTAAATGCTTCTCCACTCAATTGAATTTTGAAAAGTTAATAAAATTTTAGTCCTTAATTTTATTAACTCTCCATTGTTTAAACATAATTTACTAATTAAAATTTCAAAAAACAATGCAGAGGGATGACGAATTATTTTTCTTTGTGTATCGTTTGGTAAAAATAAAGTTTCATTCTATGGAAAAGTAACTTAAAAATTACACCCAAATTCATTTCCATCATCTGAGTCATTCCTTTTGATGAAAGTTGTAAAATAACATTACTCTCCTTTAGTAGATCAAGAAGGTCTTCATTTTTCTCTACCAAATCTTTCATTTCTTTGCTCATCTCTTTGAGTTGATTTTGCTGCTCAGAAGTTAATTTTTTCTGTTTACTGATTCCGTTGATGTAATTTTTGAGTGCCAAAAATTGTTGCAAAAGTTCTTCTTTTTCTCGCGGAGTGTAATTTTCACTAAGTAATTTTGACTCTAATTCTTTAAGTTCTGATTTGACGTTTTCAATAATTTTTTCGTAGTCAAAAAGGTCGGAAGGCAAGTCTTTGATTTGAATAAATTTGCCAGAATGGTTTTCAGCTAAATGTTCAAGTTGTCTAAAACGGTCTTCTTTTAAATCTTTTGCAAGGCTCTTCTTAGCAAAGAATTTATTCTTATGAGCCTCAATTAATACTTGAGTTTTTTGTGGAGAAATTCCTTCTCCTTTAAATTTTGCAAGGTCTTTTGCATATGTCTTTTTGTACTGTTGCTCAAACTCGTCGTCAGTTAAGTAAACTTCATCGTCGCCAATCAAAACGATGTTGAATTTTATGTCTTTCGCTTTCTTTTCAATTTCTTCCAAATCAATTAAAACAAGCCCGTCTGTCAAAATCAAAATTTCAGCTTTTGTGTCGATTGAGTAAAAATTTATGTCTTCAATCGCTTTGTCAATTGCGTGTTGGAGATTAGTACTTCCGTCAGAAAAAGCAGGAATAATTCCTTCATTCAAGACTTTTTTGTATTCTACAGGATTCCTTGAAAAATACAGTTTACCAACTTCTTGATTAAAAGCCCGAAAGTAAACTTCACCGTGTTCTTTATTATTATTCTCAAGAAAACTAAGCGAAATTGCCTTTTCTAAAAGAATTCGGTTTCTTTTTTCAGTGGACTTTGAAACGTCCATTAAAATGTAAGTCTTTTGCTTCTTGGCTTTTTTTATCGGCGAATCTTGTGAAAGTTCGTCAAAAACTTCGTTCCACATCAAACATCTTTGTTCAGAAAAATGCTTTTTTATTAACAAATCCTTGTAAACTAATTTCCGCATAAAAATTTCTTCGGGCAATAAAAACTGTTTTTTCAAAACATTCGGAATTTGGTTTAACGAAGACATTGAATCAATAAACCAATCGTCAACTCCTGTGTTTGCGATTTCTGTAAGTGGGCTTTGTGGTGTTTTTTTGTCTTCTTTTTCTTCTTCCTTTGAACTTAAACTCAAAAAAGAAAGTTCTTCTCCGTAAGGGGATTCTGTACTGTTCAAGATTCTTGCGATGTCAAAGATTGCATAAACTTCTGGAGACAAGTGAGAAATTTTTTTGAAAAGCTCGTTGTAAGCCGAGTTTGCACTAATTTCCTGCTTCTCGTTGAGAGTTGTTTCAGGGTAAAGTTCTTGAAATTTTAACTTCTCAGCCACAATATTTTCCTAAACTTCGATTCGTGAAAAAACTTCTTTTATGTAGTCAATCGTTTTATTTCTGAACACATTGACCTCTGAGTAGTTCGAGTTAATTTTTTCCACAAAACTAATCATTTGCTTTTTATTAGCGACAGGAGTTAAATCTTCTTCAGAAGTGAAAGCGTGTTTAAGTTTGTCGAAAAGGTCTATAAAAATACTTCGCTCTGTTGATTTCTCAATAAAATCTAAAGGTGTTTTTAGAAGCTCTGTGTTGACTTCTGCTTTATGTAAAAACTCAACAATGTAAATCATCGGAGTAATGTCGTCTTTAATGAAATCAAAGTACTGTTTTTTCTTCTCGACTGTCTTTTGGAAAACTTGTTGTGAAAGTAAAGTTTTGTCTTCGTTTAGAGGTTCGTTTAGTGTGCAGAAAAGGTAGAATAGCGATTCAACGTCTTCTTCTATCACATTTCTACGACCATTCAAAAGAGCGTTGGCTTTGAGTAAGTCATTACTTTTCGTGATTGTTCTTGGTGAAAGGTAGTAGTTATCTCGATATTTTTTCATTTCCTCTTCAAAAGCCACTGCGACAAGATTTTTCAAATAATCAACTTCGGGTGGAATTACAATGTCTTGGTCAGGAAATTCTTTTTTAATTAACCTTTTGATGTAAGTAATTTCTCGAACGTCAATCATTGCTTCAGGATTTGGAGCTAAAACTCGACCTTCGTTTTCATTGTAAACTTGGTCAATCTTGAGCAGAATAAACATATCCTTTACAGGATTTATGAACGACTTGTAGAGGAATCTGTCAAGTAATGCTTCAGTAGTTGGAGTTTGTCGCATATAATTTGCAGTAGCGATTGCAGTGTGAAGAATTGCCTTTTCAACTTGGTTCCCCGAAATGAATTTTCTTTCCAAAAGAACGCCAAGCAAAGAACGGAGTAACTTGTCGTTTCCGTCCATAAATTCATCTAAAAATGCAAAGTGGTTTGTAATTATTGAGCCTTCAATGTTGTGAAAAACCTCACCTTTTTTGAAACGCTCAATGTCATAACCACCAAAAAGGTCATCAGGTGAAGTATCTGGACAAAGTTGAATCGAAAAAACTCCAGAACCTTTGAAGTAAGAAAAAAGTTGATTTGTAAAAAGTGATTTGGCAACTCCCGGAGCAGAAAAAATAAATTGGTGTTCACTTGTCATCAAAGCTCGAATCGACTGTTGGGCAATGTCTCTACGGTTGATTACTGATTTTCTAATTTCCATTTCAATGTGATTGAGCCTGTCAATTACACTAAAGAGGTCAATTTGGTCATAAAATTCTAAATTTTCTTGTACGAGAGTTTCACAAGCTTGATAAATTCTTTTTTCAGGAGCTTCTTGGAAAATTAATGGAAGAACTTTAAAATTAAAATTTGGGTTTAGCCTTGCTTCGGGTGGAATATTCACTCTGTGCATAAATTTTGCCTCAAGAAATTATGGTTAGAAATCAAAAAGAAGCAAAAACTTATAGCATTTTTGTCTAATTTCAAAATAAGAATTGAAAGTCATTTTAAGGCTTGTTTAAAATTCGCTCAATTTATAAATTCCGCACTTTCAACTTAAAGAAAAATCATAATGAAAACCAATTTACGACTTAGCGATTTTGTTTACGAACTTCCTGAAAACCTAATTGCCAAAACTCCAGCTTCGCCGCGAGATTCTGCAAAATTACTTGTTTTAGACAAAAATCAAAAAACAATTGAGCACAAAATTTTCAAAGACTTAACTGACTTTCTTGAAAAAGGTGATGTTTTAATTGTAAACGAAACTAAAGTTCTACCTGCCAGATTAATTGGCAAAAAAACTGACACAGGTGGGAAAATCGAATTTTTCTTACTCGAAGAAATTTCACCGAACCTTTGGAAAGTCCTCAGTAAACCAGCCAAACGTGCAAAAGTTGGAACGAAATTTGTGTTTGGTAAGAATGAACTTTTTGGCAAAGTAAAAGAAGTTCTTGAAGGAGCGGAAAGAGTTGTAGAATTTTCATCTGAATTAAACTTTTGGGAAGCACTCGAAAAAGTCGGGAAAACTCCACTTCCACCTTACATAAAAAGAGAAGTTGATGAAAATGATAAAAATGAGTACCAAACAGTTTACGCAAAAAATCTCGGAGCAGTCGCGGCACCAACAGCAGGTTTGCACTTTACCGACAGACTCTTGGAAGAAATCAAAGCAAAGGGAATTGAGATTTTACCTTTGACTTTACACGTTGGAGCAGGAACTTTCAAACCTGTTTCAGCAGAAAATATTGAAGAACACAAAATGCACACAGAATATTTTGAAATCCCGAAACACACAGCTGAAAAAGTCCTTGAGTGCAGAAAACGAGGAAACAAAATTTTTGCAGTTGGAACAACTTCAGTCAGAACCTTAGAATCGGCAACCGAAATTGTAAACAAAGAACTTACTTTCAAAATTTTAAGCGGTAAAACAGACATTTTTATTTTTCCACCTTACAAATTCAAAGCTGTTGACGGATTAATCACAAATTTTCATTTGCCACATTCAACACTTCTAATGCTTGTCTCTGCTCTTTCAACAAGAGATTTTATGATTAAAGCCTACGAAACTGCCGTCCAAGAAGATTATCGTTTTTACAGTTACGGCGACGCAATGCTCATTTTTTAGAATTACGAATTTCAAATTATTTGAAAGAAAGAAGAAATAACAAAGTTCATAGAGAAAGAAAAAATCTATTTCGTTTTTTTCTTTCATTCGATGAACTCGAAGCCATAAGATGAGATTTGTTCTCCATCGTATGACTCCAAGTCATCTTATGGATTTCCAAAGCTACCTAAGTAACATCATTTTTCTGGTTAAACTCTCATTACCTACTTGTAAACGATACAAGTAAACTCCTGAACTAACAGGTTTGTTAAAACTGTTTGTTCCGTCCCAAAATACTTTTCGATAGTTTGAAGAACCCTTATCTAATTGCCAAGACTTCACCTCTTTTCCGAGTAAGTTGAATATTGTAAGTTTTGCTTTGATATCTGTTGGTAGTTTATAATTTATAACTGTTTCAGGGTTAAATGGATTTGGGTAATTCTGGTTTAATTCAAACTTATCTATCAAATTATTTTCTTCTTCAACAGAAACTACAACTAAGCCAGTAACATTAATTTCTTTTATTGGAACTACAGGTTCACTTGTGTGAATAAATAATGTTTTATTAAAGAATCCAAGGTTAGATGAGCTGAAAGATAAATCAAAAGTAAAAGAGGAATCAGGCTGAATTGTAATAGGTAGTTGAGTTTGAGAAGAAAATTCAGGTGGAAAATCAAATTGAGTTATTTCTAAGTTTCTATTTCCTTGGTTAGTGATTGTTATGCTTGTATCAACTATTGAATTAGAAGGTGTTAATCCATAATTGATTTCCTTGTGGATTGGGGAATACAATCCGTAATTGTAAAATCCTCGTCTAAAATTCAATTTTACATCTCCATTTACTCCATCGCTAGATCTATAAACAGTGTAAACTAAGGAATCATTTGCACTTATTGAAATAATTTCAGTAATACCTAGAAATAGTGGATCTATCTCAGAGACTAAAGAAGGTTGAGACCAATTGTTTCCATTATCTCTTGAAATTCTTAACAGTAATCTTTGTTCAGGATAAGTTAGTTCATCAGTCCATAAAGCAAATACATTATCACTCTTTGAAGTTATTCTTTGCCCTACATCAGAATGGCAAGTCGTTGAGCCATCACACAGGTTAACATAAGAAGTAAAAGTATTTCCAAAGTCATCACTTCTGTTATAAACGATAGCATTGCTGTTTTGAACTAAGTGAAAGGCTCCATCATCATACCAAGAATGTGGAAACTGAGTATCAAAATTAATTGGGGTTACAAGATGCTGAGGTAACCAATTGTTTCCTTTATTGAAAGACCTGTAAACATAAATACTTGTTATAGTACTGTCACTTCCTGTTCTAAAGTAAAGTATTGAGCTTCCTCCAATAGAAATAGCTGGGCGTTGAATCGAAGTTAGAAAAGGTCCTCCAATCAATGAATAAGGAGAAAAATTTTGACCTGAATTATAACTAATTGCTTGAAATCCTCCCCCTTGTGAAGGTGATTCCTGATAGTCATAAACTGTATCTTCAATTGCTATAATGTTGGAATGAGTTGCGAAAGAATATTCAATTACTGGATTCCAATTAGCTCCTTTATCAGGGCTAACAAATAATTGTAATTTAGGATTTGGGTGAAAAATAGATTCAATAGCATAGATGTAAACAAAATTTCCTGATGTAATTACTTTACGAGCTCCTCCGATAGTATCTTCTAAAACGATTTCAGGTTCAAAACTGACTCCATAGTTAGTACTTCTATAGTATCTTAATAAACTGTCTTTTTTAAGAGCAATTACGTGAACAAACCCCGAGTCATCAACAGCTACTCTTCCGTGCATAATTGCTCCTCCATTGACATTATCTGCCAAAAGAACTTGAGTTGTATCCCACAAAATTGTATCCCAAACAGTAGGAGCATCAGGAGGTAAATCATTAATTTGGTTTGTATATTTATCAGAATCAAAATTTAAAAACTCTAAACTGTTTTCGATTTCTTTTACACTTTTTTGAAATTCTAGTAAAGACTTAGATTTCGGTATTTCACTTTTAATGAAATTACTGCCTCCATCTCGACCAAAGAAAATTCCTTCTTCACTCAAAACATAAATAGTATTTTCAAATCGTTCACTTAGTAAAATTTCTTCAACAGGAATATCAAAAAAACGAGAGTTGTTTTTACTTAGAATTTCCCACTCAAGCAATGGGTTGTGTCCAATTGTTGCTTGGAAAAGTGTAGGTTCTCCTTGAGTTTCCTTAAATCCGTAAATTACTTTTGTTTGATTTTCTTTTAAATCATTGAACTTAATTAGAACATTTTCAGAATTTCTAAGTTCTTTTTCAAGCTCTTTATAGGTTTGTGGCGGAATATTTTTTCCAAAGACTTCAATAATGAAACTTAAAAAAAGTATAAAAATCAAACAAACTCTCATTGCTCTTTACTTCCTATTTTTCCTTTGTTTTACATTTGCAAAAACAAAATTAAAGACAAAACTTGGTAAAAGTCATCGAAAATTTTTCATTTTATTTCTCTGTGCAACTCTATGCTTTCTTTACAAGTTATTCTCGTAATTCGTAATTCGTAATTCTAAAGTGTCAGAGACTACTCCTGCAAAAACTCCAAAGCCTTTTCCTTCGACGTGATTTAAGCCTTCTGCGAAATTTCCGTCAGGTTCTTGGTTTCCGATTGTAAGCATTAGTGCGTGGTCGTAATAATTTTTGTCACAAGCGTGAACTACGATTTCATAATTAGTGTAAAACCAAAACTTGAACCAAATTAATTGATGGTTAATCACAGAACCGTCGTCAAATTCAACAGTGTAACTTTGTCCTCGCATAAAATCTGCAAAATCAACCCATTCTTCTTCGCTTAATTTTGTTGTGTCTTCAAAGGCACTGAAAATATTGTTGTAGATAAAATTCGATTTGTTGTATTCTTTCGGACGAATTGTAATTGTGTAGTAGCCGTTAGTTTTATGATTTTCAGAAGATTCCCAAGCTAAAATTGGATTTTCAATTCCATAGACAAACTCATTTTTTCCTTGAACAGTTCCGAGAAGTTTGAATCCGGAGTCAGGAACTGTCGTTGTACTCCAAGCTTTTACTCCGTCGTATTCAACATCTAATTTGTAACTTGTGTTGTGTTTGACTTGAAAAGAGTTTGTTGGGTCGTAGTATTCCCAACGAACTGTTGTGTCAAAAATCGTTTTGTCAACTAAGACTTCTTTACCATTTTCATCTAAAACAGGATTCCCAAATTCATCTTCCCAAACGGTTTTAATTTCTAAAGTGTCAACGTGAACATTTTCTCTCGAAACCAAAATTTGCCTTGCGATAATGCTCCCGTCAGAGTCTAATTCTTGGATTTCTACTTTTGCGTCTTTTATGTAAATTTCAAACTGACTGAATTCTTCTTCGATTGCCAAAGCTCTTGAAATATAAATTCCGTCAACGGTTTTATTCGGAGAAATAAATCCATTTATCACAAGGTAAAGTTCGTTGTTTTGAATAAAATCCAAAGTCGGTTCTCCACAACTTTGGAAGATATAAATTGACCATAAGGTTAATAGTCTGAATATTTTTCTAAATTCTAACATTATAATTTTCTTTTTCTAAAAGTTGTATTTAAAGCCAATTGACGGGAAAAATGGAATCATTGAAACAGTTGTGATGTCAGCAACATTGACCGAACTTCCATCTGCTTTTTCTTCTGTCGCAGTGTTGTAAAAAACTGCCCAAACATTCTTCCGATTTCCAACGTTGTAAATTTGTGCGAAAAACGACCAAGCGTTGACATTGAAAGTCAAACTTGCATCAAGCCTTGCGTAGTAAGGAATCCGATAACCGTTTCTTTCAAGCGGATAGTAAAGGTCAACTCGAACGTTTGTGTCAGGACCTTTTTCCGTGTGAATGAATTTTTCAGGTAAAGTTATCGGTTGACCTGAACCGTAAATGAAATTCGAGCCAAAAGTTAAATTTTTGCGTTTGTTACTTTGGCTTTGCCACAAAACTTGGTTCAGAACAAGGTTTACAACGTGAGTTCTGTCGTGCCTTGGTGGATAAAAATTTCCGTTGCTAACTTCGTCGAATTTGTATCGAGTGTTTGAGTAGGTGTAAGCAACCCAACCTGAAGTTTTACCAAATGATTTTTTGAACATCATTTCTCCGCCGAAAGTTCTTCCTTCTCCTGTGTTGAAAAGTCCTAAAGGGCTTTTGTAAACCGAAACGTAATATTCTTGTTGAAGTCCGAAAACGTTCCTTGTTCTTTGCTCGTTGTAGCTTGGTCTTCCTTGAAAAAATCTGTTGTAGGAAAGGATGTCGTTGTAGGTTTTGTAGTAAACTTCCGATTCAAATTCAAAGTCGTCAAAAAGTGAAGTTGTTACACCCAAAACTCCGTGAGTTGAGCTTGAAGGTGCAAAATCTTTGTTAGAACTTGTCCAAACATCTGCAACAATGAAACGTGGAATTCTTCCAAGAAATTGATAAAATTTTCCCGCAGAAGCCTTTAAAGTTGTTTCGCCTGTCAGTCTGTATTTTGCACTAATTCTTGGTCCGACTCCGTAATAATTTTTTTCATCAGTTCGGTAAAAATTTGCTCTAAACCCGTAGTCAACGTTCAAAAATTTTGTTGCTTGCCATTCGTGTTTTCCGAAACCTGCGAGTAAAACTTTATTTTCGTCAAAATCAACTTCGCGAGTTTGGTTCCAATTTTGGAAATATTTTAAATTGAGGTGCTTAATTTCAAAGCCAGTTACCAATTTGTTGCCCGAACTGTAAAGGTAACTTACTTCGCCTTTTGCGGTTAAATCTTCGACTTTGTTTCTTTCTACAAAGTCAACTCCTGCAATCGAAAAATCAGAGCTGAACCTGCTGTAAGTTGTCCAGAAATTGCTAAAAACTGTTGGTGAAAAAATGTGAGTCAAGTTTGCCGAAAATATTTTATTTCCCCAATCGTAATTAAATTCAGAGGAATTTGGGTTGTCAGGGTCAAGTTTAAAATCCAAGAAATCTCTTCCGCCGTAAGCACTTAAAGTCAATTTATTACTACTTCCCAAATCCAAAAATGCTTTTGCACTTCCGTCGTAAAAGTAGTAGTCAGGTAAGTCATCGATGAAAAGTCCGATTGTCTCTGCAAGGTAAGTTCTTCGTCCTGAAAGCAAAATTGAGCCGAATTTCCCAAGTGGAGCTTCAAGGTTTGCTTTTGAAGACAAAGCACTTACTGCGACTGTTCCTTCGATTTCTTCGCGATTTCCGTCTTTGTTGATGATGTTTAGAACAGAAGAAAGTCTTCCGCCGTATTGCGAAGGATAACCTCCTTTGTAAAGGTCAGCTTGTTTTATTGTTTCGAGGTCAAACGAAGAGAAAATCCCAAAAGCGTGTTCGGGATTGTAAACGTCTGCTCCGTCAAGTAAAATCAAATTTTGGTCAGGAGTTCCGCCTCTTACGTAAAGTGCCGATGAAAAATCCGAAACCGCAACAACTCCCGGAAGTGTTTGCAAAGGACGAAGTAAATCCGCTTC
>QQUF01000038.1:11186-85417 GCA_008501735.1 Calditrichota bacterium | reverse complement strand
ATTTCAACGTTTACACTTCCTCCAAAATCTGATTGAACTCGAAAATCACCTTGTTTTGCTTTTTTAAGAATTGCGTGACTAAATTCATTTCCAAAAAAAATTAAACTCCACTCGCCTTTTGTCTGAATTTCAGGCAAAAATCTTTGAACTAAAATCCCAGTCTTTTTTGCAGAATCTTCAAGTTTTGGTTTGAGTTCAAGAGCATTTTCTTTGGATACAACGTAAGTTTCAAAAGCACCACCTGAAATCATTGGTTTGACAACAACTTTTTTCCAACCTGTTTCGCGAAGGACAGTAAAAATTTGAAAATCTTTTTTGCCTTCAAACCAAATTGTTGGAGTAATTTTAAATCCTTTTGTTGCAAAGTATTTAAGGTAAGTTTTGTTGATATTCCATTCAACAATTTCAAGAGAATTTTGGATTTTGATATTTTGTTCTTGTAGGCTTTTTAGCCAAGAAAGAAATTTTTTAGGTTTCTTAAAATAATTCCAACAAGTTCTGATTAAAACTAAATCAAATTGTTCCCAATAAACGTCTTCATCTTCCCAGTCAACAACTTCGATTTCAAAATTATTTTCAATAAGAGTTTTTGCTAAAATTTTGTCGTCTTCGTTTAGCTCCGAAATACCACTAAATGTCGCTAATCCAATTTTCAAAATTTATAATTCGGCTCGCTTGGCAATTCGATTGTAAAAAGAGAACCATAACCGTCTTTACTTTCACAAGTTACGATCCCATTCATTTCTTCTACTAATTTTTTAACTATTGAAAGTCCAAGTCCTGTTGAACTTTCGCCTCCTGTTGGTCTTGCAGACAATTTTTGGTAACGTTGGAAAAGCATCTTTTTGTCTTCTTCACTAATTCCCAAACCTTCATCTTGAATCTCACAAACAATACTTCGAGGTCTTTTTGTTAGACGGACAAAAATATTCTTCCCATAAGGTGTGTATTTTACAGCATTTGAAATAAGATTGTCTAAAATTTCGTGTAAAGCTGTTTTATCAGCAAAGACATCAACGTTTTCAAAATTTTCCCAAAAAATATTTATATCTTTTCTACGTGCTGGTTTTTTATAATCATTTACTACAAAATCAATTGTATTTGAAATACTAACCATTTTTAAAGTCAAGTTCAATTTACCAGATTCGATAGCATTTACGTCCAATAACTTCGTTATAATTTCTCTCATTCTGATAGCAGTTGTCTCAATTGTTTCCATATGTTTTACGATACTTGGAGCAGAATTTTCAGATAAATATTTAACCAAAGAAGAAGTCGTCGCTACTACTGTTAAGGGGTTTTTAAGGTCATGAGCTGCAATACTTAAAATTTCGTTTTTTTCTTGATTAAGTTTCTTAAGACGTTCATTTAATTTAGTTAGTTGTAAGTTCTTTAACTTAAAAATTTCAGTTTCGTATTTAGTTGTTAACTCACTAATTTGGAGGGCTTTTTTCTCAGTAAAGATATCTTCTTTAACTTCTTGAAAAAGTGAAAAATACTTTAAAGCTGACTTATAATTTTTTCTTTCAAGATAAAGTTCATACAATTCATTAGAGTTATTTTGAATATCAATTTTAGCTCCTATTTCTTCAGCTATCTTTAAAGATTTTTTGAAATTATTAAATGCCAATCTAAATTTTTTAAATTTTCTGTTTGTAATGCCTAAGCCATAATAAGAATGCGAGATACCCAACTGAAATTTAATTTTTTTAAAAATCTCCAGTGCTCTTTGGTAGTAAATCTCCGCATCTTTGAAATTTTTTAAGTAATAAAAGATTGCTGCAAAATTTAAATAGGAAAGCCCAATATCCCTTAAATTACCCGATTGTCTTTTTAGCTCAATTGAACTTTCAATAGCATTTAAAGCTTCCTCATAATTGCCAAGCCCTAAATGGTTTGTGCCATAATTTTCATAGGCAAGAGATAGTAAATAATTATTTTTTATTCTTTTAGAAGTTTCAATAGCCTTCAAGTAAAATTCATCTGCCTTTTTACTATTCTTTACAAACCTTTGATACTCAATCCCTAAATTAATTAGGAAATGAGCTTGAAAATATTCATCATTAATTTTTTCAGCGAATTTTAAGCCTTTAAAACTAATTTTTAATGATTTGTCGTAAGCTCCTAAATTGTAATAACAGTTTCCGATATTTCCGAAAGTTCTTAAAAAATCTTTATCCTCCTTAACTCTTCTAAAAACCCGAATTGCTCTAAAATAATTACACAAAGAATCGTTGTAACGCCCTAATTTATCGTAAATAGAACCAATTCTGAGCAATGCCCTTCCTTTACCTTTTTTGTAACCTGTTTCTTCAGCTTTTGCCAATGCTTTTTCAGAAAAATTTAAAGCTTCTTCATACTCATTTTTTTCGTAATAAGCAATTCCAAGCAAAGTTAACCCTTTAACAATTCCTATCTCATCATTCTCAGATTCAGCTAACCCTAAGGTTTTATTTATTATTTCAATCGCTTCCGTTGGGCTCGATTTTAACTTGTTTTGAGCATCTTGAAATGATGAATTTACAATTTTAATTGCATTTTGAAAATTTGGGTTGTTATTCAATTTCACGTCTTTTAAAACTGGTTTTATTTTTTTGTTTTCAAATGGTCTAAAAATTAAAGGTAACCTACAAAAACTTAGAATGCGAAAAGTTTTTGTATAAAATTAAAAGTAAATTTTAAAACTAATCTTCTCTTAAAATTTCTAATGGAGGTCGTTTAGCAATTCCGCGACTATTAAGCATCCCAATTAAAATGGTAAGAAAGACTACAGTGAGAAAAACCAAACCAAGAGTCCCAAAAGATGGAATGAAAACTGTTTTGAAAACAAACTCACTCAAAGCCCAACTTGCAATTAGCGAAAGTGAAATACCTGTAAAAGCTGAAAGAGCTCCAAGATAAAGGTACTCAAGGTGCAAAATCGTAAGAATTTGAGCTTTACTTGCACCCAAAGTTCTAAGTAAAACGCTTTCACGAACTCTTTGGAATCGTGTTGTAATTACTGCCGAAGCTAGAACAATTAATCCCGTCAGAATGCTAAAAAGTGCCATAAACTGAATAACAAACGAGACTTTTTCCAAAATCGAATCAACCGTTCTCAAAATCAAAGCTAAGTCAATCACCGAAACATTTGGAAAATCTTTTACAGCTTTTTTCTGAAAACTTGCCGCAACTTCTGTGTTTGGTGCACTCGTTACAGTTACAAAAGTTTGTGGTGCTGCTTCAAGAATTCCTTTTGGAAAGATTACGAAAAAATTTGGCTGAATCTTTTGCCAATCAACTTCTCTTACACTTCCAACAAAAGTTTGGATTGGAATTCCCTGAACATCAAATGTAATCTCATCACCCAAATTTACATTTAAATCTTTTGCTATTCCTTTTTCAAGCGAAACAAAAATACTGTCATTTTCTGTGATTTTTTCCGTAACAAAATTTCCTTGCAAAAGTTCTTCCGCAGAAGTCATTGAATCTCGATAAGTTACTCTGTATTCTCGTCTTAAAGCCCAACGTGGAATTGTTCGCAATGAATCTTCTTTCAAAATTTCAACTTCAATTCCTTTGACTGACTTTAGCCTTGTTGTAACAATTGGAACATTTTCAATTAATGGCAAATTCTCACTTTTCAACAAAGAATTTAATTCTTTGTTTTGGTCAGTTTGAATATCGAAGATTACTAAATTAGGTTGATTTTTACTTCCTGTGAGCGAAACTTGGTTTAACAAAGTGTCTTGAGTTTGTTGCAAAGTTGCAATCAAATAAGTTCCTAAACCGATTGCCAAAGTCAGAATCAAGGTTTGATTGTTTGGTCTGTAAAGATTCGCCAAACTTTGCCGAAAAACGTAGTTCCAAGATTTTGGGAAGAATTTCTTAATTAGGTAAATTATCAATTTAGAAAATCCAGCTAAAGTTCCAAAAGCAACACCCAAACCTGCTGTAAAAGCCAATCCTTTAACTAAATCTTGAGTTTGAAAAATTGCAAATAAAGTTACTCCGACAATAATTATTCCGTAAACAACCCACTTTAAAAAATCTTTGCCGTCTTGAGTTTCAAATGAATTTCTCAAAGCTGTTAAAGGTGAAACTTTGCGAATTGAAATCAAAGGTAAAAGCGAAAACAAAACAGTAACTCCAAGTCCGACAGTAAAGCCCTTTAAAATTGTTACCAAAGAAATTGAAAACTCAATGTCAACTACCAGAAAATCCTTCAAAACAAATGGAATTAGGTTTTGTGTCGCAACCCCGAGAACTACACCCAAAAGTGAACCGACAAATCCCATAATAGTTGTTTGGATTAAATAAATATTAAAAGTCTGTCCAATTTCTGCCCCAAGACAACGCAAAATTGCAATTGTGTTAATTTTCTGTTTGATGTAAACATTAACTGAACTCGCAACTCCAATGCTTCCAAGAACTAATGCAATGAAACCTGCTAAGCTCAGAAATTGGTAAAGGTTTCCAAGAACTCTTTCAAACCGTCTTCTTTGACTTTCGACAGTTCTTGAACGGAGTTGATTTTCTGCCAGAATTGGTTGAATTTTCTTAACCAAAGAATCAGTCTGAAATTCGGAATCAAATTTAAAAAATTGTTTGTAAGTCGCCCTACTCCCAAATTGTACCAAATTCGTTTCTTCTAAATCTGAAAATGGGATGTAAATTCTTGGTGCAATTATTCCACCAACAGCTGCTTGACCAGGAACCTTTTTTAATTCTCCTAAAATCTCAAAAACTTTTTCACCAAGTTTAACAGAATCTCCTTTTTCAAGTTCGTACTGAAGCATTAAAGAGTAATCAACTAATGCACCTGTTTTTTGAAGGAACTCATTGTAAGCTGATTTTGGCTCAGTTTCAAGATTCCCATAAAATGGGAATTTTCCTTCTAAAGCTCGAATTTGCGAAAGCCTTGTTCCATCATTTTTAGGAAAAAATGCCATTGAGGAGAATGATATTTCAGTTGCTTGTTCTCCGCCAAGTGAGTCAAAAAGTGATTTCGTATTTTTGTTAAAAGGAATCGAACTTTGAATACTTAAGTCTGCACCAAGTAATGATTTTGATTGCTCGTTCACCGCTTTCTCAAGATTTTCGCCAAAGGAGCTAATCGCAACAAGTGCAGCAATTCCTAGCACAATCGAAGAGATAAAAAGCAAAAGTCGTTTTCGGTTATTTCGGCTGTCTCGCCAAGCCATTTTTAGAAGCCAAAGCATAAATTTTCTTTACAAATTGTGTATCAGGATTCTGTTTTCAGATGTTACGGAAGTTAAAATTCTTGTTTCAACAAAACAATTAAAGTTTACTTACTTTCATTGTTTAGATGAAATTCTAATCTTTCTGGCTCGACTTTGTACTTGAACAATTTTTTACCATTTACAAAGATTACAGGAATTTCGTATTTGAATTTCTCAAAAATTTCCGAGTCTTTTGTAATGTCAATTTCATTGATTTGGAAATTGTATTTTCCTTTAAACTTTAGAATTTCGGCTTTTGCAACTTCACAAAGTGAGCAATCTTCTTTTGAATAAATGTCTATTTTGATATTCGTCATCGCAATTTTTATTTTTTTATAGAATTTTCTGCCGAATCTTAGTCATTTTTAACAAATAAAAAAATTGTTTTTTTGGTTACCTTAAAAATAACGGATTGGAAATTTTTACACGGAGCAAAATTATAATGTTAAAAAACAAATTCTTGACCTTAGCATTAGTTTCAGTAGTTGGAACTAACGTTTATTCAACAGAGTTAAGTCAACCTTTGCAAGAGAAAATCAGAAACTCTCAAATTGGTGAGACTTTCGACCTTCACTTACTTTTTGCAGAACGAGTTGATTCTGAATTTTTTAAGACAAAATTTGAACGAGAAAATGCTACAAAACTTGAACGAAGAAAGATTCTTGTAGCTGAAATGAAAAGAGTTACAAAAAATTCACAAGTAAATGCAATTAAGTTTTTAGAATCTCAGAAAAATCATTTCAAAAGCTATGAGAGTTTTTGGGGACCAAACACAATTAAAATTTTTGGTGCTAACTTTGAATTGATTAACCAATTAGCTGAGTTTTCAGAAATCGCAACAATAACTTTAGTGCCAATTTACAAAATTCCTACACCTGTAAGTTCAACTTCAAAAAAGAATCAAAATCAAACTTCACAAACTGCGGCAGCAATCAAAGCCACAAACGCTCATAAACTTTGGGATTTAGGTTTTAACGGAAGTGGACGAGTTTCAATGACAATTGATTCAGGAGTTGACGGGAATCATCCTTATTTAGCAAATTATTGGTATGGAAATCAATTAGACCCAAATCATTGGTTTAATGCTTGGTTTGATGCAGTTGGAAGCACAACTTTTCCAGAAGATAAAAATATTTTGACTCACGGAACAGGAGTTACAAGTATGATTGTTGGTCATACTTTAGTTGACACAATTGGAATCGCTCCAGGAGCAAATTGGATTGGCTCAAAGCATACTCCTGACGGACAACAAGGAATTTTTAGTGCAGAAACAGCAATGCAATGGATGATTACTTTACCTGATTCTGTTTTTGACCTAATTGATGTTGCAAACAATTCTTACGGAGGAAATGTTGGTGGTTGTGCAACAATCAATGATTTTAATTTAAGAACAAACGTCGAATTAACTGGCGTAACAATGATTTATGCTGCTGGAAACGACGGACCAAATCCGCAGACTGTTGGTGAAGTCGGTGGCGGAGCGATTTCTTCTGTCAATACTTTTACAGTTGGAGCTTTGCAAGTTACCCAAAATACAATTGCAGGTTTTAGTTCACGAGGTCCATCAGGTTGTACGATTTCACCAATTGTTCCACCACCACACAATGCTTTATATGGAATAAAACCAGAAGTTTGTGCTCAAGGTGAAAACATCAAAGTTGCAAAAGGAGCATACCAAGGAGGTGGAACTGAATTTGTTGATGGAACTTCATTTTCAGCTCCTTTAGTTTCTGGAGCAATTTTACTACTCAAACAAATCAATCCCTTAGCAACACCTGACGAAGTTAAATTAGCACTCTTAAACACAGCTGTTGACTTTGGTTCTCCAGGAGATGACAATAGTTTTGGAATGGGAAGAATTGACGTTCTCGCTGCTGCTGGAGAAGTTGCTCCTTTTGCTGTGAATGGAAGCCTAACAGATTCAAACACACAAAACCCAATTGCATTTGGTCAACTCAAAGTTGTTGAAACCGAACAAACTTTTATAACACCAATTGATGGCTCTTTTACTGTAAAACCACTTGTTGATACAATTACTTTGGAGGTTTCAGCTTTTGGTTACCAAACCCAAACTTACACAAACATTCCACAACTCACTTCTGGGAATCCAATCAACCAAGATTTTACCTTGGTTTCAAATCCTACTGCGATTATTAGCGGTTCAGTTTCGGATTTAAACTCAAGTAACTCTGTTCAAGCAGAAATCGAAATCTATGCTAATTCTCCTGATGACGATTATCTTTTAAGTTCAGTTTCTACAGACGTTAATGGAAATTACTCATTTACGTTACCCGAAGAGAGTTACTACTTAAAATTCATTCCTAACTTTCCATTTCCTGAAAAAAATTCTCAAATTTTTAATGTAGTTGGTGGTCAAAATCAATCAATTAATTATGCTGAAAATCCAGCTGAAATCCTTTTAATGGACGACGATGAATCAACTGCAATTGATACAATTTACCAACAATTAGCAAACGCAAACGGTGATTCCTATTTTTATTGGGAAACAGGCGGAACTTTGCCATCAATGAATGAATACCAACAACTTGGTGGTTCAAGAATTATTGTTTGGTACTCTGACAATGTTACTGGAGATGTCTTGACAAATGCTGAGGAACAATTTTTAGTTGATGTTTTAAATCAAGGTGGAAGAGTTTTAATTTCTGGTCAAAACATTGCTTCTTCTGAGAGTGGAGGAACTCTAATGAACTTAATTGGTGTGAATTACGACTCTGATTTTACAGGAACTTCTGGATTTTTGAAAGGATTTGCAAACTCTCCTTTAGATAATTTGGTAATGAATTCTGTTGGAGCAAATGACCAGAACTTACAAAGTTCAAAAGAAATAATTGGGACTTTTGGAAACGCAACGGCAATTGCAGGTTATGGATTTAATGGAATTGACGGTGATGCGATTGCAGCTTTCCATAATCCACAAAGTTCTGTTGGACGTGCAATTTTTATGGGTTTTGACTTAGCTTCTTTGAAACAAACTGCCGCTTCTGTTACTCCTCCTGAAACAATTTTCGATAATTTAATAAATTTCTTGAGTTTGACTGTTGATGTAGATGAAAATTCAAACTTGGCAAAAACTTACGTTTTAGAGCAAAATTACCCAAACCCTTTTAACCCCTCGACAGTGATTAATTATCAAATCCCGCAAAACCAAAAAGGTAAAATCACCATTTTCAACATTCTCGGTAAAAATGTTAAGGAATTTGAATTGAAAAAATCTGTTGGTTCTGTTAATTGGAATGGAACAAATGAGCTTGGAAATTTAGTTTCGAGTGGAGTTTATTTTTATAAATTAGAATCAGGCACTTTTTCTAAAACAATAAAAATGACTTTCTTGAAATAGAAAATATTTGTAGAGATGCAATTCATTGCGTCTCTACTCTTTCCATTTGAATTTTCCTAAAAGTCCAAACCAACCGACAAAAATTATGTAAGGAAATTGCCCTAAAAACCAAATTGGAAAATATTTTAAAAGTCCTTCTTTCTTAAAACTTTGACAAGAAACAAATGAGAAAATAAAGTCAAAACAAAATTTTGCTAAAAATACAAATGCGAAAGTTTGGAATAAACCTAAGGAAAAGCTAAAAACTATTCCCAAATGAGTCAGCGAAACGCTCAACAAGTAAAGAAAAAACAATGGGTTATTTGTAATTTGAAAACTTGAATTACTTGCCCACCTTTTACGTTGATTCCAAAATGAGCTAAAATCTGGCATTGCAAAACTTGTCGAAAAAGTCTGCGGATTAATTGCAAATTTTATTTCAACACCTTTAACTTTCCTCGCAAGTTGGAGCATCAAGACATCGTCGCCTGAAATTCTGTTTTTAATTTTTTCAAAACCACCAACTTCTTCGTATAATTTTTTTGAATAAGCCAAATTTTGTCCAGTACAAGCCCAATTCAATCCAATAAAATTTGCCCCTTTAGCAGCTGCCATCAAAACAAGAAAGTCTAAGATTTGTAGTTTTTGCAAAAGTTTTGATTTTGAATTAGGATTATGAGTCAAACTTGAAAAGCCAATTACAAATGTTTTCTCAGAATTGAAATTTTCAGCCATTTTTTCTACCCAAAAATCGCCAATTCGGCAATCAGCATCAGTAAAAAGTAAAACTTCTCCGTTACTTTTTTTGATTGCTTGAGTTAAGGCATTTTTCTTAGGAGAAACACCTTGAGGAGTAGATTCGATGTTTACAAATTTTAGTTTGTTAAATTTTTGTGAAAATTCTTCTAATATTTTTTGTGTGGAGTCTGTTGAGCGGTCATTTGCGACAATAATTTCAAAATTTTCATAAGATTGTTTAGCTAAATCTTGTATCAACAAAGGTAAGTTTTCTTCTTCATTTCTTGCTGCAACGATAACAGAAACAGACTTTTCGGAAGAGATATTTTGGGTATAAGAATTATCGGACTTTCTTTTCAAAAGTCCGATTAAAAGAATCATTCCAAAGCCCAAATAAGTGATAGAGGAAATTAATGTAATTTGTTCAATTAGTGTATAGATCACAGTTTAGAGTGAAAGTTAGACTTCCAAATCCCAAAATTCTATTTTCCGTTTAAACCCCAATCATAATCCATAAAATCAATATCAGAGTCTTTTGAAATTTGATTCGATTTCGTGTATTTATTCCAAACTCCGATTGCTCCACCCATAGATTCAAAATCTTCTCCAAACCAACTAAAAATCTTAGAAGTTTTAAAAACACCTTCCTTAGCGTCAAATATATTTTTTGAAGAATCATTGATAAAATCACTTCCTGCTACGTCTAAAAGTTCTTCAACATTTTTTGCCGTAAAGGCTGTTGAAAGAAGTTTTGGGCAAGAAATTGAAGCACAAACAATTGCAAAATGAATCCTTGGTTCTTTAAAATCGACTCTAAGAATTTTGTGTTCGATGTGATTCAAAGTGTAAGTTTCGCCACCAACTTTGCAAATATTTTGGTCCCAAGGTCCATTAATTAAGTTTCCAATTTTTTTAATGCTCGAAACAGGTAAGTGCGTTAAAATCAATTCAATTGTGTAAGCATTATAAGCGTTTATCCAAAAAGCAAGTTTCTCATTCTCTTCCAAATTTCCAACTTTTGCAGAATTTAATTCTTTTAAATAACTTCTAAATTTTGCTAAATCTTCTTTACTCTCTTTTAATTTCGTGTATTCGACAAAACCATCTTTGACATAAGTTTTAAGAATTAAATCAAATTTTGAATGGTCAAAAGCATTTGCAACTACAGTTGATAAACTTAAGATTATTGTAAGTACTAGTGTCTTAAAGTTCATTTAATATCTCCACAGTTTTTTTAGGACTTTAAATTTTGTTTTAATTTATAAAAATAACTACTAAGTTTGATGATTAAATTAATAAGAACTGATATTAATAGATAATTTTGTTTTAAAAAAATTGGAATTCACAAAATGCTAAAATCTTACCCTTCATTTCTAATCTTACTTTTAACAATCTCAAGTTTAGTTTTTTCCCAAAACAACCATATTACAATTGGTCAAAATTACTACCAAAATGGTGAGTACCAAAAAGCTATCAATACTTTTGAAGAAAATTTGGCAAAAGAAGGATTTAATTATGAGTCTTTGTGGAGACTATCCCAAGCCCAATGTGAGTTTGGAAATTCTTTAAATGATGAAGATAAAAAAGAGGAGCTTTACAAAAGTGCACTAGAAAATGCTAAAAAAGCGACTGAACTTAACAAACAAGGCGATATGGGATTTGCTTACTTTGCGATTTCGAGTGGAAGAATGGCGATTTTCAAAGGTGGAAAAGAAAAACTCCAACTTTCAAAAGATGTTAAGAGTTATGCAGAAAAAGCTATTCAGTTAAATTCAAAAAATGATTTGGCTTACCACACGTTAGCACGTTGGAACAGAGAAGTTACAAACTTGAGTTGGATGAAAAGAATGGCAATTAAAGTAATTTATGACGGACTTCCAGAAGCAAGTTTTGAGAAAGCTGTAGAACTTTTCCAAAGAGCGATTAGTATTGACCCTGATTATAACAATCATCATTTAGAACTTGCTGAAACTTATAAACTAATGGGTCAAAAAGATTTAGCAAAAAAGGAATTAGAGATAGCTTCTTCTTTAGAACCAAAATCAGCAAAAGAAAAAGTCTATAAACAAATAGCTACGGAAAAATTAGCTAAGTTCTAAAATAAAATGGGATTAGTCAAATCGACTTCTAATCTTTTCTCTTTGCTGTTTGGAAAGAGAAAAGAGACTTACTCAAGACTTTTCGACTCTTATAGAGATTTTGACGAAATTAGCAAAACTGTTAATTTAATTTCAAAAAATAATCTGAATTCAAAAAAAATTATTTTAGACCAAAAGTCAACTTTAGGCAATGAAATTTTGGGTCTAAAAATCGGTAATTTAGAATCTCAAAACAAATTTTTAGTAACAGGATTGATTCACGGAAATGAATTTATTTCCGGAGAAATTTGCTTAAGAATCGCCGAAAACTTTTCTAAAAATTACCAAAATGAAAATTTTCAAGTTCATTTTATCCCCGTTTTAAATCCTGATTCTTTTGTTAAAAATACTGAGAAATTAAAGAACAAAAAAATCTTTGGCAGAAACCAAAGAACAAATCCAAATGGTGTAGATTTAAATAGAAATTTTCCACCTGAAAGACCAGAATCAAAGTACAGAACTTACAAATCTAAAATGAGCCTTGAGTATTCTGGTGAATTTCCTCTTTCCGAAAATGAAGCAAAAGCAATTTCCGATTATGTTTTAAAAGAGAATTTTAAAGCAGTAGTAAACTTGCACAGTTTTTCAAATGTTCTACTCTACCCGAGTTTTTACTCTCAGGAAAAATCAAAATTTAGAGCAATTGCTGAATCTTTAAAATTTGGCAAAGAAAACTACACTCCAATTCAAGGAGCTGATTTTTGGCGAGAAACTGCTTTGAAACGATTTGTACTGAAAACACTTAGAGGAACAACTAAAATCTGCGGAACTTTTGACGACTGGCTTTTGGAAAATCAAATTCCTTCTATTTTGTTAGAAATTTCTGCTCCAAAAAATATTTACGACCACATTTGGGAATTTCTTTTTTGCGATGTTGCTATTTTTAACCCTGAACCAAAAGCTTTGGAGTTTCACTTAGAAAATCTATATCCTCCGATTTTACAATTCTTTAGCTCTTTCAAAAAATAATTTTTTTCTTTTTTCTAAAATAAAAGTAGGGTAATTTCTTACTCAAACGGTTCATAAGTAAATTAACTTGTCAAACCACAAATTTTAGGACAATAAAATGCAATCTTCACTCAAAATCTTAGCCTTAACAGCAGTAAGTTCAATGTTCATTTTTGCATCTTGTGAAAATAATGATTCTGATTCTTTAGAAACTTTCAACGAAGCCTCTTTTACAGAAGAATCAAACATTCACTTTTCTGCTTCTGGTTTTGAAAAAAATATCTCCAAAGAATTAACCTCAAATTCAGGAGAGATTTACAGTTCTGGTGTAATTGAGTATAAAATGTATGGAAAAGTAGAAGCGGAAGTAGATTTTGGAAATGGTGAGAATGATGAAATTGCAATGATTAGTAAAGACGGAAAAAGCACTGAATTACGACTTAGGCATCGAGATGACAGAGATTCGAAATTTGAGAAAGTTATTATTGAACCGATTGTAACAACTGATGATTGCGATTATCCTGTTTCAGGATTAATTAATTTTTACCAAAACGGTGTGTTAGAATTTTCAATAAATTTTGGTGATGGAACTTGTGATAATTTGGCAGAAATTATTGGTTCTGACGGCGAATACAAAATTATTGATTTAGATGAATGGCGTAGAAAACATAGAAAAAGCAATAAATATGAAAAAGATAAAAATGATAATTTTCGTCGCGTTGTTACTAAAGAATTAGTAAAAATTGATGGTTGCGATTACATCGTTTCAGGTACTATTGAAATTTACGAAAACAGAAGAACACTTGTGGCAACGATTGATTACGGAGATGGAACTTGCGACGAATGGGCTACAAAAACTTTTCCTAACGGAACTGTTGAAACTTTCAGCATTAATGATAAAAATGAAAAAGATGGTTTTGAAAAAGTGATTGTCAATCCGATAATTAAAGATGCAAACTGTGATTATCCTGTATCAGGAACAATTCAATTTTTAAAAGATGGAGTTGTAATTGCAACAATAGATTACGGAGATGGGACTTGCGACGAATTGGCTACAAAAACTTTTCCTGACGGAACTGTTGAAACTTTCAGCATTAATGATTTAAAGAAAAAATAACTTTAAAGGCTGAATTTCTAATTGAAATTCAGCCTTTTTAACTTGACTAACTTTATTGACAAAAGAAGACTTTAAACTCGTTTACGACCAATACTTTGACTCAATTCGAAATTTTGTTTACTTCACTGAACTTGCATCAGATATTGCACAAGAAGTTTTTCTAAAGATTTGGGAAAAAGAAATTTATTACAACCCACAAAATATTAAACCTCTACTCTAACAAATTTACGCTTAGTGTCGAAGGATTTACAAAAATACTGAAAATATCAGCAAACTTATTTTCCTTCAGAAGGAGCTCCCTTCATACTTAGCATTTTTTTGAATGCTAAGTTTTGGTTCAATACCTCATAAAAAGTATGCACAACTCAGTAGTTTTAAAAGAAAAGTTTAGAATTATTTTTTCTAAACCTGCAATATTTTGTGACACAGATTACAAAAAGTCGAGAAAAAATATGACCTTACGCACATTTGGGAAAAAATATTTTTATATTTGTCTGAAATCACAATCAGAAACTCAATCGAATTTAACTTGACTTTCGAACTTGATAATTAAACCCCAAACTTAATTTGAAAATTGTAAACTTTTCTACCTCATTTTTAAAAACTGATTTTCTAACTATAAGTTCACCAAAAGCAAAATAAGCCATAAGGCATTAATTAATAATTAAAATGGGAGAATTGTAATGAACCTTATAATAAAGTCATTACTTTCGACTTTCCTAATTTTAGCCTTTTTACCAAAAGTTCTTTTGAGTCAACAAATTATTAGCGTTGTTCCGAACTCAGGTGAACAAGGTGAAACACTAGATATGATAATCAGTGGTAGCAACACAAATTTTGTCAATGGAATTTCTACGGCAAGCTTTGGTGAAGGGATAACAATTGAAAGTTTAAATATTTCAAGTAGTGTAACTGCTATTGCGAGAGTTTCAATTGATGCAAGTTCAAATCTTGGTTCAAGAGATTTAAGTATAACAACAAATAATGAGATTGCTTCTGCACAAAATATTTTTGAGGTCATTGAGCCGACAAGTTCAGGAGTTGACCTTCAAGTTGATATGATTCCTGTCAATGTCCTTTACATTTCTAATTTTGACCCAAGTAATATTTCTTCTGCACCATTACTTTTTACTGCAACTTTGACAAATGATAATTTGGAAAGAAAATTAAAGGCAGACTTAGTCTTCAATTCTGAAAAACACGGAAGTTTAGTAACAGGAATAAAAGATTTTGGGACTGTTGCACCAAATCAAGTTATAAGTTTTACAAACAGAGATTTTGATGATTTCTTTTCAACGCCAAATGGAGAAGATTTACTTTACGACGCACTTGCAACTGGAATTTTACCACCTGATAATTACATAATTGACATTGTAATAAAAGACCAAAATGGAAAAAATGTTGCCAAAGATGATGGTAGTAATACAACAACAAATCCTACAACCGAATTAGAAGTAATTGCTCCTGGGAATGCAATTAGTCAGAAACCCGAAGAAATCTACAACCCAAATCCATTTTTCCAATGGTTTGCAAAAGCAACCTCATACGATTTGATTGTTTACCCAGTTACTGAGGGACAAACCTCTGCAAAATTAATTACTGAAAACACACCTATTTTTGAACAAAAGGAGTTATCAAACACTTCTTTTCTCTATCCAAATTTTGCTGAAGAACTTAAAGCTGGTAAAACTTACGCTTGGCAAATTTTTGCACACATCTCTACAAGTCAAGGTGAGCAGATTTTGAGTAGTGAAGTCTTTTGGTTTACATTAAAAACAAGCTCAGATTCTGAAACAGGTAGTGGCGGAATCGCTCTAAAAAGTATTGAAATTCTGCCTGAAGAGATTGAGCTAAATACTGGAAGTACTTTTCTATTTACAGCTCTAGGATATGATAAAAATGATGAATTAATTAACATTAAGCCCGAGTGGAAGGTCATTCCTTCTGATGCTGGAACAATTAATGAAAATGGTCTTTTCATTGCTGCTTATCGACCAAAGAGTATTGCAATCGTTGCTAAGTACGGTGAAATCCAAGATTTCGCGACTGTAACTTTAAGGTGGGAAGGAACATCACTAAATGTTAAAAATTTGCTTGAGCAAGTTTTTGGAATACCTAAAAACTCTAATTCAGGAGAATGAAAATGCAAAAAATACTTTTAAATTTCGCTCTCATTCTCTCCTGTTTATTATTAACAAATAATTCTTTTTCCCAATCACCTCTTTATTATAGTTCTCAAACAGGAGAAACAAGTTCGTGGACAGGAAATGGAAGTTACACTTCTGATGCACACGAAGAAGGCTCAGTAACTCTTTCCACATCAGGTTCAATCTCAATTTCTGTCAATCCACCCGAATTTTCGATGGGTCCAAATGAAACAAAAAGTTGGACAGGAACAGTTTCAGCAACTGGTGGTCCAACGGCTGGAAACACTGAAAGTGCAAGTATTATCGGAGATTATAATTTGCATTACTTTGGTGAAGGGTTCGATACTACAAAAGTTGGGCAACAAACAATAGATTTTACAATTTATAGCATAAAATGCCAAATTCCTGACACGACATTAGTTGACCAAATGGGAACAGTTTCAATTACTTCAACAACTTTCCCTTCAAATGGTGGGAGTTATGAGTGGACGACTTCAAGCAACAGAATAACTTTGACAAATATTGACCAAAGAACTGTTGAAGTAACAGTTGTTGACTCAACGGCAAAAGTAGAGCCGATTTCTTGCAAATTCACGATCGAAGGAGTTTCTTACACTGCAAACGGAGTCGTTAAAGTAAATGATTGTAAATGTGATATAATTGAAACAGGTGAAACTTTTGGTCCAATTTCTTTAAACTTTTCTTCCCCTCCTGATTTCGACTCTCCTGATTCTGATGGGTTTTGTAGCTATAATGCAACAAATGCTTCTTTTGGACTAACAATGAAAGGCGTTGTAGAAAGAGGAGCAAATCTCACTCAAGCAAATGTTTCATTTAAGAAAAATTGCCAAACTGGTGAGTTTAAAGACGTAACAATTTCTTGGAATGGGAACAAAGCTATCGCAGATATTAATTTTTTAAGCCTCAAAGCAACTTCTGTTTCTCTTACAGTTGACAATTCTGGAAACTTAAACGGAACAGTTGGACTCAATGTTAACCTAAACCAAGATAAAAATATACTTGGGGGTTTAGCAATTGTCAAAAGAGGTGTTACTGGAAGTGTAAATTTTACTTTTAGTGGTGGAAATGACTGGAATGGAGATTTTGATTTTGGTGGAGTTTCTAATATCAACATCGAAATTGTCAAAGCGGGAACAACAATCGCAAAAGTTAATAATGGTAGTCTTGGAAGTGACGGAAGTTTCTCAGGAACATTCACAGCAGTTGGTGGAGCAACTTACAACACTGGTGGGTTTACAGTTATGATGAATGATTTATCTTTAGGAGTAATCTTCTCAATCAGTGGGGATTTTGAAATTACTGATGGAAACGGATCAGTTGACTTAAAAAATATGCAAGGAATAACAGGAGAATTTACTCTTGGATTAGCTTTTAGTAGCGGAAACTGTCAAGCAAGTATTTCAGCCTCAAATATTACTGCCTTTTCAATGACTTTAGACGAACTTGGCCTAACTGTCGATTTTGATGAAAATTTTGATATAACTACTATTGAAGGTGATTTAAAAGCAAAGCATAATCAATTTGATGTAAAAATTGAAGTAAATCCTTTTAAGATTGAAAACGGTGAACTAAAAGAATTTAATGCAAGTGGGAATGTAAAGTATAAAGCCTTCACTTTTACTCTTTCAGATGCAAGTTATGCAAATAGCAAACTGTCTTTAAGTGCAGAAGTAAAAATTGACTTTGTTGGTCAAGGTGGTGCAAGAGTAGCTGTTGATAAATTTGAAATCTCACAAGGAGGTTCAATTACAGTTGGAAAAATTGAAGCTGATTACAACAAAACTCCAGTAAAAGTTCATTTTGATGCAACATTCACTTCAAATAGTTTTAATGGTAATTTTTCAGGAGACTTCGCAAACAAAATAAGTATTTCTGGAAGCATTTTAATCGGTGTTGAAACTGATTTTGTTTACGGTTCACTTGCTTTAGCTATTGGTACAAATATTCCACTAGGAAACTCAGGGCTGAAAATTACGGAACTTTCTGGGAAAGTCGGTTTTAATTATAGTTTAGCAGCTTCTACTCCACAAGAAGGGCAATACTTTGTCGGTGTTGGAATTAAAATTGCAGATATAGCAGACATTTGTGAAGTTGGAGGTGAAATAATTATTGAAATTGGAAATAACATTGTCTTAACATTAAATGGAAATTTTGCATCTCTAAAAAACAATACCTTCGTTTCAGGAGATTTGAATGTAAATTATTCTTTACCAGCTGAACAAATTTATGGTTCTGTTTCTACAAATATTGTAGTTCCTAGTAGTGGGTCAGTTGTTCAAACCGATAATTTAAATGTTGATTTTTGGATTTATCAAGGATGGTGGCGTGCAAAAGGCCAAAATATGGGCGGAAAAATATTCGACAAAATTGTAATGAGTAATGGGGCAATTGATATTTATGGTCGCTTAAGTACTAGTTCAAGAATGAATGGAACAATTAGTGGTTTGGCTTCTGCAAATTGGAGTGACTCCGCAACTTACCCAACTGGATTTAATCCAGAAACCTATTGGACAGCAGATTGGAGTGATGATTGGGCAGGATTTGGATTTAAGGGTTCTTATAGAATTCTTCTTTCTGCACAAGTGCGAGCAAATTTAAAACAAACAGGTTTAAACGGCTCTATATCAGTTTCAATCTACGCTTCAGGTCGAATGGATATAAAAATTCCATTGCACATTTACAGATTGCACGGACTTTCTGCAAATGGAAGATTAACAGTCGGAACCTACAATGGAAACGGTTGGTTACATGGAAATTTAACTTTTAACTACCAAAGCTACTCTGGCGACGTTGACGTTGACCTTACATTTTAATTTTGGAGAAAAATAATGTCTTTAAAAAATAATTTTTTTCAAATCTTTACTTTAATCCTAATAGTATTTTTTTCTAACCAAATTCTTGGACAAAATAAATTTGCAACTTTAAGTGGCTCTGGTAACGACAATTTTGTAAAACTTCTTTGGCAAGTCAACAATTGGTCGACAAATCTTGACGGTTTTAATATCAAGAGAAAAGTTGGAAACTCTGATTGGATTAAATTAAACCAAACTGTAATTTCTCCTGAAATAAATGCGAACAAAGATTTTAGCAATGTTGAAAAAGACACAAATGAAATTGCAAGACTACAAAATAAAATCCAAACTTTAATTGCAAGTGAGCAAATAATTCCTGCATCTACTGAGGAATACTTAGCAATAATTACCAAAGATAAAAAAGCACTCTTAAGTATTCAAGGTTCATTCGGATACGATTATGATTATGCTTTGATGGAAGGTTTTGGATTAATTGACAGAAAATTACCTAAAGCGAGTTCATTCACTTATGGCTTATTTCCTGTTAATAATGGGAAAGAGGCGAATAATCCAATTTCAACTTTTAGATTCTCTAAAAGTTCAAAAGTTGATTTTGGGCTTGAAATTACAGCAAGAACTTCTAAAACTATCGAGCCTAAAGAATTACAAATTCTTTGGAATTACAGTCGAACCAAATTTAAAGATTTAGAACTTGCTGGATTCGAGATTTACCGTAAAAAAAGAGGGAGCGAATTCAAAAAAATCAGTAAAAACATAATTCGTGATTACTCTCAAGTTGATGTCGAAGTTTTCTTTTTAGATGAAGAAATTGAAAAGAATACAATTTACACTTATGGAATTGCTCCTGTGGATTTTTTCGGAAATGAGGGAAAGAAAACAACTGTGGTTTTTGACCCAACTTTGAAACCTATTGAAATCAAACCTCCCGAAATCATAAGTATTCAACAAGTTTATAACCCTTCAGTTCAAGTTAAAATTGATTGGAAATTTGATAAGTCTTTGGAAAAAGAAATTGATGGTTTTCACGTTCAAAGGGCTTTTTTGGATTCAATTTATAAACTTGAATCCATTTCAAATTTGATAAGTCCTAATGAAAGAGTGTTTTTTGATAATCATTCAAAACTTGAAGGACAAACTTATTCTTACCGAGTAATTGCTGTAAAAAATGATTACACAACTTTCAGTGGGGAAAAGGTTTTGATTTACACAGATTTACAAATCCCTCCAACTCCAACAGGTTTACAAGGAAAATGGATTAACAAAAATGGCAAAAATTTCATTGATTTAAATTGGAACACAAAATCTCCGAGTGATAAAGTTACAAATGGTTATTCAATTTATTCAAGCAGACCTTCAAGTGAAGAAATTCTAAAAGATGCGAGTATTCCATTAATTAAAATTAACTCTTACCTTTACGAAGTAAAAAATCTAAAATCTGCAGTTTGGAAATTTAGAATTGTTGGTGAATCTAAAAATGGTTTGGAAAGTGAACTTTCAGAAACAATTGAAGTTTTAGTCCCAACTCAAAAAATGCCAAACATTTCGATTTGGCCATTCAAAGTTGACAGCAATCGTGTAACTTTAAATTGGGATTACAAAGAGATTCAAGATTTAAAAGGATTCCAAATTTACCAAAATGACAAACTTGTCGCTGACTCGAATACTTTAGGAAAAGAATCTAGGGTTTGGGTTTCAGATTCTTTAAGATATGGGGAAATCTACAACTTTCAAATAGAAGCAATAAGCCAATTTGATGTTAAGAGTAAGAAATCGAAAGCTGTAAAACTTAAAGCTAAAAAGAAAAAATAGCCTTTAAAAGAGTTAATGAGTTTTGACAAACTGTTAGCTCTTAAATGCCTAAACCTAAAGGTTCATTTTAACTTTTTCTACAAATTTGGGATTTGAAGTTATGAAAAACTCTTATAAAATTCTAATACCCTTTGTCATTTCTTTGCTTTTTTTACAGAAAATTTTTGCTCAAAGCTCAGATTGGGCAATTATATCACCTCAAACAAAAATTGTAAAATCTGGAGAGTTTTTCTTCACAGCAAATTTAAATAATGGAGAAAACCTTAGTTCTTCTCTAACAAAAATTTTTATAGATGACAAAGAAATTACTGATAAATCAAAGATTCAAAACAAAAATGTTTCTTTCGTTTATCTTGAACCACTAATTTCTGGAAAACATCGAGTAATTATCGTAGCTAAAAATTTAGAAGGCAAAGAGATTGAGACAATGATTTGGAGTTTTGAAGTAAAAGGATTTGCAGGAGGAATGAGTAAGATTGCTTCTTTACCAACAAAATATTGGTTAAATGGTTTGACTATAAATGGAAAAACTGACATAAATTCTCGTTCTGGAAGTATTAGAGGAAGAGGTTCTGAATTACGTCAAGAGCCTTCTTCAATAAACAATTTTAATTTTATAGGCTTGGCAGAGTATAAAAACTTCCAAATCCCAATCCGCATTTTTACAACAAGTGAAGAAAGCCAAAATGCCCAACCAAGAAATCGTTTTCAAGTAGGTTTGGTTTCAGATTACTTTGAACTTTACTTTGGAGATACAAATGTTTCTTTAGATGATTTAGTATTAAGCGGTACAAGAGTCAGGGGATTTGACGCAAAAATTCGTTATAAAAAAGTATCCTTTGAATTTACAAAAGGAGAAATCCAAAGGGGAATCGAAGGAGAGGTTCTTGAGTATGACCCAACAACAGGATTTCCTCCTGCAAATTTGCGAGATGATTCAACTTACGTAGTCGGCGGAAGCTTCCAAAGAAACATTACTTCAGGAAGATTAGCATTTGGAACTGAAAATAAAAATGAATTTGGAATTACTTTTTTCAAGGCAAAAGATGATACTTCTTCAATTAAAAATGGTGATTCACCTAAAGAAAATATTGTTGTTGGGAGCGACTTAACTTTAGAATTTAAGAAGAACAACAACTTTTTAAGGTTTGAAAGCGGTGTTGCAATTTCAATCACAACTAATGACATCTCAAACGGAGCAATTTCTAAGGCAGATGTTGACTCTTTATTTGATGAAACACTTCCTTTTGACCCAAAAGAATACGAAGACTTTTTTACAATAAACATTAGTACTTACCCAGTAAGAATTTACGAAGGTTCTTCAACAGCTTACTTTGGTCGAGGGAAAATTCAATTCCTAACTAATCTAATTACTGCTGAATATAAAAGAATAGGAACTTCCTATAACTCCTTTGGAAATGATTTTCTGCGAAATGATAGAAAAGGCTATTTACTAAAAGACAGATTCTCAATTTTGAATCGAAAAATTACTACCTCATTAAGTTTTGAAAATTATGATGACAATTTATCCAACAACCAAATAACTTCACGTAATACAAAAGTAATATCTGGAAATTTACTCATTTTCCCTAGGATAGATTTACCAAGCTTTAGTTTGATGCTTAGAAACCAAAAACGTAAAAGTGAACAAGACAGTCTTGGTTTACGTGAAAGTGACGACTCTATTTCAACTTTCAACTTTGGTGTTAATTATAACTTTCAAGCATTTAATTTGAGACACGGAATAAATTTCAATTTCTCGAATAATGAAAGAAGTGACAATATTAATCCTTCTAGCGAAAACTCTTCTAGAGCAATTGGATTTACATTAACCGAGCAATTTAGTTTCCCATTAATAGTAAATTTGAGTTATATAAATTTAAGCGTTGAGTCCAAATCTTTAGGAACTTTGCAAACACAAAACTCGATTGATACCACTTTTCGATACAAAATAAAAAGTTATAATTTGGATTTAAATTTGAAACTCAAAAATGATTTTTCATCAAAAACTCAAAATTCAGAATCCTCAAATAGGTTCGGTACAGAATTCAGAACAAAATATTCTTTTTTTTCAAATATGATTTTTGAAACAGTTTTTGGTTTATCAAACTTCGATACGCAAGGAAAGAAAAAAGACTATACTGAGCTTTTTATGAATTTTAGGTACACTTATGGTTTTAATTTACAATAACAGAATTCAAAAACTCCACTGCTCTTTTTTCATACCAAAATTCATTTTCAGAAAAACTCACAAAACCAACGTGCCCTCCAGAATCGGTAATTTCTAATGAAAAATTTTTATTAGCTTTTGCTTCCTCAATCGGAAAGCAACTTTGACTAAGGAAAGGATCATTGTCAGCATTCACAAGCAATGTTGGAATTTGAATTTTAGGTAAAAACTGCTTTGAACTACATTTTTTGTAGTAATCTTCTGCGTCTTT
Source organism: Calditrichota bacterium (assembly GCA_008501735.1). Classification (GTDB taxonomy): domain Bacteria; phylum CLD3; class CLD3; order CLD3; family CLD3; genus CLD3. The sequence continues at coordinate 62,686 of QQUF01000038.1, read as the reverse complement.
GAACCCGTGAACAGGTGCAGTAAAGAAGTCGTCAAATTGACTCAAATTTTTTAAAGTTTTTACTTTTTCAAAGTCAATTTTATTTGGGAATTGTTCTGATTTGATTTTCATTTTTCTACCAAGTCTAATCAAAAAGCGTTTTGTGTACATTTTACACTTTGGCTTTTTTAGCTCAAAAGAAGAACCTAATAAATCACAAGGAACTGAAAAAGTTACTGCTCCACAAATTTTTGGAGCAACTTTTTCCCCTTGTTCACCTAAATATTTTAAAGTCAAATTTCCACCAAGACTAAAACCCACAATACCAATTTTCTTCTGAGGTTTCGTTTTTAAAATGTGAGAAACGACTGTTTCTAAATCTTCTGTCGCTCCACTGTGGTACGCTCGAAGGAGTTTGTTTGACGCTCCGCTACAACCTCTCATATTCATCGAAACAGTGTCAAAACCATTTTTGTTCAAAATTTTAACCATTGCTTTGATGTAAACAGCATTCGAGCTTCCTTCCAAACCGTGAATTAAGATTACTAATTTTTCGGAGTCAACCAATGACCAATCTAAGTCCAAAAAATCTCCGTCTGGTGTTTCGATTCTTTCCCTTTGATATTTTACACCTTCGACTTTCCGAAACAACGTTTGATAAACCGTTTGTAAATGCCCATTTGAGAAAAATCTTGGGGGGTTGTAAGTTGAGTTTTGAATTAGCGGCATTTTGCTTAGTAGAACATCTGCATTGTTTTGTACAAATTCAAATATTCGTCTGCCGATTTATCCCAAGAAAAATCCTCCGACATTGCATTTTGAACAATTTTTGACCAATCAACAAGATTTCCATAAGTCTTTAATGCAAAACGAATTGTCCAATAAAGTTGGTGTGAAGAAAATTCTTCAAAAACGAAACCGTTTCCTTTCCCTGTTTTAGGCATAAATTGCTGAACAGTGTCTGCCAAACCACCAGTTTTTCTTACGATTGGAATTGTTCCGTACTTCAAGCTATAAATTTGATTTAATCCGCAAGGCTCGTAACTCGAAGGCATCAAAAACATATCCGAACCAGCTTCGATTAAATGTGCAAGTTCATTGTTAAAACCAGTGTGAAAGGCGATTTTGTTCGGAAAAGTATTTGCAGCTTTTCTGAAAAATTCTTCTAAAGGTTTTTCACCTGAGCCAAGAATCAGAATCCTAATGTCCAATTCCATCAAATCAAAAATTATTTCAGAAATTAACTTCAATCCTTTTTGCGAAGTGAGCCTTGAAACAATTCCCAAAACAGGAACATTTGGGTCATAATCTAATTCTGCTTGTTCAAGAATATATTTTTTGCACTCAACTTTTCCCGATAAATCTGTTTTGTCAAATTTGAAAGGAATTAGTTCGTCTTTTTCAGGAGACCAAACATCGTAGTCAACTCCGTTTAATATTCCACTAATTCGCCCTGCTCTTCTTCTCAAAATTTCATCTAAATTACTTCCGTATTCAGGTGTTTGAATTTCATTTGCATAAGTTGGACTAACTGTGCTAATTGCATCAGCGTAAAGGATTCCACCTTTTAGGAAATTCACATTTCCAAAATATTCTAATTCACCCTCTTTTTGCATCAAAGAAGAGTCCAAATTCAATTTAAGAAATGAATTTCCTCCAAAGACACCTTGATAAGCCATATTGTGAATACTTAAAAGAGTTTTCGTGTTCTCAAAAAGTTTGTCCCATTTATAAGTGGTTTTTATATAAATCGGAATTAAAGCTGTTTGCCAGTCATTACAGTGAAAAATGTCAACTTTCCACTCAAGCCTTTGGACTGTTTCCAAAATTGCCCTTTGCAAAAGAATGAATCTTTCATCTTCGTCTGAATCTTGAGTGTAAATTTTACCTCTGTGGAAATAATAAGGATTGTCAATCAAGTAAACATCAACATCTGAATTTGGAATTTTGCCTTTAAAGACAGAGTAAGTTGTTACCTTGCTGCCAAGTCGAATTGGAATATTTTTCATTCCTTCAATCGGCTCAATTTTAAAATCAAAATGCTTAATAGTTCCATAATTTGGCATAAAAACAGAAATATCAACATCTTTTTTCTTTAGGTAATTTGGCAAAGCTCCAGAAACATCAGCAAGTCCGCCAGTTTTGGCAAAAGGAACAACTTCTGAAGTTGCAAAAACAACTTTTAATGGCATTTATTTTACTCCAAAATTAGAATTTTCATCTTTAAAAATAGGTCTTGAAATTACAAAATTTATTCGGAAAAATCGTGAATTACTTTTGTGAAAAAGGAATTTAGGATTCTAAAAGGTCAATCGCTTCTTCGATTTCTTTTTTGATTTCTTTTAAAAGGTGGGTTTTGAAGTCATCGCTTACGTTTGCTTCTAATCTTTCTTTTTCGACTTGCGTGCTGTTAAGAACTTTTTTTGCACCAATTATTGTGAATTTTTCAACGTAAAGTAGTTTCTTAATTTCGAGGATTAAATTAATGTCTTCAATCGTGTAAGTTCTTTTCCCTGCACTATTTTTTGAAGGCGAAAGTTTGGAAAATTCTGTTTCCCAATACCTTAAAACGTGAGGTTTAATGTCAGTAATTCTGCTAACCTCACTAATTGAGTGATAAATTTTCTTTAATTGTTTTTTCTTAAATTCAGCCATTTCTCTCTAAAATTTAATCGGTTCACCTAAGAACCCTAAAGTTGGAAAATTAATTTCATTATTTCTTTCTAAAAGTAATTCAAGTTCTAAACATTGATTTTTATCTTTAAGGCTCACAACAATAAATCTTTCTAACAAATTTCTGTCTTTCAAGTCAATAATCAAAGTATTTCTATTTAAATGAGGAAGAATTTTTGAAAAGCTAACAACCTTATTAATTTCATCAAAAGAGTATTTTTGAAATTTTCGCCAAACTCTAACTTCAAAACCTTCTTCTGGGTGAACTCCAACTTCAAGCGGTAAATTGCTATAAAATTTTGAAAAACTTGTGGCAATAATTATTAAAATTGCGAAAAAAAGTAGGTGTGAAGGATACCAAGTGAGCAAAATAATTTGTAGAAAAACAACCATTCCTAAAAAGATTGGCGAAAGTTTAAGAAACAAACCGACCAGAATTGAGAATCCGGGATAAATTTTAAATCGTTTCATTAAATGTCCTTTCGAGCTAATTTTAGATTTTAAGCAATTATCGAGATTTTCTTCTTTCTCTTGTTTTGAAAAATTTTGCGAGAGCTTCAACGTAAGGTCTATCAGTTGAAACTTCAATAAAGTCAATTTTATTTCTTGCAAAAAAAGTATGAAGTTCATCTTCGTGGTGCATTGAAGCGGCAAAAACTCTTTTCCTGAAATCTTTGTCGGAAGTATCAACTGTAATAATTTCACCAGTTTCAGAGTCTTCAAGTTCGATTATTCCAACATTTGGTAATTTCTTTTCCATCGCATCTGAAATGCTAATTGAAACTACGTCGTGTTTTTTATTTGCAACACGAAGTTGTTTTTCAAAATCAATTCCTGTTTGAAAATCACTCACCAAAAAAGCTGTACTGTGTCTTTTAGTTACTTTTGTAAAATACTCGACAGCTTGTCCAATGTTCGTTTGTTCAGATTCAGGTTCAAAAGCCAGAAGTTCCCGAACAACTCGTAAAACGTGAGTTCGACCTTTTGCAGGAGCGATAAATTTTTCAACTTTGTCTGTAAAAATAATCATTCCAACTTTGTCATTATTTTTAGTTGCCGAAAATGCAAGAATCGAACAAATTTCAGCCGCAATTCTATTTTTGAATTTTTCGTGAGTTCCAAAAAAACCAGAAGCAGAACCGTCAACCAAAAGCATCACAGTGAGTTCACGTTCTTCTTCAAAAATTTTGATGTGAGTTGTTCCAGTCCGAGCAGAAACATTCCAGTCAATTGTTCTGATGTCATCTCCGTACTGATATTCACGAACTTCAGCAAATTCCATTCCTAAGCCTTTAAAAGCTGAATGGTATTCTCCTGAAAAAATCTCATTCACGAGACCTTTAGACATTATTTCAATGCGTTTTACTTCTTTAAGTATTTCTTTTGGTATCATTTTTAGTTTTACAAAAGTTAAAAAGTTTTTTAATTAAGCTAAAATTCTATCTAATTCCAATTCAAGATTTTCACAAAAGTCAGAATTTGGAATTTCTAAATTATCCAAGACAGTTTTGAATTTTTTGAAACCATTAATTTCTCTTAGTTCAACCCATTCAACACCAAGTTCGTCTAATTGAGCTTTGTTTTGGTCCGAAAGTTTATCCGCTACAAATACTTTGCTATCTCTTGCAATTACAGCATCTGCACTTTCAGGATTACCTTTTCCCATTAATTTTACTTCACATTTAAAAACATCTTTTTCGGTATTTAGGAAAAAGTCAACTTCACGATTTACACTACCTTTTTTTACCTTTTTGGATTTTAACTTTTCTGTGTAATTTTCTTTAGGGACTTTAAACAATTTGCACAAAGTTAGCATTAAAGGTCCTTCTGCTTGTTTACCAGCAGTACTCCATAATCCGCCTCTTAAAGCTGCACGTTTTACAGCTAATGTGTTAATGACAATTAGACTTTCATTAATATCAAGTTCAATACTAACTTTATTGAATTTAATACTTAAAGAAAGGTTCAAGTCTTCAACTTGAGTTAAATCTTCAATTGCTTTGTACAATGTGTCGTAATGTTCGTATGAAGCGTTGATTACAATTTCTTTAGTGCCAGAATTATACATATTTGTTATGGTTTTCTTATTCAAACCTGAATTAATTGCAATCTCTTCTGGCGACAAATCTAATGAAAGCATCTCTTTCTTGTACCAATCAACAGTTATATTTTGATTTTTTAGTTTAGCCTCTGCAACTTGCTTAAAAAACTCTATAACGTACTGTAGGAATTGTGCATTAATCAAAGTTACTATCTCTATTCTGTAATCTTCACCTTTGATTAATTTACGAATTATTCTTTTGGTTACTTGTTCAGTTAGTGTCATTTTTCTCCTTATCAAATTCTTTTAAAGTAAAAAATCTTGTTTCAGGTTCACCAAACAAGGTTTGAGATTTATTCTTTGATTTCATATAATTAAAATATTTTTCGTCTTTTTCTGTTAAGAAAAATAATCGATTTAATGCTTTTGCAGTTCTTCCCAAAGTTCCACTTCCTGCAAAAGGGTCAAAAACCAAATCACCTTCGAATGAGTAGTAACTGATTATTTTTTGGCACAAATCAACTGGAAAAATTGCCGAATGAATTTTATCAAATTTCGGGTCAATTTTCCAGACGTTAGAAGTTTCATAACCATCTGAAACTTTGCTTCTTTTCACAGTTTCAAAATCATACTGTTTAATATTCCAGTCAATAAGTTTATCCGTTTGCTTTCTGTAAACCATTACCATTTCCGTTACTGCATTTGGTTTGTAACCCAAAGGTTTTCTATGTTGCAAAAAGCCTGCATTTCTATTTTTAACACTTGCTTCAGGCTTTTGCCAAATAATATCATCAATATATTCCCAACCCATTTTTACAAGTAAAGGATGTAAATCAAAAGGAATTGGATACCTTTTACTCGAATGTTGTCGACTAATTCTTGGAATAATTATTGGTGAAGTATTCACTAAAAGAAAACGACCTTCCTTAGTAACTCGATGAGTCTCAAGAAAGACTTCTTCTAAAAAATTTAAATAATCCTGATAGCTTTGATAAATCGAATAATCTCGTGCATTATAATAAGGTGGCGAAGTAAAAGTTAAATGAACACTTTCTTCTGGAACTAATTTTAAAACTTCTAAAACATCTCCGTTGACAACTACATTTTTCAAATAATCAAAAGTTTCTTTATGTGGAAGTTCTTTCTTAGAAGTCTTTTCTTGAAAAAATTCTTTACGAATTATAGTTTGCACCATCTCGTTTTTATGACTTCTAAGTGCCTTTAATTTTTCTGTAATTTCATCATCAAGTTTAAAAACTAAAAGCCCTCTAATTGCTTGGCAAACAACTTTGGGGTCATTATCGTCAAGAGTTTCTAACAATAATGATTTGTAAACAGAATTTCTTTTTCTTCCAATCGAAGAAATTATTTCCCTCCTATTAGCGGTATCAGTTTCATTCTGAATTAGTTTTTTTAGAATTTTAATATCACCATTTGATTTCAACTTTCCAATATTCTTAATTGCCCAAAACCTAATTTTAGGATTCTCATTTTGAGTCAAACCATAAAGCCATTCGCCATCAAAATCATTTGGTAATCTACCAAGATTTTTTAACAAAAAAAGTATTTGCGGATTATTTTGCAAATTTGTTTGAATGTAGTTAGCTAAATCTTTACTATTTTTCTTCAAAATTTCTATTTGTTCTTTTGATTGAAGCATTTTTCTATTGATAAAGTTGTCCGAGTTTTCTTGTTTTTTTTCTGCGAATTGTAAGTGGAATTAGGACTTCAATTAAAAGAAAGAAAAGTCCAATGGAAAGAGGAATTTGATATTTTTCATCAAAATTTGTGTATTTCCTTGAACCAAGCTCTGTTGATTCAAGTTTTGTGATTTCTTTGTAAATCTCTTCAAATGATAAATTATTCTCACCACGAAAATATTTCCCATCTGTGATTTCACCAATTTCTCTAAGAGTCGATTCATCAAGTTTTGTGATTACAACGTTTCCATTTTTATCTTTTTTATAACCTTTACTGCGACCTCGAATGTCGTATTCAGGAATTGGAACTCCTTTTCCCGAACCCATTCCAACTGTGAAAATCTTCAACCCTTCGTCTCTTGCTTTTTCTGCCCATTCAAGAGTTTCTGCATCGTGAGTTTCTCCGTCAGTTACCAAAATTAATGCTTTGTGTGCAGGCGAAGAATCTCTCGTTAATGCATCAAGAGTTGCTTCAATCGCTCCTGCTAGGTCTGTTCCTGTTTCAGAAATGCTTCCAACTTCAAGAACATCTAAAAATAACTTCGCTGCTCCGTAATCAAGCGTCAAAGGTGATTGAACAAAACTAACTCCTGCAAAAGCAATGATTCCAATTCTATCCCCTTTTAGATTTTCAATAAAATTTCTAATTTCATACTTAGCTTTTTCCAAACGACTTGGAGTAACGTCTTGTGCATTCATACTTTCAGAAACATCAATTGCCACAAAAATGTCGTGCCCTTCTTTTTTGATTTCTTCAACTCCAGTTCCTTTTTGGGGTTTTGCCATTGCAAGTAAAATGAAGAAAATCCCAATTCCAATGAAAATTCCTTTTGTACGGCGAAAAACAGGCATCACATTTTCCAACAATCTTTCGACAAGAACGTTAGTTCCGAAATTTTTTAAAAGTTTTTTTCTCCTTTTGGAATTAATTACCCAAATTAAGGCGTAAACAAAAGGAAAGATTAGTGCAAGGTAAAAAATCTCTTGGTTTTCAAACCTAAACATTAATTTTTATCTCGATTTAAATAAATTAGTTAAAATTGTTTTCTTGAAATCTTATCGCTCTTTTTGCGTTAAGAATTGTGCAATTTAATATTTTTTTTGGAAATTTGAAATGATTAGCCCTAAAATAAAATTTACTTTTGGATTTTGTAACCTAATTGGTGTTTCAGTTTATATATTTAGCTCACTTTTGATATACCTTTCAATTACAAATCTTGGCGGAAACAGATTTCCTGAGAATATAAGTTTCATCTCAAACATCATTTCATTTGTTTTAATTCTACCTTTTCTCATTTCGCAGAATCCCTTTAGAAACTTACTTTGGAGTTCAATTACTTGGATTCTTTTACTTCTAATAATATTGCAATCAGTTTTCATAAATTTAAATGCACCTGACGACATTCCAATTTTCATTTCTTTTTTTGGTGCTGGATTCGGAATTTTGAGTTTAATTTTTTCTTGTATAAAGCGTGAAATATTTGAAATTAAAAGTTTACTTAGTTTTTTAGGGCTTTTAGCCTTCACCCTACTCTGCGGACATACAATCACTTGCATTCCACATTTTACAATTGAAAGATTTTCACTAATTTCTTCAATTGAAAGATTTTTCTCAATCTTTTGTTTTGGCTTAATCTTTTTTACTTCCTCAATAATTTTATTTTGGAAATCGAAAGTTGCTCCAAATCTAAAATCTTCAAAAACTAAACAAAACCTTCCAATCTACATCGGATTAATGATTCCACTTAACTTACAAGCAGTTGTACTTTTTTCGGGAACAAATTTAGTAACTTACATAAATTTAGTCTGTTTCCTATTCGGTGGATTTTATTACGGAATTTTAAACCTTAAAGATGAAAATGAATAAATCTGAACTTTTAAATAAAACAAAGGAGTTCCTTCCTAAGGCAATCCATATTCTTAAAAACCTTGTTGAAATAAATTCTTGGACGCAAAATCAAGAAGGAGTTCAAAAAGTAGCAATTGAGTGCGAGAAACTATTTTCAACTTTAGATTTTGAAACAAAAATCTCCGTTTTGAAAAATCAAAGTGATAAAGACTTTTTTCATTTAACCTCTCAAAATCAATTTCAAGAAAACAAACCAACAATCCTTTTCATTGCTCACCTTGACACAGTTTTCCCTTTAGAAAAAGAATTTACAAAATTTGAATTTGACTCAAAAACAGGAATTGCAAAAGGTCCTGGAGTTGCAGACATAAAAGGTGGAATCGTAGTAATTTTTGGAATTTTGAAATTTCTACAAGATACTAAAATTGCCCAAAATTTTAACCTTCAAGTTTTTCTTTCAGGCGATGAAGAAATTGGCTCACCAACAGGAAAAGTAATTTTAAATGAAATTGTTAAGATACAAAAACCTGATTTAGCTCTCGTTTTTGAAGCAGGAAGAAACAAACCTTACGGAGGTTTAGTAACAGCAAGAAAAGGTGTTGCTCACTACTATGTCAAAGTTTTCGGTAAAAATTCTCACTCTGGAAATGCCTTTGAAAAAGGCATTTCAGCAGTAAATGAACTTGCAATAAAAATCTTAAAAATTTCTGATTTAACCGATTTGGAAAAAGGAATTACTTTTAACTTTGGACTTTTAAAAGCAATCAACACTGCCAATACAGTTTCGGATTATGCAGAAGCGGAAATTGACGGCAGATTTTGGAATGAAGAATTATTTTTAGAAAAGGAACAAAAAATCAGAGAGATTTGTGCAAAGTCATTTACTCAAAATCCAAAATTAGAAATTGAAACAAGAACCGAACTTTCTGGTGGAATCACAATGCCTTCTATGCTTGAAACTGAAAAGAGAAACTTGTTAGCTCAAAAGTTAATTAAACTCGGCAAAGAATTTGGTTTTCAAATCGGAGAGACAAAAAGTGGCGGAGGTTCAGATGCTTGCAATTGTGCGAAACTTGGAATTTTAACGATTGATGCACTTGGAGTTGTTGGCGGAAAACTTCACACAGAAAACGAATGGGCAGACTTGAAAACAATTCCTGAAAGAATTGCACTTGTAGTTGAGTTTTTGAAAAACTTTGACAGAACCTAAAAGATTATTGAATTTTAACATTTTTCTTTTTTCTAATTTTAGTAACTTTCCAACCTTAATTTCGTTATCAGAAAAGCACAAAACAGGAAATTTCATTGTTTGAATTAATTACAAAATGTAATGAAACTAACGCAAGAGTCGGACTTCTCACAACCGAACACGGTAAAATTGAAACTCCGATTTTTATGCCTGTCGGAACTCAAGGAACTGTTAAAACAATGACTCCAGACGAGCTTTTAGAAAACAAGGCTCAAATTATTCTCGGTAACACTTACCATCTTTACCTTCGACCAACTCAAGAAATTTTGCTAAAAGCTGGTGGCCTTCACAAATTTATGAATTGGCAAAAACCAATTCTTACCGACAGTGGAGGTTATCAAGTTTTTAGTTTAAACGCGAACGTCAAACTTGAAGACGACGGAGTTACTTTCAAATCTCACATTGACGGTTCAAGTCATAAATTCACTCCAGCGAAGTCAATCCAAATTCAGAAAGACATTGGTTCTGACATCATAATGGTTTTTGACGAATGTATTCCTTACCCTGCTGAATTTGATTACATAAAGCATTCAACTGAACGAAGTTTGGAATGGGCAAAGCAATGTAAAATAGCTTTTGAAAATGAGCCTGAACGTTACGGTTTTAAACAATTTCTTTTTGGAATTAGTCAAGGCGGAACAATTCCTGAACTTAGAAAATTTAGCTCAAAAAAATTAGTTGAAGTTGGTTTTGACGGTTATGCGATTGGTGGTTTAGCTGTTGGAGAACCAAAAGACAAAATGCACGAAATGCTTGAAATCTCAAACGAGATTTTGCCCCAAAATAAGCCACGTTACTTAATGGGAGTTGGAACGCCAACTGATTTGCTTGAGGGAATTAGTCTTGGAGTTGATATGTTTGACTGCGTAATGCCAACTCGAAACGCACGCAATGCTTCCATTTTTACGGGCATTGGTAAACTCAACATTAGAAATGCGAAATTTAAAGATGACTTTACGCCTTTAGACGAAGATTGCGAATGTTACACTTGCAAAAATTTTACTCGTGCTTACATTAGGCATCTTTTCATTGCAAAAGAGATTTTGGGTTTAAGACTCACAACTCTGCACAACATTCATTTTTACTTAAAATTAATGAGAACTGCACGAGAAAAAATCATCGAGGGAAATTTTCCTCTTTGGAAGAAAGAAATGTTAAATAAATTTAGAAAAATTGAAACTTAGAAAACTTGGAGAACAAATGTCTGAGAATCTTTCACCTTCTGCCTTAGCGAATGCTTTTGATAAACTTAAATCCGAACTTGGAAAAGTCATTGTCGGACAAGAAAAAGTCGTTGAAGAACTTTTGATTTCACTTTTTTCACGAGGTCATTGTTTACTTGTCGGAGTTCCAGGTTTGGCAAAAACACTTTTAATCAGTACTCTTGCCGATGTTTTAGACTTGAAATTTAAAAGAATTCAGTTCACGCCTGACTTAATGCCTTCTGACATCACTGGAACAGAAATTATCGAAGAAGATGTCTCAACTGGGAAAAAGGCTTTCAAGTTCATCAAAGGTCCTGTTTTTGCAAACATTGTACTAGCTGATGAAATAAACAGAACTCCTCCAAAAACTCAAGCTGCTTTACTCGAAGCAATGCAAGAACACAGAGTTTCTGCCGCAGGAGAAACTTATGTTTTACCCGAGCCATTCTTTGTTCTGGCAACTCAAAACCCAATTGAACAAGAAGGAACTTATCCTTTGCCAGAAGCACAACTTGACAGATTTATGTTTAATTTATTTGTTGACTACCCTTCTTTTGAGGAACAAGTCGAAATTGTTAAACGCACAACAAAATCAGGTAAAGTTACAGTGAATAAAGTTTTGAGTGCAGAAGAAATTTTGCAATTTCAAGAGTTAGTTAGAACTGTTCCTGTTGCCGACAACGTCATCGAATACGCTGTAAAATTAATCACAGCAACAAGACCAAAAGATGACCTTTCACCAGAATTTGTGAAAGAATTTGTTTCTTGGGGAGCTGGACCTCGTGCAGCACAATTTTTGATTCTTGGAGCAAAAACACGAGCTTTGCTTTACAACTCACCAACACCAAGTATTGAAGACGTAAGAGAAATTGCTGTTCCGATTCTAAGACATAGAATCGTAGCAAACTTTAGTGCAGAAGCAGAAGGAATTTCCTCTGCTGAAATCATAGAAAAATTACTTAAAGAATTTCCAAACTAATCTTGGAGGAAAAAATGAAAACTTTAATTTTTATTTTAACAATCCTAATATTTTTAATTCAAAACTCATTTGCAGACATAATTAAACTTAAAAATGGTAATTCTCTTGAAGGAAAAATTATTTCTGAAGCGAATAGTGAATACAAAATTAATATCGGTAAAGGAACGCGAGTCTTAATTTTAACAGTTTCTCAAAATGATGTTGAAAAAATTATTAGAAAATCTTCGACTTCGAATGAAAAGATTTTGCGTGAATACGAAGAAAAATTAGCAAAAGTTGATGAAAACGACCCAGAATCTTGGTACCAATTTGGACTTTGGTGTAAAAAGAAAAAAGTCCTTGAACCTGAATCTTACGACGCTTTTGAAAAGGCTTTAGCATTAGACCCTACACATTCGGGAGCTTTAGCAAAAATTCCAAAAGAAGAAATTCCGCCCGCAGAAAAAGCTGATGGAATAGAAGAACTTTTGAGAAGAATTAAAAGTGAAAACGCCGATTCTACAAAAGATGAATTAGGAAGCCTTAAAAAGGAACTTGAGTTGCAAAAAGCTGCTTTTGAGAATCTTAAATCAAGGCACGAAAATTTTCTGAATGGTGATTTTGAAGAAGATGACGGAACAGCTTCTGACGATGAACTTTATTCAAATCCTCAAAGTTCCAGTGATGAAGAAGATTAAATTTTAATATTATAGAGACGTACTTATGTGCGTCTTTTTCCTAATTTTCTTCCTGATATTCTTCATACCAAGCCATTTGAATTCCCTCTAATATTTTTTCATTCGACTTTTTAGGGTCTCCTTCAAAATCCTCTAACTCAATTACCATTTTGTGTAAATCTGTGAATCTAACTGTAAGCGGTTCAATTTCTGGAAATTTTTCAAACAAAGCAATTCCAATATCTTCCGAGTCCGTCCAGGTAAATTTAAACATTTCTAAACTTTCGTTCTTAAAATTAATTTTGAGTTTTTTCTAAAGCAAGTTTTTCTAAACCTGCACAAGCAGCTTTTTGTTCTGCAATTTTTTTAGTCCTTCCTGTTCCAATGCCATAAATTTTTTCATCAATAATTAGTTCTAATGTAAAAACTTTATCGTGTTCAGGACCTTCTTCTTGCACAACAACGTACTGTGGTTCACAGATTTTATTCAATTGCAAATACTCAAGCAGTTTGCCTTTATAATTTATTGAGCTTTTATCCAAAATTGTGTCTTTATGATTTTCTAAGACAAATCTTAAAATAAATTTTTCAGCTTTGGATTTTCCGCCGTCAATGTAAATCGCACCAATTAAAGCCTCGTAAGCATTTGAAACGATTGAGTTTCGTTTCCTTCCGCCAGTTGCTTCTTCATTCTCGCTCATAAGGACATAATTTGCAAGGTCAATTTCTTTGCCTCGTTTAGCAAGAGATTTACGACTCACAATCTGCGAACGCATTTTCGTCAATTCACCTTCAAGTGTTTCAGGATAATTGGTGTAGAGAAAATCACTAACAATTAGTTCCAAAACTGCATCACCAAGAAATTCGAGTCTTTCATAAGAAAAAGTCTTTTCCTCAGATGAGGTTTGCAAAAATGAGCCGTGTTTGAGAGAGGTTACAAGTAAGTTCTTATCTTTGAACTTGTAACCAATTTCTTTCTGAATTTTTTCTAATTTTTTATCGTAATTAGTGGGAAGATTCTCTAATTCTTTAGAAGTAAAAAACTTCCGAATTAATTCAATCATTAACTGTATTTTTTGACAATTATTGAAGTGTTATGTCCACCAAATCCAAAAGTATTGCTAATTCCTGCTCGAATTTTGAATTCTTGAGCTTCGTTAGGAATCACATTTAACTTAATTGCTGGGTCTTGGTTTTCGACATTTATTGTTGGATTTGCAACATCATTCTGAACAGCTTTTGATAAAAGAATAAACTCAATCGCACCTGCTCCACCGAGCAAATGACCTGTCATTGATTTACTTGAGGAAATTCGAATTCTATCTGTTCCAAAGAGAGTTGAGACTGCTTCACATTCTGCAATATCTCCAACAGGAGTTGAAGTCCCGTGAGCATTTATGTAATCAATATCATCAGTATTTAATTTAGAATCACGAAGAGCATTTTCCATTGAACGTCTTGCACCTTCACCTCCTGGAGCTGGAGCAGTCAAATGGTGTGCATCACCTGTCATTCCAAACCCTGCAACTTCTGCAAGAATATTTGCACCACGTTTTTTTGCGTGTTCAAGTTCTTCTAAAATTATCATTCCTGCACCTTCACCCATTACAAAACCATCTCTTTCAGTATCGAAAGGTCTTGATGCTCTAATTGGGTCATCATTTCTTGTTGAAAGTGCCTTCATTGCATTAAATCCGCCAATGGAAATTGGAGTAATTACAGATTCACAACCGCCTGAAACCATTACATCTGCATCTCCGTACTGAATGATTCTAAAAGCATCTCCAATAGCGTGAGATGAAGTTGCACAAGCAGAGACAGTTCCATAATTTGGACCTTTAAGACCGTGCTGAATCGAAATTCTTCCTGGTACAATATCGGGAATTAGCATTACAATGAAAAATGGATTGATTCTTCCTGGACCTCTGCTAAGCAATGTTTTGTGTTGTTCTTCAAAAGTGTTCATTCCACCTATTCCAGAACCTGTTACAACACCGATTCTTGTAAGGTCTTCTTTTTCTAAATCAAGTCCTGAATCACGAATTGCCATATCAGCAGCAACCAATCCCAATTGTGTAAACCTGTCCATTCTTCTGGCTTCTTTCTTGTCCAAGTAACCTTCGTGGTTGAAGTTCTTTACTTCACAAGCAATTGTTGAAGCGAAATTAGTGGTGTCAAACAAAGTGATTTGCCCTGCACCGCTGACTCCGTTAATTGAATTTTGCCAAAATTCTTCGACATTATTTCCATTTGGGGTTATTGCACCCATTCCTGTAATTACAACTCGTCTTTTCATTATCTTTCCTTAGATTTGTATCTTTTAAATTCCTAAAAGTTAAAAACTTAACTTAGCTGATTTTAGCTTGCCAAGTTAAGTTTTAAGTTTCTAAAATTAGTTTTTAGACAAGTAAGAAATTGCATCACCGACTGTTCTGATTTTCTCAGCTTCTTCGTCAGGAATTTCTGTTCCAAATTTGTCTTCAAATGCCATAATTAACTCGACAGTATCCAATGAATCTGCTCCTAAATCATCAATGAAAGAAGCCTCTGGAACTACTTTGTCTTTTTCAACACCAAGTTGTTCTACAATGATGTCAATTACTTGTTCGTTTGTTGCCATTTCTTAACTCCATAAGTGGTTAAAAACTAATGATTGGTTATTTAATTAATAAAAAATTATTTGTAAAATTTACATTACCATTCCACCGTCAACGTGTAAAACCTGACCTGTAATGTAATCTGAATCAGGTGATGACAAAAATCCAACGGCTTTTGCAATTTCAGTAGATTTTCCTGTTCTGCCAAGTGGGATAGAAGCTAAAAGTGCTTCTGAATTTCCAAGTTCAGCAGTCATATCAGTTTCAATAAATCCAGGTGCAATACAGTTTACATTAATGTTTCTGGTAGCAAGCTCTTTGGCAAGAGATTTTGAGAAACCAATTATTCCAGCTTTAGAAGCAGAATAATTACTTTGACCACCATTTCCAGAAACACCAACAACAGAAGTAATGTTAATGATTTTTCCATAACGCTGCTTCATCATTGTTCTTGTTACTGCTTTTGTGCAATTGA
Organism: Calditrichota bacterium; assembly: GCA_008501735.1. Classification (GTDB taxonomy): domain Bacteria; phylum CLD3; class CLD3; order CLD3; family CLD3; genus CLD3. The sequence continues at coordinate 47,283 of QQUF01000038.1, read as the reverse complement.
AAACCCCTTTGAGATTGACTTCAATTACGCTGTCCCAATCTTCTTCTGTTAGGCGAACGATCAAATTGTCGCGAGTAATTCCTGCATTATTAACCAAAATATCAATCCTACCAAATGCCTTAACAGATTCTTCAATGAGCATTTTCGCTTCGTTAAAATCTGCGACATTGCATTTGATTGCAATTGCTTCGGTTCCTGTTGCCTGAATTTCTTCTAAAGAAGACTTGAGTTTCGCTTCGTTTGTGCCTGTTACAACGATTTTTGCACCTGCTTGAGCAAGTTCAAGAGCAATCGCTTTTCCGATTCCTCTTGTTGAACCAGTAACAACGGCTACTTTATCTTTAAGGTTTTGATTCATCATTCTAAAATTTATAAAATTTTTTTTATTTCTTAACTACAATTCTAAATTTTCATATTCTTCAATTTGTCCGACTGTCTCGCAAACTGCACTTCGGTCAATTCTTTTCAGTAATCCTTTGAGAACGTTTCCAGGACCGACTTCCAAAAATTTTGTTGCTCCACTCGAAATCATTTCTTGACTTAAATTTTCCCACAAAACAGGACTTGTCAATTGTTTGATTAAAAGTTCACGTATTTCATTTGCATCAGTTACTGCTTTTGCTGTTACATTTGCAAAAATTGGAATTTTTGCATTTTGGAAATTTGCTTTTTTCAATTCTTCTGAAAGTTCTTCTTCGGCAGGTTTCATTAAAGGCGAATGAAAAGCACCACTTACAACTAATTCTTTGACAATTTTTGCTCCAGTAGTTTTTGCTAATTCCATTGCTTTGTGAACTCCTTCAACTGAACCGGAAATCACAATTTGTCCAGGTGAATTAAAGTTTGCTGCTTGGACAATTCCAACTTCCGAAGCTTCGTCGCAAACTGCTTGAATTTTGTCAGAAGCCAACCCAATAACTGCTGCCATTGTTCCTTTTTGCTTTTCACCAGCTTCTTGCATCAATTTTCCACGTAAAGCAACGATTTTCAAAGCATCTTCAAAACTAAGAACTTCTGCGGCTACTAAGGCTGAGTATTCGCCAAGACTGTGTCCTGCGACCATTTGCGGAGAAATTCCTTTCTCTGACAAAAGCTTTGCAAGAATCACGCTGTGAACGAAAATTGCAGGTTGAGTAATTTTTGTTTGCTTAAGTTCTTCGAGAGGTCCATTAAAAGAAATATTTTTTAAAGCTAAGCCTGTGATTTCGTCAGCTTTTTGATAGTATTCTTTTGCTAAATTAAATTTTTCGTAAAGGTCATTTCCCATTCCAACAAACTGTGAAGCCTGTCCAGGAAAAATAAATGCTAACATTGTTAATTGCCTTTCTAATTGCATTTTAAAACGGGTTGAAGGTAACACTTAGCGTTTTTAAAATCAAGTAAATACAGTTCTTTAGCAGTCATTAAATCAAAATTCACCTATTTTGAAAAATTCTACAACTTCTTCGATTCCAGAGTTTTTTGCCTCTTCTAAAGTTCCTTGAAAAATCAACTTTCCTTTGCTAAGAAAAATAATTTCATCTGCAATTCTGTGAATACTTGCAAGTTCGTGAGTAATGATTAAAATTGAAATTTTCAACTGGTCTTTGAGCTTGAGAATTAATTCGTCAAGATTTACAGAAGTGATTGGGTCAAGTCCAGCAGAAGGTTCGTCGCAGAATAAAATTTGTGGGTCAAGTGCAATTGCTCTCGCTAAAGCAGCACGTTTTTTCATTCCACCTGAAAGTTCAGATGGTAGAAGTTTTAGTGCGTGAGAAAGACTTACAAGCGAGAGTTTGCTTTCTACAATTTTATCAATAATTTCTTTTGGTAAGTTCGTGTGTTTTTCTAAAGGGACAGAAACATTTTCGCTAATCGAAATTGAGTTTAATAACGCTCCATTTTGAAAAAGAACTCCAATTTGCTTCAAAACCTCTTCTTGTTCTTTTTCGTCAAGTTGGTTTACAATTTTGCCCAACATTTTTACAGTGCCTTCAGCAGGTTCTAAAAGTCCAATTATGCTTCTCAAAAAAGTTGTTTTACCCGAACCACTTCCACCAAGCACAATCGTAATTTTTCCTTTTGGAATGTTTACGTTAATTCCATCGAGGATAACTTTTTCACCGTATTTGGCAACAAGATTTTCAATTTCAATTACGTTTTGCATTTTAAATTAAGACGCAAAGTCTTGTGTCTCTACCCTAAATTAGAAATAAAAAATTAGACTAAACAAACTGTCTGCAAGAATTACCATAAAAATCGAAGCTACAACTGAAGCAGTCGTTGCTTTTCCAACTCCTTCTGCTCCACCTCGAACAATGCTTCCATAAAAGCAACCCGAAATCACAATTATCCAAGCAAAAGCGATACTTTTCAAGATTCCTGTTACAAAATCCTTGAGATAAAGAACACTTAACGTTTCTTTTAAGTAAGCATTAAAACTCAAATCTAAATAAAAATATCCAATCAAAAATCCACCTGCAATTCCAATGACAATTGACAAGATTGCCAATAACGGCATTACGATTGTAATTGCGTGAATTTTTGGAACGTAAACGTAGCGAACAGGATTAATTCCCATTGTTTTCAAAGCATCAAGTTCTTCCGTTACAACCATTGTTGCAACTTCCGAAGCAATTGCTGAACCGCTTCGACCTGACAAAATTATGGCAGTTATTAAAGGTCCCATTTCGCGAGTCATTGAAACTGCAATCAAATCTGCGACATAAATATTTGCACCAAATTGCCTGAGCTGTTCAGCAGATTGCAAAGCCAAAATTAATCCGATTAGCAAGGAAATCAGTCCAAGAATCGGAACAGAATTTACTCCGATTAAAACTGCCTGCTGAATGAAAGAATCTTTTCTTGCACCTTTTCGGTTAAAAATTCCAACAATGCTCCAGAAAAAAATATCTGAAATTAAGTAAAGCAGGTTTTCTAAATTTTGAATAAAGCCATAAAAACTATCTCCTATAGATTCCAAGAAACCATCTTTTTTCACCTGTAAGTTTAGAGCTACTTTTCCTGCTGAAAAAGTTTGAATCACTTCTTGAATGTCTTGAGATGTGTTAAAAATTTTTAGTTCTAAATTTTTACTCTTCAATTTTTCTCGGGCTATATCTAAAAATGCAACTCCTGAACTGTCAATTTTTGATATTTTCTCTAAGTCAAAAATTAAGTCTTGGTTTGTAATTTTGATAATTTTTTGGAGTGTATCGTAGGCTTGTTTTACTTCTGAGAAACTCAATTCACCTTCAAAATCGATTCGATTTTCATTTTGGCTGATTTTTAACATTTTTAAAAAATAATTGAAAATCGAAGTTGAAGAATATTCTCAAAATTCGGTTTGTCTGCATCTTCAGCTTTAGAAATTCTAAAAGTATAATCTAAAGAAGTATTTTTGAATAATTTAATATTTATTTGACTTTCACCGTCAAATGAATTCGACTTTTCTTTGTCAAAAGGTAAAATGATATTGAACTCATTGTTGATAGTTACTCTTCTAATTGGTTTTAATTCATTTAAAAATGAAAATTCAAAACCTTCAACTTTATTGTCATCAATTTTTGTGTAAATTTTTTGAGTTTCATTATCGCTTGTAAATTCATACGAGTCTTTGTTGTAAATCTGTTTGTAACCTAAACCTGCTCTAAAATTGATGTTTGAGTTTGTAGTTTTCATAACATTTATATTAAATCCAATTCCTTCTTCTAAAGTCAGTGGGAAAAAACTTGGAGAAAGTTCAGTTTGGTCAACATTTGATTCAATCAATGTGTCTTGGGTTGCTGGGTCAATTTTTAGAACTTCAAACTCTGAATCCAAGTTTTGAAGTTGGCGAAAAGCCTTTGAAGTAACGTAAAACCTGCCATAAATCCCCAGTTCTCGAACCAATAGAAATCGCCTTTTGGTTAACCTAAAAATACCAGTATTACGAAATCGGATTTCATCTCTTGTTGTCTCAAATCTTGCTCCTTCTTCGCGAGTAAAACTTTCGTCAATGAATAATTTGGAAAGAAACGAAATTCTATCATTTTCATACTTTGAGTTTATATCTGCTTGAATCGAAAATATTATCGAAGTTTCTGACTCATCACTCAATTCATCTTTTGTGTTTACAATTTGGAGATTTCCGTAGAGAGCTCTAAAAACTTTCCAATTCCTTGCAATTTCTACATTAGTTGAAGCAATGTCCAAAACTCCTGCTCCAATGAAATCTCCAGTCTCTTCGTCAATTACAACTGTAAGCTGAGTTAGTTCACCTTGTTGAAGTTGAACTGTTGTGAAATTTTCGTAAGTGTTTTGAGATTCACCACTTTGAATAATTTTATAAATTCCAGGAGCCAAAGTCCAAACTCTTAAATTCTCTCCAAAACCTTCTTCACGACCAGTTCCTTGACCATAATTTGAGTATTCAGGTAAACTGTAAATCTCATACGCTTCGTTGAGTTGGTTTCTGTCTTTGTCAACAACATTAATTATCAAACTACTCCAAGTAGGCTTTACAATCGTTGTTTCTTGTGGCAAAACTTCGATATTTTTAATTTCGATTTCACGCCCACGAATAAATTCACCAACAATCACAGAATAATTTCCGGGTGTTAATTTTATGACCTTTCCCATTTCTTGGTCATAAAATTTATTTCCTTCTGAATTAACAATTGTGAAAGGAGGTTCTGTTGCATTGTCAGTCATAACAGGAATTAACAAACCGCCTTCACCTGGCGAGAAATTAGGATTAATTTCTTTTTCTTGTGCAATTGGGTTCTTTGCTGTCCAAGTTTGAGTGCTAAATTCACCAATCACTTCTTCGGTTTTTGAGTTAAAAATTATAGAAAGGTTTTTTACTTCGCCATCGCTTAGATTCACTCTAACAAAATTAAAATTCGTTAAATCGAAACTACTTCCTAAACCGAATATTTTGTATTCACCTTCATTTAAAATCCAAACAGATTTCGACTTTGTAGTAGCTTGATTTTGAATGCTTGTTTTGAGTTTACCAATTGAATCGGTTATTTCATAGTCGATTTCTATTGAGTTTAAATTTTCATCAAGAGTTTGAATTATTAATCCACACTTTGCTTTTTGAGAAGCTTCAATATTAACTAATCCGTTAAAAAGAAAAAGGAATGTAAAAATTATGCTAATTAACATTTTCTACCTTCTCTTTCTGAAATTTTTTGTCTTTAAAAAACTCATTTATCTTTTCAATAAAATTATCAGTTTGTGAATCCAATATTTGGCTAAATTCTTTAACTAAAGCAGAAGTTTGCGGATTATACAGTTTTTCAATAATGTTAAATTTATGTTCAACTACAACATTGTAATCATTACTGTGGACTAATTTCAGAGTCATAGCAAAATGAGCTCCGCCAAATTCTCCGATATCATAACGTTCAATTGCATCAACACTTCCAATGATTTCGTAATCTGGTGAATCTATGAATTCTTTACCAAATTGTTCAAAAATCCCATACTGCTTTATATGTTTTGCGACTAAATCTGTAATCAAAATATTTGGCTTAGCAACGTAAACTTCTCTTGCATAGTACCTTAGTTGAAATTGCGAACTTCTAAAAACTACTTTGTTATCTCTTTCATAAATCGATGGAATCGTAAATCTTTTAATTCCAACTTTAATAGGAAAAGGCTTTTGGGGTTTAATTTCATTTTTTACAACAATCGGATAATCCAAAAGATAATAATTTCTTACTAAACTTGATGTTCCTCCACAACCAATTGTTAAAAGAAAAACCACAAGTAAAATTAATCGAGTTAGATTAATTTTCAAAAACGTCACCACTTGAGACTCCTCTAATAATTGCAGAAGGATTTTCTTTAATGATTCTGGTAAACTCATCAAAATTTTGCAAACTTCTTCTTAAACTTTCTGTGGATTCAATTATGTCAGCTTGACTTTTCTGAACAGTCGAGTTAATTGTTTTCATAGTTTTATTCATTTGAACTAAAGTATTTTGCATTTCTTCTGAAAGTTCAGCAAAACGAACTTCTTTTATATTTGAACTAATTGTGTCAAGATTTGCAAAAGTGTTATTAAGGTTTTCAGAAATGAGAATTCGGTTAAGACTCTGAATTGTTTGGTCAAGAGAAATTGCAGTTTGATTCAAATTAGTAGAAAGCTCATTCATATTTTCCAAAGAATTTTCAACCATAATTTGGTTTGTGCTAATTAAGTTATTCAAATTTGACATCGCAGAAGCAGATTGTTCAATTAAAGTTGCAATATTTTCCCGATTTCCTTCGCCAGTCATCTGAACAAAATTATTTAAAACCGTTTCAATTTTTTCGGTAATTACTTCTGCTTTGCCTGAAATTTCATCAAAAAGCGATTGACCTGGTTCAATAAATCCACCTATTTCTAAAAGTTCAGTCTCATTTGTTCCGCCCTGCAGCTCAATAATTTTCAAACCTGTAATTCCAAGACTTACTAATGTTGCCTTTGTATCTTTTTTGATAGGAATCCCTTCTTCCAAACTCAGTTCCATAACAATTGCACCAACATCAGTCTTGTCAATTTCAATGCTTTCGACTCTACCGACAGAGATTCCATTAAACTTTACTTGCGAACCAACTTCCAAACCTTGAACAGAAATATTTGAATATTTTACAAAGTAAGTGTCGCGTTGTTCAAAGATTTTCTGTCCAGTCAAAGCAATTAAAATAATTATCCCAATTGCCGAAGTAACTGAAACAAAAATCCCGAGTCGAATTTTTTGAGATTTAGTAGCCATTAATAAATTTCATTGAATTTTTGAGTTTTTCTAAGATAAGCCAAAAGATTTTCTAAATGAAAATTTTTATCTCATTTGCTTTCAAATTTAAAGATTTTTCCATTTTCCCAATCACAAAAGTAAAGTTCTTGATTTTGGTCAACACCAAAAGTTGAAATGTATTTCTCAGTTTGGAAAACTTCCGTAACAATTGGCAAATTCCCACTGTCAAATTTAAGCGACCAAATTATCCCCGAAACAAAATCTGCGTAAACATAAGCTCCTTTAAGCGAATTTATTTTTTCTCCTCTGTAAACAAAACCTCCTGTAATTGAACGACCAACTTCGTGAGTGTACTCAACAATTGGTTGGACTAAACCTGTTGTATCACAATTTGTGGAAGGATTAAAACACTTTGTTCCCTCTTGAATTCTCCATCCATAATTTTTGCCATTTTCTAAAATGTCAACTTCTTCAATTGCATTTTGTCCAACGTCGCCAGCCCAAAGAGTTCCGCTTTCAGAGTCAAAACTAAACCTCCAAGGATTTCTCAAACCGTAAGCAAAAATCTCTTCACGAAAATTTTCAGAATTTCCTACAAAAGGATTGTCCGCAGGAATTCCATAATTCTCACCATTTTGTGTTGTGTCAACATCAATTCTTAACATTGCTCCGAGAAGAGTTTCCAAATTTTGTCCGTGATTTTTTGGGTCGCCAGCAGAACCTCCGTCTCCCATTCCAATGTAAAGAAATCCATCTTTTCCAAAAGCAATTTGTCCGCCGTTGTGATTACTGTAAGGTTGCTCAATTTCTAAAATTACAAACTCACTTTGCGGATTTGCAGAAATTTCATTCGCAACAGAAAACCTTGAAATTACAGTTCTGTCAGGATTTGTTGCTGTGTAGTTGACAAAGAAAAATCCGTTATTTTTGAAATTTGGGTGAAAAGCTAATCCGAGCAACCCTTCCTCATTTCCGTTATCATCAACTTTTTCCGAAATGTCCAAAAATAAATTTGACTCTTGTGTTTGTGAGTTTATGACTTGAATTCTACCTTCTTGCTCAACAACAAAAATTCTGTCATCGCCACAATTTTGGAAATCAACAGGTTTTTCCAAAGCAACATTTTCAAATACTTGCGTGAATTTTAAAGTTTCGATTTTCGAGGTATTACTGTCTTCTGACTTGCAAGAAGTGTTGATTAGAACAAGAATTAGAAGAAAGAATTTTATCATTTTTTTACTTTAATTTAAATGAGTGTGAGTCAGGCTATCAGTATCTTTCCAAATTTTGATTTAAATTTGGTGTAGCTCCTTCTTCGGCTACAACTAAACTTCCTAACTTACAGGCTTTCGTTAAAATTTCTGAAAAATCATTTTCATTTCTCAAAACTGAATTTACAAAAGAAGCCCAAAAAGCATCTCCTGCTCCAATTATGTCTTTTACTTTCACTTTTGGAGATTTTACTTCAAAAATATTTCTGCCAGAAACTAAAATTGCTCCTTTTTCACCAAGCGTTACACAAATTGTCGCTTTAGTTTTTTCACTTAAAATCTCAATTGCTTCATTTCTGCCTTTTGAGTTACTCAAATAATAAAGTTCCTCTTCATTAACTTTTAAGAAATCTACTTTTCTCATTAATTCGAGAATTAATTTCTTATTTACAAAAGGAAATCTCAAATTTACATCAAAAAATTTAGTCAGATTTCCAAGCCGTAAAAGTTTTTGTAGTTCTACTAAGTTTTTCCCTTCCCTCAAAGCCAAAGAACCAAAAACTAATGCTTGTGAATTTTTTGCTAAATTTAAAAGTTCATTAGGAACTGAAATTGAATCCCAAGCTGAATTTTCTAAAATTTTGTAAATCGGTTCACCTAGCTTTGTAAACTCAACGACAACTTTACCCGTTTCAAGTTTTTCATTTTGGGAAACAAATTTAGTTTGAAATTCATTCTTTTTCAGAAACTCTACTGTTTTTTTACCAAGTTTATCTTTGCCAACCGAGCTTACTAAAATTGGTTCGTTACCAAATTTGTTCAAATGAAAAGCGACATTAAAAGGTGCTCCACCAATAAATTTCCCTTTTGGTAAAAAATCCCAAAGAATTTCACCGAAGCAAATAATTTTATTCATTTTCTAAAAATCCAAACGATTTTATTCTTTAGTTTCATTAGTTGGCAATTTTTTTTTTATTCCGACAAAATTTATGACTTAATTAAAACACTAAAAAATAAAATTTTGAGTAAAAAATGATTCCACGTTACACCCGCGAAGAAATGGGTAAAATTTGGTCTGATGAGAACCGTTTCAGAGTTTGGTTAGAAATCGAAACTTTAGCCTGTGAGGCAAGAGCAGAAAAAGGTGAAATCCCTAAAGACGTTGTAAAAAACATTCGTGCAAAAGGCAATTTTGAAGTTCAAAGAATTTTGGACATTGAAGCAGAAGTCAAACACGACGTGATTGCTTTTTTGACAAATGTTGCCGAATACGTTGGCGAAGATTCCAAGCACATTCATTACGGAATGACTTCTTCTGACGTTTTGGACACAGCTTTGGCAGTTCAGTGCAAACAAGCTGGCGAAATAATTTTACGAGATATTGAAAATTTAATCGAAGCTCTAAGACTTCGTGCAATTGAATTTAAAATGACTCCTTGTGTTGGACGTTCTCACGGAATTCACGCAGAAATCACTTCTTTCGGACTAAAATTTGCAATGTGGTGCGAAGAAATGAGACGTAACAAGAAACGCTTTGAAGCAGCTTTGGAAAGTGTCTCAGTTGGTCAAGTTTCTGGAGCAGTTGGAACTTTTGAACATCTTGAGCCTTACGTCCAAGAATTTGTTTGTGAGAAGTTAGGACTGAAAGCAGAATCTGTTTCGACTCAAGTAATTCAACGAGACAGACACGCAGAGTTTCTTTGTGCAATCGCAATGATTGGCTCAACTTTGGATAAAATAGCGGTTGAAGTCCGACATTTACAAAGAACAGAAGTTTTAGAAGCTGAAGAATTTTTCTCGAAGAAACAAAAAGGCTCTTCAGCAATGCCTCACAAGAGAAATCCAATTGTCAGTGAACAAGTCTCAGGGCTTGCAAGACTTCTTAGAACGAACGCTTTGGCAGGACTTGAAAACGTTCCACTTTGGCACGAAAGAGATATTTCTCATTCTTCTGTAGAAAGAGTAATTTTACCTGACAGTACAATTTTGGCGAATCATCTTTTGACTAAGGTTACAAAATTAGTCGAAAATCTTTTAGTTTACCCTGAGCAAATGATTAAAAATATCAACCTCACAAATGGTTTGGTTTTCTCACAAACAGTTCTTTTGGCTTTGACTAAAAAAGGCTGCTTACGTGAAGTTGCTTACAGATTAGTCCAAAGAAATGCGATGGAAGTTTGGAAAACTAAAGAGAACTTTCAAATTGTCTTAAAAAGAGATTCTGAAATTGCCGAATACTTAAACGAAAATGAAATAAATTCTTGTTTCGATTTCGACAAAAGTCTCAAGAATGTAGATTACATTTTTAAGCAAGCAAGAATAGAAAATTAAAAAATTATGAAATCGAATTTACTTTGAGTAAATTTGAAAGTTTTGAAAATGAATAATTTAAATAGAAATACAGGAGATAAATCTTGGACAACACAGAAGTGATTTACGAAGGAAAAGCTAAGAAAATTTATCCTTCAACTAAGCCAGCATTTTGGATTCAAGAATTCAAAGATGATGCAACGGCTTTCAATGGCAAGAAAAAAGGTCAGATTTCAAATAAAGGTGAAATTAACAACAAAATTTCATCAAGATTATTTCAATACTTAGACAGTCACCAAGTTCCAACTCATTTTGTAAAAAGAACTGCCCCAAATGCAATGGAAATCAAAAAACTTCAAATGTTCAAACTTGAAGTAATTGTTAGAAACATTGCGGCAGGAAGTTACTTAAAAAGAGAAAATGTTGAAGAAGGCACAGTTTTAAATCCACCTATTTTGGAATACTGTTTAAAAGATGATGATTTGGGCGACCCGTTCATTTCAGAAACAGAAATTTTTGACCAAGAATTGGCAACAGATGACCAACTTGACAAAATCAGAAGAAACACACTTAAAGTAAATGTATTGTTAAAAGACTTTTTCAGTAGAAGGAATCTTAAACTCGTTGACTTTAAATTAGAATGGGGTTTAGACGCTAAAAAAGATGTTGTTCTTGGAGATGAAATTTCACCAGACACTTGTCGTTTTTGGGATGCAACTACAAATGAGAAATTAGATAAAGACAGATTTCGCCAAAATATGGGCGGAGTTGAAAATGCTTATGAAGAAGTTCTAAAAAGAGTTTTTTAAATTTAGAGGCTAATTTGGCTAAAGAAGGCTACCCAATAATCTTTTCTGTTTTGGTTGTCTCATTCATTCTTTCTTTTTCAATTGTTTTTGTACCTGATTCATACCTCCTTAACGGACTTTCTACACTTTGCTGGATTGTTTTTGCTTGGGTTCTTTGGTTTTTCAGAGACCCTGAGAGAAAAAATCCAAACGTTGCTAACTCCATAATTTCTCCAGCAGATGGAAAAATCTTGGAAGTTAAAGAAATTGACGAACCTTATGTTGTAAATGGCAAAACAAAAGTTGTCGTGATTTTTATGAACATCTTTGATTGCCACGTCAACAGAATTCCGATTTCAGGTAAAGTAAATTTTTACAAATATTTGGAAGGTGAATTCCTTGCAGCTTTTGATGACAAAGCATCAGATAAAAATGAACAAACCGTTATCGGAATCAAATCAGAAAAAGTAACAGTTGTTTTCAAGCAAATTGCTGGACTTATCGCAAGACGGATAATTTGCAAAGTTCGCGAAAATGAAGAAGTTGCTCAAGGTGATAGATTTGGTTTGATAAAATTTGGTTCAAGAGTTGATATTTATCTTCCTGTTGACACGGAAATAAAAGTTAAACCAAAACAACGAGTTCGTGCTGGTGAGTCAATTATTGGCATTTTGAAATGAAAAAAAGAAGAAGACTAAAACTTCTCAACACAAAGAAATTAGTTCCAAATGCTTTTACAATTGGAAATTTACTTTGTGGATTCCTTTCTGTGATTTTTGCTTCTCGTGGAATTTTTGAAAGTGCTTGTTGGCTAATTTTATTGGCAATACTTTTTGACGCTTTAGATGGAAAATTTGCGAGAATGCTTGGCACTGAAAGTGAATTTGGAATTGAATTCGATTCTTTAGCAGATGTTACTTCTTTTGGACTTGCACCAAGTATGCTTGTTTACTTTTGCTTTTTTGAAGAAATCACTTTTGCAAATAATTCTTGGTTGACATTTTTTGGGTTAGCAATTTGTTCACTTCCAGTAACATTTGGAGCGGTCAGACTCGCTCGTTACAACGTTATGGCAAATCAATCTGAATCTCACGGGATTAAACAATACTTTACTGGACTTCCGATTCCTGCCTCTGCGACTGTAATTGTAACATTTATTTTGTTTTTTATTGAAGTCAAACCAATGATTGAACAAAACATTTCAAATGAGGCAATTTTAATCATTGTTTCTGGAACTATTATCTTGGTTTCATCATTAATGATTTCACACATTCCTTATTACAAAGTTTCGAGTGTCAGTGCAAAAACAGTCAAAAGTAAATTCTTTTCTGCAAGCATTGTTATCGGAATTGTTGCAATTTGGTTTCTCTTTAGTTTCCAAAAAGGTGCTTTTCCTATCGCTTTGCTCTACATTTTTTGGGCAATTGTAAGTTACTTTGGCAAAAAATTATTAAGTGCTTTTACAGACACAGACGATGAAGAAGAAATTACTACCACTACAAATTAATTTTTCTAAACAATCTGAAAATCTCGCAGTTTATGCCGAGATGTATATTTTACAAAATTAAACTCTCTGGAGAAATAAATTGAATAAAGACAAAAATATAAAACCTGTTCAAGGCAAGTTAGGTGTTTTGCTTCCTGGATTAGGAGCTGTTAGTACAACTTTTATCGCTGGTGTTTTAGCAATTCGTAAAGGAGATGCTAAACCAATCGGAAGCTTAACACAAATGGGAAGAATCAGGCTCGGTAAAAGAACAGAAGGTAAAAATCCATTAATTAAAGATTTTATTGATTTACCAAAGTTAGATGATTTGGTTTTTGGTGGTTGGGATATTTTTGAAGAAAATTGTTACGAAGCTGCTATGAAGGCTGGAGTTTTAGAAAAAGATTTACTCAATTCAGTCAAAGACGAACTAGAACAAATAAAGCCAATGAAAGCTGTTTTCAGCAATGACTACATAAAATTACTTAACGGACCTAATGTTAAAACGGGTGAAAATAAATGGCACTTGGCAAATCAACTTCGAGAAGATATTAGAAATTTCAAAAAAGAGAATGGCTGTGAAAGATTAGTAATGGTTTGGTGTGGAAGCACTGAAGTTTACATCGAAAAATCTGACGTTCATTCAACAATCGAAAAATTTGAAGAAGGTCTCAAAAACAGCGACCCGAATATTGCACCAAGTATGATGTATGCTTACGCAGCAATTTGTGAAGGTGTTCCTTTTGCAAATGGAGCTCCAAACCTTTCTGCTGATATTCCTGCTTTAGATGATTTGGCTAAGAAAAATGTTGTTCCTGTAGCTGGTAAAGACTACAAAACAGGTCAAACTTTGATGAAGACAATTTTAGCTCCAGGTTTCAAAGCAAGAATGCTTGGACTTGATGGTTGGTTTTCAACAAACATTTTAGGAAACAGAGACGGAGAAGTTCTTGACGACCCTGCTTCTTTCAAAACAAAAGAAGTTTCAAAGCTCAGCGTTTTAGAACAAATTTTACAACCAGACCTTTACCCAGACCTTTACGGAAAACTTTATCACAAGGTAAGAATCAATTACTATCCACCAAGAGGCGATAACAAAGAAGGTTGGGATAACATTGACATTTCAGGTTGGTTAGGTTATCCAATGCAAATCAAAGTTGATTTCCTTTGTAGAGATAGTATTCTTGCAGCACCTTTAGTTCTAGACTTAGTTCTTTTTATGGACTTAGCAAGTAGAGCCGAAATGGGTGGAATTCAAGAATGGTTGAGTTTCTACTTCAAAAGCCCTGTTTGTGCTCCAAACCTTTACCCTGAACACGATATTTTCATTCAATTAATGAAATTAAAAAACACACTTCGTTTCTTAAAAGACGAAGATTTGATTACTCATTTAGGTTTAGACTACTATTACGAATAGATAAATTTTCTTATAAAAAAGCCTCACAAAATTTGTGAGGCTTTTTAGTTTCTATTATTTTAAAAACACCATTTTCTTTACTTTTGAGAATCCACTTGCAGTTTCAAGTCTATAAAAATAAACTCCACTCGAAACTTCAATGTTTCTAAAGTTTATGCCGTTCCAAACAACACTTCCCTTTTGCTCAGTCAAACCAAATTCTTTGACCTTCTCACCCAATATGTTAAAAATTACCAATTTACCATTCTCGTAATTCGTAATTCCTAATTCGTAATTTATCGAAGTTGTTGGATTGAATGGATTTGGGTAATTCTGTTCAAGTTGAAAATTTGATGGAGTTTGAAAACTTTCTTCAACAGAAGTAACTTTTACTGGAAAATTTTGTGGTGGTGAAGTTGCAAAACGTGCGTCGTAAATTAAAACTCTTTGAGGTCCTGTTAAACCTGAACTAAACTTTTCACCTCCATATCCTCCTGATGTTTCGCTATTTAAAATTCCTCTCCTTTTCTGAGCAATCGTTCCCAACAGATGTAACTTACCATGATTTCCTAATATCGGAAAAGGGCTTCCTTCAAACCTAGGAAAGTCTGCTGTAAAAACCTTAAAAGATTCACCAAAAGCAATAATTGCAGCATTTATGATCACTCCTTCTTGATGATTATTATGTGCATAAAGTGAATCAATATTTATCCAAGAATAGCCTTTGTTAGTTGCGATATGTCTTGTTTCTAATAAAATATTTTTTTCTGAAACAAGCCCTAACTTATCATCACAGTTTTGAGATAAAATTAATCCTGTACTGTCAGAGCATTCATATTTTAGATCATTATCAATAAAAATATTTCCAGTTGCTCCGAGTGTCAAATCTCCATTAATAACTCCACTTACATAAACATCTCCTTCTATTAAAAAAGCACCATTTTGAGGATAAGGATAGATATTAATGGTTTCCCAAGTTCCGTTTGGACCAAGTTGGTCTAAATCAATTTGTAATGCCCATTGAAGAATTATTTCAGTAGTATCAAAAACTACTCTTTGTGTGAATATCGAATCACTTGATAGAAACAAACCACCATTTTGTGCATCAAAGATAAAGTCATTACTTAATTCACTGTCGAAGAAAAAAGGAGGAGCTTGAATGACATTTTCTCCCAAATTACACTGGTCAAGAAAATTAACTTTTGCAATTGGAAATTCAGGGTATTGAAGAGAAGATGGTGAAACAGGAAGATTTTTATAATATAAACTTGATGCTGTTGCACAACCTGCAATAATTACTGAAGGGTTGTTACTACCAAAGAAATAAAAATCATTTGTATGCATTTTACCTTGAATCCAATCTGGTCCCTTAAGTAATAAAAAATTATCTGAACTTCCACAATCTTCAAAAATCAAATTTGTTGAGTCAGGAGGTACAAACTCATCTCTTAACCTCTCACAATCAGTCAACCAAACATAATCTTGGTAGCTTTGTCCAAAACAAACTTGCCCACAAAAGGCAACGATTCCTAAAATGATTACAAAATTTTTCATTTTATTTTTCCTTTAAATTTCAAAATGACTCTCAATTAATCAAAGCATTTTTTATTCATTTTGCAATCAAAACATTTTCAAACAAGAAACCCTGAGTCAGTTTAACTAACTCAGGGTTTCAGCCTCAAGAAAATTACAGAATTATCTGTGCCTTGTCATTTTTTCTAAAATCTTTTTGACTTCAAGTTGTCTTTTTCTTCGGTCAATTTTCTTACTAAGGTTTTGTGCCGAAGAACTCACGAAACCTTTTTTCCCAAATTTATTACCTGAATTACTAAGAACAGGCGAACTCACAGTTCCGTTTGCAGTAACGGAGTAGAAGTAAGCACTTCCCGAAAGTGTCGCTGTTTCGTTCCACTGAATTTTTGGTGCAAAAAGGTCATTGTCCGTAACATTCGTTGTAACTTGATTCAATAAACTTGGGATAAAATCCGCTTCTTCACTTCGGTAAACATTGTAACCAGAAATTAAAAGTTCTGCGAAATTTGGCTCGTCCCAAGAAAGTTGAATTTGGCTTCCAACAGTTGAAATTTCAAAGCCAGAAATTAATCCGTCCATCTCAACTCGAATTGGATTTGTAAAAGCACTAACGTTTCCGAGTTTGTCAATTCCTCGCATTTTTACCCAATAAGTTCGTGGGAAAACATTCAGAATTTCCGTGTTGTTCGTTTGGTAATCCGAAAGCAAAGAATCTTCCGCAACAGTCCAAATTACCGCATTCGCAAAGTCGAAAGTTTCAGCGTAAAAAATCTCGTAACTGTCAAAATTCACGTCGTAAGAAGGAGTCCAACCAAGTTCAAAACTTGTCAGAGTTGTTCCGAGAACCAAAACAGTGTCGATTTGTGTTGGAGGAACATTTATCAAAGTCGTTGTGTCTCCAATAAAAAAGTCGTCAACCGTCCACGAAACGCCGTTTGAAACTTTGTAGTTAAAACGCACTTGCACTCCACTCTGCCCACTAACCAAACTCGAAATGTCGAAATCTTCATTCCCTGAAGTCGAAGAATTGTAGTAAGCAATTTGGTTCGGGAAAGTGTTTCCGCCGTCAGTCGAAAGTTCAACAAAACCACCTTCAGGAGAAATTTCAGAACCCAAAATGTAGTTGTGGTAGAACATTAAATTTACATTTGTGAAATTTGTAAAATCATAAATTGGACTTTCCAAAGTTGTTTCGACCAAAGATAAAATTTGGTTTCCATTTTTATTTTTGCTTGAAACAAGCGTTGTTGTTCCGTCGGCTTGGACGGATTTATCGCCGTTTCCTTCGTCCATAATCTGCCAAGGATTTCCTGCACTTGCATTAGAATTCCAGTTGTTTGGCAAGGTTGTCAAGTGGTCGAAACTGAAAAAATGTGCCGCTTCAACAGAATTTCCAATTGCCGTAAAAGTTACCAATGAGTCGTTAAAATCATCACTGTGAATTGTCAGAACTTCAAGCAAAGATTCAGTTCCTAAAGGTTTCCACGAAACGTTTACAGTCTGAATTGCGTTTGGCTGAATGACAAAAGCAGAAGTGTCAACCGAAAGTGAATTTTGTAAAACATCAATTCCAGTTACAGTTAGTGGTAAATCTCCGAGATTAGAAATGTTCACTTGTCCGCTGTTTGTCGTTCCGTTAAAAACTGTTCCGAAGTTCACGCCCAAAATGTCAACTGCGATTTTTGAACCGTGATAATTTAAGGTTACAGGAATCAAAGTTTGGCTTGCGTTCAAGTCGTTTGAATTCACAACGATTGTTCCATAGTAAGTTCCCAAATCGGTTGTAGCGTTGCCAAGACTTACGAAAACCGTGTCAGTTCCAGAAGGAATCACATTCCCCGAGCCTTTCGATTCGCTAATCAAATTCGAGGCTGAAAAAATTGTGTAACTCAAAGTTTCAGTTCCAGAATTTGAAATTACCAAAGTATCTACAAAAGCTCCACTTCCAGTGGTAAAATCTTTCGCAAAAGACGTTTTGGAAATGCTCATTTGGACAAAAGGAACAGGTCCGAGTTGCTCGTTAATTTCGTTGTCATCAGGATTAAATTCTTGCGGACTTGCATTCACAATTTTTCCGTTAATCGTTGTTACCGAATCAAGAACAGTCCACTGAAAACTAATTTGCAAAGTGTCTTTTTGCGGAACTGTTACAGTTTGATTTCCAATCGGAACTAAGTTTCCGAAATCATTTTGGTAAGAAAAAATCAACTCTGCATCGCAAGACAAATCACCTTCATTCACAATTTCCGCACTAATCGTAATTTGGTCGCCGATTTCGGGAAGGTTGTCACTAAAATTCAAGTAAGTAAACTTCAAATTCGGCGATTCCCCAACAATCACAGCTCGTGAGGCTTCGTTGTTAAGTTCGTTTGACTCTGCAACTGTGTTAAAGAAATCCACAAATCCGCGAATTATGTGAGCTCCTGCATTACTTGAATTCCAAGTTGCGTTTACGGCGATTGTTGTGTCTTCGCCAACTGCAAGTCCGGGAACTAAAATGTCTGTTCCAAGCTGAATGTCGTCAACTTGGCAACGGACAAAAAATGAGTCAGAAGCGATTTCACCGATGTTTTCGTAAGAAAGATAAATTCCAATCGGCTCATTCACGTCAGGATTTAACTCGGTTGGAGAAATGTGTTGTGAAAGAATTCGCAAGTCAGGCTTTTTGTCAACAACCGTAACTTGAACAGAAAAAGTGTTATTGTTTTCGTTGCACTCTGTCCACTGATTCGGAAAATCCGTTTGCACTTCGACGGTGTAAATTCCTGCACTCGGGAAAGTGTAAGAAACAGTTTGACCTGTTACAAAAAATGAGTAATAACCGAAAGTTGGAGTGATGTTTGTTTCCGTGTCGCTTCCAACAAAATTTCCGTCAACGAAAAATCGACTTTCAACAGTGCTTCCAGTGTAAAGTCCGTTGTTGTAAAGTCCAAGACTCAAGTTCACTTCTTCACCTGAAAAATGGCTCACTTCCCAAAATAAATTCGAGTTCGGAATGTCTCCGTTGTAAAAATCCCAGCAAAGAGGTCGGTCAAGCAAGTTGTCATTTTCATTTGATTCGCTGACCAAATTATTTGGATCAACCGAAGCATACAAATGATTGTTTCCAAAAACTGGAGTTGGAATTGTAAAGGTGAGCTGTTTTGATGATTTTTTTGCAAAACCCAATGTGTCAAGAACTGTGTAAGTTGTCGAATTTCCATTTTCGTTAACTGTGAAATTCAGTTCAATCGAATCACCGACACTAATTCCGTCGCTTCCGTTGTTAGAAATTGTCGCAATCAAATCTAAACTTCCGGGATTTGTTGGAGTTGCAGGATTGACACTCAAGCCTGAAATTGTCAAGTTCGGTGAAACAGGTGGAAGTTGGTAAACATTAATCGAACCTGTGTAAACGTTGTTGTTTTCGTTCCACTCGGTTACAAAACCGCTTCCAATCGGCTCATCAACTTTCACAGAAATTGCGTGGTTTCCAAGAGTCGTGAAAGTGTTTGAAAAACTAAAACTTGTTTGACTTTGTGCTGCAAGTGCAGAAATGCTTTCAGTGTGAATTAAAGTTCCGTTGTCGTAAACATTCACGTCAAATTGCCCTGAACCGATTCCGCCGATGTTTTGGATTTTTGCACTCAAATTCACTGTCGAACCTGTTAGGTAACTTCCATAAATTTGACTGTTGCTTGGTGTCAAATCAGGTTGGTCAGGCAAAACATTTACACCTTTTGAAGAAGAATTATTCGTTTCTACAAGCTCTGAAACGATGTTTGTGTTGTCTGCAAAACCACTGACTGAGCAACCACCAACATTTGGGAAAGTGCTTGTAAAATTAAAAGTTTGTGAAGAATTCGGAGCAAGTCCTGAAATTGTGTGGTTTGCAATTAGCCCTTCGCAATTTGCAATTCGGAAATTAAAAGCTCCTGCCGCTTCAACGCCTGAATTTGTAACCGTTGCGGTTCCGCTAACAGTGTTTCCGACAATCGGACTGTAATTGTTCAAATTAATTTCACAATGCAAATCAGGTCCGCTTGCCAAAGGCAAAACAGTCAGAGCCAAAGGTCCGAAATTCCCAGTTAAAGTGTAATCGGTAACTGTGCCGACAATTGTATAAGTTCCAGGAGTTGGAGCTGTGAAATAAATTCCAAAATCGCCGTTTCCGTTTGTGTTACCACTAAAACTTGCACCTGTTTCAACAATTTGGAAATTCACAGTTGCACCCGAAACGTCAAAATCACTTCCGAAAACTCCCGAATACTGAGCGTTTCCAAAAACACGCACTGTAGAGTAAGGATAAACTGTCGAAGGTGAAAGCCCGTCGTTTTGAACGACAATGTTTCCGGGAATCACGTAATTTCCGACAAGCACAGGGCGAATCGCAAAGTTGTTAAGTTCGTTGTCTTCCGTCAAAACATTCGATTCATCAAGCACAATTTTCATCGGATAAAAATTATCAACTGAAAAAACGTGTTGCCACGAAATCGTTGTTTGCGAGTGGTAAGAAAGCGAAGGAATCGTGTAAGAGGAAACAAAAGTGTCTTCCTCGTAAAGCGAAACAACAAAGTTTTCAGCGTTAAAATCCGAGTTGTTGTGAACTGTTGCAGAAATTGTAACTGTGTCACCAACTTGCGGATTCAAAGACGAAAAATTAATGTCGTTTGCAAAAATCGAAATATCCAAAAGGTCGTTTGAAATGTAAGGTTCTGTCAAAAACGCCGTCGAAGAACTTCCGCCTTTCACGTCTTGAGCAATGACTTGAGTTTTCCAATTTGAAGATTCAGCCAAGCCATTTGCAAAATAAATGTAGCGTTTTCCGTTTGTTACAGTTGTGTCAGAAGGATTTTCTTCAAACATTGTGAAATTCAAATCTTCGTTGTCAAGAAAATCTCCGTCTCCGTTGAAGTCCAAGAGCAATTTCGGAAAGCCGATTGCAGGAAAATCTCCGTCAGAATCGAAGTAGTCAATTGCAAATTGAAAAGTTGTTTCGGAAGAACCTGTGTCAGGCTCAACGATTGAATTTGCAAAACCTCCTATTCCGACAAAACTCAAAGTTGGGTTGTTGTTCGTGAAAGTTGTTGAACCGCTAAGAGGAGTTGTCGAAGGAACAAAACATTCCGTTCCGACAAAAGTTCCGCTGTTTCCGTTTGCTGAAACGTCGTTCACAGTTGGACCAGAAATTTGGTTCAAATTGTAGTAAGCAACCAAATTGCTTTCGTTTCCGAGAAGTGGCAAGTTCATTCTTGCTTGAATTTGTGCTTGAGTTTGAGCTGAATCCCAAATTCTAAGTTCGTCAAGTTCGCCCAAAAAACCTTCGCCTGAATTCCAATTTCCTTGTCCGAAGGCTTGAGTTGAAACAGTTGTTACAGTTCCCGATTCTGTGATTTGGAAGTCTTGAACGCCGTTTAAGTAGCCAGTCCAATTTGTCCCGTCAAAGACAAAAGCAATGTGATTCCAACTTCCTGCTGTTAGCGAAATTGAGCCAAGTTGGTCAACAAAAGAACTTGTGGCAGTTTTTCCGTAGTAAGCCAAATTGTTTGAAGTTGAAGAGACTGCAATCCCAACGTCAGTGAAACCGCTTCCAGTTCCGTAAATCCATCTCGTTGAATTGTTGTCGGTAAAATTAAACCACGCTTCGATTGTGAAAGCAGTTTGGTTATTGATTAAATTCGGAACTTCAATTCTGCTTGAGCCGTCAAAACAAGCCATTGTTCCCGCAGAAGGTGAAATCGCCAAAGTTGTCGAAGCAACCGAATTTCCACCCAAAGTGTCAGTAACTTTTAGGGAAATCGGGTAAGTTCCCGGAACGCTCAAACTTGAAATTAACGACCAGTAAACAGTCGGAGTTTTTCCTGTAACGTCGCCAAAAATTCCGTCGTTGTTCAAATCCCATTTGTAACTAACAATCGAATCTCCACAAGTCGAATCAGCATCAAAGGACGCAGTTCCGTCCAAAACCAAATCGTTAAAAGCATTCAAAGAATAACTTCCGCCGGCGTTTGCAATTGGCTGAGTGTTTCCGAGATTTACAAGAATTGTTGTGGTTGTTGAATCAGAACTTCCGTTGTCGTCAGTTACTTTTACTTTTGCTGTGTAAGTTCCAAAAGCGTTGTAAGAAGTGTTTACAAGTGGATTTGAGTTTGTAAAGTCGTAAGTTCCGTCGTTTTCAAAATCCCAATCGTACTGAACAATTGTCCTTTGAGAATTCGGGTGAATTGTTGCCGAAGCGTCTAATTCCAAAACCCCACTACAAGTTACGCTTGAAGGATTTGCCAATAAGTTTGCAATCGGCGAATCTTTGAAAATCGTCAGACTTGTCGAAGCAGTTGAAGTTAAGTTGTCTTGGTCAGTAACTTTTACGGAAATTGTAAAAGGCACTTGAGGAAAGTAATTTAAAGCCGAAAGAGTCGCCCAAGAAACCGTTGGAGTTTCGCCGTTTGCTTCGCCGAAAATTCCGTCTCCGTTCAAATCCCAAGTGTAAGAAAGGGATTCAGTTCCGCAATTTTCGTTCAAGTCGGTTGTTGCACTTGCGTTTAAAGTCAGCGAGTAACCTTCAACGACTTGGTAATTTTTTCCTGCGTCAGCGATTGGTGCAGAAGCTGTGTAACTCCAACTAAAGTTCTTTGTGATTTCAGATTCGATTCCGTCAGAATTTGTAATTTTTAGGTGAACAGTGTCTGCAAGAGCCGTAATTGGATAAATTACAGTTTGACCGTTTGCGTCAAAAATTCCGTCATTTTCAAAATCCCACTGGTAATTTGAAATTCCAAAACCACTTCCACTTGTTGAAGTTTGAGCGTCAAAAGTTACCGAAGTCCCGCAATTTGCAGAAGGATTTGAGGCAACAAAATTCGCAGTCGGCAAAAGGTAAGGAAAGCCGTTGAAAATAATTTCGTCCACTAAAGTTGTGCCGATTGGAGTATTTTTGATGAAATTAATTTTTGCAAAACGACCAACGGGTTTTCCTGAAAGTGAAAAGGAAATCGTGTTGTGAGAGTCTTCGGTGAAAGAAGAAATTGTCGGTAGAGTCTCGCTAAAAGTAAAATTCACACCGTCTTCGCTGTAAGAAATTTGGAGCGAATCGGGAATGAAAATATTTTCGGTTGTGCTTTGGTAAGTGCCGATTGTGAGTTGGTAAAAGTAGTGAATGTTTGTAAAGTCGAAAATAATTTCAGGCGAAGAATTTGTAGTCCAACCAACCCATTCGTAAGCAGAACCGTTTCCTAAATTTGCGTTGAAAGGCGTTGAAGCAGAAATTCCGTCTGTGAGTTGAGTGTTGGTTTCGTCGTGGAAACAGTAATTCGCATCGCATTCTGTTGGGTCAAGAATCGTGTAAGTTCCGATTATGTTTCCAGAATCAGGAGTTGTGAAAGTCAGTAAAATGCTGTCTTGCGAAACTGTGTTTGTGCCGAGTGCTTTGCCGAAAACTGAAAAATTGTAAGTCGAATTCGGAGCTAAATTTGTAACCTTAAAATTCGTTTCTGAACCTGAGTAAATTGTTGCTCCATTTTGGTGAATTTCAAATTCGTAAGAAGTTCCTGCCCAATTCAAAACAAGTGAATCACTTGTAATGTTTGTGGCGAAAAGCTCTGTTGGATTGTCAATACTTGGAGTTCCGATTTCAGTCGTAAAGTCGTGTTTGAAGTAGTGACTTGGAACGTTGTTTTCATCTTTTCCGATAACGTGAAGAGTGTAATTTGTGTTTGCGTCAAGATTCGTTAAATCAGTTGAAAGAAAAAGATTAACGTCTGTTGAAGGTGTAAAACTACTGTAATTGATTCGATTTGATTTTGAGGAATCTTTTGTGTAGTAGTACTCAAGTTTTGTGATATTTTTTGCAGTTTGACTTGTTTCTTTTAGGAAAAGTCTTTTGTTCAAATGACTCCACAAGCCGTTTTCGTCTTTTGCACGAACTTGAATTTTGTGGATTCCGTCAGAAATTCCGTTAAGGTCAACCACAAAACTTTTCGTAACGTCATCGCTAATCGGAATTGGAACGTTTGTCGCAAATCCAAATCCTGGGTCGTTGTCGATAAAATATTCAAGTTTTGTGATTTGCGGATTTGAAATCGCTGATTCCTTGAGAAAGGATTTTTTTGTCAGGAGACTCCACAAACCATTTTCATCTTTTGCACGAACATTTAAATTGTGAAACCCGTTGCTCACTGGAGTCAAATCCACGACGTAATTTACAAGAACTGAATCACCACTTGAAATTGGAATGTTCATTCCATTGCCAAATCCTGGGTCTGAGTCGAAAAAATACTCAAGTTCAGTGATTAGAGAATTTGAGCTTATTGATTCTTTTATGAATGTTTTTTTTGTGTGATGACTCCAAAGTCCGTTTTCATCTTTTGCACGAATGTTCAAAGTATGAAGTCCGTTAGAGAGCGAACTCAAATCCGCAGTATAATTTACAAGAACCGAATCACCACTTGGAATCGGAACGTTTGCTCCGTTTCCAAACCCTGGGTCTGAATCAAAAAAATGTTCAAGTTCGGTAATTTGGGTGTTAAAGGAAATTGCTTCTTTGAGGAAGAATTTCTTTGCGTGAATACTCCAAAGCCCATTTTCATCTTTTGCACGAATGTTCAATATGTGCATTCCGTTGGAGATTCCATTTAAATCAACGTTGTAATTCACTTCTACAGAATCTGAAATTGTAATCGGAATGTTTGTTCCGTTTCCAAATCCAGGGTCAGTGTCGATGAAAAACTCAACGTAATCTATGTTTTGGGAGAACAGACTTTGAGCCGCAACTCCCAAAATTGTAAAGAGAAGTAGTAACTTCTTCATTTTTATCTCGCTAATTAATTTTAAAAGTTTAGTTACAAATCGCTAAAGATTAATTATGAGATTTAATTTTGACTTGAATTGGAAGCCCTGTGCTGTTTGAGCCTGAAGATGATCCGAAGAAAAAGTAAATTGACGGAATTACAGGAATTCCAGAAAGAACGTAAGGATTTGGACCTCCGAACATTCCGCAGTCAGCTCCATTAATTCCTGCAGAAATCGCTGGAGAACCTGAAACTAATTTCCATTTTCCATCAGAAGTTCCTGAAGTTTCAAATACTGTTGTCATATCAATGTTTTCTTGGTTTCCATTTGAAGTTCCAAATTGTGTTGCATCTCCAATGTTATATTGAATGTCATTACTTCCTCCGTCAAAAACTCCGAATCTAAAAATATTGCTATAAACAATTGAATTATAAATTGTAACCTTACCCCAAACAACGTTGTTCTGGAAATCAACTGACGAAGTACTAGGTGAATAGATTACTCTATGATTAGCACTATTTGAATAATTGTGAGAAATATAGTTATTTTTGATAACAATATTTTGACAATTTGAACCAACATTTATACAACGAGCATAACTGTAATAACTACTATGGTCGTAAGTTACATCTGTTGCCCAAATGTGAGACTGAACAATGAAAATATTAGAGACATTGTTTCCAATTGAAATTATTGAAGTGAGATCGTAGTCAAAAATGTGCCTATTCCTTTTGAAGGTAATGTTACTTGCATTGGCTGTTACTTGATTTTCAAAAGTAATTCCTGTCATTAATGAATTTTCAGAACCAGTATTGAAAGTAATTGAACCAACTTTTGCTGGTACTGGATTTGCCTGGGTTTGAGGATTTTCGCCAAGGAAAAATCCTGGTCCAAAAATGAGAAGTTGTTTAGTTGCACTTAAGTTTCCGTAATTTGCTCCTGAACCGATAACGTAAAGTGTGTCTCCACTAACTGCTCCGTCGTGAGCAGCTTGTAAAGTTGTGAAATTCGCAGGGTCGAAAGAATTGTTGTCAACGATTCGGATTGTTGCTTTAGTTTCCGATAACGTTAGGACTGCTAAGCAGAGTGCTAAAATACCTGTAAAAAACTTCATTTGTTTTCTCCCAAAAAAGTTTAAAAATTAAATTATTTTCATTCATCTCTAATTTCTTTTGCAAAAGATGAAAGTTATCATTGAAAAATTGTGTCAAACTGAATGCCATTTTGTATTTTTATTGTTTTTATAAGACTTAGCCAAATTTGGCTTATTTGTTATTTTGCGACACAGTAATACATTTCACAGGTAAAAACAGCATAAGTAATTAAATTTAAAGAACTTAATCACAATGCTCTACTTTAAGACAATTTTGGTTTTAGCTCTACTCCGAGACATTTTTAATTTTGAATTTTCTTTTCACAATTGGATTTCCTTTTCTTATTTTAAGAATTGCTTAAATCTTTAAACGAAAGTAGTAAAAATGATACCTAAGAAAAATCTCAAACGAGCAGTTAAAAGAGCAATTGCTCAACCCGATTATGCATTCTCAGCTTTTACAAAAAGATTCAAATCGTATATGACTTATAAATTTGCAGACGGTTATTCAGCTCCTCCTGAAACGATTTCACTTTTCTTGACTGCTGCTTGTAACCTAAGATGTAAAATGTGTGGTCAATGGGGCGAAGATGGTTCTTCTTTCCAGTTAACTACAGATGAGCTCAAAGACAGATTAAGTCTCGAAGAAGCAAAAAAATTTATTGACTCTGTTAAGCATTTCAAGCCAACTTGGACTATGTTTGGTGGTGAACCAATGTTACATCCACAATGGGTTGACATTATGGCTTATATCAAACAAAATGGAATGAGAGTCAACATTGTTACAAATGGCGTTTTCATTGAAAAAAATGCTGAAGCAATTGTTGAACATAAAATGGACGAAATTATCTATTCTTTAGATGGACCAAGAGATATGCACGACGATATTCGTCAAGTCAAAGGAACTTTTGACAGAGCTGCTGCAGGTCTTGCTAAAATAAACGAATTGAAGAAAAAGCATAAAACTAAATTCCCTGTTTTGCATATCAATACGACTCTATTTGAAGAAAATTACGAAAAATTTGATGAGATTTACAAAGTCGCGAAAGAACTTGGTGTTGATAATATTAACTTTCACCATCTTTTGTTCTTGAGTCAAGCTCAGTTCGAAGCTCACGATAACATTTTCCGAGCAACTTATAACAGACCTTCTCCAGAATGGAGCGGATTTGTAAGAGATACTTTGCCAAATATGGATCCTGAATACATTATTGAAGTAAAGAATAAATATATGAAGATGCCTGGAAAACCTCTTGTTAGTTTTTATCCAAACTTTACAGATGACGAAATCAGAAAGTATTACACTTCTTTTGATTTTGAGCCGACAAGTTACCCGAATCGTTGTATGAGTGTTTGGATGACAACTTATGTTTTTCCTGACGGAACTGTAAGACCTTATCACTCTATGAATTTTGTGGCTGGAAATATCAAAGAACAGCCATTTGAAGAGATTTGGAACAACGAAAAATATAAAGAATTTAGACGCTACTTACAGAAGAACAAAAAATTTCCTGTTTGTGCCAAAGGTTGCACAGAATTTTATAGGTATTAAAATCAAAAAGGTCATTTGACAAATTAAATGACCTTTTTTTATTTTTGTAATTTTAAGAAATTGCTTCTGAACGCTTTCCTTTTTCCTGAATCACAAATACTTGTTCACGTATTTGCTTCCTAAATTCTAAAGGATTTGTTACAAAAAAAAATGTTGGCTTTGTTCTTCTCAATTCTCTAAATGTAAAGCTACCAAAATTAAAGATTTTACCTACAAAACTCTGCTTAACTTTAATTTCCTTAATCCTTGCTATTGGCTCTTGCAAAGTTTTCTTTTTGATTACTCCAACCGACATTAACACTCTTGAGTTTGTAAGAACGTATTCAGCAGTAAGAAATAAAACTACTGACGGAATTGCTGTTCCTAAGAATAAAAAGAAAAATACAAAACTTAGGCTTTCAATTTTATTTGTGTAAAGTGCAATTCCACAAGCAAGAATAAAAATTGGCGGCAATAAAACAATCCAATGTAAAGAGGACTTGTAAACAACAGTCTCATAAGGCATCAAATTTTTTTCGACAAATTTCATTTTAGTATCCTGAGAGTTGAGTTTGATTAGTTAAGTATTAAAAGATTAGTCTAATTTAAAATTGATTTCTAATTTCTCGGAAATTAATTTTAAATAACTTTGTGTGAATTCTGAAAGTTCACCTTGTGTCAAAGACTCTAACAATTTTTCTAAATCTTCTTTGAAATTATCAAAATTTAAGTCTTCCATAACTTCTAGAATATTGTGTTGGCAAATTGCAACAACAACTAATTCAGTGCTAAGGCTTTCTAAATAGAGTAATAATTCTTTTTCTGGACTTCCAACCATTTCGTCAAGTTCTGCCCTTAATATTTCCCAAAAATCTTGACTAAATAACTCATAAATTATTTTAGCTTCTAAATCTTTGTTGAGATTCTCGCTTGAAGTTTCAATATCCTCTTCTGAATAAAGGCTGAAAAATAACCTATTCAAATACTCTACTTTAAACCTTACCAAAGTTGGAAAATCAGGTTTCGGAGCAGGCATTCTATCTGTGATTTCACATTCAGGTAATCCGAAAAAGACACCACCATTCGTAATTTGAATCTTATTTTCATTAAAATCATAAAGTTTAGAATTTCCTGTAACTAACGAATCTCTACCATCACATCCATAAAGATGTAAGGTTAAATATTTTGGAAATCCAACATTTCCCATTTGGTGGATTAAATCGTGACCAACAGGTAAAATTGCTCCAGGTTCATGAAACTTTCTTTCAATTGTACTCATCTTGTTGTTTTCGTCAATTTGAAAAACTGCGTGTTCTGCATTTCCGAACAACTTAACTGCTCCCCATTGAGTAAATCCGTGATCGTGAATTGCTGACATATCTCCAACATTCCAAGACATTACCATAAACTCATAAAATCCGCCATCATAAACCATTACTCTTCCATAACAATCTTCTTTTGAATGTTCAAAATCAGCCCAAGGCATCATTTCTTCTTCTGAAATTTCTACACTTTCAAGAATCTCTTTAGCAATTTCAGGGTTCATTACTTTTATATTTTCAATCTTAGAAATTGCTTCTTGGATTCCTTTTGGTAATTCTTTATTCATTTTTTTAACTTTATCTTTATTTTTAGTTTATAAATATTTTTCAGGTATTTTGGGTTCAACATCTTTCAAAACTAACTGCATAATTGTTACATCAGTCCATTTCCCACCTTTGAAACCGATTTCTTTTTGTGTTCCGACAATTTCGTACCCAAGTTTTAAATTGTATTCAATACTTGCCTTGTTTATAGAAAATATTTTTCCAACTAAATGCCTATAACCAAACTCACGACATTTTTCAATTAAAGCTCTTTTCATCATTGAACCAAAGCCCATTCTCAAAAATTTTCGCTTTAAATAAACTGAGGTTTCACAACAAAATCTATAACCAAACCTATCACTGTAACGCTTTATTACTCCCCAACCAATAATTTCTTCAGAATTTTCCAAAATCAAAAAAGTTTCTCTTTTACTAAAACCTTGAATCATTTTTCGAAAATATTCATCAGGTTTTTCTTGGTCGTCCATTGTTGCACCACCAAAACGAATCGCTTCGTTGTAAATTTCAGCAATGCCTTTTGAGTCTGCTAAAGTGCAAACGCGAATTTTTACATCCATTTTTACAATTGACCTTTTTTGATAATTTTGCCACTCATATTTTTCGTTACTTCTGAATTTCTTAACATAATTTTTCCATTCACCCAAACCATTTCAGTTCCTTCACTAAATCGTCTTGGGTCTGCATAAGTTGCAACTTCGTGAATTTCATTGGGGTTCAACAAGGCTAAATCTGCGTAAAATCCTTCTTTGATTTGCCCACGATTGTTGATTTTTGTCCAAGTCGCTGGAAGGTAAGTAATTTTTCTTACAGCTTCACCAAAAGAAAGTTTTTCATCTTGTAAAACGTATTTTTCTAAAAATCTTGTGAAAGCTCCGTAAGTTCTTGGGTGAGGATTTCCGATTTGATTTGGAGCATTTACAGGGTGACTCCAAGAATCACTACAAATTATGGCATCGTCCCAAAGAATTGCCATTTCCATATCTTTTTCAGAAATACAATCGTAAACAATCCAAGCATCAGGGTCAGCAAGTAAAATTTCTACAACAGACTCAGAAGGAGTTTTATCCAAAATTTTTGACATTTCTAAAATGCTTTTCCCAGTAGAATTTGGCATACTTTCAGTAATCAAAAACATATTCGCATAATCGGTTTTTCGGAACTCTAACCACTCTGTGCTTTTTTGTCGCCATTCATCAGTTTTTAGTTTTGCAACCATATTTTGAACTCCACCACTCAAAGTAGCTTTTGGAATAAAAGTTCTAAGTTTTGTAGAAACTGCAGTGTAAGGATAAACTTCAAAATTTATTGTCAAACCTTCTTCACGAGCTTCTTCAATACTTTTAATGACGTTTGGGATTTTTCCCCAGTTCGGTTTTTCCGCAGCCTTCAAATGGCTCACCAAAATTGGCAACTTTGCTTCTCTACCGATTCGAATTGTTTCTTCGATTGATTCTTCGAGGTTCTGTCTTTCGTCTCGCATATGGCTAACGTAAATGCTATTATTTTTTGCACAGACTTTGGCAAGTTCGATAATTTCTTCTGTTGTGGCAAAACTTCCCGGAGCATAAACCAAACCTGTTGACATTCCTAAAGCACCTTCTTTCAGAGATTGGTCAAGCATTGCACACATTTCGTCAATTTCAAGGTCTGTGATTTCCTGAATGTCAGTGCAAACTCCGCCTCTTAAGGTGCTGTGTCCAACGTAAGTTGCAAAATTGAAAGGCAAACCAAAGTCCTCTACTCTACCAAACCAATCACCAAGAGATTCCCAATTAAAATCAAATCCAATCTCGCCTGAAAGTTTGTGCATTGTCGGTTTCAAAAGGTCGCCAATTGGACCCGAAGAAGTTCCACAGTTTCCAATAATTTCAGTAGTAACACCTTGAAAAAGTTTATTGTCAGCTGCGTTTGTAAAAGTATAACCTAAACCCGTCGATGCGTGAGTGTCAATGAAACCCGGACAAAGGTAAAGTCCTTTTGCGTCAATCACTTCTTTTGCGGAAGATTCAGTGAGTTCTTCACCAACGAAGACAATTTTTTCGTCTTTTACTCCGACAGTTAATTTCTGTGGTTCAATATTTTTTCCGTCAAAAACAGTTGCATTTTTAATTAAAAAATCTAACAAATTTGTAACTCCATTTTTACTTTTCTAAGACAATTCTTTGTTGCAAAAACTGCTCAACTATCGCGTCCTCAATTTCGGCTTCAAAATCTTTTGGAACGTCAATTAATCCTTCAGAACTCATCTCAATTGGGTTTTTAACAATGTCAGAAACAAAGTAACGATTTGACGGGCTTAAGTCGTGTGCAAGAGCATTTGGTAACATCGAAGCGACTCGTAAATTATTCGTTCTTCCAATTCCACTTTCAAACATTCCACCAATCCAAGCAGGAAGACTGTTAATTTTACAAAATTCAAGAATTTCAACTGTGTAAAATTGACCGCCGACTCGACCGGGTTTTACATTTACTTCGTCCAAAGCACTGCATTTGTAAGCAGAAATTAATTCTCCAATTCCAGTTATGCTTTCGTCCAAACAAACATTTGTTGCAGGAATTAAAGTTTTTAGCTCAGCTCCCAAATCAACTCTTGTTGGCGGAAAAGGCTGTTCGATAGTAACAGGATTCAAGTTAACTAATTTTTGAAAAATATTTTCGTCAACTTCTTGAAAGGAACCGTTTGCATCGAATCCCATTTTCAAATTTGGAAACTCCTCGCGAATCGCTTCTAAAGTCCTCACGTTCATTTTAGGGGAGATTTTTAATTTCACCCTTTTAAAACCAGCTGAAATTGCTCTTCCAACTCTTTCAACTGCTTTTTCTTCGGTTTTGTAAAGTCCAAGAGAAATTCCAACAGGAACTTTTTCAGTTCTTTCAGTTTCATACTTTGAATAAA
This sequence comes from Calditrichota bacterium, assembly GCA_008501735.1. Taxonomy (GTDB): domain Bacteria; phylum CLD3; class CLD3; order CLD3; family CLD3; genus CLD3. Next base: position 15,956 of record QQUF01000038.1, on the reverse strand, counting down.
AATCATTTCCATCTCGTTTGCGAATTAAGTCAAGGACTGCATCAATTACCGCCGAAACCGTAAAATTCCAGCCTCTCATTTTTTTACACTTCTCTAAAACAGACTTTACAGATTCTTTCTTTTCCAAAAGTGGGAAAACGTAATCTTTGAGAATCAAAATTGAACCATTCACAAATTCATTGTTGAAAAATGGGTCAGGACGACATGAAGATTCTCCGATTCCAAAATTACCATTTTCGTCTGTCCACTTAACAATTAAAGCCAATCTTTCATTCCGCACTCCAACAGCCGAACGAAAACTTTCGACTTGCGGAATTGCAACTTCAAGAATTTCAAATTTTTGTAAAGTAATTTCTGTTTTTAAGATATTTTCAAATTGTGCGTAAAAATCTTTAGACGGCTTTTTATATTTTTTCATTAATTGGTTTTATCTAAATTCTATTTTCAGTGAATTTTGAATACTATCTTCAAAGTTTAAGTTTTTTAACTACAGTTTTTTAAGATAAAACATTTTATTGTTTTTTTAAAATTGTAACCAAAAAACCTTTTTAAGTCTATCTTTTACAAAACTTTAAATTCGGTAAAAAAATGAAACTTGTTTTAACAGCAATCCTAATAATTTTCTCAACCTTACTTTTTGCAAACGAATCAAAAGATGTTTTAGTTCAATTTGACAAACAACTTGACATTCAACTACTCAAAAGACAATTCTTCAAAAAGGACTTTTCGAACTCACAAAGAAGAGACATTCTTGTTCCTGCTTTAAAAGAATTTGCCCAAAAAGAGCAAAAACAAGTCATTGAGTTTTTAGAACAAAGTCAAATTGAATTCACAAGTTTCTTCTTGAACAATTCGATTTACATCAAAAAAGCCGATTCAAAATTAATTTCAAAAATCCACTCTTTCCCTAACATCGAATCAGTCGAAGAAATTTTGCCTATTCAAATTCCAACTCAAAAACGTAAAAACAAAAATTCAACTTTACAAACTTCTGATGCCTTGAAAGCAATTAATGCCAATAAACTTTGGGATTTAGGATTTGACGGAACAGGAAGAATTGTGATGAACATTGACACAGGAGTCGACGGAAATAATCCTTACGTTGCTTCAAGTTGGTTTGGAAATCAACCAAACATTACGCCAAATGATGCTTGGTACGATGCAGTTGCACAAAATTCTATTTTCCCAGAAGACTTAGAAACCTCAACTCAAGGAACTTCAACAATGAGTTTGATGGTTGGGAAATCAGGAACTGATACAATTGGAGTTGCTCCAAATGCTTGGTGGATTGCTTCAAAACACAACGACGGAGGTGTAATTCCTGGAATTATTGGACCTTTACAAGCATTTACTTGGGTTTCACTTTTACCACCAATTGTTTTAGACAATCTTGATGTAATTAACAATTCTCACGGTTACGCTTACGGAGGTTGCACTTCAAACAGTGTTTACCAAACAATCACAATTATTGAAGAAATAGGAGTTTCAACTGTTTGGCAAGCTGGTGATGGAGGACCAAATAACCAAACTGTTTCGGAATACGCCGCAGGTGCTTTTACTCCTGTAAATACTTTTTCAGTTGGGACTTTGCAACCTGACCAAGAATCAATTTGGATTTTGAGTTCAAAAGGACCTTCCACTTGTCCAAACACACCAAATGATTTAAAAATTAAACCTGAAGTCGTTGCACAAGGAATTGATTTAAAAGTTGCACTTGGTTCAAATGCCGGAGGAGGAACTGATTTAGTAAACGGAAGTGCATTTTCAACTCCATTGGTTTCAGGAGCAATTGCATTACTTAAACAGTATAAACCTACTGCAACTCCTGAAGAAGTCAAAACTGCACTTTTGAATACAGCTTTTGACCTTGGAGTTCCGGGAGATGACAACACTTTTGGAATGGGAAGAATTGACGTTCTTGCGGCGATTGGCGAGCTTTCAGAATTTACTGTAAATGGAATTGTAACAGACAACACAACAGGAAATCCAATTCCTTTTGCAAAAATTAGAGTAATTGAATCTGAGCAAATTTTTAACACAAGTGCTGACGGAAGTTATTCAGCAAAACCGATTTTCGACACAATCACTTTTGAAGTTTCGGCTTTTGGCTACCAAACTGAAACAATCACAAATATTGCTCAACTTGTACCAAATTCTCCAATAGATGTTCCAGTTTCAATGACTTTGAATCCTTCTGCTACAGTGAGTGGCACATTCTCTGACGATTTGGGAAATTCAATTGAAGGTGAAGCTATTATTTTCGGAATTGAAAATCAAAACAAAATTGAATTTGCAGTTTTACCTACTGATGGAAACGGAAACTACTCAATCAATTTGCCAGAAGGAAATTTTGAAATTAAATTCGTTCCAAACTTCCCTTTTCCTGAAAAACAAGTTTGGCAATTCACAGTTGTTGCAGGACAAAATTTGACTTTTGATTACTCAAACGCTGCTGCTGCTGTTTTGATTATTGGAGCTGACAGTACTGACAACGTTGACGAAGTTTATATTGAACTTGCACAAAAAGCAGGAACAGAATTTTACTTTTGGGATTTAGTCAAGAAACAAAGTTCACCAAATTTAAATGAGATGCAAAGTCTGACGCAACCAAGTGCAGTTGTTTGGTACACAGATAATAGAACAACTGATGCAATTTCAACAACTGACGAACAAACTTTAGTTGACTTCTTGAATGCAGGTGGAAATTTGTTTTTGAGTGGACAAAACATCGCAGAACTCGAAAACGGTGGAAATTTGATGAATCTTTTAGAAATCAGTTTTGACGATAACTTTTCAGGAGGTTCGGATTTTATTCGTGGAGAAAACGGAACATTTTTATCAAATTCTGGCTCTCCTTTAGGTTGGTTATTTAGAACTTTGGGTGTGAACAACCAAAACGTACAGACTTCAAAAGACATTCTAACAATTTCTGGAAATGCAACAAAACTTGCTGGTTACGGAGCAAGTGGGAACAACGGAATTGGTGCAACTCATACGGTTAACGGAACTTTTAACACTGTATTTTTTGGTTTTGATTTAGCTTCTGTTGTAAAAAACTCTGCTTCGTTAGTTTCAGCAACTGGCATTTTTAGAGCAATTTTATCTGATTTTGGTTTAACAGTAAACTTAGAAGAAATTTCAAACCAAACTCCAAAAACAATTTTACTTTCACAAAACTATCCAAATCCATTCAATCCAACAACTTCGATTAATTACGAATTAAGAATTAAGAATTACGAGAATGGGAAACTTACAGTTTTTAACGTTTTGGGCAAAAAGGTCAAAGAATTTGAATTAACTGAACCAAAAGGAAATGTTGTTTGGAATGGAAAAAATGAACTTGGGAAAGAAGTTAGTAGCGGAGTTTACTTTTACAAATTAGAAGCAGGGAAATTGAGCCAAACTAAGAAAATGGTTTTTTTGAAGTAATGTAAAATTGGAAATAGATTTGGATTTTGAAAAATGAAAAGCAGTTTACTGATTTTACTAATTTTAAGTAATTTAATTTTAGGAAGAAGCCTTGAAGAGTTAGGTTATCCTGAGAGATTTATCGAGAGTGCAAAGTCTAATAACCTAATTGGAGAAGAAGAATTTCATTACGATAGTTTTACAACAAGTCTTGGTGAAGTTTACTTTATTCTTACAATTGAAGAGTCTCGTTCTGAGCCAACAGTTTGGAAAACCCGAATTACAAACAGTCCACAAATAGATTGGTTTTCAATTGGTTTTGAGAACTCACAAAGATTTAACTTTGGAGTTAGTGAACTACAACTTTCCGAAGACTTAAATTGCCCCAAACTCACACTAAAAACCACAACGAATGAAATCTTTACAACAAATTGCCAAGTAAATTCAATTTTTGGAGGAGGTCAGAATTTGGTAGTTAACCAACTTCCACCAAATGCACCAACAGTTTGGGATACGATTTTGTGGGACGAACCAGAAGTTTTAGTTTCTTACAACATTAGTGGTGGTTCATTCGCAGGAGGTCCAGCAAAGTTAGCTGTTGGAGATTCAGGTTACGTTCACTTTTTTTCTTCTGTTGACGATGGTTTCCTTCGTTATCACCGAAGCACAGATTATGGCAAGACTTTTGAACCGACAGTTGTTCTTGATGACACAATGGGAAGTATTCTTGAGGTAGTTGCAACAGGAGATTATGTTTATGCTTATGTAATTAATCAATTTTTTCAAGCAAATCCTCAGATGCGACTTTATGCGAGTTCAGACAATGGAGCTAATTTTGTGTTGGCACAACTTATTGATTATGAAGCGAAGTCAGGTTTTGCAGCGTATTTGAACAATGCTTTTGATTATCAGGAGTATGGTTCGACCGATTCAGTAATGCAATCAAAGAGTTTTGATATTGGACAGAGTTTTTCTCCTTACACAGTTGTAACCGATACAGTTTATGGTGAGATACAACCTCCGAGTATTGCAATTGGTAACAACTCAATTGTTTATGCAAGAACAGGCAATGACACGACACTAACAGGAGCAAATGTTTATCGTTCATTTGATTTAGGTGAGAATTGGTTACCTTTTGCAGAAGATTTAGAACCTCTTGCAGATTTACAAACTCCTGATGTTTTTGCTATTGGAAATACTTTCCACCTTTGTGCTGTTCCAAATACTTGTTATTACTTTAGAAGTGAAGATTCAGGGCAGAGTTTTAATTATGAAGTAAATTTATGTGAACCAAATGTAAATTGTAGTGCTGAGCAATTTCAACAAATCACAGCTCACGACAGCACTGTTTTTGTGAATTTT
>QQUF01000038.1:0-10392 GCA_008501735.1 Calditrichota bacterium | reverse complement strand
AAAAAGCAACTTTAACAATCTTTAACATTCTTGGAGAGGAGGTGAGAAAATGGAAACTTGAAGAATCTCAAGGTTCAGTAATTTGGAACGGCAAAGACGAGCTTGGAAACACTGTAAGTTCAGGAGTTTATCTTTATCGTCTTCAATCAGGGAAAGAGCAAATCACCAAAAAGATGCTTCTGCTGAAATAAGGTCTTGAAAAAAGAATTAAAAAGGATTTACTTGAAAAGCATCAACAACGAGGTTAGGAAGAGAAGAAATGCAAAAAAGTTTACTACTTCTGCTATTTCTAAGTAGTGTTGTTTTAGGAAGAAGCCTTGAAGAGTTAGGTTATCCTGAGAGATTTATCGAGAGTGCAAAGTCTAATAACATCATTGGAGAAGAAGAATTTCATTACGATAGTTTTGCAACAAGTCTTGGTGAAGTTTATTTTATTCTTACAATTGAAGAGTCTCGTTCTGAGCCAACAGTTTGGAAAACCCGAATTACCAACAGTCCACAAATAGATTGGTTTTCAATTGGTTTTGAGAACTCACAAAGATTTAACTTTGGAGTTAGTGAACTACAACTTTCCGAAGACCCAAGTTGCCCAAAACTCACTCTAAAAACCACAACGAATGAAATCTTTGAAACAAATTGCCAAGTAAATTCAATTTTTGGAGGAGGTCAGAATTTGGTAGTTAACCAACTTCCACCAAATGCACCAACAGTTTGGGATACGATTTTGTGGGACGAACCAGAAGTTTTAGTTTCTTACAACATTAGTGGTGGTTCATTCGCAGGAGGTCCAGCAAAGTTAGCTGTTGGAGATTCAGGTTACGTTCACTTTTTTTCTTCTGTTGACGATGGTTTCCTTCGTTATCACCGAAGCACAGATTATGGCAAGACTTTTGAACCGACAGTTGTTCTTGATGACACAATGGGAAGTATTCTTGAGGTAGTTGCAACAGGAGATTATGTTTATGCTTATGTAATTAATCAATTTTTTCAAGCAAATCCTCAGATGCGACTTTATGCGAGTTCAGACAATGGAGCTAATTTTGTGTTGGCACAACTTATTGATTATGAAGCGAAGTCAGGTTTTGCAGCGTATTTGAACAATGCTTTTGATTATCAGGAGTATGGTTCGACCGATTCAGTAATGCAATCAAAGAGTTTTGATATTGGACAGAGTTTTTCTCCTTACACAGTTGTAACCGATACAGTTTATGGTGAGATACAACCTCCGAGTATTGCAATTGGTAACAACTCAATTGTTTATGCAAGAACAGGCAATGACACGACACTAACAGGAGCAAATGTTTATCGTTCATTTGATTTAGGTGAGAATTGGTTACCTTTTGCAGAAGATTTAGAACCTCTTGCAGATTTACAAACTCCTGATGTTTTTGCTATTGGAAATACTTTCCACCTTTGTGCTGTTCCAAATACTTGTTATTACTTTAGAAGTGAAGATTCAGGGCAGAGTTTTAATTATGAAGTAAATTTATGTGAACCAAATGTAAATTGTAGTGCTGAGCAATTTCAACAAATCACAGCTCACGACAGCACTGTTTTTGTGAATTTTGAAGGTGGTTCTTCTTACTTCAATCAAAATTTTATTTCAATGATGAGATTCTCAAGAGATAATGGCAACAATTGGTCTCAATTACAAAAAGCAAATAAGTTTATTCCTACTGTAAATGGTGTTCAATCGAAAGTTTCAGTAGGAGCCTCCGATAGTCTTGTAAATGTTTCTTATATCCAAGTCTCTGGAAATCTTGCAAATTCATTAATCGAAGTAGTTCACAGAAGAGGCTTCTACAAATATCCACTTTTTGAATCTTCCATAAAGTCTTTGAATTTATGGACAGTTGACTCTCTTTCACAAAAAGACACTACAATTGTTTTAAGTAATGAAGGTATGCTTCCACTTGTAATTTCAAACATTGATTTTCCAAATGAAATCACTTCACCAAACTTACAACTTCCTCTAACTCTTTTACCTGACTCAACTTTTAACCTTGAAGTTTCATTTATCTCAGATTCAGTTGGAATCTATTACGACACAATCAAAGTTCACACAAATCAACAAGTAGATTCTATAAAAAATATTTATGTTTTTGCTGAAATCTTACCTGTTGGAGTAAAACAGAACTCTAATCAACCCACAACCTTTAGTTTAGCACAAAACTATCCAAATCCATTCAATCCTACTACTTTGATAAATTACGAATTAGGAATTGCGAATTACCAAAAAGCAACTTTAACAATCTTTAACGTTTTAGGTGAGCAAGTCAAAGAATTTGAATTGACAGAACAAATTGGAAGTGTTGTTTGGAATGGAAAAAATGAACTTGGCAAAGAAGTTAGTAGCGGAGTTTACTTTTATAAATTAGAAGCAGGTAAATTTAGTCAAACTATGAAAATGGTTTTCTTGAAGTAATTTTTTAGACCTGAAAGGTTTTCAAAACCTTTCAGGTCTAAAAAAACCTTAGCTCAGAACTTCTTGAAGGTTTCTGATTTTTACTCTGTTCTCGTATTTTGTGTCTTTAAAATCTTCATCTTTTAAAATTGGATTTTCCCAAAAAACCAAATTCCAATTTTCAATTCCTTCGTCAAGTTTGTAGGATTTTATCATTTTGACTGCATTTTCAACAGAAAAATTATCGGAACTTGGAACGAAAATAATGATTTCTCTTTTTCTTTCAATTGGATAAAAAACAAAAGGGTTTGCTACGAGGAAATTTTTCGAGGCTTCTGTTTCCTTTACAAATTCTAAAAATATGTTTTCGTCAGGAGTGAATGTTTTGTCAGCGATGAAACAAGATTTTTCAACTTTGAACCTAAGAACACCATCTTTTAGAAATGACTTTGAAGGTCCAAAACAAAAATATTTGAAGCCTTTTTCTTGAGCTCTTTGAATTGAGTAAAAATATAAACCACTTGTTGCACCTTCACGAACATAAGTTTCATCTCCATCTTTAAATCCCATATAAGCAAAGTGAGCAAATTCTTCCAAATATTCTATCAAAACCATTCCAACGGTTACGCCTTCTTTTTTTAAAAGTAGTAATTCCGTATGGTCTTTCATACTATTGAAATAATTATATGCAATGAAGTAAGCAGTTGCACCATAATTTTTAGCTAAGTAAGGTTTGTAAAAATTGTAATAAAAATCGTCTCTATTTTCATCAGAGTTAGAGTATTCAGTTTCGTAATTATTTTGGTTAATTTTGCGAATAAAATTTTTGAAAGCTTTTTTCTTGCAAAGGTTTTCAAACGAATCCGAAATGTCCATTGTGCATTCAATCCATCGCGGAAATTTTATTCCTTTCTTTCCTTTCCAAAACTCTTCTAACTCTACCCTATCACTTTCAAAATAAATTAAGGACAAGTTTTCAAAATTAGATTTCAGCATTTCAGAAACATTTTCGAGTGGCTGTTTTTTATTAAATAGAATTTTAGGTTCGCTACTAAAGGTTAGTTCCAAAATATAATTTTCGTACTGAATGTCATTTCCAACGTAACCAATCGTAATTTCATTTGAATTCGATTTTTCAATTCCTTGAAATACTTTAACGCTTGGCATTAAATCAGAAATTTCCTCTTCAGTATTTCCAAAAATCTTTTTAGAAACTTTACGTAAAACCGATTTGAATTTATTTGACAAAACAAAACTCCAATAAAAAGAAAAATTCTACTTCTAAATGAGATGTTCTAATTTATTAAATTTCTTTTTAAATCAAACTTTACATTAGTTTTTATTTTGTGAAAATCAATTTTCTGTCTTAAGTTTTTCAATCATTTTCAAATTGAGATTTTTATGCCCTACAAAATCATTTCCAAAATCGCATCTGGAACTTTTGGTACAGTTTACAAAATTCAAAAATCCACTAACGGTGAATTCTACGCACTAAAACTCATTCACGAGAATTACAAAACTCCAAAAGAAATTAAAAGAATCAAACGAGGTTTTGAAACTGCACAAAAAGTCTCACACCCAAATTGTGTAAAAATGATTGAGTGGTACGAAGAAAAAGACCAAATTGGTTTTGTGATGGAATTTGTAGATTCCGTAGAGACGCAAAATCTTGCGTCTAGTGAAAAAAATAATTCTGTAGGGAACAAAAATTTTTGTTCCCTACAAGAAAAAATCTCAAAAATCATTCAAATTGCAAATGGATTAGAAGCACTTCATTCGAGAGGAATTATTAACAGGGATTTGAAACCTGCAAACATTCTCGAAACAAAAGAAGGTCAAATCAAAATTACAGACTTTGATTTAGTGAAACTTGACGATTCCTCCACTCTCACAGCTTCGGGAGCTTTCCTTGGAACTGCAAAGTATTCTTCGCCGGAGCAGTGTCAAAATTCTGCAAAAATTGACCACAGAAGCGACCTTTATTCTCTTGGAATTATTTTTTACAAATTGCTCACAGGCAGACTTCCTTTTGACGGAGAATCAATAACTTCAATTATTTTAGGGCATTTGAGAAGTCCTTTAACTTCGCCTTCTTACTACAATTCCGAAATTCCTTTTGAGATTGAAGATATTGTTAAAAAATTATTGTCGAAAAATCCAAATGAAAGATTTGCTTCTGCAAAAGCAGTAACCGAATCTTTGACAAATTTCTTACAAAATTCAAAAACTCGAAAAGGAACGTCAATTGATGATTTTCTTCTTTTTCCCGAATTTATCGGAAGAGAGGAAGAATTACAAAAATTGCAAAAAATTTATTCAAAAGCCCAATCAGGGAAATTTCAGTTTGCTTTGATTGGCGGTAATTCGGGAAGTGGAAAATCTAAACTTTGGAAAGAATTTGCAACAGCACTCAACTTTAAAGACACATTTTATTTGCAAACGAAAGCTCAGCCAAATTCACAGAGTTTTGATGGACTGAAAAGTATTTTAAACGGCTGTTTGGAAGAATTAGAAAATTTCTCAGATTCTGAAAAAATTGAATTTGTGGGGAAATTTGGAAGGGATTTTCAAATCATTCTACCGCAAATTGCAAACTACAGGTTTTTCAAAAAATTGCCTCAAACTACCAAATTAGCAGAAAACGAAGTGTTACAAAGGCTTTACGAAAGTTTATGCAAATTGCTCGAAAAACTCTCTGACGGGAAAACTTTGGTTTTATTCTTTGACGATGTCCAATGGAGTGAAAATGAAAGTGTCAATTGGATAAAGTATGCACAAAATTATTTTGCCGATAAAAAGGTTTTTATTGCCGGAACGGTTCGCAAAAATGAATTTGAAAACTCGAATTTCTCGAAAAATTTAGAAGGTTTTGAAAAAATTCAGCTTGAGGACTTGAACTTAGAACAGATTAAAAATTTGGTGAGTTCAATGTTAGGCAAAGTTGACCCGATTGAAAAAAATATTGCAGAAATGTTTCTGAAAAAAACCAATGGGAATCCGCTTTTTATTCAAGAATTGATGTTTCATTTTTTACAAAATGGGATTCTTTTTAAGAAATCAAATGAATGGCGTTTTGATGAAACTAAATTAATTTCTGAAAATCTTCCACAAAGCATTCACTCAGTTCTTTTCGAAAGAATTAAGTCCTTGAAACGTGATTCAAAGAAAATTTTACAAATTGCATCTCTTTTTAAAAGACCTTTTACCGTTGAATTTATCAAATCATTTTTCCCCGAATTGTCATCTAACAAAATTGCAGAAGTTCTAAAAAATGCCAATTTTGAAAATTATGTTTCGGAAAAAAGTGGTTTATTCAGCTTTTATCACGACTCCGTTAAGGAGACTTTAGAGATTTCAATTTCTCAAAGCCAAAAAGTAAAATTACATAAAATCATTGCCGAAAATTTAGAAAGCAATTACTCTGAATCAATAATTCCTGAACTCGCACACCATTTTTTTGAAGCAAAAATTATCAACAAAGCTAAGAAATACAACCTTCTTGCAAGTGAGACAGCATTTGAAAATTTTGCAACTTCAGATGCAATAAATTTTATTTCAAAAGTAATTGAGTTTGAAAAAAGTGAGGTAAAGTTAGTCGAGTTTAACATTTTAAAAGCTTCGTTTTTAGAACGGATTGGTGATATTGATGAAGCACTAAAAGTAATTCTCAACGCACACAAATTAGCTTTGAAAATTGATGATAAAAAATTAATTGCTGATACTTTCTTAGCAAGAGCTAAACTCAAAATTCATAATTTGGTTTTGGAAGAAGGGTTTATTGACTTAGAAAAGGCATTAGAGATTTATAAAAAATTCGAAGTTTTACATAAAATTTCTGAAACACAAATTCAAATTGGAAAATACTATACGACCAAATGTGAATCTTTTAAAGCAATTGAAGCATTTGAAAATGCTCTTAAAATCGCTGAAAAACTAAACGACAAAGGTTTAAAAAAAGAAATTTATTACACACTAATTAGAAATTATGTAGAAGAGGAAAATTATGAAAAAGCTTTTCATTTCTTGGATAAATGTTTGAAACTTTCCAAAGAAACAAATGACTTGGATTATTTAAATTTATGCTACTCTACAAAAGGAACACTTTTAAGGAATCTTGGAAAACCGCAAGAAGCCTTAGAAATCTTCGAAATAAGTTTTAAAAATTCAGAAGAAATTGGTAATAATTATGGAATTATCCATAGCACAATTGGAATAAGTAATATTTATTACGGTGAAAACCAATTTTCAAAATCGATTCATTTTCTCAAAATAGCTTACAACTTAGCTCATAAATTAAATTATCGAAATTGGTTGATTAATTGTTGTAACAATCTTTGTTTGATATATTGCGTTCTTGGAAAACTTGACGAAAGCGATAAATACAACCAAGAATTATTCGAGTTAAATGAAAATATTGAAGAGTTTAAAAATCACGGAGTTTTTTACAAAAACAGTGCAATAATTCTGCATGCCCAAAAGAGATTCAAAGAAGCGATTGAATTTTGGGACAAATCAATTTCATTCCGTCAAAACGACCCGACTTTAGGTGGAATCCTTTATTTAAAAGCTAATTCTGTTTTTGAAATCTACGATTTTAACGAAGCGAAAAAAATTAATAAAGAAGCAAAAATAATTGCACAAAAGTGTAATGATAAACCAACACTTTTCAAGACAAAAATTTTGTCTCATAAAATTGATTTTAATTTAGGTTTGCAAAAAAGCTCTTTAGAAGGTCTGTTAAAATTAATAGAAAAAGAAGAAAACCAAACCCGACTTGCTGAAGAGTATTTTGAATTTTGTAATCTTTACTCAAAAAATGAAAACCTAACTTTGCTTCCCGGTAAAAAAATCAAATTTGAAGATTTCCGACAAAAAGCAATTGAACTTCATAAAAATCTTATCAAAAATGATGAGTCTTTTGTCCTTAAAGAACGTCTTGAAATTTTAGAAAGTCTCAAAAATAAGTCTGGAATATTTCAATCGGGTTTGCTCAATTCCCTAATTCCTTTGATGGAACCTGAGTCAGTCTTGAACGAAACAATTGAATACTTAATCGCAGAAACTAAATCTGATAACTGTTTCATAATTCTAAAAAACAAATCAACGGGAAAACTTGAACCTTGTTCTTTTTCACCGTCCTTCAAAGATGTTGAAATAGATTTTAGTAAGTCAATTCTTAATGAGACAGTCCAATTTGGAAAACCAATTTTAGTTGAAAATGCTTTAGAGAACGAAAAATTTAGTGGAAATGAAAGCATTGTCGGAAAGATTTTTCTGTCAGTAATCTCTATTCCGTTAAAAGTAAACAATGAAGTTATCGGAGCAATTTACTTAGATAGAACAAATCCCAAACAAGGTGTTTTTGAAAAATCCGATGCAAAAAAAGTAGAAGAATTCGGAAAAATTTTACTGCCAATTATTCAAAAACAAAAGGAATCTCTTCACCAAAAAATCGAATCTCAAATTCGTGAATTGGGAATTTTTGTTGGTAACAGCCTCAAAATGAAAGAGGTTTATGAAGAGATTGAAAATGCAGCTTCTTATAATTTTCCTGTTTACATTTTTGGTGAAACGGGAACAGGAAAGGAACTCGTTGCAAATGCACTCCACAAATTTTCGCCGAGAAGAAACAACCCTTTTGTTGCCATAAACTGTTCGGCAATTCCAAAAGACTTAGCAGAAAGTGAGCTTTTCGGACACAAGAAAGGAGCTTTTACAGGAGCAACTTTTGACAAAAAAGGAGTGTTTGAGTTAGCGGAAAATGGTACACTTTTGTTAGACGAAATCGGTGATTTGAGTTTGGACAACCAAGCAAAAATTTTGCGAGTTATTCAAGAAAGAAAATTACGTGTAATCGGCTCAGAGAAATCAAAATCTGTGAATGTAAGAATCCTAATTGCAACACACAAGGATTTGGAGCAGGAAGTTTCAAATGGAAATTTTAGAGAAGATTTATTGCACCGATTGGATGTTTTGAAAATTACAATTCCTCCTTTAAGAGAACGAACCCAAGATATTCCACTTTTGGCATTTCATATTTTGAACAAATTTAATTCTGATTACGGGAAAAAGATTAACGGGTTTTCCGATGAAGTTTTAAATATTTTTTCAGAATATTTTTGGAAAGGGAATGTTCGCGAGTTACAAAATGTAATTATCAAAGCAGCGGTCGAATGTAAAGAAAACAGAGCAATTGGATTAGAAAATCTAAGTTTACCAAATTTGAAAAAAGAGGAAAAAGCTCAAGAAAATATTTTTGATAGAACTGAGAATTTTTCATTTGAGGAAGTCAAACAACTTCTCACACTTTTTGAAGGTGAGACTTTAATGGACAAAATTTCACTTGTAGAAAAAGCAATCTTTGCAAAAGTGTTAGAAGATTGTGGTGGGAACAAATCTAAAGTTGCAAAAAAATTAGGTATTTCAAGGACACAAGTTCACCGAATTTTAGACAGAATTAAATTTTGAGAACTGTTACAAATTGTAACATATTTCTGATTTTCAGAAATTAGTTTTTCAATAAAATCCAATTTAAGCCCTGTAAAACTAATTGTGTTACAATTTGTAACACAGACCTAAGTCCAATATTTTTAACAACTTCATCTCTTTCTATTTTATACCTGTTACAATTTGTAACGACTACAAAGAAACAACTTCAACAAAGTATTTTCTGTAAACCTTTTAAATTGAAATATTTAAAAGCACAAAATCCTTTTTGGCATTGAGTTTGAGTATTACTAAGCAGTAAAACAACAAACTCATTTCAAAAAGGAAACAAAACAATGAACAAACTTACAACCTCACTCTTATCGCTTAGCTTAGGTTTTGCTTTAGTTTCAAATTCTTTTGCTCAAAAAATTTATTGGGCTGATTTCGGAATGAGCAAAATCCAACGTTCCGATTTAGACGGTTCAAATGTAGAGGATTTGATTTCTTCAGGTTTAAATGGACCTTCTGGAATTGCATTAGATTTAACAAATTCTAAAATGTATTGGGCTGACTACAATGCTAATAAAATTCAAAGAGCAGACATAGACGGCTCAAATGTGGAAGATTTAGTTACTACAGGACTAAATCTTGCTTTTGGGCTTGAATTAGATTTAACAAATTCTAAAATTTATTGGGCTAATTCTGGAAATAATAAAATTCAAAGAGCAAACTTAGACGGTTCAAATGTGGAAGATTTAATTTCTACTGGTTCATCTCTTCCACACAAAATTGCATTAGATTTAACAAACTCTAAAATATATTGGTCAGGTAGCAATGATAAAATTCAAAGAGCAGACTTAGATGGCTCAAATATTGAAGATTTAGTTACAAGCTCAGGAGATACTTATGGAATTGCATTAGATATTGCAAGTTCAAAAGTATATTGGAGTATTAATGGTCAAAAGATTCAACGAGCAAATTTAGACGGTTCAAATATTGAAGACGTAATAACAGGGTTAATATCACCTTATGGGATTGAGTTAGATTTAGTAAGTTCAAAAATTTATTTTATAGATAATGATAGAATAAAGCGTGCAAATTTAGATGGGTCGAATATTGAAGATATTTTTATTGGTGGACTAATAACTGAAATGGCACTTGACATAGCAGATGCACCACTTTCGGTAGAATTAAATTCTTTTTCAGCTCGTCAAATTGAAAACTCAATTCAACTAAATTGGTCAACTGCTTCGGAAACTGAAAACGAAGGCTTTAATATTTACAGAAAACTTGGCGAAAATGACTTTGTCCAAATCGCTTCTCACAAAAGCCACAAAGAACTTAAAGGACAAGGAAACACTTCTGCACAAATTTTTTATTCCTTCACTGACAACTCCGAACTTCTTACCGGTGAACTTTACACTTACATAATTTCTGATGTTGAAACAAACGGACTCGAAACAAAACACGAAGAAAATGCTCAAACTGTTTTCTTTGAAGTAAAAACTCAATCTGTAAAAAGATTCGAGTTAGCACAAAACTTCCCTAATCCTTTTAAC
>QQUF01000022.1 GCA_008501735.1 Calditrichota bacterium | reverse complement strand
GGTGGAGCAATTGCAATTGGTCATCCGATTGGTGCAAGTGGAACAAGAATCCTAACAACTCTGCTTTACGCAATGAAAAACAGAAACGCAAAACGTGGACTCGCAACTCTCTGTATTGGTGGTGGAGAAGCAAGTGCTTTGATTGTCGAAGCAGTTTAAATTAGATTTTACTTTAAAGCCTTGCTCTTGGTGGCGAGGCTTTTTTTATGCCTAACTCTTAGCAACAAAATTTTTCTAACAAATTTTGTAACTTACGCGAAATTGTGCCGTTCTTAATCTTTCAAAATCAAAATTATCGGAGAATTGACTCTAATGAAAAAATTTATTATTCCTTCACTTCTAATTTTTTCAACTTCATTAACTTTCGCTCAAGAACTTACTCTTGAAAATTGTATCCAAATCGCTCTTCAAAACAATAAAAATATTTTAATCTCTCAAGAATCATTAAAAAGTAGTCAAGAAGACCAAACAATTTCTCGTGCTGGTTTCATTCCTGAACTCAATGTTAGTGCCACTTCAAGTAAAACAAAATTCGGTAAAACAATTACTGAAAGAGAAATTGACGTTACTGACTCTACAGGAACTGCAACAACTGTTTTAGTTCCAATCGAATCAGACGGTTTTACAACAAAAAATCATTCTCTTTCGGCTTCGCTTTCAAAAACTTGGAACTACGCAACTTTAAAATCTTATCAAAGAAGCAGCCTTTCAGTTGAACAATCTGAATTAGAACTAAAAGACACAAAATCCCAAATTGTAACAAGTGTCACAGACTCTTACCTCAATCTTTTACAAGCACAAGAACTCGAAAAAGTCTATTCTGAAAATGTAAAACTTAGTGAAGAACAACTCAAACGTGCAGAAAGTCTTTACAAAGTCGGAACTCAAACTAAAGCTTCTTTTTTGCAGTCTAAAGTTTCACTCGGAACTGACAAAATTAGACTTCTTGAGCAGAAAGAAAATGTTAAAGTTTCAAGAGCAAACTTGAACATCAATCTTGGAAAAGACCCTTTTGAGCCCCTTGCAGTTAGTGAAGATTTTCCAAAAGTCATTCCTGAAATCAATTTTGAAGAATTAATCCAAAATTTTAAAAACAATAACTTCAGTTTAAACTCAAAAGAGTTAGACATTAAACAAGCTGATAAATCAAGAGAGGTTGCGAAAAGCGGATACTTTCCAAACTTAACAGGAAGTCTTAGCTACGGAAGAAGCAATTCGGATTTGGGCGAAGTTTACGGAAGTTTTGACAGAAACTGGTCTTTCACAGGAAGTGCAACTCTTTCGATGAATCTTTTTAATGGATTCCAAACAAGTGCAAATTTGCAAAAAGCAGAAATCTCAAAAATTATTGCAAAAAGAGATTTTGAAAGAACTTTACAAAATTTGTCTCTTGACCTTTTGAGAACTTACGAAGACTTACAAACGACAATTCAAGTTATCACAATCAATCGTGAAAGAATTGAGTCAGCAGAAGAAGATTTGAAGCTTGCAAAAGAGCGTTACTCTGTTGGTTCGGGAACTCAGCTTGAATTCAGAGACACACAAGTTGCATTAATCAGAGCAAAAGCAGACCTCGTAATTTCTGAGTTTGGTGCACAAAAAGCATTAGCGAAACTCAACGAACTAACCGGTAAAAATAATTACTAAGCATAAATTTGTGGAGAACTACAAAGTGAAAAAAATCAGATTGCCTTTACTTTTCATTTGTCTTTTTGGACTTTTGGCTTGTAACAAAGACGACGGAAATGTTGAAGTGAAAACGGATAAAGTAAGCCAAAGACAAATAATTCAAAAGGTTCCTGCAACAGGAAAAATTCAACCTGTCGTTTCGATTGACGTGAGTTCAAACGTCAGTGGAGTGATTGTTGAACTTGCCGTTGGAGAAGGTGAAAGTGTTACTAAAGGGCAATTTCTTCTACAAATTGATAGAGAAAAACTTCAAGCAATCGTTAGTCAAAGAGAGGCTTCAGTTAGCTCTGCAAAATCTCAATCTGAACTTTCGAAAGCAAACCTAAACAAATCAAAACTTGACTACGAAAGAACACAAAAGCTTTCTGAAAAGAACTTAGTTTCACAGGCAGAACTTGATGGAGCAAAAGCAAATTATGAAGTAAATAAAGCACAGTTCGCTTCAAGTCTTGACCAAGTTAAACAAGGTGAAGCACTTCTTTCCGAAGCAAAAGATGACCTCATAAAAAGTACAATTTATGCTCCGATGACAGGAATTGTTTCGCAGCTTAATAAGGAGGAAGGTGAAAGAGTCATTGGTTCTGACCTTCAAGGCGATATAATTATGACAATTGCTGACCTTGAAAAAATGCAAGTCGAGGTTCAGGTCGACGAAAATGACATTACTCAGGTTTCAGTTAATCAAAAAGTTGAAATCGAAATAGATGCTTTCCCGAAAGAGATTTTTGCTGGAACAATCACACACATAGCAAACACAGGAATTGTTTCTGGGGCTGGAACTCAAGATGAAATTACAAATTTTGAAGTCGAGATTTCGGTTAATGACAAAATTGAAGGTCTAAGACCTGGAATGTCTGCTTCTGTTGAAATAATTACAAAAGTAAAAGAAAATATTATTTCAGTTCCAATTCGTGCAGTCGCAGTTCGTTCAAGCGATGAAGGTGGTGACCCAAAAGAAGTTCTTTTTGTCGTGAATGGGGAAATGGTAAATCAAGTTGATGTGAAAACAGGAATCAACGACGACGAGTTTATTGAAATCACTCAAGGTGTTGCAAACGGCGACGAAATTGTTACTGGAAGTTATAAAATTCTTTCTCAAGTCCTCAAAGACAGTATAAAAGTTAAAGTAAATAATTCAAAAGGTGAGTTCGGAGGAAAAGGACAATTCGGCGAGGCAGGACATTAAAATGGAAAAGTTGATTGACATCAAAGGTTTAGAAAAACATTATAAAATTAGTGACATTGTTGTTAAGGCTTTGAATGGTATTGACCTTTTGATTTGCGAAAATGAATACACTGCAATTATGGGACCTTCTGGTTCGGGGAAATCAACTTTGATGAATATTATCGGTTGTCTTGATGTTCCGACTGGTGGAAGTTATGTTTTAGCAAACCAAGAAGTTGCAAAAATGACTGACAATGAACTTGCTGAAATTCGTAACAGAAGAATCGGTTTTGTCTTTCAAACTTTTAATCTTTTGCCGAGAGCTGATGCTTTGCATAATGTTGAGCTTCCTTTAATTTACTCTGGAGTTTCTGTTAAAGAACGAAGACGTAGAGCCGAAGAAGTTTTGGAAAAAGTCGGACTTGCAGATAGAATGGACCACAAACCGAACGAACTTTCAGGTGGACAAAGGCAAAGAGTTGCAGTTGCAAGAGCTTTGATTACAAAGCCTTCTTTGATTCTCGCAGATGAACCAACAGGAAATCTTGATTCCAAAACAACAGAAGAAATTTTACAACTTTTTGAAGAATTAAACTCTGACGGAAATACAATCGTTGTTGTTACTCACGAAGAAGAAGTTGCACGAATCACAAAAAGAGTTGTGAGACTTCGTGACGGAGTTATTGAAAGAGACGAGATTCTAAGAAATTAAGAAAAAAGTTAATTTCACAAATCGAAATTTATTAGTCATTATTCATTAAACATTAGTATTTAAAATGTTTTTTAGCTTGGTCGAAAATTTCCGAAGTGCAGTAAATGCACTCAAAGCAAACAAACTTAGGTCGGTTCTTACAACTCTCGGAATTGTCCTTGGAGTTATGGGAATCATCGTAATTTTTACAGCGATTAGAACGCTTAATGGCTATGTAGAAAGGTCTTTTTCTTTCATCGGGGCAAATAATTTTTACGTTGAAAAAATGCCTTGGATAATTCACGGTGATTTTTTCAAGTTTAGAAATAGACCAGCAGTTACAATGGAACATTTTGAGTTCATAAAGAAACAAGCCAAAGAAGTGAAGTACATTTCAGGAAGTATTGATGGAAACCAAACTATAAAATATGGTGGAAAAGCTATTTCACGAGTTCAGCTTTCTGGAACTGATGTAAATGATATGTATATAAACTCTTCTTATCCTGAATACGGAAGATTTTTAAATCACATTGATGTCGAAAGAGCGAGGTTCAACTGCGTTATCGGAACAGGAGTTGTAAAAGAATTCTTTGGTGAAGAAGAGCCTTTGGGCAAAAGAATAAAAATTGGGAATTATAACTTTAAAGTTATTGGAGTCTTAGAGGAAAGAGGAAGTGTTTTTGGAGAAGATGCTGACAATGTTGTCATTATTCCAATTTCAACTTTTCTGCGAAATGGCTACAGAGGTGGAAGAGGCGGAAGATTTCGAAATACTTTAACTTTACAATTTCAAGCTTATGACACAGAATCATTCGAAGATGCAAAGTATGAAATTGAAGGGCTGATGCGAAGAACTCGCTCACTGCGACCACTTGAAGAAAACGATTTTGCAATAAACGAACAAACTCAGCTTACTGATTTTTTTAATAAAACAGTTGGAACACTTTCTTTAGTTGTAACGCTAATTGGACTTGTTTCACTTGTTGTCGGCGGAATTGGAATTGCAAATATTATGCTTGTCTCTGTAACTGAAAGGACAAAAGAAATCGGAATCCGAAAAGCACTTGGTGCAAAACGAAGAGTGATTCTTAGCCAGTTTCTGACGGAGGCAGTTTTTGTGAGTTTGATTGGTGGAGTAATTGGTTTCTTTATCGGCTCAGGAATAATTTATGGAGCAGAAGCAGTTGCAAATCATATGCAAATCGAAGAAATTAAAGATGTAACGATTGTTTACGACGGATTTACTTTGGTAATTGCACTTGGATTTAGTGCTTTAATTGGGCTTTTAGCAGGTTACTTTCCTGCTCTTAAAGCCTCGAAATTAACACCAATCGAAGCCTTAAGGTCAGAATAATTTTTAGGTAATTTTATGTTTTTTGAAACAATGAAAGTTGCAGTAGCTTCGCTTTTCTCAAACAAACTTCGTTCAAGTTTGACTACTATTTCAATTGTTATGGGAATTTGCATTGTAATTATTGCAATGACCGTTCTTGAAGGATTTAGGACAAGTGTGATTGAAGGTTCGTCAATTCTTGGTTCAGATGTTTTTCAAATTCAGCGTTATCCGCAAACTTTCGGTTTTAATAATCGTGGAAGACGTTTAAATAATCCAAAAATTAAAAAAGAAATAGCTCAAGCAATTCGTGACCGTTGTACTGCTTGTGGTTTGGTTGGCGAAGAAACTTGGCAATTTGGGCAAACCGTAAAGTCTGATTATGCAACAAGTAATCCAGGGATTTCGATTGCTGGTGGAGTTCCTGAATACAGTCCGAATAATACAGAGTTTGTTGAATACGGTAGGTTTTTTACTTACGCAGATATTTATGCGAAAAATTTTGTAACTGTTTTGGGTCCTGACCTTGCAGAATTTCTTTTTCCGAATATGCAGCCGATTGGCAGAACAGTAAAAATCAAAGGTTATAATTTTGAAGTAATTGGAATTCTTGAAAAACAGGGAGAAATGTTTGGAAGCGATGGTGGAAATCGTGTTGTCATTCCTGTTACAGTTTGGGAAAAACTTTATGGTCGAAATACGACTTACAACATTACAGTTCAGGCAAAAAGCCTTGAACTTTTAGAAGAAGCTCAAGACCAAGTTAGGTTTATCACAAGGACAGAAAGAAGTCAAAGACCTTTGGAGGAAGATAATTTTGGTTTAAGAACAAGCGGTCAATTTGCCGATACTTTCAATGAAGTTGCAAATGCGGTTGCTTTGGCGGCGATTGCAATTTGTAGTATTTCGCTTCTTGTAGGTGGAATTGGTGTGATGAACATTATGCTTGTTTCAGTAACAGAAAGAACCCGTGAAATCGGAATCCGAAAAGCCCTTGGTGCAAAGAAAAAAACAATCCTAACTCAATTTCTTTTAGAGTCAATTTTTATAACTTTGATTGGTGGTGTAATTGGAATTTTATCAGGAGTTGGGATTGGTACAATTATTACGCACTTTTTGGAATTTGAAGCCACAATTCCGACTTTATGGATTACTATTTCTGTAGCATTTTGTGCAACAGCAGGAATTTTAGCTGGATTTTATCCAGCATTAAAAGCTTCAAACTTGAATCCGATTGATGCACTTCGCTACGAATAGTTTCTAACAAAATGAAATTAGAAGTTTGTTGTTATTCCGCTGAATCTGCACTGATTGCCGAAAAAAGTGGTGCAAATCGAATAGAATTGTGCGACAATTTTTTGGAAGGAGGAACAACACCTTCTTACTCCACAATCGAATTCACTGTAAAAAATCTAAAAATCCCTGTAAATGTGATAATCAGACCAAGAGGCGGAGATTTTCTTTACTCAGAAATTGAGTATCAGATTATCAAACGAGATATTCTTCAAGCCAAGAAACTCGGTGCAAACGGTGTTGTAACTGGCTTTCTAAAGTCAAACGGAGAAATTGACTTTAGAAGAACAGAAGAGGTTGTTGGCTTGGCAAAACCAATGGAAGTAACTTTTCACAGAGCTTTTGATATGTGCAAAATCCGTTGTTGGCTTTACAGGAATTGATAAATTTGAATGTTACAAGAGTTCTGACATCAGGAGGCAAGAATACTGCTTTTGAAGGAATTGAATTAATTTCCAAATTGGTGAAGATTACAGAAGGGAAAATAAAAATTATGCCCGGAAGTGGTGTGAACGAAATGAATTTGGAAGAATTGATTTTGAGAACTCAAGCTACTGAATTTCATAGCTCGGCAAAATCTTTTGAAGCAAGTAAGATGGATTTTATCAATGAAAATCTCACAATGGGTGGAAATAAAAATTACGATGAATTCAAGATGATTTCTGTGAACTCTGAAAAAATAAAAAAGATGGTTGAGATTTTACAAAACTCTTAAGAATTACCACTCAGTTTTCTGTAAACGACTTGTTGGTCAAGAATCGGAAGCATTTCTTGGTATTCCAAACCTTTTTCCAAAATAAATTCTGTTACTAAAGTCTGAATTGTTTTTATCAATTCGGCACTTTCCCAAGGCTTCTCGATGTAACAATCAATTTTGGCATTGTTAATTGCCGAAATTGTGTCTTCGTGAGTTGCCAAACCTGTTAGTAGCATTTTTTTTGTAAAAGGAAATCTTGAGTCTTCATAAAATTCAGTCAAAAATTCAACTCCGTTTTTGCTCGGCATTACGTGGTCACAAACTATCAGAGCCAAAAAATCACCTTCCGAATCGATTTCTTCAATTTCTTCCCAAGCCTCTTCCGCAGATTCACAGTCAGTTATCTCAAAAAATTCACTAAAAAACTCAAGGTTTTTGCGTAAAGTCGCAAGAACTTCGCTTTGGTCATCAACACAAATGATGTTTAACTTTTCCATTTTTTCACTCTAATTTGGAAGTTTAATTTCAAAAATTGTTTCACCTCTAACACTCTGAACAGAAATTCTACCGTTGTAAGAATTTACTAATCTTTCAACGATTGTCAGCCCCAAACCTAAACCAAAAGAAAGTCCGCCAATTTTAGTAGTAACATTTGGTCTAAAAATTTGATTCAACATTTCTTTCGGAATTCCATTTCCGTTGTCTTGAATTTTTACCGATATAGAAGTCTTTTGCTGTTCTGAAAAAATTATAATTTCTGGATTTTGGATTCCAGAGTTTCTAAGACTTTCACAAGCATTTTTGACCAAATTTGTCCAAATCTGAACCAACTCGCCTTTGTTTGCAATTATCGAATTCAGAGGTTTTAACTCAAGCTTCAAATTGATTTCTCTAAGGCTACTTTGCAAAAGTGCCAAAGCATTGTGA
This sequence comes from Calditrichota bacterium, assembly GCA_008501735.1. GTDB lineage: Bacteria > CLD3 > CLD3 > CLD3 > CLD3 > CLD3. The sequence goes on along the minus strand of QQUF01000022.1, from coordinate 91,238 downwards.
ATACTTTCATTTACGTCTTGGTTTGCTTCCCGAAAAGAACTTTTCGCACCCAAAGTTTTGACTGACTGAACAACGTGAGCCGCTTGTTTTGAAGCAACAGAAATGTCATAAAAGGCTGTTCCGATTTCCCAATTTTTGTGCTTTGCAAGAACTTCTTTTTCGATGTTGTTTCTGATCTTTGCAAAGTCATTTTCTGTCAAACCTGCTTCAACAAATTTGCGTGCTAAGTCTTTTGAAATCGAATATTTCTTTGCAAAATCTTTAGCTTTTGATTTTGCTTCGCTACTCGTCAAAGTTCGTCCTTTTTCAAAACCTTCGGTAAAAAAATGATGATTCTCGGAATTGTTTTCTTTAAGAATTTCACCGATAATTTTGCTAAGCCATTCGTTGTTGTTTTTTAAAACTGCAATTGAGTTGTTGAGTTCGTGAGCAATTCCTGCAGCCATTTGACCCAAAGAAGCCATTTTTTCAGTTTCGAGTAATTTTTGGAAAGTCTGCTCTTTTTCAATTATAATTTTTTGGAGTTGGCGATGTCTGAAAATCAGTTCTTTGAGAATCACTGAAATGAATTTCCCCAAAAGATACTTACTACTTTTTATTGAATTTTGGAACTGACTGTAAGTGATGAAAGCGAATTTTGAATCTTCGTTTGTAACGACTTCTGTGAGGCTTTTACTTGAGCCTGAAAAGAAGCTGTAAACTCCAACAAACATATTTTTCTGAGCCGAAAAAGACTTGTATTTTTTGCCTTCCGAATCGTAAACAAAAGATGTAATTGAGCCTTCCAAAATGAAATAAAGTTTGTCGTTGACTTGGTTTTCCTTTAGTAAAACTTCACCTTTTTTTACCATCAAAACTTGGTCAGGATTAGAAAATTCGGTTTCAAGTAAAAAGCTCAAATCAAGATTTGATTCTAAATTCTGCAATCAATTTCCTAAATAAAAATTATTGAATTTCAATTTACAAAGATTGCCTTTAAAACACACTAAAAGACGCGAAAAATTTAAGTTCAATTAGGTAAGGTGTTTCAGTTAAATAGTTGCTAAAATTTAAAAAGTATTTTACCTTAAAATTCTTATTTAAATAGTCAAAATTACAGGAGTTTAACACAAATGAAATTATCGGAATCACTCGCTAGTAGAGATGAAAGATTCACAAACACAGTAATTCAAATGATGCGAAGCCAATCTTATAGAGAACTTGTTGCGGCACAAATGTTTGGTTACGGACTCCAATTCGTTCCGGATAGAAAACTTTTAAAATTTATGGCTTGGCACGTTCAAGAAGAAACAACTCATTACATTGACGTTGCAAAACTTTATGAAAAACACGTTGGTGAATCGGTTGAACCTTGGGTTCACGCAAGAATTGCACAAAAACCAATGACTTTCGCAGAAAGCTGGTTGGAACTTGCAATCGCTCAATGGCTCTATGACAGAGGCGGATTTTGGCAACTTCAAGAATACGAAGAATGCTCTTGGGAACCTTACCAAACAATTGTTGAAAAAATAATAAAAGAAGAACGCGGACACCAAGACTTAGGTCAAAAATATGCTGTTGAACTTTGCAAAGAATTAGATGATATGACGGAAGCACAAGGAATGTTCAACAAATGGCTCAAACAAGGTTTACTTTCTTTTGGAAGACCAAAAACCGAAGGAAACGAGTATGCAATTAGTGTTGGTTTGAAAAAACGTGACTCAGGTGAAGTTATGAAAGATTTTATGCTTGACGTTTTTCCTGCAATTCGTGAAGCAGGCTTACAACTTCCACCAATCGAATCACTCGGAATGGAATTTCCTGACGACATTCCTTGGGAATTGTAAAAAATAAATTTAATCCAAATAAGCTGAGAGTCTTATTTTACAGACTCTCAGAATTTTAAAGCTATGAAAAACACAGTTTCAATAATCGGCAAACGTTGTGCGAAATTCAGTGAAATAAAAATGCAGGCAATCCGAATCGCAGAAAGATTTGAGCCTGAAAAAATTATTTTGTTTGGTTCTTACGCCAACGGAAATCCAACAGCAGAAAGCGACGTGGATTTATTAGTTGTTATTGAAACAGAAGAATCTGCTTTAAAATTAAGTTCTAAAATTGCTTTATTTCTAGAACATTCGTTTCCTTTAGACATTCTTGTCAAAACTCCAAAACAAATTGAAAAACGTTTAAAAGAAGGTGATTTTTTTCTAAAAGAAATTTTCGATTTCGGTAAAATACTTTATGAACGAACTGATAAAAGAGTGGATTGAGAAAGCCGAAGGTGATTACCACAGTGCTTTAAGAGAATTCAGAGCAAGGAAGTTTCCAAATTATGACTCGGCTGGATTTCATGCTCAACAATCTGTAGAAAAATATTTAAAAGCAATTTTGCAAAAGGAAAATATTCGATTTGGGAAAGTTCACGACTTATTGGCTTTGATGGAGTTATGCTTACCTGTTGTTCCTGAATTAGAAATTCACAAAGAATTATTCGCTTACCTAAATCCTTTCGCTGTAGCTTTCCGTTATCCAGGAGAATCGGCAACTCGTGAAGAAGCTCGTCAAGCTGTAAAGGCTTTGCAAAAGTTGATTCCTATTTTTAGAGATATTTTAGACTCAGCTGATTTAAAATGAAATTGGTAAAAATAAATGAAGATTTTAATTTCTTTTATTGGTAACAACGATTGTTTCCCGAATGAAAAAGTGGGTGCGATTCTCACCGTTTTGGAAAATCAAAAATTCGACAAACTTTACCTTCTCTACAACCACGAAAAATATTTAAAACCAGCCTCTGAAATTTTGGCTTTTTGCCGAAATACCTACCCAAAACTAAAAGTCTTTTACAAAGATTGTCTTTCGGCTGACCCAACAAATTACAACATCGTTTACCCTGCGATGCACAAAGCACTTTCTGAAATTCAATCCGAAAACCCAAAAGCAAAATTTACAATTTCCGTTACTTCGGGAACTCCAACAATGCACGCTTGTTGGCTTTTTCTCAAACAAGGCAAAGTAACAGATGCAAAATTAATTCAAGTTTCAAGGGAATCGGGAATTTCGGAAGTAACTTTTGAGCTTGACGATTTTCCGAAAATTAGAAAAGTTTCTACTCTAAAAACTGAGCTCACAAAGTTCAAACGTGAAAATGAATTTCTTAAGAAAAATATAAATTTAGCCTACGAAGAAATCATTGGCGAAAGTGCGGAAATTCTAAACTTGAAAAAAGAAATTTCAGTTTTTGCCGATTCGGAAATTCCAATTTTTATTCAAGGCGAAAGCGGAACAGGTAAAGAACTTGTCGCAGAAGCAATTCACAAAAACAGCTCACGAAAAGACGGAAACTTGGTCAAAGTAAATTGTGGAGCGATTCCACTTGAACTTTTTGAAAGTGAATTTTTCGGACACAAAAAAGGCTCTTTCACAGGTGCAACTTCGGACAAAGACGGAAAGTTCAAACTTGCGGACAACGGCACAATTTTTCTTGACGAAATCGCCGACTTGCCTTTGTCGGTTCAAGTCAAACTTTTACGAGTTTTGCAAGACGGAACATTTTTTCCTGTTGGCTCAAGTTTTGAGGAAAAAGTAAACGTCAGAGTCATTTCGGCGACAAACAAAAATATTGAAAAATTAGTGAAAGAAGGGACTTTCAGAGAGGATTTGTTTTACAGGCTTGTTGTGAGAAAAATTTTCATTCCACCACTCCGAGAAAGAACAAACGACAAAATTTTGATTGCCGAAAAGATTTTGGACGAGCTTAATCAAAAATACCAAAAATCAAAAATTTTCTCAAATTCTGCAAAAACCAAAATCCTACAAAATCAGTGGCGAGGAAATGTCAGGCAACTAAAAAATGCTGTCGAATCCGCATTCGTTTTTCCTGAAAATGAGATTGGTGCCGAAAGTCTGAACATCATTGAAATTGGCAAACCTCAAACGGAAGTTCTAATTCCTGACGAAGGAATCAACTTTGATTTTGACATTCCGAAAAAATACTACGAAGCGGCTTTGAAAAAAGCCAACGGAAACGCAACTCAAGCCGCAAAACTTCTCGGACTTGCACCACATACTTTTCGAGCAAGATTGAAGAAAGTGAAAGAAAATGATACCTTGATTGAAAAGTTGTTAAAATATCCGACAATGACAGACGAAGAGTATGAAATTTTCAAAGAAGGAAGTGAACACCTTAGAAAATGGAGAGACTAAAAATATTTACTTTTATCCGTAAATATTTTTACTTCCGATTTGGCAGAGTTTCATTTTAGACTTTTAGAAAGAGATTTTTGTTTTTGGCACAAAGTGTGTAAGTTTGTTTGGAAACTTAAAAAATTAGGTAAAAGATGATTGACTCGAAAATAAACCAAAAGGCAAGAGAACATACCATATCTGGGCTTAAAAGCTATTCTAAAATTGACCATTCGGAAAACGAACTCAAAGAACTTAAAAAAATTCGATGGAACAGTGACGAGAGCAAATCTGAGGAGATTGAACGAGAAATAAAAGAAATTGAAAACAGAATGGTAGAACCTTCAACAGGAGAAATTAAATCATACGACCTTGTCAACCTCAAAAAAGCAAAGGAACATTTCACTAAAGCGATTGGATTAGATTCTGGAAATCAAATTGCTTTGTCTTTTAGAGGAAAGTGTTTTATGAAAGAAGAAAATTATGGTGAAGCTACAAATGATTTTTCTAAAGTGATTGAATTAGTCCCCGAGGATATTCAAGCTCTGCAACTTGTTAGTGAGTGCTTAATAAAAATGAATAAATATAAGGAAGCCTGTGAATATCTTGATAAAGCAATTGCCATTAAACCAGAAAATGCAATTCTGTTTTACAAAAGAGGTTTATGTTATTATTGGTTAGATAAAATAGAACTTGCCATCGAAGATTTTACTCAAGCTATTGAACTAGAACCAGAAAATTATGAATCATATTACAAAAGAGGTCTATGTTTTAAAAGTCTTAACAAATATCAAAATGCTTTAAAAGATATTTCTAAATCTATTGAATTGTACGGGGGAAATAGGTTTAGTGAGGACTTTGAGTTAGCAGAAATGCTTAAAAGTCGTAGTAAAATATATCTTACTTTAAATGATTACGATTTGGCAATCAAAGACTTAGAAAAAATTAAATATGTTTGTCATAACGAATATGAGGGTAATTCTATTGGTGACGACATTCAAGAAATAAAGGTTCAGCAAGAACGAGACAGAATAATGTCTAACCTTTCACATTCAATCAAAAATTTAATTGCTTCTGTTATTGACCCATTAGAAAATATGAAGAGAAAGCAAACTTATAATCCATTTGCGATAGAAAATGCATTGAAGGGAACAAATCTTATTAGAGAAGTTGTAAATGCAATGAATCTATCTCACCATAATTCATTTGAAGATTTTCTTTATGATGCTAAAAATATTGATGATGAAGGTATGAATTTTGAGCAAGTTATTTTAGATGCGTTAAAATATTCGGTCGGAAATATGTTTGACGGAAAATACTTCTCTAATTTTGTGGAAAATTATTTTCCAACAGAAGAAATTTTTATCGAGGCAAAAGAATTATGGGTTAATATCTCACAAACCGAAGATTTACAGAAGTTAATAGGTTTTCTTCAAAAATACTTTTTTAGGTTAAACCTAAATTTAGACGAAGCAAAAGAAATGGTTATTGGGAATGCAAAAGGTTCAAGAATCAAATTCACAATTTTATTTCAAGAGTTACTTTTAAACGCAGTTAAATATTCATCTTTTCTTCCAAAAGAGAACAGAAGTATAAAAATTTCTGTTTTACAAAATTCTAATGAAATTACTTTTGAGGTAGAAAACTCTTTTAAAGAGAATCAGAAAACAAAGTCAACAGGTTTAGGTTTGGAAATTATTAGAAGTTTTGCTAACCTCCTTAAAACAGCTCCTAAAATAAAAAAGGAAAACCAAATTTATTCAGTTGGTATAGTTTTTCAAAATTTATGGAAAGTTAAATGAAAATTTTTTATGTAGAAGATGAAGTATCCGATGTACTTGAAAGAGTAGAAAATTTATTTGAAGAACGTTTAGAAGAGACAATTTCAAAAGAATTAAAAGAGTTAAAATCTAAAAAAGAAGAAATAAATCGTCCAGTTAATGCTGAAGAAATAAAACAAATTTTAAATAAGTCCCAATTCATAGAATTTGAGAATGACTTCCCAGAAGCACTTAGAAAAATTAAAATTAAAGGGCAAAAATATTCTTTATTGATTATTGATAGAAATTTATCAGGTAAGGTGAGGAAATACAATTTAGAAGATTTGGACAGAATCGCCCAAAGAGACATTTCCGAAAACGGATATGAAAATCGTGAGGGAGATTATTTATTAAAGATTGCCATTTTGAGTAAGCAAATAAATGCTAAAGATAGATTCTATTTTTTAACTGGAAATTCTTCAGATGAGATAAAAAATCTTGAAGTGATTAAACCTTTGATTGAGGGTAGTTTTGACAACTTTAAGAAAGGGAATATAATTGATAAAACGGATACAAAGGAAAAGGAAAACCTAAAAGAAATAATCAATAACTTAGAAGAACTTGATGTTTTATGGGAAAATAAAAAGTATTTAGAAACCTTAGAAAATTTTCTAAATAAAAATGCAAAAGAAGTATTTTTTAAAACCTTACGAAATAAAGATAAAAATGTAGAAATAATAGAAAACTTGGATCTGATTAGAAATCTTTCACAAAAAATTCTTAGTAAGATTGCTGAAATAACAAAAGCTCCTAATTCTTTTAATAGGATAAATAATCGTTCCAAAGAAAAGGAGAAAATTTTTCTTTATGAAAGAGATAAAATTAATGTAAAAGTTAGACCTTTCATTAGTTGGCTTTCACAAGAAAAAAAGATAAAATCAGGTGAACTTATAACAACTTTTGCCAAAACAATACAAGGACTAGCAAGCGAGTTCGGTCCACATGATGATTCTAGCTCGCATTCACCTTTACTAAGTTTCTTTTACCAACCAACCACAAATACAGTCAATTCACTAATTTTCGCACTCAAAGAAATAATTCTTTGGTTCGGTGAAGTTTGTGAGCAGGAAAAGAAACTATAAATTTTGCCATCGAATAGCTTCAAGCTATCCGATGGCTTTAAAAAATCTCACTTCAACAAAACCATTTTCCGAAGTTCAGAAGACCCTTTTGAACTCTCAATTCCATAAAAATAAATTCCGCTCGCAACTTGATTTCCAAATTCATTTTTTCCATTCCAGACAACAGAACCTTTCGTCTCAGGCAAAACAAACTCTTTCACCTTTTCACCACGAATATTAAAAATTACCAATTTTACCAATTCGTAATTCGTAATTTCTAATTCGTAATTTATGAAAGTTGAAGGGTTAAAAGGGTTCGGGTAGTTTTGTGAAAGTGAGAATGTTTTGGGAGTGCCGATTTCTTCAACTGAATTTGCCAAATCAACTGCAAAGTAAAGGTAATCGCTTTGCCCAAAACCACACAAGTAAAGGTCTGTTAGTCCGTCTCCGTTAAAGTCTGCAAATTCTGCGTCAATCAAATCCCCTGTTGGTTGTTGGCTTGGAATAAAAGTGTTAGTTGCTTCTATAAAATCTCCGTTTCCGTCGTTTTCCAAAATCTGAAAACTTGCGTTAAATGAATTTGAAAGCACCAAATCCAAATCGCCGTCTGAATCAACGTCCACAAAATCGCCGTCAACTGTATTTTTGCCTTCAATTGGTAAGTTTATGATTGTTTCGTCTGTGAAGAATCCGTTTCCGTCGTTCAACAAAAGTCGATTTTGTGAAGGTTTGCCTTGCAGAAAAGTTACGTTTGCAAAAAAGATGTCAAGATCATTGTCGCCGTCAACGTCTCCGAATTCAGCTTCACGAGTTTCTTCTCCGTTTGGAGTGAAAGCAAGTTGACTTGTTGTTTCCGTAAAAACTCCGTTTCCGTCATTTAGCAAAAGTCGGTTGCCATTTTCGTTTCCTTCGAGCAAATCCTTGTCGCCGTCTCCGTCAACATCGCCGAATTCCAAGTCTTGAGTAATGTTTGTGTTTGGTGGTAAACGAAGCGAAGTTTCGTTTGTAAAATTTCCACTTCCGTCATTTATCAAAATTACATTTTGTCCGTTGTTTCCGATAAGAATGTCAAAATCTCCGTCGTCTTCAACGTCAACTGCAATTGTTGCATTCGATTCACCGTTTACAGGAATCAAATTGTTTGCATTTGTGAAAAACCCGTTTCCATCGTTCAAGTAAAACTCATTCAAACTATCGTCTTCCGAGACAAAGAAAACGTCAATGTCGTTGTCTCCGTCAAAATCTGCAACAGCGATGTCTTCCGAATCATTCACAACTTGAGGAAGTCTTGAAACCGATTCATTTGTAAAAACTCCGTTTCCGTCATTGATAAGAAGTTTGTTTGGGCAAAATTCACAAGCTACAAAAATATCTAAATCTCCGTCTCCGTCAACATCAGCAGGTTTTGCATCCATTGAATTTCCACTCAAAGAATTTAGAGGTAAATTAGTTGCACTAACATTTTGGTAAATGATTTGCGAGAAAGCAAAGTTTGGCAGAAAAGCCAATAGGATTGTTAAAAGACTAAACTTGAGCATTGTTTTCCCTTTCGTTGTTTTCTAAGAACTTAAAGTTAGAAAAAACAAATCATCTAAATTTTAGTCAAAACTCAAAATTAATTTGTGAAATTCAAAGGAGTAGGGAACAATTGTAGGGAACAAAAATATTTGTTCCCTACGAAAAATATTAATCCAACTGCTTTACAAAATCGGCAACTTCGGTAACAGGCAATTTACAGATAAAATTCTCGCAAACGAAAGCAGTTGTTTTGTCGCCAATTTTAGTTCTGCCTTCAAGAAGTGGAATTTCCTGTGCTAACTCTTCCGAAATTTCATCCGCCAAAACTACAACTTTGTTCGGGTAAAAGTCTGCGTAAAGTTTTGTCAAAAATTCTTCGTTCTGTTCACCAAGAATCACGATTTCTTTTGGCGAATCCATTGCAAAATCAGAAGCCATCAAAACGTAACCGAAAGAACTTGAATATTTGCCGGCAACTTCTGCAATGTTTTCAAGACCTTTTTGTCCAATTGCTCTGAATTTTTCATTTCCTGTAAGAACGTGAAGTCTCAAAAGAAAATCTAAAGCAACTGAATTTCCGGAAGGAACAGCACCATCGTAAATGTCTTTTGAGCGGACAATTAATTTCTCGTGGCTTTTGCCTGTCAGGTAAAATGTTTTGCTTTCCTCGTCCCAAAATTCTTCAATCATTGTTGAAGCAAGGCTTTTTGCTTTGTCCAAATATTTTTTCTCACCTGTTGCAGAGAAAAGCTCAACCAAAGCAAGTCCGAATTTCGAGTAATCTTGTAAATAGGCATTCAAATGACTTTTGCCGTCTTTGTGAGTTCGGTAAAGGAATTTTCCGTTTGTCAAATTTTCCAAAAGGAAGTCTGCATTTTTCTTTGCAACTTCGAGGTAAGTTTCATTTCGTAAAATGTTGTAGCCTTGAATGAAAGAGTAAAGCATCATTCCGTTCCACGAAACAAGAATCTTGTCGTCAAGTCCCGGACGAATTCGTTTTTCTCTAACTTCAAAAAGTTTGGCTTTTGAATCTGAAAGAAATTTTTCAAAGTCTGCAACTGACATTGATTTTTGTTTTGCAAATTCTTCGAGGCTGATTTTAATGTTTAAAATATTTTGGTGTTCAAAATTTCCACTTTCCGAAACGTCGAAAAATTCGTTGAAATTTTCTGCGTCTTCTTTCCCGAGAATCGATTCGATTTCAGCAGGAGTCCAAACGTAGAATTTACCTTCAACTCCTTCACTGTCTGCGTCTTCGGCTGAGAAAAATCCGCCTTTTTCAGAAGTCATATCGCGTAAAATGTAAGTGAAAATTTCTTCGGCAATCTTTTTGTAAAATTCATCTTTTGTAACTTGGTAAGTCTCAAGGTAAACTCTCGAAAGCAAAGCATTGTCGTAAAGCATTTTTTCAAAATGAGGAACAAGCCATCTCGCATCAGTTGAGTAACGCGAAAATCCTCCGCCAACTTGGTCGTAAATTCCACCTTCTGCCATTTTCCTCAAAGTGAACTCGACTAACTCTAAAGCCTTCGGGTTTTTGCTTCGTTTGTGAAATCTTAACAAAGTCATCAACTCCATTGTGTGCAAAAATTTCGGCGGATTCCCAAAACCGCCGTAAGTTTCATCAAAAGTTCCCAAAGCATTCGTGAAAGCAGATTCTAAAAGTGCAGGTGTCAAAGTTGTATCTTTTCCAGAAATGTTGCCGATTTGTTGAATGTGCTGAGTGAGGTTCTTGGCTTGTTCTTTTGCTGTCTCAGGATTTTCTTCCCAATGTTTTGAAATCGAAACCAAAACGTCTGCCCAACTTGGTCTTCCGTACATTCTTTTTGGTGGGAAATAAGTTCCTCCGTAAAAAGGTTCACCTTCAGGAGTCAGAAAAGCGTTGAGTGGCCAACCTCCATTTCCTGCAATTGCTTGAACTGCACTCATATAAATTTGGTCAATGTCAGGACGTTCTTCGCGGTCAATTTTTATGTTAACAAATCTTTCGTTCATAATTCTTGCGATTGTTGTGTCTTCAAAACTTTCTCTTTCCATAACGTGACACCAATGACAAGCTGAGTAACCAATGCTCACCAGAATTGGCTTGTTTTCGTCTTTTGCTTTTTGCAAAGCTTCTTCGCCCCAAGGAAACCAATTGACAGGATTGTGAGCGTGTTGTAAAAGGTAAGGAGAAGTTTCGTGAATTAATCTGTTAGTAAATTCGTGTTCTGTTTTTTCAGACATTTTTTGTGCTTTCGTATTTTGATTTGTGTTTTTACAGGAAGGTAAACTAACCCCAAAAATAAAAAGAGTGGTAAGAGTTAGTAAAAAAGGTGTTTTCAAATTTAAATCTTCATTGGATTTAGTTTTTAATTAACTTCCAATTTAATGATTAAATTCACCGAAAAATAGTAAATGACGTTAATTTTCATTAAAAAATATTGGTTCTATGAAATTCTTAGAAAAGTTAAAGAACTCAATTTCAACAAACAAAAGTAATGTTTGTGTCGGTCTTGACGTGGATTTGGAGAAATTCCCAAAACACATTCTTGAGACTGACGACCCGATTTTTGAGTTTAACAAAGCAATCATCGACGCAACAAAAGATTTTGTTGGTGCTTACAAACCGAATTCCGCTTTTTACGAGGCTTACGGAATCAAAGGTTTAGAAAGCCTGAAAAAAACAATCGACTACATTCCCAAACACATTTTTACAATTCTTGATGCAAAACGTGGTGACATCGGAAACACTTCAAGAATGTATGCCAAATCTGCTTTTTACGAATTCGGATTTGATGCAATTACAGTGAGTCCTTTTATGGGTTCTGACTCAGTTTCGCCTTTTCTTGAAGACGAGAAGCACGGGATTTTTATGCTTTGCTTGACTTCTAACAAAGGTTCGCAAGATTTTCAGAAAGTCGAGTCGGGTGAAAACCTTTACTTAAAAGTTGCACGGAAATCTAAAGAGTGGAATAATTTGAAAAATATCGGCTTAGTTGTTGGTGCAACGCATAATAAAGAATTTGAAGAAATTCGCGAAGCAACAGACGGAATGCCTTACTTAATTCCGGGAATCGGAGCTCAAGGCGGAAGTTTGGAATTTGCTGTGAAATACGGTGGAAAGATTTCGCTGATAAATTCAAGTCGAGGAATAATTTACGCCTCAAACGGCAAAGATTTCGCAGAAGTCGCTGCGGAAAAAACTAAAGAATTACGTGGACAAATTAACGAGATTTTAGGTTAGTTTATATTTTCTGAAATTAAGGAGTGCAGCCTTTAGGCTGCTCTCCTGTAACGATTTAGTTTTGTGGGTTTTCAAATCCAAAAGTAGTAGAATACGAAGTTCAATAAAAATAAAGTAGAAAAATAAATGGATATTTTTAAAATTTTCAAAGAAACAGGGGCTTTGCTTGACGGTCATTTTATGTTGACTTCAGGTTTGCACTCTGACAATTATTTTCAATGTGCAAAAGTTTTACAACACCCAAAACACTTGACAGCACTTTGCACAGAACTTGCAAACAGATTTGCTGGAGTTAAAATTGACACAGTGATTTCTCCTGCAATTGGTGGAATTGTTGTCGGAACTGAAATGGGTAGAATCCTTGACAAAAGAACAATTTTTGCGGAAAGACAAAACGGTGAAATGACTTTGCGAAGAGGTTTTTCAGTCGAAGAAGGCGAAAATATTCTTGTTGTTGAAGACGTTGTAACAACTGGCGGTTCAGTCAAAGAAGTGATAAAATTAGTCGAGTCAAAAGGTGCGAATGTTGTTGGAGTTGGTTACATAGTTGACAGAAGTAACGGAGTTGTGCAATTCGGGACAAAACAAGCATCTCTTTTGAAAATGGAAGTTTTGGCTTACCACCCGGATTCTTGTCCAACTTGTGGACTCGGAATTCCAGTTGTAAAGCCAGGAAGTCGCTCTTAAGAATTACGAATTAGAAATTAAGAATTTTTAGTTCTGTAATTAAAGTTTAAATTGGTCGTAGAGCATTTGTTGAAACGACCAATTTTATTAGTCCCAAACAAATTTTGTGGGTTTTACGCTTCGAGCGGAATTCACGTTTTCAAAAAGTCATTAGAATGAATTCTCTAAAAATTATAAACGAAACTTTTGACCTTTCATCAAAGTTTTTGCAGTCAATTTTTGACAAACTTGGTGATTCGATAAAAATTATTGATAAGAACTTTGAAATTGTTTTCATCAATGAAGTTGCTGAAAGAAATTTGGGTAAAACCTTAGGTTCTACTTTAGGTTTAAAATGCCACGAAGAATTTTATGGTGAATCGCAAACTTGTTCTTTTTGCAGTGCTTCAAATGTTTTTCAAACAGGGAAAGAAGAAGCTATCGAATATTCTATTCCTAATAAAGAAGGTGAACTTAAATACTACGAATTGAGGGTTTTTCCATTAAAAGATGAAAATGACGAGGTTAATTACGCAATCGAAGTTACTCGTGACATCACTCAAAGAAAGAAACTCGAAGAAAAATTAGTTTACTCGGAAAAACTTGCACTTCTTGGTGAAGTTTCGATGGGAGTTGCTCACGAAATCCGAAATCCGCTCACAGGAATTCGCCTTGGACTTGACGCTCTTAGCGAAGGACTTTCCGATGACCCTGAGTATTCTGAAATTCACGAGAGCATTGTAAAAGACATCAACCGTTTGGACTCGGTTCTGAATCAGCTTTTGGATTTTACACGAGAAAAGATTTCAAACAAGAAACCTGCAAACCTCATCGAAAATCTCGAAAGTGCTTTGTTTTTTGTAAAGCGAGTTGCAAAAAAGCAAAACGTTATAATTCACAAAAATTATGAATCAAGCGACAAAGTTGTTCTCATTGTTGATACAAACCAAGTACAGCAAGTTTTCTTAAATATTCTTCTAAATTCCATTCAAGCAATGGAAAGTGGCGGAAACCTATTTATTTCTGTTAATAAAGTTTCTAATGGTTTTGAATTTATTTTTAGAGATACAGGACACGGGATTTCAAAAGAAAATCAGAAAAAACTTTTTGACTTATTTTTCACTACGAAACAAAATGGAACGGGAATTGGCTTACCAATGTCAAATAAAATTATCAAAGACCACAACGGGAGTATTTTGATTGACAGTGAAGAAGGAGAAGGAACAACGGTTACGATTTTCTTGCCAACTTAAATCTTAACTCTCATCAAATCTTTTGCAATTGTGAAGTCCGGGAAGACTTCGGCAATTCCTTTTTTTATCAAATTTCTATTTGCTCCGACGTAACGAGAACTGATGTGCGTGATTAGCAAGTTCTTTGAATTTGACTCTTTTGCAACCAATGCTGCTTGTAGAGAAGTTGCGTGTTTTGTCTGCTGTGCTTTTTCCAATTCATCAGGGTCGAAAGTTCCTTCGTGAATTAACAAATCGGATTCATTTGCAAGTTCAATCGAGTTTTTGTAGTAAAGTGTGTCTGTGCAATAAGTTACTTTTTTGCCTTTAATCGGGTCACCAATTATCATTTCGGGAGTTACAACAGCTCCGTTTTCAAGTGTAACTGTCGCACCGTTTTTTATTTCCCCGCGAATAGGACCTGATGGAATTCCAAGTTCTTCGGCAAGTTCATTGTTAAAATGCCCAGGTTTTTCTTTTTCCTCAAGTGAATAACCAAGAACGAAAATTCTGTGTAAAAGAGGCATCGCTTTCACTACGTATTCTGAGTTTTCAAAAATAATTCCACCTTCAAACTCTTCATCAATTTCTGTTATTTTCAAATCGTATTGAAAACCAACTTGTGAGATTCTTTTCATAAAATCAATGTATTCACGTAGTCCTTTTGGACCATAAATTTCAAGAGGGGTTGTTCTTTTGTTGAGTTGTAAAGTCGTTAGAAAAGGGATTAAGCCATAAAAATGGTCACCGTGAAGGTGAGTTATAAAAATTTTGCTAACTTTGTACATACTAAGTTTAGCTTTGGCAAATTGAACTTGTGTTCCTTCACCACAATCGAAAAGCAAAATTTCCCCAAGGCGAAGTAAAGCATAAGCGGCAACATTTCTTTCAAGTGTTGGTGAAGCGGCACCTGTTCCGAGCGCAACTAATTCCATTAAGGTTCTTTCTTTTAAAAAAAGCCCTCTCAAACTTTAAAAGCTGAGAGGGCTCGTAGAATTTTATAATTTAAAGTTTACTCTTGTTCTTCTTGAGAAGAGTTTCCTTCACTTGGAGCAGATTCCTCTGAGGGATTTTCAGTAGTATTTTCAATGTCCTCTTCATCTTCTTGCTTAGGAATTCTCGCACAATCGGAAACTCTATCGCCATCTAAAAGATTTATCAATCGAACGCCTTGAGTATTTCTTCCAATTGTAGAAATATTTTTGACGTGAATTCTAATAGCAATTCCAGACTCGGTAATAATCATTAGGTCTTCATCGTCATTTCCTTCCATAATTGTCAAAATATTTCCGACTTTTGCATTAGTCTTCAAAGTTCGGACACCTTTTCCACCACGATTTATAAGTCTGTAAATGTCATTGTCCTCTTCTGTTCTTTCTTCGCTTGGGTCGTGAGTGATG
Source organism: Calditrichota bacterium (assembly GCA_008501735.1). GTDB lineage: Bacteria > CLD3 > CLD3 > CLD3 > CLD3 > CLD3. The sequence continues at coordinate 76,151 of QQUF01000022.1, read as the reverse complement.
TAAGTGCGTTTTCCGTAACCTTTGTCAGTAACAACAAGGAGAGTTTTTCCTTCGCTTGCAGTAATTACCATTCCAACAACGAAGTCGCCTGCTCCTAAACGAATTCCGCGATTTCCTGTGGCAGTTCTTCCCATCGCACGAAGTTTTGATTCGTGGAAACGAATTGCCATTCCATTGTGAGTTCCGATAATTATATCTTGGTTTCCATCAGAAATTTTTGCTTCGACTAAAGCATCATCTTCACGAATTGTAATTGCATTTACTCCACCTTTTCTGATGTTTGAGTAAGCAGAAAGAGCTGTTTTTTTCACAGTTCCGTTTCGTGTTGCCATTACTACATAACTTTCTTCGTCGAATCTTCTAACTGTCTGAATCGCTGCAATTGTTTCTCCTTCTTGGAACTCAATCATATTTACGATTGCTCTTCCACGAGAAGATTTTGCTGCTGGTGGAATAGAGAAAACTCTTAGCCAATGACATCTTCCAAGATTCGTGAAAAACATAATGTAACCGTGAGACGAAGCTACAAACAAATGTTCGACAAAATCTTCATTTTTGGCTTTTGCACTTGTTGCACCTCTTCCACCACGATTTTGAGTTCTGAACTCAGTTACTGCAGCACGTTTGATGAAACCTTCGTGAGTTATGCTAACAACAACGTCTTCTTCTGGAATCAAATCTTCGACAGTGAATTCTTCGCCTGAAAATTCGATTTCAGTATTTCTTTCATCGCCATAAGCTTCTTGAATTTCAAGAAGTTCATCTTTAATGATTTGCATTCTTAAATCACGGTTTCCGAGAATTTCATTGTAACCAGCGATTGTTTCTTTAAGCTCTTTGTATTCGTTTTCAAGTTTTTCTCTTTCGAGTCCTGTCAAACGCTGGAGTTGCATTTCAAGAATTGCTTTACTTTGCAGGTCTGAAAGCTCAAATTTTTCCATTAAACCGTGCAATGCTTCATCACGACTTTTAGAAGCACGAATTGTTTTGATAACTTCATCAATGTGGTCAAGAGCCTTGAGTAAACCTTCCAAAATATGAGCACGTTTTTCTGCAAGGTCTAAATCGTACTGAGTTCTTCTGACAACAACTTCGTGTCTGTGGTTAATGAAATGTTTTAAAATATCTCTAAGAGTTAACGTTTGTGGTCTTCCGTCAACAAGAGCAATCATATTTACACCAAAGGTGTTTTGAAGCTGTGTGTGTTTGTAGAGTGTGTTTAAAACGGCTTGAGGTGAGACAGTTCCTCTTTTCAGTTCGATTACAAGTCTCATTCCTGTTCTGTCTGACTCATCGCGAATGTCTGCAATTTCTTCGACTTTTTTTAGTTTGACAAGTTCGACAATTTTTTCAATGAGGTTTGTTTTATTGACTTGGAAAGGGATTTCTGTAATAATTATCGCATCTCTTCCGCCTCTTGGACTTTCTTCAATCGAACATTTTGCACGGACTACAACTCTTCCTCTTCCAGTTGTGTAGGCTTGACGAACTCCAAGAATCCCGTGGATAATTCCGCCAGTTGGAAAGTCAGGAGCAGTAATGTGGTTGTCCATCAATTCTTCGTTTGTAATCGAAATCTCACCATTCTCGTCCATACTTTCGATTGTGGCGATTGTCCCGCTAATAATTTCATTGATGTTGTGAGGTGGGATTTTCGTCGCCATTCCAACGGCAATTCCGTCTGAGCCATTTATCAAAAGGTTTGGAAGTTTTGAAGGTAGAACGATTGGTTCTTGCAAAGAGTCGTCGTAATTCGGTCTAAAATCAACAGTATTTTTTTCAATGTCTTTGAGAATATCACTTGACATCTTGGACATTCTTGCTTCAGTGTAACGCATTGCAGCGGCAGAATCTCCATCAACACTTCCGAAGTTGCCTTGTCCGTCAACGAGTGGATAACGCATTGAGAAATCTTGAGCCATTCTCACCAAACTGTCGTAAATCGCAGAATCTCCGTGAGGGTGATATTTTCCCATAACTTCCCCGACAATTCCTGCACATTTTTTGTAGGCTTTGTCGTGGTAAACCCCAAGTCCGTTCATTCCGTAAAGAATTCTTCTGTGAACAGGTTTTAGTCCATCTCTTACATCAGGTAAAGCTCTTGAGACAATTACTGACATTGAATAATCTAAATAAGCGTCTTTCATTTCCTGTTCGAGATTAACAGGAAGAATGACTTCGTTTCCTTTGTCCAATCTATTTTTCTCCATAAATTAGTATTTGCGTAAGTTTTAAAAGAGGTACAGCTTTAATTAACATTAAAACGAAATTATCGTTTCGATAGTTACAACTCGTTCGACTTTGTATTTTGTTTCTCCGTTAGCTTTTGTTCCATTTGGAACGTAGTGATGTTGCCAATCGAAAACCAAAGAAGCATTTGCAGCGAGTTCATAACCTAATTTATAACCCCAAATTGTTGATTGTGTTTGGTCGAAACTAAAAACATTGTCAACGTGAGTTTGTTGGTAGTAAGCTGTGGCTTTTGAAATTTGTGGAATATATTTTGTATTTAAATCTGCTTCTGCATAAAGGCTTTGGTCGTGAATTGATTTTCCATTTTCGTCTTTGTTTCCAAGCATATCGGAAAAAGCTGCTGTTGCCACCAAAATCTGTGGAATTGTAAAACTCGCTTCTCCAAAATAACCGTTAGTTGTTTTTTGGAAACTTGTGATACTTTCTTCTTTTGTTACAGCTGAATAAACTCCGTCGCTATTTACCAAACTTGAGCGGTTCAGTTCGTAAGTTCTGTCAAAATATTCCGAAACGAATTCTTTACCGAATCTTCTGAGTTCAGCTCTTGCACTAAGGAGTGAGATTTGAAGTTTTGCTCCAATTGGAGTCAAACCGTAACCGTAATCAATCAATTTTGCGTACTGAGTGTAAAATGTCAGGTTGAGGCTTTTTTGCCTGATTATCGGAACTGCTGCGTCAAGAACAAATCCTGAAATTGCAGGGTCTTCTTTCAAAAATCCGTCTAATTTTGCAGGCTCACCTGGTATAGCTGGTAAAGTTAATGTCGATAGTAAATCTTTAGCATCTTTTACATCTTCGCGGAAACCAACGTTTGCAAATTGGTCGTTGTCACTTGCCCAAGTTGCTCCAACTTCAAGAATTGGAATTGGTCTGTAAAAACCTCTGACTCCGTAAAGGCTTCCTTTATTGTCAAGTTCGCGGAAGTTGTTTTGGAAAGCGTCAAAACCCCAATCGCCTTTGTCAATTCCGATTTGAGTTCCGACTCTAATTCTGTTTGGATACTCAACGGAGTTTGCGTAGTTGTTTACTAAGAGTCCATAACCTAAAGTTACGTTGTCAAGTTGTCCGCCTTTGATATAAAAAGGGTCGCCTTTTTGTCCCCAACGAATGTAATAAATTTTCTCTAAGTAATCTCCAGGTTCGTCCCAGTATTCGTCTTTGATTTTTCCGTCTGCGTCAAGGTAAAGTGAAAGGTCAAGTCTGACTCCGAGTTTGCCGATTACGAATTCAGGTCTGATTCCGATTGAGTTCACAAGTTCGCCGTCAACAATTGTTGCTCCGACTGCTCCGTCAACGTTCATAGAAAAGCCTTCACCTTGTGCAAAAAGTACCGTTGGAAGTGCGAAAACACCTAAAACAAAAGCGGTAAATTTTTTCATATTTTACAACTCACTTAAAGTTAAATTTTTATGCTTAAAAAATCGGGTTAATATAATTAATTTTTGTATTTTTCAGAAGAGTAAAATCAATCGGTAATCAGATTTAAAACACAAAAAAGGAAGAAAAATTTTGGCTCACCAGTTTTTATTTTTTACAGAAAAAATTGACCTCAAAAATAAAACCCTTTTACTTGAAAATGAAGAGTTCAACCACCTCTTCAAAGTCTTACGAAAAAACAAAGATTTACCCTTCCAAGTTACTGATGGGAAAGGGAAAATTTTCCTCGCAAAAGCCAAAGAATTTTACAAAAAATCTTGTAAAGCAGAAATCCTTGAGACACTCGTTGACGAACCTGAAAATGAAAACAAAATTACTCTCGCAGTCGGAATTTTACATAGCAATCGTTTTGACTTTTTAGTTGAAAAATGTTCCGAACTTGGAATCAAAAAAATCATTCCGATAAAATCACAAAACGTTAAGGAAAAAGTTAGGCTTGAGCGTTGGAAAAAAATTTCGGTTAGTGCTTTGAAGCAAAGTGGAGGAAATTGGCTCACAGAAGTAGTTGAACCGATTAGTTTTGCACAAGTTTTAGAGTTATCCACAAGTTTTCCACAAAGGCTAATTGCACACGAAGAGTTTGTGGAAAGCTCAAAGGAAAGCCTCTCTAAAGACTCCGAGACACTAATTTTGGTTGGCTCTGAAAAAGGATTTTCGGAAGAAGAAGTGACAAAAGTTTTAACAAAAAATTTTCAATCCTTGTCGCTTGGCAAAAGGCGACTCAGAACGGAAACTGCTTCGATTGTAGCTTGTGCTTTACTTTTGAAAAAATAGATGTGAAATTAAAAATTATTGCTCATTCGTCATCACAAGCCCTGAGCCTTCTGTAGAAATCCATTTCTTGCCAGAGTCGTCAATTTTGATTTCCAAAATGTTGCTACCAAAAAACTCTTCGTAAGAACTCCAGTATTTTTTGTCAAAACTGCTAAGTCCTTTGCTTGTTCCAATCCACTTTTTGTTCTTGGAGTCAACGTTGAGTGAAAAGACTTGGTCGTCCAATAAGTCTGAATTTTCTTCTGTGAAAACTTGCCAATTTTGTCCGTCAAAAGAAACTAAACCCTTTGGAGTTCCGAACCACTTCTTACCATTTTGGTCAACTGAAATTGAATTAATTCGGTTAATTGGTAAAGGTGAATTCGAGGTGTCAAAGACTTTCCAAATTTCATTTTCTAATGAAGCAACTCCACCGCTTGAAGTTCCAATCCAAGTTTTGTCATTTTCAAATGCAATTGAAAGAACCGTGTTATCAGGAAGTCCTGAGTTTCCGACTGCAAAAGTCTCCCATTCATAGTTATCGAAAGTTGTCAAACCGCCGTGTAAAGTCCCAATCCATTTTTTGTCATTGTTGTCAATTTGAACTGTTAAGATTGAGTTAGAAATTAAAGCTGAATTTCCAATTTGAAAAGTCCGCCAGTTTGCTCCATAAAAAACTGTCAAGCCACCCGAATCGGTTCCAATCCATTTTGAATTGTTTTTGTCAATTGCAATACTAAGAATTTTATCATCTGAAATTGGTGAGTTATCGGTGTTGAAGACAATCCAATTTTCCTTTTCAAGCAAAACTAAACCACTGCCGAAAGTTCCAATCCATTTTTTATCATTTTGATCAATTGCAACTGAAAAAGCTAAATCAATCGGCAAACCAGAATTATTTGTTCTAAAATTTGCCCATTTTCCTGTTCTAAAAGACCAAGTTTCGCTTTCAGTTTCATTCTCATTTTCTAAATCTTTAGCAACGACTTTCCAAGAGTAATTGGTTTCTGGCTCAAGAAGTAGCGGGTTAAAAAAGTTGGTTTCTAAATTGTGTTTTTGGAGCGAAAAATTCCCTTCTTTACCGAAGTAAAAATCATAGACAAAAGAATCGTTTTCGTAGTCAGAAGCATTCCAAAAGAGTGTTGTTGGAATTTTTACATTTGTTGAGTTATTAGCAGGTTGCCTGATTTCACTAAAATTCGGTGGCAGGTTGTTGACAGTTATCAAAACAGAGTCTCGAACAAGGTTTTTGCCGTCATCAACAGTGAAGAAAATTGTGTAATTTCCCGATTCGAAAGGAGCTTGCCAAGTGGTTTGTGGTAAATTTGTACTACTCAAAAAATATCCGAATTCACTTTCCCAAGAGTAAGAAAGTTTGTCTCCATTTCCGTCAGTAGAGTAAACTGAAAGACTAACGGTTTCCTGAGAATTTATGCTTTCGGGTGAAATTGAGACAGAATGCACCAAAGGTAAATGTTCGTGTAAATCTTCTTGACAAGCGTTTACACAAAGTGTTACCGCAACAAAGAAAATTGGGAAAATTTCTTTAATGAGTTTCATTGGCGTAACTTAAAGTTATTCTAAGTTTGTTACCTCGTAGAGAAAGGTAGTAATCGACAAAAACCATTCCAAAATTTTGGTTTCCATTTAGTTTTAAAAAAATAGAAACTTAATTCGGTTTTGAACAGCATTTTTTAGCTTGACCTACAAAATGCTAACTTTTAATTTAAGCTAACCTTTAACCCTAAAAAAATAGTTGGAGAAAATGAACTACTCAAAAACTCTTTTCCTTGTTTTACTCGCCTTTTTGGTGTCTTGCAGTACGAAGCAAAACGAAGTTACTCGCAAACCGCCGAAAGTTCCGAATGATTGGTTTTTTGCTCAAAGAACTTACCCGAGTGGAAAATTAAATACGGAAGCCTACCAAAAATCTCTAAACCAAGTTCGTGCTGAACGCAAGAAGTCAAAATCACAAAACAAAATTAGCACTTTGACTTGGCAACAAGCAGGTCCGACAAACATTGGAGGAAGAGTTACAGCAGTTGTTGCTGACCAATTCAACCCAAATGTTGTTTACACAGGAACTGCGGCAGGTGGAGTTTTTAAATCTACAAACTTCGGTCAAGCTTGGACACCGATTTTCGATGATGTCGGAAGCCTTTCTATTGGAGCAGTTGCGATGGATCCAAATGATGCGAATACACTTTGGGTTGGAACAGGTGAAGCGAATTCTTCAGGTGATTCTTATCCGGGAACAGGAGTTTACAAAACTATTGACGCAGGTTCAAGCTGGACTTTTGTCGGTTTGCCAAATTCTCACCACATCGGAAGAATTGTAATTCACCCGACAAACCCTGACATTGTTTGGGTTGCTGCAATGGGAAAACTTTTCGACACAAACCCTGAAAGAGGAGTTTACAAAACAATTGACGGCGGACAAACTTGGACGCAACAACTCACAGTAAACGATTCAACAGGTTGTATTGACATTTCGATTAACCCACAAAATCCTGACGAACTTTACGCTTCTATGTGGGAAAGAATCCGAAGACCTCAAGAAAGAAAAGTAGGTGGAATGGGAAGCGGACTTTACAAATCAATTGATGGCGGACAAACTTGGAATCAACTTACCAACGGACTTCCACCAAATGCTTTGAACGTCGGAAGAATCGGTGTAAAAGTCGCTCCTTCGCTTCCTTCAACTGTTTACGCAATTTACGTTGACCATCCGGGTTACTTCAAAGGTTTTTACAAAAGTGTTGATTCTGGGGCAACTTGGACAGAACTCGTCGATTCAAATGACCCTGATTTAATGGACATTTTTTCTTCTTTCGGTTGGTATTTCGGAACAATTGATGTTGACCCTGTAAATCCTGACCACATTATCGCAATGGGAGTTCGAATAAAAAACTCAACAGATGGCGGACAAACTTGGAACTCTTTTGACAGTTTCCAAATGCACGTTGACCACCACGCTTTTTGGTTCAATCCTTTAGTTCCTTCTGAAATTTACGTTGGAAACGATGGAGGACTTTACTACACAAACAACACAGGAAATAGTTTCACAAAAGCATCGAATTTTCCTGTAACACAATTTTATGCGATTACTCACGACCCACAACTTCCACAAAGACTTTATGGAGGAACTCAGGACAACAACACAGTTAGAACTTTGACAGGAAATCTTGACGATTACCAATCAATTCTTGGTGGCGACGGATTTTATTGTCTTGTTGATCCGACAAATTCAGACAGAGTTTACGCAGAGTACCAATGGGGAAATCTTTTCAGAATTGAAAATGGACAAAGCACAAACATTGTCGGGCAGAATTCAGGAATTGACCAAAATGAGCCAAGAAACTGGTCAACACCTTTTGCAATGAGTCCTTTTGACAATTCAACTCTTTACTTCGGAACAAACCGAGTTTACAAAACAACAGATATGGGCGACAATTGGACTTCTTTTAGTCCGACTTTGACGAATCCTCCTCAAGGTGGAAATTTGAACTTCGGAACTGTTACAACAATTGCACCTTCTTTTACAAACCCTGACATTGTTTGGGCAGGAACTGACGACGGAAACGTTTGGGTAACTTCCGACGACGGAGCAAATTGGACAAATGTTTCCGCAAGTTTGCCAACTCGTTGGTGTACTCGTGTTGCACCTGTTAAGTTTGATAATGGTGGTTGGATAGGAGCAGCAGATTCAATTTGTTATGTAAGTTTCTCAGGTTTTAAAGAAAATGACTTAACTGCTCATTTGTGGAAAACAGAAGATTTAGGGCAAACTTGGATCGATGTTAGCGGAAATTTACCAAATGTTCCAATTAATGATGTTATTGCTTTTTCTCAGCCAGTAATTATAAATCCTTCACAAAAGTCATCTTCTAAGATTAATCAGATTGATATGACGACTCATCTTTTTGTTGGAACAGATCTGGGTGTTTTTAATTCATTTCCACTTTTTCAAGGCTATAATTGGACAATTATGGACGATGGTTTACCACTTTCTCCTGTTTTTGATTTAGAACTTATAGAAGGAACTCAGTACCATTTAGTTGCAGGAACACACGGAAGGTCGATGTTTAAAGTTGATATTACTTCTATAATTTGGTCTGACATTGAAGAAGAGGAAAACAAACTCGAAGGTTACGAACTTGCACAAAATTATCCGAATCCGTTTAACCCTTCGACAACAATTAATTACGAATTACCAATTTCTAATTCTGTAAAAAGTAAGTTGACGATTTTTAACATTTTGGGCGAGAAAGTCAAAGAATATGAGCTTACAAATTCCAAAGGCTCTGTTGTTTGGAATGGTACAAACGAATCAGGAAAACAAGTCTCAAGTGGAACTTACCTTTACAGACTCGAATCAGGAAAATTCTCACAAACGAAAAAAATGCAATTACTGAAATAATTTTAAAATTGCGGAATGACAAAAATCTGTAGGGAACAAAAATTTTTGTTCCCTGCGAATTTTACAAAAAAGCCGATTGGAGAAATTCCCAATCGGCTTTTGTATTTTTACAAATGATTTTGGTTCATTCGATTATTTCTTCAAGACTGAGTCAAGTTTCGCCACGATGTCTTCAAGTTTCTCTTTGAGTTTCTTGTTTTCTTCTTTGAGCGAATTTACCTCTGTTTCAAAAGATGCTTTTGGCACTTTTGTTTTTTCAGTTTTGCGAATGTTTAGGATTGCTTCGCGAGCTGTTCTTTTGAGCATTCCAAAAACTTCACCTGTTACAAGTTGGTCAATTTTTGGAATTGATTTTGTGTCAGCTATTTTTTCTAAAGCACCAACTGCAACGCTTCTAATTCTAAAGTTCGGGTCTTTCAACAACTCTTCAATAAATTCACGAATGTCGTTTGATTTTTCAGGGAAGAAATCTGCGTAACTTCCAAGAACACGAATCGCTGATGCCCTTGTTCGGAGTTCATTTCCGTAAGTGCTTTTGTCTTTAAGAATTTCAATTCCTTCAAGATTTTTAGTTTCAAACATTCCTTGCATTGCACCACTTGCGATTGCTGCACGGAAAGAATCAACTTCGATTGCTTGTTTCAAGAAATCAAAAGAACCTTCTTTGTTAGCTTTTGCGGCAGAAGTTACTGCTGCACCACGAACAAAGTAAGAATCGTCTTTATCAAAAAGTGCTACGAGTTTGTCGTAAACGTCTTTGCATTTAAATTCTCCAAGACCTTGAGCAACTCCAACTCTTGCTCTTGACTCAGGAATTTCCAAAAGTCCGAGAAGTGCTTTTTTCGCATCGTCAGTTCCAATTTTTCCAAGTGCAACAGCAGCTTGTCTTGAAACTCCGTAGAAAGAGTCATTCTTTACACAATCAGCGAGTGCTTCGACAACGTCAGATTTTCCAGTAATTTTTGCAAGTTGTTTAGCTGCATCAATTCTTACCCAAATCGTTCTTCCGTTTTTGAGAGTCCAAAGCAATTCTTTTTTCTCTTTTTCAAACTCGATTTCACAGAGAATGAATCCGTCAGGGTCGAAGAAAACTGCTTCCGGTTCGTTTTCACAAGGAACGTAGTAAATTTGTTCTTTGCTGTCAGTTTCAAATCTGAACTGTTTTCCCTCACCACCACAAACAACTTCAATTTGAAAAGGAGTTTTGAAAATCGGAACGTGTTTGTCGGTTTTTTGAGTTTGCTTAACTTTGAGCTTGATTAATTTTGTGCTTTCTTGGTAATCGTAAGAAACTTCAAATTTCGGATGACCTGCAGTTTGGAACCACTGTTTTACAAAAGCATCAATGTTAATTCCTGTAGATTCCTCAAAGGCAATTCTCAAGTCAGCAGATTCTGCACAAGTGTTTGCGTGTTTTTTGACGTAGTGTTTGACACCTTTGAAAAACATTTCGTCGCCAATTTCATAACGCAAAGTGTGCAACGCACAAGCTCCTTTGTTGTAAGAGTGTCCATCAAACATATCTTCTGCGGAATGATAAAAATTTGTTTCGATTGGGCGAATGTAACCTGCTTTTGCTTCTGCTAAGTAACCGTTTTGCTCTTGGTACATTCTGTAATCGAACTCGTCTTTTCCGAATTTGTGTTCAAAGTAAAGAGGGTCGAAGTAAGAAGCAAAACTTTCGTTTAACCAAAGGTATTGCCAATTTTTCATTGTTATCAAATCGCCAAACCATTGGTGAGCAAGTTCGTGAGCAACTAAGGAATGAGAATCAAGTTCAACATCTTTCTTAGCAGTTTTGTCGTAAATGATTCCGTCGTACATAATTGTTAAAGTTGTGTTTTCCATTCCGCCCCAAGTAAAGTCGCGAACTACAACTTGACCGTATTTTGCGTAAGGGTAATCGTAACCTGTTGCTTCTGAGAAAAATTTAATCATATCAGGAGTTAAACCGAAAGCATCTTTGAGTTTGTCGCCTTCACCTCTTGGAGCGTAATAATTTACAGGAACTCCGTTGTACTCGTCTTCGTAAACATCAAAGTCTCCGATTGCAATGTTGAATAAGTAAGAGACGTGAGGAACATCGTGAAGCCAATGAAAAGTTTTAGTTTTTGCTTCTTTGTTGTGAGTTTCACTGACAAGTTTTCCATTTGAAAGTGCAGTAAGATTTTCGTCACAAGTGATTATTGCTTCTGTTGTGTACTTTTGGTTTGGAGTGTCGTAAGTTGGGTACCAAAAACGGTTTTCTTCCGATTCGCCTTGTGTCCAAAGATGAACTTCTTTGTCAGGATAACCTTCGTCAGGTTTGATGAAAAAAGCTCCTTTCTCAGGCGAAGTTACACTGTAAGTTACTGAAACATTCATTTCTTCATCAGAGTTGTAAGGTCTGTCCAAAGTAACTTCAATACTTTCTTTTTTGATTTTGTATTCAAGCTCTTTTCCGTCAATTACAACTTTTGAAACTTCCAAATCAACAGCGTCAAAAGACATTTTTGCAAGTTTGTCATTTACAGGTTTGAAAGTGAGTGTACAAGTTCCGTTTATTGTTTCTTTTTCGAGGTCGAAACTTACCTCTAATTTTTGATGCGAAACGTTAATTTCTCTTCTTCTAACAAAATTCTCTGTTGCAAGTGAATCTGCGGCAGGATGTTTTGAGTCCCAAGAGTAGTTTCCGTATTTTCGTCTCATTTTTGTGCCTTTGTGATTTATTCTTTGAGTTTAATTTTTCTTGATTTAGCGAGCCGTGAAATTAATATTTCAAAGCTATTTTTCAAAGTGAATTGTTGAAATCTAAGAAGAGTTTAGGAAGAGGTTTGACAAAAATTTAGACCAACTTTTCAATTTTGTGAAGGACACTAAGTTGAGAAAAATCTTAGTTTTTCATTTAGGTAGTTGTCAGAGTTTTCAAAATTTACTAAATTGATTTTTCGCAAAAAGAAATCTACAAAATTAAGCCATCACTACTAACTTGAGAAGTTCAATGAGCAAAGGCTCTTTTCAGTTTCTTGAAATTTTATACATTTTACTAATTCTAGTTTTACTTTATTCGGTTTTCCCAATCGGAATCGAAGAAAATGAAAGTCTTGTTCAAGCAGTTAGACTCATTGGCATTTTAGGTTTGGTTGCAGTTGGAATCCTTTATTTGAATCAGAAAAAAAGTGAGCCAGAATCTTACGAGACTTTGCGAGATGAATCTTTTGATAGAAGAAAAGCAAAAATCGAAGCTCCGATAAATTTTACTCCTCCAGAACCAATCGAAAAAGATTCTGAACCTAAAGAAACAATTTTAGACAACAACCGAGCAAATGAATTCTCACAACTTAGTTTTGAAGAAAAAACAGCAAAGAATTCCAATGATTTTAATTGGGAATCAATTTCAGAAGAAAAATTTGATGAGCAATTTCAAAGGTTTGAAGAAAATTTTGAGTTGCTTTTAAATGATTTGCTACAAAAAGTAAAAAATGTTTTGGACGCTAAAACAGTTGGTGTTTTCCTTCTGAATTTGCAAGACCACACTTTATTTTTAAAAGCAGGTTTTTCCGATTCACAAAATTTCCATCTTTCTTCGCGAATTCCGCTTGGGGGCAATCTTCCAGGAACAGTTGTAAAACGTGAAGAAACTTTAATGGAAAACACAATTCCCGAAAATTCTCCTGCAATTAACTATTATTCAGAAGAAGAAATTACAGGCTCATTTCTCGGTGTCCCATTAGTAATTGACAAAGAAATTATCGGAGTTTTAGTTGCTGACTCTGAGTCTGAGAATAAGTTTTCTGAAAAAGAAAAGCACCTATTTGAGACCTTCGCAAAAGTCATCGAAAAATTAATCATCAACTTTGAAGAGCTAAAAGACACTAACCGAAAATTTTTATTTTACTCAGGACTTTACGAAGTCAGTCTTGACTTAAGTAGTCAGTTTAAAGAAAAAGATGTAATTTTCAAATTCTTAGAAATTGTGAAAAAAGTCTTTAACTATGACAGACTTGCAATTGCATTTTCAAAACCTAATTCAGAGGAAGCTGAAATTGCTTACCTAGACTACTCAAGTTCCGAATTCAAAGATGAGGAAATTTTTCCTGTTAAAACGGTTTTCAAAATCAGCGAAGGATTGAACGGTTATGTTTTGAGGAAAAACGAAGGTTTAGTTGTTGCAGATTTAAGAAAGAACTCAAAAATTGACAGTGATTTTATTGAAGCTGCCGATGGAACAAGAGAGATAAATTTTCATCCACGTTATACAAATCAAGAAAAAACTTCTAGCGGTTACAGGTCATTTCTTGCAGTTCCTTTTGACACAATTGAAAAGCCAGGAATCATCACAATCGAAAGTAAGAGGTCTTTTTTCTTCAACAAAGAGAATAAAGAAATTCTAAAAAAATTAACTGTAACTTTGGGCGGAGCTTTGGATAGAGCAAGTTACTACTCGGAGTTAAAACAATTAGCAAGCACAGACGGTTTGACTCGGATTCCAAACAGAAGAGCTTTTGACGAAAAACTTGCACTTGAAATCCAAAGGTCTGACAGATATGATTTGAAAATGCAGTTGTTGATGATTGATATTGACCACTTCAAGAGTTTTAATGATAATTATGGACATCTTGTTGGTGACGAGGTTTTACGTCAAGTGGCACAGACTTTGGAAAAAATGATTCGTTCAATTGACGGAATTGGACGTTACGGAGGAGAAGAGTTTTCGATTTTATTAATTAATACAAATACCGAACAAGCCGTTAAAAAAGCTGAATTAATTCGTAGTCAAATTGAGGAAAAAGTAATTTCTTTCAACGGCGATGAATATAAAGTAACAATAAGCATTGGAGTTGCAGAGTTCGACAAAAAGGTAATGGAAAATGCAAAAGACTTTATTCGTGTTGCTGACAAAGCGCTTTATGCTTCCAAAAGAGCTGGTCGAAACAGAGTTACTTTTCACAACTTACCACCAAATTTAGACGAAAGCATAGACCCTGAGCCAATAGTTTAATTTTAAGAGGATTTTTATGCTAAGACTACTTTTCCTTTCTTTTCTCCTTACTTCTTGTTTTCAGACAGATTATAAACCTTTCTCAAAAATTCAAGACGACAAAATTGATGAGTCATCGGGAATAATTAAAAGCCAAAAATTTGAAAATATTTTTTGGACACACAACGACTCAGGAGACAAAGCGAGAATTTTCGCAATCCGAAAAGATGGAACTTTCGTCAAGGAGGTTATTTTAGAAAATGCAGAAAATGTTGATTGGGAAGACATTGCTTTTGACAATTCGGGAAATATTGTCATCGCAGACATTGGTAACAACAGAAATGCAAGAAAAGACCTAACACTTTACTTTCTGAAAGAACCTGACATTTTTAGCACAACTGGAAAGAAAATGACTACTGAAGTTTCTAAAAAAATCCAAATTGTTTACCCTGATCAAAAAGAATTTCCACCTTTACATAAACAGAAAAATTTTGATTGTGAAGCTATCTTCCTAGCAGAAGGCAAACTTTATTTTTTGTCTAAAAATAGAGGAAACCGAAAGACAAAGCTTTACAGACTTCCAAATTTTACTGATGAAGTTCAGATTTTAGAATTGCTTGAGGAATTTGAAACTGACAGCCAAGTTACGGCAGCAGATTATCAAAACGGTGAACTTTTGGTTTTGTGTTACGAATACCTTTACCTTTTTAGAAAAGAAGGTGAAAAGTTCCTCACAAAAAATCACGAAAAAGTTTTGGTTGAACTCGACCAATGTGAAGCGATTTGTTTTGACGGAAAAGAGTTCTTAGTAACGAATGAGCAAAGAGACATCTACCTTTTTAAAAAAGATTTCTTGAGTAAAAATGAATCTTACTTACCAAAATTACCGAAAACAAAAATCAAATCTTTAGACCAAAAGTTTTCAGAAAATTTCGACTTTGCGAAAATCAAAAAATTCTCGTTGAATCCTCCTAAGGGAGAAGAAGTAGAATTTCGAGTTGTAAAGTTTGCCAATGGTTTAGGGATTAATTTCAGATTTGACAATAACTTTTGGGAAAATGCAGAGAAAGGCTTTGCTTACCTAATGATTAGTTCAAACGGCGAAAAACCAGTTAGTCTTGAAGAAGGGCAAACTGTTTGGCAAATTTCAAAAGAAGACGGAAAAGTGTTTTTGAAGCAAATTTTTACAGAGGTAGAACCTAACATAAAACCACTTGTTTTGACAACTAAAACAACCTTTAAAGAATTAAGTTTTTTGCTCAAAAATTCAAACTTAGTTGGCTTAAGCAAAACAAAGAAAATTTTGCTGAACGTTTTGTTCTTTGCAAAAGAAAAAGAAACTTACTGGTCTGTCGACTCCGAAACTTACACTTATGTAAATCCTTTTACTTGGGGAGAATGCTCTTTTGAGAATTAAGAATTATGAATTAAGAATTATGAATTTTGGTTTGGTGGTAGGTTTTGAGGTTTCATTTCCATTAGTCATTAATTATTAGTCATTATTTTGTTATCTCCAGAAGAAATTTCAGCACTTTGGCTTTCGATAAAAGTTAGTCTTTGGTGTGTTGTTGTAGTTTTAATCCCAGGAATTTTTTGCGGTTGGTTACTTGCAAAAAAAGAATTTCGTGGAAAATCTTTCTTCGATGGGCTTGTCCACTTACCTTTGGTTTTGCCTCCTGTTGTAACTGGTTACTTGTTACTTTTGGCTTTTGGAACTCAAGGTTTTTTAGGGAAATTTTTAAATGAGTTTTTCGGGATAATTTTCGCTTTTGATTTCAAAGGAGCAGTTTTGGCTTCGGCTGTTGTGAGTTTTCCGCTTATGGTTCGTGCTGTTCGGCTTTCAGTTGAACTTGTTGAGCCACGTCTTGAGCAAGTAGCTTCGACTCTTGGAGCAAGTAAAATCCGTGTCTTTTTTACAGTTACTTTACCACTTTCACTGACCGGAGTTTTGACAGGCTTGATTTTGACTTTTGCGAGAAGTTTGGGCGAGTTCGGTGCAACAGTTACTTTTGTCTCAAACATCGAAGGAGAAACTCGAACTTTACCACTTGCAATTTTTACTTACATTCAGATTCCAAATGGCGAAGAAGCAGCTTTTCGGCTTGTCTTGATTTCGGTAGTTTTGTCTTTCCTAGCACTTTTGGGAAGCGAGTTTTTTGCAAGAAGAACTAAAAAACTTTTAGGGAAGTAACTTTTGTTAGACTTAGATTTTAAATTGGCTATTGAAAAATTCGACCTTGAAGTGAAGCTAAAAATTGAACAAAAAATAGTTGGTATTTTTGGAGCTTCCGGAGCAGGAAAAAGCTCATTTTTTAATGTTCTTTCAGGTTTAAAAAATCCAAAATTTGGAAAAATTGAAATTGATAGGAAAGTTATTTTTGATTCCCAAAACAAAATTAATCTTCCGCCGCACGAAAGAAAAATTGGTTACGTTTTTCAAGACAGTCAACTTTTTCCACATCTTTCTGTAAAAAATAATCTGCTTTACGGCTACAAACTGTTAGAGGAAAACGAAAGAAAATTTGAACTTGAACAAGTTGTAGCATTACTAGAACTTGAAAATCTTTTGAGTCGTAAACCTCTGAAACTTTCAGGAGGTGAAAAACAAAGAGTTGCTTTGGGAAGAGCCTTACTTTCTTCACCGAGTTTGCTACTTCTTGACGAACCTTTGGCTTCACTTGATGAATCTTTGAAACGACAGATTTTGCCTTTCTTGAAACGAGTACAGAAGGAAACAGAAATTCCAATGCTTTATGTTAGTCACTCAATTAACGAGATTTTGGAACTTACCGAATGGCTTATTGTTTTGGAAAAAGGCAAAGTTTTGGATTTTGGAAGATTTTTCGAGATTGTAAAGAAAGAGAAGATTTTGACTCTTGCAAAGTCTTTTGGGTTAGAAAATATTTTTGAAGTTGAATTTGTTGAACAACAGGAAGAGAAAGGTTTCACTTTGGTGAAACTTGGTGAGCAGAATATCAAAATTCCATTTTTAGAGTCAAAAGAAAATGGCAAAGTTACAATTTCAGTTCGTCCCGAAGATATTGCTTTGGCTCTTACAGAAATCAAAGGGATTTCAATTCAAAACCAAATTGAAGGAGAAGTTACGGGGATTTCGGAAATCGGACATCACGGAGCTTTGGTTCAAGTTGACGTTGGCGAGACGATTTTGGTGGAAGTCTCACTTAAGACTCTGAATGATTTTGGACTTGAGTTAGGCAAGAAGGTCTTTTGTCTTATGAAAAGTCAGGCGTTTAATGTTTTGTGAGTTTACTCTGCTTTTAAATTCCTGAGCATCAATTCGGCAACGACTTCTTTTGGGCTTCTTTCCTCAAAAAGAATGTTGTGAATCGCTTCTGTAATTGGCATTTCTATGTTTAACATTTGAGAAAGTTGGAAAGCCGATTTCGTTGTGTTGACTCCTTCTGCTACCATTGTCATTTCTTCAAGTGCTTCGGTTAAGGTTTTGCCTTTGCCGATTTTTTCACCCAAAGTTCTGTTCCGACTGCTTGGACTTACGCAAGTTGTAATCAAATCGCCCATTCCTGAAAGTCCTGCAAAAGTTTCAGGTTTAGCTCCGAGCTCAACTCCAAGTCGTGATATTTCTGCGAGTCCGCGAGTCATCAAAGCAGATTTTGCGTTTGCACCGAAACCAAGTCCGTCGCTAATTCCTGCTGCAAGTGCAATTACATTTTTCAAAGCTCCTCCAAGTTCAACGCCGATTACATCATCGTTTGCATAAACTCGAAAGTAATTTGTACTCAAAGTTTTTTGGATTTCAGAAGCAAGTTTTGGATTGTCGGAAGAGACAACAGAAGTTGTTGGAATTGTTAAAGCAACTTCTTTTGCAATGTTTGGACCTGCGAGAACTGCGTAATTTTTTTCTGCTTCGGGTAAGACTTCAAAAAGAACTTCTGACATTCTTTTTAAAGTTTCGTTTTCAATTCCTTTGGCAAGGTCAAGGAAGTAAGTTTTTGAAATGTCAATTTTTGTATCAACAATCTTTTCAGAAATTTGTCTTAAAGCGTGAGAAGGAATCCCAAGAATTATCAAATCTCTGTTTGAAATTGCTTTTTCAAAATCGGAAGTGAATTCAATTTCGCTTGGTAAAGAAATTCCAGGAAGGTAACGTGAATTTGCACGAGTTCGTGAAATCTCGGAAATAAACTTTTCATTTCTGCCCCAAACGGTTACTCGTCTTTCTTTGCGAGCAAGCAAAAGAGCAATTGTCAAACCCCAGTTTCCTGAACCTAAAATTGTGATTTTGTTAAGCATTCTTTTTTCCAATCGGAATTTTACTTTCTTCGCCTTTGAGAATTCTTTGAATGTTTGTTCGGTGTGTGTAAACAATCAAAATTGCAATTACTATCGAAATCCCCTGTAAAATATCATTGTTGTAAAGGAAGAAAACAGCAACAGGTAAAGCAAGTGCTCCAACAATTGAACCAACAGAAACCATTCTTGTCAACGCAACTGCAATAATCCAAACCAAAACACAAGCTCCAACAGCTTGAGGCATCAAACCAATTAGCAATCCAACAGCAGTAAGAACTCCTTTTCCACCTTTGAAATTTGCAAAAACCGAAAACATATGTCCAAAAATTGCAACAAAGCCACAGAGAATTTTTGCATAAAGTGGGTCAGGAAAGAAATCGAAAGGAATTAGTTGTGAATCATAAAAAGTTGCGACAAAACCTTTTCCCAAATCAACAAGTCCGACAGGAAGTCCGACTTTCCAGCCACAATTTCTCCAAGCGTTTGTTGCTCCAAGATTTCCGCTTCCGAGAGTTCGGAGGTCTTTTCCTGTGATGAGTTTTGTCAGCCAAAGACTTGGACACAAAGCACCAAGCAAGTAACTTAAAACGATTGCTAAGATTAAGTCTAACATTTAGTTAATTCTTCCGGCTACGAATGGACTTTCGCCCGATTTCTTGAGTTCGGCTAAAACTGAATCTACATTTTCTTCTTTGACTGCGATTAAAAGTCCGATTCCAATGTTGAAGGCTTTTCTCATTTCTTCGTCAGAAATTTTGCCAAGCTTTTGAATCATTGTGAAAATTGGTGGAACTTTCCAACTTGACCAATCCATTTCAACTGTCATTCCTTCACGCAAAATTCTATTTGTGTTTCCAATGATTCCGCCACCGGTAACGTGAGAAAGTCCGTTTACGTAATCAGTGTTGTCCAAAAGATTTTTGATTGGATTTAAGTAACTTTTGTGAACAGCAAGAAGTGCGTCGCCGATTGTTGTTCCGAGTTCGTCATCGTAAGTTGAAACGTCGAGTTTTGCAACTTCAAACAAAACTTTTCTTGCTAATGAATAGCCGTTTGTGTGAAGTCCTGTCGAAGGAAGTGCAATTAAAACATCGCCTTTGTGGACTTTAGTTCCGTCAATGATTTTCGATTTTTCGACACAACCAACAATTGTTCCTGCGAGGTCAAAATCTTCGTTGGCATAAATTCCCGGCATTTCGGCAGTTTCGCCACCGATTAAAGCACATTCATTTTCGATACAAGCTTTTGAGAAACCGAGAATCACTTGCTCAAACATTTCGGGAGAAAGTTTACCCGTTGCAAAGTAATCCAAAAAGTAAAGTGGATAAGCTCCACAAACTAAAATGTCGTTTGTGCAGTGATTGACCAAGTCTTGTCCGACTGTGTCGAATTTTTGTGCCATCAAAGCAACTTTGATTTTTGTTCCGACTCCGTCAACACTTGAAGTTAAAACAGGCTGTTTCCACTTTGCTAAGTCGAGTTCAAAGAATCCACCGAAAAGTCCGATTTCTCCGAGAACACCTTTTGTAAAAGTTTTTTTGACGTGAGTTTTTATTCTTTTTACGGATTCTTCACCTGCTTCGATGTCAACGCCTGCAGATTTATAGCTAATATTTTCCAAGTTTTTTGCCTCTGATTTGAGAGAGCGTTACTACCGCAGGAAGCGTTAGCACCGCAATTTTTATTTAAAATAAGAAACGGGCAAATTTGGCTTACGCTAATTGCCCGTTCATAACCACAAAAGAAATGAGACTTTAAATTATAATTTTGGTCCTGCGGCAACTAATCTTTTGCCTTCGTCGTTGTCGGTGAAAGTCTCAAAGTTCTTGACAAACATTGCACCTAATTTTTTAGCTGTTTCATCGTATTTGGCTTTGTCAGTCCAAGTATTTTTTGGATTCAAAACACTTGAATCGTCAATTCCGTCAACAGACTTTGGAACTGCTAAGTTGAAAATTGGCATATTTTCGTATTCTGTGTCATTGAGTTTGTCTTCAAGAATTGCAGTGATGATTGAACGAGTAAGTTTGATAGACATTCTTTTTCCTGTTCCGTAAGCACCACCTGTCCAACCTGTGTTTACAAGCCAAACGTGAGAACCGTGTTCGTTTACTTTTTTACCAAGAATTTCAGCATATTTTGTTGGGTGAAGAAGCATAAAAGCTGCACCGAAACAAGTTGAGAAAGTTGCTGAAGGTTCAGTAACTCCGATTTCAGTTCCTGCAACTTTAGCTGTGTACCCACTAAGGAAGTGATATTTTGCTTGGTCTTCGGTGAGTTTTGCAACTGGAGGAAGAACTCCGTAAGCGTCAGCAGTTAAGAAAATCACGTGATTTGGATGTCCACCTTTTGAAACAGGTTTTACGATGTTGTCAATGTGGTGAATTGGGTAAGAAACACGAGTGTTCTCAGTTTTTGCATTTGACTCGTAGTCGATTACACCTGTCTTCTCGTCGTAAACTACGTTTTCTAAAAGTGCGTCCCTTTTGATTGCGTGGTAAATGTCTGGCTCAGCTTCTTCACTCAAGTGAATTGTTTTTGCGTAACAACCACCTTCAAAATTGAAAATTCCGTCGTTGTCCCAACCGTGTTCATCGTCGCCGATTAAAGCTCTGTTTGGGTCAGTTGAGAGAGTAGTTTTTCCTGTTCCTGAAAGTCCGAAGAAAAGTGCTGTGTCGCCTTTTTGTCCTTCGTTTGCAGAACAGTGGAAAGCACCAATTCCTTTAAGTGGAAGGAAGTAGTTCATCATTGAGAAAATACCTTTTTTGATTTCTCCACCGTACCAAGTTCCACCAATTGCAGCCATTCTTTGCTTGATGTTAAAACCAGCGAAAACTTCACTTCTAAGTCCGTGTTTCTCAAAATCAGGATTTGTAGCTTTACAAGCGTGAAGAATTGTGAAATCAGGATTGAAGTTTTCGAGTTCAGCATCAGTTGGTCTGATGAACATATTTTTTGCAAAATGTGCCATCCAAGCAACTTCTGTGATTACACGCACATTGATTCTTGTTTCAGGATTTGCACCACAAAATGCGTCAATGATGTAAAGATTTTTTCCGTTAAGTTGTTTTTGAGCGATTGATTTGAGTTCTTCCCAAGTTTCTTCTGAAATTGGTTTGTTGTCAGAACCAGGTCTTCCAGCCCACCAAACGTTGTCTTTTGAAGTTTCCTCTTCAACAATGTATTTGTCTTTAGGAGAACGCCCTGTAAATCTTCCTGTCTCAACAGCAACAGCTCCAGAAGAAGTTACAAAACCTCTTTCGTGTCCTTCAAGACTTGGGTCTGTTTCGTGTTTGAAAAGTTCGTCGTATGAAAGGTTTCTGTAAATTGTTTTGTGCTCATTTATGCCGACTTTCGAAAGCCCTAAATCTTGCATTTTATTTAATCCTCTAAGTAACTTTAAATTGTAATGTTTAATAGTCCATAAAGTTAAACATTTACCCTCAATTTTCAAATTAAAATGTGCCTTTAAAAGAGAGCGAAAAGATTTACCTTTGGTTTTATTACTTTGGAAAAACAAAATGATAATTTTCGTTTACAACGCTGGTTCGAGTAAACTCAATTTAGCAATGTAAATTGTTCACAAAATTTTGAGCCCATCAACTTAAGATTGTAAACTTTGTGAAATAACTTTTGGATTAGTTAAAGAAAAGCAAAAGTGGAATTTTTTTCGGGGAAATTTAATGGAAGAATTACTTTTTTTACATCAAGATGAATTTGAAAAACAATTTTCAGTAAAACAAAATTACCCTGTTATTTTGCAGAGAAAGGGAAACAGACTTCAAATTTTAGCTTCTAAAAGCGAGATTGAGGAAATGAAATAAGTAGAAGATATTATCAATAAAATTAAAAAAGAGTTGTCAATTACTTAAGTAAAAAGAGTTAGTTTTACCTTAAAATTAAGGAAATTATTTTTATGGAAAATATTGAAGGCGTAAAATTTTATTCGCCAATGGAAGAAAAATTAAATGTCATTTCTCACTCTTTCGGCTTGTTTCTGAGTGTTATTGCTTTGGTTGTTTTGGTGGTTCACGCAAGTGTAAACGGCAATGTTTGGCACATTGTAAGTTTTGCGATTTTCGGGGTAAGTTTGATTACTCTTTACTCTGCTTCGACTTTTTACCACAGTGCGAAAGAACCAAAAGTGAGAAGCCGATTGCGGATTTTTGACCACGCTGCGATTTATGTTTTGATTGCAGGAACTTACACACCTTTTACTTTAATCACTCTTAGCGGAACAACAGGTTGGGTAATTTTCGGGATTACTTGGAGTTTGGCTGTTACAGGAATAATTCTGAAATTATTTTTTACAGGCAGGTTTAAAATAGTATCAACTTTAATGTACGTTTTTATGGGTTGGTTAGTTGTCTTTGCGATAAAACCATTGGTTGCAAATTTATCTTTTGAAGGTTTAGTTTGGCTTTTTGCAGGAGGAATGGCTTACACTGTTGGAGCAGTTTTGTACAGCATTAAAAAGATAAAATTTAACCACGCAATTTTTCACTTTTTCGTTTTGGGTGGAAGTATTAGTCATTTTATTTCAGTGTTTTTTTACTCATTTGAATACTAAAAATTAAGGATTTTTTGAGAATGAAAATTTTGGTTGACGCAGATGCTTGTCCTTTAGCTGTAAAACAAATTTTATACAAAACTGTGAAGCGTCTTAAAGTCGAACTAGTTTTGGTAGCGAATCAATTTTTGCGAGTTCCGAGTTCACCACTAATCAAAAGCCTAATCGTTTCTGCAGGTGCTGACGTAGCTGATGACAAAATTGTAGAAATTATGGAAAAAGGTGATTTGGTGATTTCTGCTGACATTCCTCTGGCTGACAGAGTAATCAAAAAAGAAGGGTTTGTGCTTGACCCAAGAGGGAAATTTCTAACCGACGTAAACATTGGGGAAAGATTAGCTTCGCGAAATTTGTTTGAAGAATTGCGTTCAGTCGGAGTTGAAACAGGAGGTCCGAATTCTTACAACAGTAAAGACAAACAGGAGTTTGCAAACCAACTTGACAAATTCCTAACACGAACTCTGAATCAAAAATAATTTTTTAGCTCACTCAACAACACTCCACATTTTTCTTGCATTCCAAACTTTTAGTTTCGCATCGTAACTAGTCGAAAGAATTTGTGAATCGTCAGAATTAAAAGAAGTTGCAAAAACTAAGTGGTCATGAGTTCCGCCTTCCCAAAAAGTGAAACCGTTTTTTGCTTTCCAAACCTTGAACCTGTTGTCAAAACTACCTGCTACCACTTTTGTGCCGTCTGAACTGAATGAAGCTGACCAAACGTGTTCGCCTTGAAATGCTTTCCAATCTTCATTTCCTGTTTCAACGTCCCAAACTCGAACGTGTCTGTCTTCACTTGCAGTTGTTAATTTTTTGCCGTCGTGGCTAAAATTTACTTGGAAGCCTAAGTTTTGGTGCTGACCTTCCCAAAATAAATTTCCGTTTTCAGAGTCCCAAACTTTGACTAAACTGTCGTGTCCAGTTGAAGCAAATCTTGTTCCGTCAGGACTGAAAGCAATTGAAAAAACGAGTTCTCCGTGTTCACCTTCCCAAAGCAAGTTTCCGTTTTCAGAGTCGAAAACTTTGACTTTGCCTTCTTGAACTCCAACTCCTGTTCCTGTTGCAACTTTGGAATCGTCAGGGCTGAATTCGCAAGTGTTTACAACTTTTTCGTGTTCGTGTTCCCAGAGCAAAGTTCCGTCAGCTAAGTTCCAAACTCTAACGAATTTATCTGTTCCGCAAGAAACAACTTTTGTGTTGTCGTGGCTCGGGAAAACTTCCCAAAGTAAAGTTTCAACTGAATGACTTTTTTCCCAAAGTAAAGTTCCGTTAGAAGTTCGTAAAACGATAATTCTTTCCCCTGAGTTTACAATTACTTTTGTTCCGTCAAAGCTGAAACGAACAGAGCGACTTATTAGTGGAAATTTTTTCTGCCATCTGATTTCGCCAGTTTGGGAGTTCCAAAGTTTAATTTCTCCTTTGTCGCTTCCTGTCAGAATTGAAGAATTGTCAGGGCTAAAAACTCCAGCTCGAACTCCTGCTTGGTGATTTCCAGTCCAACCTAATTCGTAACCAAAAGGCTCGTAAGCAATTTTTAGCGGTTCACTTGAAACCGAATTTGCTTCTGTTAAAGCAGAAATTTTGTAGGTGTAAGAATTACTGCCTACTAAACCAGAGTCATTAAAAGTTACAACGTCTCCGTTAAGGCGAACGATTTCAGTGAACTCTAATTCGTTAGTTTTTCTCTCAATTTTAAAACCTAAGAATTCAGAATGAAATTTTTGGATTTCAGGAATTGTTTTAAAATTCGGGTATTCGTAATCCCAACTAAGAGTAACTTCTGTTTCTGAAAGTTGATTGATTTTGAGATTTTGTGGAGCTGTTAAGTTTGAGGTTTGGCTTTCGGAGTATTCCGAACAAGAAAGAAGGAAAGTCAAACTAAGGAAAACTATAATTTTTTTGTGCATTTTTAATTCTTTTAGTCTAATCTGCGTAAACACCTTTTGCTGCGTCTTCACCAACAGGGTAAGGACTTTCTAAGGCAAATTTTTCGGCTTCGTCAACAATGTCTTTTACTTTGTCATTTAGTTTTTGGAACTCGTCTAAAGTAACATTTTCATTTTCGTGCAAATAATTTTCAAAACGAACAATAGGGTCTTTTTTCAGCCATTCGTTGTAAAAGTCTTTTGGAACGTAGAAAAAGTCGTCGTGTTCTGCATGTCCTTTCATTCGCATCGTAATTGATTCGATTAAAGTAGGACCTCCTCCGTTTCTTGCTTTATCGATTGCTTTTTTAGCTACTTCGTAAACTGCCAAAACATCGTTTCCGTCAACTTGAACTCCTTCAATTCCGTAGCCAACAGCTTTGTCAACAAAGTCTTTTGCAACGCAATTCAGTCTTGTTGGAGTTGAGTAAGCGTACTGATTGTTTTGAATGAAAAGAACAAGCGGAAGATTTTGAACAGCCGCAAGATTTATTCCTTCGTGAAAATCTCCAAGACTTGAAGCTCCGTCGCCTGTCCAAGTTAATGCGACACGTTTTTCGCCTCGCATTTTGAAAGTCATTGCAGCTCCACAACAAGTTGGAATCATTGCTGAAAGCATAGAAATCGGAGCAAAAATTCCAAGTTCCAAGTCACCAAAGTGAGTGTTTCCGTCTTTACCTTTGCTTGGTCCTGTAACTTTTCCGAGAAAGTTTGCGAGAAATCTTTTTGGGTCAAGTCCTTTGACATAAAGAGCTCCTGCATTTCGAATCATTGGAGCAATTACGTCATCTTTTTCAAGAGCGAAAGTCGCACCAACTGCGGTTGCTTCTTCACCTCTTCCTCCGTAAACTCCACCAAAAACTTTGCTTTGTCGATACAGATTTGCGATTCTGTCGTCTAAAGCTCTTGTCAAAAGCATAAAGTGGTAAAGTTCAAGTTTCCGTTCACGGCTGAGACTTGACTTTGTTTTGATTTTGTATTTTGCTGCGATTTTGGTCAATTTAAAATCTGCCATTGAGTCCTCATTTTTAGTATTTTTTTGCGAGTCCGAGCTCTAACATTTGATTGTTTAGGGAGGTTTCTTCGTCTTTAAGAAAAAGGTGAGCAATGTATCTTCCGTAAGCACCTTTTTTGTCTTTGTTTGTTTTGACAATGATTTCAGTTTCCAAGACTTTTGATTCCAACCATTCTTTACTTTTCATTCCTGCTTTATACTCTTCACTATCTTTTTTCCTTCGGTGAGTTTCGGGAGCGTCAATTTCTGCCAAACGAAATCTTTGTCTTGAAAAAACTCCGAAACCTAAATCAACGTTAACATCAACCGTGTCTCCGTCAACAACTCTTGTTACTTTTGCTCTGTAAGTGTACATTTTTTATTCAATCTCTTAATTTTTTCTAATCAGAAATTTGCCCAATATAGAAAATTCTTTTACAACTGTAAAAAAGAGATTAGAATAAATTTTCAATTTTCAAAAAAAAGCCTTAAACTTATGCAATTTCTTTAAAGTTTAACTTATATTTTGCACCCTAATTGAATAGAGTAATTGAAAAATTTAGCAAAGGCATTTAAGTGATTGGCATTAAACAAGATAAATGCGACTTCTGCGGAACTTGTGTTGGAGTTTGTCCAGTAGATTGTATCGAACTTTCAGACTCTCACATTGCGGTTGTTCACGAAATTTGTATTGATTGTGATATGTGTATAAAAATTTGTCCAATTGAAGTTCTGTATAAAGCGGAATAGAACAAAAACAAAAAGGTATTTAGTTTGCAAGAAGAATTTGATGTTGTCGTAGTTGGCGGTGGACCAGGTGGAACTATGGCTGCGAAATTTGCTGCCGAGGAAGGTTTAAAAGTACTTGTTTTAGAAAAAGACAGAGAAATTGGAATTCCTGTAAGATGTGGTGAAGCTGTTGGTGGAGCAGGTTTGAAGGAATTTATTCCGAATCCTGACGGAATGCCGATGATTGCTTCGACTGTAAAAACATTCAGACTTATTTCTCCAAACGGAACAATCGTTGAATCTTCAGCAGAAGGCTCGGGTTACGTTCTTCACAGAAAAATGTTTGACCAAGAACTTGCTTTGATGGCGATTCGTTCTGGTGCAAAAATTCAAACAAGAAGTTATGTTACGGGACTGACTTTTGACGGAGACTATGTAAGTGGTGTAAAATATCGTTATCAATCGGAAGAAGAGCGAACAGTCAAAGCAAAAGTTGTTGTTGCTGCTGATGGAGTTGAGGGAAGAGTTGGTCGTTGGGCAGGTTTCAAGACTGTGATAAAAATGAAAGATATGGAAACTTGTTACCAAGCTCACCTCGCAAACATTGACGTAAAAGACGGTGTTATAGATTTTTTCCTTTCAACTGAAAAATGTCCTGGAGGTTACATTTGGGTTTTTCCTAAAGGTGACGGACAAGCAAACGTTGGAATCGGAATTTCAGGAAAATACTCAGGCAAAAAATCCCCAAAAAAATATCTTGACGAGTACATAGCAGAAAAATTTCCTAATGCTTCTGAAATTACAACTACACTTGGTGGTGTTCCTTGTACCGAAAGTATGAGTGAACTTTCTGGAAACGGAATTGTTCTTGTCGGAGACACTGCTCACCAAGTAAACCCAATGACTGGTGGAGGAATTGTCAACGCAATGAAAGCAGGAAGAATCGCTGGAAAAGTAATCGGTGAAGCGATTCGTAAAAACGATGTTTCTAAAAAGATGCTTTCAAATTACGACAAAGAGTGGAAAAAAACTGTCGGCAAACTAAACGACAGGTTTTACAAAGTTAAAGAGTTTACGGCAAAATTAACTGACGGACAACTTAACCAAACTGCTGAAATTCTTGTCAAAATGCCTCCCGAAAAAAGAACTTTGTTTAATGTTTTTAAAACAGCAGTTCGTTTCCAACCAAAACTAATTTGGGAAGTAACAAAGATATTTTTAGGATAAATTCTTAAACAATTTTAGGAGCACAGCCTTTAGGCTGTTAGTATTGCAAACAGCTAAAGGCTGTGCTCTTGTTTTCTATTCTCAAACGAAATGGATTGCCGACTTTAGTCGGTTTTGTATTCCCTAACCGACTAAAGTCGGCAATTCTGAACTTTTAATTTCTGAATTTGACAAAAGACTTTGGGTAAGATTTTAAATATTTCCAATTTTCTTAGTTTCAGCCGAATTTTGCTGATTCCACCTCTACTTTATTTTCTTTCTTGGGAAACGGAAACGGGAAATTATTACGCTTTGTTTTTTGTCTTTCTTGGAGGGTTGACAGACTTTCTTGATGGATATTTTGCCCGTAAATTAAATCAAGTCTCAGAATTTGGGAAAATCATTGATCCTGTTGCTGACAAACTCTGTGCAATTTTTGTTTTGGGTTACTTGGCACTTTACCGAGTAAACCCGATTCCAATTTGGTTCTTTGGAATTCTTCTTGCAAGAGATATTGGAATAATTATTGCCTCTATTTTTGTCTTTGGAAAAAGGAAAAGCGTTATTTCTTCGAATATGCTTGGTAAGGTTACTGTAAATATTTTCGTGCTTGTTGTGATTTTTTATATTTTGAATAAACCCGAAATAGGAATAATTTTCGTTTACATTGGAGCAGTTTTGATTTTAGCCTCAACATTTTCCTACACAAAACTTTTTTTAAAAACACTTGAAGCAGAAAAAATTGCAAAAACTCTTTTGCTTTTGTTTCTAACCTGTTTCACAGCCCAAAGCTTTGCCCAAGAGAAATCAGAAACTGAAAAAATTTTTGAGGTTTACAACAAAAATTTAGAAGAGAAGGGCGAAACTATTTTTGAAACTTACGTGAATGAAGAAGTTGGAGTGACATTTGAAAGAAACAAAAGTTGGAAAGCAACAGAAATGGCTTTTCCTGATCTAAACGACTCAACAAGAGCCTTTGTTGAAATTCGGTTTTTCAAAAATATAATTTCAGTTTCCTCCGCTCGTTCACAAATGGCATTTTTTAGCATTCAAAACATTAGAAATATTCACAAACTTGAAGAGTTTAAGGAGACCCTTAAGACGAAGAAAACAGATTTATTTTTTGAAAACTCTGCGAAAATTTCTGATAAGATTATTGAAATTAACGGAATTTCAACTTACAAACTTGAGTATTTTAATAACCAAGCTGAAGATAAATTAAGAAAAATTGTTTACGTCTTTGACTTTTCTGACCACAAACTCATCGTTAATTTTCAATGCCCTTCTGAGTATTCACAGCAATTTTTGCCTGAGTTTGAGCAAATGTTCAATACTTTTTCGTTTGAACTTCCTGAGTCAGAAGAAGATGGTGAGTCGCTACCTTTAGACGAACTCTTTATTTCACGGAATCACAGATTTTCCTTAAGGTACCCTATTGGTTGGAGAAAAAATGGAAAGTTTAGAGGTGAAGAAAAATTGGCTCAATTTTGGGAGTTCAAAGATGCAGCTTCCAAAATTTCAATTTATTTTTGGGGAGAGGCAAATGAGGAGTTAAATTTAGAAAAAATAACAAAAGCCAAAATTAAAGAAGATATATTTTTCTTTAATGGTGTAAATTTCAATTTTGTTACTTACAAAAAGTGGCGAAGCGGAAGAGAAATTTCTTTAATTGAGTTTCTTTTTGAGTACGACGGAAAAGTTTACTCAATTCGATGTGAAGCCGATTCGAGAGATTTTGAACTTTTAGTTCCTACTTTTAAAGAAATACCAAAAAGTTTAATTTTATTCAATTCAAATTGAGGAGCACTACCTAAATGACTCTTAGAAACTTAATCTTAACTCTTTTTTCAGGAATACTTTTGTTTGCTTGTGGAGATGAGGAAACTCAAAAAGGAACAATTAGCGGTTCAGTTCCAAGCACTGATAGTGAGATTTTAAATAAAAAAGTTTACCTAATCAAACCTGAAATCTCTTCTGAAATCGAAAAATTACGTCAGCAGTTTAAAGATTTAATCGCAAATTCTGCCGAACAAGGCGACTCGCTAAGAGCTTTGCTTATTGCAGAAGACGAGAAACTTGAAAACGAAAGGCAAAGACTTTGGAAAAAATTAGAAAAAACCAAACAAGCTCCAGAAGCTAGAAAAAAATTCGATAACGTTCTTTTTAAAAAATTTGAAACTACTGTTCAAGCAGGAAGTGACCCAAAACTTTTTTCAAAATATTTGGAAACTTACTCAAGTAGTATCGGACTTGCTCCAGAAGTAAAGAAAGAAGCTGAAAAATTCTTTCTTGGCGAACTTTCAGGAATCGTTAGACAAATTACAAACATTATCGAAAAAAGAAAAAAAATAGACGAGCAATTAAAAGACGGAACAGAAACTGGTGGTGGAGTCAATATTCAAAAAACAGTTGATGAATATAACACAAGGCTTAGAAACTTGATTCTTGCTCACTCGCTAAAAGAAACTTCAATCAAAGGGAAAAGAGGAAGTAAGTTTTCTTTTACTTTTGAAAACAGTGCTGACACACCACTTCCAAAAGGAAATTATTACATTTACCTTTCACATTCTGAAGACCTTTGGTTTGTACAGGTTAAAGTTGATGGTGAAACAAAAACGGTTAATTTGAATTCAGGTAAAACTGTTGGATCAAACTTTCTTTTTTCAAAAGACAACATCTAAAAGATAGGTTCTAAATATTTTTTATGCCGAATTTGGTCAAAGAAATTGAAATCCTAACGGAGTTAATTAAGGCAAATCCAAGCTCTCTACTTTTAGGTAGATTGGCTGACAACTATCTGAAAATGGAACTTTTCGAAGAGGCGAAGTTTAACTGCTCGCTTCTTTTAAGCAAAGAACCTGAAAACATTTCGACGAGAATTGTTTTGGTGAACGCTCTTATCAAAACAAGAAATTATGAAGAAGCCTTAAAGGAACTTGAAGAACTTAAAAAGATAGCTCCAACTCTTGCAATGACCTTTGAGTTAGAAGCGATAATTTATAAAAAAACAGCCAATAATTCTTTAGCACTTGAAGCCTTTCGCAATGCTTTACAAAAAGATAGATTTAATCAAAAGTATGCGAGAGAAATCAAAAATTTCGAGGTCGCAGCTGGGTTAGACAGTTTAATCGAAGACAAATCTTCTGCTTTCCAAGAATCTTCAAACGTTGCGACAAAAGAGATTTTAGAAAAACCAATTGGAGAAATCGAAAAAGTTGAAGATGCTCAAGACGCTCAAACAAAAATACTTGCTCGTCTTAAAAATATTGGTCGCAAACAAGAAGAGCCTTTAACACCTCCTGAAATTTTTGAAGAAGAAATAATTTCTGTTGACGACGAACTTCCTCCTTTAGACAAAGTTGGGAAAGAGCCTTTAGAAGCTACCGAAACTGATGTCTATGAACTTTCTGAAACCTTTGAAGAAGATGAACTTTCAATTGACGATGACGAACTTCCTCCTTTAGAAAAACTTGTTGAAGAGTCGCTAGAAACCACTGAAACTGATGTTTACGAATTACCTGAGGCTTTTGAAGAAGATGAATTTTCTGTTGACGACGATGAACTTCCACCTCTCGAAGAGGAAAAACAGGAAGTTGTTTCGGATTCTGACAAAGTCGAGGAAGCGAAACTTTTGCAAGCAAAACGACTTGAGCGATTGAAAGCAATTAGTGAGGCAAAGGAAACCCAGAATTCTGAAAAGTTGGAAGAACTTTCAGAAGAAGAGTCAGAAGAAGATTTGGAAGATTCATCAGAACTTCCACCTTTAGACTCAAAAGTTACAGACGAAATTCCTGACGAAAATTTTGGGCTTGGAAATCCAGAAGATTTTAAGTCTGTTCTTGGTGAGGCACTTCAAGAGGAGGAAACAGAAGAGTATTCCGAAGATTTTATCAATTTCGAAGAAGAAAGTGTTGAAGAACTTTTCGAGCCAAAAATTAGTGGAGAAGAACCTAAGAAAATTGAACCGAAAAAAACAAAACCTTCGCTTGATTCAAAAGGTCAGATTAACTCACTTTACCTTGTGAAAATTTATGCAGAACAGGAACTTTATGACAAGGCAATTTCGATTTTGAAGTCTCGTAAGAATTCTGAAAAGACAAGCAAATACGACCAAGAAATTAAAAAGTACGAAAAACTTTGGAAAGAACTTCAAGAAGCAGAAGGGAAAAAGAAAAAATAGATGTTTCTTTTGTCATTGTTACTTGGAACAGCGAAAACGAAATCGGCAATTGTTTAAGTTCGATTTTCTCAGAAGTTAGCTGTTCATTTGAAGCAATTGTTGTTGACAACGCTTCTTCCGACTCCACTTTGGAAGTCATAAAAAAATTCCCAGAAACAAAATTAATTGCAAATTCAGAAAATCTAAAGTTCGCAAGAGGAACTAATCAAGGGCTTCAAATTTCCCAAGGGAAGTTTAAAATGCTCTTAAATCCTGACACGATTTTGACTAAAAATTCGATTGAAAAACTTATCACTTTTTTAGAAGAGAATGAAAAAGTGGGAGCCGTTGCACCAAAACTTTTGAACTTAGACAAGAGTATTCAGCCTTCCTGTCGGCGTTTCCCAACATTTAGAACTTTATTTTTCGAGATGTTTTTGCTTAGCAGAATTTTTCCTAAGAGTAATTTTTTCAGTTCATACAAAATGCCTAATTTTACACACAACGAAACTTGTGAAGTTGACCAACCACAAGGAGCGGCACTTTTGGTA
Source organism: Calditrichota bacterium (assembly GCA_008501735.1). Classification (GTDB taxonomy): domain Bacteria; phylum CLD3; class CLD3; order CLD3; family CLD3; genus CLD3. Next base: position 43,925 of record QQUF01000022.1, on the reverse strand, counting down.
AAGAATCAAGTTTTAGAAGAAATCGGACTTTTAGATGAAAATTTTCCGATGTTTTTTAATGACGTTGATTTTTGTTTTCGGATAAAAAGGGCAAAGTGGAAAATCTATTTCTTGGCAGAGTCAGAAGTCCTTCACGTCAAAGGTGCAAGCATTTACAAAGTGAGAAAAAAGATGATTAAGGCACTTCACGAGTCTTTTTTTGACTACCTTAAAAAACATTACCCTCAAGAAAAATTACTTCTACAATTAAGTAAACCTTTATTATATTTCACGTCTAAATTGCGTTCGGTTTTTGTATAGATTTTGTTATTAATTTTTGTTGATGAATTTGTTTAGGAACGCAGAAATTCACAAAGGATTTAGAATGATTTTAGAACTTGAAAAGAATATTTCTTCTGAAAACAAAGCGAAGTTTCTTTCAAAACTTTTTGAAAAAGACGTTCACTTCCGCGAAATCTCATTTGGAGACAGAGGATTAATTCACGTTCAAGAAAACGGTGATTTAATTAGCTTAGGTGAGTTTTCAGGAGTAAACGAAGTTCGTTCTTCACAGCAATTTAAACTTGCAAGTCGAGAATTCAAACCAGAAGATACAGTTGTTGATGTTGGCGGAGTTAAAATCGGCGGTAAGAAATTGGTTTCAATCGCTGGACCTTGTGCTGTTGAAAGTTTAGAAAGAACTTTGGAAATCGCTAAGAGAGTACAAGATTCAGGAGCGGAAATTTTGCGTGGTGGAGCTTTTAAACCACGAACTTCTCCTTACAGTTTTCAAGGCTTGCAACACAAGGGAATCGAAATTCTTGCTGAAGTCAAAGCCAGAACAGGGTTAAAAATTATTACCGAAGTTATTGACACTGAAACCATTGACGAAGTTGCGGCAGTTGCGGACATTTTTCAAATCGGTTCACGAAATATGCAAAATTTTTCTCTTTTAAAAAAAATCGGTAAAACAAAAAAACCTGTTCTATTAAAAAGAGGTCTTGCCGCTACTTTAGATGAACTTCTTTTGAGTGCAGAATATTTATTGAGTGAGGGAAACCCAAACGTAATTTTGTGTGAAAGAGGAATAAGAACCTTTGCAAACCATACACGAAATACCCTTGATTTGAGCATAATTCCAACCGTCAAAGAGGTAAGTCATTTACCAATTATTGTTGACCCAAGCCACGGAACAGGAAAAAGAAATCAGATTTATGATATGTCTTTAGCTTCGATTGCATCGGGAGCAGACGGAATCATTGTAGAAGTCCATAACCAACCCTCAGAAGCACTTTCAGATGGGTTTCAAGCAATTGAGCCTTCTGATTTCCAAAAATTGATGAGAGATATTTCTCTTATTGCAAATGTGCGTCAAAGGCATTTTTAATGAAATTGGCAATTTTCTGCGATTTCGACGGAACAATTACCCAAAATGATACTTTGCAGTTTTTGCTTGACCACTACGTTGGTGATGCTTGGAATGAAGTTGAAGATAAAGTAGAAGCAGGGCTTTTACCTGAAAAAGAAGCTTTGCAACTTGAAATGGATTTTCTTAAAGTTGATGAAAAATCTGCTTTTGAGGCTTTGGATAAAAATATTAAAATTGACGAGACTTTTAAAGATTTTACAAATTGGTGCAAGGAACATAATTTTGAATTAATTGTGTTAAGTGGCGGCTTTAGAAAAATTATTGAATTTGTTTTTCAAAAAAACTATATTGGCTCAATTAAGATTTACTCCAATGATTTTTTTGTAGATAGCAAAAATAAATGGAAGGTAATTCCTTCAAATTCGCCAAAAATAAATGGTCTTTGTAATCATTGCAAAACTTTCCATTTGGAAGAAATCAGAACCAATTTTGACAAAATCGTTTACATCGGAGACGGAACGACTGACAGATGTCCAGCTCAAAAGTCGGATTGGGTTTTTGCTAAAAAAGGTCTTGCAAAATTTTTGGGCGAAAAAAACTTTCCTTTTTTTGAGTTCAGAGACTTTGCGGAGATAAAATCAAAACTTGAATTATTAACAGATAAAAAATTAGAGGAATCCAACTGATGCAATTTAAGAACATCAAAGTTGGCGTTGAAAATAACGTTTGCAAAATGACTCTTAACACTCCTCCGGGAAATGTCTTGAGTATCGAAACTTTAGAGGAGATGAATGAAGCTCTTGATTTGATTCATCAGAGAGATGACGTTCGAGTTCTTGTATTTGAAGGCGAAGGAGAAAATTTTTCCTATGGAGCTGATGTAAAAGAACACACAAGAGAATACGTTCAGCAGTTAATTTACAACTTTCACAAAATCTTCTACTCTCTTGACGAATACAATGTCGTTACAGTCGCCAAAGTTAAAGGTTGGACTTTGGGCGGTGGTTTTGAGTTAGCAATGTTTTGTGATATGGTTTTAGCTCAAGAGGGAACACAATTCGGATTACCTGAAATTAAAGTCGGTGTCTTTCCGCCAATTGCATTAATTGTTTTACAAGAAATTGCTGGTACTAAAACAACAAACGATTTGATTTTCAGAGGTGAAAATATTTCTGTTGATGAGGCAAAATCATTCGGGATTGTAAACAGAATTTTCTCAAAAGACGATTTTGAAAAATCCTGTACAGATTATATTGCTTCTATAGCAGACAAAAGCGGAATCGTCCTTGAATACACGAAAAAGATTCAAAGACAAATGTCAAACCGCAAAGATTTCCAAACTCAACTTCGTGCAACTGAAGATTTTTATTTGAATAATTTGATGTTTACTTTTGATGCCAATGAAGGAATCAAAGCGTTTATTGAAAAAAGGAAACCCGAGTGGGTTAACCGCTAAAAAATTAATAGGGAATAAATTTTATTATTTCCTAATTTAATTTTATAACTTAAGTTAGAATGTAAGCTTAAAGTAAGCCCCTTAATTTTCCCATTTCGCCCCAAAAGCCTTGCACAAAATAAACATAAAGTGTAAGTGTTCTTAGTCAAACTTCTTATGGAGGTTTTTAAATGTTTGGTTCTACTGGCAATGGTTCTTCTTATCATTCCTTTGGCATTGCAAATATGCAAAGCAAGTCTGGTTTAAATATCGAATTAGACCTTGGAACGATTAACGAAATTGATATGCTCAGGTATAAACTTGGTTATAGAACAACCGATGAGTTTATTGATAAGTTAGTCAATCTTGCGTTAACAAATGAAGAAGTCCAAAAATTGCTTTAAGCCTTGCTTAGTAAGGCTCTTTTTTCTAAAGAGCCTTTTTTTATGCTAAATAATTTCCAAATCTTATTTTATGCTTGAATTAATCACTCCTAAGCAATCTCAAAAAATTGATAAACTGACAATTGAACTCGGAATCGAAGATTCAGTTTTAATGGAAATTGCTGCCAAATCCATTTTCGATTTAATCAAATCAAAATTTAAAAATTTAGAAAATAAAACTGTTTACGTTTTTTGTGGAAAGGGTAACAACGGAGGTGACGGATTTGTGGTTGCTCGTTGGCTACAAAACTACAAAGCGAATGTCTTGGTTCTACTCTTAAATTCGGAAGATGAAATTCAGGGGCTTCCGAAAAAAAAGCTTGAACTCTACAAAAAAGCTGGTGGCAAAGTTCTTTCTGAAATCTCAAAAAATGACTTAGAAATTTTGGAAAATCCAGACTTCGTAGTTGATGCTCTTTACGGAACAGGTTTTAGAGGTGAATTGAGAGGAATTGCTTCTCAAGCAGTGAAAAAGGTAAATTCGTTTCAAACGAAAGTTTTTGCCGTTGATATTCCTTCTGGTCTGAATGGAGCTAATGGAATGGCGAAAGGAGAGGTTGTAAAAGCTGATTTTACAGTAACTTTTGGAAAAATAAAAACGGGGCTTTACATAAATTCTGCACAAGAGTTTACAGGTAAAATTACTGCGGTTGATATTGGTTTCCTACCTGAAGCAGAAGAAAAAGTAGGGTTTGAAGCAAAACTTGTAACAAAAGAAGCTATCTGCAAAATCTTGCCAAAACGTAAAAAAACCGATTACAAAAATAGTGTTGGAAAAGTCTTTGTTTGGGCTGGCTCAGAAGGAATGACAGGAGCAGGAATTCTTGCTTCAAAAGTAACTTTAGTTGCAGGAGCAGGTTTGACAACTCTTGCCGTTCCGCAAAACTTAAATACCATTTTCGAAGAAAATCTAACAGAAGTAATGACTTTCCCTTTCGAATTTTCCACAAAAACTTTAACTGACTTTAAAGAAAAAATTAATTGGTCTGACGTTTGTCTTTTTGGTCCTGGTTTGGGAGCTTCAAAAGCTACGAGAAACCTCTTCTTAAAAATACTTGCAGAGTTGAAAAGAAGTGAAAAATTGTGTGTTCTTGACGCAGATGCTTTAAATCTTTTAGCAGAGAAATCTGACTTTTCACTCCTACCAAGAAATGCAATTTTGACTCCTCACTTGGGTGAATTTGCTCGTTTGACAAAACTTACGAAAACAGAAATTTGTGAAAATATTCTTGATGTTGGAAAAGATTTTTCCAAAAAACATTCGGTTGTTTTAGTGTTAAAAGGTGCTCCAACAGTAACTTTTTGTGGAAGTGAAGCTTTTGTAAATTCGACCGGAAATTCGGGAATGGCAACTGCTGGTTCAGGAGATGTTCTTTCGGGAATCATTGCTTCTCTACTTTCGCAAACAAAAAAACCTCTTGAAGCAGCAATAAATGGAGTTTTCCTTCACGGCTTATCGGGTGATTTGGCAACAAAAAACAAGACAGAATTTGCTCTTACAGCCTCCGATTTAATAGACTTTTTACCAAAAGCGTTTAAAAAAATCAGGAAAATTTGAACAGCTATTTTTTAAAATTTCGACTTCCTGTTTATCTTTACTTGCTTCTAATCTTTGTTATGTCTTCCTTGAAACAAGTTGACATTCCACAACCTGACGTTCCACTTTGGGACAAATGGATTCATTTTGTTGAATATGCGGTTTTAGGATTTCTTTTGATGAGAAATCTGACAACTGAGTCAGTGCAAAAACTGAAAGAAAATGCTGTTTTAGTTACGTTTTTCTTCGGAACTTTTTATGGAGCAAGTGACGAAATTCATCAGTACTTTGTTCCAGGAAGGTATTGCGATTTTATGGATTTTGTCGCTGACACTTTGGGGATTTTACTTGGAATCGGAATTTGGGAAATCTATATAAAAATAAAAAACTATTTCTCAAGTTCATAAAACCTTATAGACAAGTTGAACCAAACCACTTTCAAAAGTCTCAATTTTCAAAAGTTTTAGTCTAAGAGTTTTGTTGATTTCGGTAAAAAGAGGAATTCCTTTTCCCAAAATTATTGGGTGAACTGAGAGAAAAATCTCATCAACCAAATTTTCATTTAGCAAAATTTTTGCAATCTCTCCACCACCAACTAACCAAATATCTTTGCCATTTTGAGCTTTTAACTTTCTCACAAACTCAGAAAGTTTTTCATTCACAAAAGTAACATTTTCGTCTTTTGTAATATTTTGACGAGTAAAAACAAAACTTCTTTTGCTTTTGTAAGGATACTCGCCAAATTCTAACACTTGTGAATAAGTTTTTCGACCAATTAAAACTGTGTCAATCGAATTAATGAACTCAGTGTAACCGTAATCGGAATCGTGAAAAAGCCAATCAACACTTCCGTCCGAACTTGCGATAAAATTGTCAAGACTTGAGGCAACGTAAAGGATAACTTTTCGCAATTTATTCTTTCGGTCTATCGGTTCCAATCCAACAATCCCAAGAATTTAATTCGGTTAAACCTGCTGATTTTGCGTAAAGAAAAAGTTGCATTCTGTAAGCAGAGTAAGTTTTTACAACCATTTCAACTAAAGCAATTCCAGCTTTGACAGGAGTTCCCCAAGGCAAAGTCGCATCTTTTGCAGCTAATTCTTCTTCAGTAAATTTGTTGATTTCTTTTTCAATTTCAGCAATCTGTTTGTCCATTGCTTCGCCAAAGTTTTCGAGATTTACATTCGCAGATTTTTTTGCAATGGCTTCTGCGTGTTCCCAATTCCCATTTACAATATTCAACATTGGAGTTAATGCACAAAAAGTCAAATATTGCAAAAGTTCATTCATTGAGCGTTGATTTTCAGTTGGTTTGTAATCCAAGTGTGCAACTTGAACTTTACTTCCTAAATGTTTGATAATTTTAGTTTCTTGTTTCATCGAATCTAAAATTTCTTGTTTGCTAATCATTTGAATTTCTCCTGTTTTGATTTTAAGGTTAGAAAAATGTATCATAAAAAATTCAAAAAGTTCAACGAAAAAACTGTATTGTAGGGAACAAAAATCTTTGCTCCCTACAATATTTCTTACTTCAAAAATAAAAGTTTTCTCGTTTGTCTAAAATTCTCTGTTTCAATTTTGTAAAAGTAAACTCCACTCGAAACTATTTTTTTAAAATCATTTGTTCCATCCCACTTAAGTGAGTAAAAAGAAGGTTGAAGTTCTTCGCTAACAAGAGTTTTAACTTTCTGTCCAAGCACGTTGAAAACTGTCAGATTTACAAAACTTTCCTTTGGGATTCCAAACTTTATCGTTGTTGTCGGGTTAAACGGATTCGGAAAATTTTGCTCCAAGCTGAAAACTTTAGGAATCTCGTTTAAACTCTCCGAAGTGCTCAAGACAATTTCTGCAAAAATGCTAACCGTGTCGGGGCTCGTCGGTGAATTACTCAAAACGAAAGCTTCTTCATTAAAGATTGCAGGAGTTGGCGAAAAACAAAAAAGTTGAATTTTCGTTGAGTCTTGTGGGAGAACATTTAAAGGAAAGTTTGCGTTCTTCACTCCAAAAATATTTGGGTTTGAAAAGTTTAAATCTGAAATTTCCAAAGGAGCTGTTCCAAGATTTTCAATTTTAAAATCTGCAAATAGTGAGTCGTTGATGAGAGCAATTCCAAAATCCAAATCTGAAAAAGAAACTTGAGGAGTTCCACTAGGAGTTGCAATTGCAAGATTTTCGGGTTTAGATTCAAGAGTATTTCCATTCACGTCGTAAGTTGCAGTAACGGTGTAACTGTAAAAATTTGGGTTCATAACCAAGCTGTCAACAAAAGCTTTAGTTGTGTCTGTGAAAATTAAAGTTCCATTTGTCACAACGTCTTCTGCGCTTGAAGCGACTCCTAACATTTTGTAAAGTTTGTAGTTCAAAAGTTGCCAAGTTGGGAAAGAATTGATTTTGTTTGGAGTTTTTTGTGAAACTTTAGATTTCTTTGTAACAGGATTTAGCTGTAAAAAATTCTTCTTTCGAGAGATTGAATTAGCAACCACAACTGTATCTTTTTTCCCATAATTAACACGAATCATTGGAATTACTTCTCCGTACTGTGGCAAAGTTTCAATTGGATTCCAAGAGCCAGTGAGTCCTTCTTTAACAAAAAATGTATTAGGTTGAAATTCGTAAGGAGAATTTAAGGTTGTATCGCCACCAAGTCCAATTGGGCTTGAATTAAATTGTTCAATTCCGACACAAAATTTATTACCGACTGGAACTCCACTACTTCCTGAGTTAATTTCAATAAATTCGCCAGAAAGCCCAAATTGGCTAATTGCTGATGTTTGTGCCAAAACTGCTCCTGGAGCGTTGGTTGTAGAATCAAAATCAAAAACTTTTACTTTGAAATTGCTTAGAGGGTAAACGACATCTACAAAATAAATTTCGACTGAAGTTACCTCAAGGTCTTCGGAAAAGACTTCAAAAACATTCGCAAAAGTTGTTTGAGTAGTAGCATTTAGACCTGCAAAGGCTGTTGAAGAATCTGCAAATTCGCTTGTTCCGTCGTCGTAACGTAAAGTGTTTAATCCTGCCTCTTGCCAAGTCAGAGGAATTTCTCCACTAACATTCGATTCAGCAGTTAAATTTCCAGGTGGAATTAACCTAACTTTAAATTGATAAGGAGAAATGGAATTTGTTCCTAAATCAATGGGGTAAAAAGAATTTGCAAAAGTGAAAAGAGAATCAGTGGCACTCACAAAATATTCAATTTCAACATCAAGTTGATTTGGTGCAGGAATAAAATTCGTTCCTGAAACTAAGGGAACTTTGTTGTAATTCGTATCAGTTGTGAATTTCCAGTTTAGGTAGTGATTCGGTAGAGTTAAATCCATTTGAGAAATGTCAGCTTGAATCCAAATATTTTGGTCAAATTCGTCGGTCTCATAAATTTTTGTTAAAGAGTTGATTTTTGGGAGATAATTTTTCGTAATCAAGTAAGAAGTATTGCTTTGCAAAATTGGACTGTCGTAACCAATCTGAAAGCCTTTGGTTCCATTTGAATTTTCGACTCCGATTGTTGCAAGTAATGAATTTGCGGCATTCAATTGGTCATAGTGAAAAAGAATTTTTCCATCTTCGTGAAGTTCCAACTGAAAAGTGTTTGTAATTGAATTTGTTAAATCACCGTAGGGAATTAGGTTTGTCCACTGAATGATAACTCTTTGATTTGCCAAATCTTCTAAGTAATAGACTTCTCCAATTCCATTAAAGACTGCAAGGTCAGCCCAAAGTGGTGCAATTATGTTATCTGGTGTTGTCGGATTTGGTAAAAATGTTCTTGAAAGTCCGGGTGTAGGGTTGTTTCCAAGAATCACAAAACCTTTTGAAGAAATTCTTAAAGTAGTTGAACTTTGTCCAAAAAATGGAAAACTCCAAGGTAAAGTTTGGACGGACTCGTTGTCGTAACCAAAAATTCCTAAAGCAACTACTCCACTCAAGGTTGCAATATTTGAAAAACTTTCTTGAAACATTCCTGTCTCACTACTTACCCAAATGTAACCTTCAGATTCTTCACTGTGAAAAATTGTGTCAACAACCGTAAATTCAAGCAAATCACTTTCATTTCCTTTTGTGTCAATAGTTGAAAAAAGGTAAAAATTATTTCCGTTTTGTGGATTTTCGTCAAGAAAAGTTTCTGTCCCAGATTGAATCGAACTCAAGAAAGTTAAATTTTTAGCTTCATCTTTTTTATAGAGGTTCACAGAAGCAAAATCATCAAGAGGGAAACCGTCCAAATCGGTTGTTGGGTCATTCCAAGTTAGTTCGATTTTGTTAAGTGGTGGAATCAAATTAAAAGAAATATTTGAAGGGTTTGCTGGTGGAACTAAATCTTGCGGGATTGCAGAAACAATTTCTGTTGGTAAACTTTCAAGTATCGAACTACTCACTGTATCCATAAAAACAGAAGTAATCGTGTAAAAATATTCGCTTCCATTAGTCAAAGTCGAATCGGAGTCGAAATAATCCAAGGTGAGAGCATCGGGAGTTTCGTAAATCAAAAATGTTGAATTTGGTTGTGAAAGGTCGCTTGGATTCGTTGAGCGATAAATTCTAAAAGTTTCCAAATTCAATGAGTCAACGGTCAGAGGATAATTTCCACCGTTAATTTTAGCTAAGAATTTCTTCTTAGAATTATTGCTTTTAAAATCGGATTTTTTCAGAGTTAGTTTCTTCGGGAGATTCTGACTTGAAGGTTCAGAAACAAAACTAAAAATTGTCGGATAAAACCACGAGAGCGGAACTCTTTCGTCGTGATTCGATTCTGCAGAAAAATTGCTCGGGGGTAAATCGGAGCTCACAACAAATTGGTGCAAGTTTGTCGGTGTATTTTCAGGGCTTGTGGTTGTTCCCCAAAAATTTGTTGCACTAAAGTAATACTGAATCAAAGTTCCGTTTGGTTGCGGTGGAATTTCCGCTTTGTAAAAATCGCCTGAAATCAAAGTTAGCACGTCAGTTGTGAAAGTCGTTGCGGTGCTTGTTTTCCAAAAAATTGAATTTCCCGAAAGAGTTGCAGGTGTAGAAATGTGAGTAAAAACTTCGTAGGGATTTTGAAAATTGCTCGTGTTTTGCGGAGGAAGAGGAACAAGAATTGGTTCAGCATTTTTCAAAAATTTCACCGAGAAATTGTCTTGTAACAAACCACCTGAAAATGAAGTTTCAAGCCCATCATTTCCATTTGGATTTTCAATTCCTGCTGTTACACTCGATAAATTTTCATTAATGTTTTCGTAATTAAAATTTATCTCACCCTCTTGGTGCAAAATTACTTGAAAAGTATTCGTTTTGGAAGGCGAACTAAGAGCTTTGTTCCACTGAATTATAAATTTGTTGTCTGTTGAATCGTAGTGCGTGAAAATTTCCGAAATTCCATTTTGAATCTTTAAATCTTCCCAAAAAGGAGCAATCACATCGTTTGGTGCAATTGGTGAAATGATTGTGTTAGCAGTCGAATTTCCATCGTTTCCAAAGGTTAAATAACCATTTGTAGAAACTAAAAAATTGAAATGATAACCCTGATAAAACGGAAAAAACCAAGGCAAGTTAACAATTGCAGAAACATCATCTCCATAAAGTCCGATAGGAGTCCCATAAGTCGAAATATTTTCAAATTCAAAAGGAATCAAACCATTTTGACTACTCAACCAAATGTAACCAAAATTATCAGGACCTCCGTAAGTTTGGTCGTAATCAAAAGAATCAAAAATTGGTATTCGACTTTCATTTCCTTTTTCGTCTAAAGCAGTCAAAGCATAAAATCTTTCTTCTGTTAAAGCATAGAAATCGTTAAAAGTCTCAACTCCCGCAGAAACAGTTCCAATGAGTTCGTAAAATCCGCCTTGAGTTTCACTCCGATAAATTTTTATTTCTGTCAAATCGTTTAAGGGATTTCCTTTGTTATCGGTTGTTGGGTCGTTCCAATTTAATTTGATTTGCCCGAAATTTACCTTCTCAAAAGTTAGATTTGTTGGAGTAGAAGGAGGTAAAACATCTTCAGGAATTGCGGAAATTAATTTTGAAGGATAACTTTCGCTTGTTATCCCTGAAGAATCCGTGAAAATTGAAGCTGCTTTGTAGTAGTAAGTTGTTCCGTTGTTCAAATTTACATCAAAAAATTCATTTGAAAAAATTGCGGGAAATTGCATAACTAAAAACTGTTGCCCAATTGGATAAACTAAATCATTTGGATTTGTCGAACGGTAGATTTTAAATGCTGAGTAGGAATAGTTAGTTGTGTCGGGAGTTTCCCATTTTAGTTGAACTATCGAATCTAAATTTGAAATTGTCGTGAAATTTTCAGGAGGAAATCCGTTTTCGAAAACAAAAGAATGAAAATTAACGGGTGCAGTTTGTGGGCTAAATTTTGTTACTGAGTTTGCATTTGCCATCGAAATAAAGTATTCGATTTCCGTGCCAATTGGTTGAGGCGGAATTTGAGCGGTGAAATCGTTTGAAACAAAATTTTGCATTGGCGAAATTGTGAAAGAAGCGGAAGAAGAATTTCGCCAGTGCAAATCTACATTCGGAACCAAAACCGAATCGTAAACTTGAACTGTCAAATTAAAAGGAGTTGCTGAATTTTCAGTTGTTTCAAAAGGCTCAAAAAATGCAGTTGGAAAACTATCCGTTTTTTGAGCTTTAACTTTCAAATCATCGATAAAAACTCCCGAGTAAAAATTATAACTTGGCGAAACATCAAAATACTTAAACCTAATTTGAATATTTTGCCAACTTGATGAAAGCGGAACTAATTTTTCCTCCCAATCAAAATTGTCCGAGTTGTAATTCACACTTTGGAGAATAGTAGAAAAATTGTCGTTACTAATTTCCAAAGTTACATCTGCGGAATTGGATTCGATTCTGTTGAACAATTGAAAACTAAGAATCGGATTTACCAAATTCGCAAGACTAATTGTTTGGTTGTAAGTTGCAGTTGCGAAATTTATTCCGGTTTGCGAAGAGATGAAAGTTCCGTTGTTATAATTCAAACATTTTGCTCCTGAAAATGGAATTTGTTTGCTGATAACTTTGTTCGGTGAACCGTCAATTGACCAACCAACTGTTGAATCTGCTCCGGTAAAATTCCAGTTGGAAGGTTCTTCAAGTAAGTCGTGAAAGTAAGTTTCACCTTTAAAATTTTTGCTCACTGGAAAACTGAGAGGGCTTATTTCACCTGCTGAGCCAAGTGCTTTTAATTTGTATTCAATCGGTGTCGAACTTGTGTCAATCGGGACATTAAAATCGACATAATTCTGAATTCCTGCATCAACTGTGTCAATGGAAACTCCTGAGCGAACAACCACTATTTTTGAAAGATTAGTTAATGGATCACCTCCAAGTGTGATTGCTGGGTCTTGCCACTTTAGAAAAGCGAACTCTTCTGAGTTTTGTAAAGTGATATTTGTCGGAATGTTTGGAAAGTAAGGTGGTAAAGAATCATCAAAAGTCAAAGTTCCCATATCAACAGGATTAGGTCCAATAATAACTGTTGGCATAACAAAAGCTCCTGTTGAAATGCTTTGGTTTGTACCTGCGATGTTTGGCTTGGTAACGACTAAATCAAATTGAAATGTTGTTAAGAAAACGGAAGGATTGAAAGTAAGCGAAGCACCAAAATTCGCCAAATTGAATGTTAAATTTCCGGTAGGCGGAATGTAACTGAAGCCATTTGTATTCGGGGCAGAAGGACCTTGAACAAAAGTTTGAATAGGATTCACACCAAATGTGGAATTGTAAGTCGCTGTGATTTGAGAAATTTCAGAATTTTGAAGAAAAGTTCCCAAAGGAACTCCAGCAATATTTACTCTCATTGCAACAAAAGTTTGTGCATTAAGAGTAACAACTAAACCACTCAAACCCAAAATGAGTGCAGTAATTAAAACTTTAAGATTTTGCATAGCTACAAAACTCCCTTTTAATTATAACTTTATTTTAGCAAGAATAAACTAAGGAATTTTATAATGATTCACAAACTGAAATTTTTATAATGAAAATTCTAACTACTCAAACCAAGATTTCTGTCAATCACAGTTTTTGTTACCGAAAGGACTTCACCTGTTTCCACGTTCAGAAGTTTGAGGAAAAGTTCGTAGTTTTTATTTTTGCTGTAAAGTTCACCTGTTATCAAAATTTTTGCTCCGATTAATTTACCAATTTCTGCTGCTTTTTCCTCGTCAGCTAAGTCTGTGTGTTGAAAGTGAAGCTCTTGTAAAATCTTCTGCAAGTCGTCTCTTTCGATGACTTGGAAAGTAGAGTTGTTTTTAAAGGAAAGCATCAAATTTGCTGTAAAATATTCTGACTCTGCCAAAGAAACTTTTTCCATTGGTGAAATTGTCATCACAGAAGCAGGAGTTTCTTTTTCAATTTTTATGCTCGCAAAATCAATGAGTTGTGAAATTGCTAAATCGAAAAGTTTTTTGAGAGTTTCAGTGTTGTCTTCAAATGCAATTTTTTCCGCTTCAAAGTAATCTTCTTCGATTGGTTTGTCCAAAAAGTGAAGCATTTCTTCTTTCAAAATCTGAATCAAAATCGCTTCGAGTTTATCAGTTTGGTAGTTTGTTCCTGTGTGGTGACTGACGCTTCCGACTTTTCCTCCGTCGCTTTCACCTTTTTCTCCGTAGTGGAGGAAGACGTACTTTGAGTAAGTGTACTGCGAAATTTGTCTCAAAACGAATTCTCCTTGAATGTCCAAACCACCTGTTCCGATTGTGAAAATTTTCACACCTTTTTCTTGTGCGTCGCGAACTGCTTGTGAGTAATTATAAGTTTGATTTTTATAATCAATTTGTGGAGGAGCGTCAGTGATTACAAACGAAGTTTTGATTCCATTTTCATTCCACTCGATTTTTGTCATCGCGTCTTCAAGTGCAGAATTCAAATCTTCTCTTGTGTCTCCTCCGCCACTAGCTCTCACTTTGTTTAATTCACTTTGAAAGCTCTTTAAATCTGTGGTTAAAGGAATTACTTTTGTAACGTAAGAATCGCCTCTGTCTTTGTAAAGAACCATTCCGAAACGCACTTGTGGTTTTGGCTTTAAAGATTCGAGGTTGATTTTGATGAGTTCAATTGTGGATTTTAATCGGTCAATTTCTTCTCCCATACTTCCTGTTGTGTCGAAAATGAAAAGAACATCAAGTGGAATTTCTTGTGGTGAGTTTTTGATTTCATTCGCTAAAATGATTTCGACTTCTCTTTTTCCATTAACCTCAAATTGTGTTTCAACAGTGTTTTGGTTGTAATAAACTTTTGCAGTTAAGTTATCCTTTTGTGAATACTCGTTTGGGAAAAATAGGAAAGTTCCATCTGAGTAGGTTTTGCCTTTTCTTAAAAATTTGTCATCAGAGTAAATCTCAACTAAGGCATTCGGGAGAGAATTTCCATTTGAGTCTTGTGCTTTAAAAGTAATTTTTTCCCCGACTTCCAACCAATCGTGTTTTACTTTCTTCTCGAATTTCTCTAAAAAGTTTAGGTAGTGGTTGAATTGCTTGTTGTCGTCAACAAAACCTGCTTTCAAACCACCAAAAGTCTTTTGCTTTTTTGGAGGTGGTATTTCTTCAAATTTTCCAAAATCACTACTTGATTTTAAGTCGCCTTCGACTGCCGAAGAAGTTTCTGTTTCGTCTAAACTAACTGCACCTCCTACTGCCATTTTTTCTAAAGATAATTTTCTTTGGGCAAGTGATTTTCGTCTTTTCTCTGCTTTCATTTCTTGAATTTCAGCGAGTTTGTTTTTTGCTTTCTTGTTCTCTGAATCAATTTTCAAAACCTCGTTGTAAACTCTTTCTGCTTTACCAAAATCTTTTTTCTTAAAAAGTTGGTTAGCCAATGAAATTTTGGACTTTAAAAGTTTTGAAGTTTGATTCTCACAGCAGTTCTGAAATTCTGCTTCAAGAATTATCAAGTTGTAAAGCCTAAACCCATTTTCAAAAAACCTTTGGATTTCAGTTTGAGTTCTTCCTCTAAAAATGTCTGAGTAAAAGCTGACTTTTTCCGTAAAATTTTTACCTTCTTCGAAATTGCCACTCAAAGAGACTTCGCCTGTTTTACCTGAATAAATTCCCTCTGAAAAAATTTCTGCTTGAAACTTGATTGAACTTAATTTGATTTCATCTTCAAAATCTTTGAGTGAGTAGCTTTTACCGTCTAAAAAGATGAAATCTCCTTTTTCCCAAGAGAATGTAATTTCTGCGGAACTTTTACTTTCTGAACTCCATCTCAAATCATAAAAAAGCCTTGATTTTCGAATTTGAACTCCATTTCGTGGAATCCAATTTGAAGAAATTAATTTTCCATTAGACGAGAGATTCTTTACTGTTTTAGGAGTTTGTAAAGTTTTGGTTGCATTTTGTTGTGTCACGTTTGGTTTTGCTATTTGAGTTTGGACTTGTGTCTTTTGTTTCTCTTTTTGAGGAATTTTTGCAGTGTCGACTTTTTTGCGAGTGCGTTTTAATTTCTTTTTGGTTTCAGTTTTAACTCCTTCTTTTTGCTCAACTCCCAATGAGAACTCGCTTGAAAAAAAGAAGAGACTAAAAACTACTAAAATGAAGAATAAATTTTTGTAAGACATTTTGTACTCCCAAAATTTGAATGTAAAGATTTCTTTTCTAACTACTGAAAAAACAAAATGTTTAAGAGAAATTTTAAATCGTAGAAATAAAAAAGGCAGTTAAAAATGAATTCAACTGCCCCTCTAGGTACTAACTAAATTTTTAATTTAGTTGGATGTTAAATTTTTTCAATCTTTTATAGAGTGTCTTACGAGAAACTTGTAGGAAAGATGCTGTTTGAGAAACATTCCCTCCAAAACGGACCAGGGTTTCTGCAAGAGTCTTTTTTTGTGCTTCGAGTTTTTCGTCTGCATTGCTAAAATCTTTAATGTCGTTGAGCTTATAACTGTTTTTTGACCGAATGAATGCTTTGGAAATGTAGTGTTCAAGTTGACGAATGTTTCCTTCCCAATTTGGTTGTTTGATTACTTCAAGAATTGATTCGTAATCAGGTTTGAAATTAGTTTTATAAGTCAAGTTCTGTTTTTGGTAAAAATGTGCAAAAAGTAAAGGTAAATCGTCAAGTCTTTGTTTGAGAGTTGGAGTTGTAATTGTTTCTCCATTTAACCTGAAATAAAGATCTTTTCTGAACTTTTCTTCACGAACTTTTGCTTCCAAAGAAACATTTGAAGCTACTATAATTCTGACATCCGTTTGGATTGGAGTGCTTTCGCCGACTCTTTTGACTTCACCTTCTTGAATGACTCGTAAAAGTTTTGCTTGGAAAGTAAGGCTCGTGTTTGCAACCTCGTCAAGGAAAAGAGTGCCTCCATCTGCTGTTTCAAAAATTCCAACTTTGTCACTAATTGCTCCAGTGAAAGAGCCTTTTTTATGCCCAAAAAGCTCACTTGTCAAAAGGCTTTCTGTAAAAGCACCACAGTCGATTGCCAAGAAAGGTTTGTCTTTTCTTGAACTTACATTGTGGATTGCTTTTGCAACTAACTCTTTACCTGTCCCTGTCTCACCTTCAATAATTATGCT
Organism: Calditrichota bacterium; assembly: GCA_008501735.1. GTDB lineage: Bacteria > CLD3 > CLD3 > CLD3 > CLD3 > CLD3. Next base: position 27,649 of record QQUF01000022.1, on the reverse strand, counting down.
TAAATCACTGTCAGAGTAAAGTTCGATTTGCTCTTTGATTTTTTGAAGGGCTTCTGACTCGCCAATCATTCCGTAGTAAGAGTTTGTAGATTTATTTGAATTTTCGAAGATTCTTACAATCAAGTTGGTTTTGGTGAGTTCTTCTTCTGTGAAATGATTTAGCTTTTCTTGTTCGAGAAGTTCTTTCACAGATTCCCATTTGCCGCTTGTAAAAAGTGCTTCAATTTCTTTTTCTGAAATTAAATTTTCTGCTTTCTTAGGCACTTCAATTTTGTAAATAGGAGTAGTTGTAACTGAGACCTTTTCGACTGAATTAAGGTCTTTGTTTTTGAGTTCTTCTAATTTGTTTTTTAGAGTTTTTACCCAATTTTCATCGTTCAAGTCTTGAGCAAGTTCTAAACCTTTTTGGTAATATTTTTTTGCTCTTTCAAAGTCATTCAAACTCGTAAAAGCACTTCCTGCACCGTTAAAGGCAAGAATTTTTTCTTGCAAATTTCCACCAAAAGAATGGTAAGCACGAATTGAGCGAACGAAGCATTTTACCATCTCAGGGTAGTTTTTCATTCGCATAAAAGTTACACCTAAATTCAAAAATGCTCTTCCAACACCAATTAACGAGCCTTCTTTATAGCTCAAATCTGCGTAATTTTGAAAAATTGTAACCGCTTCTTCAAAGTTACCAAACTTACTGTGAACGATTCCAATGTTATGAATTGCTTCAAAAACTTTGATTGAGTCGCCAAGTTCTTGTGCTAACTCTTTGCTTTTTGTAAAGTTTTGTAATGCAGAATTAAAATTGTTTGTTTGTAAGTCAATGATCCCGAAAAGGTTGTAACATTTTTCAAGGTAGTTGACCGAATCGGTTTTTTGCATTACAAATTCAATACAACGTCTTGACTCAGTGTAATTTTTTAATTTGCGGTAAATTATTGAAAGGAGGATTGAATTTCGGATAGTTTGGTCTTCGTCTTTGAGAATGAAATTTAATTCAATTCCTTTATTCAGTTTTTCAAGAGCAAGTCCAAAATTACCACGTCTTTGAAGTGCTTCTGAGTAAAACCTGTAAGTTTCGACAAGTTTATAAGTGTCCTTTTCTTTATCACAAATTGCAATTAAATAATCGAATATTTTTGTGAAATCGCCAATTCCAATTTTATCATAAACTTTACCGATTTCTTGTAAGATTTCAATTTTTTTATTGTGAGTTGTTGCAGAGTTAAATGACATTTTTGCAATGTTTACTACTGTTTTGTAGTAATTAATTTTGTCTGCTAACTTTTTGGTTTGTTGTTCTAATTCAAAAAGCGGAAGGCTTTGTTTTTCAATGATTTTCTTCGCTGCTGAGTCCAACATTTGTAAATCAAGCGGCGATAAATTATAAGATAGATTATAGCTTGCTTGCATATTTTTTACCCCGTAAAATTAATATTAATTAACTAATCTTTTTTTAGATTAGTTGTCAGGGCTACTGTCAATAGCAACATTGTCTACAGTTCCATCTGTATCACCAGCGATTTCATTTCCACCACTTTTTCCATTTCTGTGAGGTTTAGATCTTGTTGTGTGAGTCTTACGAGTAGTTGTATCTAAGGTATTTGGGAAATCAATTTCGACAAATTCATCTTCAAGAAGGAATGTTTTTTTATCGTAAGTAAATTCATCTTCTTCAATAGTTTCAGGCTGAATTGTAGTCGAAACTGCTGAATTAACGCTAATTTCGTGATTCGAATTTGAATCAGGATTCAACTCACAACCAAAAGTAAAGAAACTAAGGCTGAGAATGAGAAGTAATAATTTTTTCATTTTGTTACACCTTCGATTTTTTGAAATGACACTCTACAATTTTAACTTTTAACAACTTAGAAGAAAAAATTGTTCCCAACTAATTTAAATTTTTTTCATTTTAAAACAAGAGTAGAATTATATTTTAAAATCTTTTTATGATTTTTAGTTGTAAATATTATAATTAACTTTTACAACAACAAAACTCTTAACAAATAGAGAAATTCATTTGCGACTCTTAAAACCACTCTTCTTGCTATTTTTTCTTACCTCTTTAAGTCTTGAGCTTTTTTCTCAAAATAGTTCTGTATCTCCTGATGCTCTCAAAATTGAATCGATTCAAATCTTAGGTACAAATAAAACTAAAGAGGCAGTAATTTGGAATTTGATGGAACTTTCGCCTGGTGATTGGACCGATTACGCAAAAATCCGTCGTGACGAAGAAAGTCTTAGAAATTCAGGTTACTTCCGAAGCGTTGAAATCAAAGCTCTTCCTGGAAATCACAAAGGAACTTTAATTCTTGAGGTTTTGATAAAAGAAAAAAATTACCCAACTCCTGACTTAGGAGTGAACTACGGAGATGAAGGTTGGGAATCTTACGTTGGGTTGAATGCCGATAATTTTTTCGGTTACGGAAACCAAATTCGTTCGAGCTACATTTTTTATGGGCAAAAACGCGACGGTTTGGACTTAAGAATTACTGCTCCAAATGTTTGGGGAAAAGCAGGTTATTTTGGAATGAATATTTATGACTACAACGAAAAAATTCATTTCCAAGTTGAAGACTCACTTTATCTGCAAAAAATTGACCGAGACGGGTTTGAAGTTTTTATCGGAAGGCAGAGCCAAAGAAAGAGTAAATATTTTTTTATGTTTCAAGCTGAATATGTTGAGCCTGACACTTTGATTGATGGTTCTGAAGATGTTAATGACGAAGTAAATCTCGATTACTTTGAAGGCAGAGTCAAAAGTTCAATCCTCAATGAAATTCGCGAAGACGGTAAGTTGCAAAAAAATATCGCAATTGGTTTGACACTTTTACAAGACGAAAGGAACAGCCGAATTTTCCCAACAGAAGGTTACAGGCTTAAAGGGAATATTACTGTTTCAAGCGAGTTTTTGGGAAGCAATTTCGACTACGTGAGAATGTTTTTTGATACAAGGTTTTATCAAAAATTTTATAAAAATAATACTTTTGCCTTTCGTGGTTCAGGTGGTTGGATTAACGAAGATTCTCCGTTTTTCAAAAAATTCTACCTTGATGGGATTAACTACGTTCGTGGTTTCCCAAACGGAGGAATTGCACCGATTAGTGGAGGAAGTAAGTTTTTGCTCTTTAACTCCGAAGTTCGTTTGCCGCTTCCTTTTGGTAAGTTCCCAAAACATTGGGTAACTTTAATCGGATTTTTTGATGCTGGTAAAATCACTCGAGATGTTGAAGAATTTGAAGAACTTGGTTTGACAGCAGGTTACGGGTTTGGAACAAGGATTTGGATTCCATTTTTGGAAGAAATTATTGCGGTTGACGTTGGCTTTCCAATAAATGACAAAATTAGAAGCGAAGAAGAAACAACAAAAATCTCGAAAGCTTCAATCACCTTTTCACTTGGCTTTAAGTTTTAGGAGTTTGTGAAGAAGTGAGAGATTACTGTTTAAAGAAAAAATTTATTGGAAGCATTTTTCCCAAAAGTCTTTTGGTTTTTACCTTGCTATTTTTTGCTTTGCAAACCTCTTTCGCACAAAACTCTTTTATTCGTTCACTTGAAGTTTTTGAAAAGAAAGACTCCTTACAAGCAGAATTTTTAGCCAAAAATCTTCTTTCTGAAAAAGGAAAAGAGACTTTACTAAGTGGACTTGCGATTACTGTGTCATTAGAGTTTCATCTAAAATTTCCTGAACAAAAAGAAGCATTTCTGTATCGAAAAGAAATTTTCAAAGTCAAAAGAGATGTTTGGGAAGACCAGTTCGTTTTAACAAAAATTACGAGAAATTCAACAGAAGAAATTCTTTTCAAAACTTTTGCCGAAACAGAAAATTTTCTTTCAAATCCAAGTTCTTCGAAAATTTGTTCAGCTTCAGATTTACCGAGAAATTCAGCAATGCAGTTAGCTCTGAGAGTAAAAGTAGATTTGATTCCAACAGAAGAAACTAGAAAATTACGTGAGTGGATTGGGAACTCGGTTTACGAAAAGAATACTTACCAAGAGGAAAAGGAAAAGTTTGGATTTTCTCTTGGAAGCCTAATTAGCTTTTTCTTTAAACAGAAACCCAAAAGCGATAATTATTCTACCAAATGGAAGTTCTCTAAAAATTTCACTAAAGAAAGTTTGAGACTTGAAAAAGATTAGAGGTAAAATAATTTTGGCGTTTTTGCTAGTAACTCTTTTGCCTGCAATTCCACTTTCATACGTTGTGGATAGGATTTTGGACTCTGTTGTCAAAATCGGTTGGAATGAAATTGAAGAATCTTTGGAGCAAGGAATTGAGTTTTCAAAACTTTACTACGACAATGAAAAAGATAAACTAAAACTAATTTCAAAAGAAATTTCGTCTGAAAAAGAGATATTTGAGAGACGAGATTTTGAGAAATTAAAGCAATTTTCAGAAGTCTACTCTTTGAACTCGATTGAAGTTTTTGACTTAAGTAAACAGAACTTGTTTTCTTTTCAAAAAGATGACTTTCCCAAGTTTGAAAATTTCGAATTCGATAAAAATCAAGTTGAAACAAAAGTTACTCCTTTCAAAGGGAACAAGAATTTCCTTATCGGAATTACTCCGATTTTCTTTTCTGATTCGACTTTGTTCTTGGTTTCAGGAATCAAACTTTCACCAAACTTTCAAGAAAAGTCAGAAAAAACTTTAGACGTTTTAAACACTTTTAGATTTTTACAAGACGAAAAAGAAACTGTGACTGAAAGATTTTTTTACGCATTCTTGACGGTTTATGCTTTGATTTTAGTAGTATCATTTTTGATTAGCTCCTTACTCTCCAAAAAAATTACTTCACCAATAAAAGTTTTAGTTGAAGCAACGCGAAAGATTTCAGAAGGCGATTTGAAACTTAGAGTCGAAGAAACTTCAAACGACGAAATTGGTAAACTCCAACGTTCGATGAATTTTATGCTCGACAAGATTAATGGTGAACACCAAAAAGTTATTCAACTTGAGAAAACTGCTGCTTGGCGAGAAATAGCACGAAGCCTTGCTCACGAAATTAAAAACCCACTTACTCCGATTCAGCTAACAATTCAAGAACTAAAAGACCGTTACAAAGGCGACGATGAGGAATTCAAATTCTTTTTGGAAAATTGTACCGAAATTATTACTGAAGAGGTTGACTCATTAAAGAAGCTTGTGAATGAATTTTCAGAATTTGCACGAAGTCCAAAACTTGAACTTGCAGTTGGGGATTTGGAGAACTTGGTTAAAGACACAATTCAACTTTACTCGAACCAAGGGATAAATTTTGAAAGCTTGGAAATCCCCGACTTCAATTTTGACCAAGATAAAATTAAACGAGTTTTTATAAACTTGCTCGAAAATGCAATTCTTTCTTCCTCTGAGAATGACCGTAAAATTGATGTGAGATTGAGAACTGAAAACGGGTTTGCAGTTTTAGAAGTGCAAGACAACGGAAACGGAATTTCACAGGAAAACTTAGAGAAAATCTTTGAGCCACATTTTACAACTCGAACAACAGGAATGGGTTTGGGACTTGCAATTGTCAAAGGAGTTGTAGAAAAACACAATGGAAAAATTGAAGTCCAAAGTCAAGAAGGCAAGGGAAGTACGTTTAAAGTATTTCTAAGTTTAAGTGTTTAAAATCTAAAAAATAAAGGTAAAATTATGCAAATTAATGCTGGAAACCCTGAAAGTTACATTTCGCAATTACCCGAAGATAGAAAGTTTGTAATTTCTAAAATGAGAAAAGTCATTCTTGAAAATTTACCCAAAGGTTTTGAGGAGACAATTAGTTATGGAATGATTGGTTATGTTGTTCCGCATTCTGTTTATCCGAATGGTTACCATTGCGACCCTAAATTACCTTTGCCTTTCATAAATATTGCTTCACAAAAGAACTTTGTTGCACTCTATCATATGGGAATTTATGCAGATGAAAATCTAATGAAGTGGTTCACAGCTGAGTATCCGAAACATTGTAAAACAAAATTGGATATGGGAAAAAGTTGTATTCGTTTTAAGAAAATAGACCAAATTCCTTATGACTTAATTGGTGAATTAATTAGCAGAATGACTTCGGAAAAATGGATTGAAATTTATGAGACAAATCTTAAGAAGAAGTAAGTCATAAAAATATTGTTTGAAAGCAGATTTTTATTCAGTAGAATGGATTTTTACTAAATTCTCATTTTTAAAATTAAGGTTCTATGGACAAAATAATTATCGGTCGAAAAGATAAAGCGGAGTTTCCTGAATTTGAGATTAGCGAACTTGACATTAAAATTGACACTGGAGCTTACACTTCTTCAATTCATTGTCATCACATTGAAGAGAAAGAAATTGATGGGAAGACTTTGTTGACTTTTTGCCTTCTTGACCCTTCGCATCCTGAATACAGCGAAAAATTATTCAAATTCTCTAATTACAAAAGAAAACTCGTAAAGAATTCTTTCGGAACTTCTGAGAATAGATTTATTTTGACAACAACTATAAAAATTTTCGGTGAGATTTTCCCGATAGAACTTTCACTAAGTGAAAGGGAAAATATGAAATATCCGGTTTTAATTGGACGGAAGTTATTAAACAAAAGATTTATTGTTGATTCAACAAAAACCAACCTTTCACACAAATTGAAAACTAAAAAATTGAAGGATTAATTTCTATGAAAATTGCAATTCTCTCAAGAAATCCAAAACTTTATTCGACCAAAAGATTGGTTGAAGCAGGAAAACAAAAAGGACACGAAGTCATTGTCGTTGACCATACAAAATGTCAAATTGAAATTGAAAAAAAGAGACCTAAAGTCTTTTATAATGGTGAATATTTAACTGATATTGATGCAATAATTCCAAGAATAGGAGCTTCTGTAACATTTTATGGAACTGCTGTTGTTCGTCAATTTGAGATGATGAAAGTATTTTCAGCTGTCGAATCTCAAGCTCTTGTTCGTTCAAGAGACAAACTTAGAAGTTTGCAAATTTTATCAAGAGCGGGAGTTGGACTTCCTAAAACTATTTTTACTGATTATTCAAAAGATGTTGAACATTTGGTAAATTCAATTGGTGGAGCTCCTGTTGTCATAAAATTGCTTGAAGGAACTCAAGGTTTAGGTGTAATTTTGGCAGAAACAACAAATGCCGCTCACTCAGTAATCGAAGCATTTAATGGTTTGAAAGTAAGAGTGATTGCTCAACAATTTATCGAAGAGGCTGGTGGAGCTGACTTAAGAGCTTTTATTGTTGACGGAGTCGTTGTTGGAGCAATGAAAAGACAAGGTAAAGAAGGTGAGTTTCGCTCAAATCTACACAGAGGTGGTTCTGCAAGTATTTTCGAATTATCCGAAGACGAAGAAAATACTGCTTTACGAGCTGCAAAAGCAATGGGCTTAGGAGTTGCTGGAGTTGACTTACTTCAATCAAAAAACGGACCTTTGGTCTTGGAAGTAAACTCTTCACCGGGTTTAGAAGGCATTGAGGCAGCGACGAAAAAAGATATTGCAAGAGAAATTATCAGGTACGTAGAAAGAAATGTCTAAAGAAAAATTTATTCTTTTAGGTAAGGAAATCGAGATGGGTGAAAGTGCTCATCTCGAACTTGAGGTCGCAAAACTTCACACAAGGCACAGCATTCACATTCCAATTTTTGTTGAAAGAGCCAAAAAAGATGGACCCGTTTTGCTTTTAATGGGAGGAGTTCACGGCGACGAAGTAAACGGGGTTGGAATATTAAGAGAAATTATTAAACAAAAGTTGAACAAACCGAAAATTGGAACAACCATTTGTATTCCTGTTTTAAATGTTTTTGGTTACTTGAGTCAAACAAGAGAATTTCCTGACGGTCGAGATTTGAACAGAGTGTTTCCGGGTTCTGCGAATGGTTCATTGGCGAGTCAGTTCGCTTACAAGTTTACGCAAGAAATTGTTCCATTGGTTGATTACACGATTGACTTTCATTCAGGTGGTGGAGAACGAGATAATTTTCCTCAAATCAGATGTGCGTTTGGAAGCGAGTTTGGAGACAACAAAAATGAAGAGCTTGCTGAAGCCTTTGGAGCACCAATTGTTTTAGAGTCAAAATGTATTCCCAAGTCTGTTCGTTACACAATGGAAAAAGCAGGCAAACCTATAATTTTGTTTGAAGGTGGAAAATCGAAAAATTTAGATAAAAAAGTAATTGAGACAGGTGTTCGTGGTGCGTTGAACGTAATGAAATTTCTCGGAATGCAAAAAGGTGAAATCAAAAAAGCTAACGAAACCTTTATTATAAAAAAATCAAAATGGCTTAGAGCTCCTTTTTCGGGAATGTTTCATTTAGTCGCCGAAAATGGAACTTGGGTTCCCAAAAGAACTTTGCTTGGAATAATCTCTGACCCTTACGGTGAATTTGAAAGAAAGGTCTTAGCTCCAACAGATTGTTTCATAATTTGTGTAAACAAAACTGCGATTGTAAATCGTGGTGATGCTTTGTTTCATATTGGAACAGAATTTAAATCTTAAAATAAAATTACTTAGCAAAACCCAAAGGTAAAAATGGAAGCGTTTAGTAAATTTTTAGAATTCGAGTTAATTCACATCGCAGACTACAAAGTTCGAGTTTACTCTTTAGTAACAATTCTAATAATTCTTTTAGTTACTAAAGCGGTCTTGTTCATAATCAAGAAAACTCTTTTCCGTCAGAGTGGAGCTAACAAACTTGATAAAGGAAATACTTGGGCTTTATTCCAAATTATAAAATACATAGTTTGGGTGATTGCTACGGCTTTCATTTTGGAGACAATCGGAATTCAAGTTACGGTCTTGATCGCAGGTTCTGCGGCTCTTCTTGTCGGTATTGGTTTAGGGCTCCAACAAACTTTTAATGACGTGATTTCTGGGATAATTTTGCTTTCTGAAAGGTCAATAAAAGTTGATGACATTTTGCAAATTGACGGTGATATTGTGAAAATTCAAAGTATTGGTTTGAGAACTTCGAAGGGCTTAAACCGAGATGAAATTTCAATTATCATTCCAAATTCTTTAATTACGAACAACAAAGTGATTAATTGGAGTCATCAGTCCAAACGGACTCGATTTAAAGTTGATGTTGGAGTTGCTTACGGAAGCGATGTTGATTTGGTGATAAAATCTCTAGAAGAAAGTACCTTAGAACATTCCGAAGTTTCTAACAGAGAACACGTCGAAGTTCGTTTCCTGAATTTCGGAAACTCCTCTTTAGATTTCCAAATTCTTTTTTATAGTGAAAATATTTTTGGGATTGACAGAATTAAAAGTGATATTCGAAAAAATATAAATCGAAAATTCACTGAAAACAACATCACAATCCCATTCCCTCAAATGGACTTGCATTTGAAATCAAATGACACAGATTTGGCTCGGAAAAATAGCTAAAATTATATTTGTGATGCATTGTACAGCTCAAGTATTTACTCCATTTAAATCCAATTTTAATTTATATTTCATTCTCATTTCTCAAGCTAAATGTCTAACAACCTAAAAATTCTAATAGGATAAAGTATGCAAGAAAAAAAATTTGGAACTGCTCCCGTATTTTTTACGGCAATTTCGACAATTCTTGGTGCAATTCTATTTTTGCGTTTTGGCTTTGCAGTCGGAACTTTAGGTTTTTGGGGAGTTATTCCAATCATCATTCTTGGGCATTTGGTAACGATTCCAACTGCTTTAGCAATCTCGGAAATTGCGACGAATAAAAGGGTTGAAGGTGGTGGCGAATACTTCATCATTTCTCGTTCTTTCGGAATCAATATTGGCGCGACGATTGGAATTGCACTTTACCTTTCTCAAGCAATTAGTGTGGCATTTTATGTAATTGCTTTCACCGAATCCTTTGAATTTTTATTTCAATACTTTTTGAATTCGCACAACTTCTATCTTCCTCGACAAGTGATTAGTATTCCTGTGATGATTATTCTTGGCGGTTTAATTCTCAAACAAGGTGCGAATCTCGGTGTTAAAGCTCTTTACATAATTGTAGCTGTTTTGGCAGTTTCACTCGTTTCATTTTTTATTGGCTCTCCTACGAATGGAGGCATTGCAGAATTAAGTTTTGCAGGTTTAGAACCTCAAAATATGGATCAATTTTTTGTGGTTTTTGCAATCATTTTTCCTGCTTTTACAGGAATGACAGCAGGAGTTGGTTTGTCAGGAGATTTGAAAGAACCTGGTAAATCCATTCCACTCGGAACAACAACAGCAACAATCGCTGGAATGATTCTTTATTTTTTCATTGCCTACAAATTAGCGGTTTCTGCAACTCCTGAAGATTTGGTAAACAATCAATTTATTATGGGAGACATTGCTTTTTGGGGAGTCGTTTTTATTCCGATTGGACTTGCGGCTTCGACAATTTCTTCTGCTTTGGGTTCGCTTATGGTTGCTCCGAGAACTTTACAAGCACTTGCCGTTGACAAAGCTTTTCCGATTACAAAAATAAACAGTTGGTTAGGGCTGAACAGACCAAAAGACAACGAGCCTGAAAATGCGTTAGTTATTACTTGTCTAATCGCTTTAGTCTTTGTTGCAATCGGAGACGTGAACGCTGTTGCAATGATTATTTCGATGTTTTTTATGATTACTTACGGTTCACTTTGCTTAATCTCATTTCTCCACCAATTCGGCTCTTCACCTTCTTACCGACCAACTTTTAAATCAAAATGGTTTATCTCTTTGCTAGGTTTCATTACTTCATTTTGGGTAATGTTCAAGATTAATACAGCCTACACAATTTTAGCTTTTGTTTTGATGACTTTGCTTTACATCTATATTGATTCTTACAATAAAAACCGCAAAGGAATTTCTTCGATTTTTGTCAATTTCCTTTTCCAATTCAACAGAACTATTCAAATTTATATTCAGAAGAAAAGAGTTATACACACAGACGAAGAGTGGCGACCAAGTGCAATTTGTATTTCAAAAAATTCCTTCAAACGTGACAATGCTTTTCGTTTGCTAAACTGGATTTCTTACAAATACGGTTTTGGAACTTATTTACACAGAATCGAAGGGTACTTCTCAAAAAATACAAATGAACAGGCAGAGCAAGAATTAACAAAATTGCTAAAAAATGTGGATACAGATAATTACGTTTACATTGATACAATTATTTCTCCTTCGACGACGACAGCAATTGCACAATCAATTCAAATTCCCGGCATTGCAGGAATGGAAAATAATATGTTCATTTTTGAGTATGATAAAGATGAATCAAGTTTGGAAGAAATTGATGAGATTATTCAAGACTTTAACTTGGTTAGTTCTGGGAAATTTGACGTTTGCATTTTAGCTTCAAGCCGCAAGCCATTGATTTTCAAAAATGGAATTCATATTTGGATAAAAACAGCTGACGAAGACAATGCAAATTTAATGATTTTACTTAGTTTCATCATTTTGGGACATCCTGAATGGAAACGAGGCGACATCAAAATTTTTGATGTTTGCAAAGAAAGCGAAGTCCAAGAAGTTCAACGCCAAATGGACGAATTACTACTCAGCGGAAGGCTACCAATTACAAATCACAACATCGAAATAATTACTCACAAAGAAGATACTTCTGTTAAAACAATCATCAACGAGTACTCTGTAAATGCTGGACTAACAATCATCGGTTTTAGAGAAAAAAGCCTCAAACATTTAGGTAAAAAAATGTTTGAAGGCTACGAGGAATTAGGAAGTATGCTTTTTATAAATTCACACAGCAAAAAAGTCATCGAATAAAAGGTTTGTAGGGAACAAAAATCTTTGTTCCCTACAAACCTTTTCCAAAACTCGCCGTAAGTTTTCAAAATTACCTTTAAAAATCCATTCTCCCAAAATTGAGAAGCTATGAAATTAGTCATCAGTGAACTCACGAAGACCTACAACAACGGCGTAAAAGCAATTGACAATTTGAATCTCGAAATCGAAACAGGAATGTTCGGTTTACTCGGACCAAACGGAGCAGGGAAATCTTCTTTGATGCGGACAATTGCGACTTTACAAAATCCCGACAACGGAAGTATCTTTTTCAATGAAATTAACGTTCTACAAGACCAAATGAGTCTGAGAAAAATCTTGGGTTACTTACCACAAGAATTTGGAGTTTACCCGAAAGTTTCAGCCGAAGAGCTTCTTGACTACATCGCAACTCTCAAAGGAATTGCTTCCAAAAAAGATCGTAATAAAATTGTTGAAGAAGTGCTTCACTTGACAAATTTGTTTGAAGTCAGAAAAAAGCACGTCAGCGGTTACTCAGGTGGAATGAAGCAACGTTTTGGAATCGCTCAACTTTTGCTAAACAATCCGAAATTAATAATTGTTGACGAACCGACAGCAGGTTTAGACCCAGAAGAACGAAACCGCTTTTTGAATGTTTTGCGAGAAATCGGAACAAACAACATCGTGATTTTTTCAACTCACATTGTTGACGACGTGAAAGAACTTTGCACAAATTTGGCAATTATGAATGACGGCAAAATTCTCAAGAAAACAACTCCGACAGAATCAATTAAAGAAATTGAAAATAAAATTTGGACTCTGAAAACTGACCGCAACGAATTGGAAAAAATCGAAGCAGAACACAAAGTCTTGTCTTCAAACTTCAATGAAGACAATTCGATAAGCATTCGAGTTTTTGCCGAAACGAAGCCGAGTAAAAACTTTGAAAAAACAATTCCAAACCTCGAAGATGTTTACTTCGTTGCTTTGAAATCTTATTTGTAAAACCACCCCCGAAAAATTGGATTTACAAACTTCAGTTTGTGAAATTCAAATTTTAGGGGTGGTTAAACAGACATTCCAAATTGCACAGACCTTAAAGAATTAGAAAAATATGCTTACAAAAATATTCAATTACGAGCTGAAAAGCTGGCTCAAGAATCCCACGACTTACATTTACTTTTGTGTGTTTTTCGCAATCGGTTTACTTTCGATTTTGGGAACAGGTGGATATTTTGACGAACCTTCGACTACCAAAGAAAAAGTTCGGCTTTTAAACTCACCTCACGAAATAGATTTTGTTTTGCAATACTTTGGCAAATTCTTCCTCTTTCTGCTTCCTGCAATTATCGGAACAACTGTTTACAAAGATTTCAAAGACCGATTTCACAACATTCTTTACTCTTTCCCAATCAAAAAATCTGACTACCTTTTTGGCAAATTTTTGAGTGCCTTTTTTGTGGTAAGTTTAATCACTCTTTCGGTTGGTTTTGCTTTTGGAATTGGCGAATTAATTTTAAGTGGAAATCCCAAAATTGGCGAATTCAATCTTTTGGGTTACGTAATTTCTTACGGTTTTATTGTTCTTCCAAATTTGCTCATTTTCGGTTTGTTGGTCTTCATTACCGTAACTTTTTCGCGAAATATTTACGCAGGATTTGTAACTGTAATTCTTCTTTTTCTTCTGCAAATTATTTCTGAAAATCTTTTTGCAGGAAACACTTTTCTCATTGCTTTAACCGACCCTTTGGGACAAAATTCAGTTCTTTACGAAACTCACCTTTGGACTCTTGAAGAACAAAACACAAAGCAAATTCCGATTCTCGGAGTTGTGCTTTACAACCGATTTTTTTGGCTCGGTTTGGTGTCGGTTTGTTTTGCTTTTTTCTACCGAAGTTTCTCTTTTTCACAAGAAGCAGTTAGTTTGAGTTTTTGGAAACCTAAATCGGAAATCCAACAAACACAGCCAAAATCAAAAGTTAGACTTTCAAGTGTGAATTACGATTTTTCTTCTTTACAACAACTTAAAGGAATGTTTCGACTTTCATTTTTTGACTTAAAGTTTGTGGTCCGAAGTTGGATGTTTCTTGCTTTGGTTTCATTTGGGATTTTCGCAATAATTTTCGCACTCGAAAAAATCACGAACACAAGCGAATTTATCTTACTTCCGCTAACAAGAGTAATGCTTTCCGTTCCGATGTTTTTCTTCACGGCAGTCATCACAATTATCACTTTTGTCTTTTCGGGAATGTTGGTTCACCGTTCACAAACTGCAAGAATGAGCCAATTAATTGACACGACTTCTGTTGTAAATTGGTCGCTTCTTGGCTCGAAAGTTTTGGCAATAATTCAGGTGCAAATTTTACTTTTATTTGTGATGATGTTTTGCGGAATTTCTTTGCAAATCTACAACGGTTACTACAATTTTGAAATCGGACTTTACCTTTTTCAACTTTTCGTCATCACTTTTCCACCTCTTGTGGTTTGGGCTTTTGCGTCAGTTTTCATTCACACGGTTTTCCCGAATTTGTACATCGGAATCTTCATTTTACTTTTAGGTTGGATTGGGCAAGACCAATTTTCACGAATTGGAATCGAAACGAATTTGCTAAAGTTCAATGCTGTACCGCAAATGGTTTACAGTGATTTGGACGGATTTGGAAGTCAACTCAATGCTTATTTTTTGATTGAAATTTATTGGCTACTTTTTGCAAGTCTCGTTTTGGTTGTGGCATTTTTACTTTGGCGAAGAGGTTTTACTTTTTCAATTGTCGAAAGAATCCAAATTGTAATTTCTCATTTCAAAGATTCTGTAACCTACTTTTCGGTTTTGCTTCTGATTCCGTTTTGTTTTTTCGGCTACGAGATTTTTGAGGCGGAAAAATTGATTGAAGGCGAAAACTCAGCTAAAAATAAAAATCAAATTTTGGAAGAGTTTAAAAAGAACTTTGGGCATTTTGAAAAAACACCTCAACCAAAAATAACTTCTGTAAAACTAAACTTGGATTTGTTTCCCGAAAGTCAATCTTTCAAGGCAAAAGGCGACTATGTTTTAGTAAACAAAACTTCTCATTTTATCGACACAATTCTTGTAAAAGCAGGTTTTGATGAAATCACAAATTTCACTTTGAGCCATAAAAATACTTTAGTTAAAAAGGACAGCACTTTTAAATTTTCAGTTTGCAAGTTGGAAAACTCACTTGCTCCGAATGACAGTTTATTTCTGCACTTTGAGTTCCGAAATAAAGCAAACACAACTTTTGAGCAGAATTCAAGTGTCTTGAAAAATGGCACAATTTTGAAGCACGACATTTTTCCAAGAATCGGATATTTTTTACCTGCAAGCGAAAAACACCCAAACGACAGCACAGCAGTTAATCGACATTATCACGCTTTCGACAGCGATTTGGTGGATTTTGAAACTTTCATCAGTACTTCGGAAAATCAAACCGCGATTGCTCCGGGTTACTTACAGAAAAAATGGAACGAAGACGGTCGGAATTTTTACCACTACAAAATGGACTCGAAAATTAAGTTTGAATTTGCTTTCAACTCTGCGGAGTTTGTGCAAGAAAACGATAATTGGAATGACGTAAATCTCGAAATTTATCACCACAAAAGTCATAAATTTAACAACGCAAAAATGTTCAACGGTTTAAAATCTGCTCTTGATTACAACACAAAATATTTTAGCGATTACCAGCACAAAGAAGCAAGAATCATTGAATTTGCACTTACAGAAGGAAGTTATGCAACGACGATGGCGAATTCGATTCCGATTTCGGAAGTTCGTTTTTGTGTGAATGCTTCTTCTGACGAAAAAATTGATTTACCGTTTTACATTTCTGCTCACGAATTGACTCATCAGTGGTTTGGTAGTCAAGTGATTCCGAAAGATGTTTTGGGTTCGAGAATGTTGACTGAAAGCATTACTGAATACATCACTTTGCAAATTTATGAGAAAGAATACGGCAAGGAACGAGCTTTGCAATTTTTGCAACAACAAAGAAAGCGTTACTTGAGAGGCAGAAATAAGGAGAGCAAAACAGAACGACCTTTGTTTTTGGCTGATGAAGAACAGCTTTACATCGCTTACGGAAAGGGAACGATTGCCTTTAACACTTTGAGTCATTACTTGGGCGAAGACGAATTGAACAAGATTTTGCGTCAATTTTTGGAGGAAAACAAATTCAAAACAAATCCTTATCCGACAACTCTTGACTTGCTTTCAAAAATGAAAAAATCCGTTCCCGACAGTTTGCAGTATTTGATAACAGATTATTTTGAAACCATCACTTTTTATGAGAACAAAATTAACGACGTAAAAATCTCACCGATTGCCGAAGGAAAGCACAAAGTGGAAGTTGATTTTGAAATCAAAAAACTCAAAGGCGAGAACAAAACTGCCGAACTAAACGACTTAATCGAAATTGGATTTTACAACGAGGAAGGTGAAACATTTTCCATCGAAAAAGTGAGAATAACAGAGGAGCAAAACTACTTAACTTTTGAACTAAGCCAAAAACCAAACAAAGTAATTCTTGACCCAAATTATCTGACGATTGACAAAAATGTCGATGACAATGAGTTTGGGATTTAGGGTTTTATTTTGTTAGACTTAATCATTACTTTCTTTTAAAGAATAAAAGTTTCTTTGAATAAGCGAAAATTAATTGGAAGAATAAAATGGATACAATTACGAATAGTTTTTTAAAAGAATTTGTAGAAAGTAAAAATTACACAACTCAAATTGAAAGCGAAAAATTTGAGTTATTTATAAATTATTGCATAATAAATAAAGAGTGGGATTCTGTTTCTTTCGATGAGAAAGAAATTTCTACAGGCCCTAAAACACAAGGCATTGATGGTATCGGAATTATTGTAAATAATAAATTATGTAATTCTGTAAAAGAGATTGAGCAGTTAATTGAATTGAACGGAGAACTAACAGTAAATTTTGTTTTGATACAAGCAAAGACTTCCCCAAAATTTGAAGGAAAATCAATAGAAAATCTTTTTAGGTGGACAAAAATATACTTTGGAGATTCTGAGGAATCTTTTAAAACCGATGAGATGAAAAACTTTATTGAGATGAAAAACTTTATTTATCATAATTCTAAATTTATGAAATTGAGAAGTCCTATTTGTAGTCTCTATTTCTGTACAACTGGTAGATGGGTAGCTGATGAAAATTTAACAGAAATTGTATCAAGTAATTTAAAAGAGCTTGAGGATTTAGGACTGTTCGGTAAAGTAAATTTCAATCCTTGTGGTTCAAAAGAAATTCAAAAATTATATAGGAAAACAAAAGACCCTGTTGAAGCATCAATAGTCTTTGAAAGAAAAGTTACAATTCCAACAATTCCAGAAATTAAAGTAGCTTATTCGGGGTTAATTCCATTTTCTGAGTTTAAAAAAATTATTCTTGACGATTCTGGAAAAATGAAATCAGTATTTAATGATAATATTCGTGATTATTTAGATAATGGAAACCTTGTTAATGCTGATATAGCAGATACGATAAAGAAAGGAGCCTTAGACGCATTTTGCATTTTGAATAATGGTGTAACTGTTGTTGCAGATGAGATTACTGGCGCAGGCGACAACCTTACAATTAAAAATTATCAAGTTGTAAATGGATGTCAAACTAGTAATGTTTTGTATGAAAACAGGAATATAAAAGATATTGAGAATATGCATATACCTTTAAAGATAATCGTAACTGATAAATCAGAAATCAAATCACAAATAACAAGAGCAACAAATAATCAAACAGCTGTAAATGCTGTTGAGTTGGAAGCTCTAACTGATTTTCAACAAGATTTGGAATCATATTATGAATCTCTAGATAATAACAAATATAAGCTTTACTATGAACGCAGAACAAATCAATTTAAAAGTTCTCAAATTCCAATGAATAGAATTGTTAGTAAGGAAAGACAAATAAAAGTTTTTTCTGCAATGTTTTTAAATAAACCACACATAGTTGCGGGGTATTATGGAAAATTAACGAAAGATTTAGGAGAAGACATATTTAGTAAGGAACATGATTTTCTTCCTTACTACACAAGTGCTTTATCATATTTTATGTTTGAAGGGTTCTATAATCAAAAAAAAAATTAACTCTTTATCATGGCGATTTCGATATCAAATTCTTTTAATCTTTAGGTATTTAATAGTAAAACAAGAAGCCCCAAATTTATTAAATAGGAAGAGTATAAAAAGTTGTTGTGACGAAATTCTTATTGTGTTGAGAAATAATGACTTAGCTTTTGAAATATTTAAGAAAGCGACTCTTTTTTTACAAAGTAAGGAATTAGGGCTTGATTTTAATAACAGAAAAACTGTCGAAAAGAAGCAGACAACAGAGCAGATTCTAGAATCCTTACAAAAAGAGTTACATATTAAAGATGCTCATATCCCTAAAAATTCTGGACAATTAAAAATGTTCTAATAAATTTTAGGTTTAAATTAAGTGAGTTTTAATTATTTCCAAATCACAACCCAAAATCTCCACACCCTAAAACCTCTCGCCGAAGAAGCAGAGTTGGAAGGTCATAATTTTGTTCAAAGGACAATTCTTGAGTGGAAATCGGGAAAGAATGATTTTTCTAAAAAAGGCGAAATTCTTTTCGGCATTTTCGATTCTGATTTGTGCATCGGAATTGGAGGTTTGAACATTGACCCTTACGTCAATGATGAAAAATTAGGTCGAGTTCGGCATTTGTACATTTCCAAAAAATATCGAAGAATGGGTTTGGCAACACGACTCTTAGAAAAAATCATCTCATTTGCACAAAATCATTTCACAAGACTCAGGCTTTACACAGACAATCCTTCTGCCGCTTTGTTCTACGAATCTTTAGGTTTTGTAAAATCAAACGGAATCAAGGAAACTCACATTTACTTTTTTGTAGAAGCAAAACCCGATTTAGGATTGCGGGCTTTAGTCCGTTAGTTATCGAAGAAACCGACTAAAGTCGGCAATCCAATTCTTTGTTTTTTCATTTAGTTCATTTCGTTGACCTCGAATTTCAGAGGTGGTTTTAAAACACTTTTGAGAATAAATGTGTTTTTCTTACAAAAGTAAGGTATATTCGCACCACTTATGAAAATAAGAATATTGAACTTACATAAAGAATTCCTGCAAGAACGGAATCAAATATCAAAAAATATTTATCCTCAGTAATATCCTTTCTAAGTTTCAAAAACTCAAATTCACACATTACTAAAACTAAAAAATTGGAACACAATGCAATTCGATGAACTGCAAATTATTGCACCTATTCTCAAAGCTCTTAAAGAAAAAAATTACACAGAGCCAACTTCAATTCAAGAAAAAGCAATTCCGCTCATTCTTCAAAGAAATGATATTTTAGGTTCTGCTCAAACAGGCACAGGAAAAACAGCCGCTTTCGCAATTCCCATAATTCAGCAAATAGAAGAAATGAGTTCTCAAAATGAACGAAGACCAAAAATTAAATCCTTAATCGTAACTCCAACACGAGAGTTAGCGATTCAGATTGACGAAAATATTACGAAATACGCAAAGTACACTCGGGTAAGAAATACAGTAATTTTCGGAGGAGTCAAGCAACATCAACAAGTTGCAGAACTCAAAAGGGGAGTTGACATTCTTGTCGCAACTCCGGGAAGATTGTTGGATTTAATCGGACAAGGTTACATAAATTTAGATTCAATTAAAATTTTTGTCTTAGACGAAGCAGACAGAATGTTGGATATGGGATTTATCAATGACATTAAAAAATTGTTAGAATTACTTCCGAAAAAGAGACAGTCTTTGTTCTTTTCAGCAACAATGCCAAGAACAATTGTTGACCTTTCAAGAAAAATTTTGCGAAATCCAAGAAAAGTCGAAGTAAGTCCTGCTTCCTCAACTGCCGAAACAATTCAGCAATACCTTTACTACACAAACAAAAGTGAAAAAAGAAATTTACTTCGG
Source organism: Calditrichota bacterium (assembly GCA_008501735.1). Taxonomy (GTDB): domain Bacteria; phylum CLD3; class CLD3; order CLD3; family CLD3; genus CLD3. The sequence continues at coordinate 8,013 of QQUF01000022.1, read as the reverse complement.
CACATTCTTTCTGAAAAAAATATTCAGCACGCACTTCTTTTTGTAAGAACAAAACACGGTGCAGACAGAATTGCACGTGATTTGAAAAAACACAAAATTAACTCAGCAGCGATTCACGGAGATAAAGCCCAAAATCACAGACAAAAAGTGTTGAGCCAGTTTAAAAATGGACAAATTAAAGTCTTGGTTGCAACTGACATTGCCGCAAGAGGAATTGACATTGACAAACTTAAGTACGTGATTAATTTTGACATTCCTGACGTTGCAGAAACTTACGTTCACAGAATTGGACGTTCGGGAAGAGCAGGTGAAGAAGGAATTGCAATTTCAATGTGCGAGCCAGAAGAAAATTCTTACGTCAGAGAAATCGAAAAACTGACTAAGCAAAAGTTGGGAGTTATCAAAGACAACCCTTTTCCGCAAACTGATAAACCAATGACTTTCCAAGAACGAAAAGAATTCAACAAGGAAAAGCAGTTAAGAAAACAAGAATTTTTTGCAAACAGAAAGAAATCACGACAAAGATAAAATGAAATTTATAGACATTGAAAATTGGAACAGAAAAGAACATTACGAATTTTTTCTTAATTTTGATAACCCATTTTGGGGAATTGTTACTGAGATTGACTGCACAAAAGCCTACGAGATTTCAAAGAAAAATAACTTCTCATTTTTTGCCTACTACTTGCACAAGTCAATTTTGGCAGTTAATAAAATTAATGAGTTCAAATACAGAATTCAAGATGACAAAGTTGTAATGTTTGACACAATTCACGTAGGTTCAACAATCGGCAGAAAAGACGGAACATTTGGATTTTCATTTGTTCCATTTTCAACTGATTTTGAGGTTTTTAATGCAGGACTTTTGGAAGAAATCAGAAATGTTGAAAATTCAACAGGTTTGAGGGCAAATGAAAATACGGGAAGAAGTGATGTGATTCATTACTCAACTTTGCCTTGGAGGAAATTCTCGAGTTTAACTCACGTCAGGAATTTTGAGAACAACGAATGTGTTCCAAAGATTACTTTTGGAAAATTTTTTGAGCAAAATGGCAAAAAATTAATTCCTGTTTCAATTGACATTCACCATTCTTTAGCCGACGGACTTCACGTCGCAAATTATCTTGAAGAATTTCAGACACTAATGAACGAGTAAAATTTTAGGGAATAAAGAGAGTTTATTTTGATTTGTTAGGTTGAAATATTTGTCAACCTGAAAGTTAAAGTAGAAAAAATATGTCTTCAAATAGCAATTCACAAGTTTTAGCCCAAATTGGGAAAGACGGATTCACCACAAAAATTACAGCAGGAAGCCATTCCTTTAACGCTGATGAACCAATTAGTGTTGGAGGAAAAGACCTTGGACCTTCTCCTTACGATTTGTTACTTTCCGCTCTTGGTGCTTGTACGGCAATGACTTTGCGAATGTACTCAGACCGCAAGAAATGGGAAATTGATGAAATCACAGTTCACTTAATCCACAATAAAGAATACGACAAAGATTGTGAAGATTGTGAGTCTTCAAAAGCGAAAATTGACAAGATCTCTCGGACAATTGAAATCGTAGGTAACTTGGATTCAGAGAAAAAAGAACGATTACTTTTAATTGCGAATAAATGTCCTGTTCACAAAACACTTCACAACACTATTAAAGTTGAAACTAAAATCACTGAAAATAAAACAAATTAAAAAACTCAAAATGAAAGTTCTCACAATGAAAAAACTCATAATTCTCGTTAGTCTAATTTTAACCTCTTTTCAAATTACCGATTTATTTGCAAATGATTTTGTTAATGCAATCGAAAATGCTCACCAAAAAGAAAAATTTCTTTCAAATAAAGTTGTTCAATTTGATTTTCACTTGGAGTTTGGTGGTAAAGAAAGAATGAACTCCAAAGTAACTTTAAAAACTGATTCGGGTAAAGGAATTTTTGAACAGAAAGACGGAACTAAAATTCAATACTTTAACGACGAAGTTTATTGTTCACCTGAAATTGAAAATACTAAAAGGGTTCGCTTCAATGCTTACACTTGGTCTTACTTTTTTCTTTTTCCTTACAAGTTGAGCGACTCAGGAACAAAGTGGAGTGAGTTTGAGGCAACAGAATTAGACAGCAAAAAATACAACTCAAAAAAGTTAAGTTTCGAATCAGGAACAGGTGACGCTCCTGACGATTGGTACATTGTTTACTCGGATAAAGATGACAAATTGCTAAAAATCGGAGCTTACATTGTTACAGCAGGAAAGACGAAAGAAGAAGCGGAAAAAGATCCTCACGCAATCGAATACTCAGATTTTACAGTTATTGATGGAGTTCCAATTGCAACAAGTTGGACTTTTTGGGGTTGGACAAAAGAAGAAGGTTTAACCAAAAAACTTGGAAAAGCAAAAATCACAAACGTTAAATTCCTTGATTTAAAAGAAGAATATTTTATACCACCGAAGAGCTTTAAAAAAGTTTTAAATTAAGACTTAATGGATTCGCTAACACAAATTGTTCTCGGAGCTTCTGTCGGAGAAGCAACTCTTGGTAAAAAAGTCGGAAACAAAGCAATTCTTTGGGGAGCAATTGCAGGAACAATTCCTGACCTCGACTTTGTTTATGGTAAATTCTTTTTAGACACCGTTGCACAAATTGATTTTCACAGAGGAATTACTCACTCAATCATTTTTGCAATCGGAATTTCGCCTTTGCTCGGTTGGGCAGTTTCTAAAATTCACAAAAAAGATGAAGCAACTTGGCATGAATGGGCAAATCTTTTCTTTTGGGGATTTTTCACACACTCACTTTTGGACTCGTTCACTACTTGGGGAACGAAACTTTTTTATCCGTTTTCGGATTACCCTGTTGCTTTCAAAAGCATTTTTGTAATTGACCCGACTTACACTTTACCATTTTTGATTTGTGTGGTTTGGCTGATGTTTTTGCCAAAAGATTCTCCCAAGCGGAAAAAGTTAAATTACATCGGGCTGATTTTCAGCACTTCCTACCTTCTTTTGACTTTGGTGAATAAACAAATTGCAAACGGAGTTTTTGAGGCTTCGTTGGAAAAACAAGAAGTTCCGATTTTGCGTTACTCTTCAAGACCAACTCCTTTGAATAATATTCTTTGGACTGTGAACGCTGAAACTAAAAATTCGTTTTTACTTGGCTACTACTCATTTTTTGATGAAAATAAAAATGTGTCTTTTCACGAGATTCCAAAAAATCACGAGCTTTTGGAGGATTTCAAGAGTTACGAAGACGTAAAAACTTTGGTAAAAATTACAGACGCCTACTACACTTTGGAAAAGACTGAAAATGGAATTTTGCTCAACGACTTGAGGTTCGGGCAAAGAGAAGGTTGGCAAGATGGTTCAGGAAAATTTGTCTTTTCTTATTTTATCGAAAAAGAAGGTCAAGAAGTGAAAATTTCACAACAAAGAAACCCAATAAAATCTGCAAAAAAATTACTGAATCAATTTTGGGAAAGGCTTAAAGGGAATTAAAAATTTTGTTGAGTTGTGTTTTATTTGAATCTATCTTGAAAGTATAATTTTCAAATTAAGGTTATTTTTTATGCAAATTGAAAGAACAGGAGAAGAAATTCTAATTCGAGTCCCTTCAAGTACTGACTTAGTCGGTTTACAAAGAATTTTGGATTTCGTGAAATTCCGTGAAATAGCATCAAAAAGTAAAGCAACTGAAGAGCAAATCAATAAACTTGCTGACGAATCAAAATCTTCTTGGTGGGAAAAAAATAAAAGTCAATTTGTAAAGTGATTGTCGTAGTTGACACCAACATTGTCTTTAGTGGAATTCTAAATCCGAACGGAACAATTAGTGATATTCTTCTAAATTCAACAGGCATTTTAGAATTTTACTCACCAACTCACATTTTAGACGAACTTAAAAATCATCATCAAAAATTATTAAAATTATCAGGTTACTCAGAAGAAGAGTTACAATTCTTAAAAAGAATTCTCTTTAAGAAAATTGAATTTATCGATTTAGAGTCAATTCAAAATTCAACTTGGGAAGAAGCTATTGAGCTTGCAAAGAATGTAGATGAATTTGATGCTCCTTTTATTGCTTTAAGTTTGGAGTTGGGTTCAAAACTTTGGACAGGTGATAAAAAATTGGAAAAAGGGCTTTCTAAAAAAGGCATTGATTGGATTTTAAGCACACAAGAAATAGAAAAAATACGAAATAAAGTCTAAAGCAAATAAAAATTATGGATTACAAACAAAGAGTAAGTGAAAGTTTTAATCGTCAAGGTTTTATGAATTTTATCGGTGCTAAATTAGAAAAGATTGAACTAGGCGATTGCGAAATTATTGTTCCTTTTTCAGAAAATTTAACACAGCAGCACGGATTTTTTCACGCAGGAGTTGTGGCAACAGTTGCTGACAATGTCGCAGGTTATTCAGCGTTCTCGCTAATGGATTCGACTTCGTCAATTCTTACAGTTGAGTTTAAAATAAATCTAGTTGCACCTGCGAAAGGGGATTTTTTGATAGGGAAGGCAAAAGTCATCAAACAAGGAAAGACTTTAACAATTTGTCAATCGGAAGTCTTTGCAGGAGACAGAGAAAATCCAAAACTCTGTGCAGTTGCTCAAGTAACTTTAATGGAATTAAGAAATCGAGAAGACCAATAGGAGTCTATTGAAATGAAAATTATTTTAATTCTACTCTTAACAATTCTAGCCTCTTGCAAAGCAGATGAAAACAATGATTCATCAATTCCAACAAACGAACAACTTTTCATTAACGGGCAAATTTACACTGTGAATGAAAATCAACTTTGGGCAGAAGCAATGTTGATTGAAAACGGTGTAATTAAAGCAATTGGAGCTAAGCAAGAAGTCGAAAATGTTGCTTCTGAAAATGCTAAAGTGATTGATTTGGAAAACAAAATGGTAATGCCCGGAATTCACGACGTTCATTTACATCCTTTGGAAGCTGCTTCGAATAACTTCAAATTCATTCTTGACGGAGATGAAACTGACCCTGAAAACTATTCTTTTGAAATTGAAAAAGCTGTCCAAGAAAATCCGAATTTGGAATGGGTTCTCGGTTGGGGATTTGACATTTACGTAATTTTAGAGGCAACGAGAGAGCCAATTGAAATTTTAGATGAAATTTCTACGACAAAACCAATTGCTGTTATGGAAAAGACTTCGCATTCGATTTGGGTAAATTCAAAGGCTTTGGAATTGGTAGGATTTGACGCAAATTCTCCAAATCCAACAGGTGGTGTAATTATGAAAGATGAAGATGGGAATCCGAATGGAATTTTAATTGACAACGCTGGGAATTTGATTGTTGACTTGGCAATTGCTTCGATTCCAAACAACGAGGAAAATGACTACGACGGACTTGTGAATTTTGCATTACCTGAATTAGCGAAAAATGGAATTACTTCAATTTGCGATGCCCGAACTTACTGGAAACGAAACCACCATCTGACTTGGCAAAAAGCTGAAAATGAAGGGAAGTTGACGGTTCGTGCCAATCTCGGACTTTGGATTTACCCAACAGAAGACGACGGAACACAAATTAGTACAATAAAATCTTTGTATTCAAACGACCCAAACAGCTTCTTAAAAATAAATCAAATCAAACTTTACTCTGACGGAATTGTCATCAACACAACATCTGTTATGGAGGAAGATTTTTTGATTGACCTTTTCAATTTATCAACGAACAACGGAATAAATTACATTACTGAAAGCAGAATTTCACACTACATTTCTGAATTAGAGCCAACCGGTTTTGACTTTCACATTCACACAATCGGCAATAAAGGTGTAAACGAGTCTTTGAACGCAATTGGGCAAAGTGGAACTGCAAAAGGAAGGCACAGATTAACGCACATTGAATACGTGAATCCGTCGGATTACAGTCGTTTTGCGGAACTGAATGTTACGGCTGACGCACAAGTCGCAGGGGATTTTACGAAACCTGAACACTGGCACGAAAACGACGAACTTGTAAATCCTTCTTTGAATGAAAATATTATTCCTCTCAAAAGTCTAAACCAAGCAAGTGCGAGAATCACTTTAAGTAGTGATTGGGACGTGAGTGCTGTAAATCCTTTTATTGGAATGCAAAATGCTGTTATGAGAACACCTCAAGAATTGAGCCTTTCCGAAACAATAAAAGCCTACACAAAAAATGCCGCTTACGTAATGCGACAAGAAGATAAAGTCGGAACTTTAGAAGTCGGCAAAGAAGCGGATTTTATAATTTTGAGCCAAAATTTATTTGAAATCTCAGCCACTCAGATTAGCCAAACGAAAGTTTTAAAAACTTACTTGCAAGGTGAAATTATTTATGGAAAGTGAAAATTAATTTTATTTGCTAAACCAGTGCAAAATAATTCCCGTTGCAACTCCGACATTTAGGGATTCGGAAGTTTCACCGACAGAGTTAATTTTTACTAAAGAATCGCTTAGGTTTTCAAGGTTTTTCGAAATTCCGTGTGATTCGCTACCAATCAAAATTGCATTTTTGTTTGCAGAATTTAACTTCTGCAAACTCACTGATTTCTCATTCAAAGAAGTTCCGACAATTCTAAAATCATTCTCTTTTAATTTTGGAATTTCATTTTCCAAATTTGTTTGCAAAAAATTCAAATGAAAAATTGCTCCCATTGTTGCTCGAACAACTTTTGGATTAAAAGGCTCAACACAATTTTCAGAAAGCAAAATTGTTGTTACTCCGAACCAACTTGCCGTTCTAAAAATCGTCCCGAGATTTCCCGGGTCAGAAATTCCATCAAGTAAAAGAACTAAATTTTCATTTTGAGAAACTTTGAATTGCTTTGTGTCAGGGATTTTTGCAACTGCCAAAATCCCTTCCGGGTTTTCGTGAGTTGAGAGAGTTCGGAATTCCTTTTCTGAAATTTCTTCGATTTGGACTCTTGAAAAAAAATCAAAACCTTTGTTTTCTACCTTGATTAAAAGTTCAATTTCAAAATCTGACCTCAAAAGCTCTGTGCAACATTTGAAACCTTCAACAAGAAATCTGTTTTCAAGTCTGCGGAACTTTTTGGAGTGAAGTTGTCGGATTGATTTTTGTTGTTTTTTGGAAAGCATTTTTTTTATCGCATCGAAACTAAGTTGGCTTTCGTGAAAGGAATGATTTCTGTTCCTTTATAGTAGTGGGTTAAAATTTTGTCGTAAGTGTAACCTTTTCGAGACATTCCCATTGCTCCCCATTGACACATTCCAACTCCGTGACCATTTCCTGCTCCTGTTAAAGTTACTTTTTGAATCCAATTTTTTGAATCAAGTTCAAGGTCTGCTTTGAAGAATGCACTTCGTAAAATCTTGCCGTTTCGTTTCAGGGCATTACGGATTTTATTCGGATTTTTGATGTCAGCAATTCCATCTTTGAAAATTAATTGTAAATGTGAAATTCTGCCTGAGTTTGTTCTTTTTAAAATTTTGATGTTGTAAAGTTGACCGTAGTTTTTGCCAAGATTCTGAGTAAACATTTGTTCTAATTCTTCACGAGAAAATTCTTCTGTCCAACGGTAGTGAGGTGATTCTTTACAGAAAAAATCCCCGCCAAAAGAATCAGTAATTCCATTTAAGTAAGGCTCTTGAACTCCTGACCAAACCTCTGAGTTGTCTTCTGTTTTACCGCCACAAGTTGAAGAAAAATAAGTGATTGCAATTTTGCTACTGCTTGTCAAAACAAGTGTTGCAGTTTCTTCAACGGCTTTGTTCGAGAGTTTTGCTTCACCTGAGATTCCTTTGTAAACTTGGTCTTGAACAGTTGCCCAAACGTCAATTCCCAAGTCTTTGTATTTTCCAAGATTTTTGAGAACGTAAGTTCTTGCAGTGATTGCTTGTGCTTTGAGTGCTTCAAAATCATTCGGATTGCCTGCAGGCATTTCGGAAGGAACGACTCCTTTTAGGTAATCTTGAATTTCGACTCGGTTGACGACATTCATTTTTCCGTTGGAAGTTCGAAGGGCAATTTTTCCGTGAAATTCTTTTCCATTTACGCTAATTGGAGAC
>QQUF01000027.1 GCA_008501735.1 Calditrichota bacterium | reverse complement strand
TTACAAATTGCTCAACGTCGCTTTTGAGGAATCTGAGAAATTGAAAGAATTTTTGATTGAGAGCTTAAAGCCTCAGGAATTAACTCTTTGCGGACAACTAATTACGGGGCTTGAAGTTGTTGATGAAATTTATTTTTTAGCCATTATTAATGAAAAAGAATTACAAGAATTTGTTTTAGAATTTGGTGGAAATGAAAACTTTAGTCAATTAAACCTTGAAGAAAATAAAATCATTGGTACACTTTTGTCAGGATTAAATTTTGTTATTGAAGCAGTTTCAGAAGAAAATTTGGGAAGTAAAATCTTAGAGAAAAATTCAACTGAGGATTTTCTGAAAGAGCTTCATTTTTCACAAGAAGAAAGTTTTAGAACAGAAGAAGAGGTTTTTCAAGTAAAAAAAATAAAATATATTTTTCCAGAAGTTCGACATTTTGGAGTTGAAAAAGGTTCTAAAGTTTCAGAAAACTTGGTGCAGGAAAAGGAAATACTTGGAGTTTTCCACAATCACACGACTTGGAGCGACGGAAGTGCAAGTTTGGAAGAAATGGCAAAAGAAGCTCAAAACTTGGGTTATTCTTACATCGGAATTTCTGACCATTCAAAGACAGCTTTTTATGCAAATGGTTTGACAGAATCAAGAATTGCTGAACAACACGCTGAAATTGATAAATTGAACGAGGAAATGGAAAATTTCAAAATCTTTAAAGGAATTGAATCCGATATTTTGAACGACGGAAGTTTGGATTACGACGATTCGATTTTAGAAAATTTTGATTTTGTCATTGCTTCGGTTCATTCTAATTTTAAAATGTCAGAAGAAGAGATGACAAAACGTCTCATTAAAGCAATTGAAAATCCTTACACAACAATGCTTGGGCATTTGACTGGAAGATTGCTTTTAGCTCGTCCTGAATACAAATTAAATATGCAAAAAATAATTGATGCTTGCTCACAAAATGATGTTTGTATTGAACTTAATGCAAGCCCACACAGATTAGATTTGGATTGGCGATTGATGCAATCAGCTTTTGAAAAAGGCGTAAAAATTAGCATTAATCCTGATGCTCATAGTCTGACAGGTTTGCAAGATGTGAAATATGGAATAAAAGTTGCAAGGAGAGGTGGAGCACAAAGAGAAAACGTTTTGAATACAAAAAATTTTGAAACAGTTTTAGAAAAATAGTTGTAAAATTACAATTATTTTTGAAATGAATTTAACATCTGAAAGGATATAAAATGTTTGACCAAACTCAATCATTCGCAAGAATTGAATCGAATGAACAAACCGCCGCATTTTTTAGAAGAGTTTACGCTTGGATGTCAATTGGTCTTTTTCTGACCGGAATTATTTCTATGGCAGTGGCTTCTTCTGAATCATTGGTAAGTATGATTTTTGGAACTCCACTTTTTTGGGTTCTATTTCTTGGACAACTTGGATTAGTTTTTTGGCTTAGCTCAAGAGTGCAAAATATGTCGCCGCAAGTTGCAACAGCAGCTTTTCTTGGTTACGCAGCTTTAAACGGTCTTACTTTGTCGGTGATTTTCTTAGCTTACACAATGTCTTCAATCGCACAAGTCTTTTTCATTACGGGTGGAACTTTTGGATTTATGACACTTTGGGGAATGACTACTAAGAAAGATTTAAGTTCTCTTGGACAAATTGCTTTTGCCGCTTTAATCGGTTTAATAATTGCTTCAGTTGTAAATATGTTTTTCCAAAATTCAATGATTTATTGGATTACAAGTTACGCAGGAGTTTTAATCTTTATGGCATTGACAGCTTGGGACACACAAAAACTCAAACAAATCAGCTACGAAGTTGACGTGAATACGGCAGCAGGGCACAATGTTGCAATTATCGGAGCATTGACACTTTACTTAGATTTCATTAATCTTTTCATTTTCCTTCTTAGAATTTTCGGTGGAAATAAAGATTAATTTTCACCTCAAAGTTTCAAAATGAAATTTTCAAAGGCAGTAGAGTTTAACTTTACTGCCTTTTTTTGTTCGTTTACAGGAAAAAATGTCGCTTCACAGAAATGAGTTTTTCAAATTTGATTTTTGTCTTTAAGTTTTGCCAAAATTTAAATTGAATAGAAAATGAAGAAAACTCTACAAATTTTTTTAACTCTACTTTGCCTTCAAAATGCTTTTGCTCAAAATGCGAAAATTAGAATTTTTGGTGAAATATTTGATGAAGATTCAAAGCCAATCTCCTTCGCAAATGTTTTTGTAAAAGGCACTTTAGACGGAACGATTTCGGATTCTTTAGGGCAATTTTCTTTCAAAACAAAACCTCAGAACAAAATCATAATTTGTGCAACTTTAATCGGATTTGAAAATTTTGAAAAAGAGTTTTCTGATTTCACTAAACCCATAAAACTCACACTTTACAAAGATGAAACAACTGTAGATGAAGTTGAGATTTCTGCAAGTTCTTACACGACTTCTGACAAAAAGGGAGTTGCTTTAACGACTTTGGAAGTTGTAACAACTCCTGGAGCAGCAGCTGATGTTTTTCGTGCAATTCAGACTTTCCCTGGTTTACAAAAAATTGGTGAAACTGCTGGACTTTTTGTTCGCGGAGGCGATGTCTCAGAAACTGCTGTTTATCTTGACGGAGCTTTAATTCTTCACCCTTACAAATACGAATCGCCTCAAGGAGGTTTCTTTGGCACTTTTAGTCCGTTTCTTTTGAAAGGAACTTACTTTTCAACAGGTGGATTTTCTTCTGAATTTGGCAATGCCCTTTCTGGAGTTTTAGAAATGGAAAGTTTGGACGTACCGCCGAAAACAGAATTTAATTTTGGTATTGGACTTGCGGCGATTAGTTCAAAAGTGAACTTGCCACTAAAAAATGATAAAATCGGAGTTTCGTTTTCAGGGAACTTGGTGAATACAAAACCACTTTTCAAGTTTAATGAATTAATTAGTTCAGGTAACACAGATTGGCAAAATTACCCCAAAAGTTATGACTTGAATGCGAATTTCTTTTGCAAAATTAATCCAAAAACTACACTTAAAACTTTTGTTTTTCATTCAGAAGATGAAGTCGGGCTTTCTTTTACAAACAAAGCTGACACGACAAATTTTGGTAGCAAATCCGCTAACAGCCTTTACAATTTGAAACTTTCATCAGCTCTAAACTCAAAATTACTTTTGACTTCAAACGTTGCTTTCACAAATTACAAAACCGAAGTTACTACTCAGGGAGCATTGAATTTGGACACAGAAGACAAAGTTCACCAACTCAGAATTGACTCGGAATTTAAAGTAAATCGAAAAATTGATTTGGAGTCTGGAATCCAAGTTTTTAAAAATAAAACAGAAATTGACGGAACAGTTCCTGTTGACCAAAATGATTTGGGGAATTTGGCTGAAAGAGACACTTTGAACATTGATTACAACTCTTTACTCACTGCCTTTTATTCGCAAGTAAAAATGAAGTTTAGAAAGATAATTTTTAAAACTGGAGTGAGAGTAGAGCGAGAATCAATTTCTGAAAAAGTTGTTTTTAATCCAAGAATTTCAGCTACTTATAAAATTAGTGAAAAATCATTTCTAAACTCTGCTTTTGGAGTTTACAACCAATTTGTTGAGCCAAAATATTTTGACGAAAAAGAAGGAAATCCAAATCTTAAACCACAAAAGTCGAAGCATTTCATTTTTGGTTACGAGTACAAAACTGAAAGTAATTTTCAGTTTAGAGCTGAGACTTACTACAAAATTTATTCAAACTTAATCCTTGAAAATGATGAATTAAATTTCACAAATGAAGGCAATGGTTTTGCTCGTGGTTTGGATATTTTTTTGAAAAGAAAATTGAAAAATTGGGACGGTTGGATTTCTTACAGTTTTTTACAAGCTAAGAGAAAACAAGAAGATGTCTTAGTAAAGTCGAATCCTGAATTTGCGATTCCTCATACTTTTAGTGCCGTTTTAAAAAGGACTTTCTTGGACAAAATTCAAACAGGAATTTCAATAAATTATTCAACAGGAAAACCTTACACTTTCCAAGAAGGAACTTGGAATGACAAACGGCTTCCTTTTTATCTGAAAGTAGACACGAATTTTTCTTACTTGTACAGTTTTTGGCAAGGAAATTTGACAGTCTTTTACTTGTCGTTTAGTAATCTTTTGGGAAGAGAAAATATTTTGGATAGAAGGTATTCAGAAGATTTTTCGACCTACGAAGAAGTTAAAAGCTCATTTTTGCAGTCTGCCTATTTTGGCTTTAGTTTAAGTTTTTAAAAATAAAATTAACTTAATTTTAACTTAGGAGTTAACAATGAAGACATTAAATTTACACAAAAATTATTTCGGTTTTGCAATTTTCATTGGGCTTATTCCATTTACATTTCAATTTGGAAAAAATGGTTTTGAGTTTTTAATCTTAGAAAACAATTTTGAATATTTATTTGTATTTTTAGCTGTTTCATTCATTTCTTCTTTTATCGGTTTATATAAAATGAAGAATACAGAAAAAGTCATTTCAAACACATAGGAGATAGTTATTTTGAAAAAATCATTAATTTTTGTTTGGGTTTTATTCGCTGTTAATCTATGCTTTGCCAAGCAGGATTTTGAGACTTATAAAGAGGCAACTCTTGAATTGAAAAGTGAACTTAAAGCTGCAGATTCTGCTTGGAAAGAATCGCTTTTTATTTCCGCAAATGCGAAGGCTGAAAGAATTTTAGGAGTTACGCCTTCTGACCATCTTTTCTTAACTCATTACTACATTGGTTACATTAATTGGCGATTAGGAATTGTAGTTCGAGGTGAAGATACTGATGAAAATAAAGATAAAGCAGGCGAATATTTTAAAAAAGCTCAAGAACATTTAGAGAAATCAATTGAGTTTAAAGAAGATTTTGCAGAAAGCAGACTTCTATTAAGTTCAGTTTATGGAAATCGAATTGGCTTGAATGCTTTTCTTGGAATGTTTTTGGGTTCAAAAGCATCAAGTGAAATTAATCAGGCTTTAGAATTGGATTCTGATAACCCAAGAGTTCATTTGGAATTTGCAAGAAACCAATTTTTTACCCCAAAAATGTTTGGTGGAAGTTTGGAAAGAGCCTTAGAAGCGTTTTCGACTTCTATTGAAAAATTTAAAACATATAAAATTAAAAATGAACTTTACCCTGAATGGGGAAATTCTGAAGTTCACACTTGGTACGGAATTGCTTTGATGAAAAATGAAGAAAATGAAGAAGCACTCGAAGAATTCAACAAAACTTTGGAACTTCACCCTGAAAATGGTTGGGTTAAATACAATTTAATTCCTCAAGTTCAAGAAAAAATTTCTGAAGCAAAGGCTAAGTGAAAATTTTTAAATTGAAATCAATTTTACCAACCAAGAAGAGTTTTTTTTATGGCTTTCTTGGTTGGGTAATTTGGATTCTAATTTCAACTTTAGTTTTTAAATTTCAAACTTCCTCAGTTTTTCCAAAGTTTAATTCTCTTTTATTTTCTTTAATCATTTCAACTTTCAATGAAATTCCATTCATTTTTCTTAGCTTTTTGTTCTGGTGGCACGTCCAAAATTTGAATTTAAGTGATTTCTCACCACTTCGATTAGTTCTTACTCATTTAATTTTGGCATTTTGTTATTCAGCTTTGTGGCTAACGATTTTGACCAAGTTCAATTACGAAGTTGGTGGAATCGAAGGTTTAATGGCGATAAGAATCGATTCTTTCATTTTGTGGCAGTTTAAAGAAGGAGTGATGAAATACGTAGTTTTAGTCGGAATTTTTTACTTAGTTGAAGATTACAAAACATTTCAAAAGAATAAAATTCGCCAAAAGGAACTTAAAATTTCTGCTCGTGAATCGGAACTCAAAGCTCTAAAATTTCAAATCAATCCACATTTTTTATTCAATTCACTTAATTCTGTAAACGCTTTAGTTACTCAAAACCCACAATCAGCTCGCAAAATGATTGTTCTACTGTCTGACTTTTTCCGCTCAACGTTAGAAATAAAAGCAGACGAATTAATCACTTTGGATGAAGAATTGATTCTAATGGAGAAATATTTCGCAATTGAGAAAAGCCGTTTTTCCGATAGATTGAGTTATGAAATCGATTGTAAAGAAGAGGCAAAAAAGGTAAAAGTTCCGTCGCTAATTTTACAGCCGATTTGCGAAAATGCTATTAAACACGGACTTTCTAAAGTGGTTGAAAATGGGAAAATTAAAATTGAAGCAAAAATTGAAAATGGTTTTTTAATAATCAGAATTTCAAATCCTTGTGAAATGAATTGTGAAGAACCTGAAAGAATTGGAATTGGTTTGGAAAATGTCAAAAATAGGTTGGAGCAGTTCTTTGGAGAAAAATCTAAATTCGAGACTTCAAGAAAAAATGAAATTTTTATTTCACAAATTGAAATTCCAATTTAAAAAACAGGGATTTTATTTCCTTGACTCTCTAAAAAATTGAACTTCACACCGTAAACTTTAGTCAAAAATTCTTCTGATAAAATCTCGTTAACTTCTCCAAAAGAAAATTTCTCATTCCCTTCAAAAACAAGAACTTTACCGCCTATTTTGAGCGGAAAAGTTAAGTCGTGAGTAACAATCACAAGACCTTTCTTTTCGTTTTTTGCAAGGTGAATTGCAATTTCGCAGATTTCAAATTGATGATGAGGGTCAAGAGAGTTCAAAGGTTCGTCTAAAAGAATTAGTTCTGTTTCTTGGACTAAAGCACCGAGAATCAAGATTTTTTGTCTCTCACCGCCACTTAACTCAGAAAATTTCCTGTTCTTGAATTTCTGTAATCCGTACCACTCTAAATAGCCGTCAATTTTTTCTTTTGTCTTTTTAGAAACTCCCCAAATTTTATTCTCTAGGGAAAGTCTTGAGGTTAAAAGAAAATCCATAACTGTAATTTCAAATGAACCAATGTATTTTTGAGGCACAAACGCTGCCAATTTTGAAAGACTTTCAAAGTCAATTTCATTAACAGAGTTTCCGTTTACAAAAATTTCACCTTCAATAATTGGGATAAATTTTAAAACTGTCTTCAAGAATGAAGTTTTTCCAGAGCCGTTTTTACCGATAATCCAAAGAATTTCACCTTTAGGAATTTCGATGTTTAAGTTCTTCAAAAAAACTTGATTCTGAATTCCGACGCTAAGATTTTGAGTTTTTAAAATTGTTTCCATTTGTGTTCTCTTAAACTAGAGTTACCAATTTGTCATAAGTATAAACCAATGAAATTGGGTATTTAGTTAATTCTTTTGGCAATTATTTTAGAAGTGGTGATTAATATTTTAAAGTGATTTTTCAAAGTCATTTTAGAAAACAATGGCTATTAAATTTGAAATTTAATAGCCATTGTTTTTAGAGTTTTTAACTAATTAGAAGATAAAATCCATTTCTCATTTAAATCTAAAATGTATAATTCTTTACTTGAAGTTGTTAAGAAAATACTATTCTCATTTTCTAAAAATGAAACTTTTTTTAAACTACCGCTATGATCTTGGAATTCATAAATTTCATCACCTGAAGGAGTATAAATATCAAGAACTGAATAATAACCTGAAGGAAAACTTCTATTTCTTCCGGCCATACCAAATTTTGAACCATCTTTAGAAAAAACAGTTATTTCATGCGATGAATCATAATAATGAGAGATTACTTTGTTTCCGATATTGTTCCAAACATTACCTCTTTGGGAATAATCTCCACTTATTAAGCTTCCGTCTTGACTGATTTTCATTTCAGATAACTCAACATTTTCATCAATTGTAAAACTTGAAAGTTCAGCTCCAGTTTCAGTATCAGAGAATTTTAGGAAAAGTGGGTTTGTATTCATTGTGACAAAAACTGAACCATCACCACTTAACAATGAATTATCAATTTCAGAATTATGAGTAAATGAAGATTTGATTGAGCCATCAGCACTATTAAAAATTATAATTTGGTTTGTACCAAATTGACCCACTACAATCGAGCCATCTTCTGATAATTTTATCTCATTAGGAGAATTGGTAAAAGTCCAAGTATCGTCACCAGTTGAAATATCAATATTGACAAATTCACCAAGTTTTGTGCAAAATACATTGGTACCATTTGAAAGAAAAACTGCATTGTCAATATTATCTTTACTCCAAATAGTATTACCATTTTGAGAGTCAAACAAAGTTAATGTGGAGTTTCCATATCCAAGAATATTGTCTCCATTATTCACGAACTCAATATTGTCAAATTGAATGAGGTTATTCCATATTAAACTTCCTGAAAGAGAGTCCCAAACTTTTAGTCCAGTACTACTTTTAGAAAGTAAAATTGCTCCATCAGGGCTAAAAATTATTTTATCAGGAGTTGTGGAATGACTTCCTTGCCAAATTGAATAGTCCTTTTCTAAGTTGAAATCGTTTGGATCATATTGAGTTACATCGAAAACTGTAATATTTCCATTATCTGATCCTGTTGCAATTTTAGTTAAATCAGAATTAATAGCAAAAGTTTCAATATCATCTGAATTTTTTGTATTAAATGTTGTACCGCCTGGATCTTGATAAGTCACTATCATAACATCACTTTCATAAGTTTCAGCTTCCGTAACTGCTTTAATAGAATATTTATAACTGAATTCAGGATCAACTGTATCGGTAAAAGAGGTTGAGTCTGAAGGAATAATTAAATACTCAGATAATGTGTCTCCACCAACTCCTCTGAAAACAGAAAATTTAGTTTCATCTAATGAATTATCTTTCCAACTAATCATAACTTGAGTTTTTGAAATTTCGGTAAAGCTTAATTCTGAGGGGGCAAATTCATTTTTTGTATCCTCTCCGTTATCAGAATCATCATCTGAGGAACAACCTATCATTAGAAATGATACAGAAATCAATAAAGTTTTGAAAAACTTTTTCATTTTATTCTTTCCTTTAAAAGTATAGTTAATGTTTCCCAAAGTTAATATTTAGTGAATTTAAAAAAAACTCATTATTGGAATTTCTTATTTTAAATAAAAAAGCAAAAAGTTTAGATAGTTTCTTTCTTTGCAGGACAAATATTTATAACATTTATTTTAAATACTTATTTAGTCAATTTTATCCTTTATTAAAGTAAATAAGCCTAATGCTAAACAAAATTTTACATAAAATTTGAAAAGAAAATCTTACTCAGAAACGGTTGAACGGGTAAACGGATTTGAAGAAATTAAAAATGAATTTAATTTTGAATGCCAAATGTGTGGACTTTGTTGCTCAGGTTTGCAAGACGTTTGGTTAGAACCTTACGATATTTTTCGGCTAAGCAGATTTGGTTTTAAAGAAGTTGTAACAACCAATTACCTTTTTGAAAAAGAAATCCTTGAGATTGTTTTTGATGAAAAACTAAATTTGCCTTTCTGTAAAATCAAATTCAAAAACGAACTTTGTCCTTTTTTAGAAAAAATTGAAAATTACAAATTTGGTTGTAAACTTCACAAGACAAAAGGAAAACCTTTTGTCTGTCAGCTTTCACCGATTGCACGAACTTTAGACGAAAGTTTTAATGAAAAATTTTACATAGTTGCACCTGATGAAAATTGCAAAGGAATGGAAGTCAGTAAGAATCAAAACTTAGAAAATTGGTTAGAGAATTTGAAAGAGGAGAGAGTTTTAGAATATTCAAAAGAGTTTTACCAAATTCTTGAAAAAGTGGGTTTGCAGTCGGGAACAGTGGAGAATCTTTGGGAGTTACTTTACAATTTTGATAGGAATTCTAAAATCTATTTCAAAGAATTTAATGAGGTTTGGTTTCAAATAAAAAAAATGGCAGTAACTTAAAGGTTACCGCCAAATTCTTAATTCTTAATTGAGTTACATATTTCTTCGGTATTGGCCACCGACTAAGTAAAGTGCTTTTGAGATTTGACCTAAAGAGCAATACTTTGTTGTTTCCATAAGTTCTTCAAAAATATTTCCGCCTTCAATTGCAACTTTTTTGAGAGTTTCAAGCCGTTCTTCTGTAATTCCAGAATTCCGTTTCCAAACATTTTGAAGATTTTTGATTTGTTGCTCTTTTTCTTCTTCTGTTGAGCGAATCAATTCAGTTTTTCCGTCAATTTCGTTTGCTAAATGTGAAGGTCTTTCAAAAGTATTTACGCCGATAATTGGAAATTCTCCACTGTGTTTGAGGTGTTCGTAGTAGAGCGATTCTTCTTGAATTTTGCTACGTTGGTACATTGTTTCCATTGAACCGAGAACACCACCTCTTTCTGAAATTCTTTCAAATTCAGCCAAAACAGCTTCTTCAACTAAATCTGTCAATTCTTCGATGATAAAAGCTCCTTGAAGTGGATTTTCATTTTTAGTCAAACCAAGTTCTTTGTTAATGATTAACTGAATTGCCATTGCACGACGAACTGACTCTTCTGTTGGAGTCGTAATTGCTTCGTCGTAAGCATTTGTGTGCAAAGAGTTACAGTTGTCGTAAATCGCATAAAGTGCTTGCAAAGTAGTTCTGATGTCGTTGAAATCAATTTCTTGTGCGTGTAAAGAACGACCTGAAGTTTGAATATGATATTTTAACTTCTGACTTCTTGAATTTCCTTTGTACTTGTATTTAATTGCAGAAGACCAAATTCTTCTTGCAACTCTTCCAATTACACTGTATTCAGGGTCAATTCCATTACTAAAGAAAAATGAAAGGTTCGGAGCAAAATCATCAATATTCATTCCACGACTCAAATAGTATTCAACGTAAGTGAAACCATTTGCCAATGTAAAAGCAAGTTGTGTAATCGGGTTTGCACCTGCTTCTGCAATGTGATAACCAGAAATGGAAACAGAGTAGTAATTCCTAACTTGTTTTTGAATGAAAAAGTTTTGAATATCGCCCATCATTTTTAGTGCAAATTCAGTTGAAAAAATACAAGTGTTTTGAGCTTGGTCTTCTTTCAAAATATCTGCTTGAACAGTTCCGCGAACTACTTTTAACGAATCGTCTTTTATTTTTAAGTATTCTCCTTTTGGCAAAAGTATTTCAGAATTTATTCCAAGAGTTCCTAGTCCAAAAGCTCTGTCTCCATCAGGTTTGTCTTTGCCAACATACTTTGGAGCTTCGACACCTTTTTCTTTAAAGTAATTCTGAATTTTATTTTGTGCAG
>QQUF01000004.1 GCA_008501735.1 Calditrichota bacterium | reverse complement strand
TGCAAAGTGCTTTGTTATTTTCGATTGAACTTGTAAGAATTGTGTAGCTGAATTCTGCATCTTCTTCTCGTAAGTTTGGCGAAACGGCACTTACTTCAAGTTCCCCTGTTTCCTCATTTTTCAAAATAATTTCACAAGTGTTTGCTTGGCACTTTACTGTCAGAAATCGAAGTAATTCACTGAACGCACTTTCTGGGCTCATAAATTGTACTAAATTCGTAAGCAACTCGGAGTGAAGTTCTTGGTGAGAAGAATTGGAAGTTTCAAACAGAAACTTTTTTAACTCTTCAATTGTTTCTTTGCGTGTGTCAGTAGGAACTCCTTTTGTAATTTCTAAAATTAAATCTAAAGCCTCTTTAGCAGTTTCGCGAGTTTCTTCCAAACTCATTTCACCTCTTCCATTTTCCCAAATCATTTTACCAAGTTGGAAAATTTCGACTTTAATTGTTGCCAACTCGACCTCTGAATTATCTTTGGCAATCATTTCCTTTAAAGAATTTATTGCCTTTTCGACTCGGTTTTCAGCAAAGTCAATTTTTACAAACAGAATTTTGCTAAGGAAAATTAAATCTGGTCTTTCGTACTGCTTTGAAAGTTCAACTCCTTCTTTTAACAAAATTTTAGCTTCATCAATTTTTCCAAGAATGATTGAAACTTGAGCTTTCTTTACAAGCCTGTCAGCTAAGTAGTAAGTCACTCCAAGTTCACGAGCCAAAGAAACGGAAAGTTCGTAGTAAGAGTAACATTCCTCGTATTTGTTGTAATCGTAACTTATCGCACCAAGATTTCCCGATACAATTACGACTTGTTTTTTATCTCCAATTTGGATTGAAATTTCCATTGCTTCTTTGGTGCATTCAATTCCCTTTTTGTAATCATTTCCGATGTAGTAAGAACCTCCGAGATTTGCCAAACCTTTCGCAACAGCAAATCTATTTCCGATTTCACGACTAAAATTTAAATACTTTTCGTGATACTCAATCGCTTTGTCAATCTGCCCAATTTCTTGGTAAGAAGTTCCGATGTTTCCAAGGACATCCAAAGACCTTACTCTGTCTCCAACTTCTTCAAAATATTTGTAGGATTTTTCAAAATATTCAATTGTTGTTGCATAATTTTTTAAAGAATGGTTAATCACTCCCAAATTTGCGGTAGCTCTTGCAATTCCCAAATCAAAACTTAGTTCTTCACTTAATAGAAGCTCTTTATTATAAAATTCAATTGCCTTGTCAAAATCACCTGTATAAAAATAAATGTGTCCTTTGCTTCCTGTAGTTCTTGCGATTTCTTGTTTGTCGTCAAGTTTTTTAAAGATTTCCATAAGTTTGTCGTAATACTTTCCTGCTTTCTCGAAATCGCCTTTCATTAAAAAAAGCCAAGCTAAGTCATCGTGTAGTTTTGCGACTGACTTCAAATTAACTTCATCGTTTTCTAAAAGCTCAATAAAGATATTTTCGGCATCGTTCCAATTCCCCATTTCAAAAAGAACTTCACTTTTTTGCAGTTGGAAGTCTCTTTTAGCAGAAAATTCTTGTTCTTTTTCTGCTACCTCCAAACCCATTGAAAAATATTGAAGTGCTTTTTTGTTAGCAAATTTCCTTTTAGAATTTTCACCTGCTTTTTTGCAATAAAAAATGGCTTTATCAGAAATTTCTGCCTTGTAAAAATGGTTTGCTAAATCTTCAATTACCAACTCTTCTTTATTCTCAAATCTCTCTTCAATCAAATTCCCAATTAGTTTGTGATATTTTTTTTGAGTCTCTTTGGGCAATTCAAGTTCAAGAATTTCTCGTGTTGCATCGTGAGTAAAATTGAACGAAAACTCACCTGTCTTTTCAATAAGCCTTGATTTTTCTGCTTCAGCTAATTTTTTTTGCAAAAATTCTTTTGTCAAAGGTGAAATTTCTGCTAAAGTTTTTGACGAGAAATTCCGTCCCAAAATTGAACCAATTTGCAGAATTTCCATTACTTCATTTGCAATATGTTTGAACCTTTGAGAAATAATTTTGTGAATCGAATTCGGCAAAACTAATTCAGAAAAACTATCAAAATCAAAGTCCCAAGCACCTTTAATTTTCTGTAATTTCTTTTCGTTCACAAGGTGTTGCATAATCTCTTGAACAAAAAGTGGATTCCCATTTGTTTGTTTAAGAATTTCATTTGCAATTTTGGAATTCACACTGTCTGCTTTGCCCAACATTGAAGTAAGAAATTGAGTTACAGATTCTAAGTCTAAAGCCTTTAAAGAAATGTCAGTTACAAGTTTCTCACTCTTTAAGTCCTTAAATATTTTTGAAAAATATGAACTTTCAAGTTCTTCCCTACGACAAGTTCCAAGCAAAAGAATTGACTTCTCTTTAAAGTTTCTCGAAGCGTACAAAAACCAACTACAAGTAGTTTCGTCAGCCCATTGCAAATCATCAAAGATTAAAACCAAAGGAGAATCTAAAGTTTCACTAAAGTTAGAAATAAAAATTAACAGAGCTTCAAAAAGTCGAATTTCAGCAACTTTGCCACTAAGTTCAGTAAGTTCTTTCAAATGTGAGTTAACACTAAATTCTGAAATTTGAGGTGCAATTTTTGTTAAATCGTTAGCTAATTCTCCCAATATTTCAGCTTGTTCACTAATTGATTTTGTTTGTAAGGAATCTAAGATTTCCAAAATTATTTTTTGCAAGGCTTCGTAAATTCCACCTTCTTTTCGGAAACGCGTTTCCAAAATTGTTGTTTTATTCAGATTCAGCCCAATTTTAAACTCTTCAACCAATCTTGACTTTCCAATTCCTGATTCTCCGAGAAGAATAACTGTCTGTCCTTCATTGTTTGTTACTTTTGTAAAAGCATTTTCAAGTTGGTGAAGTTGTTTCTCGCGTCCTACAAATGTCGGTGAAAGCAAGTAATCTGTCGAACTCTCCGTTTCAAAAACCTCACTTTGATTTAAAAATTTGTCTAAAGCTCTTGCAACTTCTCTTG
>QQUF01000007.1 GCA_008501735.1 Calditrichota bacterium | reverse complement strand
ATTCAGCAAAGATTGACCACAGAAGCGACCTTTACTCACTTGGAGTTCTTTTTTACCAACTGGTTTGTGGAAAAGTTCCTTTTGAAGGAGATTCTTTGGCAGAAATAGCACTTGCTCACATCAGAACGCCGCTAATTTCACCAAAACAGTTTTTTCCCGATTTACCGGAAGTTTTGAACACTGTAATTTCTAAACTTCTCAAAAAAAATCCGGATGACAGATTCCAATCTGCCCAAGAAGTCTCCAAAATCTTAAATACTATTTTAAAAAAAGGGGAAGTGGAAGATTTGGAAACTATTGGAAATTTTCTATTAACCCCAGGATTTGTAGGAAGAAGAAAAGAGTTTACTGAATTAAACAAAATCTTTTCAGAGGCATCACATGGAAAACTAAAAACAATTTTAATTTGCGGAGAGCAAGGAGTAGGAAAGACGAAATTATGGAAGGAGTTTCGACTTGGCTTACCTCAAAACTCAACAATAGTTTTTGATACAAAGTGCAGACAAAACTCAAACTCTTTTGAGACTTTACAAATTATTCTTTCCAAAGCCCTTGAAAACTTACATAATCTTTCGTCTAAAGAAAAAGCAGAGAAAATCGGAATTTTCGGAAGAGATTTAGTAAAGATTTTACCACAAATTGAAAAAGAATTGTTTTTTGAAAAATTACCTGAAATTCCGCCTATTGAAGGAATTGATTCGGAGTTGCGACTTTTTGAATCTTTTGTAACATTTCTTCAAAATATTCAGAAAGAAAACACAACTCTTGTATTCTTTTTTGATAATTTGGAATTGATTGATGAAGAGAGCCTTAAATTTTTAGGTTACTTGATAAGAAGTTGTTCAGACAAAACAATTTTAGTTGCAGGGGCAATCAGAGGTGAAGAAAACGATATATCAGATTTCCATAAAACTTTTAATTCTGAGTTCTCGAAAGTTGAAGTCTTAACTATTGAGAAATTCACATTAGAAGAAGTTCGAGAATTTTTGACAAAAATGTTTGGCAAAATTGATCCTGTTAACACAAGATTTTGTGTTGAGATTTTAAAGAGAACAGGTGGTAATGTTCTTTTTATTCAAGAATTGATGTACCATCTTTTAGAGACTAAAAAACTTAATAAAAGTGAAGGTAGTTGGGAATTAGGAGAAGAATCTTTTTCGGAGTTCAAACTTCCGAAGTCAATTCAAAGTGTTGTCGGAGAACGTCTTAATTTTCTTCCGAAAAATTTAATCAAACTTTTGGAAGTTGGTTCACTTTTAGGTAAGCATTTTACAAGCAAAGTAGTTGCCGGAGTTCTTTCTTTAGAAGTAAATGAAGTAGAAAGTAAACTTACTAGTGTGCTTTCGGAAGGTATATTAGAAAAGTCTGAGGAAGATATTTTTGAATTCCTCAATGATGCAATTCGAGCAAGTATTTCAAATACTATCAAACAATCTACCAAAAAAACATTGCACAGAAAAATAGCTGTTTTTTTGGAAAATAATTATGAAGAATCGGAAGTTTTGGAAGAACTTGCTAATCATTATTTTGAAGCTAATGCGAAGAAAAAAGCATTGGAGTTTTGCCTTAAAGTTGGAGAAATTGCAAAGTCCCAACAAGTTTTACTTAAAATGGAAACTTATTTCCTTAAAGCATACAAATTGGTTGAAAGTAATCGTGACAGAGCTATTAAAACTAAAGTTTACAAAGAGTTAGCATTTGCACAGAACTTCTTAGGAAGAGATTTGGATTTTACAATTCAACTCTATCAAAAAGCAATAAATCTATCTCAAGAATCAGACATATTAAAAGCTGAATTGTTCGAAAGTTTAAGTGCAGTTTATTTGGCTGAAAAAAATTATAAAGAGTCAGAGAAAAATTTAAACCAAGCATTAGAAATTTATGAGAAGTTAAATCTAAAAAATAAAATTGGGTTGGTCTATACTAAGTTAGGGGAGAATTTCAAATCAAAAGGAAAATTTGATATTGCAATTTCAACAATCGAAAAAGCATTACAAATTGGAAAAAAAATGGATGCAAAAGAAATATTGTCAGGTGCTTATGTTTTATTGGGTGAAATTTACTCTTTAAGAGAAAGTAGCAAAAAAGCTGAAACATATTTTATGAAAAGTGTGGATTTACTAACTAGCCTTGGTAATAATTTTGATTTGATAATGTTTTATACAAAATTTGGAACTTATTATATCAAAGAAGGAAATTTTAAATCAGGTGTAAAATGTTATACTGAAGGAAAAAAATTATCTGAAATTATTGGTTTCCCCAAAGGATATTTAAGAGCAAATGCAGGTATTGGAACAGCGTTTTATATTAATGGAAAATATTTAGAAGCCATTGAGTCTTTAAGACAAAATTTAAAATTAGCGATAAAAATTAATGATGAAGAAATATTCACAGAAGCTTCAATACTATTAGCAATTATTTACAATGCAATCGGAGATTATGGTCAAAGTGAAAAATATTACCTTGAGCAAATTAAAATTTGTGAAAACCAAACTAATAATGACATTAACCTGACCTATCTTTATTCAAATTATTGTTTAATGTTGGTTGAGAGTAATCAAAATAAAAAAGCCATTGAATTAGCGGATAAAGCACTTCCGATTATGAAGAAATTAAAAATGGTAGATAAATTTTCAAAAATTTCTTTATCAAAGACTAAGGCTTATTTTGCTTTAAAAGATTTTTTAAATGCTGAAAAATCTTGCAATGAAGCTTTCCAATATATTGATAAAACTATTCCTGTTATTCAGTATTTCTTAAACCTTTACAAGCTAAAAATAGATTTTGAACTTTATGATAAAAAGAAAGCATTTAAAAAATTATTTGAATTAAAAGAAAAGTACAAAGCAAAAATTGCAATTACTTCTACCGATTTTGAAATTTGTAAAATTGCGTCAAAATACAAACAAACACTTTTATTGGATTCGGAATTTGACTTTCAAAAACTAACAAATGAAACAATAGAAAGTTTTGAGAAACTTTATGATTCCAAACCAATGTTTCAGTTTAAAAAAAATATAGAAGAATTAAAAAACCTTAAATTCCGCTCAACAGAAATCTATCCTGAAATTATTTCATCATTAACAAATTGGATGAATCCCGATACAGTTTTTGAAGAACTGTTAAGGTTTTTGGAAAAAGAAACCAATTCAAACGGTTGTCAAATTATTCTTGAAAATAAAGGTGACTTCGAAGTTTGTGCAATCTCACCAAACCTTAAAGAAGAGGAGATTGACTTTTCAAAAACTGTTCTCCAAAAAGCTATTTTAGGAAACGAACCAATACTATTAAAAAATGTCCTAGAAATACCTGATCTAAAAGAAAATCAAAGTGTAATGAGCAAGATATTTCTGTCAGTTATTGCTGTTCCTCTCAAAGTTGACGAAAAAATTATAGGTGCTCTTTATTTAGACAGAACTAAAATTGAAAAAGGCTTTTTTGAAGAAACTGACCTTGAAAAAGTAAATACGTTTGCAAAAATTTTGTCTCCTGTTTTAGCAAGACAAAATGAAGCAAAGCAAATGAAAGTTGAATCAAATATTCAAAATCTAGGACTCTTCGTAGGCAACAGTGCTAAGATGCAGGAAGTTTATAAACAAATTGAAGAAGCCTCAAAAGTTGACTTTACTGTTTATATTTACGGCGAAACAGGAACTGGTAAAGAGCTTGTTGCCAATGCATTACATCAATTTTCATCAAGAAAAAACAAACCCTTTGTTGCGGTGAACTGCTCTGCAATTCCAAAGGAGTTAGCTGAAAGCGAATTTTTCGGGCATGAGAAAGGAGCTTTTTCAGGAGCAATTTCCACTAAAATCGGAAAATTTGAAAAAGCCAATTCAGGAACGCTATTCCTAGATGAAGTAGCAGAACTAAGTTTGGATATTCAAGCAAAACTTCTTCGAGTAATCCAACAAAGAGAAATTACAAGAGTTGGTGGAAAGGAAACTATAAAAGTTGACATTAGAATTATTATAGCGACTCACAGAGATTTGAAAGAAGAAGTAAATAAAGGTAATTTCAGGGAAGACCTTTTTCACAGATTAGATGTTTTAAAAATCAAAGTTCCGAGTTTAGGTCAAAGAAAAGAAGACATTCCACTTCTTGCTCACCATTTGCTGAATCAACTAAAAGCTAAAACCAACAAAAATATAACAGGGTTTACAAGTGAAGCCTTGAATCTACTTTGTGAGAGGAATTGGAGCGGGAATATTCGAGAACTTGAGAACTCCTTAGCCAAAGCAATTTTGAAATCCAAAGATAAATCGCCTTTAAAAGCATCAGATTTTGAATTTCAAATTCCTCGAAAAGTAAATGTCGTTGAAAAGGAAACGACATTTGAATCCGAAATTCCAAGTAGTTTGGATAAGTTTACTAAACTTAACGAGAGACTTAGTTTTGTAGAGAAGCAAATGATTCTTGAAAGTCTAAAGCGCAACAACAATCACCTTCAAAAGACATACAAAGAGTTAGGAATAGACAACAAACGTCTTGATCGATTACTCAAAAAACACAACATTAAAATTCATTGAAAATTTAAATTTGCTCCTGTCGATTCATATTTGATAGTTTTATATAGAGAAACCTATTCCCGCAGAAATTTATAAATTTTAAATTATCAATTTATTTAGTAGAAGAAATTAAGAGGGGTGTTCTTATCGAGCACATTTTAAATGAAATCAAGTGTTATGCAAACTGGGTTTCAATTACTAAAAATTTTCTATAAAAAAACAATTACAAATTTTTTTCAAAAAATATTTAGGCGAACTGCCTAAATTAGGCAATTCGCCTAAAATACTCCTTATTCTATGATAAATAAATACTTAAGGTGACGAATCAAATAATATTTAGGTGAAATGCCTAAAAAAGAGAATTTATGCAAAATTCGGTAAGATGTTGTTTATTAGCTACTTGCCATTCTGGCATTATATTTGACTATAAATGCAGAAAAAAGATAAAAATCTAATTAGTAGGATTTCAAAAATGAAAAATTTCACAAAGACTCTTATCCCGACCTTAGCACTAAGCTTTGGTATTTTTACAAACTGCTTTGCAGAATATGAAGAAAGAATTGTTGCCGCTGATGCTGGAGCTGATGATGAATTTGGTACGTCAGTTTCAATTGATGGAGACTATGCAATCGTTGGAGCTGACCAAAATGATGATAATGGAAGTAACTCTGGCTCTGCCTACATTTTTGTGAGAAGTGGAACTTCGTGGACACAACAAGCGAAGTTAACTGCTAATGATGCATCCACTTTAGACAATTTTGGAACATCAGTTTCCATAAGTGGAGATTACGCAGTAGTTGGAGCTAACCAAAATTATGATGGCGTAAGTAACTCAGGTTCTGCTTACATTTTTGTCAGAAGCGGAACTTCGTGGACACAACAAGCGAAACTAACTAATAATGATGGAACCACTTTAGACAATTTTGGAATATCAGTTTCTATAAATGGAGATTATGCAATAATTGGAGATGACCAAAATGATGATAACGGAACTAACTCAGGTTCTGCTTACATTTTTGTCAGAAGCGGAACTTCGTGGACACAGCAAACGAAACTAACTGCTAATGATGCCGATGCAGGTGACCAATTTGGTTGGGCAGTTTCCATAAGTGGAAATTATGCAGCTGTAGGAGCTTTTGAAAATAGTGACGCTGGATTTTCTTCAGGCTCAGCTTATATTTTTAATAGAAATGGAACTTCATGGACTCAACAAGCGAAACTCCTTGCTTCGGACGCTGCGGCAGGTTCCAACTTTGGAGTGGCGATTTCTATAAATGGAGATTATGTTATTATTGGAGCAAACCAAGACGATGATACAGCAATTAATTCTGGTTCAGCTTATATTTTTAATAGAAGTGGTACTTCTTGGACTGAACAAGAAAAATTAGTTCATAATGATGCTCAAGCACATGACCAATTTGGTTTTTCTGTTTCAATAAATGGCAATAATGCAATTGTAGGGTCATATCTTGATGACGACGACGGATTAAATTCAGGTTCAGCTTATATTTTTAATAGAAGTGGTACTTCTTGGACGCAACAGGTAAAATTGACTGTAGATTCTGCAGTAGCAGGCGATAAATTCGGTAATTCGGTTTCCCTCAGTGCAGATTATGCAATTGTCGGAGCTTTAGGAAATGATTATGCAGGAAGTAACTCAGGCTCTGCTTATTTTTATGCTTCTGATGGCGGAGAAAATCCTTATACACGTTCATTTAATTCTTACCAAGCAAGTGATGAAAAGATTGTTGCTTTAGATGCAGAAGCAGGTGACACTTTTGGTAAATCTGTTTCAATTGATGGCGATTACGCAATTGTTGGAGCTTACTATGAAGACGAAGGTGGAAGTAATGCAGGTGCTGCTTACATTTATTATCATGATGGAAGTTCTTGGGTTCAACAGGCAAAACTGACAGCAAGTGATGCTGCTTCAGATGATCGTTTTGGTTGGGCAGTTTCTATAAGTGGAGATTATGCAATTGTTGGAGCTTACAAAAATGATGACGATGGAAGTAACTCAGGTTCAGCTTACATTTTTGTCAGAAATGGAACTTCTTGGACTGAACAGGCAAAACTCGTTGCAAGTGACGCAGGATATGGGGATGAATTTGGTTCGACAGTTTCAATTGATGGAGATTATGCAATCGTTGGAGCACGTAAAGCTGATAATACGATTTCTGACACAGATAGAGGATTTTCATACATCTTTTTTAGAAATGGAACTTCATGGACTGAACAAGCGATTCTAAGTGCAAGCGATGGTGATAGCTATGATTATTTTGGAAAATCAGTTTCCATTGATGGTGATTATGTAATTATTGGAGCTGACGGTGATGATGACATTGCAAGTAGTTCAGGCGCAGCTTATATTTTTGTAAGAAGTGGAACTTCTTGGACTGAACAAGCAAAGTTTACTCCAAGTGATTTAGGTTCCTCTGACTTTTTAGGCAGGACAGTTTCAATTTCCGGTGATTATGCAATTGTTGGAACTGAGCTTCACGGAGCAGGAGCAACTTATAGAGCAGGAGCAGCTTATATTTTTAATAGAAATGGAACTTCCTGGTCTCAACAAACCAAATTAACTGCAAGTGATATAGGTTACAAGGGACTATTTGGTAATTCAGTTTCTATTAGAGGTGATTATGCGATTGTCGGAGCGGCTAAACAAACTTCTCCTTATAACTTTAACGGTTCAGCTTACATCTTTGCAAGAAGTGGAGCAACTTGGTCTGAAACAAAAATTATTACTGCTGATGATGCCGCTGGTGGAGATGCATTCGGTATTTCTGTTTGTATGGGCGAATACAATTCAATTGTTGGTGCTTATGGAAATGATGACGGAGGAGAAGGTTCAGGCTCAGCATACATATATTCTACAAATGCTTTTGGTAGCGGAGAAATTTCACAAACAGTTTCTGGTGACGGAACAGTAAGTTTTAATGAAAACAATCAGGATACAGGAGTAGATATGACTTTTTCAGGAATAAATACTTCTGGAACAGTTAATCTTCAGTCTATCTTAGAAACACCAACAGGAACTTTACAAACTGGATTTTCTCCTATAGAGCAATTTTGGGGTTTAAGTATGGACTTTGCTACACCTCCATCAAATCCACCTCATCTTCTATTAGATATTTCACTTTTATTAGACGTATTAGATAGTCCAAGCAATGCAATAGTGCATATTCGTGAACCCGAAGTTACAACTTGGTCAAGCCTTTCAACAACTTTTGATCCATTTGGAAATACTTTAAACGCTCTTTTGCCACTTGCATTTCTTTCAAGTCCTTCAGGTCCTTCAAAGACAAATTCAATCAATGAAGCTAAGTCTTTTGAGATTACAATTGGTTTTGTAGATGCTTCTTTAGCTGTTGAATTGGATTCATTCCAAGCTCGTCAAATTGAAAATTCTATAAATCTTAGCTGGGCAACAGGCTCTGAAAAAGACAACGAAGGATTTAATCTTTACAGAAAAACTGAATCTACAGACTATGTAAAAATTGGCTCTTACAAAACTCATACTGAACTATTAGGACAAGGAAACACTTCCGTAGAAACTTTTTACTCTTTCACTGACGACTCAGAATTACAAAATGGTGAACTTTATACTTACTTAATTTCTGACGTAGAAACTAACGGACTTGAAACAAGCCACAACGAAATGTCTCAAAGTGTTCTTTTTGAATTTCAAACTCAAGAAGTTAAGCGTTACGAGTTAGCTCAGAATTTCCCAAATCCTTTTAACCCGACAACAACAATCTCTTACCAACTCGCTAAAGACACAAAAGTAAGTCTTAAGATTTACAATATTTTGGGTGAGTTTGTGAAAGAGCTTAAAAATGATTTTCAACACCAAGGTTCTTACAGTGTTGATTGGGACGGAACTAACAAAGAAGGAAAACAAGTTTCAAGTGGAGTTTACTTCTACAAGATTTCTGCAGGAAATTTCACAAAAACTAACAAAATGATTTTGTTGAAATAATTTCCCCTTAATTCCATTGGATGTAATGAAAGCCATTCGATGGAGCTTTTTTTCTGAGAATCTCATTTCAAGTGAGATTCTCAGTTTAAATTTTCATTTTAATTATTTGAGGTAAAAAATGCGATACAACTTAGACGAACCTAAACAAACTAAAAGTGAAGAATTGCAAAAAGTAGTAATCCAATTTTTAGCAGGCTCAGCTTTTGCAATTTTTATTCTTAATTCAATAAAGACATTAATTTTTTGAACTCTTACCAATTCTATATTAAAAAGTTTTTGTTAAAATAAATTTTTCTCTCTTACTAATTAAAGTCTGATAATTAATTTTGTCAGGCTTTTTCTATATTAAAAGAAGACCATTTGATTTTAAAGTAAACCAAGAATCTGATTCTAAAAAATTATCAAATACAAAATTAGTTGTACTTGGAAAAGTATCTTTTAAAACTTTAAAATAAATTTTATTAGCTGAACTTGGTTGTATCTTTTTTAATAACTCATAAAGCCAAATGGAAACTTCTTTACTAAACTTTAACTCAAATGTCGTTGTGTTTTGAGCAAAAGTTAATTTCCCTTTTTCAAAAGTTCTTTTAGAATTCTTAACAGTATAAAATTCGATTTCAGGTAAACTTCCTAACCAAACAATCAGCAATTTATTATGATTAGGTTGACTTTCTGCACTTGAAATAGAGTTTTCAATTAAGTTTAAATTTACTTTTGGCTTAGGAATTTTGAATTCAAACCAAGTTTGTAAATTTTCTTCAAAACCGAGACCATTCATAAAATTGTAAAGTGCCTTTGATAAACCTTGCGAAAATTTTTCGTGGCTACATCCATTTGGGTCATTGTGGGTTAAATCGTTCCAAGCGAATTTCCCTTTTTTAGGACCAGTAATTTTTACTTGATATTTTTCTGGGTTTTTACCGATTGGGCTATGAGCAGTAAGTGAAAATCTATGCCAATAAGCTGAATGAACAATTCCTGCCTCAAAAAGTTGTCTGACTCGTTCTAATGAATCAATAGTTTCTTGTTCAGTCTGTGTTGGAAAGCCGTACATCAAATAAGCGTGAACCATAATTCTTGCTTCTGTAAATGCAGCTGTAACATTAGCGACTTGTTCAACAGTTACACCTTTTTCAATTAGTTTCAGAAGTCTATCTGAAGCGACTTCCAAACCACCTGATACTGCGATACAACCTGAAGCAGCTAATAATTTGCAAAGGTCTTTTGAGAATGCTTTTTCAAAACGAATGTTAGTCCACCAAGAAATTGAAATATTTCGTTTCAAAATCTCCAAAGCAAGTTCTTTTAAGGCATTAGGAGAAGCAGCTTCATCTACAAAATGAAATCCTGTTTGTCCAGTGTTTTCCACCAAAGATTCTATTCTGTCCACTAAAATTTTTGAAGTTGTGTTTTCATAACGTCCTATGTAATCCAAATTTACATCGCAAAAAGAACACTTTTTCCAATAACACCCGTGTGATATTGTTAGTTTGTTCCATCTTCCGTCACTCCAAAGTCTGTGCATCGGATTTAGGATTTCAAAAATTGAAATGTAAGAATCAAGTTGTAGGTTAGAGTAGTCTGGAGTCCCAATTTCTGAATGAGCAACTTCTGAGTCTAAACTTCCATCATAAAATTTCACTTCACTATTTTCTAAACAAAAAGTTCTTTTTAGCATTGTTTTGGGTCGTTTGTTTTCAAGAAACTCTAACAAATTTTGAAAGGGTCTTTCACCATCGTCAAGTGTCAAGAAATCGAAATAATTGAAAAATTTTGGCTCAGAAATTTCACGAAGTTCGGTGTTTGCGTAACCTCCTCCAAAAACGGTTTTGATTTCGGGATAGTTTTCTTTTACAAATTTTGCACAAACTAAAGCTCCATAAAGATTTCCCGGAAAAGGAACTGAGAAACCAATTACAGTTGGTTTTGATTCTGCAATTTTACTTTTGAGTAAAGAAATCAAAAATTTATCAATGAGGTTAATTTTAGAATTTAAAGCAGTTTCTAAAGGTTCAAAAGATGTTGCCGAAAGTGCAATCTTTTCTGCATAACGACTAAATTCAAAAAATGGCGAAATAGTTTCGCGAATGAAATCTGCTAAATCTTCTAAGTAAAGAGTTGCAAAGTATTTAGCTTTATCAGTAATTCCTAAGTTTCCGAAAGCCCAATCCACTTCTTCGAGATTCTCAAACCTTGCTCCTTCGGGGAGAAAATCACCGAAACAAATTCTATTAGAAAGAGTTGAATCTTTACCTTGTAAAAACTTTATTACAGAGTCCACAGTTGCAATGTAGGAGTCCTTCAACCTAAACATTCTTTTCTGTGAAGAGGTGAAGTTTTGAGTGTATCTTTCACTTTCTAAAAAGACTTTAATTAAGCCTTCTTTTGAGAAAACTTTTAAGATCAATTCAATTCCCAAATCTGCTTGAAAAATGTTGTAATCTATTGATTTAAGGAAACCTTTAAGGTAAGCTGTTGCTGGATAAGGAGTGTTAAGTTGTGTAAGTGGTGGAGTTATGAGAAGAATTTTTTGCAAGTTTTGCCTTTGACTAACTTTTAGATTTTTTTTCGAATTCTCGCAAAATATCAGAATTGATTTTCTTTTTAAAGAAAAGCTTTTTCAACTCTTTAGAATAAATTTTTTCAGCAGTCTCGTTTACAATTTTGTTTGAAATTGCTAAATATTTTAAGGCTAATTCTCTTTCATTTTCGTCATTTGAATTTTGGTAAAGTTTATGAATAAAAAATAGTTCGTCAATATTATTAAATCGAATGGTTTTTGATAACTTCTCAAGCAACTTTTTTGAGGCTTCTTTTGCTTCTTCTTTTTTTTCTAAGAAGTAGTGTAATTTTGCTAAGTAATAATATAGAATAGTTTGCTGTGAATTGTTAATTGTGAATTTACGGTCTTGAAGCAAAACTTGCACAATATCTAAAGATTGCTCATACTTTTTTTGCTCAAAAAATAATTCTATCCAAGATAGTTTTAGATTAAAAATCAAAATTTGCGATTCGTTTGAAATTGCAAACCCATCAAAGTTCTCTAAGATTTTTTCAGCTTCAAAATACTTCTCTTGTGCTATAAAAATTGAAACAAAAATTAAGTTTTGAGAGAATTCATTTACAAAATTTCCAATTTCTTTTGAAATAGTCAAAGCTTTTTCTAAGTAACTCAATGAATTTGCAAAATCTCCAATTGCTAAATAAATTTGAGCCAAGAGTGAAAGTGTGTCTGATTCTGCTTTTAATTTTCCAAGTTCACGACTTAACTTTAAGGATTCATTACTTAAAGAAAGAGCTTTTTCAAGATTACCTAAATCAAGTTCAAGCATACTTAAATTCTGTAAAACAATAATCATTCCGACTTTGTCATTTAATTTTTTATTCAATTCGTAGGAATCTATATAGCATTTTTGAGATTTTTCAAAATCATTATTTTCTATATGAATATTACCAATATTGCCAATTGCCGCCGAAATAAGTTTTTCATCGTTAAGTTCTTTTGCAATTTGTAAAGAAAGCTCATAATATTTTAAAGCTGAAGGTTCAAGTCTTTGTCGATAACAAATATTCCCAAGAATTCTTAGTGCAATTGCCTCACCTTTTTTATCACCCAATTCTTGTTTAGTTTTTAAGCCCATACTTGCAAGAATTCCAGGTTTGTCAAGTTCACCTTTATTCAAGTAGTAGTTTGAGAGTTTGAGATAGACATCTGAAATTTTGGCTCTGTCATCAAGTTTCTTAGCGATTTCCATCATTTGATCTAAATCGTTTTTTTGGGCATTAAGATTCCCTAAAATATTTAAAACTTTCTCGTGTTCTGAGACAACGTCAAAGAGTTTGATTAAAAGAGTAGAGTAATTAGGCTCATCTTCAATTCTAATTTCAATTGTTTCTTTTGCTATTTCTAAAAATTTTAGTGAGATTTCATTTGAATAAATTTCACGGGATTTTTTTGCTGCTTTTAAAGCATACTCACAAGTTCTGTCCCAAACTTTTGCAGAGTAGTAGTGAATTACAAGTTCTTCATAATATTTTTCCAAAGAACGATAATTCAATTTTTCAATAACATTAGCAATCTTAAAATGATATTTTTTTCTTTTTAGTCTCACACTTCTTTGGTAAATAACGTCTCGAATCATTAGATTTTTGAATGAAAAATATTCTTCTTTGCCTCGAACATTTTCTACAATTAAATCAAGTTTTATCAGTGATTCTAAGTGGTCAAATAGATAATTTTCTTCAATTTCTGAAACTTCCGAAATCATTTCAAATGAAGTTTCTTTTCCAATAATCGCCATAATTTCAAGTATGTTGACCAAATCCTTTTCTAAGGTTGAAAGCTGATTGAAGACAATTTCTTTGATAGTCAAGGGAACGTCATCAAGCGAAATTAAAGAATTTAAATCTTTGTCAGGGTGAGTTAAAAAATAAGATGCAAGTTCTTTTACAAAAACAGGAACTCCACTAGTAAGTGCATAAAACCTTTCAATTAATTTTGGTTCAATTGTCTGGTTTTCAAAAGTTCTTATTAGGTATTTTTTTGTATTTTCTTTTGTTAAAGGCAATAAATTGATAAAACTTACGTGAGTATTTCGTTTTGAGAGTCCAATTGTGAAATCATTAATTTTATCAGAATTAGTACCCGTAATGCAAATCAAAACTCGTTTGTCGTTAAGATTCCGAACTAAGTAAGAAATTAAATTCAAAGTTGTATCATCAACCCACTGAATGTCTTCAATTACAAAAATCACATTGTTAATTTCAGACAAACCTTTAATCAAATTGTAAACCGAATTGTATAATTTGTATTCATCTGAGTTAGAGATGTCAACACTTTCGGACTTTAATAATTCATTTCGCAAATTTGGTAAAAGTCTTGCAATTTCTGCTCTTTGTTCAATAGAAAGTTTTTCAACAACTTCAAAAAATAATGACTCGTAGGCTTCAACAAATTTGTTTAATGCTTCTCGAATTGGTTGGTAAGAAACAGGAATGTTTTCTTTATAACTTTGTCCTCGCATAACAGTAAAATCATATCTATTCTTTAAACTTTCTTTAAAATCAAATAGAAAAGTTGTTCTTCCCATTCCAACTTCTGATTTTAAAATTACAGTTTGCCCATTTGACTTTGTTACTTGTTCAAAAATTTTAGTGATAGTTTTAAGTTCTTTTTCTCTGCCAATTACATTGCTTTTGGTTGGGTCGGTTTCAGCATTATTTTTTATAACTTTACCAGAAACTCTTCCACGACCTGCACTTTTTGCATTATAAAGTGCAACGTCTGCTAAATGTAAAATTTCATCAATATTATTTGTATCTTCTAAGTAATTTGCAACTCCAACTGATAATCCAAATGTAACAGTTTTGCCGTTACTGTGCAATTTACTTTCTTTTGCTAAAGTAACCATTCTTTCGCCAACTCCCATTGCACCTTCTTTTGAAGATTCAGGTAGCAATACGATAAATTCATCTCCAGCATAACGGAATACAATGTCAGTATCTCTCACAGCTTCTTTAAGAACTTCTGCGACCTTTTTAATAATTTCATCTCCGACCAAATGTCCAAATGTATCGTTAATTGCTTTAAAAAGGTCAATATCAATCATCATTATTGAAAGAGAGCGAGAGTATCTTTTTGCTCTTTGAGATTCTTCTGCAAATCTTTCTTTGAAATATCTTCGGTTATAAACACCAGTTAACTCATCAAAGAAAGCCAATCTTTTAAGTTGTTCAAGGCTGTAATCATTTTGGAGAAAATTTTCCATTAGACAAACATAAAAATTGGGGTTTAAAATAGTTGAATTAGGGTAGGAGAATATATTTGAAAATTATTAAGATGTCCACAACTTTTAAAACGAATTACTGTTAAGTAATGAAGGAGCAAATTTAGAACTCATTAATGATTCCAAGGTGAAGTTTTCCATTATTAAAATTATCGTCTTTGCCTATTGCGTACTCAATTCCAATTATTCCAACACGAGTTTCAATTTTTAGTCCAAAACCAAAGCTATCCAAGAAATTAAAATTTTTATTAGTCTTATTTTTTGTGTAAAACCCAAAATCATAAAATGCAAAAACCCTAGATTTCCTTCCTTGTAAAAACCTGTATTCAATGTTAGCCCAAGCGACATTGTCGCCAAGGAATTGATTTTCCAAATAACCTCTTAAAGTCTTCGTTCCACCAAAACGAACTAAATCTGTAACCGAAATTTCTTTTTCGTTTGAGGTTACTCGTTTGCCTGTAAACTTCATCGCCAAAACTTGTTTCCGCAGAGTTGGCAAAAATATCGAAAGTTTCATTCCTAACGTTTTTACAGTTGTTTTTTCTTCGATAATTGGAGCTTCAATTCCAGAAGTATCAGCCAAAAGTTGTGTGTTAGTCTTAAAGTTGAAACCAAAAGTTGTTTCATAACTAAATCCTTTCCTCGGGTTCAAAGGAAAGTCAATTTTTTCGTAAACTAATTTCCCAAGTAAATTCCAAGAGTTTGAAGGATTCACAAAAAATGGGTTTTGCGTTCCTGTAAAAGTCGGTGTGATTTCTTCACGTTCTGCCAATCCGCTAACTGAAACAACCTCTGTCAAAGGAAGTTTTAAATTTAATCCGTAAGCAAATTCTGTGTAAATTGAATCTTGAACCAACTGTCTAAAATTTCCACCGATTCCTAAAGGTGTCCCAAAAACCCAAGGCTCAAAGTAAGAGATTTCAAATTCTTGAGTTTCTTTGTCTCTTTTTTCGATTCGTGCTTCAAGTTTTTTACCTCTTCCAAACAGATTCCTAAAAGACAAATCCAAAAGTCCTGTAAAATAACTGTCGCCATTTTCGTCAGTTAAGTAACCTAAAATTCCGTCAATATTATTGTTTTTACCTTCTTGAACCTCAAACAAAATTCCTGTTTCTTTTTCTCTTGTAACGAAAAGGCTTGGCTTTGTTACAGAGTCAAAAAGTCCTGTTTGTTGAAGTCTTCTTTGTGCTTTTTCGATTCTTGATTCTTTAAATTCTTCGTTTAATTTGATTCTTGTTTCTCTGAGGATAAAATCTTTTTGTGTGTTTTTGTTACCTTGAACTCTAAACTTTTCGATTTTGACAAAACTCTCTTCGTCAATTTTTAATTTTACGTCAATTGAATCGTTTTTTTTTAAAAACTCAATTTCAAAATTGCTAACTTTCACTTGAACAAAAGGAAAACCATTTTCACTGTAAACGTCCAAAATCGCTTGAATTGCGTCCAAAAGTTCAGCTTCTCGAAAGGTCTTTCCTTGTTTCAAGAAAATCTCTTTTTCAATGTTTTCAGTTTCAATAAATTTATTTCCACTGAAATTCAAAGTTCTCAACTTAAGTTGATTTCCTTCTGTAATAAAAACTTTGATTCGGCTTTGGTTTTCACTAAAAACTACTGAATCAATTTCAGCAAAATAATAACCTTCGTTCCTGTAAAAATTGATTAAATCTTTAAAACCAAATTCCAAATCTTGCATTGAAATTTGGTTTTTTTTCAAAATTTTCATTTCTTTAAGGATTGTATTTTTAGAAAGAAATTCATTCCCAAAAATCTCAATTTCAGTGGATTCCTGTTCAGAAAAGGCATTTTGAAAAAAAAGTAAAAGCGTAAAAAATGTTAAAAAAAGTAATTTCATAAATTTAAAAATTCAGTTAGGTCATAGTTCGTTACAATAGTTCAGATATTTTTAAAATTTACCATTTCTTAAAAAAAATTGCGTAGAGACTGCACGGCGGAGCGTCTCCAAAACAAAAATTTCGTCAGTATTATTCATTAGAAAAAGGCTCTAATTTCGGCTCTTCCTAAATGGTTTACGTCTTCGTTAGAGTGTTTTTTTCCAGTGTAGTTTATTGAAGTTGTAACGTGTTCGCTAATTCTGTAATCAAATCGGAAGTTCCAGTCAAAAGAATTTCCCTCTTGTAAACCTCTCGTTAGTGCAAAAGGAACAGCAGTGTTTATCGTTTTGAGAAAAATTTTAGTGTAAGTAAAGTCAGTTGAGAATCTACCTTTTTGCTTGAAGGAATACTGTAAGTTTGGCTTGAATCCAAAAATTTTAGCTTCTTCCTTAATTTCGTCTTCGTTAAAATTAAAAGAAGTGGAAAATTCGTGTCCCAAAGTAAGATTCGTATTCCAAAAGTAAGACAAGCCAAATTCAGCAGAATTTAGTGTCAAGTTCGTGTTTTCCCTTGTGGAGTTTGTATAAATTCTTTTGTCAAAACTTCGTGTCAAAAAGGAATTTAAAACATATTTTTTGTTAATTTTTCCTCTGTGAATCAGAGAGTAGCTTTGTTTCCTTCTTTTTTGTTTGTCCAAAGAAAGTTGGTTGTTAACAGACTTTTCTGAGTCAAATCTAATTCTTAAATTCTGAGTTCTCGTGTCCTCAAAAAAGATAAAATCTTGAGTCCAACGCATAAAACCGTTGATGGTTTTTGTTTGGTCTTGGTAAACTTTCAAATTTAAAAAATAAATGTCCAAACGTTGTCTTGATTGAGTTTCTTCTGAAACTTGTAGCCTTGTTTCAGTTCCTAAATTCCTGAAAAACCAATTTGGGTTAAGTCCTAAATCCTTGAGCAAATTTTTGAACTTTGTCCGAATTCTTGTACTTGCTGAAATCTTGATAATTGGGATAAAACTACCAACAGGTTTTAATTCTCGTCTAAAACGCTGTCTGTCTCCAAAATCAAAATCGGTAATTAACTCAAAAGTAGAATCCCGAAAAACATAATTTCCATTTTCGTCAGGAATGAACTCTTCAACGACTTCACGAGTTTGTTCGTCGCTAACAGTGTAGTGCCAATCCGAAGTAATTCCATTTCCAAAACCTTTTTGATTCAAGTTCAAATCGGCTAAAAATGTTTTGGTGTCAAAGTTAAATTCATTCTCAAACTGTGTCGAAAAGTCTTTTTTGCGGTAAGTAAAATCCGAACTCAAATCCCAAGACTTGAATTTTGTAAAATCGAAAATATTTCTAAAAGTTACTGACTCACTTTCTTTGACAAACTTTTCGTTAACAATGTTAAAATCTTCTCGGTAAAGCAAAGAAGCTCTTCCTTCACTTCCAAAAATTCCACTGTAAGAAATGTCAGGACCAGTTTGAAAAAATCTTTCACCAGATTCTAAAGTCGTGTCATTAGTTACATTTTTAGTTTCAAATTCCTCAAAATCAAAGCGTAAACCATAAGTAACTTTTGAAAAAATGTAGGAAATTTTTCCTTGTTCACGAATCCAATCGGTTTGGCTTTCATTGGTTTCAGAAGAGTTTTTTGAATCGACTTTGTCAACGTTCAGGTCAATTTGAAAACCTTGTTTCCTAAATGTTTTTAGACCGAATTCTTTTCTTGAGGATTCAAACTTTTCGCCCAATTTTGTTTGCCCGACTCCAAAAGTTAGTTTTGTGTCTTTGCGTGGAAAGTAAAATATTTGCCCTTCTTTTAACTCCTCTTCTTCGTTCAAATTCGACTCAATGTTATAACGTCTGTTAAATTCAACTTCGCCAACTCTGTCGATTTCTACGAATTTTTTTTGTTTTAAACGAAACTTTCCATTGACTCCAAAAGAACCAAAATCTCCCAACTGAATATTTTTTAGTTCACTTTTAAAATTGTAAGCTGCTCCAATATTGTCGTTGTCGTCTTTTGAGGAATAAAGATTTTGGTCAAATTCACTGAAAGAGACTTCGCCGCTGACAGTCAAATTTTGGAAAGGCTGAATTTCAACTAAAACGTCAGCTAAATTTTCACCCGAAGGAACTGCGTAACTTGTTCGCTGAATATCCCAAGTTCCGATTTCTCCGAATAAGAATTTATAAAAAATTTCACCTGTTTCAGTTGAATCCTGTTCGTAAAAGCCGATTCCATCAGTTGGTTGGTAAAAATTGACTTCGTAATCTCCAATTTTTTCTGCACTAAATTCGTAGTAAGTAAAAAGTGAATCAGTGAAATTTAATGTGTCAATTTGAACTAAAGATTGCTTTTCAGTATAGCTTCCGATTCCAAGATTTTCAGTAACAGAAAGAACGAAATTTTTGCTAAGCTCGTCGCCAATTTGGCTAAGTGAATTTTTAACGTCTTCAGAATATTCGCCTGCAATCGGAGAGTTTTTGTCGTCGGCTTCACGAATGAGAGTTGTTTGGATTTTTAATTTATCTTTGATGAGTTCGCTTTTGGCTGAACCGACAAGAATTGTTCTGTTAAAATTTTCTGCTGTGTACTCAAAATCAACGATGATTCTTGAGTCAGAAGTGATGAGTTTATTTTTTGTAAAAGTAACTTCTCCAACATTGTAATCAATTACGTAATCGTTTGTTTCTCCTCTTGTTAGGCGTTCTCCGTCAAGGTAAACTCTTTCACTTCCTGCTGGAATTGTGATTAAAGTTTCGCCATTTTTGCCAACCAATTCATAAGGTCCTTGATTTCCGTCTTGACCGAGAAATTCGTAAGTTGTGAAATTTGATTTTCCAGTTGAAGCTGCAACGTAAAATTCTTCTCGCCTAATACTTCCATCAATTTTTCCACCTTTTGCAATTCTTGAATAATTTGCAAATTCGGTTCCTTCTAAATTGATTTCGTAGTCCCCAACAGTTGCACCGAAATTTGGACCTCGAATGTCGATGAAAATTTTGTCAACTTCTTCGAGATTTTGAGTGTTCCCTTCTGGTTGAATCGGAGTGTTTTCGTCAGATAAAACTGCAACAACGTCAACGTTTGGAGTAATTTTACCACTGACTTGGAGTCTTAAACCTGAATTCAAAGTCAAATTTTTGTTTGAGCCAACTTCAAAACTTCTGAAAATACTACCACTTTTTTGAAGGTTTGATTCTTCTACATCAAGTAAGTCGAAGACAGATGTTTTTCTTTTGATTTTTACAAAACTTCCTGTTGAGTCTGCTGATTCAAGGACAATTTTCTTCCTTTTGTAAAATGCTTCTTCAAATGAAAAAGGTAAGATTCGGTAAGAAATTCTTAAAGTGTCGGTTGGATTCGGAAGTAAAACGAGACGAACTTTTCCACGTTTTGAGTCAAGAGAGTAGTCAATTTTGTTTTTTAAAGTGTCTTGGTTTAGGAGCACAGTTTCAGAATTTGAAATTACATTTTCATTACTCAAGAAAATTGTGTTTGAAGAAATTTTTGTGAAAATTTCTTCTTTCTTAGTTGGTGTGAAGGAATATTTTTCTTGTGCAAATGCAAAAATTGGTAATAAAAAAAGTATGAGTAAGTACAGTTTTTTCAAAGCTCTGACAATTTTTTATTGAAAATATCGCAAAAATTAAGTTTTGTAAAAGTGGGAAAAAATAGTATTAATATTTCGTAAAACCCCAATTTAATTTTACAAAACTAATAATTTTGAGAAAATTTTTATTTTCTTTAACTTGATTTCAATGTTTGCCAACTTTTAACGGAGATTTTAATGAATTACGCTAAAGCTAAGCCTTCCAAAATTGGAATACTTTTTAACAATTTGGGAGCTATTGTTTTTATCATTTTGGTTATGGAACTTATTGGACATTGTGTTCATTTTATGTCTAAAGAACAATGGCTTTGGGAGGAAGAGAAAAAAGTTGATGGGCTTTACAAGCAACACCCTTATTTAGTTGGTGAACTTCTACCAAACAAAAGATTTGAAAAAAATGGACTGACAATTTCAACAACACCTGAAAAAACTCGTTGGGTTGGAGCACCTGCAGTTGAAGAAAATTCAATTAAAATTGCTTGTGTTGGAGGTTCGACTACTTTTTGCCCAAATGTTTCTGATCAAGAAACTTGGTCTTTTATGCTTCAAAGAAAACTTGGAAACAATTATTCATTAATGAATTACGGGGTTAAAGGCTACACAACTGTTGAAAATATTATTCAAATGTCTTTGTTAGTTCCAGAATTCAAACCAGATGTTGTAATTTTTTACGTTGGTTGGAGTGATTTAGCCAATTATCACCGCAAGGATTCACGTGAAGATTATTTCGGGCACGGAATGGAACAATTCCAAAATTTTGGATTCTCAGTTGATAAACAAAACGTTCAAGATGCGATTTTATCCAAATCAGGAATCGTTTATCTTGGTTCATTACTTAACGAAAATTATGAAGTCGATTATTCAAAACTGTTTTTGAAGGAAAGACAAAAGCCGACAAGTGAAGATGACAAGTCTTTTGATAAAATTTATGGTAGAAATTTGGAGACATTGAAGAACTTGACTTTACAACTTGGAGCGGTTCCAATTTTCGTTCCACACGTTTTAAATTACGATGAATATACTTCTGACATTGATTCACGCTTTAGTACTCCTTTGATTGTTGATAATTCAGTCCCCGAGAAAATGCTTCATCTTAATGAAATTATGCTAAACCAATTTGATAATGAGGTCAAAACAAGAGTTGTAATTGATATGATTAGGACTGAATGGTTTCCTGACCATTTCACTGACGAAGGACATTTCTCAAAAAATGGAAATGATATTTTTTCAGATATTTTAGCCGAGCAAATCAAAAAATTAGATGTTAGAAAGTAGGATTATAAAGTTTTCTAATCTTAAGGTGAGGTTAGTATTAATAAAATTAATTTAAAGGAAAAAGACTATGAAATTCAAATCTAAAAATTTTATGGCACTTGTTTTGTGCATAATTTTTGTAACAAGTTCATTTGGACAAAAAATGTATTGGACAGAACTCGGTTCAGATAAAATTCGCAGAGCAAATATAAATGGCTCAGAAGTTGAAGATTTAATCTCATCTGGATTATCTAATCCTATTGCACTATCACTTGATTTAACAAATTCTAAAATGTATTGGATTGACTTAGGTAGCTCTAAAATACAACGTTCAGATTTAGATGGCTCAAATGTTGAAGATTTAGTTACAGGTTTAAATCAACCAAGATGGCTCACACTTGATTTAGAAAATTCTAAAATTTATTGGACAGAAAGCGGGACAATGAAAATTCAGAAGTCAAATTTAGATGGGTCAAATGTTGAAGATATTGTAACATTTTCAACTGTTAATTCTTTTTTAGGTGGAATTGCTTTGGACTTGATAAATTCCAAAATATATTTTGGAATTTATATTGACTCAATGGGAGGAGGAATGATGCAAAGAGCTAATTTAGATGGTTCTAATGTTCAAACAATCATAAATGGGATATTAATTCCAAGGGCGATAAAACTGGATTTAGCAGCTTCAAAAATATATTGGGGAATTGATACTGCTGCTACAGGTTCAATTCGTAGAGCCAATTTGGACGGGTCCAATGTGGAAGTAATAGTTACTGCTTTTTCAGCAACACCTGATCTTCATTTGGATTTAGGAAATTCTAAAATGTATTGGCCTGATCCTTTTAACACTGGAAATATATTTAAATCAGATTTAGATGGTTCAAATACAGAGACTATTTTGACAGGGTTAAGTAATCCTTATAGTATTGCATTAGGAATTTCCGACAACCCACTTCCAGTAGAAATATTAGATTTTAGAGCATTTGTTTCGGAAGGCAATGTTGCTTTAAATTGGGAAACACAAAGTGAAGTAGAAAATGCAGGTTTTGAAGTTTACAGAAAATCAGAAAAAGAAGAAGATTTCAAATTGATTTCATCTTTTAAAACCAACACAGAACTTAAAGGTCTTGGAACTTCTGCTCAAGGTAAAATTTATAGCTTTACAGATGAAAATGTAATTTTAGGTGAGACCTATTTCTACAAACTGGTAGATGTTAGTTTTAATGGAGAAAAAGAGTCTCACAACGAAATTCTAATCACTGTCGAATCTCAAGAAGAATTTACAATCCAAAATCTCAAATTAGGCCAAAACTTTCCTAACCCTTTTAACCCTGAAACAGAAATTACTTACCAAATTCCTAAGAAAAGTTTTGTCACTATATCAATATTTAACTTGCAAGGGCAATTAGTAAGAGAACTTGTAAAGAAAAGAAAAGCTCAGGGGACTTACAAAGTTTCTTGGGATGGAACTGATGAATCTGGCAATAGAGTTTCAAGTGGAATATATTTCTACCAACTCAAAACAGGAAATGGAGATTTTACCCAAACTAAGAAAATGCTACTTCTCAAATAATGTGAGTTCAAAAGCAGTTTTTAACCCGTGATTTTTTTATTTTAAAAGAAAAATCTTGAAATCCTAAAATCTAGATTTTAGGATTTCTTTAACATATGAGTTCGAGAAAAATGTTCAGTAGAAGCAAGGAAGTTTAAAATTGTTTTAAAAAT
This sequence comes from Calditrichota bacterium, assembly GCA_008501735.1. GTDB lineage: Bacteria > CLD3 > CLD3 > CLD3 > CLD3 > CLD3. The sequence continues at coordinate 84,826 of QQUF01000007.1, read as the reverse complement.
TGCAGTGCTACGGCTTCCTGCCGTTGTAACGCTTAATTTTTATTGAAGTTTTTTCTCGAACTCACGTTAAATAAAATCCAAAACTTTTTTTTTTATGAAAAAAGCCATAGTCAAATTTTAAAAAAAGATTATGGATTTTTTAAATTTTTCAACCTCCTTTTTGCTTATTGCAATTCTAAACCCAAAAGTATTATTTTGTTTTATCTATTTTCTAACAAGAGATGATTGAATGCAAACCAAAGAGATAAAGCAGTTTTACACTATCGAAGAATACTTGGAATTTGAAGACCAAGCTGACACAAAGCACCAACTTTATAACGGTGAAATTTTTGCGATGTCAGGTGCTACTTTGAACCACAATATTATCGCTTCTTACACTTCTTTCGCATTAATGAATGCTTTTAAAGGAAAACCTTGCATTGTAACAGGTGCAGATTTAAAAGTTCAAATTGAAAAAAACGGACTTTTCACTTATCCTGATGTGAGTATTTTTTGTGGTGAACCTGAATTTTATAAAAATCGAAATGATACAATTACAAATCCCATTTTAATTGTCGAAGTGCTTTCTGATTCAATAGAGGCTTTTGAAAGAGGAAAAAAGTTTGAACTTTACAGAACTCTTGAATCTTTTAAACACTACATTTTGATTTCACAGAAAGAAATTCACGTTGAATATTATTTCAAGAATGAGAAGAGTAATTGGGAACTTGAAGAGTTTAAGGAGATGAAAGATATTCTGAAAATACACAACTTAAATGTAGAAATTTCTTTAGAAGAAATTTACAGTAAAGTGAAGTTTGAAACAGACAAAACTCAAAGCAATTTTTTAAATTAACAAAGGCTTTTCGATGAAAAAATTAATAACCTTAATTTCCTTAATTCTAATCTCGCAAAATTTATTCGCACAGGCTGGAGTAACAATTATACCTTCAACTCCATCTCCTGGTGATTTAGTAACAATCCAATTCGACCCTACGCAAAATAATGAAATGCCAAACAATGCTTCTGAAATGGTTTTACATTGGGGAATTAATGGGTTTACTCTTCCGCCAACTTCAACTTGGCCCACAGGTTCTGTTAATTTCCAAAATGCAGCTGTTAGAAGTCCAATGACTTTGAATGGAAGTGTTTGGGAAACTCAAATCCAAACAGATGCTACTTTTAACGTACTCGATTTCGTTTTTAATGACGGAACTCCAACAACTACAGGAACAAACTGGGCTCACGACACAAGTGTAAATCCTCCTGCTGATTGGCATATTGCTATAACAGGTGGTTTTTATCCAAATGTTGAATGGTTTCCTTCAAATCCTGACCCAAATGACACTCTTACAGTTGTGATTAAAAATGCAACTCAAGGTGGTGTGATTCATTGGGGAGTAAATGGATTTTCTGATTCAGGAGTTTTTCCGCCTTACATTCCACCGAATTCAACAGTTCAAGGAATTGCTGTCCAAACTCAACTTTTCTTACAACCAAATGGAGATTACCACGCAACCTTAAAACCATTTAAATTGCCAAATCAAGTTGTAAAAGTCGTTGACTTTGCAATTAATTGGACTGACGGAACTTGGGATAATAATAATTACCAAGATTACCACATTCCAATTAACTTAGCTCCGAAATCTGGCGATGCAGTTGTAGAAATTACAAATTTAGATGAAAATGATGTTGTTGATTCACTTAGCCAAAATATAAATATTACAGCTTCAAACCAAACTCAGGTTCAATTTTGGGTGAATGGTAGTTTAAAAACAACTTTAACTGGTTCAAGTCCTTACACTTATTCTTGGGATACTTCGACCTTACCAATTGGAAAAAGCACAATTGTCGCAGCGGCTTGGAACTCTGTTAATAGAGTAACTTTTGACGCAATGACTGTTTGGAAAGTTCCTGCAATTACTTACGGAACAGCTCCGAGTGTAGAACAAGGTGTAACTGACAATGGAAACGGAACTGCAACTTTTTCACTTTTCGCTCCAAACACAGCTTTTAATTCAGTAATCGGTTCTTTCAACAATTGGGACGCAACAGCTGGTTTAATGAATTACGATTCAACTCAATCAATTTGGTGGAAAACCGAAACTTTAGCGAATGGAACTTACCAATACCAATACAGAATTAATGGAACGAAAAATGTAGCGGACCCTTTTTCTTTTGATGTTGAGTGGAAAAATGCTCAAGGAAATGAAACAGGAAATTTTGCAGATGCAAAAACTGTCTTCGAAATGGGAGCAACTCCTTTTGTTTGGAACGACCAAAATTATCAAAGACCAGCTTTAAGAGATTTAAATATTTACGAACTTCACATAGGAGATTTTTCTTCAACTAAAGACTTTGCAGGAGTAATTGCTAAACTTGACTATTTGCAAGATTTGGGAATTAATGCAATCGAATTTTTACCACACTACGAATTTCCAGGAGCAATTTCTTGGGGATACAATCCTGCGTTTTACTTAGCTCCTGAGTCGGTTTATGGAACTCCAAATGATTTGAAAATGTTAGTTGATGAAGCACATCAACGAGGAATTGCAATTCTTGCGGACATCGTTTTGAATCACGTTGACGGTTCTTCCCCGATTAATCAAATTTGGGATAATGTTAGTGATAATCCTTACGTTTCACCTCTTGGAAATCCTTGGGGATTTCCAGATTTAGACCACGACAATCAAGCAACGAAAGATATGTCAGTTCGAGTGATGAAACACTGGTTGCAAGAATATCATTTTGACGGATTCCGTTACGATGCAACACAGTTTATTGGCTGGAGTGGTTACGATACTTTTGGTGTAAGCTACTTCACAAAACAAATTTTTGATTTTGACTCAACTGCTTACCAAATCTGTGAGCATTTGCCACAAGAAACAAACTTGATTTTAAATACTGAAGCTCAATCAACTTGGCACGACACTTTTCACGACCAAATGAAAGCAAATTTGCGAGAGGGTTCTTTTGAAGGAGGAACTTATCCGAATTTGGCAAAAACTGCTCAAGGAATTCATTTCCAAGGAGACGGCTTTACTGATGCTTCAATGGTTGTGAATTATACAGAAAGCCACGACGAACAAAGAGTAATTTTTGAAGCTCAAACGAATCCAAACATCAATTTGCAAAATGCGATTAAAAAATCGAAACTCGGTGCAGCAGTTCTTTTTACTTCTGCGGGAATTCCGATGATGTATCACGGACAAGAATTTGGTGAAGATACAGAACGCACAATTGATCCAAATCCACTTCATTGGAACAAATTGAATGAGCCTGTTGGTTCTGATTTGCACACTTTTTTCAAAAGAATGTTGTGGTTGAGAAATAATTACGATGCTTTACGCTCTAACAATCTTTTTACCACTGACCAATTACAAAATGAAAATATTATCATTTACAGAAGAAGTGGCGGAACTAACGGTGATTTTGTTATTGTTGCAAATCTTTCAAATCAAGACCACACAATTGATTTTCAAGCAACTTTTCCGGGAACTTGGTACGAATACATTACTGACACACAAGTTCAAACAAGTGGAACAAATATTGACAATTACTTCATTCCTGCTTCAAGTGCAAGAATTTTTGTTTCAAATAAAATTTGGACAGACATTGAAGAAACAGAAAATAACGTTATCCCTTTAGAATTTGATTTGAGCCAAAACTTCCCAAATCCTTTTAATCCTTCGACACAAATTAATTTTACAATTTCTGAAAATTCATTTGTGAAATTGAATGTTTACAATGTTCTTGGACAAAAAGTCAAAACTTTGGTCAATGAGCAAAGAAAAGCAGGAAACTTTTCTACACATTGGAATGGAACAAACGAGCTTGGAAAACAAGTTTCAAGTGGAGTTTATTTTTACAAACTCGAAACTTCAAATGGTGATGTTAAATCTCAGAAAATGCTTTTGATTAAGTAAAAAAACTAGACTTCTTGCATAACTACAATTCTGTCATTCTGAACGGAGTGAAGAATCTTTTAAAAGACGTTGATTAAGATTCTTCACATTCGTTTAGAATGACAAACTTGGAAAATTCAGTTATGCAAGAAGTCTACTGAAATAATTTTTATTTAAATCCGCCGAGATATTTTTCTTAGGCGGATTTTTTTGTTTAAAATTTCATCTCATTTTGGGCAAGTGCCACCAAGGAATATTCGGGAACTCGTGATGTTCCCAATGGTAGCCGAAATGATAACAAGTGAGAAAAGACCAAAGAGTAGAGTAGTCATTACTTCTTGCATTGTGAGAGTCTTTGAAAGGCTTTACAAGTTTCCGATGAGGCAAAAAAGTTCCGAAGTAAAACAACTGAAATGTGCTAAGGATTGAAGGTAAAATCCAAAAGAGAATTAAATTCCAAAAGTCAATTTTAATTAAGTGTTCAAAGATATTGAAAATTATCGCCATTCCCAAAATCTGTTTCCAAGAAATGTAAGTTGTAAAGAATTTCCAGTACCAAGTAAAGAAACTATCATTTTTGCCGTCGTGAAAATCAGGGTCATTTCCCGAAACAGGATTTCTATGGTGTTCCCAATGTTTTTCCCTCAAGGACTTAAATGAAAATAAAGCATAAAAAGTTAAAGAGATTGAACCGATTAAATTATTAATTTTTAGGTTTTTGGGAAAAACTGTTCGGTGCATTGAGTCGTGAGCAGTAATGAAAATACCTGTGTAAAGAAAAGTTTGTAAAAGGATACCAACTGAAATTACAAAGGTGAAATTTTCAAGATTCAAATTCAATAAGAATATTAGTGAGCCTATCCAAGAAGCTAAAATTATTAGTGCAAAGAAAAGCCCTTTTGAAGAATTTTGAATTTCAGGTTTCATTCTATTTTAAAATTACCATTCCAAAGTAAATGAGTTGTGCAAAGAAAGTATGGAAAACAAATCTTGGTTGTTCTTTTTCAAAAATTTTAAAATAGAAACCTAAAATCAGGAAAAAATAGCTAATTAGAAACCAAGCTAAATAATTTTGAAACGGAACTGAAACAGCTTCCCAAGTCCAATAGTTAAGTTTTATCGCCGCAGGTTCCATAAAAAAATCAAAAATTACCATTAAAACAGAAACGAAAATTGAAATTAAAAACATATTCTTAATTTTTAATTTCTCATTGAGCTTTTGCCATACAGAAATTGACGAAAGTAGCATTAAAAGCCAAGCAAATCCAATCGCAATCGGAACATTTGAAATTTGTGGTTTGAGAACATCTCCATAATTGTAAATACCAAAAATTAGTCCACTTTTAACACCAACAAATTCCACCAGAAAACTAAGCGTAACCACCAAAACTGACCAATTTATAAATTTAGATTTTGAATTTTGAAATTCTAAACTTTCCCAAAAACAAAGAACAGAAATTATAATAATTATCGGAGAAGCTAAGATTTTCATCGTTTCCGTAAAGAATCCCAAGATTTGCCATAAACCACCTGTAATGAGGAAAAAGTAGAGAAGAATAATTTTGATTTTCTCTTTTTTCAATTTTTATCCTCAAGTTTTAAATCAATACTTCTACCTTTCCAACTCACTTTACCAAATTTAGTTTTGAAAAATGAGTTTATTCCAATCACTGAAATTGCTAAAATTCCAAATGGGTGTAAAATCACACTTTCAAAAAAGGAATGTTTGAATTTTAGTGCAATTAAAGCTCTAAACACAATATTTAAGAAGATTAAAATCAAAAACAAACCTGAAAATGGAAACAATAAAAAAGGTAAAATACAGGCATTAAGCAAAAGTAAAATTAAGAACCAAAAAACAAAAGAATTTGAGCCTGTAATTCCAAAAAGGTTTTTACTAAATCCTTCCCAAATTTCTTCTTTAGATTTGTACATTCTACAAAAAATTGAATCTGTCCCAGAAGTAAGTAAAGTTTTTATTCCTTTTGTTTTTGCGATTCTGCTTAGTTCAACGTCTTCTACAATTTTGTTTCTTACAGATTGATGTTCTCCGATTTTAGTGTAAGAGCCACGTTTAATCGCAATCCATTGTCCATTTGCAGCTGCAAAAAGTGGAGATTTTGAGTAGTAAGTCAGCCACATTGGAAGCATTCCGTAAACGAAAACATCAATTACAGGAACGATTAGTTTTTCCCAAAATGTTTTTGTGATTTGTTGTGGGAAAGTTGAAAGAACTCCTAAGTCCAATTTTTCAATCCAACCAATGGTCTGTAAAACTGCATTTGGTGAATGTTTTGTGTCTGCATCAGTGAAGATTAGAATTTCACCTTTTGCTTTTTCGCCAAGTTGCTGACAAGCCCAATTTTTACCCAACCAACCCAAAGGAAGCTCTTTTCCGTTGATTAATTTTACTTTCGGTTCATTGAAAGTAAAATTTTCAACTACGGTTTTAGTTTTGTCCGTTGAATTGTCGTCCAAAACTAAAATTTCAAAGTTAGGATAATTTTGCTTGGCTAAACTTTCGAGGCAAGTTTTAATGTTTTGTTCTTCGTTCCGAGCAGGAATTAAAACTGAGATAAAAGGAAAATCTTTAGGTTCCTTTGCATTTTTTAAGGAAGGTGGAAAAATCACGTTAAATAAAGCCGTGAAAAACAGACCTCCAAACATCAACATCAAAATTAAAGCATAAATTTCAATTCCAGAAATTTCCATTTAATTGCCTAAAGATTTTTTGCCACTGTAAAAAGGTTTAGCAGTTTCTCGTTCATAAATAATTTTATGGTTGAGTTTTTCAAGCTGATTTTCAAGTTTGTTTGTGAAATCAGTGAAATTAAAATTTTCGTAATTTACAGTGCTTGAGTCACTAAAATTGAAAAATACTTCTGGTAACTGTTCACGAATACTTTCGACTTTTATTCCAACTAAAACTAAGTTTACATCGCCTTGGTATTTTTTTAGAATGACTTCAATTCCTTTTTTGACTTGCAAAGGTCTTGTTCCCCAAGCTAAAAGTTCACCTTGTGGAAAAATACAAATTTGAGGGACTCCATTTTTCTGATTTTTTAGTAATTCAGCAGTGTAATTTAGTGTCTTAATTGTACTTTTAGAGTTGTTAGGGTTTATACTGAAAACACCAATTTTTGAGAAAAATTTATGTTTTGAAAGATGCTCTTCTAACATCATTAAATAAGTTGTTCTTTTGAAAAAACAATGATTTAACAAATAAATAAAAAAGCCGTCCCACCAAGTGCTGTGGTTCGGCAACAAAATTGTTGGTAAATTATTTTTAGGCTTTGGGATTTCTCCGAAAGTATAAAATGAGTAAAAACTTTTTTTCAAAAGTCTAAGCATATAAAACTGAAACAACTTTTCAGCCCAAATAATTTTTTGTGCTTTTATCATTCGCTTTTAACGAGAACATCTTTTGTTAATTTAAGATTTGGTTTTGGAGTCCAAGATTCTGTTGATTCAAAAAACCTTGTTCTAATGATTTCTTGTGCTAAAATACTTAATTTTTTGCCTTTAGAAACGAAAACTCTTCCCAAAAATGGATTGAAATTTCTTTCTTTAATTTTTGTTAAAATCCCACGATAAATTTTACTTGCAGAGTAAATCGCATACTGTGAATTTTTTTCTAACATCGGAATCCCTGGTTCGGATTCTTGATAATAATTATGAGCTCTTTTAGCTTGGAATTTCATTAATGAAAGTAGTTTTTCAGTCATTTCTTCACCAAAAATTTCTCTTTCTGTTACACCAAATATTGCCATTTCTTCAAGTGGTAAATAAATTCTTCCGAGTTCTTTGTCTTCTTGAATGTCTCTTAAAATATTCGTCAATTGCATTCCAATTCCAAGTTTCTCAGCGTAGTAAAAAGCACTCGAATCTTTGAAACCAAGAACGTGAGTCATCATTAATCCAACAACAGCCGCAACTCTGTAACAAAAAATGTAAAGGTCATCAAAAGTCTCATAACGAGAAATTGTCAAATCCATTTTTACACCTTCGAGCAATTCTAAAGGATATTTTTTAGGGATTTTGTAAATATTTGCGGCTTGAATAAAAGCTGAAATTACAGGGTGTTCTGACTCAGCAGTTCTGTAGGCAATTTCTAATTCCCTTGCAAAATTATCAACTTCATTCAAAAGTTCTTCGTTAGTACGGTTGCGAGGATTGTCAATCAAATTATCTGCGTATCTGCAAAATCCATAAATTGCATAAGTCGCCCATCTTCTGCTTTCAGGAAGAATACTTGCTGAAAAATAAAAGCTTTTCGCAAATCTTTGTGTTGTAGCTTTTGCGTATTCAAATGAAGGTAGATTTTCAGTAGTTTGCCAAAATTTCAACTTTTTGCCTTTCGTTTTTTTCGTATCCGAATGTTCCGAAATCCTCTAAAATTGTCTTTTCAGTGGCTTCAGCGGTTAAAAGAACTCCAGGAACTCCAGCTCCAGGATGTGTACTTGCTCCAACTAAATAAAGATTTGAAACATCTTCACTTTTGTTGTGAGGTCTAAAACTTGCTGTTTGGGTTAGCTTCGGTTCAACTCCCCAAGCACTTCCGATATAATTATTTCTTTGCGTTTTAAAATCTTCAGGTGTGTAAAGTTTTAGAACTTCAATGTTTTCACGAAGTCCGTCAAGTCCAAAATCTTCTTCAAGGAATTTCAGGATTTTATTTGCAAATTTTAATTTTTCAGTTTTCCAATCTGTTTGCCCTTCTAAGTTTGGAACAGGAATTAAAACGTACATACTTTCGCAACCTTCAGGAGCCATACTTGAGTCGGTTCTTGTTGGAACGTGTAAGTACATTGAGAAATCTTCTGCCAAAACTTTACGGCTAAAAATGTCTTTCACAAGTTCTTTATAGCGTTCCGAAAGAATTAAAGTGTGATGTAAAAGTTGTGGGTATTGTTTTTTAACTCCGATGTAAAGCAAAAAAGAACTCATTGAGTAATCCAAGTTTTTTACTTTTTTATCTGTCCATTTCTTGCGGTCTTTCTTTTCTACCAAGTCTAAGTAAGTGTGTGCAAAGTGAGCATTAGAAACAACTAAGTCAGCAGGGTAAAATTTTTCATTTGAGCGAATTCCGTAAGCTTTTTTGTCTTCTACTAAAATTTTTTCAACTTCGGAGTTTGTTTTTATAGTTCCACCAAGTTCTAAAAACACTTTTTCAAAGGCTTTCACAACGCTGTACATTCCGCCATTTGTGAATGAAACTCCACCAACTTTTTCCAAGTAAGGAATCATCAAATAAACCGAGGGAGCAGAAAACGGACTTCCACCAATAAAAAGAGGATGAAATGAAAAAAGGAATCTATGTCTTGGGTCTTTGAAAAATCTTGCAACATTTGTGTATGCAGGAAAAAGAGCATTGAGCTTCATAGCAGCAGGCATAAATTTTATCATTGTTTGCAAGTCAAATGGCATTGAGCCCAAACCGTCTTCGATTACAACTTTATAAAGTGCCTTTACGTACTCCATAAATTCGTCGTATTTTTCAGCGTCTTGTTCATTGAATTTAGTCATTTGAGTTTTCATCTCTTCGGCATAACCAGAATAATCAATGACTGAACCGTCGTGAAAATAAATCCGATAAAATGGGTCAAGTTCGATTAGTTCTAAGTAGTCTTCCATTTTCCGATTTGCAGTTTCAAATAACTTGTTAATTATGTTTGGAGCTGTAATCAAAGAAGGTCCCATATCGAATGTGTAACCATTTTCTTTGAATTGGTAAGCGTGTCCGCCAATCATTTCATTTTTTTCAAAAATAGTTACATCGTAACCTTTTGCTTGAAGTCTAATTGCGATAGCAAGTCCGCCAAAACCTGAACCGACAACAATTGCTTTTTTCATCTATTTAAATCCTAATTTTTGTTTTTCTAAAATCAATTCCGAGACAATTTTTCCTGAAAGTAAAACAAGAGGAATTCCTCCGCCAGGGTGAGAAGAACCTCCAACAAAGTAAAGGTTTTCTAATTCTCTGCTACGGTTTGGCGGTCTTTTGAAAGCCGAATTTCTGTCATTTGAAGAGATTCCGTAAATACTTCCCTTATTGCTTTTGTAAAGATTAAATAAGTCTTTTGGTGAGAAAGTTTTTTCAAATTCAATGTTTTCTGAAATATCAATTCCAACACTTTTAAGTTTTTGTAAAGTCGCTTTTCTAAGAGTTTTTGTATTTCTTTGCCAATCTTGTGAAGCTGTTAAGTAAGGTGCATTTATTAAAACAAATAAGTTTTCACAATCTTTTGAAGCGTGATTTGAGTCAGTTTTGCTTGTAACTGAAACGTAAACTGTTGGGTCTTCTGAGACTGTTTTGGTATCAAAAATGTCTTTGAATTCTTGTTTGTAGTCGTTTGAAAAAATGATGTTGTGGTGAGAAAGTTTCTCAGTTTTTTTGTTTACTCCCCAAAGAAAAACCATTCCCGAAAGTGAAGGTTCGAGCTTGTTCAGTTTCTCTTTTTTCGGCTCAAAGCCTTCGATTAATTCGTTGTACGAAACGACAACGTCAGAGTTACAAACTACAAAATCCGATTTTACAAATTCACCGTTTACTATAATTCCTTGTGCGATTTTGTTTTCTTGGCTTATTTTTTCGACATTTGAATTAAGGATTATTTTTACACCAATTTTCTCGGCAATTTCTTTTAAGGAATCAACAAGCCTGTACATTCCACCACGAATGTAAAATCCGCCAAGACAGTATTCAACGAAAGGAATTATATTCAAAGTTGCTGGAGCTTTGAATGGATTTGAACCGTTGTAAGTTGCGTAACGGTCGAAAATTTGAATGATTTTTTCGTTTTCAAAATTCTTGGCAATACTTTCGTGCATTGTTCTAAATGGGTCAATTTGTGGCAACTTGAAAAGTGTTGACAGGTTTTTCATCTTCAAAACTTTTCCAATTTCGTGGATTGGCTGAAAGAGAAAAATCTCGGCTGTTAAGTCATAAATTCTTTTCGAGTAGTCTAAAAATTTTGGATAATTCTGGGAGTCTGTTTTTGAAAAATTGGCAATTTCTTTTTGCATTTGAGTTATTTCTGAAAAGGCATTCAAAGTTCTTCCGTCTTCCCAAAAATATTTACAAATTGGATTTATCGGTTCAATTTGTAAAAAGTCATTCATCTTTTCGCCAACAGAACTAAATAAATCTTCAATTACAAATGGCATTGTAAGCAAAGAAGGTCCAGTATCGAATCTGTAACCTTGAGATTTTACTTCTTGCATTTTACCACCAAGAGTGGAGTTCTTTTCAAAAAGATTAACTTTAAGACCTGCATTTCTTAATCGAATTGCAGTAGAAAGTCCACCTAAACCACCTCCGACAACGTTTACTGTTTGGCTCATACTTTTGCTTTCTTTAATTTTTCAAAAAGAATGACATTCAGCAATAGAAGTGCAAAGCCATAACCAAAATCTTCGATTGGAATTGTAAAAATTCTGAATCCAAGTTGGAATTCCTCATCGTAAAGAACAACTGGACGAGAAGTTAAATAACCATTAAAAATTAGATTTCCTAGAATTACAAAAGAAAGGAAAAGGTAAGTTTTAGTTTGTTGAAAAATTTTAGAATTAGTTGTTAAATCAATTATTGAAACTATTGAAAGTGAGATTAGAACTAAACCTGTGTATTCTTTTTCTTGTAAAAAAATCCAAATTCCAAAAGGCGAACTGAAAAGCAAAATGATGTTTATTGGCTTTAAATTTTCTTTAATTTTATTTTTGTGAAAGGTGTCCAAAACTTCCCAAATGAAAAGACAGGCAAATGGAATGCTAAAGAAAAATAAAATTTCTCCAATCGGAAGTTCAAAGATTCTGAAAGCCGATGTGAATTCTTCATTAAACCACCAATGTTTGTGTGTTACAAGCGAGTCCCAAATCAAAAATGGAACAGCAATTAAAGCAGAAGCAGTGAACACTTTTGTCCAATATTGGTAAAAATAAACTTGTTTTTCAAAGCTAAAAATCATTGGAATGCTTAACACAATCAAATTAAAAATTAAATATTCAGAGTTCATTTGGATAGAATTTGTCTCAAATTTTTACTCAAAATATCACTAATTTTTTTGATTGTCAAGAAAAAAACGCTCAAAACGCTCATTTCGTTTTGGCGTAGAAATTCTTCAGGTTTTATTCATTAAAAATCAATTACAAAAATGTGTGAGGTGAAAATGTTAAGTTTTTGGGAATTGGAGTTGAAATGAATTAAGCGTTAGTTGTTGGAAGAGTAAAAATGAAAGTAGAGCCTTTTCCAAGTGTACTTTCAACCCAAATTTCTTCTTCGTGGGCTTCCATTACCATTTTGCAAAAAGTTAGCCCCAAACCTGTTCCCATACTTCTACCTAATTTCCGAGATTTAACTTGAGTGAATTTGTCAAAAACTTTGTCGATGTAGTGCTCTGGAATTCCTTCACCTTTGTCTTGGATTTTAAGCTTGACTTTTTCATCTGCAAGTTCAGCAGAAACGATAACTGTTGAATCGGTTGGTGAGAATTTTATTGCGTTACTAATGAGATTTGCAAAAACTCTAAAAACTTTGTTTGAGTCTGCAAGGATTTTTACTTCCGTCTCAAGTGGAGTTAATTCCACAAATTTTTTCTCACGTTCTGCAATTGGTTTGTGAAGATTTACACATTCTTTCATTAATTCATTGAGTGAAATTTCTTTCTTCTCAAGTTCAATTTTACCGCTTTCGTACTTTGTGATGTAAAGTAAATCGTCCATCATTGAGATGAGTTTTTGAACAGCGAAAGTGCCTGTTTTGGTAATTTTTGAAATTTTTTCATCGGAAGCATACATAACTTTTAACAAATCAAATCCACCTTTGATTGCTGTGAGCGGACTTCTTAAATCGTGTACAATCATTCCAGATAAATCTTCCTTGAGTTTCTCAATTTGTTTTTCTTTTGAAATATCAATACCAACACATTCGACCACTGAACTTTCTTCTGATTTTGAATCTGTTGTTTTTGTAACTCTTCCACTTAGTCTTACTGCTGTTAGTGATTTATCGTCGTTAATAAAATTTATTTCCTCAATGAAGCTTTTTTCGTTGTCAATTAACTTATTTAAAGCAAGTGAGCGGATTTTTTCTGAAGTCTCTTTGTCAAGAACAGTGTAAAAATTTTCGATGTTATCTTTTTTTGCAAACTCATTCAGCTTACCATTATTGACTAAAATCTCACCTGAAATTGGGTAAAATGTGAAAATGGCATCAGAAGCATTTTCAATGATTGAGCGAATTTTGGATTCAGATTCAAATAATTTTGCTGTTCTTTCTTTGACGAGTTCTTCGAGTTCGTCAGTATATCTTTGGATTTCGAGTTCCATTTCTTTTTGTTTTGAGATGTTTTGGACAATCACAATTAATCTTGCTTCCGTGCTAATATCCATTCGAGGAGTTGGAGCGAATGCAAGTAGCAAGGTTATTTCTTCACCATTAATTTTTTTGAATGGAAATTCAGTGTCGAAGTTTATGTTTTGTTTAGCTTCAAAAAGAATCTTTTCAAATTCTTCTCTGTTTTCAAAAAGTTCAAAAAATGGCTTTGAAAGTAGATTCTGATTTGAATAACCTGAAATTAGGGAAAATGCGTCGTTGCATAAAATGATTTTATCTTTTGAATCTAAAGCCAAAATCCCATATTCTTTTGAAGCAGAAAAGACGCTATTTAAAAGGTAAGATTGTTTTGCTATTTCATCTTTTTGTTTCAAAAGATTTTGGCGAAACTCAACCAAATCGTCCTTCATTTTGTTGAAACTTTCGGCTAATTCTGAAATTTCATCGCCTCGATTTGTATGCAATGGAGGTAAGTCGAAATTTCCTTTTGCGACTTTTTGTGCGTGTAATTGGATTTCAGAAATTGGTGCAATAATTCTTTTACTCAAAAGGATTCCAACAAAAATTGCAAGAATTAAAGTTGAAATCGAATAAGTAGCAGTTTTTAATATTCTTTGAACTAATTCTTGGTGGTAAGTATCAACCGAGTAGTCAATTTGTAAAATTCCAACCATTTCTCCTTTTGAATTTGTAATTGAAGCAGTGGCAGAAATCCATTCTCCGTGTTCATCTGTGTAAAGTTTGCTTCGCTCTGACTTTTGGCTTTTAAAAACATTTTTGTGAATTTTTTCTTCCGCTTGGTATTTTGACCCAAGGAAGCTTTCATCATTTGTCATTACGAGGAACATTAATGAATCAGGATTTTCTGTTTCAATGAGAGTATAAATTTCTGTGTTTAAATAATTTGCTTCTTTGACTTCTCTTAGGTAGTCTCGAATTTCAATGAATTCAGTGGAGTTTACGTCTTTTGTCTTGGCAAGGAATTCGTGTTTGTCTCCATCAATAGAGATTGCAGAAGTTCTTGCAATTCTAATTAATTGATTTCCTAAATCTTTCTCAATATCTTGTCCAGTTATGTGAAAATCAATCATTAGGACAATGAAAATCGTAAGAGCAACAAGACCACTTAAGATTAAACTAAGTTCAGTCCTTAGACCTGTGTACCATTTAGTAGGCATAAATTTTAACAAAAATTAGGTAGAGAATATTTAGTTTAAAACATAATTTAATGGAATCACATCTTCAAACCCAATAAAATTTCTTTGCTAAGACTCACAAAATCTTTTTGGAAAATTCTTTTATCATATTTGATTTTAGGAATTGCAACGACTTTTTCAGCAAATTCTTTTGCTAATTTTGGATTTCCTAAGTTTTTGTGGCAAAGCGCAAAGTAGTACCAAATTTCGATTTCAGCCTCAACTCCATAATAGTCTTTCCCATTTTTATATATCAATTTTTCTACTTCTTTGTAAGTTTCAAGGGCTTTTTCCCAATTACCGAGAATTATATAAGTTTCAGCCAAATACCATCTTGCGTAAATGTCTTTTGGATATTTGAGTAAAACCTCATCAACTATTTTGAAGAAATTTTTGTAATCTTTTTCAGCTTGGTAAATCCTAATTAAAGCCTCAGCTGAAACAGCACCACAAAGTTCACCTTTATCACGTGTCAATTTGATTTCCTCAATTCCTTGTTCGCGTGAGTCGCCAAAGAAAATCAAATACTTAAAAAGCCCTGCCTTTTTTGCTCGCCAATAATGGTAAACTCCAATTCCATAATAGGAATCATAAATTTCACTGTTAATTTCTAAAGCGTCTTCAAGAGCATTTAATCCATTTAACCCATTACTGAAAGCAGAAAGGAAATTGTTCAAAGAAGCATCTCGCAAACCTTTAAACCCATAAGAAGCTCCAAGGTATTGGTAACTTCTTGCCAAATCTTTGCTATTATCAATTCTTTTTTGAGCCATTAAAATTGCTTTGTCAATATTGGCGTAAAACTCATTCATAAATTTTAAACTTCTGAAGTCTGCCATTAAGTTGTGGTAAACAGTTGCCAAAAATAAATATCCGTTTGGGCTTGTCGAATCGATTTCGATTATTTTTGCAAACGTTTCTTTGGCTTTTTCAAAGTCATCTAATGACATTTCGTGAAGCCCTTGTCGGCTCAATTCCATAATTTTAATTTCGGTCGAATCTTGGGCGAATAAATTTTGGAAGAAAAGTATGCTTAAAATAAATATTAGTTTTAATTTCATTTTTGTTCTTTCTTTAGGTTAAAACTAAGTAGCTACGAATTCTTAATTTTTACTAACTACTTGCACTTGTGTAAAATTTTAAAACTCTATTCCAAAGAAAAACGAATACGAGAACAGAAGAAACTCCAACGACTAAACTCATAAAACCTTCAAATAATCCAACCGAACGAATAAAAGATTTTACAGGGAAAGACACGATTAAAATGTAAGGAATTACGTAAAGTAAAATTCTTCGCAAAAAACCTTTGTAAATCACATCGGGATTTTCCAAAAATTTCTCTGCACTCATTCGGATTTCTTGCAAAGGTTGAGCGTCAATAATTATGAAAGCTGGTAAAATGAAAATGAACTTTAGTGAGAATCTAACTGCGATTCCATTTGCCAGAAAAAGTAAGTAAATGAAAAAGGTTAGAGCTGAAAACTCAATACTCAAGTTTAGAAAAGTGTAAACCAAAAATGCAATTGAAACAATCAGATTTCCAAAACTTCCCAAACTAAAATACCTAAAACAACTTAGGAAGATTGACGAAATTGGGCGAATTAGGTAAAAATCAAAAGTCCCTTTGCGAATTAAGTCTGGCAACATCCAACAATTTGAATTAAAAACGCACATTTCAAAAGCATCAATTACAAACATATTTGCGACAAAGAAAAGCATTTCATTTTCGGTTAAACCGCCAAGAGTGTCAATGTTGTTGAACAAAACTTTTATCCCGATTACGTGAACCGAATACCAAAAAATATCCAGAAAAAGCATCAAGTAAAAGTTTGTCCGAAATTCCATCTCCCGTGAAACGCAATTGCTTACAAAACTTTTGTAAAGCCGAAAATATCTTTTAAAATTTTTTACCAAAGCAAACTAAATAAAATTTAATTTTTAATTTTGAGAAGTAAACTCTACTTTTGAATTGAGTTTGAATTTTTTACCCGTAAAACAAACTCTTCGTTTAGTGCGGAAGACACGAAAAAGCGTAAAAATTTCAAAATGAAAAATTCTAAAATTGGAAAATCGAATGAATGACAAAAAACAAATCTTCGGCTGGGCAATGTACGATTGGGCAAATTCTGCTTACGTAACAACAACTGTTGTTGCAGTTTTACCGGCTTATTTTGCTGCTGCGATTGTTCCGGAGGAAGGTTTTCAAATCGGAGGAACAATGCTTTCAGCGACTTCACTTTGGGGGTATATGATTAGCTTCTCAGCTTTTTTTGTTTTTCTCTTTGCACCATTTCTTGGAGCAATTGCAGATTTTTCAGGATTGAAAAAGAAATTTTTGGTTGCTTTTTGTTACGGAGGAAGTTTGTTTGCAACCTTGCTTTATTTTTGTGAATCGGGTGATGTTTGGCTAACAATTATTTTATTTGTTCTTTCTCAAATTGGTTTTGTAGGGGGAAATATTTTTTACGATTCCTTTCTGCCACAAATTGCATCTGAAGATAAAATGGATTGGGTTTCTGGGAAAGGTTTTGCTTATGGCTACATTGGCGGCGGAATTCAATTTGCAATTTCTTTGGGCTTAATTTCAATGAACGAAAGTATTGGGATTTCTGCAGGAGAAGCAGCAAGAATTGCAATGGCAATGTCTGCAATTTGGTGGGCAGGATTTTCGATTTTCACTTTTAAATACCTTAAAGAAGAAAAGACAGCTGAACAATTGCCCAAAGAATTAAAAGACAAACCAAAGTTCATCGCATTTTCAATAATTGGCTTCAAAAGAGTTTGGTTAACAACAAAAAAAGTAAAGCACTTCAAACACCTTTTACTTTACTTAATTGCTTTTATGATTTACAACGACGGGATCCAAACTGTAATTAGTATGGCAACAATTTATGGCAAACAAGAATTAGGGCTTGACACAACAGTTTTGATGGTTACTCTTTTGATAATTCAGTTTGTTTCGATTGGTGGAGCATTGCTTTTTGGGAAAATTGCAGGAAAAATTAAGACTAAATTTGCTTTGATGATTACACTTGTTTTGTGGTCTGGTGTTGTTGTGTATGCATATTTTATGACGACAGCCGAAGAATATTTTGCACTTGGAGTAATTGTTGGAATTTGTATGGGAGGTTCACAGTCGCTAAGTCGTTCCTTTTACGGTTCAATGATTCCGCAAAAAGCATCAGCCGAATTTTATGGGTTTTACTCTGTTTTCAACAAATTTTCTGCGATTTGGGGACCTTTAGTTTTTGCTTTAATTTCTCAATTTACAGGTAGTGCAAGACTTTCGATAATTTCTTTGATTGTCTTTTTTATTGTCGGTTTGATTTTGTTGGCTTTCGTTGACGTGGAAAAAGCTAAAGAAGCGAAACTTTCAGAGTTGTTTTAAAAATCTACTTTTTTCACTCTTAGTAGGAATTCTACAAGTTTCTTGTTTGCCGAAAAACTTGTAACGTCTTTTGGCAATTACTTTGTAAAAAAAATCTCTTAAACCTTCTGGCAAAAATTCAAAAAATGAAAAGAAAAAACAGATTCCGCTTAGTTCTTTGCAGATTTTCAAAACTGCTGTAGAGTTGTTGTAGAAATTTCCTTCTGAGTAAAAAATTATTGATTTCAAATCTTCACTTTTAAAATTCATTTTTTCAAAAAAAACTTTTGCAAAATCTGACTGTAATGATGCAAAGTAAAGATTCTCTTTTTCATTTTTCCTAATGATTAAATCAACAGAAGAGTTGCAAAGATTACAAACTCCATCAAAAAAGACAATTTTAATTTTATCTAAATTCAAAAAAATCCTAAGTTTTAACGACTTTTGAAAATACTTTTTCACATTAAGTTAAGCAATTAGAAATATTCATTTGTGATATTTTTAGGCTTAATTTTGACTGTTTTATGACATTGAAAATGACAAAATTTCTTTTCTTTGCAGAGCGATTCAAGTAATAGTATTAATTCTTACTGAGTAAATTAAAATTGAAAAATTTCAAAGTAATTTCTCTTTCCCACAAAAACATTGACCTAAAAGACCTTGGAAGGTTCGTAATTGAAGAATCTGACAGAGTTGAGCAAATTTCAAGTCTCAAAATATCTTCTAAAATTGACGAGATATTTTACCTTGCAACTTGTAATAGAATCGAATTTTATTTCGCAACTTGGAAAGAATTAAACGTCAATTTCCTAAAACAATTTTTTAGAAATTTCAACTCAAGTTGGAATGAAGAAGAAATTAGTTTTGCCGTTCACAATGCAGATATTTTTGAAAATAAAAGAGCTGTTGAACATTTTTTTAGAGTCGCTTCCTCATTAGAATCGCTTGTAATTGGAGAAAAAGAGATTTTCGGGCAACTTCGCAAAGCCTACAATTTGTTTGACGAAAATGGACTCATCGGTGAAACTTTACGTTTTGTGATGAAAGCTGCCGTCAAAACTTCCAAAGAAGTCTTTTCTCAAACTTGTATCGCACAAAAACCTGTCTCAATTGTTTCTTTGGCTTTCAGACAACTCAAAAGTTTAGGTCTAAAAAATGACTCAAAATTTTTGATAATTGGAGCTGGTGAAACAAATAATTTGATGGCAAAATATTTACAAAAACATTGCTTCGATAACTTCTCTGTTTTTAACAGAACTTTGGAAAAAGCAGAATCACTTGCCGAGAAGCTTAATGGGAAAGCTCATAGACTTAGCGAACTCAAGAATTACACAGAAAATTTTGATGTGATTTTGACTTGTACAGGCTCTTCCGAGCCAATAATTTCAAAAGAGATTTACTCAAACTTGGTAAAAAACTCTTCAAGTAAAAAAGTAATCATTGACTTGGCTGTTCCGGGTGATGTTGAAAGTTCAGTTTTAGAAGAATTCGATGTCCATTACATTGACATTAAAGACTTGAAAAATATTGCAAAAAGCAATATGCTTGAACGTAAAGAAGAACTCGAAACTTGTGAAAAAATCGTTGCGAAAAATTTAAAAGAATTTGATAAAGTTTACGAAAATCGCAAAATTGAAATCGCAATGCGTGAAGTTCCGCAAAAAATCAAAGAAATCAAATCAACAGCTGTCAACACAGTTTTTGCAAAAGAAATCGAAGAACTTGACGAGAACACGAAAGAACTTTTCGATAAAGTCCTAACTTATATGGAAAAAAAATGCATTAGTGTTCCAATGGTTATGGCAAAAACAATCCTCAAAAATGCTCAATAACTAATTCTTACCTAAGTCCAAGAATTTCCATTTTTTTGTAAAGAGTAGAGCGGTTAACTCCAAGTAATTTTGCTGCTAAAGTCATTTTGCCTTCTGCTTTGGAAAGTGCAAAACTGATGTGCCTTCTTTGTGCTTCTGCCAAAGTAATTAGGTTTCCGTCTTCGGCAAAACTTTCTGCTTCAACTCTTGTTTTTGTTCCTCGTATTAATTCCGGCAAATCTTTGGTAGTAATTTTCTCCTCTGAAAAAATCGCCATCTGCTCGACAATATTTTCTAACTGTCTAACATTTCCGTTCCATTGAAAAGTTTGTAATTCCGTAACAGCTTCTTTGGTAATTGTTTTTTGTGTTCCGTTTGAAGTGTTGAATTTTGTCAAAAAATGCTGAACTAAAAGTGGAATGTCTTCGACACGTTCTCTTAAAGGCGGAATTTCGATTGGAACTACAAAGAGCCTGTAAAACAAATCTTCTCTAAATTCTCCATTCTTCACCATTTCTTTAACATTTCTATTTGTCGCCGCAATGACTCTAACATTCACTTTGCGAGGAGTATTTTCGCCAAGCCTTCGGACTTCTCTTTCTTGCAAAACTCTAAGAAGTCTTGCCTGAAAAGCCAAAGTTGTGTTTGTGATTTCATCAAGGAAAATGACTCCTCCTTCGGCTTCTTCAAAAACACCTTTTCGTTCTTCGTAAGCTCCCGTAAAAGCTCCTTTTTTGTGCCCAAAGAGTTCAGACTCTAAAAGATTTTCGGGCAAAGCTCCACAATCAACAGCGATGAAAGGTTTGTCTTTTCTATCACCTTTTTGGTGTAAAACTCTTGCAACGACTTCTTTTCCTGTTCCACTTTCACCGTTAATGAAAATGTTTGAATCGCCTTTTGAAACCTTGTCGATGATGTAAAAAATCTTTTTCATTTTCGGACTTTGCCCAATGAGATTTCCAAAAGCTGTAAATTTTGATTCTGTTTTTAGGAGTTCAACTTCTTCTTTTAAATTTTGGTAATCCCTTGAATTTTCAATCGCAATCGAAACTTGGTCAGCCATCGCAACCAAAATATTTTTCTTAACTTCCGAGACTTTCTTGCCCATCGTTTGGCTGTGAACGTAAAGAACACCAAAGACTTCTGAGCGTTTATTTTTGAGCGGAACACAAAGAATTGATTGAATTTGTAGCCTTTTGATACTCTGACCTTGAATGAAGTTGTCAGTTCCAATCACGTGATTTTTTAGGTAAGCTTGACCAGTTTTGTAAACGTCTAAAGTGATTGTCGTACTTAGTGCAGAACCTTTTTTGAGACTTAAAATTTCGTCCTCAAAACCGTAAGATTCCACAAATTCAAGTTCATTAGTTTCGGCGTTACGAATCATTATGAAACCTTTGTCAGCATCAGTAATTAGAATCGCTTTTTCCATAATCAATTTCATCACGCGTTTCGGGTCTAATTCAGAATTTATACTTTTGTTAATTTCCATTAGTAAACCGAAATGGTAGTAATACTCGTCTTCTGTTCTTCTAAATTCACGTCTTTTTTCGTTTTTAGGACCAGAAATAATTTCTTCAATTTTGAAAATTTCCCTACGGCTTTCTCGGTGAATTTCTTTACGATTTTGAGCGTGAATTAAAGAATTTACTCTTTCAAATTCCTTTCCAGATTCGATTAAGTAGTAATCAGCGTCAGGGTAAAAAATCTTTTTTTGAATTTTCCCGAAGTGGTAAAAAAGCATATCGGTAAAAAAGTATTCTTCTTTGGTAACGATTTTTATGACTCTTTCGAGGACTTTGTAAGCCTCATTCCAAAGTTCCTCACTTTCCAAAATTCGACAAAGTAAAAACGAAGCTCGAATCATTCCACTTATGTAACTGATTCTCAAAGTCTCTTTAATTAGCTCGTGAAGGGATTCTTTGGCGGTTTCAAATTCTTCAATTTGAAAAAAATGTTCACTTCTTAAAATCTTGAAATCAATTTCCAAATTTTTAAAATTAGCACTTTGAGCTTCTGAAATTCCTTTTTCAACTTTTTCTAAGTTAAAAATATCGCTAAATTTTATTTCCTCTTGCAAAAATTCTAATTCCAAATCCTTTCTAAAAAATTCAGTTTCCGAAAGTGCAATTTCTGATGAGGCTTCAAAATCTCCAATTTTTTGGAAGACTTGTGAAAGGTAAAGTTTTGCAGTTTGAATTCCTGCTTGGTCGTCAAGTTCTTTGTACTCTTCAAGTGCATTTTGTAAATATTTTATTGCTACTCCAAATTCGCCGATTTCACCACAAACATAACCAAGAATCAGCCAATCTCTTGTTGACTCTTCGCGAAAGCCGTGTTTCTGATGAAGTTGCAAAGCGTATTCGAGAGTATTTTTTGCATTTCCAAGTTTCAAAAGTTGAGTGTTAATTACTGCGATATTAAGAAGAGTCGTGCTAAGTTGACGTAAATCTTCAATTTTCTCAAAGTAGTCTTTGATTTGATTTAAGTAGCTAAGTGCCTTTTCAAAATCAAAAATCTCTGAGCAGAGTCGCCCAAGATTTCCCAAAACATTGTAACGCTCAACAGTATTTTTTTCATTAATGAAAATTGCTAAAGCAGTGTTATAATGTTCAAAAGCTTTGTTGAAGTCTAAAAATTTGCAGTAAAGATTCCCAAGGTTTTTTTCAATTAAACCGAGAAAATAACTTTTGTTTTGGGTTGATTCGACTGAAGTTTTTCGTGCAAGAAGTAAGTAATCATTTGAATTTTCAAGTTTCTCCAAAGCCCAAAAACAAACTCCAATTAAACAAAGAAGTTCAATTTTTGTTTTTTCATCTGAAACTTTCAAAGCTTTTTTCGCAAACTCAATTGCATTTTCGTAGTTACCTAATTTTTGGTAAACTTTGCTTAGGTTAAAAGTAACGTTTGCAAAACCTTCTGAGTTTTCGTCATTTTTTACTTGTTCAAAAAGTTCTAATAATTTTTCACGTTTCTCAAAAACGTCTTCAATTTTTTCAAATTGCTTAACCAAATTTCCAACACTTTCCAATTTTACATCTTGAAAATATTTTTGTAAAATTTCTTCCGCTTTTGGTCTGCTTGCAGGTTCTTTTTCAAGCATTTCAAAAATTACATTTTCCCAAAAAGAGTCAATTTCAGAATTAATTTCCGTCATTTGTTTAGGAGTAAGGTTCAAATGTTTTTCAATAATTGCTTCAACAGAGGAATCTGCGAAAGGGTTTGTCCCTGTGAGTATTTCGTAAAATAAAACTCCAATTGAATAAATATCAACTTTCGAACTGATGTTTTCTCCAGTAAATTTTTCAGGAGCAGTGTATTCCAAAGTACCGCTTACAGAATTTGAGTCAATTCTTCCGCCTAAAGTCTGTGCAAAACCGAAATCTATAATTTTTACTTTGTGGTTCTGAATTAAAATGTTATCGGACTTCAAATCTCCGTGAATGATTCCAACTTTCTCAAGTTCAACTAAAGCATTTAAAATTTGCACAAAAACTTGTTTCGTTTCTAAGGCTTTATCCAGATTGAAAGCAACTTTTAGTGGCGAACCATCAATAAATTCCAAAACAATTTGTGACAAATTCTTAGAATCTTGAGCAATTTCGTGAACTTCCACAAAGTATTCGGAATGCAAATCTTTGAGAATTCCAAACTCATTCTGAATACTTTCAGTGATGCTTACTGAGTCATTCAGAAAATCAGGGAAAGACTTAAGTGCGACAATCTTTTTGGAATCATTGTCAAATGCTTTGTGGACTTTACCCGAAACAC
This sequence comes from Calditrichota bacterium, assembly GCA_008501735.1. Lineage (GTDB taxonomy): Bacteria > CLD3 > CLD3 > CLD3 > CLD3 > CLD3. The sequence goes on along the minus strand of QQUF01000007.1, from coordinate 61,463 downwards.
CTTGAGCGATTAAATGAATTTTTTCAAATCTATTTTTTGACATTTTACTACACTTCCTACGTTACTATGGTAACAACGTTGTTAAGATAGTGCCGAAATTTAGAAAGTGTTACATCTTTTTGGAGTAATTTTGAGGAAATTAGAATCACGGATTTGATGGATTTCGGGATAAACACGGGTTAGCTTTGGTTCAATCTTTAACTCTTTGCACTAAACAAAATCTGTGTAATCTTTTGTAAATCTGTGATTCCGACAGAAGGTAACATTGACAAAAAACAATTTTTTTGAATATTTTACAAACGGATTTTGTTGTATTTTAAGACTTTGTAGGAAATTAATCAAAACTCAAAACTCACTCTTTTAACCTTAACCACTTTAGAGGAAATCAATGAAACATACCAAAAGTTTCTTAATCTCACTTTCTGTCCTTTCTTTTTCACTTGTCGGTTCTTCTTTTGCACAACCTTGGATGCAAAATATTGACAAATCAAAACCAATCAATTTTTATGAAGTTCAAAGAGAATTTGATAGTTATTGGCAAAACAAAACCATCACAAAAGGCTCTGGTTGGAAACAATTTAAACGCTACGAATGGTTTGCGGAACCAAGAGTTTTTCCAAGCGGTTTTATGCCTTCGGGAGCAACTTGGGAAGCGACAAAAGAAGTTGAAATGAATTTTGGTTCAAAATCTCAAAACCAAGTCAGTACTTCAAATTGGGAAGTTCTTGGACCTGAACTTGTCAACAGTGGTGGAGCAGGAAGGTTGAATTGTGTTACAATTAACTCACAAAACCCAAGTTCGGTTTGGGTTGGAGCTCCTGCAGGCGGACTTTGGAAGTCTGAAAATGGTGGAACAACTTGGTTTACACTTACAGACAATTTGCCTTCACTCGGAATTAGCTGGATTGAAATTGCACCAAGTGACACGAATACAATGTACATCGGAACAGGAGATGCAGACGCAAACGACACTTACAGCATCGGAATTTTAAAGTCAACTGATGGCGGAAACACTTGGAATACAACAGGTTTGGATTGGAATGTTGCACAAACAAGAAGAGTTCAAAAAGTTTTAATTGACCCAACAAACGCAAACACTTTAGTCGCTGCGACGAATCAAGGAATTTATCGCTCAATTGACGGAGCAGGAAGTTGGACACAAGTTGCAACAGGAAATTTTAGAGACCTTGAAGTGAATCTTTCAAATTCTAATGAATGGTACGCAGCAAGAGAAGGAAATGGAATTTACAAATCTTCAAACAGTGGAGTTTCTTGGTCATTGCTTGCTGGCGGTTTGCCAAGTGCTTCGAGCAGAATTGCAATTGCAGTTGCACAGTCAAATCCTTCGACAATTTACTCACTTTTCGTGAACAGTTCCTCTGGACTTGCAGGAATTTACAAATCTATAGATTCGGGTTCGACTTGGAATCAAGTTCACGGCTCTTCGCCGAATTTACTTTCTTGGGACGGCTCAGGAAGCGACGGACAAGGTTGGTATGATTTGGTTTTAGAAGTAAACCCAAATGATGAGAATCAAGCTTTTGTTGGCGGTGTGAATCTTTACCGAACTAACAACGGTGGGACGAATTGGACAAAAATTTCTCATTGGTACAGTGGAACAGGAATTCCTTATGTTCATGCAGACCAACATCATTTTGCTTTTCACCCAAACGACCCGAATACAGTTTATGCCGCAAATGATGGCGGACTTTTTGTCTCAATAAATTCAGGAACAGGTTGGATAGATTTGAGTAACGGCGGAATGAATATTATGCAATTTTATAAAATTGCTGTTTCTGCTTTAAATCCTGGTTTCGTTCTTGGTGGTTCACAAGACAACGGAACAAACAGACTTTTAAATTCGAGTTGGGACAATGTTCTTGGTGGTGACGGAATGGATTGTGCAATTGATTACTCGAATGGAACAACTTGTTACGCAGAATATTATTACGGAAATATGTTTCGTTCAACAAACAGTGGAAATACTTTCATTAGTATTGGAGGACCAATTTCTGGAAATGGTGCTTGGGTAACTCCAATTGTAATTGACCCTGTAAACCCGAATACGATTTATTCAGGAACAGAAGACTTTTATAAATCTACAAATCAAGGAACAAATTGGACTCAACTTGCTTCAAATGTTAACGGAGCAACAGACATTCGTGAAATCAGCGTTTGTGAAGCTAACACAAATGTAATTTACATTTCAACACCAAATGGAGTTTGGAAGTCAGTTGACGGTGGAAGCTCATTCTCAAGTCTAAATTCAGGTTTACCAACTTCAAGTGCTTCTGTTACAAATGTAAAAGTTGACCCAACAGACCCAAACACTGCTTACGTTACTTTTTCAGGTTATTCGTCAGGAAACAAAGTTTTTAAGACAACAAACGGTGGAAATTCTTGGCAAAATATTTCAGGGCTTTTACCAAACGTTCCACACAATTGCATTGCAATCGACCCAAATTCAACGAACAATGTTTACGTTGGAACAGACATCGGAGTTTTTCATTCTTCAGATGCTGGAACAACTTGGGAAACTTACCAAAATAATTTGCCAAACGTAGTAGTTCAAGATTTGGAAATTCATTCTGCTACTAACACACTTTTTGCAGGAACTTTTGGACGTGGTCTTTGGAAATCACCGATTACAAACATTCCACCTGAAATTAAATTCGACTTAAAATCTGTAACTTTTTACACTCCTTTTGCAAACCCAACTTTGGTAAACAAAAAATTTGGTTCAAAGTTAGAAATTGAAAACCCAATTGCCGATGCTGGAAACTTGAAATACAATTTGTCTTTACAAAATGTTTCTGCTGGTGGAAATGAAGGAAAATTAGTGATGAATGAAATTTCAGTTGGAACGGATTGGATTGAAATTTACAACGGAACTAATTCACCTGTTGACCTTTCAAATTATGTCTTGGAGTGTAAAAATGAATCTTCACCAACTGACAACTCAACCCATATTTTGCCAAATTTTATTTTACAACCAAACAGTTTTGTTACTCTAACTGAGGAGTCGGGAACAAATACTTCAACGACAATTTTTATGGATTCAAATATTTGGTGGGGTTTGACGACAAGTGGTTCTGCGACTTTGAAAGATGCAAACGGTAACGGAGTTGATTTTGTTCGTTGGGGTTCTTCAACTACTCAAGTTCCACAAGATTTAGGTTGGAAGCAAAATGTTTTAATCCCAAATCCAACTTCTTCCTCTGACCCGATTGCACGGAACCAATTTGGTTTTGACAGCGACAAAGCAACAGATTGGGAAATTGGAACAGCGACTTCTCAAGGAACAACAAATTCTGGAAATTTTGGACAAAGCTACACTTGGTTAGAGCTTAATTCTTTGTCAGGTCAAGTTAAAGGTGGTGAAGAAGAATTGGTTTCAATTTTTTACAAAACTAAAGATTTAGCTGATGGAATTTACAATGCTGAATTGGTCGTAAATAGCAATTCTTTAACAGTTCCATCAAAAATTATTCCAGTAAGGTTAATCGTTGGGGCTTCTAACTTAGTTCCGAATGTTGCAATTAATTTTATTGGGAATGAAGCAGTTTTAACTTGGAACCCTATTGAACTTTCCGAAGGCTACAAAATTTTCAAAAGCAGTTCACCGACAAGTGAAATTTCCGAAATGGAATTTGTTGGTTTAACCTATAAAAATGAATTTAGGGTGCAAGTTCGAGAAAAGGACTTGAAGAATTATTTTGTTGTAACGACAATTTTTACAGAAGATTAAAAAATAACCATCGATTGATTTGAAATTGTTCGGTGGTTATTTATTTCGAGGAAGGTTTAAAAATAAAATAGGAAATCGAATTAAAACTTTGTTGAGGGAGAAGCATTTTGTTAAGTTTGAATTTCCTCGATTTCCTATTTTGTGCAAGGAGAAAAATCCACGCTTCAAAGTTGGGACTAAGAACTTTGAAGCCATTAAATTAGTAACCAAATTCGGTTAAATTTTAAATGAACATTCACTATATTCAGCTTCAATCTTTGTGCCAAATTAGTAATTGATTTTCTAAATAATTGATTATAATAGATTTATGGTTTTGTTTGGCTCAAGGGGATATTCAAAATTATGTTCAAAATCCGTCAGTCTGTCTAAAAACTTAACACGAAAGAAAGTTAATGCAAGACGAAGAAGTCTTAGGGAAAGCCTACGACAGTAAATTAATGAAACGATTAATCGAGTTCATTAAACCACATAAAAAATATATTTACATAGCTTTACCTCTTCTTTGTTTGACTTCTGTTGGGGAGAACATTGGACCGTTTCTGACTAAAGAAGCGATTGACAATTACATTGCAAATGGTGATTTAGGAGGTTTAGCTTGGATTGCTGGACTTTTCTTGATTGCCGTCTCAGTAACTTTTGTGTCAAGATTTGGGCAAACGTACTTTACAAATCTGATGGGACAGAAAATTATGTACGATTTGAGAGTGAAGCTCTTCAAACACGTTCAGAATCTGTCACTTAAGTATTTTGATAAAAATCCTGTCGGAAGAGTGATGACGCGACTTACTTCTGATGTTGAAGCCTTGAATGAACTTTTCTCTTCTGGTTTGGTAACTGTTTTTGGAGATGTTTTTTCGATTGCAATAATTACTGGAATGCTTTTTTACCTCGACTGGAAACTTGCTCTAATCACCTTCACAGTTTTCCCAATTCTTTTTTATGTTACTTTTTTGTTCAAAAAACGAGTGCGTTTTGCATTTCGGGAAGTAAAGTTAAGAACTGCTGTAATTAATTCTCAGCTTCAAGAAAACATCAGTGGAATGAATGTAGTTCAGCTTTTCAATCGTGAAGAAAGAAATTATGAAAATTTTGTAAAAGAAAACAATGAGCTTTTGGATTCTCACGTTAAGACGATTTTTAATTTTGCAATATTTTTCCCAGGTGTTGAATTCATCAATTCAATTGCGATTTCGATGATAATTTGGTTTGGTGGCGTGAGGAATTTGGAATCAACTTTGACTTTCGGGACTTTAGTTGCATTCATTCAGTACACTCAAGTAATTTTCAGACCAATTCGAGACCTTTCAGAGAAATACAATATTTTGCAAGGAGCAATGGCTTCGAGTGAAAGAATTTTTACAGTTTTTGACACAGAACCAAAAATCATAAATTCCCCAAATCCGATTATCAAAGAAAATTTTCAAGGCGAAATCGAATTCAAAAATGTTTGGTTCGCTTACGAAGGTGAAGATTGGGTTTTGAAAGATGTTTCGTTTAAAGTTGAAGCTGGAGAAAGCCTTGCACTTGTCGGAGCAACAGGAAGTGGAAAATCTACAATTATTTCTCTTTTGTGTAGGTTTTATGACATTCAAAAGGGTGAGATTTTTGTTGATGGGGTTTCACTAAAAGATTTAGATGTTTTGGAGTTAAGAAAAAATATTAGCCTTGTTTTACAAGATGTTTTTCTTTTTTCAGAAAGTGTTTTGAATAACATTCGTTTGGGGAACAGTGAAATTTCGGAAGCACAAATTGTTGAAGTTGCCAAAAAAGCAAATGCTCACGATTTCATTTCAAAACTTTCTGACGGATACAAGACACAACTTCGAGAAAGAGGTTCATTGCTTTCGACAGGACAAAAACAGCTCATTTCTTTTGCAAGGGCTTTGGCTTTTGACCCGAAAATTTTGGTGCTTGACGAAGCGACTTCAAACATTGACACTGAAACTGAAAGTTTAATTCAAGACGCAGTCCACGAATTGATGCAAAATCGAACTTCGATAATCGTTGCTCATAGACTTTCGACAATTCAAGAAGCTGACAAAATTTTGGTGCTTCACAAAGGTAAAGTCCGTGAAATCGGAAATCACCAAGAACTTCTTGCAAACAAAAATATCTACTACAAACTTTACAGACTCCAATACAATTTGAAAGTAGAGTAGGTTAGAATTTTAATGTGAGAAATTATAGATAATTTTATTGTTTGAGTCTTGAATGCTAACGTGAATTAAGCCAAAAGTAGCTCCAATTGTCAAACCAGCTAACATTGTAAATGCGAAAATGGTAGAAGGCTGAACAAGGCTGTTTTCGCCACTTACTCCTATAAAACCTAAAACTCCACCTAAAGTTGCTCCTGAGTAAATCCAATAACCAAAAGTATTCCAAGATGAAATATCTTTCTTTTCAATTACAATTCTATGAATTTCATCTAGTTTCACTTTCTCAATTTTGTTTGAGTCAATCTCAACAAAAGTCAGAGATTCGTTTTTGAAATATAAATTTGTTGTATGGTAGAATTTACCGTTAACGAGTTCAACTGTTGTTTGCCTGTCTTTTGCATTTTCTTCAATTATGCTGAATAATTTTGTGCTGTTTTGATTTGGTTTTACATTTGAAATTGTCGCACAACTTGTAAAGAGCAAACTGAAAATTGTTAAGGAAACAATTAGCTTTTTCATTTTAGCATCTTATTTGGTTCTTCAAAATCTTCAAAGGAGAAAGTGTAGGTTTCAGTTTTATCAGAATTTGCAAACGAATCAAAAAGAACTCCGACAAAAGCTCCGACTCCTAATCCTAAAATCCCCAAAAGAAAGTTTGTTGGAACTTTTGAAAAATGTTTTGCAGGTTCATTGTTGGCAGTAGTAATACCAGCAATCAATCCAGAAATGAGCATAAATTTAAGAGTAAAATTCGACCTACTTTTTTTACCTAATTCAATTTTTGAAATCTCGGTGGTTAAAATTGAATTTTTTACTTTAGTAGAATCTTCCCAAGTAGTTGAGCCAGCTTTCACGATGAGTTTTTTGCCAAAGTGTTTTTGACCATTTTTTAACCAAATCTCACAAGGTCTATCTCTGGAAACAATGTTTAATCTTTTGATTTTTGCAGTTACTCTTTCGTCAGAGTTAAAATTAATAACTCCAGTTGAAGAAGCACAACTTGAAAGTAGGAAAGTAAGCATCGTGATGTAAACCAGTAACTTTTTCATTTATTTTTTTCTCCTTTAGAAAAATTTCATTTTAAGAAATAGCCATTCTCATTTCTTTTGTTTAGAAGAATTTTAATTTTGTTGTGTTAGTGGAAAATTTAGAATTTTTGTATCTTTTTAAATTAAACTCTGAAAAGAAAAATAAGGAAAAAATAGATGAGCGAATTTCACATCCCACAAAGACCAAGACGAAACAGACGAACAGAATCAATCCGCTCTTTGGTCAGAGAAAACAGTCTAAATGTTACAGATTTAATTATGCCTTTGTTTGTCATCGAAGGCAAAAATCAAAAGCACGAAGTAAAGTCAATGCCCGGAATTTTCAAAATGTCGAAAGATTTAATCATTGAAGAATGCCACAAAATCTATGACTTAGGAATTCCTGCAATCGTTTTGTTTCCGTCTTTGTCTGAAAAAATTAAAGACAGATTTGCGACAGAATCTTACAACTCAAACGGACTTTATTTACAGACAATTAAAGCAATAAAAAAAGCTGTTCCAAATCTCACAGTAATTACTGACGTTGCAATGGATCCTTACAACTCTGACGGACACGACGGAATTGTAAGTGATTCAGGAGAAATCTTGAACGATGAAACTTTGCCGATTTTGGGAAAAATGTCAATTGCTCAAGCAGAAATGGGAGCAGATATTATTGCACCTTCGGATATGATGGACGGAAGAATTGGCTTCATTCGAGAAGCACTTGACGAAAACGATTTTGCAAATGTCGGAATTATGGCTTACTCGGCAAAATATTGCTCGTCTTTTTACGGACCTTTCAGAGATGCACTTGATTCTGCTCCCAAAAGTGGTGACAAAAAGACTTACCAAATGGACCCTGCAAATTCAAACGAAGCTTTGCGAGAAGTTGCGATGGACATTGCAGAAGGTGCTGACATTGTGATGGTAAAACCTGGCTTGCCTTACCTTGATGTTGTTGGAAATGTGAAAGAAATGTCGGAAGTTCCTGTTGCTGTTTATAACGTTTCAGGAGAATACGCAATGTTGAAAGCTGCTTCTTTGAACGGTTGGCTTGACTACGAGCAGGTTTTTATGGAAACTCTTCTTTCTTTCAAACGAGCTGGAGCGGATATGATTTTGTCTTACCACTCAATCGAAGCTGCCGAATTACTCAAGAAATTTTAATTTTTTATGAGCAAATTACCGAAGTCATTTTTCCTGAATGAAAATGTTTTGGAAGTTAGTGAACAACTTTTAGGTAAAGTTCTCTGCACAAAAATTGACGGAATTTTGACTTCAGGAATGATTGTCGAAACAGAGGCTTACAACGGAATTTCCGACAAAGCCTCTCACGCTTTTGGTAATCGAAGAACAAAACGAACAGAAATTATGTTTGGAGAAGGAGGATTCTCCTACGTTTACCTTTGTTACGGAATTTATTCGCTTTTTAATGTTGTTACAAATCTGAAAGAAATTCCTCACGCAGTTTTGATTCGAGCAATTGAACCAATTGACGGAATTGAAAAAATGTTGGAAAGAAGAGGTAAGTCAAAATTAGAAACAAATCTAACTTCTGGTCCAGGGATTTTATCTCAAGCTCTCGGAATAAATTTTCGTGAACACAACGGTTTGGATTTGCAAAAAGATGAAATTTGGATTGAGAGTAGAGGAGTAGAAATTTCTAAAAATGAAATTTTGAGAAGTTCAAGAGTCGGAGTTGATTACGCAGAAGAAGATGCCAAACTTCCTTGGAGATTCAGAATCCAGAACAACAAATGGACAAGTAAAGCTAAGTAAAATTAACTTTTTGCTAAAGCTCGCCACCCAATGTCTTTACGGAAAGTTTTGCCTGCAAATTCAACTTTCTCGACTAAGTCGTAAGCTAAGTCCAAACTTTCTTTGACAGAGTTACCAATTCCAGTGCAAGCTAAAACTCTTCCGCCATTTGTAAGTAATTTTCCGTTTTCTAATTTTGTTCCAGCGTGAAAAAGAATTTGTGAATCAGAGTTTTCAAAGTTAGGGTGTAACTTAATTTCTTTTCCTTTGCTATAAGAGAAAGGATAACCTTTTGAAGCTAAAACAACTGTCGAAGCAAATTTGTCTGAGAGTTCTAATTTGTAATTGGAGACATCGCCTTTTGCACATTGAAACATTAGTTCTAAAGTGTCGGATTTGACCAAAGGTAAAACAACTTGCGTTTCAGGGTCTCCCAAACGGCAATTAAATTCAACAACTTTCGCACCTTCATTCGTAACCATTAAACCTGCGTAAAGAACTCCAATGTAAGGAATTCCTTCTTTGTTTAGTGCTTCAAGAGTTGGTGAGATAATTTTATTTTTAGCTTCTTCAATGAGTTCTTTTGTAGCAATTGGAGCAGGTGAATAAGCTCCCATTCCTCCAGTGTTTGCTCCTTTGTCTCCTTCATAAATTCTTTTGTGGTCTTGGGCAGAAGAAAGCAAAACATAATCTTTTCCATCGCAAAAAGCGAAAAGTGAGACTTCTTCACCTTCCATAAATTCTTCCAAAACAACTGAACTACCTGCTTCACCGTAAGATTTTTCAGTAAAAATGTCTTTTAATGCTTGTCTAGCTTCTGTATGAGATTGGCAAACGATTGCACCTTTTCCACCAGCTAAACCTGAAACTTTTACAACAACTTGCTCATTGAATTTTTTGAGTGTAACTAAGGATTCTGAAAAGGAATTACAGATTTCATAAGCAGCTGTTGGAATGCCGTATTTTTTCATCAAATCTTTTGCAAATGCTTTTGAACTTTCGATTTGGGCGGCTTTTTGAGAAGGTCCGAAAACCAAAATTCCCTTTTCAGTGAAATAATCTTGAATACCTTCTGCCAGAGGTTGTTCAGGTCCAACAATTATTAAATCAATGGAATTGCTGACAACAATTTCATTGATTGAGTCGAAGTCAGAAATTGAAACTTGAATTGATTCGCAGGTTTCAGAAATTCCCGGATTCCCCGGAATACAAATTAGTTTTTGTAAATTAGGGCTTTTGGAAATTGACAAAGCAAGAGAATGCTCACGACCTCCAGAGCCGATAAGAAGAACATTAATTTTGGCTTGTTTCATTGGATAATTCTATTCTTCTGACGAGTAAGTAATTTGTTGTTTCTTCTGTTGTACGTAAAACTAATTTATTTTCACCAGGTTTTACATAGGAGCTAATGTCAAGTTCATCAAAACCAAGCCTTGTGTCTTTGCTAACGTTGTATTTAGGCTCATATTTTTTGCGAATGTAACGGTTATTGATAAAAATTGCCATTGTTGAATTATTCACAAAAGTTAAAGGATAATTATCATTTGAAGAATAAGCCCAAAGGTAAAGTTTGAAACCTTTAGAGAAATCGTAATTTTCTGGTAGGTCAAACGATAGTTGAATAGCTGGACTTCCAAGTTTATCGTAACCAAGTTCCCAATGATAAAATTTCTGAATATCTGAACGCCGTATAATTACACCTTCCGAATTCTCTTGAACGGTAAAATTGTTACTTTGAATATCAAAGTAACCAACATCAACCTTTGCACCATTTTCTTGGACGGTTTTAGACTGGTCTAATGCAACGCTTATTTTGATAAAAGGATCATAAACACCATTTACTTTAACAAGCTCATTTTCACCAGCAAATAGAATTCTTTCAGGTTTAGGAGTTAAGTAACCTTCTACTTTTCCAAAAGCAATTTCAACTTCGCCAATTGTATTTAGAGTTTTTCTATATTGCCCAAAACCTCTAGAAATGCCATCGATAATAATTTCACCTTGAACAGGTTCAGTTGTAACTTCAATTCCACCAATGTAAATTTCAGAAAGTTCAAAGTTAAATTCAACAATCTTATCACTTGTCGTACTAAAAGTAATACTTTTGGGTTTAGGTTCTTCAAAGCCATCTTTTTTTACGAAAACAGAGTAAACACCAGCTTCTAAGTCTGTAAAAGTATAATCAGCAAATTTTCCTGTGGGTTCTCCATTTAAGTAAATTTCGCTATCCTTAACATTAGAAGTGATTCTCAATTCTCGTCTAACAGCTTTTTTTACTTCAATTCTCGAAAGGTTGAAATAAACATTTGAAGTTTGGTCTTTTTGAACTTCAACTGATTGAAAAAAAGGAAATGCTGTATATCCAGAACGTTCAACGGCAACTTTTCGAGAGCCGATTTCAACTTTAACTGGACCTTCATTTGCCTTTTGCTCAATGTATTCATCTTCAATTAAAATATTTACGCCATCAATATTTGTTTTTATATCTAAGTAACCATATTCTGTAGATGCTTTTAGTTGAAAGTAAACAGAAATTAATTTTGTTGTATCAATTGTTACTTCTTTAAAAGGAGCATCAACAAAAAAGCCATCTTTTTTTACACTAATTGCGTGAGTTCCGACTTCGATATTTTGGATTAAGCAAGGGGTTGTATAATCTGAAATTTGACCGTCAATATAAACTGTTGCTCCTTCAATATTTGAATCCACTTTTAGCAAATTAGGTTCTGATTGCTCAGGGTTTGGAAGGAAATATAATCCAACTAAAACAACAAGTAAAAATACTCCAACCCAAATTGGAATTTGTTTCTGAAGGGTCTCTTTTCGAAGTGCACTTTCATAAATTTCTCTTTCAGAATCTCTTGCGTAGGCAACTTCTGGGCTTACGATGTCAATTTCGCCGTCTCGATTTGTATATTCGACCATTCCTTGAGCTAAAAGTTGAAGTCTTTTTTTCTCCTCGTCAACGATAGACTCTTTGACTTTATCTTTAATAGCTTCGCTGTCTTTTATGACAACTTTTTTCTTCTCAGTGCCTTCTAAAGGATTGAATTTTCCATCACGAACTTCAGATTCAAGGTTTTGTCGAACCTCTAAACGGATTTTTTCGAGTTCTTCTTTGCTTAAAGGCATAAAGTTCTCCTAACTAAAAAATCTCGCCATTGTTTTACAATAACAGTTCCATTTGCACAAAAATTTATCAATCTAAGTTTCCTCTGTTCAAATTTCTTTGATTCTAATTTATTAACAAAATCATTTAATGTATCAGTTAAATACACATTAAACCTTGTAATTTGCATCTTTGGGTTTTCGGTTTCAAAAAAAGAATAATTACCTGTTCCGTATTTGTAACCCAATTCTTCAGCGAATTTAATAACTTTTTTATCAAAAATGCCGAAAGGATATGCAATTGACAGAATTTTTTTTTTAGTAAAGATTCTAATCTTTGTTTAGAGTCTTGTAGTTCACTTTTTAAATCTTTGTCATTTAAATGACTTAAAGATTTGTGGTTGCAAGTATGAGAGGCAATTTCCCAACCACTTGCGTCTAATTCTAAAATTTGTTTTTCGCTAAGGTGTTTGAATTTTTTCCAACCAATATTTACATCCCACAAATTTTCTTTGTTAATAAAGTTTGTAATTACAAACACTGTTGCTTTGAATCCATATTTTTTAAGAATTGGAAAAGCATTTTCGTAAACACTTTCATAACCGTCATCAAAAGTAATTGCAAATTTTTTGTCTTCATTTGAAATTTTGTTTTTAGAAAATTCTTCGAAAGTTAAAGATTCGAAGCCATTCTCAGACAAGTATTTGCAATGATTTTCAAATTGCTTGAGATTAACTCGCGTTAAACCCCATTCAAAATTATCCATTACTTTGTGGTAGTTAAGAATTTGTCCCATTGTATCTTTGTTTATTTTGTGTAGCTCAAAATCTAATCAATTTGAAAATTAAATTTTGTGATTAAGCTAACATTTAAATCCCTGTGTGTCCAAAACCGCCTTCACTTCTGAGGCTGTCAGGAAGTTTCTCGGTTTCTTGCCAATTTGCCAAAATAACTTCTTGAATTACCATTTGAGCAATTCTGTCATTCGGGTTCACAGTGAATTCATTTTTTGAAAAATTTGACAGTAGAATCTGAACTTCACCTCGATAATCTGCATCAATTGTTCCAGGTGAATTTATCACACCAATATTAAATTTTGCAGCAAGTCCACTTCTTGGACGGATTTGAGCTTCGTAACCTTCTGGAATTGCCATAGCAAAACCTGTTGGAATCTTTGCCGTTTCACCTGCAGAAATAACAATTGGCTTTTCAGTACAAGCATAAATGTCCATTCCTGAAGAGCCAATCGTTTGGTATTTGGGAAAAAGTTTTTTTTCAGTAAGAAATTTAATTTTGACCTGAATATTTTTCACAGTTGAATTTTTCTAAAATTTCAAAATGAAATTTTAGCTAAGGACTCCAATCGGTGAAGTATAATCCATATCAAAACTTTTTGCAGTTCCTGCACAAGTTAAAGTGCCTTTGTGAACACTCAATCCACTTAGTAAGTCTGTGTTTTCAAGAAGTGCTTTTTTGTAACCTTTGTTTGCGATTTGGATTGCATAACTCAAGGTTGCATTTGTTAAAGCAATTGTTGAAGTGTAAGGAACTGCTCCTGGCATATTCGCAACACAATAATGAATTACATCATTAACTACATAAGTTGGATTTTCGTGAGTAGTTGGTTTACAAGTTTCGATGCAACCACCTTGGTCAACAGCAACATCAACAACAACTGAACCTTTTCTCATCAAATTAAGCATATCTTTTGTGATTAAATTTGGTGCTTTTGCTCCTGGAAGTAAAACAGCCCCAATTACCAAATCAGTTGTTGGGAGTGCTTCTTTAATGTTTGCAGGGCTTGACATTCTTGTCATTACATTTTTAGGCATTACGTCATCAAGGTAACGAAGTCTTTCCAAATTTATATCGAAAATTGTTACGTTTGCACCGAGTCCAGCAGCCATTTTGGCAGCGTTTGTTCCAACAGTTCCACCACCAAGAATCATTACATTTCCTCTTTGAGTACCAGGGACTCCAGAAAGTAAAACGCCTCTTCCACCCATTCGACTTTCTAAGTTTAATGCACCTTCTTGGATTGACATTCTTCCAGCGATTTCACTCATTGGTTCGAGCAAAGGCAATTTCCCATCTTTAGATTTCACAGTCTCGTAAGCAATAGCGATACAACCAGTGTTCATAATTCCGTCAGTTAATTCCCTACTTGCCGCAAAGTGAAAGTAAGTAAACACAATTTGTCCGTGGCGAATCATTTTGACTTCGTTTGGTTGTGGTTCTTTTACTTTTACAATCATTTCGGCTTTTTCAAAAACTTCACTTGCTGTTTCAACAATTGTTGCTCCGGCATTTATGTAAGTTTCGTCTTCAAAGCCGCTTCCAATTCCAGCATTCTTTTCTACAAGAACATCGTGTCCGTTTGACTTAAATAATTCAACTCCACCAGGAGTTAATGCAACACGGTTCTCATTATTTTTTATTTCTTTGGGTAAACCGATTAACATTTTGGTACCTATTTTTTAGGTTTAATAATTGTTATTGATAAATTTTTGTCTGTAAATATTTCATTTGCAACTTCCATAACTTGCTCTGCCGTTACAGAATCTATTGCTTTGATTGTTGAGTCTAAAGTCTCAAATTTTCCTGAATAAAGTTCCATTCGAGCTAACTTCATCATTCTTGAGGAAGTGCTTTCAAGGGAAAGCATTAAGCTACCCTTTATCTGAGATTTTATTCTTGAAAGTTCAGCATCAGATATTTTTTCTTTGGTTAGTTTTTTAAGCTCTTTCCAAATTAAGTCTATGCACTGTTGAACTTTGTTTTTGTCAGTTCCTGCATAAATTCCATAGATCCCAGAATCGACAAATTTTTCTAAATATGAATAAATTGAGTAAGCTAAACCTTTGTCTTCACGAATTGTTCTGAAAAGTCTTGAGCTCATTCCACCACCTAAAACTGTGTTTAAGACAAGCAAGGGAAATCTATATTTGTGAGCGTAAGAGAAACATCTTCCACCCATTAAAATATGTGCTTGTTGAATTTCAGCTGTTTTGGTGAAAGTGCCTTTTCTAAAAGTTCCAATTTGGTTTTCAGTACCTTGAAATTGCCCTTTTAATATTCCGAGCCACTTTGCGGAATCTTCAACAATTTTTTGGTGGTCAATATTACCTGAAGCAGAAACGAGGATTCTGTCAGGAGTGTAATTTGATGTTAAGTAGCTTTGTACAGATTCAGGGCTAAAAGAGCGAACATTTTTTTTAGGTCCTAAAATTGGGAATCCCAAAGGAGAGCGGTAAAAAACATTTTTAATAAAATGATCGTGAATAATGTCGTCGGGAGTGTCTTCAGAATTTTTCAATTCTTCAAGAACAACTTTGCGTTCCTTACGAACATCTTTAATGTCTAATTTTGGGGAAGTAATTAAATCAGAAAGGACCTCCAAAGCCATTGGCTGATGTTGGTCCATAACTTTTGCATAAAAACAAGTTGTTTCGCGACTTGTAAAAGCATTCAAAATCCCACCTACTGATTCGATACTTTCAGCAATGTCATTTGCACTTCGCGTTTCAGTTCCTTTGAAAACCATATGCTCGACAAAGTGACTAACTCCGTTGTTTTCAGGAGTTTCATTACGAGAACCTGACATTACCCAAACACCTAAACTAACGGAGCGAACATTCGCCATTTTTTCAGTTAAAACTCTGACTCCGTTAGGAAGTGTAGATTTTTGAAAGTTTGACAACTAAAAGTCCTTTTATTAATTGTCATCTCTACGAGGTGGTTTACGGAATTTATCTCTGTTATCGCGATTATCCCTGTCTCTGTTATCACGACTGAAATTTCTTCCACCATCTCTTTGTGGTCTGCTTGGTTTTTCAACGTAACCAGGAAGCAAAGCTCTTGCACTCAAAACGAATTTGCCTCGGTCAACTTTGAGAAGTTTAACTTTAACTGTATCGCCAACTTTGTAGAAATCATTTACATCATTAACTCTGGTTTCATTTGAAATTTCAGAAATGTGTAAAAGACCTTCTTTACCTGGAAGAATTTCAACGAAAGCACCAAAATCGACGATTTTTTTAATAGTTCCTTCGTAAGTTTTTCCGGGTTCAGGTTGTTCAACAAGTTTTTTGATAAAGTTAACAGCTTGTTCTCCACCTGCTCCGTCAACAGAAGCAACAATCACAGTTCCGTCATCGCTAATGTCAATTTTTGCACCAGTTGTTTCGATAATTTCACGAATCATTTTTCCACCAGGTCCAATTACCGAACCAATTGTATCTTGCGGAATTCGGAAAGATACAATTCTTGGAGCGTATTCGCTAAGTTCTTTTCTTGGTGAAGAAATTGTTTTGTTCATAATTTCTAAAATATGAAGTCTGCCTTGCAAAGCTCTTTCGAGTGCTTCTTCCATAATTTCAAAGGAAATCCCTTTGATTTTAATATCCATTTGAACGGCAGTAATTCCTTCGGCAGTTCCAGCAACTTTAAAATCCATATCTCCAAGATGGTCTTCATCTCCAAGAATGTCAGAAAGGATAACAATGTTATCGTCTTCCTTGATTAAGCCCATTGCAATTCCTGCAACAGGAGCTTTTATCGGAACTCCAGTGTCCATTAAAGACATTGAATTTGAACAAACAGAAGCCATTGAACTTGAACCGTTTGATTCAAGAACTTCAGAAACAAGTCTGATTGTGTATGGGAAAATTTCTTCATTTGGAATGACAGGAGTTAAAGCTCTTTCAGCTAAGTTTCCGTGACCAATTTCACGACGGCTTACAGAACCAACTCTTTTTACTTCACCTGTTGAAAAAGGAGGGAAGTTGTAATGAAGCATAAAACTTTTAGAAATATCGCCTTCGAGGTTGTCAATTCTTTGAGCGTCAACACCAGTTCCGAGAGTACAAACTCCAAGTGATTGTGTTTGACCTCTTGTGAATAAACCTGAACCGTGAGCTCTTGGTAAAATTCCGACTTCGCAAGTAATATCGCGAATTTCGTCAGGACTTCTTCCGTCAAGTCTTACGTTTTCGTTAATCATCATCTTACGAGTTTCGACTTTTTCGATGTCGTGAGCGATAGTTTTAACGAGTTTTCCGCATTCAGGATATTCTTCTTCTAAGGCTTCAATTATTGTTGTATTGATTTCTTTGAATCTAGCTTTTCTATCTTGTCTATCGGTAATTCTGACTGCTTCTACAAGTTGGTCGCCGATTAGTTCAGTGATTTTTGCAACGAGTTCTTCGTCAACTTCTGGCTCAACGTGTTCACGTTTTTCTTTACCAATTTCACTGATAATTTCGTTTTGCAACTCAACAATTTGTTGAATGTAAGTATGCCCGAATTTTATTGCTTCAAGAATATCACTTTCAGTGAGTTCTTTTACAGCACCTTCAACCATTAAAATTGAATCTGCTGAACCTGCAATTACAAGCTCTAAATCACTTTCTTCGACTTGCTTGAAAGTTGGATTGATTACCAATTCATTGTCGATTCTTCCAACTCTAACAGCTGCACAAGGTCCAGCGAAAGGAATGTCAGAAGTACAAATTGCGACACTTGCTCCGATAACAGCTAAAACATCTGCATCGTTTTCTTGGTCGCTTGAAATGATTTGCACCATTACTTGAGTTTCATTCATAAAACTACTTGGAAACAGAGGTCTTATTGGTCTATCTACAAGTCTTGCACTTAAGATTTCTTTCTCAGATGGTCTTGCTTCTCTCTTAATGTAACCTCCAGGGATCTTACCCGCAGAGTAATACTTTTCGCGATAATCTACTGAAAGAGGAAAAAACCCTTGGTCAGGTCTAGCTTCGTGTGCTGCAACAACAGTAACAAGTGCAATTGTATCGTTATACCGAACCCACGCAGTTCCGTCAGCTTGTTTGGCGACTTTTCCAATTTCGATAGAGAATTTTCTACCGCCAAGTTCAATTTCTTTGCGAGTAATCATAAATCAAAGTTCTCCTAAATTACTTTCTTATGCCGAGTTTGGCAATTACTGCTCTGTAACGACTAATGTCAGAAGCTTTCAAATAATCTAAGAGTCTTCTTCTTTTACCGATTAAAATAAAAAGACCTCTTCTTGTATGGTGGTCTTTTTTGTGTGTTTTTAAGTGATCTGTTAAATACTTAATTCTATCTGAGAAAATGCCGATTTGAACTTCTGAGAGACCAGTGTTGTTTTCGTTTCCGCCAAGTTCGATAGCAATTTCTTTTTTACGTTCTAGTGTAATCAAAATTACATCTCCTAAAAAATTATTTTGTAAAAAAATTATTGACTTTAAAAGCCTTGCAAATTAAAAAAAATAATTTCCCTTAGCAAGACATTTTAAGTAAAAGAAAACCTCTAAGTATTTTCTTAGAGGTTGAATAAAATTTTGAAAATTTTATGTGCTAAAATTAGACGAGTTTTACTGTTTCGCTAAGAACTCTTTGTCTCAAAATCTCGTAAATAATTACGCCTGTTGAAACAGAAGCATTCAAACTTGTAACAACGCCTTTGGTAGGAATTTGTAGAATGACATCGCAATTCTGCGTTACTAATTTCCTCATTCCTTTACCTTCGTTGCCGATTACGATTGCGACTTTTCCTTTGAACTGCTCGTCGTAGTAATTTTTCTGACCTTCTATGTCAGTTCCATAAATCCAAAAACCTTCGCTTTTGAGTCTTTGAATACAATTTGAAAGATTACTAATTTTGGCGATGCTAAGGTAGTTTGCAGCTCCTGAAGAAACTCTTACAGCAGCTTTTGTAACTGCACAAGCTCTTCTATCTGGAATAATTACTGCATCAACTCCTGCACATTCGCAACTTCTTAAAATTGCACCCAAGTTCTGAGGGTCTTCAATTTGGTCTAAGATTACAAAAGTGGCGTCTTCTTTAACGTCAACTAAAATATCTTCAAAGTCTTTATACTGAACTTGTCCAATAATTGCGATAATTCCGCCATTATCGGGATAAAGTTCATCCAATCTCTCTTTAGGAAGCTGAGTTTTAACAATTTTTCTTCTTCGGCATTCAAGACTGATTTCACCAAATTGGTGGTAGGGAATACCTTGAGAAATAATTATTTTCTCAATTTCATTTCCTGAGCGAATTGCTTCAAGAACCCTATCTTTTCCGCTAACATAATTTTGTTCGCTGATTGATTCTTTCTTAGATTCTTTTTTTGATTTCATTTAACTCGATATGTTTTTTATTAAATAACAATAAACAATTGGCTCAAATATACCAAATTATATTGACATTTTGATTAAAAATTTTCAACTTAACTTGTTTAGTTGCCAAAATAAAAATATTGGTCTGCATTCTTAATATTCAATAAGGTTAAAATTTTAGATGGATAAAATTGTAATTAACGGAGGAAAACCTCTAAAAGGCGAAATCAAAATTAGTGGCTCAAAAAACGCAACTCTTCCGTTAATGGCTGCGGCTTTGCTTGCAGAAGGAAAATCTACAATTCGTGGAGTTCCTGACCTAAGAGACATAAAAACGATGGCAAATATGCTCCGAATTATTGGTGCAACAGTAACAATTGAAGACGGAAATATGACAATTGACACAACTGGTTGCAATTACTTCAAAGCACCTTACGAACTTGTCAAAACTATGAGAGCATCGATTTATGTTTTAGGTCCTTTAGTTGCAAGATTCGGAGAAGCAGAAGTTAGTCTTCCCGGAGGTTGTGCTTGGGGTCCAAGACCTGTTGATTTTCATATTCAAGGAATAAAAAAACTTGGTGCAGAAGTCGAACTTGAAAGCGGTTACATAATTGCACGTTCAAAGAAACTTAAAGGTAACATCGTAAATTTTGACATTCCAAGTGTTGGAGCAACTTGTAATATCTTGATGGCAGCTACTTTAGCCGACGGAAAAACTGTAATCCAAAATTCAGCGATTGAACCAGAAGTTACAGCACTTGCTGAGTTCTTAGTGAAAATGGGTGCAAAAATTAAAGGAATTGGAACATCTGAACTCGAAATTATCGGTGTTGACGAATTATTTCCTGTTGATGCAGAAGTTGTTTCAGATAGGATTGAAGCAGGAACGTTTTTGGTCGCAGGAGCAATTACAGGTGGAGAAATTACTCTTCACAATTGCGAAATCCACCACATAGAATCAGTCATAAATAAATTAGAAGAAACAGGTTGTAAATTTAAAATTTCTGGGAAATCTGTTACACTTTTTGCACCTGAGAAAGTAAAATCTGTTAACGTAAAAACCGCAGTTTATCCGGGATTCCCAACTGATATGCAAGCTCAATGGATTGCTTTAATGTCCGTTGCTGAAGGAAGTTGTACAGTAACGGACACAATTTACAAAGACAGGTTTACTCACGTTTCGGAACTTAGCAGACTCGGAGCAAACATAAAATTAGATGGAAATATCGCATTCGTAAAAGGTCGTGAAAATATTAACGGAGCTTCTGTAATGTCAACGGATTTGCGTGCAAGTGCTTGTCTGATTATCGCAGGTTTGAAGGCAAAAGGAAGGACAGACGTTTTGCGAGTTTATCACATTGACAGAGGTTACGAAAAGATTGAGGAAAAATTGAAAGCTCTTGGAGCTGACATTTGGCGTGAAGAAGGCGGACTTTAAAAAAATTATGGAAAACCTAATTTTTAAAATCCCCGAAAATGTTGAGTGGCAAGCGATTGACAAAGGCGGAATAATTTTGAACCTCGAAACAGGTGTTTACAGTCGAGTCAATGAAATGGGAGCAAAAATTCTTTCTTCTTGCGACGGAGAAAAAACTCTGGAAGAAATCGCAAAAGAAATAATTTCGGAATTTGAAGTTGAAAAAGAAGTTGCTTTAGAAGATGCTCAAAGTTTTTTCGAAAATCTTAAATCCCAAAATTTAATTGAAGTCAAAGGTGGTTAAAATGGATACAGTTGGAAGTTTTGTTTTAGTTCTTCATTCGCATTTGCCTTACGTCGTTAACAATGGAACTTGGCCCTTTGGAATTGATTGGCTTTACGAAGCTGCTGCGGAAACTTACATTCCGCTGATTAATGCTTTAAATGAACTTGCTGACGAAGGTCTTGAATTTGGAATCACTGTTGGAATTACTCCTGTTTTAGCGGAGCAACTTGACCACCCTGTTTTCAAAAGAGGTTTTGTAAAGTATTTGAACCAAAACATCAAATTTGCAAAGCAAAACGAAAAGCAGTTCAAAAAAGAAAATGACGAACACAAAGCCTACTTAGCAAAACAGTGGCAAAGAATTTTTAAAACAGCTAAAGAGGACTTTACCAAAAAATTTAACAAAGATATTTTGGGAGAATTTCGCAAACTCCAAGAAAGAGGAATCGTTGACATTCTGACTTCGGGAGCGACTCACGGATATTTTCCACTTCTTTCTGACGACAAATTAATTTCTTCGCAAATTCGAATCGGCGTTGACACACACGAAAAACATTTTGGAACAAAACCTTCGGGAATGTGGCTTCCAGAATGTGCTTACAGACCAGCTTACAATTGGCGACCAAATGTAAATTCGGATTTAGGTTTTGAGCCCAAAATGCGAAGAGGAGTAGAGTCGTTGATGCACGAAAACGAGATTCGTTACTTCTTTGCAGATTACGAGCTTGTCAGAAAAGGCGAAGTTAGTAAGTCTCATTACGCAACTTTTGATGAAAAAGACGGCTTTTTCCATTTTGCCCAAAAGGAATTTGATTTCAGACCTGATGCTTCACAAAGAACTCCTTTCAGAGTTTACAGTGCAGTTTCAAGTCATCTTGGAGGAGATGCAGCAGTTGCTTTTATTCGCGACCCAGAAACTGCAAGACAAGTTTGGAGTGGTGAAATTGGTTATCCGGGAACTCCTGTTTATTTGGATTTTCATAAAAAATATTCAGAAGGCGGTTTGCGTTATTGGAAAGTTACTGACAACGAATTAGATATGGCTTACAAACACGATTACTATCCGCAAGACATTCCGAAAGCGATTGAGGAAAATGCTCATCATTTTTCAGAACTTGTTTACAAAGTACTTGACGGTTACAAACTTTGGACTGGAACAGAAGGCGTTTTAGTGGCTCCTTTTGACAGTGAACTTTTTGGACATTGGTGGTTTGAAGGTCCTTCATTTTTGAAATCGGCTTTGAAAAAAATCGCTCTGAATCCAAGAATCAAAGTTCAGACAGCCAAAAAATATTACGAATCAAAAGACTTTTTTGATGTGGCGAAATTGGCGGAAGGTTCTTGGGGCGAAAACAATGACCACGGAACTTGGCTCACTTCTGACCCTTTCAAGCCGACAGTTTGGACTTGGACTTTACTTTACAACGACGAAAAATTGTTTAAAGAAAAAGTCGCTGAGTTTGAAGTAACGAAAGATAAAAAGTTGATAAAAATAATGAATCAAGTGGCAAGAGAACTTCTTTTGATGCAAAGTTCGGATTGGCAATTTTTGATAACGACAGTTTCGGCGAAAGATTATGCAGAAAGAAGAATGTACAGACACCACATTTATTTTAGAAGATTATTGAAAATTGCAGATTATAAAAAAGAAAATAAAAATCTTACGAAAAGGCAGGAACTTTTTGTAAGATTGTGCTGTAAAAAGGATTCGCTCTTTAAAAATTTAGACTTTAGAAAATTCATCTAAAAGTCTCTCAAACTCTCGGGGATGAAATGGATTCGACGGGAACGAAAGAGGTTTTGAATTGCACGTCGGGTTTTCTAACACACCGTAAAAATGTTAGAAAAACAATTAAATGCAGATGATAATTATTCATACGCAATGGCTGCTTAGTATAACTAAATAGTCGCATGGCAGTTCGCCTGTAAAGGCTTGAGCGCCACGATTTTAGAAAATTTTGTCCTTTAGACTTTCTAAAATTGTCATAAATTTAAAGGACTGGTTTCGACTTTGCTTCGGAGTTGGAATGAGATTTTTGAAGCTCGTTTTGTGAATGGTGTTGGCACTTTGGACTTCACAAAATTAAACTTTTCAAATTGCCTAAGCGTGTAGAAGTTCAAATGGTCTTGTTCTTGGACCAGGGTTCGATTCCCTGCATCTCCATAAAACGCTCTTTAAAGGGCGTTTTTAGTTTTGTGATGTTCTTATTATAATGTGAGTTTAGTTGAGAAAAATTATATACATTCCTTAAAAGAAAGATATGAAGATTCTTGACAAAACAAAAATATCTAACTTGGATATTGCAATACAAATAATTCTTTAATCTTCTGCGGTTACAAAATAATATAATTTTTGATTAGATAAAGTTGCATTTGAATGAATAAATGAATTAGTTCCACTAACCAAAAAACTTGGAATAAATGAGTTAGAATTAAGCCCAATGTAAATTTGGTAACTCCCAGCACCTGTCACTGTATTCCAAGTTAACCTAATGTCGTTTGAATTCGGTAATAGTTCGATTTCTAAATTCTGTGGAGAAGGTAGCGGTACATAAGAATTATTGTTTAAAGGATCCTTGTCAGCATCTTGGAGATAAAATGGTGAGCAAGATTGAGCTATAAATTGAACTTGTGCACCATTTGGGTCCGAACCGTCTAAGTTTCCATTTAAAACAGTAAGGTTTCCATTTGGCAAAGAATACAAAACATTATCATGTGAAATTCCAATGTTATTAATAGTTAATACAAAATTTTCTAGTGACGCTTGCGGAATATTTAGGGTAATTACATAAGAAGGTTGTGAACAACCTTCAATATTCCAAATCATTCCGACATCAACTAGGTTACCATTTGGAGAAGTTAATAATTTTGACGATAATGAAACAATGCTTATTGATTCTACTCCTCCCATATTTCCACCATTTTGACTCACCATTCCACCAATAACTCCACCATTTGGAGCTAGAAAATTTGTTCCATTCAAATTCTGAACAGGAATTCCCAAAATTGAAGGTTGAGGTGTCCAGGTAATAACATTTGGTGGTGTTGGATCAACAGGTGGAATGAAGTTTAACGGTAAATCATCATAATTTAAAGTTCCCATATCAACTGGCAGAGCTTGACCGCTAATTGTAGATTGTGGAATAATAAAAGATCCTGTACTAATTTGTTGTGAAGGAATTAATAAAGTTGGGTCATCAATTTGAATATCAAATTGAAATGTGGAAGGAAAAGCAAATGGAGAAAAGATTAGTGCAGAGCCAAAATTAGATAGATTACATGTTAAAACTCCAATGTTCTCGAAATAATTTAACCCTAACGTATTTGGCATTGATGGACCTACAACCAAAGTTTGAATAGGGCTTGAATAAGTCCCAGTTATGGAAGTAATTGTTGACTCGGCTAGAAAATTTCCATTACTAGAGCCTTCAATTTTTAATTGCATTTCGACATAAGTTTGTGCACTAACAACAAAACTTAATCCTATAAGTAGGATTACTGTTAAAATTATCTTGATTAAAAATTTCAACTTTTAGCTCCTTAGAAATTTGGTTTCCAAATCATTAGAATTATGACAATCAATAAAATAAGGCTTATGAAAAGTGAAGTAAGTATTTTAATAGTTGTAAGATAATAGAATTCAATAATATATGTATAATTTTTTTCAGTCTTTATTTTTTATTAGAAAGCTAAATTTATGATTATATAGATAATTATTATTTATTTCTAATAATTAATAATGTTTAAGGCATTCCTAAAGTATAAAAATGCAAACTAAGGAAATAACAAAAAAATAGGAGATATTCGAAAACTTAAAAGATGTTTCATAATTGCTCCTTTTTTGAAGTGAATTCTGATATTAGAAAAGAAAACTGTGTAAGATCCACTAATGTTCAGATTTACTAAAATTTGAAAAAAGGTATAGAAACACTTGACGAAGATGGTGAAATTGAACAAACTTTAGAAAATTATAATCAATATTTATACTTCTAATAAATAGGGGCTTTGTTTCAATAAACCTGCAAAACTATTACAGAAAAAGGGCACGAGTATATTGAAATGCGTATTTGAGTAGTCTAAAATGATGAATTGGTGAAAACCTCTTCATCACACAAAAAAAGCCCGTCAGTTTTTGACGGGCTTTTTTATTATCGAGAAGAAAATTGTAAGTTATTTGAGTAACAACATTTTTCTAGTGAGTTGATTGTCATTAGTTCTAAGTTTGAAGAAATAAACTCCAGAAGCTAAAGACTTACCACTGTTATCTTTTCCATCCCAAACAACACTGTGTAAACCACCACTGTAAGCTTGATTTACCAAGTTACGAACTACTTGTCCTTTGATGTTGAAAATTGAAATCTCAACTCGAGACATTGAAGAAGTAACATTTGGAACCTCAAAACTAATTGTAGTTTCAGGGTTAAATGGGTTAGGGTAGTTTTGTCTTAAAACAAATCTATCAATAACTGTAGCTTTGCTGTAGTCAATTGTCAAACTTACTACTTCGTGTGCTGTTTCAAATAAGTCAGCATCAACATCAACTAACTTGTAAGTGTAAGTTTTACCAACAACAACATTGTCATCTACAAAACTGTAATCAATTGGTAAAGAAGAGTTTCCTGCTCCTTTAAGAACTTCGTGAGTTCTGTATGAAGCAATCAAACTGAATTCGGAATTATCAGAATCTCTTCTGTAAATCTCAAATCCAATGTTATCAACTTCACTCTCAGTTCCCCAAGAAAGAACAGCTGATTGTTTCTCTTGTTTGACATTCAAGTAAGCAAGTTCAACAAATAGAGGAGAATCACCATCATTAGCAATTCCAAATTCTCCATCAACAGCACTTAAATTACCAACGTGTTTATCTGAACTTGGAGCAGTAGAAGAAACTCCTGTAATTGTTACAGACCACCATTCTGGAGATCCACCTTCATTAACAACAGTTCCTGAACCAACTTCAACCCAAGTACTTCCATCTTTTCTCCAAACTTTAGCAGTTGTTCCAACAGACATTCCAGCAGCAGCTTCAGTAGCTAAGAAGTAGAATTTTAAGTCAGTTGTGAAATTAGTTCCACCTGTAGTTTGAATATTGAAAGTTCTAGAAACCCCATTTTGGAAACCTCCAGGAGTTGTTCCAGCAGAAGTATTTACTGTTATTGAAGTTGGGTTGTTTGCACCACCATTAAGAATTATGTCAACAACAGGAGTTGTGCCACCATTTGTGTTTACAGGATTTGAACCATTACCTAATGGAGCTCCTCCATTGTTAACAGGAGGAAGAATTTGATTACAAGTCGGTTGTAAAGTATAATCTCCACTATTTGAATTATAACCAGAAACTAATAAGTAGTAATTACCAGCTGTTATGCCAATTGTTCCTGAGTTTTCAGGAATTCTTGATTGTGTAGTTGTTCCAGCTCCATCATCATCACAAACAATTGAAGTTAATCCACCACCGCAAGTTCCTGAAAATAGTTCCATTGCAGTATCATAACTTGAACCGCTTAAATCGAAACTAACATTCCAATTTTCACCGGCAGGAATTGTAAATTTATACCAAACAGATTTGTGAGTAGAAGAACCACCACAAGATTGGTTATCTGTAGCGTCTTGAGTAGCTTGAGCAGTATTACCAGTAATTTGGGTTGTCCAGTTAGTAATTTCAATTGCATTTGCACAGTCATCATTTGCTGGAGGAGGAGGAGTTACAGTGTAAGAATAGAAACTTCCTGGAGGAGTTGAACCAGGAGGAGTTAAACCGCTTCCACCATTTGGAGCAGTTTTCACATTACTAGCTTCATCTTGGGCAGCGATGTAATATTCAACTAAATCATTACCAGTTTGAGCAGGAATGTCAGCACTAAAAGTAGCGAAAACTTGGTTGTTTCCATATTTTTTGGAAGAAGTAATTTGTGCTTTAGATTTAGATTCAACTCTTTTTACATCTACAATTCCTTGTGAAGAAGGAGAAGGAGCAGAAGTCATTGAAACAGAGTTAAAAGCACCACCATTTACTCGATACCAAACTGTTGGTGCATTTTCACCGCTTGCTAAGTCTCCGTCAACATCATTAATATCTGCTGTAACTGTTGCAGTATTTCCTTCTGAATTTGAAGAAATTGGTGTGTGAGTAATTGTTGGTGCAGAACCGCCAACCAGATCTTGAACCATTACATCATCAATACAAATATCACTGTAGAAATCACTACCTGTAATTGCTCTAAAACAAACCCTAACCTGGCCAGAGCCCACATAAGCAGTTAAATCAACAATTGATTCTAACCAAGGATCTCCAGTTGCAGCTTGTTGTTGTCCAGTTAAAGTAAGAACACTTGCAGCAATAGTAGTTAAGTCTTCTTGAACAATGTCAATGTGAAGATCTCCCATTGTTTGTCCAAACATATGGTAAAAGAATGAAAGACTTGGATTAGTCAAACCACTAATGTCAAAACATGGTGAATAAAGAATTGCTGTATCCATGTTATTATTTGGACTTGATGCTTCTGTGTAAGCGTAACGTCCAGAAGAAGTTCCTAAAGTATTATCCACTGTTGGACCTGTATTACTTGAAACAGTTGTTCCACTATCATAACCCCAATCAAAATCTCCGCTTCCATTTATCCAACCTGTTGTAATATTAGGATTTCCATTAGTTGTTGCAGAAGTTGCTGTTGGGAATTCAGCAGTTGACTCAAAATCTTGAGTATAAGGGAAAGTTGTTACACAACCTGGTGTAACATTAAATGTACCTGTTCCTGAATCATTACCATTATTAGTGTCAGTAGCATCTGTTTGGGTTATTGTTGCGGTTGCTGTGTAAGAACCCAAAGCAGGTGTTGTAAGTCCACTGAATGTAACAGTGGTAGATGCACCTGATGCTAACTCAGTAACTGTTTCTGTTCCGTCAGAAGAACCATCAGTTGTTAAATCAAGAGAAACATTTCCGGTAGCAGGATTAAGTCCGTTGTTTGTAACTACAACATCAACGCTCATTGTTGGAGTTCCGTCAGCTACTGCAGGTGCATTTACGCTTGTAATTGCCATATCGTCTGCGTGTGAAACTGTATAACTATCAATTCCAGAGTTATTGTTTACATTTCCATCGCCAGCTACAACAACAGTTGCTTTTCCTGTAAATGAACCTATTGTTGCCGGAGAGTTTGTTGTAATTACAACAGTTGTAGTTGCACCGGAAGCTAAGCCTGCAAATGATGTTCCTGTAGATTCATCAGTTCCGTCATTGTCGATGTCAAAGTTTACAGAACCCTCAATTGGGTCAACACTGTTATTTAATACATCAACATTAACAGTCATTACAACACTAGGATAAGTTGGCTCAACTACAGTTACACTTGTAATTTCAGCATCTACATTTGGAGCTTCACGAACTGTTAAATGATCTATAGCAGCATCACCAGTACAGCAACCACCATTTTTAATGTATCTAAATCGCAAGTTTATAGCTAATCCAGCAGCTGGAGAAAGGTCAATTAATTGCTCCAAAAAAGGGTCAGCAGATGCCGTTTGAACAGCTCCACTTTGACTCCAAGCACTTGTTACAATGTCAACACCGGTTTCATTGTTTACAATATCAACGTGTAAGTCACCAATTAAAGCTCCAAACATATGATACCAAAAACTTGCTTGTGGTGTTGTTAATGAAGTTAAATCAAAACAAGGTGAAAGAAGTGTAGTAACATCTCCGTTACTACCACTTGAAGTTTCTACAAAAACATAATTTCCTGTGCTTCCGCTTAATTGATTTGTTACATCATTTGCTGGTCCTGTTGGAGACGAAGGAGTTCCGGAATCATCAACTGTCCAATTGTATCCGGCAGCAGAAGAATTTGTAGAGTTTGTCCAACCTGTTACAGCAGTAAAGGCTCCATTTCCACTCGCAAAGCCATCAAAGGTTTCATTAAATGGGTAAGTTGTTACACAACCAGGAACAACGTCATAAGTATCACTTCCCGAGTCATTTAATGGGTTTCCATCACCTGCCGCAACTGTTGTAGCAGAAGCAGTGTAAGAACCAGCAGTTCCAGGAGCAGTAACGTTAAAAGTAACAGTTGTGTTTGCACCAGCTCCTAAATCAGCGAAAGGAAGAGTAAAATCAGTACTTCCATCATCAGTTAAATCTAAGTTTACATCACCACTAACAAGTTCACCAGCATTATTTTGGACTTGAACGTCAACAGTCATTGCTGTTCCTTCGCCGAATGGTCCACCAATATTTACAGAAAGAACTTGAACATCAACACTTGGAGCTTCACGAACAGTCAAATGGTCAATAGCAGCATCACCAGTACAACAACCTCCGTTTTTAATGTATCTAAAACGTAGATTAATAGACAATCCAGCTGCTGGTGTAAGGTCAATTAATTGCTCTAACCAAAGGTCTGCTGATGAAGTTTGAACAGCTCCACTTTGACTCCAAGCACTTGTTACAACGTCAACTCCAGTTTCATTGTTAACGATATCAACGTGTAAATCACCAATCAAATCACCAAACATATGATACCAAAAACTGGCTTGCGGCGTTGTTAATGAAGCTAAGTTAAAACAAGGTGAAAGGAGTGTTGTAACATCTCCATCTGCACCGCTAGAAGTCTCAACAAAAACATAATTTCCAGTAGTGCCACTTAATTGATTTGATACATCGTCTGAAGGTCCTGTTGGAGATGAAGGAGTTCCAGAGGCATCTACAGTCCAATTGTATGAGGCAGCAGTTGAATTAGTAGAATTTAACCAACCTGTAGAAGGAGTAAATGCACCATTACCACTTGCAAAACCGTCAAATGTTTCATTGAAAGGATAAGATGTAACACAACCAGGAACTACGTCATAAGTATCACTTCCTGAGTCATTTAAAGGATTTCCGTCACCTACAACAACTACAGTCGCTGAAGCAGTATAAGAACCAGCAGTCCCAGGAGCTGTAACGCTAAAATTGACAGTTGTAGTTAATCCTGAACCTAAACCAGCAAAAGCCTGAGTAAAATCAGTACTTCCGTCATTTGTCAAGTCTAAATTAATATTTCCTTCTAAAGGGTCTGCACCATTATTTTGGACTTGAACATCAATTGACATTGTTGAGCTTTCAGCATAAGGACCGCCAGCTGTTACAGATAAAATCTGTGCGTCAACGGAAGGTGCTTCGCCAACTAAAACATCATCAAATGCCATATCACTTGTATATTGAGGACCTGTAACGCCTCTAAAACAAATTCTAATTTGCCCGT
Source organism: Calditrichota bacterium (assembly GCA_008501735.1). Taxonomy (GTDB): domain Bacteria; phylum CLD3; class CLD3; order CLD3; family CLD3; genus CLD3. The sequence continues at coordinate 31,589 of QQUF01000007.1, read as the reverse complement.
TTGCCTTGTAAGGAGTCAAACTTACGGTAGCTTCAAGCCAAGCATCAGCAGAAGATGTTTGTTGTTGTCCCGAAATTGAAAAAATATCAGTTGCAATCGAGACATCATTTTCATCTACAATGTCAATAATTAAATCTCCCATATCAGCTCCATACATATGATACCAAAATGAAAGTTGAGGAGCTGCTAATCCTGAAATATCGAAACAAGGTGAATAAAGAATAGCAGTTTTATTAAAATTACTTGTTGCTTCGGTATAAGCATAATACCCTGAACCTGAAGTGTTATCTCCAGAAGGTCCTGTTAAACTGGAACCTGTTGTACCTGTATCAACTGCCCATTTAAAGTCTGCAACTCCGGTTGTCCAACCTGTGCCTACGGCAGGAGTTGTTCCGGTTGTACTTGTACTAGGAGGGAAATCAGCATTGTTATCAAAGTTTTGTGAATAAGGAAATGTTGTAACACATTGACCATAAACTTCTGTCAAAGAAACAGATGAAACTAACAGGGAACAGCCTGCTACTACACTAAAGACAAATTTTCCAATTGACTTTCGGGTAAAAGCCAAATCGGAAATAGTAAAACTTTTTTTCATAAGGTTTCACCTTTGAAATAAATTGTTAAAGTAATTGAATCTAATAATTTAATTTTATATGCATTACTTCTTATTTACCAATAGGTTAGCAAAAAGTGGGGAATTGCAAATCTATTGGTAAATAATAATTATAAAGAAATCAAAATTTTATTAAAGGTCAATAGATATTTTAAAATAAAACTTTGTAGTTATTAAACAAAAAAAGCCCGTCAGTTTTTGACGGGCTTTTTTATTATCGAGAAGAAAATTGTAAGTTATTTGAGTAACAACATTTTTCTAGTGAGTTGATTGTCATTAGTTCTAAGTTTGAAGAAATAAACTCCAGAAGCTAAAGACTTACCACTGTTATCTTTTCCATCCCAAACAACACTGTGTAAACCACCACTGTAAGCTTGATTTACCAAGTTACGAACTACTTGTCCTTTGATGTTGAAAATTGAAATCTCAACTCGAGACATTGAAGAAGTAACATTTGGAACCTCAAAACTAATTGTAGTTTCAGGGTTAAATGGGTTAGGGTAGTTTTGTCTTAAAACAAATCTATCAATAACTGTAGCTTTGCTGTAGTCAATTGTCAAACTTACTACTTCGTGTGCTGTTTCAAATAAGTCAGCATCAACATCAACTAACTTGTAAGTGTAAGTTTTACCAACAACAACATTGTCATCTACAAAACTGTAATCAATTGGTAAAGAAGAGTTTCCTGCTCCTTTAAGAACTTCGTGAGTTCTGTATGAAGCAATCAAACTGAATTCGGAATTATCAGAATCTCTTCTGTAAATCTCAAATCCAATGTTATCAACTTCACTCTCAGTTCCCCAAGAAAGAACAGCTGATTGTTTCTCTTGTTTGACATTCAAGTAAGCAAGTTCAACAAATAGAGGAGAATCACCATCATTAGCAATTCCAAATTCTCCATCAACAGCACTTAAATTACCAACGTGTTTATCTGAACTTGGAGCAGTAGAAGAAACTCCTGTAATTGTTACAGACCACCATTCTGGAGATCCACCTTCATTAACAACAGTTCCTGAACCAACTTCAACCCAAGTACTTCCATCTTTTCTCCAAACTTTAGCAGTTGTTCCAACAGACATTCCAGCAGCAGCTTCAGTAGCTAAGAAGTAGAATTTTAAGTCAGTTGTGAAATTAGTTCCACCTGTAGTTTGAATATTGAAAGTTCTAGAAACCCCATTTTGGAAACCTCCAGGAGTTGTTCCAGCAGAAGTATTTACTGTTATTGAAGTTGGGTTGTTTGCACCACCATTAAGAATTATGTCAACAACAGGAGTTGTGCCACCATTTGTGTTTACAGGATTTGAACCATTACCTAATGGAGCTCCTCCATTGTTAACAGGAGGAAGAATTTGATTACAAGTCGGTTGTAAAGTATAATCTCCACTATTTGAATTATAACCAGAAACTAATAAGTAGTAATTACCAGCTGTTATGCCAATTGTTCCTGAGTTTTCAGGAATTCTTGATTGTGTAGTTGTTCCAGCTCCATCATCATCACAAACAATTGAAGTTAATCCACCACCGCAAGTTCCTGAAAATAGTTCCATTGCAGTATCATAACTTGAACCGCTTAAATCGAAACTAACATTCCAATTTTCACCGGCAGGAATTGTAAATTTATACCAAACAGATTTGTGAGTAGAAGAACCACCACAAGATTGGTTATCTGTAGCGTCTTGAGTAGCTTGAGCAGTATTACCAGTAATTTGGGTTGTCCAGTTAGTAATTTCAATTGCATTTGCACAGTCATCATTTGCTGGAGGAGGAGGAGTTACAGTGTAAGAATAGAAACTTCCTGGAGGAGTTGAACCAGGAGGAGTTAAACCGCTTCCACCATTTGGAGCAGTTTTCACATTACTAGCTTCATCTTGGGCAGCGATGTAATATTCAACTAAATCATTACCAGTTTGAGCAGGAATGTCAGCACTAAAAGTAGCGAAAACTTGGTTGTTTCCATATTTTTTGGAAGAAGTAATTTGTGCTTTAGATTTAGATTCAACTCTTTTTACATCTACAATTCCTTGTGAAGAAGGAGAAGGAGCAGAAGTCATTGAAACAGAGTTAAAAGCACCACCATTTACTCGATACCAAACTGTTGGTGCATTTTCACCGCTTGCTAAGTCTCCGTCAACATCATTAATATCCGCTGTAACTGTTGCAGTATTTCCTTCTGAATTTGAAGAAATTGGTGTGTGAGTAATTGTTGGTGCAGAACCGCCAACCAGATCTTGAACCATTACATCATCAATACAAATATCACTATAGAAATCACTACCTGTACTACCTACAAAACGAATTCTAATTTGACCATTTCCAATATAAGCAGATAAATCAACAATTGATTCTAACCAAGGATCTCCAGTTGCAGCTTGTTGTTGTCCAGTTAAAGTAAGAACACTTGCAGCAATAGTAGTTAAATCTTCTTGAACAATGTCAATGTGAAGATCTCCCATTGTTTGTCCAAACATATGGTAAAAGAATGAAAGACTTGGATTAGTCAAACCACTAATGTCAAAACATGGTGAATACAAATGAGCAAATTTTGAAGGGAAATTAGGACTTGATGCTTCTACATAAGCATATCTTCCTGAAGAATTTCCTAAAGTATTATCTACTGTTGGACCTGTACTACCTGAACCTGTTGTTCCAGAATCATAACCCCAATTAAAATCAACTGTTCCATTTAACCAACCAGTTGCAGGAGATGGATTTCCACCACCAGTTCCGGTTGCATTTGGGAAATCAGCAGTTGACTCAAAATCTTGAGTATAAGGGAAAGTTGTTATACAACCAGGTATAACACTGTAAGTATTCGTTACAGTATTGTTTGAAGCATTTGTATCAGTTGCGTTTGTTTGAGTTACTGTTGCTGATACTGTATAAGAACCAGGAGTTCCAGGATTAGCTAACCCGTTAAAAGGAAGTGTTCCAATTACACCAGGACCAATTTCATTTACTGTAAGAAGAGCATCTGGAGTTCCATCATTAGTAATATCTACAGCAATATCGAAAGTTGCATTAGACGCACCTTTGTTTTCGTATTCGACAGTAATATCAATTAAATCCGATTCACCGTAAACCCCACCTCCAGTTACACTATTGAGGGCAACATCATTTGCGGGTATAACAGCATAACTATCAGTTTCAGTGTCATTTGAAGCATTTCCGTCACCAGCCAAAACAATAGTTGCACGACCTGTGAAAGTCCCTGCAGTTGCTGGAGCATTAGTTGTTACAACAACAGTAGAAGTTGCTCCACTGGCTAATTCTGTAAAAGCATTTCCAGTTGATTCATCGGTTCCGTCATTATCACTATCAAAATTAACTGTTCCACTAATTGGATCAGTACTATTGTTTTTGACATCTATATTCACTGTCATTGGAAGTCCAGTAAAAGCTGGTTCCACAACAGCAACACTTACAACTTCTCCATCAATTGAAGGAGGTGCTCCATAAGATACAAAAATTCCCCATTCATTAAGGGTTCCATTATCAAGAGAAGGGTAGTTGTCATCAACATGTAAAATCCAATTACCTGTAATTGATTCCCCGTCAAATCCTGAAAGAGCAACTTCTGGACTAAAAGAATTACTAAAAGGTGGAGAGCCACCTGTTATAGCTCCTCCAGCTGGAGTATCATCATCAAAAACAGTACAGCTATAATCGTCTCCAGAACTACCGTTACCACTTGATAAATCAATAATTGTTCCATTTGGAGATTCTAATGAAATTTCAACATCTCCATCATACACATGATCAATATCAACATAAACGTTAATATCCATTACAATTCCAGTAAGTCCAGATAAATCGATTGTAGAAGTAATATTAGTCGCACCAAAACCAGCTGGTAAACTTGGGTCTGAACTTGCAAATTTTGTATGATCTGACCCAGCATCTCCTAAATCAACTGGTACACAAGGTGCAATCATATTATAAGTTTGTGTTCGAGTATCGTTAAGGTTGTTACCATCAGACCCAGAAGTTAAAGTTGCTGTGGCTTTACAGGTAAATGTACCTCCTGTACCAGGCAAGGAAACATTTGTAAAAGTAACAAGCTCTGTTCCGTCCGGTGGAATGTTAGAAAAAGGGTTTCCAAATAACTCATCAACACCATCATTAGTTACATCGATAGCAACAGTTCCCGTAGCAGGATTCGTTCCGAAGTTTTTAATTGTTACTTGAAAATCTGTTGATACTCCAATATCATTTGGGTCGCCTACCACAACAATATTTGTTACTCCAACATCATCTGAAGAAGCGACTCCTAATGTTCCTTCAAAACGGATATTTGCACGGTTAGTCGTTGTTGTTCCAGTTAATGCACTACATTGAGATGAACCATCTGCATTTTTATAAACTGTAGTTCCAGGAGCAGCTGTTGATTGGACAGAAGCATTGTTAGTATAAGAACTAAAAAAGCAAGTTTCGACAACTATATTTGAAGATCCGTCCCAAATAAATGGGTTATCTAAAGTAATCATATGCCAATCGCCAGCAGTCGCAGTTTCTCCGACAGGACCATAAACAGTAGATAAACCTGTTTCAAAAGTGCTTGTTAAAGAAGAGGAGGTAGAATTTTTCATACTTACAGTAAAATCTCCCATAGTTCCCATTCCGTTTAAAGCAGTAACGTAAAAGCCAATTTGGCTTATTGTAGTTCCTGCATTCATCGAAGTCCCAATTAACTCGGCTGCTGTGTAAAGATACTGAGTTCTAGCACTATCATAATAATTCCCAAAAGGAGTAGGGTAACCTGTACCGCCATTTACAGTTGTTCCAGTTCCAATAATAAATGTGTCTGCATAAGCATCTGAAGATGTCAATCCAGAACCTAGCAAGAATCCACTTGCTACTACACTAAAGACAAATTTTCCAAATGACTTTCGGGTAAAAGCCAAATCAGAAATAGTAAAACTTTTTTTCATAAGGATGTACCTTTGAAATAAATTGTTAAAGTAATTGAATCTAAAAAATAATCCTAATTTGTGTTATTGCTTATAAAATAGTAGTTTAGCGAAAAGTGGGGTCTCGTTAAACTACTTAAACATAATAGCAATAAATAAATGAATAATTGTTTAAAGGTCAATGATTATTTCAAGGTAAATATTATTCTCATTGGTAATTTTAAAATTAGGATTTCAGTTCCTCAAAAGTTTGTCTTCCAATCTTTTGAATTGAAATAGGCTGGTTTACTAAAATTTTTTGCAAATTTTCTGCCAAATCTAATAATCTTAATTTCCCAATTATATCTAGTGATAAAATTATTAACCAAGTGTCCTTAAATTCAATCATTGAATTTACAAAAATTGTTGTAGAAGTTAATTTTGATTCAACTTCTAAATGATTCTTAATATTACTCAATTTTGTATTGATAGAAATTTCATCTCCTAAGAATATTGGAAAAATAATTGGTTTAATTTTTTGTCCTGTGAGAAAAGTGTCAATAAATTCTAAAGCATTTGCTCTAATTCGTTTATCCTTGCTTTTTAACCCACTAAAGGTTGAACGCATTCTTAGTAAATCAAATTTTAGTCCAAGAAGTCTGAAAATTTCCTCAAAAGTTAAATCTTGTTTCTCTATAACTGCCTTTTTGGTAATTGCCTTTGCTTTGTACGAACTTGGCAATAATTTGATACCTTTTTCTAACACCAATAATTTGTAATACTTTTCAGCTTTCTCAATAATTGCTTCTTCGACTAATTTATTATCAAAAATTATTTCAGGTTTTTTCGCTTTGATTTTATTAACAGCTTTTATTAATCGATATTCTACTAAAGAATCAGATTGACCTAAATTTTTTAAAACTTTATCAACAGCTTCTTGAGTTTCAAACCTTCTTAAAACAAATGGAATGTTTCTTCTCAATGTTATACTTGAATTCGTATCGTTTAAATATTTAAGTAAAATATCAATTACCTCGTCACCATACTCTGAAAGTGCTTTCGCAGCTTCTTTTCGTAATTTCACATTAGAAAGTTTTTCAATTAAAATAGGTATTAAATCTGTGTTTCTAGACTTTCCAACATTTTCTAATGCTTTTCTAGCAACTTCTAAATTTGGATTATTGAGAAAATTTGGAATTAACCTAAAGAGTGGAGAATCTTTGTCAATGTCACCAATAATTTTAGCAATCTCAAGTTGCCCACTAATTGCTTCGTTTGAACTTGGGTCTAAAAGAGTCTCAAATTTTTGAATGTATTTTGAAATTGATTTTGAATCAAGTTGCTTGTGTTTCACTGCAAATAGAAAATAAGCTAACAAAAACTTTACGTCATTTTCATTTTGAAGTCTTTTTTCAATTAAATCTCTTTGTTTATCAGAATTTCTCAAAGTAAAGCAAATAGCTTCAGCAACAATTTTGGGATCAGAATCGTTTAAAAAAGGTTCAATTTTAGATAGAAGTTTAGGTTCGTTTTGACTAGATAAAAATGAAATCGCTTCATAACGAATTGCTGGACTTTCATTTTCAAGAAGTTCTGAAAATACTTCATTTAAATTTATTTTCTCGTCGTCATTCATAATTGAAATTAAATACAAAATCTGTTTTTCAGTTCCATTTCTAAATGTTTTCTTTACTAATTCCAAACCAGCCGAATCTTCAACATTTAAAACTATTTCAGGGTCAATTTCTTTTCTCTCAAAAGTCTTTTGCAGAGCTTTTAAATACTCTTTTTTGGCATACCAAATTAGTGTTAACCAAATCCCAACAAATGAAAGTGAAAACCAAGCAATATGAGAAATAGTCAAGTCCAAAAATGAAACTAAAAATAAAAGAAAAATTCCTGCAATTCCTGTCGCTGAGCGGTCAATAAACATTTCGATGAAGGCTTTAACACGCTTTTTTACAGCTTCGTTTACTGGCATAAAAAATAATTCCATCACCGATTTATTAATTGAATTTCCAAAGACTCCTTCACTACCTTTTAGGTAAACACCTACTAAAATACTTGCTTCAAAAATTGTAAAAGTTGAACCCAAAAACATTGCAATTGGCAAAATCATTGCAGAAATCCCAATTCCGTATTTTCTTAAAATCGGACTTGTGAAGAGGATTTGGAAAATTAATGAAACAATTCCCAAGTAAGTGTAAAATAAGCCAAAAAAGTGAGTTAAAGTATCTTCAGTAAGAAAGTTTTCTTTAGCGATTACTTTGAACTGAAAATCTGCAAAGGTCGAAACCATAATTGTCATAAAAATTATGCCTGAAATCAAACTCAAATATTTTGAGCCCAAAATTAATTTTATCGGTGAAGAATTTCTAATGACTTTGGTTTTTTCAGTTTCTGGTTTGATGAGTATAAAATCATTTTTTTCAAGAACTTTTGCTGTGAGTTTTGTTAGAGCAGAGGAGATAAAAACTAATCCTGAACATAGTAGAAGTAAATTCTCAGTTCCCAGAAAATCTGCTCCTTGTTGTGCAAATTGTCCTCCAAAAATTCCACCTGCAATTGCTCCTGTTCCAATAAAACTGAAAAGTCTTTTTGCTTCACGAGGATTGTAAATAAAATTTGCGAAAAGCCAAAATTGAGCGTTGGTAAGGATTCCGAAAATTGCAGAAAGCAAGTAGAGTACAAAAGGTAAAAATGAAAGTGGATAAAATTTCATCAAAAGAAATAGAGAAACTAAAAGCCCTACTAAAATTAAATTAGTTGCAAGAATGAATTTCACAAGGTGAAATTTTGTGCTGAACTCAGAGTAAACATAAGCTACAAAGCCAACAATTACTGCAATTAAAATGTAAAGATATGGGATTTCGTTAGCACTGAATTTTGCAAGGAAAACAGCATCTCGAACTGCTTTTAAAACTGTGAACGAGGAAATGATAAGAAAAATTTGAATGAACATCAAAATTGCAATTTGGTGTTCACCTTGCCGAATATCAAAAAATTTTTTGAAAATTTTATTCATTTAATATTTTGCAGAAAGTTTTGAAACTGTGATTCGACTTTCGTTTTAACCGCTAAAAAGTTATCGAATTCTCCAACGTTGAGCAGTTGTTTTGTAAAATGAAATTAAAATTGTTGGGTTGAACTCTCCGTCTCTGTTAAAAGCAGCTTCAATTCTAACAGTGTTGACAGAAGGCAAAAGAATTCCAAAACCGATTCCGTAACCGATTCGCCATTTTTCTTTTAAGTAATCGTCAAATGTGTTTGAAACAGTTCCTGCATCTGCAAAAGCTGTAAGTTGTCCACCAATTCTGTAATTCAATCCGAACAATGAAATGTTTTGTGGCTTGATTACGTCGTAGCGGTACTCTAATGTTCCAATGAATTGATTTTTCCCAAAAAATTGGTCTTCGGCTGCAACTTCGTAACCACGAACTGTGTTTGCTCCACCAATGTGGAAATCCATATTGTATGGAATGTCAATTCCCATTTCGCCTCTTCTCAAAGTCGAAAGTGTTGCAAGTTGGATTCGTTGTCTTTTTGCAATCGGAATGTATTTTTGAAAATCAAAAGTATAGGTTTCAAAATCAGTTTTGCCACCTAAGAAGCCTCCAGTCTTTTGAATTTTCACTTCATTGAACCAACCTTTATTTGGATTCGTAAAAGAATCTCTTGTGTCTTGAACAAACGAAACGCCCAAACTTGGCATATTATCAACTTTGTTTCCTAGAGTTACTTTTCTAAAAGTTCCGTCAGGAAATTGATTAATCTTACTTGAACTGTCGATAATTCCTTCATTTTCAAGACGTAAAAATTCAAACTCACCGAAAAGTCGAAAATCTTTTCCAATGTAAGTTCCAGGTTTGACAAGAAAATTATCAATTACTTCATTGTAGTTATCAATTTGACTTTCACGAACAATGTGACTTGCTTCCATATCAAATGAAATGTGATTTCCGGTAATCCAAGGCCAGCTAAATTCTACTCTGTAAGCAGTAAAACCACCAAAAAGGAAGAATGCGTTAAAAGTTATGTCTCTGTAAAGAAAATTTCCTGAACGAACAGCAGGACCTAAAGCCAATCCATTTTCGTCTGAAATTTGGTAACTCACGTAAGGCAAGGCAGCAATAATTTCTTTAAAATCGTAAACCAATTCAACACCGTTTTCGGTTTCAATTCCGCCAACATTAATTGTAGCAAAAACGTCGAGATTTCTTAACCTCTGAATGTCTTCTGCAATAATTTGAAGATTAAGCGAATCTCCAATTTGAGTCTGTAACTCTCGGTCAATTATATATTTTTTAGTTTTGTTACCTTTGAATGTGATTTTATCAACTTTCCTACCTTCATAAATTTTAAGAAAAGCTGTTGTGTCATTTGCAAAAATTTGGAGAGAAAAAAGAAGGGCAAAAATAATACTTATTAGTTTCAAATTCATTTCTTTCTAATTTTGAGTAAGTTCTTTAAATCTTTTACCTGCGTATTTTACTGCGAGAATCCAAACAACAAGAATTACTGCTGTTAAAAGGGAAAGGTATTTAATTGCACTGAATTCTTGGAAAATCATCGTAATTCCTAAACTAAGCCCAACAGCCAAAGCCTTTGCAAATCTTTGCACAAACATATCAATAAATGCTTTTGCTTTGTATTTTTCGTCTTTTGAAGTCGGGACATAAAGAGCTTCTTTTGCAGATTGGTTGATTGAATAAGAAAATCCGTTGTCAGCAGTGTTAAGTAAACTTCCTGTCAGGACTGAAGGGAAAAGTAAAAATCCAACCGAACCAAGCATCGAAGCAATTGGCAAAAAAAGTAACGCAATTCCAACACCAAATCTGCTCATTACAAAACTTGTCAAAAACAATTGGACAAACATCGCAACAACGTTTGTTGTGGCAAAAGCAGTTGTGAAGGCTTCGCCGATTTCTTCTTTTGGAACAAGGTTTACGATTGCAGATGAAAACTGAAAATCCATAATCGTCGAAACCATTTCGTAAAGTCCTACAATCGCAACAATCGAAAGAAAATACCTTGAAGAAAGAACCAATTTTCCGCCTTCAATTGCAGCATTTCCACTTTTCGCTTCTTCTGATTCTTTAATTTGAGTAGGGTTTTCACTCTCGGAATATTTTGATGCGAAAAATGAAAGAATCGCAATTAGAATCACAATCCCAACACACATTAACAAAAATTGTTCGTTGCTAAAAGCTCCAGATTTTTGCAAACCTCTTAAAGTTGTTGTACTAAAAGCTCCACCTGCAACTCCTCCAAAACCGATTAAACCGTAAAGTCTTTTTGCGGAATCAGGATTGACTGAGTCATTCAAAAAGGCAAAAAATGTTGCAACCATCAAAGTAGAAAAAAGGTCTCCGTAAAGATAAAAAGACCAAGCAACTGAACTTGAAACGCTTCCAATAAATTGACTAAATAAAATGAGTGTTAGAACAAAAAATGCAGAAAATACGTACATTAATTTTTCACGCCTTAGTTTGTTCGAGAGCATCGAAAAGACCCAAACGGCAAAAAATGCAACAACCATATTTAAAACTTTAGCAATCAATTCTGCTTGTTCAGCACTGTAAAGTGTTCCTAAAAAAGTAAATCCTTCAGATTTGTAAAAACTTAAAAAGATGCCTTTTTTTATAGGTTTTAGAATCCAAAAAACGCAAATAATTAGAAAAAATGTAAATCCCATTGAAAGGCTTTGTGGGAGTTCAGAGCGTTTAATGTCGAAAATTTGTTTAAAAGGATTTTTTGCCACAGAAATAACTCATCTATTTTTATTAAAGTCTGAAAGATAAATTCTTTTTGAGAAATATTGGAGATTAAATTAACACTAAATTTGTAAAGAAATTTCAATTCTTTTCCAAAAAATTAATTTACTTTCCAAAATCACTTGAATAGAAAACTAAAGAACCAATTTTATGAAAATCATTACTCCTTCTGCTGGAACTCCAACTCGATTTAAAGATATTTTGGGCGGGATTTTTGGAAATAAAAAACAATTTGAAAACAAACTTTTAGATTTTGTCCAAAATGAAAAAATTCTACTTACAAACAGTGGAACAACTTCAATTTGGATTGCACTCGAAGCTCTAAAAAAGTTAAAGCCCGAAAGAAATGAAATAATTTTACAGGCTTACACAGCTCCTTCTTTGATTTTGCCAATCCGGAAAGCAGGTTTGAAGCCTGTTTTGGCAGACACTTCGCCGAAGACTTTTAATATTGATTTTGATACTTTTGAAATCACAGAAAAAACTTTGGCTGTGATGGTTGTGCATATGTTTGGAATTCCACTTGAAATGGACAAACTTCGTCAAAAAATCAAAGATTCTGGGCAAGATATTTTTCTAATTGAAGATGCCGCAAGTTCAATGGGAACTAAAATTGGCGATTCTCAAAGTGGTGGAATTTGTGATGTCGGAGTGATTAGTTTTAATCGTGGAAAAAATTACTCGACTTTAAACGGCGGTGCGATTTTCACAAACAATTCTGAGGTTTATGAAATTTGCAAACCAAAAGTTGAACAACTCAAAAAATTAACTTTAAAAGAAAAATTAATTCAAAAGTTTAGAGCAATTGCGTTGGCTCTGGCTGTGAGACCGTTTTTTTACACACTTTTGCTCAAAGTGATTTCTCGTTTCAAATACACAGAAATTCACCTTGATTTTGTGTCATTTGAATTCACAGATTTTCAAGGAGGTTTGGGAAGTTCGCAGTTTGAAATTGCCGAAGAGATTTTTGAAGCAAGAAAAAAGAATGGTGATTTTTTAATAGGTGAATTTAAAAATTTTGAAAAAATTGTTATTCCTGAACTTCCAAAAGATACTTTTACTTGCTTTAATCAATTTCCACTTCTGCTGAAAAATCCAAAAAACCGCGAGAAAATTGTTAGCAAAATTTTGGAAGAAACTCAACTTGAAGTAACAACTCTTTACGACAGACCAATCCATAAAGTCTCTGAATACGAGGAGTTTAGAAATTCTGGTTCAGAAGACTTGTTTCCAAATTCAACAATGTTTTCGGAAAAAATTTTGCTAATTCCAATTCACCCTTTAGTTAGTCAAGAAAAGTTGCAAAACGCAGTTGGAATTATCAAAAGAGAAGCAATTTAAACAATCGTTTTTCATTTTGATTGAAACTCAAATGTTTGTTAATTCTCGAACCCTTTAAAAAATCAGTTGAATCAAGCATTGAAAAACATTTTTACAAATTCTCTAATCCTCATTCTTTTCTCATTTTTATCAGTTTTCAGCCAATCCGACGTGGTTACGATTACTTATTCAGAAAAGACTTCTTTGCGTGAAATTTCAAAAAAATACTTTGATAATCCTGATGATTGGGAAGTGATTCTGAAGTTTAACGGATTCAATTCGATTGCAGAAGTTAGTAATGGAGCAAAACTAAAAGTTCCTATTAAACTTTATAAATCAGTTGCAAAGAAACTTGAAGGAACTGAAAAAAATATTCAAAATGCGAACAAAGAAGGTGCAGGGCTTCTTGCTAAAGAAAAAATAAATTCAGCTTTAAATGAAAAAGAAAAGGCTGTTTCATTTAAAAAAAATGGTGATTTGATTAACAGTAACAGTGCTGCTCAAAGTGCTTTGTACTTTGCAAAAGAAGCTCTTCAAGATGCAAAAAACAAAAGAGTAAAATCTATAACGGCGATTTTAAAAGAGAAAAAGGGTTCAATTGAAACTAAAAAATCTAACCAAGTTGTATGGAATTCTGCCAAAATAAAACAAGAACTTTTTGAAAAAGAACGACTTAGAACTTTCTCAAATTCAAATGGGCAAATTCAATTTATTGACGGAAGTCGTTTGCAAATTGGAGAAAATGCTCTTGCCGTAATCGAGGCGATGAAACAAGATTTAATTTCCAATACAAACACAACAGACGTTGTCGTTTTGCAAGGAGATATTTCTACTTACCTAAGTTCTTTGAGCAAAAAAAATCAAGTAAACGTTTCAGCTCCGGGAATAGAAACTAAGATTCGTTCAAGAAAATTTTGGACTGGAAGAGATGAAAATCAAGTTGTACGTGTTGCAAATTATGACGGGGAAATTGACCTTGTTGCAGCAGGAAAACAAGTTACAGTTGGGCAAAACGAAGGTAGTAAAATCGAACCGGGAAAAGCTCCAACTCCTCCCAAAAAACTTTTACCTTCACCAAAAACTTCAAGTCCGACAGCTAACCAAAGTTTCTTTTCAACTTCGATAAATTTCAATTGGGAAAGAGTAAGCGGTGCAAGAAATTATTTGATTGAAATTGCCTCTGATAAAAATCTTGGAGAAATTTTAGTTCAAAAAAATCTTTCGCGAACTTCATTTTCTTGGAAACCTGAAAAAAGTGGGATTTATTTTTGGCACGTTAGCTCTGTTGATTCAGACAAACTTCCTGGACCTTTTACTGACGTAATTGAATTTTCATATTTTTTAGACAAAACACCTCCATTTTTAGTTGTTGAAAACCCAAAAAATAATGAAGTGATTTTTTCAAAAGAATTGACTGTTACGGGTAAAACTGAAAGTTCTGTTGAGGTTTTAGTTAATTCAGAAAATGCAAATGTTAGCTATGACGGAAGTTTTAGCAAAAAAATCTTTTTGGAAGCAGGTAAAAATAAAATCCAAATTCAAGCAATTGACAAGGCTAAAAACAAAAGTGAAATTAACAGAAATGTGATTTGTAATCTTCAAGACGAAATTTTAGTTTTGGAAACTCCAAGTCAAATTTTTACAAATTCGTTTGATTTTGTGGTTAAAGGAAAAGCTAAACAAAACACTCAAATCAAAATTGGAAATGATTCATTTAGCGTAAAAGAAACAATCTTTGAACACACACTTGTCCTACAAAATGGAAATCAAGTTGTAACAATTGAGGCAAGTTTAAATGGAAAAATACAAAAAGAAAATTTGAACATTACAGTTGATTCTGTTCCTCCTAAAATTAAACTAAATAATTTTCACAAGGTTACTTCAGAAAAGGATTTTACTTTAGAAGGAAGCATTTCTGAGAGTGGAGAATTATTTTTGGAAAAAGAAAAGTTAGAGTTAAGTGGAAATTCATTCAAAAAACAAATTACGTTAAAAAATGGTAAAAATTCTCTAAAGTTTGAAGCTACCGACAAAGCAGGAAATTCGACAAAAAAGACTTACGAAATCACTTTGGATAACATTCCACCAAAAATAATTTCATCAAAAATTTCAAAACCGAGTGCAAAAGGTGGCGAAATTTTGGAAGTTACAATTTCGGCAAAAGATTCTGAATCAGGCTTAGCAAGAACAGGAAATTTTACAATAAAAATTGGAACACAAGAAGTAAACGGAGTTCTTAAACTAAACGGAAAGAATACTTACGAGGGAAGTGTCTTAGTGCCGTTTGGAATTAGTGGTTCGACTAAAATAAGTTCAATAAAAATTAAAGATTACATCGGTAACGAAACAATTCATTAAACTTTAGTAACTAATTTGAAGCCAACACTTTTAAAAAAATTTTTAGTAGTATTTTTACTTGTTACTTTACTCCCACTTTCAATTTCGAGTTATGGGAGTATTGAAAATGCTGAAACTGAACTTAAGAGTTCATTAAATGAAAAATACTACCTTCTTACTAAACAAATCATAAATCATCTTGATGAAAATTATGTAAGGCGTTGGATTCAGAATTTGGATTTGTTGGCGACAACTTTGGCAGTCGAAAAGGAAATTGATGATGCAGTTATTAACTCTTTGGTGAACGCTTTTATTGACAAATCGCCAAATCTGTTAATGGTTTCGCTTTATTCTTTTCATTCAGGAAATCCGCTTCATTTTGTTCAAAGAGAAAAAATTGATGAACTAATCGAAATTGACAAACCTTCGATTGAGCGTCTTTTCAACTACAATGCAAACACAATTTCAAAGATTCATATTGGAGACCTTATCACGCTAAAAGGCAGTAAAGAACAATTTTTGCCAATTGAAATTCCTTTTGTTTGGCGAGGTGGTGAAAGAGTTGTTTTGCGTGGAATTTTTAGTCTAGATGCTGCTTTTGAAATAATTCAAACTGATTTTTCAATTGGACAAAGTGAAATTTACATTGTTGATGGAACAGGTAAAATAATTTTCAAGAACAACTTCGGTAAATTTCCTTTTGGTGAGCAACTTAAATATTCAATTTCTGATAAACTCAAGCAATCTTTGAATGGACAAGGAATTGCTTTTCAGCTCGAAAGTTTTGAATTTGAAAAGCAAAATTACTTAGGATTTTTCTCAATTACGAAATTATCTAATTGGGGAATTGTAGTTGTTGACGAATTTAGCATTGCTTACGCTTTAGTCGAGCAAATGAAAAATGACATTATTCTTTGGATAACTTTTGGTGTAGTTTTAAGTCTTTTGTTTTCAGGAGTTTTCTCAAAATCGCTTTCAAAATCAATTTCTTATTTAGCAGAGGTTGCTCAAGAAATAGGAAAAGGGGATTTGGAAGTAAAAATTAAATCGCCTTCAAAAGATGAAATCGGTCAATTAGCAGATTCTTTACAAGAAATGGTGATTGGACTCAAGGAACGTGAAAATTTACTTTCAAGTATTCGTTACGCCCAAAGAATTCAGGAAGCAATTCTTCCACTCAAGTCAAAAATGAAAGAATCTTTGCCTGAACATTTTATCATTTTCAAACCGAAAGACAACGTTTCAGGTGATTTCTATTGGCTAAGTCAAATTAAAGAGAAAACTGTGATTGCTGTTGTTGATTGTACGGGACACGGAGTTCCGGGAGCTTTTATGTCAATGATTGGAAATACTTTGTTAAATCACATTGTCAATGAAAGACTAATTTTTGACCCTGCAGAAATTCTTGTGAATCTTCACAAAGGCGTTAGAACAGCTTTGAAACAAGAAAGAAATGAGTTGGATACAACTGACGGAATGGACGTTTGTCTTTGTGTTATTGATTCGGGAGAAAAAACACTTTCATTTTCAGGTGCTAAAAGACCTCTTTACCTTGTCGAAAATGATAAATTCATTGAAATTAAAGGTGATAGAAAATCAATTGGCGGACTTCAAAAAGAAGTTCACAGAGAATTTACAACTCATACCAAATTGATTGAAAACGACGTTGTTCTTTATTTAACAACTGATGGGTTTGGTGACCAATCAAATCCTGAAGGGAAAAAGTTTGGGACAAAAAGATTAAAAGAATTTATAAATAAAATTTCTATCGAAAATATAAATACTCAAAAAGAGCTGGTAATTGAAGAACTTGCAAATCATCAACTTGAAGAAGAACAGAGAGATGACATTACAGTTTTAGGAATTAAGCTCCTGAAAGGGCAATTTTATGCAAAAAGTTGACTTATTTGATTACTATCAAAATATGTCTGGAATGAATGTGGTTTTAGCTTTCAAAGGTGCAATTTCACAAAGTATTTTGGTTGGTTTGGCTGAAATGATAAAGGAAAAATTATCAGCTGAATCTTCGCAAAGTAAAACATCGAAAAAGATTTTTTCAATTTTTGTAGAGCTAGCTCAAAATATTCATCATTACTCCACTGAAAAAATTCAAATAAGTGAAGGGAAATCAGTCGGAAAAGGAATCATTATTATTCAAGAAAATGAATCTGAATACTTGGTTTCTTCTGGAAATTTAATGAAAAGTGGTAACGCAGAGCCAATTTTGAAAAAATGTAACTACATTAATTCTTTGGACTCGGTGGAATTAAAATCATTTTACAAAGCACAAGTTAAGATTCCAAGAGAACTTGAAAAAGATGGTGGTGGAATTGGGTTCATAGACATTGCTCGAAAATCAGGCAGTAAACTTGATGTACAAATTAAAAATGTTGACGAGAACTCTTCATTTTTTATCTTAAGTGTTAAAATAAACAAGGAAAAATAGAATATGGAACATCTCAAATTAGACAAAACGAAATTCACTTTGGCAATTGATTTTAACCCAAATGGAACGTTGGAAATGGAAGGCTCTTCTTATCCTGAAAGTGCAGCAGAGTTTTTCGCACCAGTTTACGATTGGTTAAATAGATTCGTTAGTGAAGTCGGAACAAACATTACCTTAAATCTTAGGTTCGATTACTTAAACACAAGTTCAGTGAAGTGTGTTTTGAACATTTTAGAGATTCTGGAATCTTACCAAGAAAATTCAGATTCTAAAATTGTCATAAACTGGTATTCAGAGGAAGATGATGAAGATATTTTTGAAACAGGTGAAGAGTTAGCAGAAGACTCAAGTTTAAACTTTAACTTTATTTCATATTAAAATTATGCCAAAAGAAACAATTTTTAACAAAGAAAATTCAGTTCTTAAAAGTGCGAAAGAAACTCTTGCTAATGAAAACTTAAGCCCTGAATTAATTAAAGACGAACTTGAAAAAGTTGTGAAAGCATTTGAAAAGTTGCTCAAGGAAAACGAGAAACTAACCAAACTCGGCGATATTATGGATAGGAAATTGTTCGCTTACAAAGAAGAAATAGAAACTAAAAAGAACAGTTTGGAAGAAGCAATCGGGAAAATTAGGCAACTTGAAGGGATTTTGCCAATTTGTGCATCTTGCAAAAAAATTAGAAACGAAGAAAACAATTGGCAGCAAATGGAAGTTTACATTTCGGCTCATTCGGAAGCTGATTTCTCGCACGGAATTTGTCCTGATTGTACAACAAGACTTTATCCGAATTTTAAACCAAAAAAGTAGCGAAATTGAACCACGAAACACACGAACGATGTGGAAAAAAGTTTAATTTACAAATGAAATTGAACTTTTAATCACAAATCAATTTATTCGTAATTATTCACTAATCTTTAGTCATTAATTTGAAGCCAACTTTACTCAAAAAATTCATTCTTGCATTTTTGTTTGTTGCAATCATACCTCTACTTATTGCAAGTTTTGGAAGCATTAACAAAGCAGAAAATGAGCTTAAGACATCTTTGAATGAAAAGTATTATTTAATTACAGAACAAATTACTACCCAAATTGACCAAATTTATATCAATAACTGGATTTCAGATTTACAGTTTCTCACAAATTCTTTAGACTATCAAGAAGGTTTAGACGAATCAGCAATTAACACAATTTTAAATTCATTTTTAAACCAAAATGAAGCGTTAGTTTTGATTTCTATTAATCAAGAAAATTTTACCTCTCCAAAACACTTTCTGAAAACAGATAAACTCAATCAGTTTGTTCAAAATGACTCAACAATTATTGAAAAACTAATCACTTTTGAAAACAAAAACCCCGAAGAAACTGGTAAGACTTTTATCAATTCTACAATCTCAAGTCAGAACAATTCTGATTTATTTTTGCCAATTGAAATGACTTTTGAGTTTGACTTCGGAGCAATCGCAGTAATTAGAGCAATTTTTGAGTTAAAGCCAATTTTGGAATTTCTGAATAAAGACATTACCACAGGCAAAACAGAACTTTACGTTATTGACGAAAGCGGAAATGTAATCTTTACAAATCCTCTTGGGAAATTTCAAAAAGGTGAAGGTTTTAGATACCCAATTTCAGAAAAGATAAAAGAAAATTTAAAAGGAAAAAGTCGAACTTTTACTTTGGAATCTTTTGATTTTGAAGATAAAAAATACCTTAGCTACGTTTCACGGACAAGTTTTACAAATTGGGCAATTGTTGTTGTTGATGAATTCGGAACTGCTTACGCTTTGGTAAATCAAATGAGAAATGACATTGCCCTTTGGGTTCTCGTTGCGATAATTTTGTGCTTGTTTTTTTCTGTAATTTTCTCAAGAAGTTTTGCTGGCTCAATGAAATATTTAACAAACGTTGCTCACGAAATTGGGCAAGGAAACTTTGGAATAAAAGTTAAAATCCCTTCAAAAGATGAAATTGGACAACTTGCAAAAGCACTTGAAGAAATGGCTAAAGACTTGCGAGAAAGAGAATTGATGAAACATTTTATGAGCGAAAGCACTGTTCAAATGATTACAAAATCAGGTGACAAAATTGAGAACAATGTTGAGCGAAAAGAAATCACAGTTTTCTTTTCAGACATTCGTGGGTTTACGGCTTTCTCCGAAATAAGTGAACCTGAGCAAGTTATTTCAATGCTAAATAATTTTATTTCATTACAATCCGAAAGGGTTGCTGAGTTTGGTGGTGAAATTGACAAATTTGTTGGAGATGAAATTTTTGCACTCTTTATGGGCAAAGATTCTGAGAAAAGAGCGATAAAATGTGCTTTAGAAATTCAAAGTGATTTGGAAAAGGCACGTCAAAAAATAGGCGAAAAAATTCACGTTGGAATCGGAATTCATTCTGGAATTGCAGTTATGGGAACAGTTGGTTACGGACAAAGAAAAGACCACACTGTTCTTGGAAATACTGTAAATTTGGGTGCAAGACTTTGTTCGGCAGCAAAACCTGATTCAATAATTATTTCGGAAACTGTTTACGAAAAAGTCTCACAATTCTTCGATGCAAATGAAATTGAAAAAATAAATGCAAAAGGCATAAGCCAACCAGTAAAAGTTTATGAAATTTTGAAGGAAATTACAGAAGTATGATAAAAAAAGTATTAACACTAATTTTCGTTCTAAGCATTTCTGTCTTAGTTTTTGCTCAAATTCAAGAAAATAACTTTTACGTTGTTTCAGGAAAAGATTCTCCGCTTTCAAGAGGAGACAAAAATTTTAGAAATGTATTTAAAATTGAAATCCCAAATTCACATTCTGGTAAAATCTTCGTAAGGGTTTTTGATGCAGATTTTGGTTCAAATTATGACCGTTCCGCTTCTCCTTCAAAAGTAACTTACAGAGTTTTTGGAAAAGGTGCAATTTCTGAAAAATTGTTTTCAATCGAAGACGCTTTGCCGAGAATTCAGCCTTTAATAAACTTGACTTTGAGCGAAGACGTAACTTACGACAACCAATGGCGAACTCTTGGTGAGTTGAAAAAAGTCAACGGTGAAACTACAAATGGTTACTCAACTTTTCAGCTAATTGTTGACGGAGCAGAAGGTAATGGAAACAATCTTTACCAACTTTACATTTCTTCCGAGCCGAAAAATAATAAAGAAATTAAAAATCTAAAAATTACGACTCCTTGTGCGACAATTCGACCTCCTTTAAACATTGAGAACGTTAGTCAAATCAAATTTGAAATTCCAAGCTCAGCCAAAGAATTGACGATTTTTAATTTTGATGCTGATAGAGTAGAGTCTTTATTCTTTGAAACAAATTACAGGCGAAAAATTGCTCTCCAAAGTGCAGGCGATGCGAAAACTGCCGAAACAAAAATTACTTTGCTTGAAGAAGAAAAAGGCAAATTCGGAGCTTTAGTTGTTACGAAAAATAAAAAGTCTGCGGAAAATGTTCAACTTTGGGTGAAAGATGACAGCGGAAAAATCCTTCCACTTTCTTTGCCAACTTTGATTGCCCCTTACAACAATTTACCAACTCCAAGAATTAAAGTAATTCCACTTTCTGATTGTTATTCAGTCACTCTTGACGCTTCAGGCTCACAAGACACTGACAACCACTCTTTAGATTTTGAGTGGAAATTTGAAGACGGTTCAATAAAAACAGGAAGTAACATTGTCCATAATTTTAGGAAAGCAGGAACTTTTGAAGTTGAACTTACTGTCAATGACAATTCTGGTTTTGTGGCTCATTCAAAGAGAAAAACCAAAAAGATTTGGGTTAACGAAGTTCCAAAGGCAAATTTTACTTTTGATTCAGTAGTTTCGCCAAACCAAATTGTGAACTTTAACGGGAGTGATTCAAAGGATTTTGACGGAAGAATTTTGTCTTACTCTTGGGATTTTGGAGACGGAACAAAAACCGAAGGGAAATTAGCAAAACACACTTACAAATTCGCTGGAAAGTTCAATGTAAGTTTGACTGTTAAAGACAATGGTGAAACTCTCTGTCGTGAAAACACAGTTACAAAAGAAATTTGGGTAAATGCTCCTCCAACACCTTTAATGGACTTTCAAGAAATTGCAGCTATTGGCGAGAAAGTCAATTTTGATGCAAGGAAATCTTTGGACAATGACGGAGAAATTTCAAAATTTCTTTGGAGTTTTGGAGACGGAACAACTCAAGAAGGAATTTCGGTAACAAAATCTTACGAGAAGTCAGGGAACTATAAAGTCAAACTTTCCGTTTCTGACGATGCAAACGTTGGAAACAGCACTCGTTCAATTCGCAAAAATATTTTCGTAAATGAGCCACCAAAGGCAACAATTTCTGCTCAAACAGTAATTTCTGCAAATGAAAATTTTGTTTTAAAGGCAACTCAATCAGCAGATTCAGACGGCGAAATTTCAGATTTCTTTTGGACTTTTGGAGACGGAAAATCTGCAAACGGAAAATCAGTAACCCACTCTTATAAAATCCCTAAAACTTACAATGTTAAACTGAAAGTTACTGACAACTCAAATGCAAGAAACAATACAGATGAAACAACTTTAAGTGTCAGAGTAAATTCTCCTCCAAAAGCAAACGCAGGTGGAAATCAAATTACAAATGAAAGTAAAGTTTTCTTCGATGGCTCTAAGTCCTACGATTCTGATGATGAAATTGTGAGGTATTTTTGGCAATTTGGAGACGGAACTTCTGAAACAGGCAAAAAAGTTGAACACGTTTACAAAAACTCAGGAACTTACAAAATCAAACTCACAGTTACTGACGCTTCAAAAACTACAACTTCAAAAGGCATAGATGAAATTGAAGTAAAAATAAATACACCTCCTTTGGCTGATGCAGGAAATTCTCAAGTTGTTTCTTTTGGTGAAAAAGTAGAGTTTGATGCAAGTTTCTCACAGGACTCAGACGGTAAAATTACAAAATTTCAGTGGGAAGTTGAACAAGGTGTAATTTTGAGTGGAGACAAAGTTTCTTACACTTACAAAAAACCTGGAGTTTATCAAGTAAAATTAAAAATTACTGATGACAAAGGTGCTGAGGATTTTCATTACACAAATGTTACTGTAAACTCCAAACCTATTCCCGTTATTGCAAATATTCCGAGAGTTGCACCAAATGAGATTGTAAATTTTGACGGCTCACTTTCAGAAGACAAAGACGGAAAAATTATTGCAGCAAATTGGGATTTCGGGGACGGAAATACAGGCAGAAGATTTAAGGCAACTCACAAATTTAAAGAGTCGGGTCGATACAATGTTACTCTAACAGTTACCGATAATTTAAATGTTGAAAACAGTAGTGAATCGGTTTCAAAAACTGTCGAAGTAAATTACCAACCTGTTGCAAATGCTGGAAAAGACATTTTTTCTTGTACTCAAACTGTGGATTTCGACGCTTCTTCAAGTAAAGATTCTGATGGAGATTTTCTGACTTACTACTGGGATTTTGGCGATGGAAATTCGGCAAAAGGAATAAAGGTTTCTCACACTTACTCAAAAACAGGAACTTTCCCTGTAACCTTAACTGTTGACGATGGACAAGGTCTTTCAAATTCAATAAACAAAACTTCGATTAAAGTAAAAATTAATTCGGCTCCGATTGCAAAAATTGAAGCGAAAAAGAATGTTTGTGCGGGCGAAAGTGTAATTTTTGATGCAAGTAAATCAGACGACGACGACAAGAATTTGCTCAAATTCTCTTGGGATTTTGGCGATGGCACAAAAGCAGACGGAATTAACCCGATTCACACATTCAAAAAAGCAGGATTTTACACAGTTAGGCTTACTGCTCAAGACAACAGCAATTTGAATTGTAATTCTTCTTTTGATGAGTTTTTAGTTCAAGTAACTGATGCTCCAGTTGCTGAAGCAGGAAAAGATGTTACTGTTTGTGCAGGTGAAGTTGTGAAATTTGATGGTTCTGCTTCAAAAGGTGGCGGAAGACAAATCCAAAGTTTAGATTGGGATTTTGGTGATGGAACAACTGGAGGTGGAATTTCTGCTTCTCACGCATTTTTGAACTCAGGAACTTACACCGTTTCTTTAACAATTACAGTTCCTTCGGAAGGTGATTGTGAAAATACTTCAACTGATGAATTAATTGTAAAAGTTCAACCTTCACCAGTTGCATTTTTTGAGATTCCAAAAGAGGTTTGTATTGGTGAAAAGGTTAGTTTTGACGGAACAAAAGTGAAATCAAAAATTGATGACTTTTTGTGGGACTTCGGTGACGGGACAACTTCAACAAAATCTAAAATCGAACATTCTTTCAGTAGAGCAGGGCTTTTTACTGTAAAATTAAAAGTCAAAAGCAATGCGAATGCAGGTTGTAATTCTTCAGAAATTGAAAGACAAATTTTGGTTAATTCTGCACCTCAAGCAAGAATTTCTGCTAAAGATTCTGAAGGAAGAAATTATTCAAGTAATTTTGATGTTGTCGTCAATTCAATTTTAGAATTCGATGCTTCAAAAAGTTCTGACTCTGACGGAAAAATAAGTTCTTACAATTGGAAATTTGGAGACGGAAAAACAGGAAGTGGAATTTTGGTAAAACACCAATTTTCAAAAGTTGGGATTTACGAAGTTAACCTCGAAGTTTCAGATAACAGTAAAACTGATTGTTCAAAGAACTCAACTAAAATTCTTGTTGAGGTAATTGAAAAAGCTAAGAATTTAGAAATAACTTCTCCACAAATCGCTTGTGCAAATTCGCCAATTTCTTTTGAAGCAGAAGGCGGGAAAAGCAACTCAGTTTACAGTTGGTCTTTTAGTGACGGAGACAAGAAAAGTGGTTCAAAGGTTTCAAAGGCTTTCGCAAAAGCTGGAAAGTACCAAGTTCAAGTAATTTCTGGTGGTTTGAATGAAGTTCGGGAGATAGAAGTAATTTCTCTTCCACAAGTAATATTAGCAGATGAAATTTTTGCAGAAGTTGGAAAGATTATTAACATTCGACCAAGAGTTTCAGAAAGCACTAAAAATCTTAATTTTGCGTGGAACGCAGGAGATGGAAAGGAATTTAAAACCAAAAACTTGGATTACAGTTTTACCAAAGCAGGAACTTACTTTGCTTCATTAGCTGTAACTCATAAACAACTTTCAGATTGCAAAACAGAAACTTACAAAGTAAAAATAACAGTTGAAGAGCCTCCAAAAATTGTGATTCAATCTCCCGAAAATATTTACACAGGTGGAGCAAGAGACGAAGTAGTTTTTGATGCTGTTTTGGAGTCTAACCACAAAAACCTAAACTACGAGTGGAATTTTGGAGACGGAACAACTGCACTTGGAAAAACAGTAAAACATACCTTTAATCGGCGAGGAGATTTTACTGTTACAGTTAAAGCGTGGAATAACTTAGGCTCTGCAAAAAAATATACTTTCAGCAAAGCTGTAAAAGTTAAAAGGCGGTAGGTTAAATCAATTTATAAATTTGTAAAATGAAATCTAGCTTTTGTTTCGGAGATGCACCTCTGTGCGGCTCTACGAAGTTTATTTTTTCGTGTTTTTAGTGTGTTTCGTGGGCAATTATTTTCTTTGATTTTTTTCGTAGCCTCAGATAAGTAGTCGAGCAAATTTATTTGACATTTTCAGCTAATTTTGCACTCTTTTGACCACCCCATTTTTTCATTTTCAAAAACCTTTGGTTCCTAAAACGAAAAAATTCCCACTCCTTAAAAAGGAGAGGAAAAGAAAAAATCGTGCTTTGTACGACAAAAAACTCCTCCTTTTTCAAGGAGGAGACAGAAAATAAATTCAAGCGAAGCGTTAGAGTTTTTTTCAGAGATGGTTAGAGACACGTAAAAATTAGCAGCAGACAGTTTCTTAATTTGTCAAACAATTCTGCTCGACTACTTAGTAAGTTTAAGGAAGAATATTTTTTTCCAAAAGATTGTGTTTGTTCAAAAGTCGGTATAATTTATCTCTGGTTAAATCTAAAGAATTAGCGGTTTTAGACTTGTTCCAGTCATTTCTCTCAAGCTCTTCAACTAATATTTTTTGCTCAAGAATATTAATTTTTTCAGTAAAATTTCTACCTTCAAAAATACTTCTATTTGAATCTTGAGAATCTAAAAATGAATTTTTGTTTTTGGCAAAACCAAGTTCTTTTGAATTTAAAGGTAAATCATCTTTTTTCATTACTATCGCTTTTGCAATTGTATTTTCTAATTCTCTCACATTCCCTTTCCAATCTTGAAGTTTTAAAATTGATAATGCTTTGTGTGTAAAAGAAAGCCCTTTTTTACCTAACTCTGAGGATTGCTTTTGTAAGAAGTAATTGGCTAATGTTACAACATCTTCTACTCTTTCTCTTAAAGGAGGAATTTCTAATTTTACAACGTTTAGTCTGTGGTAAAGGTCTTCTCTAAAATTTCCTATTTTTACCTCTTCTTCTAAATCTCTTTGGGTTGCTACAATAATTCTCAAATCCAATTTTATCGGTTTTTGACCACCGACTCTCCAAATGTCACTTTCTTGAATAACTCGTAATAATTTTGATTGTAAATTCAAGGGTAATTCTCCAATCTCATCTAAGAAAATTGTACCGCCGTCTGAAAGTTCGAACTTTCCTTTTGTCAAAGATGAGGCACCACTAAAAGAACCTTTTTCAAAACCAAAAAGTTCACTTTCTGCTAATTCTTTAGGAATTGTCGCACAATTCACTACTACAAAGTTATTCTCTTTTCTTTGGCTAAAATTGTGCAATGCTTTTGCGACAAGCTCTTTTCCTGTTCCTGTTTCGCCGTGAATGTAGATTGGATAATTAACATTTATTGTTAGTTTTATCTTTTCAAAAAGAGAGAGCATTTGAGGACTCTTTCCAATAATGCCAAAGTTCCGTAGCTCAGTTTCTAGAAATTTATTCAAAATAAGAACCTATGATTTTTAAATGATGCTAATTTTTTCATTTCTTAGTCGATAGCGTATCTGTTAAGGTGAACTTGAGCTATCAAAATGCACTCTTTTTGGAGAAGAATTAAAAGTGAAAGTCTCAAAAATTAATTTGAGACTTTCAGTGTTTTGTCAGGGGAGTAAAATTATTTGAGTAAAATCATTTTGTTAGTTTGAGTAAAATTTCCTGCTGTCAGTTTGTAAAAGTAAGTACCGCTTGAGACTTGATTCCCATATTTGTCAGTTCCATTCCAATTTACAGAGTGTGAACCTTTATTCTTTTTCTCATTCACAAGTTCATTTACAAGCTCACCTTGGAGATTATAAATCTTTAGTTGAACTTTTCTATCTTTTGCGAGTTGGTAAGAAATTGTTGTGCTTGGGTTAAAAGGGTTCGGGAAGTTTTGTGCTAATTTGTATTCTTTTTTAGTGTTTACATTTTCCTCACCGAGAACAAATTTTACAGTTTGAGAATTTTCTTCGTGTTTAGTTTCAAGTCCGTTTGTTTCTACATCAGAAATGTAGTAAGTGTAAAGTTCGTTATTTTGCAATTTTGAATTATCAACAAATCTGTAAGTAGAATTAAAAGATGTATTTCCTTGACCAAGAAGTTCATTATGACTTTTGTAAGAAGCAATTTGAATGAAATTTCTGTCACCTGTTTTTCTGTAAACATTAAAGCCTTCATTTTCAGTTTCAGAAGCAGTTGACCAAGTAAGTTGGATTGAGTTTTCGATTTGACGAGCTTGGAAAGAATTTAATTCAACTGAAAGTGGAGCATCAGAATTTTCAAAAAGTGCTATTCCGGCTGGAATATCTAATCCTGTTGAAACTAAATCCTCAACATTTGTTCCATCTAAGTTTGCCCTTTGAACTTTATCGTTGTTTTGGTCAGTCCAATAAATTTTTGAATTTGTCAAATCTAATCCAATTCCAGAAACTCGAGATAAACCACTAATAGCACTTTCCTCATTAGAACCATCTAAATCTGCTCTTCTTATTGAACTACCTTCACCAAAGTAAATTTTTGAGTTTTCTGTATCAATTTCCATTGAAGAATAAAAAGGATGAAGTCCTGTAACAATATCTTCAATATTAGAACCATCTAAATCTGACCTTTGAATTTTATTAGGTCCAATATCTCCCCAATATAACTTTGAGTTTACAAGGTCTAATGCAATTCCTACGGGACTCGTTAAGCCTGTAATAATGTCTTCGACATTTGAACCATCTAAGTCAGCTCTTTGAATTTTATCTAAACCAAAAGCACTCCAATAAATTTTCTGACTATTAAAATCAATAGCCATTCCGTGAGCTCCTGAAATTCCTGTAACAAGGTCTTCTACATTCGAGCCATCTAAATCAGCTCTTTGGATTTTCTGAGTACCTTGGTCAGCCCAGTAAATTTTAGAATTTGTTGCATCTAATACAATTTCTCTTGGACTACTTAAACCTGATGAGATAATTGATTCCACATTTGAACCGTCTAAATTTGCTTTAAAAATTTGTCGAGGAGTTGTTCCTCTATCAGTAAAATAAATTTTGTCTTGAGCAATAAGGTTTGTTGAAATTGTTAAGCCAATACTTAAAGTCAAAAGAGTTTTAGTTAAAGTTTTCATTGTTTTTATCCTATTTTTTTAAAGTTAATTTTCTGTTTAAGGTGAAAGTCTCAAAAAGAATCTGAGACTTTCAGTGTTTTGTCAGGGGAGTAAAATTATTTGAGCAAAATCATTTTGTTGGTTTGAGTGAAAGTTCCTGCTAAAATTTTGTAGAAGTAAGTTCCACTTGAAACTTGATTTCCGAAACTGTCAGTTCCATTCCATTTAACAGAGTATGAACCTTTGTTCTTTTTATCGTTCAAAAGTTCTTTAACAAGCTGACCGTTTAAGTTGTAAACTTGGAGTTTTACTCTTTGGTCTTTTTTGATTTGGAAATTGATTGTTGTGCTTGGGTTGAAAGGATTTGGAAAGTTTTGTGCTAAAACGTAGTCAAGTTTTGTTTGAGTATTTTCTTCGGTAAGATTGAATTTAATCGTTTGAGCTTGTTCTTTATGCTTAGTTTCGACTCCGTTAGTTTCAACATCAGAAATGTAGTATGTGTAAGTTTCGTTGTTACGAAGTTCTGAATTGTCAACGAAAATGTAGTTGTTTGAAACTGTTGAGTTCAATACTCCAAGAAGTTCAGAATTTCCTTTGTAAGAAGCAATTTGAGTGAAATTTCTGTTTCCTGTTTTTCTGTAAACATTAAAACCTTCATTTTCAGTTTCAGAAGCAGTCGTCCATTTGAGTTGAATTGAATTTTCAATTTGACGAACTTGGAATGAATCTAATTCGATTGCAAGAGGAGAATCAGCATTTGACTCGGCTGTAGTGAATAAATTTAAATTATCGTGATTACCATTATTTTGTGGTCCCAAATCTCTATCGCTAATCATTCTAATTCTGATAAATCTTGTTCCAACAGGTGCTATTCTACTATCCGAAAATTCTGTCCAAGTTTGTCCGCTATAAAATCCTGAATCGTAAGTATCTAAAACTGTTGTATTCGTTACATCTCTGTATTCAAGAATAATTTTTGCGTCATCAATACCTTGTTTAGTTGCCGCATAACTTGACCAATTAAAGGTTGCATTTCCATTATCAATTGAATTACTGTATTCTGAGACATTGACATCTTGTTGTAGTTCAGCAGTTCCGGATTGGCTACCTGCATAAAAATAAAAAGAACCTTCAAAAGGCGACGGATTTGTTGATCTTTGAGTCCATTTTGTACCTGAAGCTTCAGTCCAACTAGGAATTTCATCTCCAACAAGTTCCTCTTCACAGCCTGGATTTTGTACTAAGTTTAAATTTCCAAAATTTGCGATTGATTTAACATTATCCGAATTTATATCAACAATATTTGAACCGTCTAAATCAGCTCTTTGTAATTTATTTCCTAAAATATTATTGAAATAAATTTTTCCATTTGTTGCATCAAGTGAAACCTGATAACACGTCGTACCATTGTCAATAATATCTTCAACATTTGAGCCATCTAGATTTGATCTTTGAATTTTCTTAGTAGTATTATTACAAAAATATAGTTTACTGTTAACGTTATCAATTGCTAAATCAAAACATTGTGCATCAATGATAGATTCAATATTTGAGCCATCAAAATCACATCTAAAAATATCTGTAACTTGAGTATCAGACCAATATATTTTTGAATTTACTAGATCTAATTCTATTTCAACAGGACCTGCATTTGTATCAACAACATCTTCAACATTTGAGCCATCTAAATTCGATTTTTGGATTTTATCTAAAGCACTGTTAGTAAAATAAATTTTATCATTTTCTAAATCTAATGCAATCCCTTTTAATTGGCTTAAGCCAGTAATTAAACCCTCAACATTAGAGCCATCAATATCTGCTCTTTTTATGCTTGTGCCATTGTCTATCCAATACATTTTTTGGTTAAAATAATCAATTTGAAAATCGTAAGCATTTATGCCTGTTTTTACAGTTTCTGCACTTGTTCCATCTAAATTTGATTTATGAATACTTTGTGTACTAAGAACTGACCAATAAACTTTGTTTTGAGAAAAAAGATTTGAAGTAAGTGTTAACCCAATGCTTAGAGTCAATATTGTTTTTGTTAAGATTTTCATTTTTAAAACCTTTGAGTTTTTTTAAAAATTTGTGTCAATTTTTTCTAAACTAACTTTCAAAGGCTGTGCCAAACTCAAAATAGACCTTTTAGGTGCTTTAAACACATATTTTGTAAAATTTTGAAAATTATAGATTTTGTAAGGATTTCCTTACAAAATTGAAAATATTTCTATAAGTAATTAATTAGTAGAGGTTTACCCAAATTGTAGTGTTTGCCTTACAGTGTAAGGAATTCCTTACAGGGTAAATATTTTGTGTAGTTAGGTCAATTGTAGGGAAGTAAAGAAGTGATTAAACAAAAAAAGCCCCATAAAAATATGGGGCTTTCATAAGAGGAGAGAGAAAAATTATTTGAGTAAAATCATTTTGTTTGTTTGTGTGAAAGTTCCAGCTGAAATTTTGTAAAAATAAGTTCCGCTTGAAACTGTTTTGCCAAAATTGTCAGTTCCATTCCAAACCGCTTTGTGTGAACCTTGACTCATTTTTTCGTTCACAAGTTCTTTTACAATTTCACCGTTTAAGTTGTAAACTTCTAATTTCACTGTTTGCTCTTTGGCAATTTGGAAATTGATTGTTGTGCTTGGGTTAAAAGGATTCGGGAAGTTTTGTGCCAAAACGTAGTCGAGTTTTGATTGTACAATTTCCTCACCCAAAACGAATTTAACTGTTTGTGCTACTTCTTCGTGTTTAGTTTCAATTCCGTTTGTTTCAACATCAGAAATGAAGTAAGTGTAAGTTTTTCCATTACGAAATTCTGAATTGTCAACAAAAGAGTAATTGTTTGAAACTGTAGAGTTTAATGCACCTTCTAACTCGGAATTTCCTTTGAAAGAAGAGATTTTGATAAATTCACCATTTCCTGTTTTTCTGTAAACATTGAAACCTTCGTTTTCAGTTTCAGAAGCAGTCGTCCAAGAAAGTTGGATTGAATTTTCAATTTGACGTGCATTAAAAGAATCAAGTTCGATTGCAAGAGGAGTATCTCCGCCACCAATTACAAATTCACTAAAACTTGGAGTGTTAGCAACTAATTCATCTCCTTCAACAGTTGTTGCAAGACCTGTAAAACTTCCACTTCCGGGAGTTGAACGGTGATAAATCACTGCTGCACTTGGGTTTGTAAGTGTGAAAGGAAGTGTGTTCATATCAATTCTGATTTGGGCATTTGTGAAAGCCAGACCTGCATCAGTAATTACCCAACGAGTTGGATTAACAGTTCCTGTAATTCCATCAGTTCCTGTTGGTGCTTCAGGGAAAGATTCACATTGAATGTCAGCAGAGTTAGTTACTCCTGTAAAAGCAATGTCCATTCCTGTGTCTTCGTCAACATTCGCAGTGTTTGCATTTCCTTCATCAAAACTAATTGTAGAATTACTTGAAACAGTTTGAGTTACGTTTCCATTATAAAATGGATTTCTAGAAAAAATATAAGCTTCTCCTCTATCAGTTCCTCCAGCATCACCATACCTAGCTCCTGCAATAATAAAATTTCCACTCAATCCAATTGAAAAACCTAATTGATCATTTGCCACAGGATCGCTTTGTGCATAAATTGCTAATTGAGTCCAAGAAGTGCCACTTCTTTCATAAAGGTAAGCAGCTCCAGCATTAGTAAAACTTCCATTTTTAGCTATATAAGCACCAACAACTGCATAACTTC